>JANRKJ010000025.1:0-163587 GCA_033763515.1 Terrimicrobiaceae bacterium | reverse complement strand
CCCAAGATCCGAACGCGGGTCGGATCGGCGAGCGCCTTGGAAAACAAAATGAGATCGTGCATACATCGGTAATTGCCGATATTTTCTGCTAACTGTCAAGGCATTACCGACAACTGATCGAAGAAAACAAGAAAATGGTCACGTCCGATGCCTCTTTCAGAAATTTTTCTCACTTTTTCGGCTGGATTTTGCGAACTCGCCGTTCTAGATGTCATTCTTGCATGGCAGACTCCCTCAAACGCAAGAAAAGCCCGGTCGGACTGGCTGGCCGTTTGCGCATTTTGTCTGACCGCTGTGGCGGACCTTCGCGGCTTGCGGAAAAGGCGGGAGTTAGCGCGAGCATTGTCAGCCGATGTCTTTCCGACGAAAGCGCTCCAAACCTTGCCTCGGCGGCAGCCATTGCCCGGGCGGGCGGGGTTACGCTCGACTGGCTGGCGACCGGGCAGGGCTCGCCGGATCGACTGGAGTCGGAAATGGACTCTGGCGTTCAGTTCTTCGATCTCCAGGCAAGCGCCGGTCCGGGACTGATCGCTCCAGAACACGACGCGGCCAGCGAGCGAATCGCGCTTCCCATCTCCCAAATTCGGCGGCAGAGCGGCGTGACATCCACCAACCTTTGCGCTTTGCTCACGCGGGGTGACAGCATGGAGCCGACAATCCGAAATGGTGCGCTGCTGCTCCTTGATCGATCTGTCCAGCACCCTCGCGAGGGGATTCACGTGATCAAGCGGGGCGACGATGTGTTGGTGAAACGTATTCAGCTTCTTGGAGCGCGCAGTGTCCGACTCATTAGCGACAATCCTCGCTATATCCCGGAGGACATGCCGTTGGATGATCCCTCCCTACCCGTGCGCTTCGTTGGACTGGTGATCTGGATCGGGCAGGTCTTGTAGCGGCTCGTCATGAATCTCGCGCGCGCCCACACGGAACTCGGCTGGCCCACTCCCGAGAAGATTTCTTCGCCGACCGGAGCCGGCCCCCGCGTCTTTGCGGGCCTGGCCGCCGCACGCATTGGGCGCAACTTACGCTCCGCGCTTGGGGCGAGCGGCCAGGAGGCAGTCACGACGGGCGTGCTCTTTCCCGACTCGTCGGCTGATCGCACCGAAACACCGGTCGCCGTCGTCTGCGATTTTCCGACTCACGCCAGCAAGGCTGCGTTGCTCGAAGCGCATCGACTGGCATGGAATTTCTCCCACGCGCCATTGCTGATAACCATCGAGCCGACCCGCGTGCTGGCGTGGTCGTGTTGCGTTCCTCCGGGAGCCGAAGATCCGAACGACGGCGAAACATTCGGAGGCCGGGTCGTCGCGTCCTTCCCGCTGCGGGACCGCGCTGCACTGGATTCCACTTTGGAGCCAGTTGAGGAAGCCGCCCTGAGTTCGTTGCACTGGGTCAACCTGCTGGCCGGACAGCACTTTGCGCAGAGTCCAAAGATGTTCCAGCCTGAAGGCCGGTTGGATTGGGTGCTGCTCAACAATCTTCTAGCCGTTCGGGATGAACTGACGAAGTCGATGGGACTGCCTGAGGATACCTGCCACGATCTGTTGGCCCGGCTCATCTTCATTCAGTTTCTCTTCCAGCGGAAAGACTCGGCTGGCCGACCGGCTTTGCACGCGGACAAGCTCCGCCAACTCGCAGCGGACGGGGTGCTGCGAGAGCAGCATCCGACGTTCGAGTCCCTCCTTGAGCACTATGAAGATACCTACGCCTTCTTTCTATGGCTCAATGATCGTTTCAACGGCGATCTCTTTCCGGGCAAGGCGGACAGCGAGGAGGATCGTGCCCGCGAGTGGGAGGCGGAAAAAAAACTCGTCCAGCCGGAGCATCTCAAAAAGCTGGCCAGCTTTATTTCCGGCAGAGAAGACGTGTCGAGTCGGCAACAGTTCCTCTGGAGTCAGTATTCTTTCGATGCCATCCCATTGGAGTTGGTCAGCAGTATCTACGAGATTTTTGTCGGCCCTCCGGAAAAGGATAAAGCTTACTACACAAAGGGGCATCTCGTGGATTTCATGCTCGATGCCGTGCTGCCCTGGGAAGGAGACTGCGCTCCGCTGCGTATTCTCGATCCATCCTGCGGCTCCGGGATTTTCCTGGTAAAGAGTTTTCAGCGTCTGATCCATCGTTGGAAAAACCGGAACGGAAATGATCCGAAACCCACCGATCTGCGGGACATTCTTCAAAAGCAACTTTTCGGGGTGGATATCAATCCCCACGCCGTTCGGGTCGCCTCGTTTAGTCTTTATCTGGCGATGTGCGACGCCCTCGACCCCAAACATTACTGGAACTCCCGACGCATCTTCCCTCCTCTCCGGGGGGTCAACCTGATTGCCAGTGATTTTTTCCGTGAAGGGCAGGCTCCTTTTTGCACCGCCTCTGACGCCGCGACGTTTGACTTGGTGATCGGAAACGCACCTTGGGGAAAGAGTTCTGCCGATAACGGTCGCAGCGGCGCGCAGGAGTGGGCGCGCGCGCATGGATGGACCGCTCCCGGCAAGGATCACGGCCCGGTCTTTCTTGCGAAAGCTGCGCGGCTGGCCAAAGCCGATGGCCGGGTCAGCATGATTCAGCCGGGCGGCCTGCTTCTCAATGGCACTCGACCAACGCGCGAGTTCCGGAAAAAGCTTTTTCATAATTTTCGATTTCAGGAGGTCATCAACCTCTCCGCCATTCGTCGGGAGCTTTTTTCCGCAGCGATCGGCCCGGCGTGCATCGTGACTTTTCAACCAAAATCAACGCGTCCCACAACGGAACTTGCCTATGTCGTTCCGAAACCTCTGGGAACTCCTGAGGATCGACTAAGGACGGTCATAGCCTCGCACGACATTCATTTCGTCCAACATGGAGAGGCCGCGATTGATCCTTTGGTGTGGACGGCTCTTATGTGGGGTGGGAGAAGAGACCTCGAGTTAATCCGTCGTCTCTCCAAGCGGCGTTCGCTTGATGACCTTAAGAAAGCAGGACTGTTGGTAGCAAAGGAAGGGCTCATCAGGGGCAAAAAGGACCACGTTGAGCATGCCGAGATTGTTGGAAGAAAAATATTGTCGAGCCCGCGATTTCCAGAGGGCATTCTTCTTCGGCTAGAAGCGGAAGCCTTGGATACAAACGATAACCCCTTGGTTCATCGTCGACAGGAGCTTTCTGCATTCGATCCTCCGCAACTGATCTTTAAGCAGAGTTGGCGTGCCGGTTTGAATCGCCTCCAAGCCGCGCTTGTAGAGCCGGATGAGCAAGGGCGGGGTGCATTGTGTTCGGATAGCTACGTCAGTGTCAGAGCTCTAAATGGAGACGAGAATGCGTTGGCGGGACTTTGGCTGTTGCTGAACAGCCGGTTTGCGCCTTACTGGTTTGCTCTCAGCGCAGGGCAATTTTCGGGATTTATTCCGAAGGCCACGGAGACAGAGCTTCGACGAATGCCGGTGATTTCTTTCAACGCGGCAGAACTGCCGGGTATTGTGAAAGCAGGTTACAAGGCAATAGACGACAAGGTTGAAACTCTCCTGGGTATCAGCCAGGCCGAAAAAATTCTCATTCAAGACCTTCACGAAATTGTCTTCCCGGACGCCCAGCGCATCTCCGGCGATCCTCCGGGTCATCACTCCGTTAAACCGGCTGAGTTGATTTCCTACTGCGAGACATTTTGTCAGTCACTGAAAGCCACATTTGGCGCGGACAAACGCGTTTGTGCCACTATTTTTGAAGCTACTGACGAAAGAAATGCGTCAGTTCAGCTGGTGGCTATTCACCTCGATTGGGCTCGTGATCAAACCATTGCCCATCACCAGATCGCCTCACCTGAGTTAATTGCTCTCCTCGGTCGATGCTATGAATCAATCATGCGCCCCGCCGATAGTGGGGTGACGTTTCAACGGGTTATTGAGGCTATTCAGTCTTTTGATTCCGAAGACGGACCGGTGCCCACGCTTTACCTCGTTCGCCCGCGTCAACGCCGGTATTGGACCCGCTCGCTCGCATTATCAACAGCAGATGGGTTGTCGTCCGCCATTGCGTCATTTGGGCTGTCGCGCGAGAACGATGGCAAGCGACCCGCGGCACGGTCAACTTGACAAGCTGCCTGTGAGCCGATTTCGACAATCCCTCCCTCATGCGCTTGCGGCTCTTCCGTCGGCGCAAAACCTTATCCGCCTCTGGCCTCAAGAGGTCGTTCCTCAACTGCTGGCGCTGCTCTGGGAAGGATACGATCGACTGCATTCCGCAAAGCTTTCACAAGTCAACGTGGAGGATGCCGATATTCAATTGGAACGCAGCGTCACGGCGTTGCTTCACGATGAAATCCAAATGATCATCGCCGAGCGGGGCGGATTCGCCGGGTTCCTGCTCCGCCACGAAAGTTGGGAACTGGAGACCTGTGAGCTTCGCCCGAGTCGGCCACCGCAATACGATCTGGCATTTGTGTGGTTTGAAAACCCATTGGTTCAATGGCCATGTGAGGCGAAGGTGTTGCGGACGGCAGGAGCGGTATCGGAATACGCGGCCGATGTCAGGAATGCGTTTCTAACCTGCATTTATGCGCCATTTTCAAATTCTGGAGCAATGTTGGGTTTTCTATTCCAGGGGGAAGTGTCCGTGACTTTGGAGCGGGTCAGCGCGACTCTTCCAGCCCCTTTGGTTCCCTGTCCCCAGCACGCGGCGCGCAGTCACAGGATTTCCCGGCACGTTCGCGAGGTTCCGCATGGGAAGACGTATCCAAGCCAGTTTGAGTGCCATCATCTCATTCTGCCACTCATCGTTGTGCGGGCTCGATAGCTTGCGGGTGGCGAGCGGTCTGCATGGAACATCTCGCGGCCTTGGCTTGGGTCACCCCGCCACGGCCTGGGGGAGGAGTTTGGCGACGCTCTTGCGGCCGAAGCGCCAGAAGACGAGGGGGGTGACGATGAAGTCGAGGAGGGTGCTGGAGAAGATGCCGCTGAAGATGACGACGGCGACGGGGTGGAGGATTTCGCGGCCGGGCTGGCCGGCGGCGATGACGAGCGGCACAAGGGCGAGGGCGGCGGTGAGGGCGGTCATGAGCACGGGCACGAGGCGTTCCTGGGTGCCGCGCACGATCATCTTAAGGTCGAATTTTTCGCCTTCGTGCTCCATGAGGTGGAGGTAGTGGGAGATCATCATGATGCCATTGCGGGCGGCGATGCCGGTGAGGGTGATGAAGCCGACCATGGTGGCAATGGACATCGTGCCGCCCATGAGGAAGACGCCGATGACGGATCCGATGAAGGCCATCGGGATGTTGAGCATGATCTGGGCGGCGAACATCACGCTGCGGAAGTGCGCGTAGAGGACGATGAACATGCCCGCGAGCGAGAAGAGGCTGAGCACGGCGATGAGGCGGGAGGCCGTGGCCTGGCTTTCGAACTGTCCGCCGTAGGTGACGAAGTAGCCTCCGGGGAGTTTGACGTCCTGGCCGATGCGTTTTTGGATGTCGGAGACGGCACTGACGAGGTCGCGGCCGGAGACGTTGGCCTGGATGACGATGCGGCGGCGGACGTTTTCGCGGTTGATGATGTTCGGGCCTTTGGCCTCTTCCACGTCGGCGAGAAGTCCAAGCGGGAGGACGCGACCGGCCACCGTGTCGATGGGGATGCGCTTGATGGCTTCGGGGTCGTTGCGGGCTTCGTCGGTGAGCCGGAGGACGAGATCGTAGGTGCGTTGTTCTTCGAGGATTTGGCCGACGGTGCGCCCGTTCATGGCGAGTTCGCCGTATTCGGCCACTTCGCCGGCCATGACGCCGTATTTCCTGGCCTGCTGCCGGTCGATGCGGACGTGGAGCTGCGGGATGAGGACCTGCTTCTCGACCTGGAGGTCCACCACGCCGGGCACGGCGCTCATGACGGCGCGGATTTCCTCGGCCTTTTCGCGCAGGGTGGTGAGGTCGTCGCCGAAAAGCTTGACCGCGATCTGGGCGCGCACGCCGGAGAGGAGGTGATCGATGCGGTGGGAAATGGGCTGGCCGAGATTGACCCCGATGCCGGGGATGGTGTCGAGACGGGTGCGGATGTCGTCGAGGATGACGGCGCGGCTGCGGGAGGATGGTTTGAGTTCGACCTCGATCTCGGTGGCGTGGACGCCCTCGGCGTGGTCGTCGAGTTCGGCGCGGCCGGTGCGGCGGCCGGTCATGGAGACTTCGGGCACTTCGAGGATAAGTTTCTCGGCGAGGGCGCCGATGCGGTTGGATTCCTTGAGCGAAATGCCCGGCGCGGAGACGAGGTTGATGGTGACGCTGCCTTCGTTGAAGGGCGGCAGGAACTCGCGGCCGAAGAAAGGCACGACGGCGACCGCGGCGAGGAAGGCGAGGGCGACGAGGAGGAGGATCGGCGTCGTGCGCGGCACGGCCCAGCCGAGCAGGCGGGCCTCCGCGCCCTTGATTTTGCGGACGAGCCAGGAATCGCGCGCGTGTTCCATGCGCTTCATCCCGGGCAGAAGGTAGGAGCACAGGGCGGGGGTGACGGTGACGGCGACGAACAGCGACGCGATGATGCTCGTGATGTAGGCGATGCCGAGCGGGGCGAAGATGCGGCCTTCGATGCCGCCGAGGGCGAAGAGCGGGATGAAAACGAGGACGACGATGATGGTGGCGAAGACGATGGAGTTTCGCACCTCGCTGGAGGCGCGGGAGATGACCTCCAGGGCGGGCCGGGGCGCGGCGGCGTGGCGGTTCTCGCGGAGGCGGCGGAAGACGTTCTCCACGTCCACGATGGCGTCGTCCACGAGTTCGCCGATGGCGACGGCGAGGCCGCCGAGGGTCATGGTGTTGATGCTCATCCCGAAGGCGTGGAAGACGATGGCCGTGATGAGCATCGAGAGCGGGATGGCGGTGAGGGTGATGAACGTGGTGCGGAAGTTCAGCAGGAAGAGGAAGAGGACGATGACGACGAGGATGGAGCCGTCGCGCAGGGCTTCTTCGACGTTGGTGATCGCGCGGTGGATGAACTCGCTCTGGCGGAAGATCTCGGCGTGGATTTTCACGCCTTCGGGCAGGGTGGCCTGGATTTTGTCCAGCTCGGCCTGGATGAGGTCCGTGAGCTGGGTCGTGCTGGCACCGGGCTGTTTTTGGATCGAAAGAATGACGGCGGGCTTGCCATTGACGCCGGCGTCGCCGCGCTTGGCGAGCGGGCCGCCGAGGCGCACGTCGGCCACGTCGCCGATGGTGAGCGGGAGCGCCCGGTCGCCGGGCAGGACGGATTGCTCGAGGTCGTCCACGGATTTGACGCGGGCGAGGTTGCGGATGAGGCCCTCGGTGGAGTCGCGCAGCAGGAAGCCTCCGGTGGCGTTGACGTTCGCGTTGCGCGCGGCTTCCTCGACGTGGTGGAGGCTCGCGCCGTAGTGCTGGAGTTTGTAGGGATCGACGAGGATTTGGTATTGCTTGAGGTCGCCGCCGATGACGGTGATCTGGGCGATGCCGGAGATGGAGAGCAGACGCTGGCGGATTTGCCAGTCGGCGATGGAGCGGAGGTCCATCGAGGTGACCTTCGGGTTTTCGCTGGTGAGGCCTACAAGCATGATCTCGCCCATGATGGAGGAGATGGGGCCGAGGACGGGCTTGGTGTTGGCCGGCAGTTGCGCGGCGACCTGCTGGAGTTTTTCGGTGACGATCTGGCGGGCGAGATAGATGTCGGTGTTCCAGTCGAATTCGACGAAGACGAGCGAGAGGCCGATGGTCGAGTTCGACCGCACGCGCTGCACGCCGGTCGCGCCGTTCATGGCCGTCTCGATGGGAAAGGTGACGAGAGTTTCGATTTCTTCGGGCGCGAGGCCCTCCGCCTCGGTGAAGATGGTAACGGTCGGGCGGTTCAGGTCCGGGAAGACGTCCACCGGCAGCTTCGTGAGGATGTATCCGCCGTAGGCCATGACAAGCGCCGCGAAGGCGACGACGAACAGCCGGTTGCGAAGGGAAAACTGGATGAGGCGGTCGAACATTGGTTCACGCCGCGCGACGGCGCGGCATCAGCAGGGCGAGCACGAGGGTGAGGGCGATTCCGATGGCCACGCCGAGGGCGAGGCTCCGGTTGAGGAAGCCCGGCTCGGCGGGCTCCCCGGCGGGGGCGGCGGCCTCCGGTTTCTTCGCCGCAGCGCTGGTCGCGAACTGGAGTTGGTAGTTGCCCCGGGTGACCACCTGCTCGCCGGGGAAGACGCCTTCGAGAATTTCCACTTGGCCGCCGGAGCGAATGCCTAGGCGCGCGGGGCGTTTCTCGAAGACTTTGCCGTCTCGCACGAAGACGAAGAGATTTCCCAGGTCGCCGAGGATCGCCTTTTCCGGCACGGCGAGCACCGATTGGGCCTTGCCCACGCCCACGGAAAGCTGGCCGAGGAGGTTCGGGCGAAGCTTGCCGTCGTGGTTGTCGATCAAGGCATAGACCTCGAAGGTCTTCGATTCGGATTCCAGCCCGACATCCGACCGCTGGATCGCGCCGTCGAAACGGTGGCCGGGGAAAACATCGACGGTGAGGGTGGCGGGATCGCCGATCTTCAGCGCGAGGACTTCCGGGTTTTCGTAGGCGGTGCCCCGGGCGAGAACCTTGGAATAGTCTCCGACGACCATCAGCACCGCGTCGGGCGAGAACGCTTGTCCCAGGGTCACGTTGACGGCGGTGACCGCGCCGTCGAGCGGCGACTTCAATACGACATCGGGGTTGCCGATCGTGCGCGGAACAACGCGAAGCAGGGGCTGGCCGGCTTTCACGGTCTCGCCCAGCTTGACGAGGATCTCCCCGACCGTTCCTTCGAAGCGCGGGGTGATTTGGGCGACGTTCTCGGGGAGCGGTTCGACCTGCGCGACCAACTGAACGCTCGGGCGAAGTTCGACGATTTCGGCCTCGACGGTCTCGACGCCGAGGTTGGAAATTGCGGTGTCGGTGAGTTCGACTGGTCCGCCGGTGAATGCACCGGCATCGCCGAGCTGCGGGGCGTGCTCGTGCCCCTCGTGGGCATGTGCAGTCGCGAGCGAGAGGAAGCCCGCGGCAACGAGAACGAAGAGGTTAGCGGTTCCGACGGCTCGCGGCGTTTTCATGCAGAGTGTTGGTGAAGATGTCGCGGTTCAGAAACGTGTTCGCGCCGAGGGCTCCCTCGACCGTGCTGAGGGCCGTGGCCTCCGTGGCGAGCGCTTCGACGTGGAAAAGGCGCTGCTCGATTTCCTGATTCGTGAGGGTGATCGCCTCGGTCGTATCGGCTTGCCCGGTCTGGATCGCGCTTTCCAGGACGCCGCGCGTTTCGTCGAGCAGGGGAAGCGAGTCCTTGCGGATGAGGGCGGCGACGGCGGCGGACTTCACCGCGCGCACCCGGGCGGCATTGATCTCGGCCTCGATGGCGACCTGCCGGGCGATCAGACTTTGGCGGGCTCGCTGCTGCGCGGCGGATTTCTCGGCGAGAGTGCCCTGATTGCGATTCCAGACCGGGAGGGGGATCGCGACACGGAAGCCGAGGAAGTTTTCGTTCATCAGCGCGTCCTCCTCGAGCGTGCGCTCGAATTCGTATTCGACGCCGACCGTGATGTCCTCCCACACCTCGGCCCGCGCCAGAGCGGCTTCCGCCGCCGCGGCGTCCACCTCGAGCGAAGTGCGGACCAGATCGGGGCGGTAGAGTTTTCGTGAGCCAGTGCTCCGCCGAAGGGACGCGATGACCTCGCTCAGCGAGCCCTTCACGGTCAGCGCGGCATCAGGCCCCATCCCAAGCAACCCCTTCAACGTGGCGAGGGCGGCTTCCTCGTCCGTCTCCAAGGCCACCAGGCGTTGACGCAAACCCTCCTTTTCGACCTTGCCGAGATTGACTGCGATGGCGGAGGCCTGTCCCGCTTGTCGCCGGGCCTCGTTGAGCGAGATCAGGGCATCGACGGAGCGGATCAGCCGCTGGAGCGCCGTGGCCTTCTCGGCGGCGGCGAGGGCGTCGATAAAGGTCATCTGCACCTCCTGAACGAGCCGACGTTCCTCGTCGCGCACCTCCGCGAGGGCAATCGCGACCTCGACGCGGGTGACGGTTTGCGCCCGGGCGAGCCGACCGCTCCACGGCAGCCGCTGCGTGAGGCCGGCCGCGATGCGATCTTGCCCATCGCCACCAAAAAAAATGTCGGACCGGTAGGCGAGGTCGATTTCCGGGTTCGGCCACAGCCCGGCTTGGAGGAGCCGCCCCCGTGCCTGCCCGATGGTGTGATACGCGGCCTTGATCGAGGGATTGTTGAACAGCGCGTATTTTTGCGCCTGCGAAAAATCCATGGTTTCGGCCGCCAGCCACCCCGGCCAAAGCAGAACGGCGCAAAGAAATCCTCTCATGTGACCAAGTGGAACGACGAGCCCGCGCGAATCCCTCGGGAAAGTGTCCGCTACTCGCTGACTCGAAACCCGAGCCGCCTCAACCGCTCGCCCAGCAGACGGCGCGCGCGGTAGATGCGAACCTCGACGGCCTTGGCGGAAAGTCCGAGCGCGGAGGCGACTTCCTTGTAGGGCTGGTGCTCGACCGCGCCGAGCACAAACGAGGATCGAAGCTCGTCGGGCAAGGCACGGATCTCCGCTTCCAAGGCGTCAATGGCTTCGCGCGTTTCCGCGTCCTCGGCCGGGGAAAGCTCGGGCGAGGCGAACTCGCGGTCTTCGGCGCGTTCGTCGTCGGCCCGGCGGGCGAACGATTCCGTGTTGCGCGCATTGCGGGTCGCCTTGGACTTCACGTGGTCGCGGCAGAGATTGACGGCGATCTGGAAGAGCCAGGTGGAAAATTTTGCCTTCGCACGCACCCGCGCCAGCGCGAACCACGCGCGAACGAAAACCTCCTGGGCCAGATCGCGAGCCGTTTCCACGTCGCCCACCGAACGGAAGATGAATCCGTGGATCGGCGCCTGGTATCGCTCGACGAGGCGCGCGTAGGCGGATTCGTCGCCCTGCTTCGCGCGCTCGGCGAGGTCCCAATCCGAGTCGCCGCTTGGCTCACTCGGCCCCATGGCCGGAGTCCAGATTGTAGAGCGCGTTGGCGGTGAGATTGAGGAGCTTTCGATACTGTTCGGCGGAGAGCACCGGCTGCATTTCAAAAACGTGGCCAATCGTCAGGGTTTGCAGCGCGCCCATGTGGACGTGGATTTTCCCGATGGCCGCATGCACGCGCTCCGAGTCCCGCCCATCGGCCAGGATCGCTTCAGCCAGTTCGCGATTGGCGAGAACGAGTTGCTGCTCGAGATCGTGCCGCGCCGCGCGGTAGCGTTTTTCGATGGGTTCGAGCTGTCGCTCTTGCTCCGCCGTGAGGCCGAGTTGCGTATGAATCCAGTCGTGAGCGTTTTGGTAGGCTGGTTTGTGCCACTTCGAGTAAACCGCGATGGAGATGCAGGCGGCGCAGGCCGCGACGAGAAAAACGACGGCGAGGAGGAGAAGCGCGGAGGGGAGCTTCTTCATGGCCATTTCGCCAGCAAGCCCGAAGGCGCATTTGGGGCAGAACTCGAGAAGACGTTCAGGTCGAGGCTCGCGGCGGTCTGGGCGCCACTGTCGCTCTTCCAGGTGATCGGCAGGGCCGCCCCGAAGACCACCGCCGCGGTGACGGCCAGCGCGAAGCTTCTCGGCTGAAGCCAGGACTGGAGCAGGCGAACCATCCACGGCACCGATTCGTTCGAGCGGCTTCCGCGGAGGCGAATCTCCCGGAGCACATCCTGCGAAAACGAACCGGGGAGGTCCGGGGCCTTCCGCCGAGCCAACCCGGCCAGGAGATCGTCAAGTTTCGAGTCGTTCATGGTGAATGAAACGAGAGTTTACGCGAGTTCCCTCCAAGACGAGGGAAAATCCGTGGGCCGTCGTTTCACCTATCATGAAACACCTTGTTCCCGCCTTCGCTGCTGTCACCCTTTTCATTGTCCCCGTCTGGGCTGGCGCGTCCGTTGGGGCGAGCCTTGGGGCCGTTCCGATCGAGGTCATGGCCGGGACCCCCACCCTCACCATCAAGAATCCGCGGATCGACGCCCGCGATGGAAAGATTCGCGGCACCGCCTATGTGAACTTCGGCTACGCGGCGCCGGGCGCCGCCCATGTTCACGCCTACGGGCTGAATTCGCGCGGCCAACTCGTGGCTGAGGGCTGCGACCGTTTGAGCGGCAGTCTCCTCTCACCGCATCCGCGCCGGGCGGGGAAAGGCCGTGACGCCTTCGGAATCTTACTTGGTGGCAAGCCCGGCGAGGTCCGCCTCATTCGTCTCGTCTCCCACGTCGGCAAGGGCGACTGCTGAGTGGTCGAGGGCGCAAAAATTCCATTTGACCCTGTAGTATGGTCCAAGGGTTAAGGTTTCGCCATGGTGATTTCAAAACGACTAACCCGCGGAAGCTTGGCCCGGGAGGCGGGCGTCCATGGCGAAACGATTCGGTTCTATGAAAAGCGCGGCTTGCTCCCGGAGCCAGCGCGGAGTGCGGCGGGGTATCGCGAGTATCCCCCGGAAATCATTCAACGGGTCCGTTTCATCAAGCGGGCGCAGGAGCTTGGGTTCACGCTTTTCGAGGTGCAAGAGTTACTGGCCTTGAAGGCGAACCGCCGCGGCGGGAGCGGTGCGGTGAAGGCACTGGCGCACGAAAAACTGACGCTTATCGAGCAAAAGATCCGCGACTTGAAGCGCATGAAGGCCGCGCTCGGATGCCTGGTGGAGGCCTGCGACGGCAAAGGACCGGTCGCCGAATGCCCAATCATTGCCGCCATGGAGGATGAGTCGAAATGAAAAAGCCCGATTGCTGCGCGCACCACGAACCGCCTCACGGGGAGATTCGGCCGACAAAAGAATGGTTTTGCCCAATGTGCCCGGGAGTCGAGTCCGACCGGCCCGGTTCCTGCCCGAAATGCGGCATGGCGTTGGAGCGCAATCCCACGTTCCGCGCGGCGACGAAGACGATCTTCACGTGCCCGATGCACCCGGAGGTGCGGCAAGAGCAGCCCGGGGCGTGCCCGATTTGCGGAATGGCGCTCGAGCCGCTCGACACCGCGACCGGAGAAGACGGTGAACTCCGCGACATGACCCGGCGCTTCCGGGTCGGAGCCGTGCTCAGCATCCCCGTGGTGGTCCTGGCGATGGGCGCACACCTGCCGCTGCTCGACCGGATTCCGGGCCTCGTTTCCGCGTGGATTCAGTTCGCGCTCAGCACGCCGGTCGTGCTGTGGGCCGGCTGGCCGTTCTTCGAGCGTGGGGTGCGCTCGGTGGTTACCCGGCATCTGAACATGTTCAGTCTCATCGCGCTGGGAACCGGCGCGGCTTACGCGTTCAGCGTCGTGGCGCTACTTGCGCCCGGCATTCTGCCGCATTCGCTGCGGCACGGCGGCACGCTTCCGGTCTATTTCGAGGCGGCGGCGGCGATCATCACGCTCGTCCTCCTCGGTCAGGTGTTGGAACTCCGCGCCCGGGCGGGAACCGGCGAGGCCATCCGCGCTCTGCTCGGTCTGGCCCCAAAGATCGCCCACCGGCTGCGCGACGGCGGGGAACAGGATGTCGCCCTCGACGCCGTGGAAACGGGCGACCTCCTCCGGGTGAAGCCGGGCGAGAAAATCCCCGTCGATGGCGGCGTCGTCGAGGGACGCAGCGCCGTGGACGAATCCATGCTCACCGGCGAACCCGTGCCGGTGGAAAAGACCGCGGAGTCAAACGTCGTTGCTGGCACCCTCAACGGCACCGGCACCTTCGTGATGCGGGCCGAGCGCGTCGGCGCGGAGACGCTGCTCGCGCAGATCGTCGAGATGGTCGCCCAGGCCCAGCGCAGCCGCGCTCCGATCCAGAGGCTCGCCGATGTGGTGTCGGGATGGTTCGTGCCTGCGGTGGTCGTGGTCGCCGTCGTGACGTTTGTCATCTGGCTCATCCTCGGCCCCGAGCCCGCGCTCATCTATGCCCTCGTCAACGCCGTGGCCGTGCTCATCATCGCCTGCCCCTGCGCGCTCGGCCTCGCCACCCCCATGTCGATCATGGTCGCGGTCGGACGCGGCGCGTCCCTCGGCGTGCTGGTGAAGGATGCCGAGGCCTTGGAGACCCTGGGCAAAGTCAACCTGCTCGTCGTGGACAAAACCGGAACCCTCACCGAAGGCCGCCCGAAAGTGACCAAGATCGTGACCGCGGCGGCATTTTCGGAGGCGGACGTGCTGGCTGCGGCGGCGGCGCTGGAAGCGCAGAGCGAACACCCCCTCGCCGGAGCCGTGGTCGAAGCAGCCCGCGCCAAGAATCTCGCCCTGCCAAGGGTCGATGCCTTCGAGGCGGTCACCGGGAAGGGCGTCACCGGTCAAGTCGGCGGGCGTTCCGTCGCGGTCGGCAAGCCCGACCTCCTCGCCCCGGAAGCCCGGGAAACTTCGCTGGCCCCGGAAGCCGCCCGGCTGCAAACCGGGGGTCAGACCGTGATCTGGGTCGCCATCGACGACCGCCCGGCCGGGGTGCTCGCCCTTTCGGACCCCATCAAGACCTCCACGCCCGAGGCCATCGCAAAGATCCATTCACTCGGAATCAAACTTCTCATGCTCACGGGCGACAACGCCCACACCGCCCAACGCATCGGAGCCGAGTTGGGCATCGACGAGATTGTGGCCGAGGTCAGCCCGCAGGACAAACAGCGGCACGTCGCGGAGCGGAAATCTGGCGGCGCCGTTGTTGCCATGGCCGGCGACGGCGTCAACGACGCTCCGGCGCTCGCCGCCGCCGATGTCGGCATCGCCATGGGCACCGGCACGGATGTCGCCATGCACAGCGCGGGGGTCACCTTGGTGAAGGGCGACCTTCGCGGCATCGTCCACGCCATCGCCCTGAGCCGCGCCACCATGCGCAACATCCGCCAGAACCTCGTCTTCGCCTTCCTCTACAACACGCTCGGCATCCCCATCGCGGCGGGGGTCCTTTACCCGTTTTTCGGCGTTCTGCTCAGCCCCATCATTGCGAGCGCCGCCATGGCGCTCAGCAGCGTGTCGGTCATCGGGAATGCCCTGCGCTTGAAACGGAGTCGCCTCTAACGTCGGCCGGAATCCCAGGCCGCGGTGCGCACTATCGTGGAACTCGCCGGGGGTGTGCCTCCCTCGCTTTTGGCTTGACGGCGTGGTTCCACCGATCGCTAAAATTTAATAGCGCGCCCGACCGGATGCGTGCCGCACCGGTCAGCTTGGCATTCCACGGAAAGCTTCGCTTCCGCGGAATCGCGTGTTCGAGCGAAACGCTGCGCGTTCGCTCACCGATAAGGGCTGCGACGCGTGGAGTCATTGCCCAAGAAGCTATCCGACACAAGAAACGGATGTTTAGAGTTGCGCCGCGACGAGACGCAACGCTTCGTCCAACGAAAGCTCGACGCGACTTTCCCGCGCCATGGCGGGAAACCTCTCCCGCCAAAACTCAGGTGGCGTCGGCAGCCTCGTGGGAACCGCGTGCGTGCCGCGCACCGCGAAGGTCGCTTCGATGGCCTGTCGGAGAATGGTGCGATCCAGAGCATCCATTTGGATGAGAAGCACCAAATCCACCAAGTCCTTCACGCGGCTATTGGGCACATCGGTTCTTGGCCGGGTGAGGGCGTGGAGTTTTTCCGCGAACTGCTGTTCCTTCGAGATGGCAATGAGGCGCGGCGGCGCGATGCCCGCAAAACCAAGCCAGTCGGGCGCGACGATCAACTCCGTCGGCGGCACGACGGCATCGCCGATTCCGACATCGAGGTGAAATCGCGTAAAAATCCGGCCCGCGAGGGACGCCGCGACCGGATAGCGGGCGCCTCCCTGCGGAGCAGCCGTCAAATCCATTTGCGGCGCGCCGATGGTGAACGCAAAGAAGTCCCCGAGGTCGGTTTGCGCGCTCTCCTGAAGTCGATCCAAAACATTTCCGCCGAAGTCCGTCGCGCGGTCACCCGGAAGCGAGAGGTCGATGTCCTTCGTCGTGCGGGCGGAGCGCAGTCGCAGTTCCATCGCGTAGCCGCCCTTGAGCAACCACGGGGTCTGCGGCTCGGCGAAAAATCGGGCGAGGAGCCGATCAAAGGAAACCTGCCGACGCAGGCGCTGCAAGTCGGCGTTCTCGGCGGCGGAAATCGCCATGAGGCGCGCTTCCAACGCCACCCGGAATGCGGCGGCGCTGGCGTAGTGGCGGGGCTGGTCGTTCATGCGACCGCCGGACGCCCGGCAAAGAGATAAGCCGGAAGCCGATCCCGGTGGCGGGCGACATCTCCTCCGGTAATGAGACCGCGTGCCCTCGCTTCGTCGAAGGCCTGGGTGACGGATTCCTCGGATACTTCGGGACAGCGGCTCACGTCGATCAGCGTGCGGATGACGCGGGTGACGCGATACCCCTCCCGCTCTTCGATTTCGGTCGCGGGAAGGTCTTCGTAGTGCAGAACGAGCGCGGGCGGAATGGCCGCCTGGCGGCGAAATGCCCGGGGGACCGTGAGATGGAGCCTCGCGGGCATCAGGTCCGACAGGTCGGAGAGGCTCAGGGCCGTCTGGTGGGAATAGACGCCCTGCGGATCGCCGGTGCGATTGCGGGACCACAGCGACCAGAGAATGAGATCGGACCGCTCGGGAGGCGGAAACCGCACGAGCCGGTAGATTCCCCAATGCGCTCGCTGCCAGTTCCCCGCGCGAACGTGGTAGGCATGATGCGTGCGGTCAAAACCCGCCGCTTCCGCCTGCTTCGCGGTAAAGAATCCCCCCTGCGTCTCGGCGATGGAGAAGAGCCGAGCTTGGGACTCCTTGGGCGATTTCTTCACGGGTGAAGCATACGGCGGGAAAGGACAACGACAACACAAATAACGCAGGTTTTGCGCTATTTGTGCTCAGTCGTCGCGGGGAGGACGACAGCCAGACGATCCGCCGTCGGGGCCGGAACGAGGGTGCCCTCGGGAGCGGAGCCAGACTTCAAGGCGTGACGAATGGCGTCCCCAAGGCACTTCCGCACGGTGGTCCTCATGGGTCGGGCACCGAGCGTTCGCTGGACGCCGCGGCGAACCAGAAACTCGAAGGCCTCGTCGGAAACCGAAAGGGAGAATCCACGCTCCCGCAAACGAGCGAGTTCGTCCGCGACAACGACCCTCCCGATCTCGCGCTGGGTATCCGGCGACAGCGGCTTGAACACGATCTTCTCGTCGAACCGGCCGATGAGTTCGGGCCGGAAGACGCGGTGGAGTTCGCCCAGCACGGCGCGTTCGAGCGTGGCGAACGGGAGTCGGGTGGGGCGGAGGAGCTGCTGGGCGCCGACGTTGCTCGTGCAGACAATAAAGAACCCGGAGAGGTCGTAAGTGCGGTAATCGGCGAGCGTGATGCGAGCGGCGTCGGTCATTTGAAGGAAGAGATCCCAGATCAGCCGGTGCGCTTTCTCGATTTCGTCGAAGAGCAGGACGCCCGCGCGGTGCTCGGCGAGCACGCGGCCAAGACGGCCGACCGCGCCGGGTTCCTCCCCGAGCAGCAACTTCACCGCGTCCGCGTGCTGGAACTCCGACATGTCGAAGCGGAAGAGAGCGTCTTCGCCGAACAGGTAGCGGGCGAAGGTAAGCGTTAGCTCAGTTTTCCCCACGCCGGTCGGGCCGAGAAAGAGCAGCGACCCGAGGGGGCGAGTGTCCGGTTGCAGGCCGAGCTGCGCGCGTTCCAGCACGGAACACACGCGCGGAATGACGTGCTCCTGGCCTTTGATGCGGGAGGCGAGATGGGCTTCCAGGCCGGCGAGACTTTGAACGATGGCGGGGTAGTCGAGGGTCATAAGGAAACGGCGGTTGTCTTTCGTGATCGGCTGAGCCACTGGCGCAGCGCGAAATCCGGGCGTGCCGCGGTGAACCACGCGGGATAGGCGCCGTCGGGATGGATCGGCGGAATGAGGCGTTTGCGGAACGGTTTTTCGCAGTGCCGGATAACGGCGGTGAACTTCGGCAGTTTGCGCAGTTGGTAGGGCTCGAAGAACGGTTTGATCTTTCGTTGGTAGTTGTATGACCGTTTTCCTCCTGCCCAGCCCCACGATTTCTCCACGACTTCCCGCTCGCCGATGTTCTTCGAAGCGATGACGGCGGAGTCGTGGTTCGCGACGGTGAAGATGAGTTCGTTGCTGAGGTTCAGCATGAGAACGTCGGCGTAGCGTTTATCGAGCGCGCCGTGGATCGAGGTGTAGGCTTGCGTGGCGAGCACGATGGTGGCGCGGGCCTCGCGGATGACACCCGCCGCGCGGTGATCGGCGAACGCGGACTCTGCGCCCGTGATGATTTCCTGGCCCTCGTCGGCGAAGAGGATGATGAGGTTGTCCTTGGCGCGCTCCACGGCCGGTTTGTCGAAGCGGCTGAGGGCGTGAAAGTAGTAGGAGAGCTTGAGGATCGTGTTGATGTAGAGCCGCTCGGACTGAAACTTCTGCGGCATGGCGAGACAGACGATCTTGCCGGCGTCGATGGCGGAGACGGAGAACGTCGGCTCGTTCGCGCAGAAGACTTCGGAGATTTCCGGGTTGAGGAAAAATTCGAGATACGTGCTGAGCGTGCCCTGCACGCCGCCGAGCTGCTCCGGCGGCTGGTCGAGGTAACTGCGAAACGCGGTGAGCAATTCGTGCGACCGCTGGTCGCCGCGGTTCATGAGCGTTTCGATGGTGGCGTCGGAATCCTCCGGGCTGAGAAGGAGGCGATGAATGTTCGGGATGGTGACGTAGGCCTCGATGTGACGAAGGATCTCGAACGCGGTCTGGATCGCGAGCTGGGCCTTCGTCGGGAAGAAGGGATTGTTGCCGCGCCCGCCGGTGAGCGACATCGCGGTATCCACGATAACCTTCGCATAAGTCGATGCGGGCACGGCTGGGTTCCCGGTGATGTTGATCGTGTGGGGCGGACGCCAGAGCGCGTCTTCGCCGGGCGGCCGGGTTTGGAGCAGAACGAGGTCATCGCCACGGCCGAAGTGCGCGGCCATGCGCACGAGGATTTCCCAGTAGAGGCCTTTTTGGTCGAGGCAGATGCCGCCCCAGTTTCTGACGTTCTGGAAAATCTGAAACGTGATCGCGTTGATCGCGCTCTGGGTTTTCCCCGAGCCCGTGCGCCCGGTGATGAGCCAGCCGCGCACGAAATCATCCATCGACCACGAAACGCCTCCGAGGCGGAGAACCGGCGCGCTTTCCGTCGCGTCGGCGAGAAAACTCCACGCCGCGAACAACGCGCAAACGGCGACGACAAGATAGGAAAGCGGCGGTGCGAGCAAGAAGTAGCCGGCGAGCGCTCCCGCGACGCCCAGGCCGAACGTGAGCGCGTCAAGCGGCTTCATCGGACGTGCTCCGTGGGTGGAATTTTTCGACGAGGAAATCGAACAGACGGCGTTCGGGATCGGGAACGCTCTGCGTGTAGGATTTGAAGTTCACGGTGGTGACCGCCGAGCCGTCTTCATAGGTCCGGTGCAAAAATCCATCCACGTTCGTGGGCCGAAAGACGAAGTTTTCGCAGAGAACGAATTCAGAGACCGTTCTGCTGGCGGTGGGCGGGCGCGTGGGGGTTTCGATGGGCATAGGAGTCGAATCCGTGGGTTTGGGAGTAGCGTTTGTGCGCGGCGCGGTAGTCGCGTTTGATGCGGAAGAGGAGCGTCTGCATTTCGCGGAGGGAGCGGCGGTCCACGACGGCGGCAAGTTTCTCCGTTGCACGCTCGCCCTTGGATTTGCGACGGCCAAGCAGGCGCAGGATGAAGTGCGCGTTCCGCTGCGCGGCCAGAACCTGGCGCCTGGCGGCGATGGCCGTTTCGAGATTGCGGATGCTCTCGAAAGATTGGTGGAGGTGGATCGCCTCGGCGGTCTGCGTGCTCCGCAGCGCGGCGAGATGGGTGTCCTTCAAGCGCGGCGCGAAGACGATCTTGTCGGCGTCGAGGCGGCGGGCGAGGAACGTCTGAAGTTTCTCCGGGTCGCCGAGGAGTTCGGTCCAGCGCGCGTTCTCCCGCTCGAAGCAGCGCATGAGAAACGTCATCTGGTTCTTGTTCCCCGATACGTTCGAGCGCGACATGCTGCAGCCGACGTAAGCGCCCTTCGCGGTGCGGGGACATAGCGCGACGTGGACGTGGAGGTTGTCGGTGTCGTGGTGGATGCCGTAGGTGTAGCCGATGGCGTCGTGCGGGTGAAAACGCTCCGCGAATTGCCGCATCACCTTCTTCATCGTGGACTGGAGCACGCGGTCGGGATTGATCCCGGCGGCGACGAGCCGGTCGTGAAACGGCTGCGACATCGTGAAAACGAGCCGGTGCTGGAGCACGGGGTTTTCCGACGCCGTGGGAAACTTCCGCACGTGCGCGAACCACGCGTCGGAAAGGCGGCGCTTTCGCTCTTCGTTGCTGAGCTGCGAAGGCGCGCAACGCGTGCCGTCCGGGTTCGCAAGGATGCGGTGATGGAAGAATCCGCCGGCGTGGACCTGGCCGAGCGTTTCCTTCGAGGCGTAGTCGGCGAACTGGCGGAGTTTGCGCCGGGCGTCGGTTCCCTCGAGGCCGTTGCCCTGCCGCGCGGTGCGCTTCCGCGCGGAGTTCTCGTCGAGATAGTCGAGATCAAGGCGCGAGCGCCACGTCTTTTTGAACGGGAAGATCATTCCGTTCTTCACGCAAAGTCCTCCAGGTGTTCGGCGAGGGAGTCGAGCTTGCGCTCGATGCGTTCGAGCGTGTGCGGATCAATTTTTCCTTCGGTTGAGACCGCGTAGACGATGGCCTCGAACGTTTCGGTTTTCGTCTTGAAACCGAGGGCTTCGTGAAGGGCCGCGAAACGCAGCTTCGCGCCTACCGAGATGTCGAGATCGATCCGGGTTGTGCCTGGTTTGACGTGGCGGGGCATTTACTTAATGACGTTAAGGATTTGGAAAACGGATGGGCTTCGGAGCGGGCCTGACCCGCGGAGAACGGAGCTTTTTCGCCCGGCGAAAACGCCATTGTGATTTCCCCCGGGGAAATCACTTTGCCCTATTGCTTTGAGAAGGGGCGGAATGCCCAAGGGTGCCGAAGCTGCGGCGATCTCGGAGGCGGGCGAAACGTTGAGTCCGCTGGAGCGGGTGAGTCCCACCCTGAAAGAAGAGACGGTCGCGCGTGGCTGATTTCCTCGGGATGAGGACGAGTCACCGCCGCCGATTCGATCCCCCCGCAGCCCGACCGAAGGGAGGCGCGAGGACGGATCGAATGGGTGGACGCCATCAAGCGAGTCGGCCGAGGTCAGCTGATTGGACGGAGCCGGTAGGCCCGCGGGGCAAGCCTGCGCCGCCCCCGGGGCCGTCAGCGGCTCCGGCCAATGAGCGCCGAAACCGCGGCTGCGGAATCGTGCCCGGGATGGAAACGTGGAACGGCGCGGAGCGAATGAATGACGACGGGAAGGGATCGACTCGGTGCAGCCGCCGGTTTGAAGGAAGCCGTCGAGCGCAGCGGGCGGTTCCTTCAATCGGGCGGCCGGGGCGCTCGTCGCCGGGAGGGTGGCGCTGATTCGGCCGGGCGAGGAGTCCGGCCGAATGAGCGCGTATCCGCCGCGGATGCGGAATCGTGGTCCGATGCCGGGCTTTCCCTTCACAGCGCGAGCCTCCCTTGGTGGGTGACGGGATTCGCAGGTCGCCTCGGGCGATTCCACCGGGGAGGAGCGTCTTCCGCGATCCTCGCGGTGGGGACAGATTCCGACGTTGGCATAAAGCGGGGTTCCTCAATTGCGAACACTGGCTCCTGCTCGGACACGCTCTCGGCGTGCTGGATGCCACGAATGAAATCGCTGCCGCGCTGGCCCTGCGCGGCGGCGGAGACGATGAGGCGCGGATCGTTCTCCAGTTTTTGAATCCACGACGCGACGTAGGCGGCGGAGTTTTGGAACTGCACCTCGCTCAAAATTCCGGCCTCGTTCGAGAGAAAGGCCGCGCCGAGTTCGGCGATGAGTTCCTCTCGGGAGTAGCGGTCAGAGCCGAACTTGACGGGCTGAGTGACGCCTTCGCGGTCGAGGCGGGAACCATGCCCGGTGGCATGGATCATCTCGTGAAAGAGCGTGTGGTGGTAGTCCTCGGGCATGCGGAACGTGCCGGGCGCCGGCATCTGGATGATGTCGCGCTCCGGGGAGTAGAGAGCCGCAAAGCCGACGTGATGAATGGGGCAGAGCTTCGCTTCGGCGACGATGGCGGCGGCTTTGTCGCAGGGGCGAGGTTCGTCGGGCGTGACGGTGAGAGCCGGGGCTTGGATGCCCGCCGTCTGGTCGAGGTTGAAGACATTCGACCAGCGGATGAAGGGAACGCGGGCCGGCGTGCCGTCCGCGCGGATGACGATCTGGCCGGCTTCGTCTCGTTTTTCGAGAAACTTATAGTAGATGACGGGCGTGGATTTCTCGCCCTTGCGGACGTGCCCGCCGAGATCAAGAGCCTGTTTGAACGACACCCAGAACGGCGAACCAAACGGCGCGGAACCGAGGAGCAGGGCGTTGATTCCGCGGTAGGGTTTTCGCGAGACGATGTTCTGCGCGGAGAGCCACGGCCGCTGCCACGGCACGGTGCCGCGTTTCAACTGCTCGATGAAGCGATCGGTGATGGCCTCGTAGATGTCCCGGCTCATAGCGCGACCTCGATGCGGGCCAGCTCGATGGCGGCTTCCGCGTAGGAAAGCGGAAGGTCAAACTTGCGCGCGATGACGGCGGCGAGCGGCTCGCCGTCGAGCTCGAGGGTGAAGAGCGGCGTCTCGTCGGCGCCGACGCGGCGGTCGATGTAAGCGAAGAAGTAGGTTTCAAGGATGGTCGCGTGAAGGTTGGGAATGGCGGTGGGCATGGAGAGATGAATGGGTTGGCTCAAAGGCGCTGCCCTTGAGCGATGGTGTTGATGATCCGGCCTAGGTCTTCCTTGCGGACCGGGACTGGCGAAACGTTCAGGCCGGGATCGATGCGCCCGAAGGCGTCGCAAACCCAGCAATCGGCCACGTAGGCGCGCGGCGGGATGTCCGGCGAGGCTGGCGTGTAGCAGTTGAAGCGCGCGGCGGTTGCCGAGGCATCGGCCCGCCCGGATTTGGTGCGATAGATCGCGCCAAAGATGAAATTGGGCGGTTGCTCACGCATGGAAGTAGGCCTGTTGCGGGCGAGCAACCTCCCGCCTGGGGCGGAGGGCCAGAAGGTCGGCGTTCCAGTCCTTGCCTCGCGGAGGTTCGGACGAGATGGCGAAACCGGTCCAATCCGCGGTTTCGTCCCACGCGTTGCGCCACCCGCGCTCGCCCGCGGCATCGCGGTCCAACGCCACGATGAACGGTTGTCTCCGCTCGTAAGCCTGCGCCATCAATGGCACGGGCACGCTCGATCCGCTGCAACTGACCACGGCAAGCAGGTCGGAACGACCGGCGAAGAGGGTGTAATAACTCAGCGCGTCGATGGGTGATTCCACGGCCACGACGGAGCGGGCGTCGCGGAGGCCGCGGCCCACCGCGAACCACGCCGAGAGCTTTTCTCCGAGGCAGGGACGAAAGGTGGAGTCGTGCCGGGTGTCACGGAGGGTCGCGCCAGTCACCTTGCCGCACTCGGTCCGGTGCAGGAAAACGAGACTGGGGTTGGGGCGATGGGAGTTCGCGTAGATCGAACCGACCGCATGAAGTTCGTCCACCAGCGCGGCCTCGATGCGTCGCGTTTCCACCAGGTAGGCGCGGGCCGCCGGCCAGTTGGTGTCGTCCCTCGCGGCGTATTTTGCCATCAGGGCCGCGAACGGCAGTCGTTCGGAACGGCTTTGGCGAGGAGCTTCCTTTCCGGTGGGAGGACTGACGCCGGGTTGAAATCGGGAGGTGAGCGTTTGACAGGCGGAGGAGAAATCCTCACCGCCAAGGTGCATTTGGAGGTCAATCGCTCCGGCTCCACCAATCCCAGCCTTGTTGTCGAACCAACGGTCGCCGCTTACGACGATGTTGTGTTGGTCGGATTTCGCCCGAAGACTGCGGCCTTCGACCCTTGTTCCAAGTCCATGCCACGCGAGCAAATCTTCGAGCGGAATGGCGCGGAGTTGTTCCACCTGCGCGGAATGAACTCGGTCGCAGATGATACGCGGCGGGTTCATTCCCACCCGATGCTGTGGCAAAAATCCGAAACGAGTTCGTCCACCACGGCCTGCGGAGTGCCGACCGTTGCGCCGAGTTCCTCAAGCGTCGCCGCGCCCAGCAGGTCCGCGCGAACGCAGTAGAGAACAACCGAGGCCCGGAGGCCTTTCTGTTCGACCGTCGTCGCCTGCGCGACCCATCCGAAGGTTCGGCTCAGGACTTCACAGATGCGCTGAAGCTGATCCTCTGCCGCCGTTGGCGGGTGAGGTTCAATGAAGTCAACCGGGTGACGTTGATCGGCGAAGCGGAGGTCGTTTTCGAGGGAGCGGAGTGTTTCCATGCCCACGACGGTGGCAGAATCTCCCGCCCCCGTTGCTCCCGGCTGGGAGCGACTTTCCCGGACTGGGTCTGTCGAGCAGACTCGAAATGTGCCCGTCCTTCAGGTAGAAGCTACCCATGAGCGCGAAAATCGATTTGCTTCATCTCACACTTTGCGGCCCGGGAGACGTGGAAGCGGAGATAAAGATTGCCCAAGAGGTGGTGACCGAATGGAACACTCACCATGGGGATGCTCTCGGTCTTTTTGTTCAGCACCGGTATTGGAAAACTGATGCCTATCCTGACGCCAGCGAACGTGGCCAAGGCGTCATCAACCGGCAGTTAATCGACGATACCAATATTTTGGTCGGGCTGTTTTGGAGTCGGTTCGGCTCCCCAACCGGGTTGGCGAGTTCGGGCACCGAGGAGGAGATTCGGCGGGGAATCTCCCTGAAAAAACACGTCGCGATCTACTTCTCGGACCAAGACCCCTTGCCGCCGGATACGACCACGTCGCAGCTCGCCCAACTCAATCTCTTCCGGGAAGAGATGAGAAATTCGGGGCTTACCTGGTCTTTCCGAACCCGAGCCGAGTTTCGATCTCTCTTCGCTGGTCACCTCGCGAAAACCATTCACGAGCTTCGCGGGAAGTCCTCCACCAAGGCGCCAACAAAGCGAGCCCGTAAGACCATTTCGCAGACGATCAGCGGAGGGGTCGGGCATGTCCAGATCGGCGGAGATGTTGCGACGCTCAACCACTACGCGTCGCCTCCCATTCAAAAGTTCGTTCTTCCGCGTCGCGACGGAAGCATTTCACCGAAGCAAGAAAAGCAGATTCACGATTGGATCGAGGCACTCGCCGAGGCTACCACGAAAAAGTCGCGTAGTGCCGCCTTCCAAGAATGGTGGAGCCGATTCAAGAAAAAATTTGACGTCGCCAAATGTGAAGCTCTGCCCGAGGAGGACTTCGAGGCGGTAGGAAACTGGTATCGACAGCAGATGGCCATCTTGACCCGAGGATTGAAGCACAAAGCTCCGGACCAATGGCGGACCGCACGGATCACCGGGATAAAGGCCGCAATGCGCGAGATGGGGAGGACGAACGAGGATTACTATCCCGAGCTAGCCGCACGTCTGAGAATCAAACCGTTCAAGTCGCTCAAAGATCTGACTCGGGCGAACCTGGAGCGGGTCTATTCCCGTGTCCAAGCGGACAAGAAGTAGCGAGTTCGAGGTAACAGAGGGTAACAAAAGGTAACAAAAATGTCGCGCAAACGTGCCGGAATCGCCCCACTCCGAAAATCGCTTCGATCGCCCGCTACGCCTGTATTCATCAGCCTCTACAGCCGGTTTGTCACTCGGAATTAGTGGCGACCCTAACGGGATTCGAACCCGTGTTACCGCCGTGAAAGGGCGGTGTCCTAGGCCACTGGACGATAGGGTCGTGGCGGGTGGGAGAAGGTGAGGGAATTTGGCCGGTGTGGCAAGGGAAATTCTCAGACGTTCTCCGGAGAGGATACGGGTTGCCTGGCGGACGGGATGCGTGGAGGATCGATGGCCATGAAGATTCAGCGGGTTTTGCAGATGGATGGTTCGGTCGTATATGCGGAGCGGGATGGAACCGGGATTTGGAGGCGTTTGGATGGGGG
The DNA here is from genome assembly GCA_033763515.1 of Terrimicrobiaceae bacterium. Classification (GTDB taxonomy): domain Bacteria; phylum Verrucomicrobiota; class Verrucomicrobiia; order Chthoniobacterales; family Terrimicrobiaceae; genus JANRKJ01. The sequence continues at coordinate 137,717 of JANRKJ010000025.1, read as the reverse complement.
GATTGGCGGCGGGTTTTTCCGGACGGATGAGATGGTGGATGTGGAAAAGGTGCTGGCACCGGTGGAGCCGCCGGCGGTCTTTTGCACGGGTTTGAATTACCGCAAACATGCGGAGGAGACCGGGGCGCGGATCCCGAAGTTTCCGGTGTTGTTCATGAAGGCGCCGACGGCGGTGCAGAATCCGGGGGATCCGATCGTGCTGCCGGTGCACCTGGCGAGCCATCAGGTGGACTATGAATGCGAACTGGCGATCGTGATCGGGAAGGAGGCGAAGAATGTTTCACGCGAGCGTGCGCTCGAGCATGTGCTGGGTTTTTGCTGTGCGAATGACGTGAGTGCGCGGGACTGGCAGAAGGATTTCGGCGGGAGCCAGTGGTGCCGGGGGAAGACGTTCGATACGTTTTTGCCGCTGGGCCCGGCGATCGTGACGCCGGATGAGGTGGGCAATCCGGATGCGCTGGCGATCCGGACGCTGCTGAACGGCAGCGTGATGCAGGAATCGAACACATCGGACATGATTTTCGACGTGGCGTCGTTGGTCGAGTTCTTCAGCGGGAGCACGACCTTGCGGTCTGGAACGGTGATCCTGACGGGCACGCCGAGCGGGGTGGGGATGGCCCGGACTCCGCCGGTGTGGCTGCGGCCGGGTGATGTGGTGGAGATCGAGATTGAGCGGGTGGGGTCGTTGGTGAATCCAGTTGTGGCGGAATGCTGATTCGGCGGGGCGTTTCGTGCCAAATGCCGGTTTGACAAGCTTTTGACACGCCCCTAGAAGCATGGGTTTGACATGAAGCTCGCGGTTACCAAAGAAACCCTCCTCGAAGGTCTGCAACGCATTCAGAACGTCGTTAGCAACCGCGCCACGCTGCCGGTTTTATCGAACGCCCTGCTGGAGGCGACGGAGTCGGGATTGCGACTGACGACCACCGATCTGGAGGTCGCAATTCGTTGCACGATCGAGGCATCGGTTGAGCGTCCGGGAGCAACGACCCTGCCGGCGCGCCGGTTGGCGGCGATTGTGCGCGAGTTGCCGAGTTCCGAAGTGGTGATCGAAGTGGACTCGAAGAACGCGGCGTCGATCCGTTGCGGGGCCAGTTTTTTCAAGATTTACGGATTGCCGCAGGAGGAGTTCCCGGCCTTTCCGGCGTTCAAGGAACCGAAGTCGTTTACACTGAAGCAAGCGGAGCTTCGGGACGGTCTGCGCAAGACGTCGTATGCGATTTCTTCCGACGAGACGCGCTATGTGCTCAACGGGATTTTGTTTTCGTTGGTCGACAACAAGTTGACGCTGGTTGCGACGGACGGTCGTCGATTGGCGCTTTTCGACAGCGACATTGAATTTCCCAAGAGCCACGAGCGTGACTTCATCCTGCCAACAAAGGCGGTGACGGAGTTGCAGCGTCTGCTGGGTGAGGAAGGCGACGTGACGATTTCCACCTCGGAAAACCTGGCGTCGTTTGAACTGAACGGGGCGCAACTCGCCTCGAAACTGGTCGAAGGCAACTATCCGAACTACCGCCAGGTGATCCCGGCCGAGGCCAAGGAGCGGGTCACGCTCGAGCGCGAGGCGTTGCTGACTTCGGTGCGCCGCGTGTCGCTTCTGAGCAGCGACAAGACGAGCTCGGTCCGCCTGAATTTCTCGAAGAACAACCTCGACATCACCGCCAACACTCCCGAGGTCGGCGAGGCGAAGGAGTCGGTGGCGGTGAATTACCGCGGGAAGGACTTCTCGATCGCGTTCAACCCGGAATTTCTGATGGACCCGTTGAAGAACCTGACGAATGACGAGGTTTTTCTGGAGCTCATTGACGAGATGAGCCCGGGCGTGCTGAAGATCCAGACACCATTTCTCTACGTGATCATGCCGATGCGGGTCTCTGTGTGAGCGGATTGCTCTGGGGAATCGACCTCGGCGGGACAAAAATCGAAGGAGCCATTGTTGATCCGGAGTTTCCGGACCGTGCGATTCATCGGCTCCGCGAGGAGACCGGTGCGGATCATGGCTATGAGCACGTTTTCGGGCAAATCCTCCGGGTAATCCAGCGCCTGGAAGAGGCGGCAGAAAGTCCGGCTCCAGAGGTGATCGGAATTGGCACGCCGGGGGCGATCGACCCCGCCTCGGGAACGCTGAAGAATTCGAATTCCACGTGTTTGAATGGACGGACATTGCGGGCGGATTTGGAGGAGCAAACCGGCCGACGGTTTCACATGGCCAATGATGCGAATTGCTGCGCGCTGGCGGAGGCGACTTTGGGTGCGGCTGCTGGGGAACACGTTGTGTTCGGGATCATTCTGGGAACCGGGGTTGGGGGCGGAGTCGTCGTTGGCGGGCAGGTTCTCGAAGGCCTTCACGGCATTGCCGGGGAGTGGGGACACAATCCGATGCGCGGCGAGTCGCATCCCTGCTATTGCGGTCGCGCCGGATGCGTTGAAACGGTCTTCGCCGGTCCCTCTCTTGAGCGGTTCTATCTCGAGCGGGGTGGCGAGGCGATTCGTTTGCCGGAGATCGCACGCCGAGCTGCTCACGGCGAACCATTGGCCACCGAGACGCTCCATCGCCTGCGTGATAAATTCGGTGAGGCACTCGCCGCGATTCTGAACGTGCTGGATCCCGACGCGGTTGTGATTGGTGGAGGTGTTGGCAATTTGGACATTCTCTACGCGGAAGAAACGCGCGCGGCGATCCGGCGACACCTGTTCAATCCGGAACTTCGCACGCGCATTTTGAGGCCGGCGTTGGGCGACAGCGCCGGGGTCTTTGGCGCGGCCATGTTGAGCCGGCAACCGACCCGTTCTTGACATTCCATAGGGAGCGTGGCGGTGGAAAACCGGCATTTCCCGGTTACCATTTCAGATTGTCAGATAAGGGAGGCTTTCTTCCGCCACTCGACGAACGCGGGGAGTGTCGTCCACTGTGATCGTTCTGTTCCCGGTTTGCTGAGCGACCGCTGGTCGTCCCGCACCGGCTATTGTCTTGTGAACGTGGCGGTGGCGGTTGCGCTTGGAGAAAATCCGGTCCCGAATGCCTTGGCTTTGAGGGTGGTGGTTTTTGTGAGAGCGAGAGGCTTTGTGTAGCGAGTCGACGAGGCGGTCGGCTCCGCTCCGTTCGTCGTGAACCGGATTTGAGCCGACGGGGTTGTCGTCGAAAGAGTGACCACGGTGGAACCAGAGAAAGCTCCACCGTTTGGGCTGATCACGGGCGTTTCCGCCGCGGGGAGGGGATTGATCGTGAAAGCGGACGAGGTTTCCGCACTCTCGGTCCACCCCGCCCGGAAGGCCTTCGCTTTCACGGTTGCACTGGATGTGAGGACAAACGGCTTCGAGTATTTCGGCGAGGAGAGGGTGGGTGTCGATCCGTCTGTGGTGAAGTAAATCGCCGCTTTCGATGTCGAGGAACTCAGGGTGACAACGGCAGATCCGGAGAACGTGCCTCCGTTCGGACTGATGGCAGGTGTGGAAACCACGGGCGGCGGGGGGAAGGTAAACGTCGCGGAGGCCACACTGCTCTCCGTGGAGCCCTGTTTAAACGCCTTCGCCTTGATGGTCGTCGTGGCGCTGACGGTGAGGGATTTGGAGTACACCGGCGAGGTGCTCGTGGGATCGGAGCCGTTTGTCGAGTAGCGAATCGTTGCCCCGGCGGTCGAGCAGGCGAGGGTGACCTTTGTGGACTTCGTGAAATTCCCGCCGTTCGGAGAAATCGTAGGTGTCTCCACCAGGCCGGGCGTCGTCGGAGTCAGAAGACAGTACGTCGCCCTGCCTTTCGGGTTTCTTCCATAGGCGAGAATCTGGCCGGCATTGTTGATCCGCCACGCACGGAACAAATCCCAGCCGCTTGTGGTCGTGAGGGTATCGAGGCGCACCATCCCGGACCCAAAGTCGACAAAGGCACCGGAGTTACCGAGTGCATTGTCCGCTTCTCCGACAATGACGCCGGAGTCGTTGATGTCATAGGCTTCCGAGTAAGCCCCGCCGAGGCTCCCCTGCAAAGCCGTGGTCGTCACGCCGTCGGTTTTGATGGCGGTCGAAAGAGCATTTTCGTTGGAATAGCCGACCGCCGTGCCCTGGCTGTTCATGGCTGCGATTTCAACTGTGGCATTGGCCGACAGCCCGGGGACCCGCAGCCACGACGAGCCGTTGTAAAGAAACCAGAAATACGCCTCGATCGCGGAATCGTAACCGAAGATCGCGACGTGCCCTGCGTCGTTCAGCAAAATCGGCCACACAGCTCCCAGATCAATGTCACCGGCTGGTGCACCGATGGAAACCGTCGTACTCCCGCAAAGATACGTTTGTTCTTTTCCCTGGTCATCTTTTCCCCCAGCGACAATGACGCCACTCGCGTTAACGGGGCCCACCCATTCTTCGGTCAAGTTGAAGGAGTCAAGAAGTTCAACGGGAGTTGCTCCGTTTGATGATCTCCAGGTCGGATCGTTTGGGTAGTTTCCCTCTCCCTGTCCGGCGACCTCCCCGGCATTGTTGACGGCATAAGCCGTGCCCGGCCCGAGATCAGTCAACCCGATACCGGGACGATACAAATAGGCAGACGTGTTGCCACCCACGCTCCCCTCTCCCACGATCCAACCGCTGTCATTGAGACCATAGGGGCTGAAGTAAGCCAGGACGGGAGCGGGATTAGTCGATTGCGAATTCTGGAATACCATGGCCTTGATCGGCTGTTCGGTGGGGTCAATCTCCAGGACGACCGTGCCCGCTTCGTTCAAGAAGTGCCAACTCACACTGGACGGATATCCCGAAATGCCCTGCGGGGCCGGGATTTCGGTCACATTGTAGACCGTTGAAGCGTGCACCTGACGGAAGCCGAGCAACACAAAGACAGTGGCAAACAGGACGGAGACGGATTTTTTGGTCATGGAATGAAGGTCGACTGCACTTGATTCGTCCGGGGCCTTTCACCGATGGCGGCCTGAACAACTCTCCGCCTGAGACAACCGGCCTCCCCCGAACTCCGATCACGCGCAGAAAATCGCCAGCCGGTCCGGAAGTCAAGCGTTCGGTTGCGCGCCGCCGGTGCTCCGCGCCCATGCCGTGTCTTCGCAATCCTTCAGCAGATCGAACGCACCAAACAGGTTGTTTGAAAGGACTTCAGCGGGATGGTTACGAATCAGTCGAGGGCCGCCGCGGCGGCCTTCTCCTCGGCGGATCGAAGTTCGCGCAGGGCATCGGTGAGTTGATGGACATCGGTCGGCTTGGTGAGGTGGATGGCGAAACCGGCTTCGAGCGAGCGTTGGACATCGCCCTCCATGCCGTATCCGCTGAGCGCCACGGCTGGAATCGGTCGGATCGCGCGGATTTTTTCCATCAGTTCGGTTCCGCTTCCGTCCGGGAGTCCAAGGTCACTGACAAGATAGTCAATCTGCTGATCTTCGAAAATCCGGAGAGCGTCGGCGACACGATCGGCGACGAGCACCCGGAAGTTCATGCCTTCGAGGATGATTTTCAGGAAAAAGGCGCTATCGGCATGATCTTCCACCAGGAGAAGGGTGCCCCCGGCTGCGGCGGGCGGCTTTGAAACGATCTCGCGAACCGGCTGGGCGGGAGTCTCCGGGGCCGCTCTCAGCGGGAGGGAAACGGTGAATACCGCGCCCGATGGCACGTCCCTTCGATTGGCGGCGAAAATGCGGCCATCGTGCGCTTCCACGAGCGCCTTGGAAATTGCAAGACCGAGGCCGAGGCCGCCGAACCGCCGGGCGAGTTCGGTGTCGCCTTGGACGAAGGCATCAAAAATGCGTTCCTCAGTATTCGGGAGAAGGCCGATGCCATTGTCGGCGACGGCCACATCGATCCAGTCTCCGGTGTCGACCGTGCAAATGGTCACGGCACCGCCGCGTGGAGTAAACTTGAGAGCGTTCTTCAGGAGGTTCCAGAAAACCTGCTGCATCCTTGCGGCGTCCGCGAGAATGGCAGGTTGCGTGGAGCGAAGATCCCACACCCAGGTGATTTCCTTGGCGGCCCGTTCGGCTTCGCAGGCTTCGGCGGCGTGGCGCAAGAGCTCGTGAAGGTTCACGCCTTCGAGAGTCACATCCAGCTTTCCGCGGCTGATGCGCGTAAGATCGAGCAGGTCATCGATAAGCCGTGCTTCGAGTTGGATGTTCCGGCGGATGATGTCGAATGTCTCGCGGAGTTGGTCCGGGGTGGCATCGAGGACGTCGATCGCACTGATGGCTGCGAGAACCGGCGTGAGCGGCGTGCGAAGTTCATGGGACAGGGCGGCGAGGAATTGATCCTTGCGAGAGTTCGCTTCCTGGGCTTCGCGGAAGAGGCGTTCCATTTCCAGCCGTTGTTCGTCAAGGAGCCGCTGGGTTTGTGCGCGATACACGGCCGTTTCAACCGTTCGCTGGAGGATTTCCGGGCTGAGCCGATCCTTCACGAGATAATCCTGTGCGCCGGCCTTCATGACTTGCACCGCAATCGTCTCGCTTCCGGTTCCTGTGAGCATCACGACCGGGAACCGTCGTGTCCCACCGTGCGGGGCGAGATCCGAGAGGAAGTCGACTCCGGTTCCGTCGTTGAGATGGTAGTCGAGCAGGATGCAGTCGGGATTTTCGCGCAGCACGAGATCGCACGCTCCCGCGATCGAGCTGTGTTCGACAAATTCAAACCCGGCGCCGGGCTTTCGGCCCAGGTAACGTCGGCAAGTTTCGCGATCGATGGCATTGTCGTCGAGGATGAGAACTTTCAGGGCGATCTGGGTCTCCATAGATGTGGCTTAATCGGCAGGAGCCAAGACCCACCGCGCGATCAGGAAATCAAGCTGCTTTGCGACAGCGTTTCCATCAGCGACTTTCCTGATAAACCGGTCGGCTCCGGACGCGAGGCACCGGCGCGGCACGTCCGGGTCGGGCGAAGCGGACCAGACGACCAGGGGAACCTTTTGGAGGGCCCGGCGAAAATCCGCGAGGAGGCGGGAAGCGTCGCCATCGCGCAAACTCAGATCGAGCAGGACGAGGCTCGGAGGGGGCTCGGGATGATCGAGCCATCGCGCAATTTCGTCGAGGTCGTGAAGGCGTGACACCTGCAGGGTGGGTGCGACCGCACGCAGGCGTCGGCAAACGAGTTCGAAATCCGGATCAAAATCCTCCACAACCAGCACGCTGTTGCCTGGCGGTTTCATGCGAGCGTAAAGAAAAAGGTCGAGCCGACGCCGGGTTCGGACTCCAGCCAGATGCGGCCGCCATGGCGCTCGATGATGCTTTTGACAATGGCGAGTCCAGCGCCGGTTCCTCCGCCGAACTCGGTGTTTCCATGAAGCCGGCGAAAGATGCGAAAAACAGATTCGTAATGTTTGGCGGGGATCCCGATCCCGTTGTCCCGGACAAAAAACGTTCCGCCGTGCTCGGGCGTCCATCCGATCTCCACGCGCTTTGGAGAGCTTATGTTATAGCGGGCCGCATTGGTGAGAAGGTTGAGGAAAACCTCGCGCATCAACACGCGATCGGCATCGACGTTGGGAAGGCAGTCGCTCCGGCGGAACTCAACATCCGGGTTGGTGATGGATAATGTTTCAATGATCTGGTCAACGATCTTGTTCATTTCGACGGGTTGGCGGCTCAGTTCGATCCTCCCGATGCGCGAGTAATGATTGAGCGCCTCGATCAATTCCTCGGAGTGCCGGACGAGTCCGTCGATCGTATCGAGTTTGCGGACCGCTTCTTCGTTGAGGTCGGCCGCGTGATCCTCCCGGAGAAAGGCACAATAGTGGGAAATGCCCCGGAGGGGTTCCTTGAGGTCGTGTGCAGCAATGTAAGCGAACGAGTGGAGGTCGATGTTTTTGCGTTCAAGCTCGGCATTCTCGCTCAGCAGATGTTCGGTGCGTCGGAGGACAAGGGCGTTGATTGCCTGCAAGAGTTCCAGCGCGCCGGTGTGCTCGGCTTCCGTCCAGGGCTGTGAACGGCCATGGACCCGTTCGCTCCATGCGTCGAACGATTTTCGCGGATGGAGCCGTCCGTCGGAACGACGTGGTTTCTCGAGCTTGCCGGCCCAGGTCACGGTGGCCAGCACCTCCGGACGAAACCAGAGCACGTAATGAGGTTCGACCCGCGACAATTTCAGCGCCAGCAATCCGCTGGCTTTGCTGCCGTAGTCTGCGGCGGGCGGGTAGACCTCTGCGAGTCGATCTGTGGAGAAGATCGGATTCACCTCCTGAACTTGCAGCCAGTCGAAGAGGGCTTCAACCTGAGCGGGAGAAGGGGTGGCTCCATGGAGCGTTGTTGTTCCGTTGAGGCGGAGAGCCGTTCCGCCGGCACCGAGGAATTCGAGCAACCGCGGCGTGTAGCGCACCAGGGCATCGACGACGTTGTGCTCCCGGGCGAGGACGTCGAAAAAGCGCGTTTGGATCCGACCCGCCGTCGCACGGAGGCGCAGGGTTCTGGTTTCCTGCCGGTGGGCAATTTCGAGCGAGACCGCTTCACCGAACGCTTCGCAGGCGGCCCGGATGCCGGCCGGCACGACCTTTGGCGTGCGATGGTGGCACGCGACGAGTCCCCAGAGCCGGCCATTTACGATGAGCGAGATCGACATCGAAGCCCCGACTCCCATGTTGCGCAGGTATTCCAAGTGCACCGGCGAAACACTGCGCAGCACGGATTGGCTCAGGTCGATCGGGGTCGGCATTTCGGGCACGATCGGCACCGGTTCGTAATCAACATCCGGGATCAGACGAAGACGATTCCGCGCGTACAGCGCCCTCGCCTGCGCTGGAATGTCGGAGGCAGGAAAGTGGTGCCCGAGATACGACTCCACGGCGACGTTGCGATGTTCGCCGACCACCTCGCCGTGCCAGTCCGGGCCGAATTCATAAACCATCACCCGATCAAATCCGGTCAACTCAGCGACGAAGCGGGCGGTTCGCAGGTGTTGGGTCGGAAAGTCGGGAGCGTCCCGCAAACCCGTCACGGCGGCCGCAACGCGCCGATGGAGTCGACGATCGTCGGGACCGATCCGCGGTTCGAGTTCCACGACCCACCAATTCGCACTCTGGTGGAGCCAGGCGTCCAGCGGACGTCCTGAGATGTCCACCGAGAACGGAGATTGCATCGTCGGATCGACGCCGGCCTGCCGCATCGGGAACTGTTGGACGGGGATGAACTCCTGCAGTGGACGGCCGGCGAGTGCGGCCGGAGGTTGGCCGGTCAATTCTTCGGCGTTGGCGCTGAAGTGGTGGCAGATGCCGTTGGAATCAAAAACAATCAATATACCGTGCGGCTGAATGGTTCCCGGAACGTGGATTGGTTCCTGTCCGCACTCGGCGAAGGGGTCGTCTGGCAGTTCGGTCATTCTCGGCATGGATCGATCCAAATGGAAAGCGAGGCGAACGTCGCGATGGCTGCCTCGCAGGCGCCTTCCACGTCGCCGCCGCGGCGTTCGAAGAGTTCCAGGGCACGGAGAAACGCCAGCCAATTTTCCCCCACGGCGTCTCCGTATGACTCGAAAAACCTCAGCGGCGGGCGTCCGGCGTTTTTAAGGATCTGGGTGATTTGCCGCCCACCGAGCGTGGCGCCTTCCAGGACGTATGCACAGCCGATCGCGGCAGCGGGACTGTCGATGGACGGAAGAGCACCGCAGCGAGGGAGCGCGGCGATCGCATCCGGCGAAAGTTCGAATGTGCGAAGGTCCTCCTCCAACCACCGTGTCTTTGACCGGGCCGCCATCTGGATACCCCATTCGCGCCAGTTGGCAGCCGTGATCAATTGTTTTTCCAACGGCTCGTAGAAGCCCAGGAGCGAGGCGAGGATCGATTGGCAGCGTTGGGGATCTGCGACGATTTGGGCGATGTCGATTTTTGCTTCCATTGCACGATGGTGGACGGCCGTTGCTTGGCGCAAGGCTGTGGCGAGGGTTTTCATTCCTGCGGGAGGTCGGCCTCACGCAGTGCGGTGCGAAGGGCTTCTTTGCCCCCGGAAGCGATCACGTCGCCGTGGCCGACGATCACACGGTCAAAGTTCAGCTCCAGCACGCGTCGCATCGACGCCCCAAACGCCCTCAGATCATCAACCGACATTTTGAACAGGCGGCTCATTCCCGGAGTATGAGCGTCGCCAATCGACGCCGCGCGGATCAGTAGCTCGGTCCAAAGCGGTTCGTGAAGGGCGAAGTTGAAGAGCAGATCACAGACGACGAGCGTGCGGCTGCCGCGGTGAAAAAACACGTATTCACCCATCGAGGAAGCGCCCTCGATGTGGAGCACGTCCAGCTCTCCGTCCCACTCTCCCGGAGCGGGCAGGAGTTCGCCGGTCGGAAACTCCAGTTCCTTCGAAAAGCCGGTCGGAGCCAGATAGGGCAGTTCTGGAAAGGCCGCCCGGCCTTCCGCCGCATATGTGTCATGTCGAATGCTGCCTTCCACGATCCACCCGGGCTGTCCCAAGCTCCGGATCGCCGCAATGTGCTCATCGGAAAAGGGCGCTGTGGAGTGGATGACAGTTCGTCCATCCGACAGGAGCAGAACGGTGACATTCCGGCGCATCTCCGCGCCCATCCGCCTGAGAGGAAACCCCGCAATCCAGACCCCGGGTGCCACTTGGTCGAAGAACGTCCCCATCGGTCCAAAGATCGAATGGGGGGAGCCCGGCGGATGGCCTCGAGGCGCGGATTTTTTTCCCCTCGGAGCCGGCCGGAATGGTTCGCCCCCGGCCGGCGACGCGGCGCCGTGGCGTCAGGCCGTGCGCGGCCGGGCGTGAAGAACGGGATCGGAGTAGCGGGTCATGATCGACGATCCAATTTCGACCAGACCGACGACCAAATGCGGAATCCAGACGCGGTCCTCGAATCCGAAAATCCACGGCGAACTTGCGAGGAGGAGGCCGGAGGCGAAGTCCATGACCAGGTGAGCCGGAAACGGGATAACCCGCAGCACGCCCATTTCGTAGTTGGTGAGCAGGCTGTAAAGGATCGTCAGCGAACCCAAGGTTACGGGCAGGTAGGTTGCCGGTCCATTGTCAGCGAAACCCAGTACCCATGGAGCAGCGATCAGAAGAGCACCGACGAGATAGTCCAAGACGCCGTGTATTTTGCGCGGGATGATTTTCATAGCAACCGAGGATCGCTCGAACGGCTGTCGATTGCTTTCAGATGCGACCCGCAGGTCGTCATCGGGTTTCCACTTCGACTTCCGCTGTGTCGGTCGGGGGAATCGCAACCGGCCGAACGGAACGATTTGGCACCACTTGGTGAACAGGCTCCGGCCCGAGATAGCTTCCGCTCGCGCCGGTCGTGACCCGAACTTGTCCGCCCTGCAATACCGGGCTCATCCGCGGATGCGAAGCTGGTTCCTCGAGCGCCTGCTCCGCGCATCCGGTAGAACCGATGAGCACGACGGCGAGGAGGATGACCGGCTTCATCGGGCGCGCCGGCCAAATGCCACTCGATAGAGAGCCAGAAGAAGGATCGCGCCGGCAACAGACGCCAGAAAGCCCGCGGGTTCGCCGTCCTGATACCATCCCATCGCGCGGCCCAGAAATCCGGCCACGAGCGACCCGGCCAAGCCCAGCAAAATCGTGACAATCCAGCCTCCGGGATCGCGCCCTGGCATGATCAATTTCGCAATGGCTCCGACAAGCAGACCGATGATCAAAGACCCGATGAACGTCATCATGCCCGGGTTTCGCGCGTCCGAACGGGTTGGGACGCCCTGAGGATCCCGTCCGGCTCTACGGTCCAAAAACGGCCGCCGCCACCTCGGGCGGAGGAAGGTCCCATGCCTTCCACACGCGCAGATACTCGGCCTTTGGCAACAAAACGTAGCGCGGGCGTTGATCGGCCCGCAGCCAACGGATGAGTTCGACAATGCGATCCTGCGGCATCACGGTGCACCCGGCTGAGCGGCGTTCCGGCCCACGCTGGATGTGAAAGAAAATGGCACTGCCGGCACCCGGGATGATTGTGTCGGAATTGTGCCGGATCTCGACCAGCCAGCGGTGAGGGGGGTCGTTGAGGCGCATGCGTTGCTTCTCGAACCACGGCGGCGGATCGTTCGGATCAACGCGAACGTGCCGGTTGTAATCCGGGTGGGTCGGGTCATCGATCCACGCATCCGCTTCGGTGATCGTGTGGAACGGGAAATCCGAGCCGGTCGGCAAAGCGCGATCGTACGTGTAGATCTTCCCGATCTCGAAAAGCCCGGCGGGAGCGCGTTTGTCGCGTTCGCGCTTGAGCGGGACGTCGGGCGCGGGCGGCGCCGGATCATGCAAACCGCGTCCCCATGCCAGACCGGATGCGCCATAAAGAACGCGCCATGGCGGGGCGACGGCCGTCCAGGTGCGGCCGTTTCGTTCAAACATCTGGAGCCGTCCCGACGTCGAGGACCAATCATCGGCAACAGAGACGACCAGCTGACCGCCAAAGGCCGGCCAAAACGCCAGAACAAGAAAGAGTGTCAAGCCCGAGCGAACCACGGTGGTGAACATCGGCCATCCCCGCGGGCCTGGCAATGACTTTTCAGGAGGTCCGCCGCCGGACCAGCGCGAGGGTCACAAGGCCCACGGTGCCGAGAAGCAAAGTCGACGGTTCGGGAATGGCATTGACCGTGAACTGGTTCGAGTAAAAGTCCCGCTCCCAGCCGCCAAACTCCGAGCCGGAGAACAATTGGAAACCGGCCACGCCTCCGGTCGTCTGAAGCGTCCCGTTGAGCGTCTCCGTGGTGTTGGGTCCAAGAAAGTCGATCTCGAGCGAAAATGTTGTGCTCGAGATGAGCGTGAATGACACCTGCATGCCTTCAGGGGTCCAGCCCTGACTGGTGGATTGCTGGGCAATACCGCTGTCGAGACGGTAACCGCCGCCGGGTCCGCCCAAAAAGTAAAAGGCGGCCTGCTGGTCCGACGAGGCGTTGATCATTCGAAACCCGATGATTCGGAAGTCGTCGACCCAGCCGTGTTCCATGAACATGCTGAACGTGTCGCCCACACTGAGCCCGCCAAGGATTGTCCGGGTTGCGGTCGAAAAGCCGGAACCGTCGGAGTGCCACAGGGCGAAATACCGTCCGCCGCTGCTTTGCAGCAGGGGATTGACCGCCTGTTCGGGACGGTTGTTGACGTTTCGGTCCTCGTTGTGGGTGAAAAAGCCGCCGTTGTTCGTCGAAAATGACCAGGCGCCAAATCCGAATCCGCCATTGTCGCCGTTCGAGACCCCGCGATAGCCGGGTTCCGAGGCGTAGGGGAGATTGCTGGCGTCGTCGTATGCGGTGACCACCGCTCGGGCCGGGAGAACGGCAAGTGCAACCGCAGAAGTACACAGAAAAAGAAGTCTCGAGTTCATGAGAGGGGGAACCGAACTTTTCGCAGTCTGGCACACGTCCTCGCGACCACAAGGATGTTGCTCCTGAACAGTTCAGGGCCGGTTCAGTCAATGATCTCGTCGAGCGCGGCGTGGAGGGAACGGGGACCATCGCCGCCGAGACGGGCGTCCCATTCCTCCAGTCGACGGATCAGATCGAGCACGTCGCGGCGGGCATGCGGGCCTCCCGCGGCGCTGCAAAAATGGGTGCGGCAACCGAACGGTCGCGCCTCATAGATGAGGCAGCGGGCAGTGCGTGGGTCCAGGAGGGGGCAGGCGCCATCCGCGGGGCGGCGGACCGAGCGGCGACCCGTGGCGCGGAGGGCTTGCATGGCCAGAAGGGCCTCGCCTTTGGTGAGCAGCGGGACCTCGCCGGTTTGTGCAAACCGGCAGCAACCCGTGCGCAACGTGCAGTTTCTGAGAAAGTTGCGGCCGGCGTGGTCTTTGTAGATTTGACGCACGGCAGCGAGCGCCTCCTTCTTGAGGGCTGCGGCGGGGTCGGGAGCGGGCATGACCGAGTTTCCCGGCGGCGCGGCACGCGGTCAACAACGGCTTTCCCGAGCAGCATGCTATTGACCAACCCCGGTTGCATCGGGTTTCATCCGGTCACGATGTCGAATTCCCTAACGCCGCGATACAAGCGGGTTGTTTTGAAGTTGAGCGGCGAGGCGCTCCGGGAGCCGGGAAGCCGTGACAATATTTCCCCTCAGATCGTGAACCGGATGGCGGGTGAGATCGCCGAAGTCCAGAAGCTCGGAATCGAACTGGCGATTGTCATCGGCGGCGGGAACATCTGGCGCGGGTTGTCGGCCTCCCATCGGGGAATGAATCGGACGACGGCGGATTACATGGGGATGCTGGCAACGGTGATCAACGGGCTGGCGCTCCAAAGTGCCATCGAGGCGCTGGGTGTCGTGGTCCGTGTGCAGACGGCGATCGAAATGCACAATGTCGCGGAGCCGTTCATTCTTCGCCGTGCGGTGCGTCATCTGGAGCTCGGCCGCGTCGTGATTTTCGTCGCGGGAACCGGGAATCCCTTCTTTTCGACGGACACGACGGCCGCGCTGCGTGCGAACGAAATTGGGGCGCAGGTCATCCTCAAGGCCACCAAGGTCGACGGAGTCTATGATTCCGATCCGATGAAGAACCCGGATGCGAAACGTTTCTCACACATCACGTATTCGGACGCCCTGGCCCGGAGGCTGCAAGTCATGGATTCGACCGCATTCAGCCTTTGCATGGACAACCGCATGCCGATAATCATTTTTGACATGAACCAACCCGACAACATCCGGCGGGCACTGGCCGGCGAACCGGTGGGCACGCTCGTGTCCGAACGCCCGGAGGCTGCGGCATGACGCTGGACGAAGTTCTTTTTGAAGCGGAGGAGGGCATGGAGAAGGCGCTGGAATTCATGCTCCATGAATTTGCTGCCATCCGCACCGGCAAGGCCTCGCCCGCGCTCGTTGAAAATCTGGACGTGGAGGCCTATGGCTCGTCCATGAAGTTGAAGCAACTGGCATTGATCTCCGCGCCCGAGCCGCGGTTGCTGGTCATCCAGCCGTTTGATGCCTCCACTGTCCGCGATATCGAACGCGCAATCAACGAATCGCGCATCGGGATCCATCCGGCGGTCGATGGAAAGCTCATCCGCATCCCGATTCCCGAGCTTTCGGAAGAACGCCGTCGGGATCTGGCGAAAACCGTGAAACAACTCGCCGAGGAGGGCCGGGTGCGAATCCGGGCTTGCCGTCGCAACGCCATGGACCAGGCCAAGAAGCTCCAGAAAGACGGCATCCTCACCGAGGACACGCTGCGCGATGCGGAGACGGACATCCAGAAATTGACCGACCGGTTCGTGACCGATGTCGACAAGCATGTCGAGGCGAAGGAAGCGGAGTTGATGAAAATATGAACCGACACATTTTTGCATTTGTTGCCGCCTTGATGGCGGGCTTGGCGGGGGTTTCCGCCGAAGTGGTCCGTCCGTCGCCGGAATTCCGCTGGGTGGACGCGAGCGGCGCCACGAAGTCATCGAAAGATTTTCGCGGCCGGGCGGTCATTGTCCTCATCGCGAATTCTCCGCGTCAGTGGGCGTTCCGCTCACAGGTTGGACAACTGCAGAGGATGTACGAGCGGATCGCCGCCGAGCGTGTGGTGTGCGTGGCGGCGTTCTCGCGTGAACCGGGAGTGGTCCGCTCGAACATCCCGTTTGTCACCGTGCCGGATGGTCCCCGGGTGGCGTTTGATTTCAATGCGCCGGACGGCTTCACGATTGCGATCATCGGCCGCGATGGAAATCTCGACTTCATTTCCAACCGCGTGACTCCGGTCCAGCGGATCTACGACATTCTGGACAATTCGTTCGTCGTTCAGCGGGCGCTCCGCCGTCCCTGAGAAGCTCGATTTCCCGGGCTTGCGCTCGCGGGAGTCATCTTCTTAATTAGCTGCCCATGTCATCCGAGGGCGGGTACTCCCGCAAGAATCCATTTCCGGCCCGACTGGCGGTGAACCGCAAACTCACCGCGGCGGGGTCCAACAAAGACACGCGGCATTTTGAGATCTCGCTGGAGGGATCGGGGCTGCAATACGAAGTCGGGGATTCGCTGGGTGTGTTTCCGACGAATGATCCCTCGCTGGTCGAATTGATCCTGCATGAACTGGGTCTGACGGGCGACGAGTCCGTGACGACCGCCGACGGTGCTCCGGCGACGCTGCGCGATGCGTTGCTGCGCAGTTACATCATCACGGAGCCCTCGAAACAACTGCTCGAGGCGGTTTCGGAACGGGATAGCTCGGCGGAGTTTTTGAAGACCCTCCTCGATCCGGCTGCGAAGGCGGACCTCGAGAATTTCGTTTTTGGCCGGGATGTGCTGGACGTCCTCCAGGAGTTCACGGCCGCGAAGTTCACGGCGGAGGAGTTTGTGAAGACCCTTCGCAAACTCCAGCCGCGGTTGTATTCGATCGCGTCGTCACAAAAAGCGGTCGGTGAAGCCGTGCACCTCACGGTGGCGGTCGTCCGCTACACGGTCGGCCACAGCCAGCGCGGACGGGCGGGCGTTTGCTCGACGTTCCTGGCCGAGCGGGCGGAGGGCGGCGTGCCGGTCTTCGTGCACACCGCGAAACATTTCCGCCTGCCGGAGGATCCTTCGGCGAAAGTCATCATGGTCGGTCCGGGAACCGGGATCGCGCCATTCCGCGCGTTCTTGCAGGAACGGGAAAAAGCCGGCGCGACCGGTGAGAACTGGCTTTTCTTTGGCGACCAGCGGGCGGCGACGGATTTCCTCTATCAGGACGAATTGGAGGCGGCGGCCTCGCGTGGGATCCTGTCGCGGCTGACCACGGCGTTCTCGCGCGATCAGGCCGAGAAAATTTACGTGCAGCACCGCATGATTGAGCATTCGGCCGAGTTGTTCGAATGGCTCGAAGGCGGCGCCTATTTCTATGTCTGCGGTGACGCCAAGAACATGGCGAAGGATGTGGACGCCGCGCTCCACAGCATCGTGGAGACACGCGGTGCGATGTCGCCCGAGCAGGCCAAGGAATACATCGACAACCTCAAAAAGCAGAAGCGCTACCGGAAGGACGTCTACTGATGTCCCGCCCGATGTTGAAGGCGGCTCTTTTGTTTGCAGGGGTTCTGGTGATGGCCTTGAAATGCATCCTCCTCCTGCGGTGGGGCCGACGCAGCCGATGAACGCCGGTTTCCAGCGCATTCATTTTCTGGGCATCTGTGGAACGGCCATGGGGGCTGTCGCCGCGGCGCTTCACGACCGGGGATTCACCGTCACCGGCCAGGACGACAAGGTGTACCCGCCGATGAGCGATTTTTTGCGGGAGAAGGGCGTCGTCATCACGCCTGGATATGATCCTGAGGCGATTCCGGATGCCGATGTGATCGTCATCGGAAATGCCATGACACGGGGCAATCCGGCCGTCGAAGCGATCCTGAACCGCAAGCTCGCCTATCTTTCACTTCCGGAGACATTGAAGTATTTTTTCCTGCGCGGACGGCACAATTTGGTCGTTACCGGCACGCATGGAAAAACGACGACCACGTCGTTGCTCACGTGGATTTTTGAATCGGCCGGGCGCGAGCCGAGTTTCCTGATCGGCGGCATTCCTGCCAACCTCGGCCAGGGGGCGAAACTGCGCGAATCGCGGCATTTTATTTTGGAAGGCGACGAGTACGACACGGCGTTCTTCGACAAGCGATCGAAGTTTGTCCATTACCTGCCGGAATTGGTGATCGTGAACAACATCGAGTTCGACCACGCGGACATCTATCGTGACGTGGAGGAGATCAAGACGAGCTTCCGGAGGTTGTTAAACATCGTGCCGTCGGAAGGCATGGTCCTGCTCAACGGCGATGATCCGCATTGCCGGGATGTGGCCAAAACCTGCCCGGCCCCGATCGTCGAGGTCGGGTTTTCGGAGAATTGCGGAAACCAGATCCGCCATGTCGAACACACGCCGGGTGGGTCGGCTTTCGAACTCTTTGGCGAACGCTTCGAGATCCCGCTGAGCGGGGACTTCAACGTTCGAAACGCGGCCATGGCCGCCTCGGCAGCCCATTACTACGGGATCACGCCGGATGAAACCCGCGCTGCGTTTGCTTCGTTTCGCGGCATCAAGCGTCGGCAGGAAGTTCGCGGAACTGTCCGCGGTATCACAATCATCGACGACTTCGGGCATCACCCGACCGCGATCCGCGAGACGCTGGCCGGATTGCGTGCCCGGTTTGGCGCGTCCCGATTGTGGGCGATCTTCGAGCCGCGTTCCAACACAACGCGGCGAGCGGTTTTCCAGCATGAACTTCCGGCGGCGTTTGAGGTGGCGGACGGTGTTTTTATCGCGCAGGTCGCCCGGCTCGACCAATTGCCCGAAAACGAGCGTCTCGACCCCGAACGCGTTGTGGCGGACATCGGGGCCGACGGCAAGCCGGCCTTCTATGAACCGACGGCCGATGCGATCGTCGCGAAGCTGAAACCGCTTGCGCAGGACGGCGACGTCGTCGTCGTTTTCTCGAACGGCGGTTTCGATGGCATCCACCAAAAACTTCTCGATCGACTCTGACCCGATCGTCCTGATCGACGGGGAATGCGTGCTGTGCAATGGCGTGGCCCGTTTTGTGATTCGGCATGATCCTTCGGGACGCATCCGATTTGCCGCGTTGGGCTCGCCAGCCGCATCCGCGGTTCTGAGCGACCGACAGCTTCCCCCGCCTCCGCCCGGCACATTCGTTCTCATCGAAAACGGTGCAGCCCACTACCGCAGCGAAGGGGCCTTGCGGCTTGCGAGCAAACTGGACCGGCCGTGGCGCTATCTCGCCTGGCTTAGCATCGTGCCGCGGCCGATTCGTGATGCGGTTTATGCCTTCGTCGCCGCCGTGAGATACCGATTGGCCGGCCGCGTCGCGACTTGCTCGCTGCTCGACCCGGCCGAGCGCAAACGCTTCCTCTGAGCGTCTTACTCGACCCCGAACGTCTCGAGGTTCCGTCCGCGGGTTTCGATGGCGAAGAGCCAGGTCACAATCGCGCCAAGGATCGATGCGATGACGAGCAGGTAGAGCAGGGCCGCCGTGCCGATTGATTTGAGCAGGATCGGGAAAAAGAACGCCGTGATCACCGCGCCGATCTTGCCAGCCGAGGCGGCCACGCCGGCCCCAAGTCCGCGGACGTTGGTCGGGAAGACCTCACCGGCGATCAGGTAGGTCATCGCGTTCGGACCAAGGTTCGTCATGAAATAGAAGAGGATGAAGCCCGCGAACAGCAATGTCATGTCGTTGCCGCCATCCGGACGGATCGACATCGCTGCCAGAACCAACCCGACCGCGCAGCCGATGAAGCCGACGATCTGCAATTTGATGCGGCCGACGCGTTCGACCAACAGGATGGCGGCGATGATGCCGCCGAAGAAAAAGAAGTCCATGATCGCCGAGCCTTTGGCGGCCAGCATGTCGTTGCGGACCACGTCAGAGAGCGTGTGCCCGGCGGACTCGTGACCCAACATCGACGCGAGAATCGTCGGCGTGAAAATTCCAATGCCATAGGTGCCGAGATCCTGGAGAAACCACGGAATTGAGGCCAGGATGGTCGCCCGGCGGTTCTTTGAATTGAAGAGCGTGCCGATGTGCGCGTGCTTCTTCGGTTTCCCCTCGTGCGGGTTGATCAGCTTGACGTGCTTCGGGTAGACCGGGTGCCGCTTCAGAAGTGTCAGGACGGCCGATTCGGCCTCGGGCAGCCGGTCTTTCGAGACCAGCCAGTGCGGGCTCTCGGTGATAAAGAACCGGCCGATGATCACCAGCACGGCGGGAATGATCGCCACCGCATACATCCAACGCCACGCTTCCAAATTCGGGTTTTGATGGAGAATGACAAAGCCGACGATGGATCCAAAGAGCGCTCCGACAGCCTGGAACGCAAACGCTGAGAGGACAAGCCGGCCACGTGTTCGCGACGGAATGCTCTCCGAGATCACGACGTGCGCCGTCGGGTAATCACACCCCAACGCCACACCCGCTCCGAAAAGGAAAATGACCAGCAACGGGAAATTCGGACTGAACGTCAGCGCGACCAGAAACAGTGTGAAAATGATCATCTCCACGATGAACATCTTCTTTCGCCCGACGATGTCTGCGAGGCCACCTAAGGCCGTGGCACCGACAAGGATCCCCGCCAGCGAGGCCGCCGTGACCAACCCCGTGTCCGCCGGGGTGAGATGAAACTCCATCCGGATCAGCGGCAGCGCCACGCCGGTCATGAAGACCACCATGCCCTCAAAAAACTTTCCCGCGCAGGCCAACGCGAAAATCCGGAACTGCATGGTGGTCAATGGCACCGACGGGGTCTTGGTTCCGTCCGGCCAAAGTGGCGTCTCATCAATGTATTCCTGCGCGGTTTTCACGATGACCGCGAATCGAGAAGATCGTCGATCGCTTGGCAATCCTTTGTTTGTGACAATTCCGTGCAGCCGCAACGTTGCAGATGGAAGGGGTAAATCGATCGCCCGGCCGGGCCCGGCGGCGGAGTCGTTCACGCGATGACCGCCCCCGGTTTTTTGATTGCTAGCGCTTGGCGGAATGACGCAATTTCGTGGGGACCCGCCGTCAGGTACCCGTCGGCGCAACCCAGTGAGCCATGAAAACATCCGATTCCCCTTTCCAGTTGATGCCCCCCAGGAAAATGGTCGCCGTTCTCGGCGGGGTTCTGGTCATTACCGCTTTTCCTGTCTCGGCGGATACATTTTGGACCGGCGCAGTCGACAGCGACTGGCAGAAGAGCGGCAACTGGTCGGATGGCATTCCCAATAGCGGATCGGACGCCGAGATCATCTCGAATGGTCCTGCGAATCTGAGTTCCGGCAACGCCAGTGTGGCAGTCTTGCGGGTTCGGGGCAGCCAAGCGTTCCATGTTTCCGGGGGAGCATCTCTCTCCGGCGAGCGGCTGACCCTCGGGCTCATCACGCCCGGTGAAATGAGCGTGTCGGGATCCGGAACAAGCGCGGTTTTTAGTTCGGGACCTCTGGTGGATGTGGTGGTGGGAGCTTCCGCGAGCGCCGTTCTCAACGTGTCGTCTGGAGCGCTCCTGCAGACGAGCGCTGAGACCGACGAATTTTTGCTCGGACCTTCAGGTGGCAACGGCACGCTGAATGTCAGTTCAGGCGGAATTGTTGCGACGGTCGAAATCGAGAAGGGAAGTTCCGCCAACATCAATTTCGACGGTGGAGTTTTCCGCTCCATTTCCAGTTCGGCGAATGTGTTTCAAAACTTCTCCGCGGGAGAGGTCACGCTCCTCGCTGGAGGCGCGACTTTTGACACGAACGGGTTCAATGCCACGATCTCGACCGGCCTCGGAGGCAACGGTTCGCTGACCAAATCAGGCAATGGAACGCTGACAATGACGGGCAATAACACGTACTCCGGCAACACCACGGTGGGGGACGGGACCTTGCGGCTGAATGGCGGTGGAGCCGCGACAGGCAACATCGTATCCGTTGGAAACGTCCCGGATCAAACGGGGCAACTGCAGATCGAAGGAGGCAGCACGCTGAAAAATGATCTGAGTTTAATCGGCACGTTTGGTGGAACCGGGATTGCCTTGGTGTCTGGAAATGGCTCCCAGTGGACGAACTCGCAACAGCTCTACGTTGGAGAAAGCGGCAATGGCAGCCTCACGGTTGAAAACCAAGGCCTCGTCGAGGCGAACCAAATTTTCCTCGGCTATGGGGAAAGCGGAGTATTGAACGTCAAAGGAGCCGGCTCAAAAGTCTCGAGCCCTCTTGTCGTACAGCTGGGCCAATTCAGCACGGGGACTCTCACGGTGGAAGACGGAGGCGAGTTTGCTGCATTGGGGATCCAAATAGGCTCGGGCGGCGGGGTCGGTACGATCAATATCGGCAGCGGTGGTGCCGCCGGAATCCTCTCTGTAGACCGGGTCACCGGTTCAGGCGCCGGAAGCATCCATTTCAATCATACCGGAAACGTGACGCTGGCCGCCGAAATTCAGGGAAACATCACCGTAACGAAAAATGGGACGGGAACCACTTTCCTCACCGGAAACAACAGCTTCAGCGGAGGCGTCACCGTGGCCGGCGGAACGCTTTCGCTGGGCAGCAACACGGCGGCAGGGACCGGCACGATCACCACGACAGGATCGGTGATCGATTATGCGGACGGCGTCACGATTGCGAATCCCATCCTGCTCAACTCCAATGATACCCAGTTGCAGGTCCTGACTGGCTCGGCCACGCAGTCTGGCAACATCAGCGAAACGGGCGGCAGCCGCCCGCTGGAGAAGACCGGCAATGGAACGCTGACGCTTTCGGGAAACAACACCTACACGGGAACAACGACTGTCGGCGCCGGCACGTTGCTTCTCACCGGCGGGTCAGCGATCTCCGACAGCGGAGCCGTTGTGGTGAACAGCGGGGCCACACTCCGGTTGGACGGTGCCGAGACCATTGGTTCGCTCGCCGGTGCCGGATCCGTGACGCTCAATGCGACGCTGACTGCCGGCAGCAACAACAGCTCGACGACATTCTCGGGGAACTCGACCGGTTCCGGTGGGTTGATCAAAACCGGCAATGGCACGCTCACGCTTTCGGGGAGCAACTCCTACACCGGTGGCACCACCGTCCGGAACGGCTCGCTGGTTGTGTCTTCCAACGGCTCGATCACGCATTCGTCCGCGAATTTGACCGTGGGCGAGGCGTCCGGGCAATCGGCCACGATGTCTGTTGGGTCAAGTGGATCGCTCTCTGCGTTCCGCGGGTATTTGGGATATGACGGCGGGGCCGCAGGTGAGCTCGAGGTCGCTGGAGGAAATGCCACGTTCGCGGATGAATTGTATGTCGGCTACACCGGCAACGGGACGCTGGAACTCTCAGGCAATGGAACGCTTGCCAACACAAAGGCCTTCATCGGCGTCAATTCGCCCTCGGTCAGCAGTGCCAATATCGCCAGCGGGGTTTGGACCAGTTTGGGGGAACTGACGGTCGGCTACGGCGGACGCGGATCGCTGGAGATCGGCAAGAGTGGTTCCGTGCAAAGTGTCGGTGCTTTCTTTGGGTTCCTTGCGGCCTCGGATGGCAACACGGGGAGCATCACCGGGCCGGAAGCTTCCTGGACAAGCAATGGTACGTTTTATCTGGGCTACGACGGCTCGGACAATGCACTCGAAGTCCTCTTGGGCGGATCGCTGCTTTCCGGAAATCCGGATTTCCTGATAGGTGCAAACGCAGGCTCCGGAAACAACACGCTGACGGTCAGCGGGAATGGTTCGACGTTCAGCAACAACGGCACGCTCTATGTGGGGCGCAGTGGCGTTGGGAATTCAATGGCCATTCTGGCGGGAGCCGAGGTCACGAACCGCAACGTGCGCATCGGCGGAGGGAGCGGCTCCAACGGCACGACGGCTGACAATTTTGTGACGGTCAATGGAACGGGTTCAATGTGGACGATCGGCGGAACGCTGCGGGTCGGATCCAGCGGAAGCAATTCCTCGCTCACGATCTCCAATGGCGCGACGGTCGGAGTGACCGGCAATTCGTTCCTGGGCTACGATGCGAGTTCCGACGACAATGCGGTCAATGTCACCGGCAATGGCT
Source organism: Terrimicrobiaceae bacterium (assembly GCA_033763515.1). Taxonomy (GTDB): domain Bacteria; phylum Verrucomicrobiota; class Verrucomicrobiia; order Chthoniobacterales; family Terrimicrobiaceae; genus JANRKJ01. The sequence goes on along the minus strand of JANRKJ010000025.1, from coordinate 114,326 downwards.
CCACTTGGTCGGTGAGTAGCCTCACGATTGGCCGCGCGGGGGGGAACAACACGGTGACAGTGGCCGAAGGTGGCAACCTGACGGCCAGCACAGGCATTCTCCTTGCCGACCAAAGTGGCTCGTCTGGCACGCTTCGCATTGGCAATAACGGGACGGCGGGAAGTGTCTCGGCCCCGCAGATCACGGGCGGGAACGGCACGGCGGTGGTGGAGTTCCTGCACACGAGTTCGGATCTGGAATTCACACCGGTCCTCGCCGGGACCCTAAGCGTCCGACACGCCGGCTCAGGAACGACAACGCTAACGGGCAACAACACATTCACGGGCGGCACGACCGTTGCGGATGGTGTACTGCGCACTTCGAATGCCTCCGCGCTGGGCGCGGGGCCGGTGACATTGGATGCCGGTACGCTGGACCCGGTGGGAACGTTGAACATCGCCTCGCTGACGTGGAATGGCGGAACGATTGCATCGGACCTTGGCACGACAACGGATTTGCTGGGGATCTCCGGTAACCTGACGCTCAGCGGCACAGGCGGGGAATTTGTGTTCACCGACGCGGCGGGATTCACCCCGAACACGACCTACACGATCCTCTCGGCTGCCAACCTGGGTGATTTCCTGCCGACGCAATTCAGCGGAAGCGCGCTGCTGGGTTTGAGCCCCACATTTACGCGAAGCGGCACCAATCTGCTCGTGAGTTATATTGGGGCATCGGACGGGCCGCTGCTGCAGAACAATGGCGGACCGTGGACACCGACCACTGCGAACTTCTTAGTCGATGGCCCGGTGCAAACCGGAAATGCGACGGCCAGCAACACGGTCAACAGCCTGATCTTCAATCCCGACGGCACCCTGCGGGTTCGCAACAATCTGAGGGTGACGAGCGGGAATTTTCTTGTGAACGACGGCACCGGAACGATCGAGGGTGGGAACGTGATCGTGCCGGGTCTTTTCACCAAGGGCGGGTTGGGAACGTTGTTTGCCAACAGCAACTTCCAGATCGGCGGGCCGGGAACGGTGGGCGCCGGGGCTTTGTTCATCAACGGACGATTCATTGTTGGCGGTGGATTGACCGTCTTCCAAAACGCGCTCCTCGGCGGCAATGGCACGATCATTGGTCATGTCATCAACCGCGGTACGGTCAACCCGGGGAACAGCCCGGGAACGCTCAGCATCGTGGGTGATTTCACCCAGACCTCGTCGGGAACTCTGCAATTGGAAATTGCGAGTCCGACGGTCTTCGATCGGCTGATTGTCAGCGGCACGGCAAACCTCGGTGGCACCTTGCAGGTCCTGAATCTTGGCAACCGGCTCCAGTACGGCCAGCGTTATGGATTTCTGCAGGCAGGCAGGATCTCCGGGCAATTCGATGAAATCGAGATGCCGCAGCCCGGCACCTTCCGCGGCCGCTTCCTGGCGCAGGATGGAAGCCTCATCGTGGCTCCGACCAGCTACACGCTGGTCGCGGTAACGCCGAACCAACGGCGCGTGGCAAAGGCACTGGATGATTACATTTCCGCGACGAGCGGCGACAAGCTGACGGTCAGTACGGCCTTGGATTTGCAATCCGAGGACCAGTATCCAGCCTCCTTCGACCAGATCGCCCCGGGGTTCTACCAGACGCTGACCCAGACAGCGATCAATCAGGCGTTCACCCAAACGCAGATGATCAACCAGCGCCTCAACAGCGTTCGGCTGGGAGCCGGAGGGTTCCAGGCGATGGGCCTGGGCGAGCAACCGCTCAAACATGACACGGACGGCAAATCGACGGTCGATGCAAAGAATGCGAAGAACGTACTCGTCATCCCCACGCGCTGGAATTGGTCGACGTGGGCGATGGCGACGGGGATCTTCTCGCGCACACAGGGACTTGCCGGCGTTCCGAACTACCGCACACAATCGGGAGGGTTCCTCGCCGGCGTGGATTATCTTTTCGGCGAACCCGGCCAGCCAAACCTCAGGACGGGCCTTTACGGCGGATACAACTACACGGCCGGCAATTATGCCAACGGCTCGTCCACACAGACCAACGCCGCGCTCTTTGGAGCTTATGCATCTTACACGCAGGGCGGCTTTTATGCCGATGCGGTGGTCGGCGGAAGTTATAATGCCTACCAGGCGCGGCGCTCGATCGAGTTCAGCACGATCGACCGCACGGCACGCAGTTCGCCGGATGGCGGCACGTTCCTCGCTGCAATCAACCTCGGGCACGATTGGGAAGCCGACGGGTTCACATTCGGTCCGATTGCCGGGTTGCAATACACCTATGCGGGAGTTGCCCCGTTCAGCGAAAGCGGAGCCGAGAGCCTGGACTTGCGGCTGAGCCAACAGAATACCAACAGCCTGATGATGACACTCGGCGGACGGGTGGCTTATACATGGAACCTAAGCCAGACGATCACACTCATCCCGGAAATCCGGATGTTCTGGCAGCATGAGTTCCTGCAAAACCCGACACTGATCGGCGCGTCGCTCAACGGCGGCGGCGGACCGGGCTTCAACTACGAAACCGAAACTCCCGACCGCGACAGCATCTTCGCCGGCGCCGGACTCAGCGCCCAATTCGGCGAACGCTGGAACGCGTTCTTCTACTACAACACCAGCTTCGGCAACCAACAGTACCTCAACCATTCCATCTCCGCCGGACTCGGCTGGAAGTTCTAAGGCTCGGGCATTCGACCCAAAATTTGGGTCGAGCGGAGAAGCGGCTGACCGGCGGGTCGGGGGACACGTTCCCGAGGGGGCGGGGGCGTTGTATTGGCATGGACGAGTCTCATCGGTTGGCGCGGGGATTGGGGTGGTTCAGCATCGGATTGGGGGCGTTCGAGATTTTGGCGGCAGAATCCGTGGCGCGTTACTTTGGAACGCGTCGCGACAACGTAGTCCGGGCTTTTGGTGCGAGAGAGGTGATCAATGGGATCGGGCTGTTGGTGTCCCGCTCGCCGCGTCCATGGCTCTGGGCGCGGGTGGCCGGCGACGTGCTGGATGCCGCTGCGCTGAGCACGCTTTGGTTCTCGGGAAAATGTCCCACCGGGCGAATCGCCGGAGCAAAGGCCTTTGTGGGCGGCGCGCTGGCGCTCGACCTCTGGGCAGCTACCCGCGGTCGACGGGATTCGGGAGCGCATGTCGTCCGGAGCGCGACGATCGGCCGGTCAGCGGAAGAACTTTACGAATACTGGCGTGACCCGGCGAAGCTCGCCTTGATCATGGGACACGTTGCCGACATCGGCCCAGCCGGACCAAAGGCGACCCGCTGGACGCTCAAGATACCCGGACGCCCGGTTTCCTGGCGTTCGGAGTATGCGGATGAGCGGCCGGGCGAGTTGCTCCGCTGGCATGCCGGCGAGGGTGAACCGGTCGAGAGCGATGGTGTGATCCGATTTGAGCCCGCTCCGGGCGACCGCGGGACGGTGGTTCGGCTGAACTTTCATATCGCGCCGCGCGGTGGGCGGGCCGCCCGGGCGGCGATGCGGGCGTTGCGGCCCGTTCCGGAGGTCCTTGCGGCTCGAGCGCTCAGGCGATTCAAGAGCCTGGTCGAAACCGGCGAACTGCCGACTTTGGAGAAAAACCCAAGCGGACGGCAGGGTCCGACCGCCAACCTCTACTGATCCCATGCGTGCGCTTTGTTGGAACGGAATCAACGATCTCCGCGTCGAAACAGTCCCTGATCCGGAGATTGTCAACCCGCGCGACGTGATCCTAAGGGTGACTTCGACGACGACCTGCGGGTCGGACCTCCATTTTATCAGCGGCTACATTCCGACGGTTCGTCCCGGGGATGTGATCGGCTATGAATTCATGGGCATTGTCGAAGAGACCGGCCCGGCTGTGACCAAAGTCCAGAAGGGCGACCGGGTGGTCATCCCATCCTTCATCTCGTGCGGGAACTGCTGGTATTGCGAACACGGGCTCTGGTCCTGTTGCGACAATACCAATCCCAATGCGGAGATGCAGGAACCGTTGCTCGGCTACCCGACCGCCGGGATCTACGGCTACACCCACGCATTCGGCGGCTACGCGGGATCGCACGCCGAGTATGTGCGGGTGCCGCATGCGGATTTTTCCTGCTTCCACGTTCCGGAATCGCTCTCAGACGATCAGGCGCTGTTTTTCTCGGACGCGGGCCCCACGGGTTTCATGGGAGCGGACTTCGCGAACATCCATCCGGGCGATACTGTTGCCGTGTGGGGTTGTGGCGGGGTGGGGTTGATGGCGATGCAGAGCGCCTACCTGCTCGGGGCCGAGCGCGTGATTGCGATCGACCGGCTGCCGGAACGGCTTCGCATGGCGCGGGAAAAAGCCGGCGCGATCCCGCTCGACTACATGCACGATGATATCCAGGAAGCACTTCGGGAACTCACAGGCGGGCGCGGACCTGACTCGTGCATCGATGCGGTCGGCATGGAGGCCCATAGCCCGGGCATCGACTATGCGTATGATCGCACGAAGCAGGTGCTGCGTCTCGCGACGGATCGTGGACAGGCGCTTCGGCAGGCGATCATGGCCTGTCGCAAAGGCGGCACATTGTCTGTGCTTGGCGTTTATGGTCTCATCGACAAATTCCCGATGGGGGTCATCATGAACAAAGGCCTGACGGTCCGGACGGCGCAGCAACACGGGCAAAACTATGTTCCCCGGTTGCTGGAATACGGTGCAACCGGGCAGCTTGATCCCTCGTACCTGGCAACCCACCACCTGCCGCTGGAGGAAGGGCCGGAGGGTTACCGATTGTTCAAGGAGAAGAAAGACGGCTGTCTTCGGGCCGTCTTCCATCCGTGAGCTGTCAGGCCATGTGGCGGATGATATTGTCGCCGAATTCGCTGCACTTGATCTTGGTGGCACCCTCCATGAGCCGGGCGAAATCGTAAGTCACGTGCTTGGAAGCGATGGCACCATTGAGGCCGCGAATGATCAGATCGGCGGCTTCATTCCAGCCCATGTAGCGGAACATCATTTCTCCGGAAAGCACAACGGAACCGGGGTTCACAACGTCCTGGTCGGCGTATTTTGGAGCTGTGCCGTGAGTGGCTTCAAAGATGGCGTGGCCGGTCACGTAGTTGATGTTGCCGCCGGGGGCGATGCCGATGCCGCCGACCTGCGCGGCAAGGGCGTCACTGAGGTAATCGCCATTCAGGTTGAGCGTCGCGATGACCGAAAAGTCGTCCGGCCGGGTGAGCACCTGCTGGAGGGTGATGTCGGCGATCGCGTCCTTGATGATCACGCCGTTCGGAAGTTTGCACCACGGCCCGCCGTCGATTTCCTCCGCACCAAATTCGCGTTTGGCGAGATCGTAACCCCAATCCCGGAATGCGCCTTCCGTATATTTCATGATGTTGCCCTTGTGGACGAGGGTCACGGATTTGCGGTTCTGGGCGATCGCGTATTCGATGGCAGCGCGAACGAGGCGTTCGGTTCCTTCCTGCGACACCGGCTTGATGCCCACGCCGACAGTGCTGATGGCCTCCGCGCCAAAGCGGATCTTTTTGAAATCTTTCGGGAAGTTTTCCTTGAGGAACTCCAGAGTCTTGAGGGCAGCCTCGGAACCGGCCTCAAAATCAATGCCGGCGTAGATGTCTTCCGTGTTCTCGCGGAAAATCACCATGTCGACTTTCTCCGGGTGTTTCACCGGACTTGGAACACCGGAGAAATATTGAACCGGCCGCAGGCAGACGTAGAGGTCGAGCAACTGGCGCAGGGCGACATTGAGCGAGCGAATGCCGCCGCCGACCGGAGTGGTCAGCGGACCCTTGATTCCGACGAGGTATTCCTGGAACGCGAGGATCGTGTCGTCCGGAAGCCACGTGTCGAATTTTTCCTTCGAGGCCTCGCCGGCGAATACCTCGAACCAGGCAATTTTCCGCGATCCCGAGTAGGCCTTCTCGACCGCGGCATCGAGGACGCGCTGACTGGCGGCCCAGATGTCGCGGCCGGTTCCATCACCCCGGATGAAAGGCAGGATCGGGTTCGATGGAACGGCAAGTTTCCCACCGGTGATCGTGATTCGATCTCCGGCGGGCGGAGTCAAGTGGGTATAAGGCATGGGAAATCTGATTACGGGCGGTCCGGGCGGACGAAAAGAAAATAACGTGGTTCGCGGCGTCCGGGCGCCACCAGAGCGGGCGGTGGGAGTTCTTCGAACTTCTCGAGTTCGCGTTCGGGAACGAGGAGGGCATCCAACGAGCCGGCGTTCCAGAGAGCGGCTGCCTCGCGGGGTTTCAGAAATCGTCGCCCATCGGTGTAAAGGATCATTCCCTCGTCGCGGCCGTCGACAACACCCAAACGGCCCGGAGTCGTGAGTTTCCAGACGGTCTGGCCGAGGGTGACGAGACGATTGTCCTCGGCGCGGGTTTGGAGCCAGACGAGGCCGGCGAAGTAGCCACCCGCAAAGAGAATGGCGGCGACGACCGCGGCTCCGGCCCAGGCCCGGACCCGATTCCCACACTGGCAGGAGGAAACCATGGCGACCAAAAGCATGCAGAGCGGCGGAATGATCGGAAAAATGCGATCAACCCGTTTGGACGGGACAAACGTCATGCAAATGAGCCCCCCGAGTCCCCAGCACGCGAGCCAGAGAATTTCCGGTCGATTCCGAATGGCGGCGCGAACGTTGGCCGACCAGATCGGCAGCGCGATGAGGAGCAGGCTCCACGGCAGAAACTTGTGGATCAAGTGCGGGAAGTAGAACCAGATCGGTTGCTGGCGTTCGTCGGCTTTCAGGGTCTGGTCAAACCGGCTGAAGAATTCGCGGACGATGACGTCGCGGTAAAACTCCTCGTTGGTCAGGATGCCGTGGAGGCCCCAGGCGACGAAAACACCGAGCGGTGCCAGCCAGGTCCACCATCCGCTCCAAACGAGCGCCCGGTGGTCACGCGGGGCCAGGATGAGAAACGCCGCCATGCCGGGCAGAAGAAACGCATAGATGATCGGGCCCTTGGTCAGCAGGGCGGCCAGCATCGCTGCGGCGAAGGCAAACTTTTCATCGCCCGTCCATCGCGACCCATCCCGGATTTTCCGGTAGATCAACCATCCGCACAGAAAAATCCAAAGCGTGAGCATCATGTCGGTGCGCACGAGCGTCGAAATGCGTGGGGTGAGCAGGTTGAGTCCGAACGCCGCAGCGGCGAGCAGCGCACCGGCATCGGCATCCAAGCGCCGACCCTCCCGCATCAGAATCCCGAGCAGGACGAGCATGCAAACAAATCCCGGCAGCCGCCAGGCGATGTCCCACGGCAGGCCGATCGAGCGCAGTCCGAGTGAAATCCAGCCGGCCAGCGGGGGCTTTGTGGCGGTCTGTCCGCGCGGGGTATGCTGGTAGAGCCAATCGCCGCCGGTGGCGATTTCGTAAGCGACGAACGCCTGTTTGGCCTGGTCGTATTCGTCGAGGGTCCACGGGAGATTGCCAAACGCGCAGAGCGCGAGGATCAAGGCGATGACGAAGCCGCGCAGGCGGTTCGATGATGGAATGGAGGCGAGCGCGTGGGTCATGAAGACGGCATGCGGAGGATCCGATCCAACCGGACGCCGCCGGGTCCGTTCATCCACTTCCAAACGAACCAGGCCACCACCGCGGAAAGCAAAATGGAGACGACGATGTCCGAGGGATGGTGCGCCCCGATGGCGAGGCTCGACCAGGCGACGAGCACGGCGCCGGCCGTAACAACCAAGCCGGTCAGCGGTGCAGCGACCAAGAACACCAGCGCAAAGCCGAAGGCTGTGGCTGTATGACCGGACGGGAATGAGTTGTAGCCGGAGTTCCCGATGAGCCACATGCGTTTCTCTGAGTGCCATGGGCCGTGGAATGCCTGCTCGACTTTCGGGCTTTCACGGGGCCGGGTCCGCCCGGTCGTGAGTCGCAATGAGTTGGCAATGATCCCGGCGAGGGTGGAGGCGACCATGGCGGCGGCGATGATCCGAGTCCATTTTCGACCTTTGGCAGCCCGGGCGATCGCGAGGGCGACCAATGCGGCGGCCATGAGCGGCGGCCAGTCCCCGATTTTTCGAACGGTTCCGTGAAATCGCGCTTCCGCGGACTTTTTCCAATTCTTGCCTTGGGCGGTCACGATCGCCTCGCGCACGGGTCGGTCGATCTGGAATGCGCCCCAGACGGCCAGAACGGCCGCGACGAGCAACAGAATCCAGACAATCCCACGAGATGGCATTCGACCGGTGATAATGGCCGGGGCGGGAAATGCCGAGGGTTTTTCGAGAGGCTCCGAATGCGACGAAAGTTTTCCCTTTCGGGGATTGTCTCGCCGGGTTCGATCCGCATGCTGGCCCGGTGAAGATTTCCCTGCTTGCTCTCCTGCTGGCCCCGGCGTCGCTCCTCGCCGGCAATGTCATATTCATTCATCCGGATGGATCCGGTGTCTCGCACTGGCAGGCGGCGCGGTTTGTTCAGGCAGGGCCGGATGGGGATTTGAACTGGGACAAGCTTCCGAATGTGGCGGTTTATCGAGGGCACATGAGCGATTCGCTCACGGCGACATCGAACGGCGGGGCGACAACCCACGCCTATGGAATCAAGGTGCCCTCATCGGCATTCGGGACCGACGGACGTGGAAACGGACGGCCCAACTCGGCGGCCGGCGTGCGCGGGAGCCTGATGCATGAAGCGCTCGAACGTGGGATTCGCGTCGGCGTGGTCAACTCCGGATCGGCGATCGAGCCGGGCACCGCATGTTTTTTGACGAGCGTCGAGAAACGCGATGGCTACGAGGACATCACGGCCCAGTTGGTCGAGTCCGGTGCGGACGTGATCCTGAGCGGTGGAGAGGAATGGTTCCTGCCGGAGGGCGTTGCCGGACGCCATGGACCGGGCAAGCGCAAGGACGGCCGGAACCTTGTCGAGGAGGCGAAGAAAAGAGGCTATACTTTGGTTTTCACGCGGGATGAGTTGCTCGCGGTGCCGGATGGCACGAGGAAGCTGCTCGGAATTTTTTCGGTCGCGAACACGTTCAATGACATGACCGAAGAAGCGATGAAGGCGCTCGATCTGCCCACCTACAAACCGGGAACGCCCACGCTCGCCGAGATGACGCGGACCGCCTTGCGCCTGCTCGGAAAGGACCAGTTCTTCCTCGTCGTCGAGGAGGAGGGGCCGGACAATTTTGGAAACAACAACAACGCCCAGGGGGTCATCGACGCGCTACTGCGGGCGGATGAGGCATTCGGCGTGGCGGCGGAATTTGTCGCGGCCCATCCAAAAACGCTGCTCATCACGGCGGCGGATAGCGAGGCCGGCAACATGGATGTGGTCGGGTTCGTTCCGTCGGTTGAGAAGATCGCGATCGCGAAGAACCGGCGCGATCGAAATGGCGCGGTCTACAGTTTGTCGCGCGACGGCGAACCCTTCCTGTCCGCACCGGACCGGGCCGGTGTGCGACATCCGTTTGTGATCAGTTGGGGCACACTGCTGGATTCCAGCGGTGGGATCGTCGTGCGTGCGGATGGATTTCATGCGGACCGCGTCCACGGGAGCATCGACAACACGGGTATTTACTCGATCATGCGGGCGGCGCTTTTCGAGGACGACGTGAAGCGCTGATCCGACGAGGCGCAATTCGCGTCCATCCGCAGAGGCGGCAGAACACGTTCTCTGTGAAGATGAATTCATGGCGTGCGCTCGCGGTGCTCCTCGTCGTCGCCGGTTGCGCCACTTCCCCGGAGGAACGGCGCGAACGGCTTTATGAAAACACGTTCATCACGCCTCTGCCCGTCGAACCATCCGACCGTCCCACGCTGGCGGTTAAAGACCTCATCGACGTGAAGGGGACGGTGACCACGGCGGGTTCCCAATTTCTTTGGAAAAACCGTCCGCCTGCGACCCGCGACGCCGCCTGCCTCCGGATCGCGCGGTCGCGTGGCGTCCCGATCGTTGGAAAAGTCAACCTGAGTGAGTTTGCGCTCGGCACCAGTGGGCTGAACGAATTTTTCGGAACGCCGCGGAGTCCCTTGGATTTGCGCCGACGGTTTGTGCCGGGTGGGTCCTCGAGCGGGTCCGCCGTCGCGGTCGCAGCCGGGTTCGCGGATGTTTCATTCGGCACCGACACGGCGGGCTCGATCCGCGTTCCGGCGGCCTATTGCGGAGTATTGGGGTTGAAAACCACGTTTGGATTGGTCCCGCTCGACGGGGTTTTTCCACTCTCGCCAGACCATCTGGACACGGTCGGGCCAATGGCGCGAGACGTCCGGCATTTGGAACTCGGAATGGAATGGCTCGATCCGGGTTTTCGTCCAAAGTATCGCGCGGCGCGGGCCCGGTTTCCGAATGCACGGGCGGTGACGGTGGGGCGGTTTTATTTGCGCGACACACCTCGGGAGATCGATGAGGCGATCGATGCCGCGCTGCGCGACGTTGGCTTCCGCGTGGTCGTGCTTCCTGAGGCGTTTCGGGACGACTGGGAAACCGCCCAAGGGCACGGGGGGACGATTTCAATGGTTGATGGATTGCTTTCGGACCAACAATTCCGTGACAAGCCGGGCGTGAGTGCCGCGACGAAGGCGATCCTGACGGCGGCGGCGTTGGAATCTCCGGAGAGCTATCGCGAGGCCCTCGCGTGGCGGCGGACATGGCGGCGATCGCTCGCACGTGTTTTTGAGCGGGTCGATTTCATTGCCTTGCCGACCACCAACGGCCTGCCGCCGCGTATCCCGTTTCTTGGGCGAACGGCCGCCTTGGAGTCATTGGTTTTCTCGCAGCAGAACACGGTCGCGGTCAACTACGCGGGCAACCCGGCCATTGCGATCCCGGTGCCGATCGAGGACGACTCGGTTCCGGTGACCAGCTTGCAGTTGATCGGGCCGCGTCTGGCCGATGCGGAGTTGATCCGAGCGGCCGCCATCATCGAGCAACATTATGAAAACAACAAACCCATGCGACGCCCGGAGCCTTCGTTGGCTGCTCGTTCTCGTTAGCGGAATTTGCACGGCCGTCCTCGAGGCCGCGCCGCTGGACGAATGGATTCGGACCGGAGACGCCGCGGAACAGCGATTCGAGACGGCGGCGGCCCTGGAGGCCTATCTCGCGGCCGAGCAGCTTCAACCGAACAATGCCGACCTGCTCGTCCGGATCGCCCGGCAGTATCGGCATCTCATGACTGATGCAGGATCCGTCGAGGAGAAAAAGCGCCTCGGCGATCTCGCCCTCGAATACTCCCGCCGGGCGGCTCTGGCAGATCCGGCGAACTCGGACGCGCAGATTGCGACCGGCATCACGCTTGGCAAGATGATGCCGGTCTTCAACAACGACGGCAAAGTGCGCGCATCGCGAGGAATCAAGGCATCCGCCGATCGCACGTTGGCGCTCGATCCGCGCAACGATACGGCCTGGCACGTTTTGGGTCGGTGGCAATTTGGAATGGCGGAGTTGACCGGCGTTCGTCGGAGACTCGCCCAGATGCGCTACGGAGCGCTGCCGACGGCGACGTTCGGTGAGGCTGCGAAAAGCTTCGAGACGGCCCGCAAGCTGGCTCCCCGCCGTCTCATGCACACCGTCGAACTCGGGATCACGTATGCGCAGATGGGCCATCCTCGTGAGGCCAAGGCGCTTCTGGAAGAAGCCCTCACGATGCCCAATCGCGAAAAGGACGACCCGGCACTGAAAGCTCGCGCACGGGAGGTTCTTCAGAAACTCTGACGCATCGTTCAACGGTTCAACAACTTCGCGGATACGTGCGCCGGTGGTGTTCTTGACCGTTTTTGCGGGGCGGAGAACGTTTGGGTGATCGTTCTCCCGGGATGTTCATTCGACAGCTGCTTTTGATCGGATGGTTGTCGGCGTTCGTTGCGCCGGCGGCTGTCACGCGTCCGGTCGAATTCACGCTGACGCGCGATGTCGGTTTCGGCAACGAGGTTTGCGTGGTGGGGAGCCATCCGGCACTGGGAGCGGGCAATCCGCTCCGTGCGCCAAAGCTTGTGTGGTCGCCCGGAAATGTCTGGCGCGGTCAGGTGGCATTGCCAGCCGGGGAGACGATCACTCATCGATTTATCATGCGACCGTATTCGACATCATCTTGGGGAAACCCGGCGTTGCGCACGGATCTGACCGGCGACCTGACGGTTTCGGCTCCGGCCCACACACCGGCTCCTTGGACCGGCAAAACGATTTTTTTGCACAGTTCGTGGAATGATGCGGTGATCCGTTATCGCGACATCACGCGAAATGGAGCGTGGCTCGAAGCGCCGATGCGCGTTGTCGGTCCCGGCAGGAATGGCTCCGAACGTTTGTTCCGTGTTGATGGCCTGGCGGCGGGCGGTTCCGAGATCGAGTTTGTTTTTCGGGATGCGTCCTCGACGTTCCTGAACGCGCCGGCCCCACCGTCGTCGGCACCTTATGCGGGCCAGCAACCGCCATACAATTTCCGCACACGCCTCGACGTTTTCTTTGTGCAGGATCAGCAGGTCTTCAACTACCGCCCGCCGGCTTCGCTGAGCGCTGCACGCACGGAGACCCGGCAGGTTTCATCGACGGTGGCGGGCATTCCCGGACGGCCGATCACGATCTATCTGCCGCGTGGCTACAATGAGAACGCAGGCAAGCGTTACCCGGTCGTCTATTTTCACGACGGCCAGAACGTCTTTTCGCCGGGCGGGCCGTTTGGATCCTGGGACGCCGACCGGATCGCGACGTTTGAGATTTCGCAGGGCCGGATGCGCGAGGCGATCCTCGTGGCGATTCCAAACGGCAATTCCTACGGGTCCGACCGGCTCCAGGAGTATCTGCCGGATGGTGACTCGATCACGGTCTATGGGGGAACGACGGTGAATCATCCGGGCCGGGCTTCGGCGTATCTGCAGTTTCTGCTCGCGAATGTGGCGCCGACCTTGGACGTGAATTACCGAACGATGGGCGATGCGGCGAACACGATGATCGCGGGCTCGTCGATGGGGGGCTTGGTCTCGGATTTCATCGCCCTCCAGCGGAGTGACCGCTTCGGAGCGGCGGGGATCTTTTCGCCCGCTTACTGGGCTGCGCCGAACTATGTCACGGCACGCGATGGCACGGAGCGGCGTCCGGTCCGGCGGTTTTTGTCGATGGGGACGGCGGAATCGAGCACGGGGGAATCGAGTTCGAACGTATACTGGCAGGGCGCTCTTCAGGCCTATAACTCGTATCTGCGTTCCGGGCATGCCGTGGGCGGTGACCTGGCGTTCGAGGGCGTCGCCGGTGGTGCACACAATGAGGCGGCCTGGGCGCGATTGATGCCCGCCTTCTACGCGTTCGCGCTCGACCCATGGCGCGAGGCGCAGCCGCTGGCCATGGAGGTATTTCCACCGACGGTGCGCATCGATCTGGTCGATCCCTCAACGAACAGCGTTCGGCTGCTTTTCGATGCGCGCATGGGTTTCCGCCATCGGATCCAGCGCAGCGATTCGCTGGCTGGATGGCAGGACGAGGCTGAGATCAGCAACGTGGAAGACTACTGGCAGGTGGGCAGTCAGGATCTTCCGCTGGCCGCCAGGAGGTTCTGGCGGCTGGTCGTGGACGAGCCGTAAGGCTAGGCCGGGGCGGGAGCGGTGAGTCCGCCGGGCGGCAATTCCGGCTTGATCGATTCCGGCGGCTCCGAAGGCGCCTCAGCGGGAGTCGGCGGAAGCGGCGGGGGAGCCGGGTCCACCTTTTTGGGCGGGTTCCGGATTTCGCCGAACTCAATGATTTCGCGGATGTGCTCGGCGTCGAGAGTCTCGTACTCGAGCAGGGCCTTGGCAATCTTTTCGACCTTGTCGCGGTGGGTTTCGAGCAGGGCCTGGGCGCGTTCGTAGGCGTTGTCGATGATCCCCTTGACCTCGGCATCGATCTGCTGGGCGGTCGCCTCGCTGTATTCGCGTGGGCGGCCCATTTCCCGTCCGAGGAAAACGTAGTCGTTGTTTTCCGAGAAACTGATCATACCGAGGCTGCTCATGCCCCATTCGCAGACCATGCGCCGTGCGAGTTGGGTGGCCTGCCGGATGTCGCCGGATGCGCCGTTCGAGACGTCGTTGGTGAACATCTCCTCGGCGATGCGGCCGCCCATCGTCACGGCGAGCAGGTCGAGCGCTTCTTTCTTCTGAGTCGAATACTTGTCGCCCTCCGGCAAATACATCGTCGCGCCGAGGTAGGGACCGCGGGGGATGATGGTGACTTTGTGGAGCGGATGGGTGTGCTCGAGAAGGACGTTGAGCAGCGCGTGACCGGCTTCATGCCAGGCGGTCGAGATTTTCTCCCGTTCGCTCATTGCCATGCTTCGGCGTTCCTTGCCCCAGCGGACTTTGTCGCGGGCTTCCTCCAACTCGTATTGCGTGATCGCCTTAAGGCCCTTGCGTGCGGCGAGGAGGGCGGCTTCGTTCATCACGTTGGCGAGCTCGGCACCGGAGTATCCGGGGGTGCCGCGCGCGAGAACGCCGAGGTCGACGCCTTCGGAGAGTTTGACGCGTTTGGCGTGCACCTTGAGAATTTCCTCGCGACCCTTTACGTCGGGCAGCGAGACGGTGACTTGGCGGTCGAACCGGCCCGGGCGGAGCAGCGCGGGATCGAGCACGTCTGGACGGTTCGTCGCAGCGATGATGATGACCCCGTCCTGTGTGTCGAAGCCGTCCATCTCGACCAGCAGTTGGTTGAGGGTCTGTTCGCGCTCATCGTGTCCGCCGCCGAGGCCGTGTCCGCGATGGCGGCCGACGGCGTCGATTTCGTCGATGAACATGAGGCAGGGTGCGGACTTCTTTCCCTGTTCGAACATATCCCGGACGCGCGAAGCGCCGACCCCGACGAACATTTCGACGAAGTCGGAGCCGGAAATGGAAAAGAATGGCACGTCGGCTTCACCGGCGATGGCGCGGGCGAGGAGGGTTTTACCCGTGCCGGGAGAACCGACCATGAGAACGCCCTTCGGGATGCGTCCGCCGAGTTTCTGAAATTTCTTCGGGTCCTTGAGGAACTCGACGAGTTCCTGCACTTCGTCTTTGGCTTCTTCGACACCGGCCACGTCCTTGAACGTGATGCGGTTCTTTTCCTTCGACATCATGCGCGCCTTCGACTTGCCGAAGTTCAGGGCGCCCTTGCCGGCCATTTTGATCTGCGAGCGGAAGAAGAAATAGAGGATGACGAGGAAGAGAATGATCGGCAGGAAACTCACCAGGGCCGAGGCGAGGTAATCGGATTTTGGAACGATGGCCGGTTTGATGCCGGCCTGTTCGAGTGCCTGTTCGATCTCCGAACCGTTGAACTGAGTGAAGACCGGCGTGCGGAATGGCACGGTGACTTCCTGTCCGGCCTGGTTCGGGAGAGTGGACGGTTGTTTGACCTTCCCTTCGAAATATTGGGTGCTGCGGCCTTCTTCGACGACGAGTTCGAGCGGCGCATCCGGCGAGTTGACGACCTTTCCGGCTTGGACGAGTTCGAGGAATTTCGGGTAGGGGATCAACTCGGCTTGGTTGAAATTGTTTCCCCGGAAGAGGAACGCTCCGCCGATCAGGGCGAGGGCGACGGCAAAAAGGACCAATCCGCGCCAATTCATCTGCGGCTCATTGCTGCCGCCGTTTCCTCCGTTGGGCCGCTGCCGCGGGTCCTTGGGAACCTTCGGGTTTTCTTCTGACATCCTTCGAACTTTCCCCTATCAGGAACGGTTGGCAAATGCAAAAAGCGCATCAGGAACATGGCTGGACGTTTGGTCCGGGTCGTCCGGCGCTCGTGGTGTCGATCCACGACGTCAGTCCGCTGACCCGGGAACGCACTGCCAACATCCTGGCGGACCTGGCGGCGGTGGGTGTGCGGCGAACCTCATTGCTGGTCGTTCCCGACCACCATCGGCGCGGACGAATCTCGGAGGATGAGCCCTTTGGGACGTGGCTGCGCGGGCAGGTCGCGTCCGGGCACGAGGCCGTGCTGCACGGATTCTTCCATCTCCGCGAGCGCCGTCCGGCGGAGGGGCCATGGGAGCGGTTTGTGACCGGCACGTATACGGCGGGCGAGGGAGAATTTTTTGACCTTCCGGCAGATGCGGCCCGCGAACGTCTGGAGGCGGGCCGTGCGGAATTGGCCGCCTGTGGGGTGACGGCGACCGGCTTCATTGCTCCGGCTTGGTTGTTGGGGAACGAGGCGGAGTCCGCCGTGCGGGCGGCAGGATTTGATTACACAACGCGGATCGCGACGGTGAGCGATTTCCGAAGTGGTGTGGTCCATCGTTCCCGGAGCCTTTGCTGGAGCGTCCGGGCCGCGTGGCGCCGGGTTTGCAGTCTCGGATGGAATCGACTGGTCCTCGGGCGTGAGCGCAACCGGCCGCTGGTCCGCATCGGGATTCATCCGCCGGATTGGGACCATGTGGCGATTCGACGGCAAATTCTCACGCTGACCCGCGCGGCGCTTGCGAGCCGGGAGGCGATCCCCTATGACACATGGTTGTCCTCAGTGAGGACGGCACCATGAATTCGCCCCTATCCCGAGCCGACCTCCATGTTCATTCACGGTTCAGCGACCGTGCGGCCGATTGGGTTTTGCGTCGGCTGGATTTTCCGGCGAGTTACTCCGAACCTGCGGCCGTTTACGACGGAGTGCGGGCCGCAGGAATGGATTTCGTCACAATCACCGATCATAACACGATCGAAGGAGCGTTGCGCATTGCCGGTCGTCCAGGGGTCATTATCGGCGAGGAAGTCACGGCGTATTTTCCGGAAGACGAGTGCAAGGTGCACCTGCTGGTCTGGGGGTTGAACGAGACGCAGCACCGCGAAATTCAGGACCTCCGGGAAAACATCCACGAATTGCAGGCCTATCTGGCGTCGCAGGCGCTCGTGCATGCGGTGGCGCACCCGTTCCATCCGGTGAACGACAAATTGATGCCGGTGCACCTTCAAAAGCTCGCGTTGATGTTCCGGCATTTCGAGGGGGTGAACGGACGGTATTCGGCAAACGTGAGCCGCTGCACGATGGCTGCCTTCGGGGCACTCACTCCGCGGGACATCGAGATTTTCAATGCGCGGACGGGATTGGAACCCACGCACGATGAGCCGTGGCGGAAGGGTTTCGTGGGCGGGTCGGACGACCATGGAGGTCAGGCGTTTGCGCGGGCCTTTACGACGACGCCGGCGGCTGCGTCGGCGGAGGAATTTCTGCAGCACATCCGGGACGGGCGTTGTCAGGCGGCCGGCGAGACCGGGAATCCGCTGGTGATGGCGCACAGCACGTACAGCACGGCTTTCCAATATGCGAAAGCGCGTCTGGCGGTGAAGCCGAATGATCCGGCGGCGGGGCTGATGGAGAAGATTTTCTCCCGGTTCATGGAGGGGCAGGATCCGACGGAGTTCACGCTGGCGGAAAAGCTGGGTTTCCTCGCGCAAGGGGTGGCCACGGGGAAGATTTTCGAAATCGCCAAGGCAGGGAACAGTTCGGTGTGGAAGGAACTGGCCGGTTACTTCGGTCAACCGCAAGTGCGCTCGGCGCTGGCGAGGGAAACCGCCGGGATCGCTGAGCCCGAGCGCCGGGCCTTTCTCATTGCCAACCTGATCGCCAACCAGCTCGGCTATCGGTTTTTCACGCAGGCGATCCGGCAGGTTTCAACGGGCAAATTTCTTGAGAGTGTGGAAACGATCATCCCGATCGCGCCGCTTGTCGCTCTCCTGAGCCCCTACATTCACGGGTTCCGGCTGCCGCGGCGGCAGTGGTTGCGAGACAGCACACGGTCGATGACCGGCCGGGTTCCGGAGTTTCTTTTGAACCGCAAACGGGCCTGGTTCACCGACACGCTGGAGGACGTCAACGGCGTCGCCACCACGATCCGCAAAATGACAGCGGCCGGCGTGGCCGCCGGGCACGACCTGACCGTGATGACCTGCCGGTCGGAGGTGGCGGACCACGGGATTCCGCTGAAGAACTTTGCACCGATCGGGGAGTTCGAGCTGCCGGAGTATGAACTGCAGCGTCTGAGTTTTCCGCCGGTCCTGCAGATTTTCGACCACCTGGAAGTTGAAGGGTATTCCGAGCTGATCATCAGCACACCGGGGCCGCTCGGGCTCTGTGCGCTGGCGGCCGGAAAGTCGCTCGGACTTCGCACAGTGGGCATCTACCACACCGACTTTCCGCAGTACGTGCGCATCCTGACAGACGATACGTTCATGGAGACGCTCACGTGGAATTTCATGCACTGGTTCTACAACCAGCTGGATGTGGTCTACGTGAACTCGGAGGATTACCGCCGCTGCTGGGTCGACCGGGGGATTCCGCCCGACCGGCTCAAGATTCTTCCCCGCGGGCTGGATACGAAGTTGTTTCATCCGGGCCGTCGCGATCCTGGGTTTTGGCGGGCGCGGGGGCTTCGGGATGGCGAGGCGGGGATGTTGTTTGTCGGCCGCGTTTCGAAAGAAAAAAATCTGGACCTGCTTGTCGCGGCGACGCGACGCTTGGCGGAATCACAAACTCCCGCGCGGCCTCTCATTGTGGGCGACGGGCCGTACATGGCGGAGATGAGGCGGTTGCTTCCGGATGCCATCTTCACGGGCTATCTCGGCGGCGAGGACCTGGCGGCTGCCTACGCGTCGGCGGACCTTTTCGTGTTCCCCAGCACGACGGACACCTTTGGCAATGTCGTGCTCGAAGCGCAGGCCTGCGGACTTCCATCCATTGTCTCCGATGTGGGCGGGCCGCGGGATCTGGTCACTCCGGGCGTCGACGGCCTTGTCACGAAGGCACTCGACGTGCAGGAACTCGCCACGGCGATTCGTCAACTCGTCGACGACGACGATATGCGCCGGCGGTTCGGATCGGCCGCGCGGGCGAAGGTCGAGTCCCGCGACTGGTCGAAAGCCGTCGAGAAGTTCTGGAACGAATCGCCCGAGTAGACGCCAGCGCGTCAGCGCTGGAGTTGGCTGTCCAGCAGGCAGACGATGTGACGCGTCTTCTCGTCGGACTCCATGCGTTTTTTTACCAGCTTGCAGGCGTGGATCACGGTTCCGTGGTCTTTCCCACCGAAAGCGTCGCCGATGTCGGAAAGTGACGAGCCGGTGAGTTCGCGAGAGAGATACATTGCGACCTGCCGCGGGAAGGCAATGTTGGCGGGCCGGCGTTTGCTCGTCATGTCGGCGAGGCGGACGTCAAAGTGTTCGGCGACCCGCCGCTGGATCTGGTCGATTGTCACGGACTTGCGGGCCTGTTCCTGGAAAATGTCGCGCAGCAGGTTTTCGATGACTTCGCGTGTGATCGGGCGTTCGCTCAGCGAGGCATACGAGGCCACGCGCATGAGAGCGCCTTCGAGACGGCGCACGTTGTTGCGGATCTTGTCTGCGAGGAATTCGATGACCCACGGCTCCAGTTGGATGTTCAATCCGGCCGCCTTGCTCCGGAGAATGGCGATCCGTGTCTCGGTATCCGGCGGCTGCAATTCGGCGGTCATGCCCCACTCGAAGCGGGACACGAGACGCTGCTCGAGTTTTTCAATTTCACTGGCCGGGCGGTCACTCGAGAGGATGATCTGCTTGTGACCGTCGTGCAGGGTGTTGAACGTGTGGAAAAATTCCTCCTGCGAGCGTTCCTTCCCGGCGAGGAATTGGATGTCATCGATCATCAGAATGTCGGCGTGACGATAGCGTTTCCGGAACTTGACGAGCGTGCCGTGCTGGATCGCATCGATGAACTCGTTCGTGAACTGCTCGCTGGAAAGGTAGACGACTTTGGCCGAGCGCTGGTTCGAGAGGACGTGGTGACCGATCGCCTGCAAAAGGTGGGTTTTCCCGAGGCCGCTGCCGCCGTAAACGAAGAGCGGATTGTACGTGCGAGCCGGGGCTTTGGCGACCGCGAGCGCGGCGGAGTGCGCAAACTGGTTGTTTGAGCCGACGACGAAGGTCTCGAAGGTGTTCCGGGCGTTCAAGCCGGGCACAGTCGGGGCCGCTGCTTTTTCCTTTTCTTTCGGAACGCGTGCCGGAACCGGGCGGGCAGCGGGAACGACGTCGTGTCCGGAGGCGACGAAATGCACCTTTTGAATGCTGGGAATCACGGCGCGGACGGATTCCTCGACGATCGGCAGGTAATTGCTCTCGATGAAGAATTGGTGGATCGGATTCGGGACGCAAAGCGTGAGCGTCTCCTCGTCGCACGCGGCGACCGCCGCGTCGGAAAACCAACGTTCGAAACCGTCGGAACTGATCCGGTTTCGGATTTGTTGCGCAACGGTTGTCCAGAGATCTTCTGTGAGCGTGGTCATGGTGTTATGCACCCCGCGTTTTCGAGCCGACGAGAGCCGGGGAAATTGCGAAGCCTGCTAAGTGGAGTTTTGGAAAGGCGCCGAGGGCGCAGGAAATGGACGAAAAAACCGCCGAAAAAACAATATAAGTCGTTGAAAAACAATGACTTACAAATCTTTCAACAGATGACGGCGCGGGTCGGTCTGAATTTTGTCTGGGTACTGACCGTTGAGACGGTCCGGCCCCGGCTTGAGAAAGCTCGTTCTGGGAGTCGAAAATTTTCACAAGTTATTCACACCCTGGCATCCCTTGTTCCCGCCAGCCCGGCGAGACTAAAAACCAGCGTCGTGTTGCTCAAGAAAAATTGCCTCTGGGCCCCAATATTTTTGTCCCCTGGAAGTATGATATTTTCTTGACCGTGGGGGGAGAGGGCGGGGGCGGCCGATTTTCAGGCTTTCGTGGGGGTAACGCTTGAAAACACGCAACGCTGCACGGGGCGGAATCACGTGCGCAGCGCTTTGACGAGGACCTTGGAATTGCGACCACTTGCCTCGTAGCGGGCCCGGCGGTTGAGGGGAAGGATGGCCGGGTCGGCGGGAGCGTATCCGCCCTTTTGCTCGAGATAGCTGTACGCCTGGGTGGAGAGCGCGAAGAGATTGCGAACGCCCTTCTCGCGGGCGAGGTTCTCGACGAAGGCCATGAGTTTGCGGCCGTGGCCTTGGTTCTCGTGGGCTTTGCTGACGTGGAGGCAGGCGAGTTCGCCGGCCGAGTCTTCCGGGTAGAGGTGAAGGGCGACGCAGGCGATGGGCGAACGGTCGATCTCCAGAAGCCAGTAATCTTCGAGGTGTTCGAGGATTTCGGTGCGAGTCCGCCGCACGAGCTCTTCGTTGCGAACGGATTGGCGGATCAGGGACATGACGGAGCGGACGTCCTTTTTGAAGATGCGGCGGATTTGCTGGTACTCGTTGGAGTAGACCATGGTGCCGATTCCGTCGTGGCTGAAAACTTCGTTGAGGAGGGCTTCGTTGACGCCGCCGTCCAGCACGTGGACGCGCGGCACGCCCTGCACGCAGGCCCGCGCACTGTGTTCGAGTTTGGAGAGCAATCCGGGCGAAAGCTCGGCGCGGCGTTTTTTGAGCAGGTCCTGGGTTTCCGGGACCGAGAGCTGACGGGGCAGGGCCTGCGTGGTTGGAAAAACGCGGGAGGGAGCGAGGTAGAGGATTTTGGCGGCAGAGAGTTCTTCCGCGACTTCGACAGCGATCGCATCCGAGTTGACGCGATAGGTGCGTCCTTCTCCGTCGAATCCGAGCGGGGGAACGACCGGGATGATCCCCTCGTCGAGGAGCAGCTTGAGAGCCTTGACATCGACGCGCTCGACCTTGCCGGTAAATTCTTGATCGACACCGCCAAGAATGCCGGCTGGGTGGGCGATCAGGGCATTGATGTAGGCGGCGCGGAGATCGACGGAGGAAAGGCCCTCCATGATCTCGTTCGTCAGACGGATTGCGGCATCGATCGACAGTTGAAGAGTCGGTTCATCGGTTACCCCGATCCCATCGGCGCTTGATGGTGTCACACCCCGGCTGCGAGCGAGTTCGGAAATCTGGTGGCTGGCACCGTGAACGAGGATCACCTTGATGCTCAGCGAGCGCAAGACAGCGACATCGAGGAGGACATTGGAAAAGTTTTCGGATGCCGCCACCTCACCATCAATGGCCACGACGAAGATCCGCTCCCGGAATCGGGGCACGTACTGGAGGATTTCGCGGAGGTCGGAGACGTTCACGTGGTCAGTGGGGCATTAGCAGATGAAAGGGTGCGGGGACAGCCAAGAATGCATTCAGGCCACGGGATGGGGTCCTTCGTGCAGGGCCCGTTCAATGGCCGCCGCAACCGGCTCCGGCGTTTCCAGCGCGGCAAGAACGCCGGAGTCGGGGAGGAGTTCAAACGCAGCGCGCTCGAGTTGGCGGGCAAGCTTTTCACCGCTCTTGGGTGAAAACCCGGACGCCCTTTCCGGCCAAAGGATGTGCACCGGGACGCGGACATCGGAGAGACGTTCCTCGATGTCGAATGCGAGCCGGCCGCGGATGAACCCGAGAATCGCGTGTTCGGCGCCATACTGGTGCGCGCAGGTCGATAGGATATGAACCATTTCGTCGGTGAGTCGGGCCGGATTGGAGAGAGCGAAACGGGTGAGCCATCCGCGAATGAACGATGTCCTCGCCAGATAGTTCCGGTAGACAAACCGGTTGATCCCCGGAAGGCCGCTGAGGGCCTGCATGCCCATGGCCCGCCATTTTCCCGATTCGCGCAGTCCGGTGGGGAGGACCAGCACCAGGCGCGAGACGCTCTCCGGGTGGCTCGCTGCGAGCAGGAGGGAAATGCCGGCGGTTAGGCCGCTTGCGACAATGATCGGGCGGGTTCCGCCGGTTGTCTCGTGGAGGAAATCGGCGAGGCTTGCCGCGTAGTCGGAGGCGTCCAGTTCGGAGGCCGGGCGTTCGGATTCACCGAATCCGATCAGATCGGGAACGATGACCTCGTGGGTTGCGGCAAAGCGGGGATAAACCTTCGACCATTCGTAGGACGACGCTCCGAGAAAGATCCCGTGGAGGAAGACCAAGGGAGAGCCCGAGCCGGAAACATGGTAGATCATCTCGCCATGGCGGGTCTGTGCGACACGTGTCGCAAAGATGGCCGGCGAGATGGAATCCGGGATCGGCTGTCGGGCGGCGCGGCGAAGTCCGTAACGCAGGGCCAGCGCGATCGCTCCGAGCAGGCCCACCCCGATCCCGACGCCGAGCGCGGGTTTGCGTTTCCAGAACTTCAACGGATCATCCCTCCACGATCGGATTCGGCGGTCTATTCGATGAGCACGTCCCGCGGGCCCTCGACGATCCCCCCGATGATCTGTCCGCGGGTGAGACGTACGGTTTCGGCCGCGCGAGCGGCGGGGACGATGAGGACCATTCCGATGCCCATATTGAAGACTTGAAACATCTCGGCTTCGGGAACATTGCCGCCATAGCGGATCAGATCAAAGATCGGAGGGACGCGCCACGAGTGCTTGAGAATGCGGGCGCGGCAGCCTTCGGGCAGCACACGGGGAAGGTTGTCCAAAAGCCCGCCTCCGGTGATGTGTGCGGCACCGCGCACGAGGCCGGTCGGCAGCGACGCCAGGAGGGGTTGGTAGTTCGGATGGACGCGGAGCAGTTCCTTCCCGAGGGTGGATTTCATCCCGGGTGCCGACTTGCTGAGCGAGAGGCCCATCTGTTCCAGAAGGACCTTGCGGGCCAGGGAATAACCGTTGGTGTGAAGGCCATTGCCGCGAAGTCCGATGAGCGCGTCGCCGGGGCGTACGCGCGAACCGTCGATCAGCTTCGGGCGGTCGACCACGCCGACGATCGTGCCGGCGACGTCGTACTCGCCGGCGCGGTACATCCCTGGCATCTGCGCGGTTTCGCCGCCGACCAGAGCGCATCCGCCGGCGCGGCAGGCTTTCGCGAATCCTCGCAGAACTTCTCGAAAAACCGTCGGATCCAGCCGTTCGCCGGCAATGTAGTCCAGAAAGAAAAGCGGGCGTGCGCCGATCACCGCAATGTCATTGATGCAGTGGTTCACGAGGTCCTGGCCGATCGTGTCGTGTCGGCCGGTGGCAAAGGCAATCTTGAGTTTGGTGCCGACGCCATCGACACTGGAAACAAGGACCGGATCTTTCATCCCGCGGAAATTGGGACGGAAGAGTCCGCCGAATCCCCCGATTTTTCCGAGCACCTCGGGACCATGTGTCGAGCGGACGATTTCCTGGATTCCTTTTTTGACCCGGTTCCCGAGGTCGACGTCGACGCCGGCGGCGGCGTAGGCCTTGATCTTCTTTTTCATCTACAAAAGGCGTTGGGCGACCGGTTCGAGCAAGCGCGCGGTCTCGCGGCGTTTTTCCATGATCAGCTTGTCGAAATCCGCATCGAACGGAATCGGATAGTCCCCGTTGAAGCAGGCCATGCAAAACTCGGACTCCTTCCGGCCGGTGGCGCGCACCATGCCGGGAACGTCGAGATAGCCGATGGAGTCGGCGCCAAGATACTTGCAGATCTCCTCATGTGTGCACTGGTTGGCGATCAACTTCTCTGGATCGGGAAAATCAATTCCGTAGTAACACGCGTGACGATGTGGCGGGCAGCTGATCCGCATGTGAACTTCCTTCGCGCCGTTTTCGCGCAGGTTGACAACGCGGGACCGGGCGGTGGTTCCGCGGACGATTGAGTCGTCGACGACGACGACACGCTTTCCTTCCACAGCTTCGCGGATGAGGTTGAGTTTCACCCGCACATTGAAGTCCCGTATGATCTGGGTCGGCTGGATAAAAGTGCGACCAATGTAGTGGTTCCGCACGAATGCAGGGTAGTAGGGGATGCCGAGTTCCTCCGAAAACCCCAGCGCCGCGTAGATTCCGGAGTCCGGCACCGGCACGACGAGGTCGGCTTCGACCGGGTGCAAGCGGGCGAGCTCCCGCCCCATTTCCACGCGGGTTTTGCTGACATTGACGCCGCCGACGTTGCTGTCCGGGCGGGCGAAGTAAACGTATTCGAAAATGCAAAAGGCGCTCCGGCCCTGTTTGAACGGCCACTCGCTGCGGATGCCGTTGTTGTCGATGATGACCACTTCGCCGGGCTCGATGTCGCGGATGAATTCCGCATGGATCAAATCGAACGCACAACTCTCGGACGCCAGAACGTAGGCACCATCGACTTTTCCGAGGCAAAGCGGGCGGAAACCGTGTGGATCGCGGAATCCAATGATCTCCCGCTCTCCCATGAGAACAATCGAAAAAGCGCCTTCCAGCCGCCGCAATGATGCCAGTCCTCCGCCGGCGCCGTGGGGTTGTGCGAGAAGGTGCAGCACGATCTCGCTGTCGACGGTGGTTTGAAAAATGGATCCGCGGGCCTCGAGTTCCGAGCGCAGTGAGGCGGCGTTCACGAGGTTGCCATTGTGAGCCACGGCCAGCTGGCCGCGCGCGGTGTCGACGACGAATGGCTGGGCGTTTTTGGCTGTGCTGGATCCCGTGGTCGAGTAGCGGACATGGCCGATTGCGCGTGTTCCTCCGAGCCGTTCAAGTTCGTCCATCGGGAAGACCTGAGCGACCAGTCCCATGCCTTTGTGCGATTGGAACGGACGTTCGGATCCTTTCGCCGTCACCATCCCCGCGCTCTCCTGTCCGCGATGCTGGAGGGCGAAAAGCCCGTAATAGGTCAGCAGGGCGGAATCAGGATGTCCGTACACGGCAAAAACGCCGCATTCATGCTTGGGTTTATGATGGCTGGTCAAGGCGGTGACGATTGGCGACGAAGCACATTGGCCGCTCCTGTCGGGGCGTTCAAGGCGGAATGTCACCGGGTGTCGGGCAACCTTGCAGTTGATGCCTCGTGGGATTCCGATACGGTCCATCTCTGACTCATGCGCTATCGAAAAAACGTCGCTTTGATTTTGACGCGGCCCGGGGGCGAGGTTCTCGTCTGCGAGCGGTCGGATTTCCGCGATTCCTGGCAGTTTCCGCAAGGCGGAGCGCATCCGGATGAATCGCTTTTGGAGGCCCTGCAGCGGGAAGTGCGGGAGGAGATTTCACTCGAGCCGGCTGAGTATCGGATCGTTGGACAAAAGGGTCCGTATCGCTACGAATTCCGCCCGGGCTTCCGAAAAGAAGGATTCGACGGTCAGGAACAGGTCTATTTTCTGGCAGAGATCGTCGGCGATCCGGACCGGCCCATCCGCATCGATCACGAGGAATTCGGTGCATTTCGCTGGATCCAACCCTCCAAGTTCCGGCTCACGTGGGTTCCCCCGATCAAGCGCGGAGTCTACAAGGCCATCTTCCGGGATTTCTTCGGGTTGAGGCTCTTGTGAGGGCGCGACCCGATGCAGTTTGCAGGAAAAGTGATTGACTCGGACGCCAAAACTTGGGATTCCGCGCCCCGACGAAATCTATGCTCACCCTGACGGCCTTCTCCATTGTCTCCGTGGTTCTCCTTGGTTGCGTGTGGTGGGTCTGCCGCGACGATCAGGGGGTTTCCTGAATCGTCCGGGCTCGATTCGAGCAGGATTTCCTTTGTTCATGATTTCTTGGCTCAGTTTTCAATGGCGCACCGTCGGGTTGCCGGAGGCCTCCGATGCGATTCAACCGCTGGTCATCCGTCCGGCGGTAAAGGCGGATTCGGAGATGGCGGCAAAAACCATCCAGAGTGCATTTGCGATGGATCCCGCGTGGGGGGACGCAACACGGGCGCTCGCGGCGAGCTTCGAGCGGGCGCTAACCTTGGCGTTTGACCGCGAGGAACCGGCGGGCGTTGTCCTGACCCACGGTTCGCGGATCATTGGCGCTTCCTTGCTCGAAGTCGATGCAGCGGCGGCGAACCACCTCCTCACCGGACCGTGTGTCTTGCATGAGTATCGCAACCGGGGCTTGGGCAGCGCTCTGCTTTTGGAGTCCCTTCGGTTTCTTAATCAGCATGGCGTTTCCGAAGCACGTGGGCTGACCCGGGCAACGTCGACCGCCGGCCGTTTTGTCTATCCCAAATTCGGTGGTCAGGCCCGGCCGATTGACGGCGATCCCATTGGACTTCGCGCGGCCTGAACGGGATCGGCGGGAAGATTCCGCTTTTCTTCTCCCGGGAGCTTTGCAACTTTGCGCGCAGATGGAGGGTCTCTTCGATCAGTACGAAGTTCAGGGATTCTATGACGAGATGTTTGACTCGTCCGGTCGGGTTCGCCCGCATTATGAAATGCTTCTTCAGCGCTTTTCCGAGATGGAGAGTGCCGATTTTGAGCGGAAGAAGTTGCTGGCTGAGCGGACCTACCTGAACCAAGGCATCACTTTTACGGTCTACAGTGGCGATGAAGGAACCGAGCGGATCATGCCGTTTGATCTCATCCCCCGCATCATCCCCTCGAACGAATGGGAGCACATTGAACGCGGACTCGTGCAGCGACTGGCGGCTCTGAATCTTTTCCTTCACGACGTCTATCACGAGCAGCGAATCGTTCGCGAAGGGATTGTCCCCGAGGAAATCATCCGCAGCGCCAAGCATTTTCGACCCGAACTCGTCGGCTTTACGCCGCCCAAGGGGATCTATATCCATGTCTGCGGCTCCGATCTGATTCGCGGAGGGGACGGCCAATACTTCGTGCTCGAGGACAACGGGCGTTGCCCGTCCGGGGTCTCCTACCTGTTGGAGAACCGGCAGGCCATGAAGCGCGTGTTCCCGAAGCTCTTTGCGCGGTATGCGGTGCGTCCTGTGGACCGTTATCCCCAGGAATTGCTTTCCGTCCTGCGGCACGTCGCGCCCGACGGGAAATCGGATCCGACGATCGCGGTTTTGACTCCCGGCATTTACAACTCGGCGTATTTCGAGCACTCGTTTCTGGCCCGATCGATGGGCATCGAGATTGTCGTCGGACAGGATCTGGTGGTGCTCGACGCGAAGGTCTACATGAAGACCACCAAGGGATTGAAGCAGGTCGATGTGATCTACCGCCGTATTGACGATGATTTTCTGGATCCCTCGGTCTTCCGGAAGGATTCCGTGCTGGGAGTCCCCGGGATTTTTGAGGCCTATCGGGCCGGGAACGTGAACCTTGCGAATGCGGTGGGGACCGGGGTGGCCGATGACAAGGTGACGTATTACTACGTTCCGGCGATGATCAAATTCTACCTGGGCGAAGATCCAATCCTGCCCAATGTGGAGACCTACCTCTCTGCGGTCGAATCCGACCGGAAGTTCATTCTCGACCATCTCCCGGAATTGGTCGTGAAAGCGGCAAACGAAAGCGGGGGTTACGGGATGATGATTGGCCCGCATGCCTCCAAGGAGGAGATCGCCAAGTTCCGCGATGCGATCCTGGCGGACCCGCGTGGCTATATCGCACAGCCGGTCGTCCAGCTTTCGCGGTCGCCCTGCCATTGTGGAGAGACGGTCGAAGGGCGGCATATCGATCTCCGGCCTTACATTCTTTCCGGCGAGAGGACGGTCATTATACCGGGTGGGCTGACCCGCGTGGCCATGCGGAAGGGATCGCTGGTCGTCAATTCTTCCCAAGGTGGCGGAAGCAAGGATACCTGGGTTCTGGATGACGGAGGTGCCGCATGCTGAGTCGGGTCGCGGACGCCTGCTTTTGGCTGAGTCGCTACATGGAGCGTGCCGAAACGAATGCACGGATCCTCGACGTGAACATCCAGCTCATGCTCGACTTTGAGGAGCAGAATGGAGGGACGATCCAGCAACACTGGCAGCCGATCCTGGCCACGCTTGAGGATCAGGAACTCTTCAGTGAGATCCACACGGGCATCTCGGGCGATGCCGTGATGGCTTTTGTGACTTTCGAAAAGAGCAATCCCAACTCGATTTTGTCGTGCGTGTCTGTGGCGCGCGAGAATGCCCGCACCGTTCGCGAGCAGATTTCGAGCGAGATGTGGGAGCAGCTCAATCGCCTTTATCTCTTCCTTCACAGCCCGGCGGCCCGGTCGGCATTCATCGAAAGCCCGATCGATTTTTATCGCTCACTCGTCGACAGTCTCCATTCCTTCCAGGGGATCACGGATGCGACGATGACACACGGCGAGGGGTGGGAATTTCTGCGGGCCGGGAAGTTCTGCGAACGCGCGGATTCGACATCGCGCGTCCTCGACATCAAATATCACATTCTGCTTCCCAGCGGTGAGCAGATCGGTGGAACGCTCGATGTGACCCAATGGATGGCTGTCCTGAGGTCCTGCAGTGCCATGGAGGCCTTTTTGAAAATCTCGCGCGGTCAGGTGACCAGCTGGCAGGTGGCCGAATTTCTCATCCTGCACGATTCCTTTCCGCGTTCGATCCGCTTTTGTGTCGATGGTCTCGACCAGGCATTGCACAACATTTCAGGGACGGACCGGGGACACTTCAGCAACGAGGCGGAACGCCTGTCCGGCCTCCTTCGATCGAACCTGGATTACACCACCATCAAGGACATCTTCGATCGGGGACTTCACCAGTATCTCGACGGCATTCAACTCCGCCTCACGGAGATTTCGAATGCCCTGGTCTCGAAATATTGCACCTGGCTGGAGTCGACGCAGCGTCAGAGCCAGACATCCTGAAGCCGGTTCAGAGCCAGCCGGCTTGTCCGAAAACGCGTTCGACCAGAGCCCGCGCATCCTTGCCCATGACACCCTTGCCGAAGAGTGTGCATGCGAACGGGCGAAGCGTTGATCCGGATTCGATCCATCCGACATACCAGCCCACGTTGGTGTGAGGCGCAATCCGGCCGGTTCCCGTCTTTCCGAAGAGCGTTCCGCGTGCGGTCTGACGAGCGAGCAGGAGTTCGCGGAGCACCCGTTCTGTTTTTGGGGTGATCCCAAGTTCGCCGGTGACCAACCGCCGGATGCGCTCCGCCTGCTCCCTCGGGGAAATGAGGAGCGGGGAGCGTCCCTCCTCGGGCAGCCAAAAGACGTCCAACCCGGAGGATGTGTCCGCATTTCCGTAGTCGAGCCGTTTCAGCCAAATATCCATCTCCCGTTGTCCGATCCTCCGTGCAAGCACCTGAAAAGCCGGAACGCACGACGCCTGAAAGGACTCCCTGAGAGTCAAATCCTGATTCCACTCGGGAATGGAACGAACGGTGCCATCCCACTCGTGGAACGGTTCGCCGGCTGCCGAAATCAGACCGAGTTCAAGTCCGATGAGGCTGTTCCAAATCTTGAACGTCGAACACGGCGGAAGCTGCTTCGAGGATTCCGACGGGAACGGGTCGATCGGTTCGTCCATTGACGGATCGAGAATGACCAGACTGCCCACTTGATCGCCGAAAGCCTCGCGGACCAGATCCGCAACGGCCGGCGGAGCGGCAGTCTGCGCCGTGAGAAGTCCGAGCAGCATGGTTCCGGCAAGCGAGATGAGTCGAAAGGGCATGCAGGAGAAATCGGTGTGCGTCGTCCGCCAGGATCAGAAACGCGGTGGAGGGGAGTGGAGCCATGGGGATTCGAACCCCAGACCTCCTCAATGCCATTGAGGCGCTCTACCAACTGAGCTATGACCCCGCGTGGGAGGGTGAGAATGGACCAAAGCCATGGGGAGATCAAGAGGGATTCTTTGCCTCAAGCGGCAGCCCGCTCGACCTGAAGACGAAGCTGCCCACAGGCCGCCGCAATGTCGTGACCCTTTTCCCGCCGCAGGGTTGCATCCGTCCCGGAACGCCGGAGAATTTGAAGGAAATTCTCCTGCACGGCTTCGGATGGACGGACCCAATCGAGGCCGGTGACCGTGTTGTAAGGAATCAGGTTTACTTTTGCCCCGATGCGGCGGGCATGACCTGCGAGGAGGCGCGCCTGCTCCTCCGAGTCGTTCACGTTTTCGATGAGGATGTACTCGAACGTGATCTTTTGGCGCTTACGGGCCGTGTAATCCGCGCAGGCATCCAATAGTTCGCCCAGCGGGTACTTGCGATTGACGGGCATAATCCGGCCGCGGACGTCGTCGCTGGCGCCATGAAGCGAGATGGCAAGACGGACCTGGAGCGGTTGTTCAGCGAGGTCCCGGATGCGCGGGACGAGACCGGAGGTGGAGATCGTCATGTGACGGGCTCCGAGGCCGACTCCCCATGGAGCGTTCAAGATCTCAATGGCGCGCAGAAGTTGATCGTAGTTCGCCATGGGCTCGCCCATCCCCATGAAGACAATGTTGTTGATCTTTTCGCCGCTCAGCGCCTCGACTTGGAGAAACTGGTCGACAATCTCGCCGGCCGACAGATTGCGCTTCCAGCCGTCGAGCCCGCTCGCGCAGAACTTGCAGCCGTAGGCACAACCGACCTGGCTGGAAATGCAGATCGTGCGGCGGTCGGCGGTCTCTCCATAGAGCGCCGGGGACGCCGGGATCAGGACACTTTCGATCATCTGTCCATCCGCCAGCCGGAAAAGGTATTTGCGCGTCGTGTCTTCGGAGCCGGATAACCGGATTTGGGTGAGTGAGACCGGGGGAAATTCCCGGGTCAGGCGATGGCGGAGTGTCGCCGGGAGATTGGTCATTTCCTCCCACGAGCGGACGCGTCGTTTGAAAATCCATTCCAGGATCTGGGTGGCACGGAACGTGGGCTCACCCATCGCGGCGAGTCGCGACTGCCATTCTTCACGTGTCCAAGAGAGAACCTCCACGCTGGCAAGAAAGCACAGGGTGGGCCAAACAGAAAGCCCGCGGCGCAACAAAGAAAAACGGGAGGCCGGTGAAGGCCTCCCGTTTTCAGGACAACAGTTTGGAAAAGATCAGAGGCTGATCCGGGAAGACTCAACCGTCTGGGTTGGTGTTTCCTTTTTCTTGTCGGACTTTTCCTTGTCACCGCCGCAGCTGCCACCGCCGCAGCCGCCGCTGCCGGCAAAGGCAGGAGCAACCGAGAGGCCCGCAACGACGAGTGCTGAGAAGAGGAGTTTTTTCATGACGCGTTGAACTTCGTCGTCCTCCACAAACTGTCAAATGGATTTTCCTGCGCCGGCGACGATCAGGCTTTTGTCAGGCGGAAAATGGATCCGGCAGGCTCGCCACGCTGGGCGTAGATTCGACAGCGTTTGGCGAGAACGACGGCGGGATTTCGGGTGGCATTCGGCTCGAGCGCGGCCGCAGCATCGAAGGCCGCGGCGGCACCGGTCCAGTCGCCGGCGAGGTAGCGGCTGCGAGCGCTTGCGAATGCTTCGATCCGCGTCTGGAGTTCAGGGCCGCGTCCGAGCAACTCGAAGATTTCGACCGGCTCGGTGGTACCGGGAACGACAACGCAGTCGAGCGAGCGAAAAACGAGTCCTGGATCATGTTTCGTCGCGGCACTCTGGGTTGCGGACGTGACGAGGATGGACACTTCGTAGTGGGCGACCGTGGCTTCCATTCGCTGGGCGAGGTTTACGGTGGCGCCCATCATCGTGTAGTTGAACCGCCGGGAGGATCCCAGGTTACCGACGATGGCGGGACCGGTGTGCAAGCCGATGCGGGTGCGCATTTGCCGGACCCGTTCGGGCCAACGCGAGCCTTCTTCGCTCCAGCGGAGGCGCAGTCGTGCCTGCGCGTCCTGAACCGCCAAGGCGGCGCGGCAGGCGGCGGCGGCATGGTCGGGGCAGGGCAGGGGGGCACCGAACATCGCGACCATGGCGTCGCCGACATATTTGTCCAATGTGCCGGCTGAATCCATGATGGCGGCGGTCCCTTCGCCGAAGTATTCGCACATCAGTTCGACAAGATCGGCAGGGGGCAACGATTCCGAGAGCGGTGTGAATGCCTCGACGTCACTGAAGAAGGCGGTGATGTCAACCTCGACTCCACCGGTCTGCGGGGGGATGTGCCGGTCGACCATCTCATCGACGACGTCCGAGGAGACATACGTTCCGAACAGTTGTTTGATTCGGCGGCGACTCTGCTGCTCCACGCCGAGCTGGTGGATGACCGCGAGAAACGTGCAGGACAGCGCCGCACCGGCCGGTGCGACGATCGGCAGGAGGACGGTGGAGAAACGGAAAGCGAGAAAGGCCGCAGCAATATAGCCGACCAAGATTGCGGAAACCGATGCCACGGCACCCCAACCGCCGAGTCGTGTCGCCACGCCGGCAGTCGAAAGCCCGATGACCAGCGTGATCAGAGCGATCAACCACGGTGGAGGACGGATCGGGAATGCATTGGAAACGATGGTCTTGAAGAGGTTCCCGTGCAAGGAAACCCGGGGCACGGCGACGCTTCCGTTCATTGGGATCAACGAGACGTCGCGCAAAAGGGGATCGGTTGCTCCAATCAGGACCACGGCATCGCGGAATGATTCGAAAAATTTCGCCGCTTCGGCTTGTTCGTCCAGTGATCCGACGCTCGCGAGTTCGGCGTAAGCCAAAACGTCGGCCACCCCGGCTCGGGGGTTTTCGGTTGAAATCCAGGGCGAAAACCAGTTTGGCTCAACGAATTGTTGGACATGAAGCGGGATCGTTGCGAGGACCTCGCCATCCCGCTGAATCACGGCGCGGTCGCGGCCGATTTCCACCGCCGCGCCGTCGAGTCCCCACCAAAGAAGGGCCAGTTCGAGCGCCATGGTCCGATACGTCTTGTGGGCGGTCGGCGCAAAAAGCGGGATGCAGCGCACCGATTCCTTGAGTGTATCGATCAGTCCCGTGTGGCCCCAGGTGGGACCGATGACGGGAAATGCGGGAAGTTCCGGCAGGTCGGCTTCGTCTTCCTTGAAACCCTTTTCGTAGAGAAACGGAAACGAGCTTTTCCGCCCCAGCACGCCGGTTTGGGTGCCGTAGGTGGCGGCGAGAACGACGGCCTGGTGGGCACGGATCGCTTTCCCGAGTGCGAGACTACCCTGAGTGGATGCGGAATCGGCCTGCTGGGGAAGGCCGGCCTCCGAAAACACCAAATCCATCCCGACGGCGCGCGCGTTTCCTTTGACAAAGAGTGCGTCGAGCAACTCGGCAAACACTTCGCGATTCCATGGGAAATTCCCCAGCGTCTGAATCGATGCTGTGTCGATGTCGACGTAAACCAAGGGAGCTTTCGCCGCGATGGAACCCCGGAAAAGGAGCCGTGCGTCGATCGTCGGTTCTTCGAGGAAACCCAGCAAGCCGTCGAGCCCGGTGAACCCGCCTCCGGGAAGGAATCGAATCTGCGACGCAGCAAACCAAGTGGTGCAGATCAGGGCCAGGACAGCCCATCGAACGAAAACCGGAAGCGTTCGGCGGGCCGGATCGGCGGCCACAGACTACGACGGGGGAGCCGGCGGAGTCGGAACGGCCGTCGGGGCCGGCGTCGGAGTGGGCTGGCCGGAAGGGTTGCCGCCACCGCTGCCGCCACCGCCACCGAAGCCTTGGCCCACTGTTCCCACACCCTGATCACCCGTGAAGAACCCGGGAATTCCACCGTCTCCCGAGAACGCACCGTCCGGAATGGAATTCAGGGATTGGTTGGCCGTGTTGTTGATTGCATTGGCGTCCTGTGGTCCCAACGGAATTTCGCGGATGCCGATATCCTCGGGACGGTCCTTCTTGAGGTTGATGATCACCGTGGTGTCCTGCCGGACATTGACTGTGCGACCGTCGATGACTTCGAACACGACGCTGCCATTGGTCAGGTCGATTTTGACGGTGATATCCCCGTTGTTGTCTGTGACGGTGATGCGAACGATGGTACCGCGGATGCCGGCCACGCCGATCGGGGTGCCGACCTCCATTTTCGACCCGGGGTTGAGTTTACGGACATTGGCGACAATGCTGCCCTCGGTGAGTTGAAGTTTGGTCTGCGACGTCGAGGGCTCGCGTTCGATCTTGGAGAAGTCGGTCTTCGCGGTATCAAACGGGTCCTGAAGGAACTCGTCGACACGGAAAGCGGTATCCGGCTCAACCGTGAAGGTCGAACCATTCGAGAAGAGGACGACGACGGTGCCGTCCTCGCCGGTTTGGATGCCGGATCCGGACCCGAGTTTTGCGCCCTCCGTCACCGGGGTTTTTGCTCCGCCCTTGGTGACGAGCGATGCGGTTCCCTGGGTTTTAATCACCGTCGCCTGCCCGGGTTGCGACGCGGCGAACGCGGGCACAGCAAGGAGGAGGAGGAGAATGTACGGCAACAACCTTGGCTGGAAGAGTCGCGTGACCATGAGACGTTCGTTCCATAAAGCGGGCCCATTGGGAAGCAAAATCGACTCGGCCGGGATGTTTTCTGCACCCGGTCGGAGGCGGAGGAAATCGAATGACAGCGGTTCGGCAGGCGCGTATTCTCCGCCGCCGAATGCCCGCCACTGTGCCAGTGAATTCGCGCTACCTTCCGCAGATGGACGGGGCACGGGCGATCGCCGTCCTCGCGGTCGTCCTGCATCACTACGGAGTACATGGGCCGGATGGCTGGGATTGGGGTCCGATAGGGCCGGTGGTTTTCTTCATGATGAGCGGTTATCTCGTTACGAAGGCGATGTTGGGCCTGCGGGATCGCGTGGCCGAGCCGGGGGAACTCGTACATTTCCACATTCGGCGGTTTTGCCGGCTGATTCCGCCGCTGTATTTGATGATCGGAATCGGGGTGCTGTTCGGGCTGTCGGAATTCGTCGATCACTGGCACTGGCACGCATTGTTCGCAACGAATTTTCTGATCGCTTCCCAGAACGAGTGGGTGGGCTCGGCCTCGCACCTTTGGTCCCTGGGAGTCCAGGAGCAGTTCTATGTCCTTTGGCCGTTTCTCGTCCTGCTGGCTCCGCGAAAGTGGCTCGTTCCGGCGTTCTTCGCTGCGGCCGGGATGGCGGTCGTCTGGCGACTCGGGTGTATCGCCTCGGATGTATCCCCTCTCGTTCGGTGGCTTCTGCTGCCGGGATCGCTCGATACATTTGCCGCCGGGGCATTGACGGCGGTTTGGGCCGCGAGGCGCCCGGTTTTTTCCCTGATGCAAAAAGCGATCATGGCCTTCGTTGCAGCCGGCTGCTTCGTCCTTTCAACCCGCATGCGTTTCATTCCGCTGGATTCGCCGTGGGCGGCGCTGGTCGAGTTGCCGGAGGCGGTTTTTTTCTGTTGGGTCCTCATCCGGTTGTTGGATGACAGCTCGTGGCCTTCGCGCCTCCTGCGTTGGCGGCCGTTGGTGGAGGTTGGAAAATTGAGCTACGGGATCTTTGTTTATCACATCCTCGCCTGGTTCCTTTTTGCCCCGGCTCTGGACCGGCTGGGCATGGAACGCGGGCAATTCGTGGCGGCAGCGATGGTCTTTTCGGCAACAGTGGTCCTGTCCGCGGTTTCGTATCACCTGATCGAGCTTCCTGCGACCCGTTGGGCCCGCAGCTTGCGCATCGACTTCTCGTGGGTTTTGCCAGCGCGCTGGGTCCCGTCGGTACGGCGGGCCTGGCTGAAAACCCTGGCCGGACTTTGATTCCGGTCGACGACACTTGCGCCGCGGCGGAAGATCGGGCATCCTTCGCGATTCTTGATCCATGAAATCGACTCGATTTGCCATTTCCCTGATTGCCGCGGCGCTCGCCCTCGGGCTCGGGGCCTGTACGACGCTGCCGACGGCCAAGCGGAATTCCTTCACGTTTGACCCGCCGGCGAAACAACCGACGAACCCGGCCAATGTGAAGCTGAAGCTCAGCACCGGCGCCCAGCGGCTGTATGTGGTTGAGGGCAACGAGGTCCTGCTCGCGACCCCGGTCTCGGTCGGCAAGGCATCGAAACCGACCCCGCACGGCAATTTCACGATTTACTCGAAGACGGCGAACCGCCGCCGGATCAGCAGCCCCGGAGCCGGTTATCCGATGACCTATTGGATGGAGTTCAAGTCGGCCTATGGACTGCATTGGGGGTTCATCAAGCCATACCCGTCCACCCACGGTTGTGTGCGGATGCCGCTGAAGGCTGCCCAAAAGACCTTCAATATGGTCCGGGTCGGCACGCCGATCAATATCAGCACCAGCCAACCGTGGGATGCCACGATCGGAAAGTCGCTGCCGGTTTTGGATGACAGTGCGCTTCCCGATCCGCCGATGTCGTATATGCTGAGCCCGAAAGTTTTCGCCGACGCCCGTGAGGGGCGGATGTGGAACTTCTGAGGCCGTTCCCGTCCGGATCGAACCGCGGTCCGGCGATCGGTTGATCGCACATGCGTATTCTTTCGGGCATCCAGCCGTCCGGCACCCCACATTTGGGGAACTACTTCGGCATGATGAAGCCGGCCATCGAGCTTCAGGACCGTGGTGAGGCGTTTTATTTCATCGCGGACCTGCACGCGCTGACGACGGTGCATGACCCGGCGGCGCTTCGGGCGAACACGCGCGAACTGGCACTGGATTTTCTTGCCTGCGGGCTGGACCCGGCGCGCTCGGTTTTCTTCCGGCAGTCGGACATCCGCGGCGTGACCGAACTGGCGTGGATTCTGAGCACGATCACGCCGATGGGCCTTCTCGAGCGCTGTCATTCGTTCAAGGACAAGACGGCCCGCGGTCTGGCGGCGTCGCATGGGCTGTTTGCCTATCCGGTCCTGATGGCGGCGGATATCCTGATCTACGACAGCGATCTGGTGCCGGTCGGCCGCGATCAGAAGCAGCATTTGGAAGTGACACGCGATCTGGCGGTGAAGATGAACGAGACGTTTGGCGACGTGCTCCGTCTGCCCGAGCCGAGCATTCGTGAGGACACCGCCGTGGTGCCGGGGTTGGACGGCGCGAAGATGAGCAAGAGTTACGGGAACACGATCGAGATTTTCGCGCCGGAGAACGTCCTCCGGAAAAAGATCATGGGCATCAAGACCGATTCGACGCCGGTCGAGGCGCCAAAGCCGATCGAAGGATCGGCCATTTTGGGTCTCTACCGACTGGTCGCCTCGCCGGGGGATGTGGCCGTCATGGAGGCCGAGTTCCAGTCCGGCGGCGTCGGCTACGGCGACTTCAAAAAGCGTTTGTTCGGCGCGGTCTGGGAGTATTTCGCTCCGATGCGGGCCCGGCGGGCGGAAATCGTCGCGGACAGCGGCTTGGTCGACCGGGTTTTGGCGGACGGGGCAGCCCGGGCCGGCTCGGTGGCGGAGCACGTGATCGCCCGCGTTCGTCAGGCGGTCGGCCTCTGAGCGTCGGCGCTGTTTCAAGCGCAACCACGCTGGACATCTCCGGCGGCTTTTGTTTCGCTTTGCGGGATGAGAACCCGAGTCGCCCACCTGCTCGCCCTGGCCGCCCTCTTTGCGGTGTCAGCCGATGCCATCGACGACGTCACGATTTCGGCAACCCGCCAGACGCTGGACAAAAACGCCGCCCGCAAGGATGGCAACACGTCGGTCGAGGAACGCGAAATCGTTTACAACGTGAAAGTCACCAGCCGTTCATTCCGTGATCTGGAGAACCTCACGATCCGCTACAACATTTTCGTGGAAAACGCCGAACTCGGCAGCACGGCCAAGCCGGAGATCCGACCGGTGGCCGGCTCGCACCAGATCGAGCGCCTCGTCAACAACAAGCCGGTCGAGTTCGAGACGACGCCGATCAAGTTGGGACGCGAGAAGCTGGACGGTGGATGGTATTTCAAAGGGGGAGGGGAAAAGAACGCGCGGGATCGTGTGGCGGGGCTGTGGTTCCGGGCGTTCGATGCCGCGGGTGAGCAAATCGGCGAGTATGCCAACCCAACCTCGGTGAAAACCAAGCAAACCTGGAAGGACTGAGCGGGCCCGCGCCGCCGGGAGGCTTTTCGGGCTTCCGTTGGGGGTCTTCGGTGTTAATGTCCTCGCGAATGGACCAACCCACCCGAGATTCCGTCCGGGAAGTCCTGCACGGATTTCTCGCGCGGAAAGGCCTGCGGCGCACCGCCCAGCGGGACGCCATCATCGAGGCTGCTTTCGGAACCAAGGAACACTTTCATGCCGAGGAACTGCTCGACATGGCGCGGTCGATTGATGCGTCCGTTTCCCGCGCGACAGTTTATCGAACGCTTCCTTTGCTGGTGGAAAGCGGGCTGCTGCGGCAGTTGGATCTGGGTGGAGACCGGACGGTCTATGATCCGAATTTTCTGGAGCACCCGACCCACAACCACCTGGTCTGTGTCGACTGCAACAAGATCATCGAATTTGAGGATGTGAACATGGAACTGCTCGAGAACTGTATTTCGAGGCGGCTCGGGTTTTCGCCGGCGAACAAATCGGTGAAAATCGAGGCGCATTGCGATGAACTGAAACTGCACGGCAGTTGCCGCCGGCGCGGGGGCGAATCCAAAGACTGACCCGCCCGCCATGTGGAAAGGACGTTTTCAGGAGGAGCAATCTGATCTCCTCAAGACCTACGGTGAATCGGTTTCGTTCGACTGGCGTTTGTTCGAACAGGACATCCGCGGCAGCATCGCGCATGCTCGGGCGTTGCTCGGAGCCGGGATTTTGACCGGCGAGGAATTCGACGCAATCCGGGCGGGTCTCGAGGGAATTCGTGATGACATCCGGGCCGGGCGTTTCGAGTGGAAAATGGCGCTCGAAGACGTTCACATGAACATCGAGTCCGAGCTCACCCGGCGGATCGGCCCGGCCGGCGCCAAGCTCCACACTGCACGGAGCCGGAATGATCAGGTGGCTCTGGATTTTCGGCTGTATCTGCGGGAAACCGCCGCAGCCATTCAGAAAGCCATACGCGGTCTCCAGATGGCATTGGTGGGATTTGGTGAACGGTATCCCTCGGCCGTCCTGCCGGGCTACACACACCTGCAGCGTGCGCAGCCGGTCTTGCTGGGGCACCATCTTCTGGCCTATGTCGAGATGCTCGATCGCGATGCCGGACGGCTTGCCGACGCGGCGAAGCGGATGGAGGCGATGCCGCTCGGCTCCGGAGCGATTGCGGGTTCGACGATTCTTTTGGACCGAGAGGCCGTGGCCAGGGAGCTTGGGTTCGCGCGCGTGACGACGAACAGCATGGATGCGGTCGCGGACCGGGATTTTGCCTGCGAGTTTCTTGCGGCGCTTGCGATTCTCGGCATGCACATTTCCCGACTCAGCGAAGATTTCATCCTCTGGGCCTCGGCGGAGTTTGGTTTTCTGGAATTGAGCGACCGGCACACAACCGGATCGAGCCTGATGCCGCAGAAGAAAAATCCCGACATCGCCGAACTCGCTCGCGGAAAAACCGGCCGCCTCTACGGAAATCTCGTTTCCCTGCTTACCACGATGAAGGGTCTCCCGATGACCTACAATCGGGACATGCAGGAGGACAAAGAGGCTGTGTTTGATTCCATCGACACCGTCAACGCGACGCTCGCACTTTTTGCCGAAATGGTCGAATCCGCGCAGTTTCGCCCGGACCGCGCGGCCGCGGCCGCTTCGGATCCGCTGCTGCTGGCGACCGATTTGGCGGACCGACTGGTCGACGGAGGCGTGCCATTTCGCGAGGCGCATGAGATCGTCGGACGGCTTGTCGCGCGTGCCCGCGATCTCGGTGTTCCGCTGAACGAATTGGCCCCGGCGGAATTCGCGGCGGCCTCCTCCGTTTTGACTCCCGAGGTGGTTGCCCGAACCTTTGTTTTGGACGAGGCGCTTCAAGCCCGCCGTGCCACCGGTGCGCCCTCGCCAGAAAACGTGAAGCGCGAACTGGCGCGTTGGAAATCCCAGCTGGCGTGAGCGAACCATCCGGAAGCGCAGCGTCCTGGAAAACGCTGGACGAACGCGTCTTTTGCGAGACGCCCTGGCTGCGTGTATCCGAGGCGGTCGTTGCCACACCCAGCCGACCGGCGGGCGTTCGTTGGATGATCGCCGAGCGACCCACCTCGGCCGTGGTGGCGCCGCGCACGAAATCCGGCGGCTTTCTTTTGATCCGGCAGGAACGGATCCCTGTTCGGCGCGAGCTCTGGGAATTTCCGGCCGGTCAGATCGAGGGGGATCCGACACCGGCCGCTGCGAAGGAGACTGCCCATCGGGAACTGGCCGAGGAAGCCGGGGCGATCTGCGCCGGCGAGCTGTTCGATCTTGGTCATTTCTTTTCGTCGGCGGGATTTACCAACGAGTGTGCGCACCTGTTTCTCGCGACCGACGTGGCGATTGAACCCGGGGAGGCACGGCCGGATGCGGGCGAGGCGATTCACGAAGTCCGGGAGTTCGCTGCAGACGAATTGACACAGGCGGTGGCCGCCGGACTGATCTGCGATGCCAATTCGCTCGCGGTCTTTGCCCGGCTGAAAGCGCGGGGGCTTCTGTAATGAAACTCGGCCGGTTTTTTGAATTCCGCGAGCTCCACGATGAGCCGAAGCCGTTCCTTTCGCACCTCGAGGACCTCCGCGGCACGCTGGTGAAATGCGCGGCCGCGCTCGGGTTGGGCATGATCCTGTGTTTCATTTTTCGCACCGAGATTGCCGCAATCGTCCAGCGACCGTTGATCAACGTGGATCCGAGCCGTGCGGAGAATCTGCAATCTCTCGGCGTCGCCGATTCGTTTACGATCTCGCTGGAGCTGGCGTTCTATGGAGGGCTCGTCCTCGCGTTTCCATTTTTGCTCTGGTTTCTCGCCGAGTTCATCCTTCCGGCCCTCACACCGCGCGAGAAGGCGTTGCTCTTCCCGGCCGCGTTGGTTGGTTTTGGGCTGTTCCTGTCGGGCGTGTCGTTCGCGTACTTCATCGTGCTGCCGCAAACTCTGGAGTTCTTCTTTCTGGATGCGAAGGCGATGAACTGGCAGCCGACGTGGACGGTTCGCGAATACTATTCGTTTACGACGCAATTCGTGATCGCTTTCGGCCTGGCGTTTGAATTGCCCGTTGTCGTTCTCATGCTCGTGAAGCTTGGGATCGTCGACTACGCGATCCTTTCGCGGACGCGGGCGTTTGCACTCGTCATTATCTTTGTCGTCGCTGCGGTGATCACGCCGACTTCCGACATCCTGACATTGGTTCTCATGGGCGGGCCGATGTATTTCCTTTACGAGATCTGCATTGGCATCTCGTGGTTCATGCGTGACCGCGGCGGCGAGTAGCGTTACTTCGAGCGCGCGTTCGTCACCCCATCCCAGTTCGCCGGCGGTTCCGCGAGAAACTCCTGACACCGCGAACGGAAGAAGCCGGCGGGCCCGTCGCCCTCGGGAATTTTTTGGAAGCAGGTCAGTGCTTCCGAAAAATGTCCCGCCCGATAGGCCGTCAAGCCCGATGTGTGTGCCTCCCGGAATTCGTTCGTCGTTTTTTCCGGCCACGGGGTCCACAAGCCAACCGGTGCGTCCCGGCCGACGACGCGTGCCCGGTCCACCTCCCGCCAATCGGCCGGAGCCAGCGTCGACGTGGCCAGAACGGGAACGCCATAAACCTTCGTCAAACCCTCGACGCGCGAGGCCAGATTCACGGTGTCACCCAGAACGGTCGGTTCCATTTTCTGGAGGGAGCCCACGTTTCCAAAAACGACCGGCCCCGCATGCACGCCAACGCCGATCCGCCACGGAAACTTCCCGGCAACCGCCCGTTGCCTGTTCATTTCCGAGAGGACATTCTCCATCTTCCGGATGCATGTGATCGCGGAGAGTTTTTCTTCCGCCGTGGTTCGTCGCCCCAGTGTTCCCCAGGTGGCCAGGAAACCGTCGCCAAGGAATTTGTCGACCGATCCGCCACTTTCGAGGACGAGTTCGGTCATCCGGCCGAGGAACGAATTGAGCTCGCCGACAAGTTCGACCGGCGCCAGGCCTTCAGCCAGTCGTGTGAAGCCGCGGACGTCGACGAAGGCGACAATCGCGTCGCGGTGAACGCCGCCGAGGGATTGCAGGAAATCGGATCGGTGGTCGAGGATCTCGCGGGCCAGGGCGGAACTCACGTAGCGCTCGAGAGCGTGGCGGGTCCGACGCCGTTCGCCGCTCTCGCGCAGGATGTCGGCTGTGAGAGCGCCGGTCCATGCGAGCCCGAGGCCGAGCCAGAAACCCAACAACGGAACGAGCCATCCGAAGACTCCCAGAAGAACAACTCCCGCGCCGATGGCGCCAGCGGCGAGGCCCAGGATCACTCCACCTCTCAGGAAAAGGTTCCGGATCGAGACGGTTGCCAGCCAGGCGGCGAATGCTCCAAAAAGCGCGGCTGCCGCGGAGTCCGATGGTCCGGGCAGGCGGTAGAACGAATGATTCCAGGCGGCGGCGAGTGCGGCCAGATGCAGTTTGAAACCGGGCACAACGGCCACGGGAGTTTGGAATTCGTCGCGAAACGTCGGGTGAAACGCACCGATTGCCACAACCCGCCCACGGAACGATTCCTGA
This sequence comes from Terrimicrobiaceae bacterium, assembly GCA_033763515.1. Classification (GTDB taxonomy): domain Bacteria; phylum Verrucomicrobiota; class Verrucomicrobiia; order Chthoniobacterales; family Terrimicrobiaceae; genus JANRKJ01. Next base: position 71,496 of record JANRKJ010000025.1, on the reverse strand, counting down.
AGGGTCGGTGTCCACGCGGAGTCATCGATCAATTTCCACAACGGGATCACCGGTTCGGTCAGAATCGTCTGGTCGAAAAGCATGGGAGCGGCCTGGGGAACCGATGCCGCGCGCTCCGGGTCGAGCATTTCCAGCAAAACCAACGGAGCCGACTGCGCTGGTTGTTCGTGTCCAGGAACATCAAGCAGGAACGGAGCCGTTCGAACCTTGGAGTCCCGATCCCGCCAGAACGTCGCGAAACCCACCCGGTCGGCCGGGGCGTCGAGACTCGCAGCCGGCATCTCGTAGCGCATGACCGCGTGCCCGTCGCCGGACGCGTCCTCAAGGAACGAAGAGACCAACACAGTCGGCGTTCTCTGAATCACCTCGCGCAGCGCGTCGTCGCCGTCGCGGGATCCGACCAGCAGGATGTCGAGCAGGATGGCACGCGCACCGGCGGCGGCGAGGCGATCAATGGCCTTCGCCCAGACCGCGCGGGAAAACGGGTAACCGCCCGCCATCGACTGAAGCGTCGGGTTGTCCGCCAGGCTCGCCGGATCGACGTGATCCAGGTTGACCGACGAGGGATCAAGACCCACAAACGCCATTGGAATGGGAAAAGGCCGCGGCTGCACGAGACGCACCAAAACATCCCCCGCCGCGAGGCGGGCATCATGCACGGGACGCGGGTCCCAAAGCGCGACCGCTGCCACAATCAACCCGCATGCCGAGCAGACCAAAGCCTGGAGCCGCCGGCCGGAGCCGAATTGGAGGTTTGACGGTGCCATCCGATTGCAGTTTTCTGATGAGGCCATGGTTTGCCAAGCAAAAGCCCTGCGGTGGTTTCTTCCTCTGGCGCTCGCCGGGTGTGGGGTGGCCGTTGCCGCCGACTCGGGCAGTGCCGGTCCCGCCCGCGTGACACGCGACACCCTTTCCGCCTTGAACCGGTTTGAGTCGTTCACGCCAGCCGACGAGTTTGCACCGACAAGCCCCGCCGATCCCGATCTGGGCGAACAACTCCTCCTGACCAAAAAGCAGCGCTATCGGCCGTTCTCGATCAACGCCAATTGGTCGACAACGTGGACCAGCAATGCGTTTTACACTCCGTCGAATCCGTCGAGTGACGTCCTGATGAGCGCCGGTGCGGAGCTTGTCGCCCTCCCGCACCTCGGTGGGAATTTCTTCCTCGAAGGCACGGGCAGTTTCCGCGGCTACCGGTATTTCCGGAATCCGGTGCTCGACTTCAATTCGGTGGATGCCACGGCCGGCGTGCTGAAGGTGTTCCGCGAGTTGTGGGATATCGGCGTTTATGGACGATACGAGTATTCCGGGTTGTTCAACCCACGCTCGGGCGGTGAGTTGCTTCACGAACACTCGCTGGTCGTCGGCGCACGGAAGATGTTTCAGTTTTCACGGGCCCATGCGCTCTTCGTCTCCGCCGAGGCGGATTTCACGCTCGGGGGCGAACCGGAATATGCGCTCGCGCATGACTTCACGTTTTTTGCAGCGCATCAGGTCCAGTGGACGCGGTTCGTCCAGACATCGTTCTATTATCAGATGCAGGCGTTGAGTTTCCTGGAAGGCGGGCGTGCCGACCTCCGGAACAATTTCGGATTCTCCGTGAACCTGCAGCCGCTGAGATGGCTCACCGTCTACTCGACCACCTGGCTCGGCTGGAACGCATCGACGGAGGCCGAGTATGAGTTTTTCGTGGCAAACCTCGGAGGCGGCGTGGGCGCTTCCATCAATTTCTAGACAAATGAGAACAATCCTCGCCGGCCTTTTGGCCGCCTGTTCGATGACCTCCTTCGCGGCGACCCTCCAGAACGCGGAGGTCACGGTGGCGGTCAATCGCGTGTTGATCAGCCCTTCGGGTGGAGCGCTGAGGGACGCTGCTGTTGGCGACACCCTCGGGGGCGCGGGGCGACTGGAGACGGGTACCTCCTCGCGCGCAGAGTTGATTTTCAACGATCGTTCGATCGCGCGCCTCGGCGCGAATTCTGTTTTCGCATTCACCCGGGGGACCCGGCAACTGGAACTCAACCAGGGCGTCATTTTCCTCCAGGTTCCAAAGGGCGCTGGAGGCGCAACCATCCAGACGGCCGCCGTCACCGCGGCGATCACGGGCACAACGATCGCGATCGAGTATTCCCCCGCCGGAGCGAACGGCCCGGGGGCGATCAAGGTCTTTGTGCTGGAAGGCACATTGCGCGTCTATTTGAAGAGTCGGCCCGGCGAATCTCTCCTGCTGGAACCGGGCCAGATGATTTTCCTGGAACCGGATGCCACGTCGCTGCCGGAACCACAGGTTTTTGATATTGCACGCCTGGTCGCGACCTCCGGATTGTTGGGGGGACAATTTCCTCCGCTACCCAGCATGCCCGAGATTGAGGAAAACATTGCGGAGCAGGATCGGCTCAAGATCAATGGGACGCTGGTCATCAGCAACTACGTGCTCCACGCCGAATTGCCGGGTGGTGCCGCGGATTTCCTCAATCAAGTTCGGGATCGCACGCTGCAAAGTCAGGTCGTTCAGACCCCGCCGGCGCCTCCCGTCGTCCGCGAAGACCCGCCTCCGCCTCCACCGACGCCACCGCCCACCCCGCCGCCGGCTCCGAAACCCTCGCCCTTGCCGGATTAGAATGGACGTTCCGGTTTGTGCCTTCGTGATGGCCGGTGGCAGTGGCGAGCGCTTCTGGCCGATGAGCCGGCAGCGGACACCGAAACACCTGCTGCGGTTGCTGGATGAGCGCACGCTGCTGGAGACGACCGTTTCGCGACTGGATGGAATAGTGCCTTTGGAGCGCACGTTCGTGCTGACGAACGCGGCGCAGATCGACGCAACCCGTGCAGCGGTCCCGGGTCTTCCGGCCGCGAACATTGTTGCCGAACCCGCCAAACGCGACACGGCTCCCGCCTGCGCTCTGGCGACTGCATTGGCGCGCCGGGTTTCGCCCGACGCGGTGGCGGTCGTTCTGCCGGCTGATGCCATGATTCACGACGTCGACAGGTTTCGCCGCCAGTTGGCCGATGCGATCTCGGCGGCATCCGAGACCGGTGGCATCGCGACCTTGGGTATCCCGCCGACGCATCCGGCAACCGGGTTTGGCTATCTGGAGACCGGACGGGACCTCGCCGCGGGCCCAAATGGAAGCCTGGTGCGTCAGTTGGTCCGTTTTGTCGAAAAACCCGATTTGGAAACCGCGCAGCGCTACTTCGAGGAGGGACACTTCTACTGGAACGCCGGGATTTTCGTGTGGCGGACAGCGACGTTTCTTGAAGAAGCGGAGCGCCAGCAACCGGCCCTCGCCAAGTTCATCTCCGCATTTCCAAAATCGGGAGATTTTGCCGGGTTTCTCTCCGAGACGTTTCCGCTTCTGCCGAAGATTTCGGTCGATTACGCGATCATGGAAAACGCCGACAGCGTGGTCGCGGTGCTGGCGGAATTTGACTGGGATGATGTCGGGGCGTGGACCGCGCTGCCGACCCACCTCGGCCGCGATCCGCGAGGAAACACGTTCCGCGGTTCGGTCGTGGAACACGCCTCGGAGTCAAATATCGCCATCTCAAACGGACGCCAGATTGCGCTCTGCGGCGTTCGGGATTTGGTCGTGGTCGAGACTCCGGACGCCATCCTCGTCTGTCACCGCGATGCGGTCCAGCACGTCAAGAACCTCCAGCCGAACCTCCCGGAAGCTTTGAAGTAGCAGTCAGCGGGCTGCCAGCGAATCGATCGCGGCTTGAACCTCTGCGGCATGGTCGCCGGTGCGGGCTTTACGCGCGATCCACACGATTTTTCCGTCCCGGATCAGGAACGATTGGCGGCTGCTGACCGGAAGACCCATGACACCGGCAACTTGAAAGGCCTCGGCCACTTTGCCGTCGGCATCGGCGATCAGGGGAAACGGCAGTGAATACTTTTCCTGGAATTTCTTCTGGGCTTCCGGCGTGTCCCGGCTAACGCCCAGAATCTGGAGATCGCGACCTTTCAGATCGGCAAAAGCGTCGCGGAGCGAGCAGGCTTGGGCCGTGCACCCGGGCGTGTCAGCCTTCGGGTAGAAATAAACCAGCGTCGGGCCTTTCGCGTAGACGTCGGAAAAACTCACCGCGTTTCCGTTTTGGTCCGTGCCGGTCACGAGCGGGGCCACGTCTCCGATTTCCAAGGCTTTCGCTTTGCTGCCGATTCCGAGAAAAGTTAGCATCAGAAGGATTACGACGGTGAACCTGCTCATGGAGGCAAGGATATCCGCTCGGATGCCGCCCGCAAATGGTTAAGAGCCGCACCCTCATTTTGATCTGGATCGTTTTCGCCGCCGCTTTGCTTGCTGCGCCGGAGTTTCTCATTGGGCTCTTCGGCCATGTGGCCGTGGGGCTGGCCGGCCGGGCCGGATTGGTCGATGTCGGGTTGTTGGATCGATTGACGGCCGATGGATTTGTCCTCGCGGGATGGCTCGGGGCGGGATTCGTGCAGTTTGTTCCCGTCGCCCTGATGTGGCTCGCCGGCTTGTGCGCAGGGGTCTGGCTTGCATCAAAATTCCGGCTTGGTCGTTGGGTTCCGCTTGTCCTAGTCGTGGCGACCGGGGTTGGGGCTTGGCGGACGATCACCGGGGCCATGAGAGTGGAGGATCCGACCGTCCAATTCGCCCGCCAGGAAATGCTCGATGAGATTCACACCCGCCCGGGTCCGGTGTTCATCAACCCATCCGGCGTGCTCGATTTTGCGCCTCTGGCCCCGGAAATCGTGGGTTCTGTCCCGTTCAAGGAACGCTACGAGCGATTGGCCTCGGTCTCGCGCTGGCGGGAGGCCGAACGGGGCGAACCATCCGCCTCGGTTCTCTTTGCCGGGCGAGTCGCCGAGGCGAGGGGAATGATTGAGCATCTTCTCGCTTCACCCGACTGGCGGCTCGCGTTCGTCAATGGGGCCGGTCTGCTTTTTGTTCGCGATCGCGGACCCGATTTCGTGCCGCGAGCGCCTGCGGAGATCGGGACCGGGCTGCCTGTTGAACAGCGGGCACGCCTCATGGCTGCCACGGCTTTGCGCTATGAAGATGCAGGCCTGCGCACTGCGGCGCGCGGACTTTCGAATTCCGCCATGGACTTGGCCCCGGAGGACCCTCAGGTGCTCGCGGCCGCCGCGTCGATTGCGGCTTCACAAGGGCGGTGGGAACGCGCACGTTCGCTCGCGGAGCGGGCCTTGAAGGTGGACCCGAACTCGTCGTCCGCCCGGTTTTTGCTCGCCAGTGCCGAGTTGCAGGTTGGCTCGCCGGCGAAAGCATCCGAAGAAGCTGCCCGGCTCGTCCGGCGTTCGCCGCGCGATGTGCAGGCGCTTTGGCTTCACGCCCGGGCCGCCCGCGCGGCGCGGGACCCGATGAGCGAAATCGCATCATTGGAACGCCTCCTCGCCCTTTCCGAGCCGGGCACTGTCGAGGCCGGCCGCATCCAGATTTTCCTGGGTCAGGCTTGGGCCCAGCGGGGGTTTCCGGACCAGTCGCTGGGAGCGTATCGGGCGGCCCTCGCCACCCCACTCACCGAGGCGGAATCCTCGGAGGTCCGGCAGGCGATCGAAACGGTCGAGTCGAACCGGCTGCCCACGGGCGGCTGAGCACGGGGATTTCCGCACCATTTCGTTGCCCAAGTCGAGCCGGTTCGCTTAGTGTTGCCGACCCGTCATGCCCAAGGATACGTCCATCAAAAAGATCCTCCTCATCGGCTCTGGCCCCATTGTCATCGGCCAGGGTTGTGAATTCGATTACTCCGGAGTCCAAGCCTGCAAAGCGCTCGCCGAAGAGGGTTACGAGGTCGTGCTGGTGAACTCGAACCCGGCCACGATCATGACGGATCCGGAGTTCGCCAAACGGACCTACGTCGAACCCATTACCCCGGAGGTCATCGAGAAAATTCTCGAACGGGAGAAACCCGATGCCGTCCTCCCGACCCTCGGTGGACAGACTGCGCTGAATGCCGCGATGGCCCTCGTGGGCAATGGCGCGCTCGAACGCCACGGGGCGCGTCTCATTGGGGCCAACGCCGAGGCGATCCGCCGCGGTGAGGACCGCCAGATTTTCAAGGATATCATGCTCGAAATTGGGCTCGATTGTGCGCGTTCGGGAGTCGCTCACACGCTCGACGAAGCGCGGGCCGTTGCTCTGGAAATTGGCACATTCCCGTTGATCATCCGGCCCGCATTCACACTCGGCGGCGCCGGTGGCGGCATCGCCTACAACCGCGACGAATTGGAGGAAATCGTCCGCCGCGGCCTGGACCTCTCGCCGGTTTCCGAAGTCCTCATCGAAGAATCGCTGCTCGGCTGGAAGGAATTCGAAATGGAGGTGATGCGCGACCGGGCCGACAATTGCGTTGTCATCTGTTCGATCGAAAACCTCGACCCGATGGGCGTTCACACCGGCGACTCGATCACGGTCGCCCCGATCCAGACGCTCACCGACAAGGAATACCAGGCGATGCGCGATGCGAGCTTCGCGGTCATCCGCGCCATCGGCGTCGAGACCGGCGGCTCGAACATCCAATTTGCCGTCAATCCCGCGAACGGCCGAATGGTCGTCATCGAAATGAACCCGCGTGTTTCGCGGAGTTCGGCGCTTGCATCGAAGGCGACCGGCTTCCCGATCGCAAAAATCGCTGCAAAGCTCGCGGTCGGCTACACGCTGGACGAGCTCAAAAACGACATCACCCGCGAAACGCCCGCGTGCTTTGAGCCGTCCATCGACTACGTCGTCACAAAGATTCCGCGGTTCACATTTGAGAAATTCCCGCAGGCCAATCCAACGCTCACCACGCAGATGAAAAGCGTGGGCGAGGCCATGGCCATTGGTCGGACGTTCAAGGAGTCGCTCCAAAAAGCTTTGCGTTCGCTCGAGATCGGACGGTTCGGACTGGGAGCGGATGGCAAGGACCTCTCGCCGGATCCCGATACGATCCGTCAAAAGCTGCGCATCCCTTGTGCGGAGCGGATTTTTTTCATCCGCTACGCCCTGCTCGCCGGGCTTGGCGTCGAGGAGATTCACGATTTGTCGAAGATCGACCGCTGGTTCCTGGAGCACATCCGCCTCATCGTCGAAGAGGAAAAAGCCATCGCCGCCGCCGGGAAAAACCTCTCGTTCCGGCGGGCCAAACGTTTTGGGTTTTCCGACCGCCAACTTGCCCATCTCACCGGTTCCACCGAGCCCGAAATCCGCCAGGCCCGGAAGGCCGCCGGGGTCCTCCCGACCTACCGCCTCGTGGACACTTGCGCGGCCGAGTTCGAAGCCTACACGCCGTATTATTATTCGACGTACGGTGACGAGGACGAGTCGCGCCCGGGAACAAAAAAGAAAGTTTTGATCCTCGGTGGTGGACCCAACCGAATCGGCCAGGGTATTGAATTTGACTATTGCTGCGTGCACGCGGCGTTCGCGCTGAAGGAACTCGGTTGGGAAACGATCATGGTGAACTCGAATCCCGAGACCGTTTCCACCGACTACGACACGAGCGACAAACTTTACTTCGAACCGCTCACCCTCGAGGACGTCCTCAACATTTACGAGAATGAAAAGGCGGACGCGGTCATTGTGCAATTCGGCGGCCAGACGCCATTGAACCTGGCAGCCGGCCTCGCGGCGAACGGCTGCACAATCATCGGCACGCAGCCGCGGAGCATCGAAATGGCCGAAGACCGCAAACACTTCTCCGCCATGCTCGACAAACTCGGCCTGCGGCAGACGCAGGGCGGAACCGCGACCAACGAAGAGGAAGCCGTCGCCGTCGCCGCAAAAATCGGTTACCCGGTCCTCGTGCGGCCGTCGTTTGTTCTCGGCGGTCGCGCCATGGAAATCGTCCACGACGAACCCGGCCTGCGCCGCTACATCCGCACGGCGGTCGAAGCCAGTCCCGAACGCCCGGTCCTCGTCGACCGTTTTCTCGAGGACGCCACCGAAGTCGACGTCGACTGCATCGCCGATGGCGAACTCTGCGTGATCGGCGGCGTGATGGAACACATCGAGCAGGCGGGCATTCACTCGGGCGACAGTGCCTGTGTCATCCCCAGTTTCTCTCTCGCTCCCGAAGTTCTCGACACCATCAAAAATGCCACCAAGGCGATGGCGCGCGAACTCGACGTGCGCGGCCTGATGAACGTCCAGTTCGCCGTGAAGGACGGCGACGTCTACATTCTGGAAGTCAACCCGCGCGCGTCTCGGACTGTTCCGTTCGTGAGCAAGGCGATCGGCGTTCCGCTGGCAAAATTGGCCGCAAAAATCATGGCCGGCTCGACATTGCGCGAGCTCGGTTTCACGGCTGAGATCATCCCGTCGCACTATTCGGTAAAGGAAGCGGTCTTTCCATTCATCAAATTCCCGGGAGTCGACATCATCCTCGGACCGGAAATGCGCTCGACCGGTGAAGTCATGGGCATCGACGCCGACATGGGCATCGCCTACGCAAAAAGCCAGATGTCCGCGCAGCCTCCACTCCCGCTGAGCGGCAATGTCTTCATCAGCGTGAAGGACAGCGACAAACCCGCGGCAGTCGAACTCGCCAGTGAGTTCATCCGGCTCGGGTTTGAAGTTTGTGCGACTTCCGGCACCGCCCGCGTGCTGGAAAAGGCCGGGGTTCCCGTCCGCACCCTCCTCAAACTCCAGGAAGGCCGGCCCAACGTTCTCGACCTGATCAAAAACGGTGAAATCCACTTCATCCTCAACACACCCAGCGGACAGCAACCCCGTCGCGACGAAGTCGTGATCCGGAGCGCCGCCGTCGCTGCACGCGTTGCGACGATGACCACCCTGCGCGGGGCCCGGCAGAGCCTCGCCGCCATTCGCGCGATCCAACAGGCGGGCTACGGCGTCAGGAGCCTGCAGGAATACCACGCATAGGCATTCATTCTCCCTCCAAACCGCGAACCCGCCCCAAGCGTAGCTAGAGTATGAACTTGCGATCCATAACAAGCGCCCTTCTGGTGGGACTATGCGTCCTCCTTGGCGCCTGTGCCTCCCGTGAGCCGTGGAGTGGGCCCGATTATTCCACCGCCTACCTTGGGCCGGACGGAACGATCATCTTCGGGCAGCGGCCGGCGTCCGCCGGTCGCGACGCGGCCCCGAGGTTTGCTGCGCCGGATGCCGATTGGACGTGGAATGGGGATGGCGTCTCGGGAGCACCTTCCATGGTCATCAATCTCTCAACCCAGACCGCCACGTTTTACAAAGGCGGGCAGGAGGTGGGAAGCGCACCGGTGTCGACCGGACGCGAAGGCTACCGCACCCCGGCCGGATCGTTCCGGATCACCCAGAAAAACGCTGACCACATTTCGAACCTCTACGGCGATTACGTGGATGCGAATGGCAACGTTGTCGTGGCCAACGTCGGCGTGAATCGCGACAAACGTCCGCCGGGAACACGCTTCCGCGGTGCTCCCATGCCTTATTTCATGCGGATCCATGGTGCCGTCGGCCTCCATGCCGGCTACCTGCCGGGCTACCCGGCCTCCCACGGCTGCATCCGGCTTCCCAAAGGCGCGGCGGCCACGTTTTTTGCCCATGCACCCGTCGGCACGCCGGTACGGGTGACTTACTGACGCCCGGCTTGCCCCGCGCGCACGAAGCCACTAGTCCTCTCGTATGCGCACGCTGATCACCCTCGCTCTCGCACTCCTCGTCTTTGTTCTCCCGGCCTCGGCGGACGATACCGTCCGGCAGGTCCAGGCCAAACTCGCCCAGCTTGGATACTACGGCGGCCGCGTCGACGGCCAGATCGGCAGCCAGACGAGCGCGGCCATCCGGCGGTTCCAAGTCGCTGAGAACCTCAAGGTGACCGGCGAATTGAACCGCCAAACCCTGCAGCGCCTCGGGATCGAAGGCTCGGCGCCGGTGCCGTCCTACGTCGCCATTGCCGACATCTTCAAAGGCGGGCCGTACATTTCCGTTGGTCCCGAAATGCAAATCGCCGTCATCAAACAGGCCCAGCAAAACCTCCGGCTGCTCGGCTATTACAATGGCCCGCAGGACGGAATGCCGAACTCCGCCCTCGTTTCCGCCCTCAAGGTCTGGCAGAAGAGCGCCGGGTTCCGCCAGACCGGACGGTTCGACGAAAACTCGCTCAAAGGCCTCGATCTGATGCCGGATTGATCCGGAAAATCCGGAGCGAAATTCCCGAAACCGGGATTTGACAAAGGTGGGGGGAGCCCCCATTCTTCCCGGTTCCTGACGATTTACCGAATGAAAACGTATTCTGCAAAAGCCGAAGAGGTGAAGCGCGCCTGGTGGGTGATTGACGCCGCCGGCCAGCCCCTCGGCCGCGTCGCGGCCAAGGCCGCCAATCTCCTGCGCGGCAAGAACAAGACGATCTTCACGCCGCATGTGGACACCGGAGATTTTGTCGTGGTGGTCAATGCCTCCAAGGTGACCATCGGCGGCAAAAAGGAAGTCGCCAAAACCTACATGAGCTTCTCGGGTTACGTCGGCGGCCACAAGTCCGAGACATTCCGCGCCCGTCGGGAGCGCCGTCCGGAACTCCTCATCGAGCGCGCTGTCCGCGGAATGATCCCGCACAACCGCCTCGGCCGCGCTGTTTACGGCAAACTCAAAGTTTACGCCGGCGCCGAGCATCCGCATTCGGCCCAGAACCCGCAAGCCGCCTGATCGCCTTTCGCATGAGCCAAGACACCATCCTCGCCACAGGCCGCCGAAAGACATCGGTCGCCAGCCTCCGCCTCCACAAGGGTTCCGGAGCCATCAAAGTCAACGGACGGGACTTCACGGATTACTTCAGCAGCATCTCGCTTCAGAACCAAATCCTCCGCCCGCTCGAAATCGCCAACGCGGTCCACGCTTACGATGTGAGCGTCAAGACGACCGGCGGCGGCATCAACGGCCAGGCCGGCGCTCTGCGTCTCGCCTTGAGTCGTGCGCTCGTTCAGATTGACGAGAACCTCCGGCTTCCTTTGAAGCAGGAAGGACTTCTCACGCGCGACCCGCGCATGAAGGAACGCAAGAAGCCCGGCCAGCCCGGCGCTCGCAAGCGGTTCCAATTCTCGAAGCGCTGATCAATTCGCAGCCGGTCGTCCGGTGACCGGCTGCAGGCTCCCATTTATGTTCCGGAAAATCGTTATCCTTTTGACTGCCGGAATAATCGCCGCGCAGGCGGCCGATCCGGTCGAGTTCGGCGTCGGGGCTTTCCAGTTCGAGCGCCCCGAAGGCTGGCAGTGGATCGTCCCGTCTTCCGCCATGCGGAAAGCCCAGCTGAACGTTCCCGGCCAACCCGAGGCGGCGGAAGTCACGTTCTTCCATTTTGGTCCAGGCCAGGGTGGAGGTGTTCAGGCGAATGTCGACCGTTGGTTCGGTCAGTTTCAGAACGGTACCAACGCCCAGGCGCGCGAAGCCGTCGGCCAGACGAACGTGACCTTTGTTGAAGCGACCGGCACGTTTATGAGCGGAATGCCGGGGGGACCGCTGACGCCCAAGGACGGCTATGCCTTGCGTGGTGCGATTCTTGAGAGCCCTGGCGGTGACGTTTACGTGAAGATGACCGGCCCGGCCGACGTCATCATTGGTGCCAGCGAGGCCTTCGCGAAGATGGTGCGCAACGCCGCTTCGCGGTGAGCTCCTGATGAGAGCGGCGCTCTTGCTGGTTCTGCTGGCGTCGGTCACGTGGGCTTCGGCTGCCGAGTCGCTCCGAGTCGGCATTCATGACAAACCTCCCTACGCGGTCAAGAAGGAGGACGGCACTTGGGAGGGGCTGGCGGTTGATCTCTGGACGGAAATCGCGACCCGAACGGGCATCACGTATTCGTTCGTTGAACTGCCATTCGACCAGCTCCTGACCGGCCTGACTGATGGGCGCATCGACGCCGCTGTGGGCGAGGTTGCCGTCAACTCCGAGCGCGCCCGCTCCGTCGACTTCACCCAGCCGTACCTCGATACGTCTGTCGGCGTTGTGGTGCGGGCCAACTCGTGGCACCCGGACTGGTCGGGACTGGCGGCGGATTTTCTGAATTGGACGCTGGTCCAGGTTCTTCTCGCGATTGTCGCGGGAATGTTTGTCGTGAGCTTGATCATCTGGTGGCTCGAGCGCCACCACCACGTCGGCCACTTCCGCGGCGGCCTGCATGGATTCGGTTCGGCCCTCTGGTTTACCGCGGTGACCATGACGACCGTTGGCTATGGGGACAAAACGCCGTCGACTTTCTCGGGCCGCATCGTTTCATTTTTCTGGATGCTCGTGGGCGTGCTGCTCATTGGTGCCTTTACCGCGGCTGTCGCCTCCACGGTCGCGGCCGCAAAGGTCAACGAATCCGTCACCAGCGCTGGCGACCTTCGTCGGTTGGTCGCCGGGGTCATGTCCGGATCGGACGCGCAGCAGATCCTCGTCGAAAACGGAGTTCCCGGCCGGCCGTTTCCCACGATCGAGGACGCGCTCGCCGCCCTTGCCGACAAGCGCGTCGATGCGGTCGTCGCCGACCGAACGTCCCTCACGTGGCTGATGCAGCATCACGACAGCTTTGCCGGAGAGTTCCGACTGACTCCCATTCAACTCCGGCAAACCTTTCTGGCGATTCCCATGCGACGCGGTCTCGAGCCCGCAGACGCAATCAATCTCGCCCTGCTTGATGCGGTTTCCTCGCCGGAATGGCGCGCCTCGCTCAGGCGTTGGTTGGGACCGGAATCGGCAAACTGAGTTCTCGTCCGGCGACAAACAATCGCGACACCGGCCCCCGGTGAGCGATCACCGCCTCCACCGCCTCTTCCGCCCGCCCTTCGAACGGGATTGCCGTGAGATCGGCAAACGCCCCGGGCCGCAACTCGCCGAGCTTTCCCGCCATTCCCAAGGCCAACGCTCCATTGGCTGTAGTCATCCGGAGGATTTCCGCCGGTCGAACTCCCGGGTGTGCCGATTGGACGGCGCGCATCTCGGCAAAAAGATCGAGAGTTCGGTTGCTCGCGAGACTGTCCGTTCCCAGGCAGACATTGAATCCCTCCGAAAGAAACCGTTCGAGCGGGAACGGCGGCCGCTGGAAGTACTCGTGGCATCGCGGACAGTGGACGATCGAAAAGTCGCGTCCCTGCAGCGCCTTCCAGTCGGCTTCATCCAGAAGGTTCATATGCGTCAGCAACGCACCGTCGGGCAGCGCTCCGGCTTCGAGCAAATGCCGGATCGGCGTCGTTCCACCCGTGTCGGACATGGAACGTCCGAGAGCTTTCAGAAAAGCATGTAGCGGACCCGAGGCATCGCGGAACATCCAGAACTCCTCGTCAGACTCCGCCAGGTGGGTCATGAATGGCATGCCGTATTTCTCGCAACAAAACCGGGCGAGGGAATAGAGTTGGGTGGACGTTGTATAGGGAGCGTGCGGGGAAAGGCCGAAACCCCCCGTCCAGTTTGGCCGCGCATCGAAAAACTGCAAAGCACCGGCGACGACCTCCTCCGTATGGACCCGGCTGCGGATGTCGAGAAGTTCATAGAACCACCACGTCCGCAGCGGCGGCGGCGGCAAGCGCAGCATCAGTTCCGGGAACGACTCGATGTTGAGGACCGTGCTGGTCCCGTGCAGGGCGAGTTCGGCAAAGCCGGCGGCAATGGAATTCAGATACGCTCCGTCGTCCAATGTCCGTTTAAGCTCATTGATTCGCCGGATCCACTGGGAGAAACCGGCTTGCGGCAGAATGGCCCCGCGCATGATGGTGTAGTCCAGATGGCAGTGCGCGTTGATCAAACCGGGGAGCAGGACAACGTCCCCCAGGTCATGCGCACCAGCCGGCCGGCCGGAACCCATCTCGACAATGCGATCGTCCTCGATGCGGACGAATCCGTTCTCTACCGCGGGAGACGCGATCGGGAGGACCAGTCGTGCACGCAAAGTCGGCATTCCGCCGAGAAGAAAACTCGAGGGCTTCTGCGGATTCAATCGGATTCCTCAAACGCCGGATCGATCCGAACGTGGCGTGGTCAGGACGTCGGGTCGACCGCCGCTGCACGCTCCGTCGGGTCCAATGACATCGGTTCATCCGGCGGAGTGTGACGCTCAACGATCTCAAAGAATTCCCTGCGGGATGTCGCTCGACGGATCTCATGCAGGAACCCGGCACCGATTCCCTCGCCAAGGAAATTGGCGTATTTCTTCATGTGTTGGACCTGCGAGCGCTCGCCGACGTCGGGCGTTGTGGTGGCCTCCCACAGTCGTTGCACATACTCGCGGACATCCCGACCGAACGGTTGGAACGGCTCGCGGCCGGCAAGGACTTCCCGGATTTGCCGGAAAATCCACGGATTGCGAATGGCCCCTCGGCCGATCATGAGGCCGCGCGCCCCCGTGTGTTCCAACGTGCGGAGTGCACCGGCGGCCGAAGTGACGTTCCCATTGGCCAGGACCGGACAGGACAGCCGTCGAACGGCTTCCGCAATGCGGTCTTCGTGCACCACCGGACCGTATTTCTCGCCGACAGTTCGGCCGTGCACGGTCAGCAAATCGATCGCGTGCGCACCAAAGACATCCAGCAGCCGGTCAAACTCAGCGGGGTCTTCAAAACCCAGACGCGTCTTGACCGTAAATGCACCCCGGATCGCCGTTCGGAGAACGGCCAACAGCGAATCGATCCTCGCCGGGTCCCGGAGAAGACCACCGCCCGCGCACTTTCGGTAAACCACCGGGGCCGGACAACCAAGATTCAGGTCGATCGCGCAGGTGGGATGCTTTTCGAGCGCCTGTGCCGTCCGGGCCATCCACACGGGATCGTTTCCGATGATCTGCGCGATCGCCGGGCGACCGGTCGGATTCTCCAGTATCGAGCGCAAGATCGCACGTTCCGGGCGGTAGCCTTCGGTTACCCGGAAGAACTCGGTGAAGTAAAGGTCAGCGCCGCCGTAACCGGCCATCAGGCGCCAGAATTCGAGGTCGGTGATGTCCTGCATCGGGGCGAGTGCCAGGACCGGTCCGGGTCCCGTCAAGACCTCATGCAGTGTCATCGCTCAACGTTTGGATAGCACGCCCCGCTCGTAGCTCCTGATCTCGTCAAGCAACGGGACACCGACTGGAACATTGTTGCGCCGGCAGTATTCCTCCCACACGGCCCCGAGCGGCAGCGTCTTCATCTCTTCAAACAACACAAGACGCGCGGTCGCATCGCCGTCGCTCTCGATCTGCCGCAGGCGATCCGCCGGTTCCAGCAACGCCGCCAACAGGGCCTTGATCGCCGACCGGGTGCCCACGACCCAGGCCGCCACCCGGTTGATGCTGGCATCAAAGAAATCCAGGCCGATGTGTGTTCGCCCTTCGTATCCGCCCCGAATGATCTCCTCCATGATGGCCCGCGTCGGATCGTCGAAGAGCACCACATGGTCGCTGTCCCACCGCACACCGCGACTCACATGCAGCAGCAGCCCCGGAACGAACTGAAGGACGGAGGAAATCTTGTCCGCCAGATTCTCCGTGGGATGGAAATGCCCGGCATCCAAACAATAGAGGAGGGAGTTTTTGACAGCATAGCCGAGATAGAATTCATGGGAACCAACCACGTAGGACTCGGACCCGATCCCGAAAAGCTTGCTCTCGACCGCATCGAGATTGCCGGCAACCTTTTTCGAGAAAATCAGATCCAACGAGCCGGCCAGGCGTTCCCGTGGGCTCTTTCTGTCAAAGGGTGTGTCCTTTGAGCCGTCCGGAATCCAAATATTCGTCACAACCGGAGAACCCAGTTGAGCCGCAATGTCGCCGGAAATCCGGCGACACGCCATCCCGTGATCCACCCAAAACGCGCGAATGGCATGGTCCGGATGCGAGAGCGTCAGCCCGTCCGCCGCCAGCCGGTGCGAGAAATAACTCGGATTGAAGTCGATCCCCATTCCGTGGGATTTCGCCCAGTCGACCCAGCTTTGGAACTGGGTGATCGTCAGCTGATCGCGTTCGACAAACCCGCCCTCCATGTCCGCGTAAATCGCATGGAGATTCAGGCGGTGCCGGCCCGGAAGAAGCGAGACGACCTTGTCCAGATCGGCGCGAAGTTCGGCAAGCGTTCGCGCCTTCCCCGGGTAATTCCCAGTCGCCTGAATCCCGCCTCCCTCCAGCGCAGCCCCGGGTTTCTCGAACCCGCCCACGTCGTCCCCCTGCCAGCAGTGCAGGGAAATGGGAATCTTCGCCAGCCGTTCCATGGCCGCCTCCACATCCACACCCAACGCGCTGTAGGACTCGACCGCCTGTTCGAAAGATGAACTCATGACCGGTTCATTTCAGCGACGCTCCGAATAAATGAAAAGCCCGGGTTTCCGGCTTTATCCCGGCTCAAACCGCTCCACCGCAAAAACCCTTGCCTCCCCGCCCCGGTTTGCTACCTTTCCCCTCCGTTTCGCGCGGTTAGCTCAGTGGTAGAGCACTACCTTGACACGGTAGGGGTCACAGGTTCGAACCCTGTATCGCGCACCATTTTTGTTACCCCGAAAATCGCCCGCTAACCCTGATAAATAAAGGCTCTGCGGGCTTTTTGCTGTCGAAATGCCGGGTATGGAAAATGATGGAAAAAGCTGGTTCCGCTGTTACCCATTGTTACCCAAAAACGGCCCAATTCAGCGATTTTTTAGAGAGAATTGCCGCCCCGCATGGAGGGCGGGCGAACTTGACAGTGAGAAGGGATAGGGGGATTCTATTGAAAATGCGTGTGGCTCCCAAAAAAGCAACGGAAGTTGAAACCGTGACCATCGGGCAGAAAGCGGCAGCCAAGGCCCGCCGTGCGGTAAGCGCAATGTCACCGGAAGCTCAGCAGGAGTTGGCCCGGCAGGGCATGGCGAAGTTGTATCAGGCCGCTGGTCATGGTGAAGCCAAAGCTGTTCGGTGCTGACACGAATTTCCTCATGGACTTGGCCGACCAGAAAGAGGCGGCTTGGACAGCTTGGGAAATCGGCAAACAGCGGGGACACAGTTTCCTCATTCTCCCGGTAGTCGCCGGGGAATTGTTTTACCTTTCGGAAAACGGGCAGGCGAAGGAAAAGGCGCTGGCTTCCCTTGCGCTGGAACGCGCGATTGCGGACTGGAAGTTTACCCCGCGAGATTTGAGCGATACGGAAACGGAAATCGCGCGTCTTGGGGCCGAGAATCTTCTTCATGAGGACATTTTGCCGACTACGGAGTTCAATGACGCCTTTCTGGTTTGTCAGGCGGCAGTTGAAGGAGTGCCCTGCCTTTTGAGCAACGATGCCCATTTGAAGGACTGCGATCAGCAGCGCCTGCAAGCGGTTTTACAGGAGCGCGGGCTTTCTCCGGTAATCATTTTCCGGTATGGGAGCTACATTCGCGCCTTTGGCATGAGGCGCTGACCATATGGGGGTGAGGGAAACCGGGCGTGAATCAGTCTCGCGTTCGTTCCATGTTGGCAACTTTCCGGCTCGCTTAGCTCAGCGGTAGAGCACCGCCTTCACACGGCGGGAGTCGTAGGTTCGATCCCTACAGCGAGCACCAGATTTATCCCCGGCGTGATCGCTTTTTCCTCACGGCCTCTTCCCCAAGAAGCGCCTCGACGCTGCATCCCAACGCACAGGCGATTTTATAGACCGTATCCAGCGTGACCCCTTCCCCCGAGGTTTCCAGCTTGTGGGCAAGGGATTTCGACACCCCGAGTTTCAGCGCAAATTGTGCGTAACTCAATTCCCCGCGCCGCCTCCGCAAGTTTTCGGATAACGATTTGGCGATGGGATTGGACACGGCCAATTCATATCGGGAACGCCGTCCATATTTATGGACGATTTCTATTGCCCACGGAGGCGGTTCATCTACTCTGGCACAGGAAAACTCCCAATGGGTGCCAATCTGTCACTTCCGATCGACCGGCTCGCCAACCCGTCGCGGCCTTCGCAACTGGCCGCCCTCGTGAGACGGATTCTCGCGGAAAATGCCGGTAAGCTGGAACAGGCGATAACAGCCGGGGCATTGACCGTTTCCGTTGCCCCCGAAGACCACGCGATAGAAATTCGGGACAGAGACTCGGGGCGTGTCCGGTTCTTGATCGGGGGTGCTGCACGGATTTCCGAGATCGTGCCTTTCGTGATCGACTGGAAGAAAAGAATACTTGAGATGCGGCTTTCAGAAATGGAAACGGATGAATCAAGCGAGGAGATTTCTTCAAAGCCATTTACCGCACCGTCAAAAAAGCTCCGTATCATTTGCGCAGAAGACAGCCCGGATGACCAAGAAAGGTTGTTTGAATTGCTCTCCGAGAGAGGGCATTCCGTGACGTGCTGCGACAATGGGCAGGCAGCCCTACAGGAGATTACAAGAGCTTCGTATGACGTGCTTGTCACAGACAATAACATGCCCCGCATGGGGGGCATGGAGTTGATTCGTGCGCTCCAAAATGCCCGCTCCATTCCGAGAATCATTGTCACTTCGGCGTTCTTGGAGCCTGAAAAGGAAGAGCAGTATCGAAATTTGGGCGTCAGCCTTTTTCTGCCAAAGCCATCGCCTTCTGAAAAAATCGTGCAAGCTGTCGAGGGTGATTGAGCAGCGGGCGGTGCGGCTCGTTTTCACAAATCCACGGTGCCCCCCCGGAGTTTCCCGTCTATCTTTCGGGTCTCTCAGGTTTCGACAGACTGCCATTGTGTCCTTCCCGCCGCCCCGCCGCGTAAGCTTCAAACACCTTGGAAATCTCGTCTCTCACCCGGCGAAAGACCGCTAAAACCTCCTCATCGGAACCGGCAGCGTGGGCGGGGTCATCGAACCCCCAATGATGCCGATTTACCTGACCCAGAAACATCGGGCAGGCTTGATCGGCATTTCCGCATACCGTGATGACGGTTTCGACGTTCTGCCCGAGAAATTCGTCCATGTGTTTCGAGCGATGGCCGGAAATGTCGATGCCGATTTCCTTCATGACGGCGATAGCCTTGGGGTGAACATATCCCGCAGGCTTGGAACCGGCGCTCTGGACATCGAGCAGATCGTTCGCAGCTTGGCGGAGGATTCCTTCGGCAAGATGGCTCCGGCAGGAATTTCCCGTGCAGAGAATTAAAACTGTAGGTTTGGTCATGGTGATTTGGTGTGCGGATAAGAGCGTTTGGCGGGCCATGCGGCCCCTTATGCCCGTGCGGGGCGCTCATACCATCGCTTCGAGGAAACGCAGATGCGGCAGACCGACAGCATGACAGGCACTTCGACCAGGACACCGACAACCGTTGCCAACGCTGCCGGACTGGTCGGGCCAAACAAGGTAATGGCGACGGCAACTGCCAGTTCAAAAAAGTTGCTCGCCCCGATCAATGCTCCGGGGGTGGCGACATTGTGTTTGACCCGAAAGAGCCGCATCAGCCCGTAGGCGAGTCCTGAATTGAAATAGACCTGAATCAGAATCGGCACGGCCAGCAGCAGCACGGCAATCCAGTTCGACAGGATGTTTTCCGCCTGAAAGGCGAAAATGAGGGTCAAAGTTGCCAGCAGTGAAAAAATCGCCACGGGGCGAAATTTCGGAAGAAAGCGTTGCTCAAACCAAGAGAGGCCACGCGCTTTGATGAGCGCCATTCGGCTCAACCAACCCGCCACAAGGGGTATGACGATAAAGACCACCACCGAGGTAATGAGAACTTGAGCCGGGATATGAACCCCACTGACTCCGGCCAAAAACATGACAATCGGCGCGAAGGCGAAAACCATGATGAGATCATTGATGGCGACTTGCGCAAGGGTATAGGAACCGTCGCCGTCCGTCAGGTAACTCCAGACAAAGACCATCGCCGTGCAGGGAGCCGCCGCCAAAATGATGAGGCCCGCCACGTAATTTGCCGCCGTCTCGGGGTCAATCCAGCCGAGCACGGACGAAAAGAGCCACTGGATAAAAAGCCAGCCGAGCAGCGCCATGCTGAACGGTTTGACCAGCCAGTTTACAAATAGCGTTACCGCGAGTCCCTTGGGTTTGGCGAATACCGCCTTGATGCCGCCGAAATCAATCTTGAGCATCATGGGATAGATCATGAGCCAGATGAGAACGGCGATGGCGACATTCACATGGGAATCCTGTCCGAACTCCCATTCACTGATTTGCCGGGTAAACTCCGGCAGGAGCTTCCCGATGGCGATACCCGCCACCATGCAGACCAGAACCCACAGGGAAAGATACCGCTCGAAAAAATCGAGGCGTTTAGCCGTGTTCATCGGACGAGTTACGACGCGACAGGCGGGTTGATTTGAATTTTCTCCCGCTCGCCGATTTCCTTGGTGGCGATAGCCAGACGCAGGGCGTCCAGTTTTTCAAACGGCAGCGAAGCCAGCAGTTCGAGGCGGCGATTGATTTGCTGCGCCACCTGCCAAAATACATGGTGCGCGGCTTTTTCATCCCCCTCGAAAGCGGCGGGATCGGGCGAACTCCAATGCGCCAAGATCGGCTGTCCCGGCCAGACCGGGCAAGTTTCCTTGGCATTGTCACAGAGCGTAATGACGAAATCGAACTCCACATCATGGAATTCCTCCCATGATTTGCTCCGGGCATCCGAGGCGTCGATTTTGTAGGTATCCTGCAAGATCGTCAGAGCCATCGGGTGCGGCGCGGGCTTGGGGCTGGCTCCGGCGCTATAAACCTCGAAACGCTGCGGGGCCATTCGCTTGAGCAGATATTCGGCAATGATGCTCCGGGCCGAGTTGCCGGTGCAGAGGAAAAGGACTTTGAAGCGGGGTTTTTCGGGATTCATTTTAACAGCAGGTTGATTTTTGGGAGAGAGTTTCCCCAATCCACTCGATGCCCTGTTTGACTTTTCCGAGTCTCTTGAGGTCGTCGCGAAATCGTTTATCGGTTTGAGCGCAATCTTGGAGACACTTGAGATTGGCTTCCAATTCAGGCGAAAGCTTGGACGGCAGGCTGTAAATCATCCAAGTGCCTCGCCGTGTCGTCTCGACCATTTCCCGCTTCCGCAGGTAGGCAAGATGTTGGGACACCTTTGTTTGAGGCAGTTCCAAAATATCCTGAAAGTGGCACACGCAGAGCGGGCCATTGGTGAGCAGATGAATGATGCGAAGCCGGGTTGCATCACAGAAGCATTGGTAAATCTGGATGAGTTCCATGAGCGGGAGCCTGCTTCAAATGCAATATATCTGTCAATGACTATATTCGTATTGACGTATATATAAAGGGACGCATATTTCATCTCCATGAACGTCGCCGAATTCAAAGCCCACCTGTCAGATCACCCGAACAAACTTGTCCGTTTCATTTTCGATGATGGCGAGGCCATCCCCGCCCACTACCACGTTACCGAAGTGGGCCATGTGAAAAAGGATTTCATCGACTGCGGCGGAACTGTCCGGTCAACTTCCGCGTGTCTTTTGCAGACTTGGACGCACGAGGACGACAAGGAACACCGCCTTGATTCGACCAAACTGCATTCCATTATTTCACTGGCCGAAGCCAAATTTCCGATTTCCGACTTGAAGGTTGAAGTTGAATACGAAGGTTGCGTTATCTCCCAATTTCTCGTTCTCAGCGCGGAACCAACGGCGGATGCCATTGCCTTTCAACTTGGCGACAAACACACCGATTGTCTCGCCAAGGAAAAATGCGGCATTGATGGCTCCGGTTGCTGTTAGGAACTCTACTCACCGTTAATCGCCCACCTGCTTTCAGGCAGGAGCTTGAATAGGTGGTAAAATTGCCCCGGACTCGGGGCTAGGGTCGCGAATTTCCGTGCGAATGTCGCGGCATGAAAGCACATGCCACCCTCGAAAATGACATTCGCTTTGCCGAACGTCGCCACCCCGTTGACTTCATTGAACCCGCCCCGACCGGAGGCGAAAGCATCCGGCGAACATGCGAAGTTCTCAGCCGCACCTTCGGATGGGTGGCCGAGGGCGACACCGTTGAACAAAGGGGACTCCGTGCCACGGTCGTTCTCTATTGTGTCCGGGCCGATCTGCTTGGCACATCCACCCTTGAGGAAATCGGCACGCGCAACGGCTGCCCGCTCTCGTCCCTTGAACGGCTTGTTGCGGACTTCTGCCACACCATCGGCTGGCAATGAGCGCGACGATTCAGCAGACCGCCGACCAAGTGCGCGGCATTCCCCTGCGGGAATTGCTCCGCTGGCACGGCTTCAAAATCCGGCAGGAGGGCGTCAGCTTCCGCGCCCGGAGTGACCGTCACAACATCGTTGTCACCGGCAACAAGTGGTTCGACAACAAAACCGGCACGGGCGGGGCCGGGGCGATTGACCTACAAATGCACTTATGCGGCGGGGATTTTCAAACCACCTGCCACGTTTTGGCCGAAGGCTTCCGCCCGACCGGGGCGGGGCTGGTTTTTCCTCCAGACAAGAATCCGGCCAGCAGGCGCAGGCCCTTTGAAGAACTGGCCGCCCAATACGCCGTTCCCAGCCCCGGAAACTGGCCGATAGCCCGCGACTACCTTGTCGAAACCCGGAAAATCGAACCGGCCATCGTGGACGAATTGCACGGACGAGGCTCGATCTACGCCAACAACCACCAGCCCAACCCCGGCATTGTCTTTCTTCACCGCACGCCGCACGGCAAGGTTGAAGGGGCCACATTGCGGGATACCCGCCACGAATCCAGCTTCCGGCCCTGCCTTGGCAACAAGCTCACGGCATGGTTTGTCCTGGGCGACCTCGCCAACGCGGAAACGGTCGTTGCCGTTGAATCTCCGATTGAGGCCCTGAGTTATCATACCCTGTTTGCGAGCAAGCATGACCGGCTCGCCATCGTCAGTTGCGCCGGTTCCTTCGTGCCGGATGAACTGATGGCGCAGACATGCGACCGCCGCCAAAACTTCATTGTCGCCTTGAACAACGACGACGCCGGGGAACTCGGCTGGCAAAGGGCATGGGACAACACGGTTGACTGGCCCGGCTTCAAAATTTCCTCCGAATGTCCCCGGCGCAACGACTGGAACGCCGATCTTGTCGCCACTGTCCGCGCCGCGCGCGTCACTCACACGCAACAGCGGGCTTCCCTCCATCTGTAACCCCTGCCATCGGCAGCAACCTCCAAAATACATCATGGAACTCACCGCTACCTATTCCCCCGAAGATAACAAATTGCGTCTCTATTCCAGCGAACGGCTCGACAAGGAAACCTATTCCCGGCTGAAAGCCGCTGGCTTCTCATGGGCACCCCGGCAGCAACTTTTCGTCGCGCCCATGTGGACGCCGCAGCGGGCCGACTTGCTCATGGAGCTTTGCGGCGAGATCGGCGACGAGGACAAATCCCTTTCCCAACGAGCCAAGGAACGGGCCGAACGCTTTGAAAATTACAGCGAGAACCGGGCCAAGGACGCCGAGGACGCCCGCAAAAAGGTGGATGCCATCGTGGAACACATCCCCTTTGGACAGCCTATCCTCATCGGCCACCACAGCGAGAAACGCGCCCGGAGAGACGCCGAACGCATCGGCGACGGGATGCGCAGGAGCATCAAAATGTGGGATACGTCGAAATACTGGACGGAACGCGCCGAGGCCGCGATTCAAGACGCGGCATACAAGGAGCGCCCCGACGTTCGCGCCCGGCGCATCAAGAAGATCGAAGCCGACCAGCGGAAAATACAGCGGTATAAATCCGAGGCCGAGCGGTTTATCAAGTCATGGAGCAAGCCGGGTTTGACCATGCAGGAGGCGGCCACAATCGCCAGCTACGACCACAGCAAATTTTCCAGCCCCACGGAGGCCAGGCCGGGCGGCACCAGCCTTTGGGACGCCACCCAAGGCCGCTACGAGCCGCAGCCGAAGGTGGAAGAAATCGCTGCCAAGGCCATTCAGAGCCACGAAAAAATCATCGCTTGGGCCAACCGCTGGCTGGAGCATTACGGCAATCGGCTCGCTTACGAGCGGGCCATGCTCGTCGCAGACGGCGGCCTTGAAACCGACAAGACCAAGCCGCAAGTCGGCGGAGCCTGCAAGTGTTTATGGTCGCCTCGCGGCGGCTGGTCGTTGATTCAGAAGGTCAACCGGACATCCGTAACGATACTGGCAAACTATGGCAATCCAGAGCGCAATTTCACTCGCACCAGACCCTTTGACAAGCTCACCGCCGTTATGAGTCGGGCCGAGGTGGACGCCGCCCGCGAGGCCGGGTTGATCTTGGAGGAGAATAAAATTGGTTTCATTCTTCGCTCGAAACCGAGCCAGACCGAGGCCGTCAGTGAACCGGCGAAACCCGTTCAGGAGGAACCGAAAGTTGCCCAACCTCCGGCCATTTTGAGCGGGATTCAGACCCCACGCGGCCCGCTCCCCCACAGCCAGCAGGAGCTTTTCAAGCCACAGGCCGGACAATCGCAGAAACGCGGAATCGGCCTGTGAACGCTTCCCGTTCCAACATGGCGCACCCGCGCTTTTGTTCCGCTCGTTGGCCGGAGCCGCTGACGGCACCGGGGGCGGCGCAGGCTTGCCCCACGTGCCTACCGTCTCCGGCCAACCAGCTTACCTTTCGTGACGACCCCCGCCCAGGCCGCCCATTGAAGCAAGGCCCCCGCTTCGCCCCCGGCCATGCTTCAATCGGCGGCTGCACCCGAGGCCGACCGGCTGCTTTTTCATCCCGCACCAAGGCGATAATCGCGCTCATTGGGCACCGCCGCGCCGGTTCGCCGGGGCTTCGACCTCTCGCCCCGCTTCCCTCTGCGTTGGCCCCCAATCAGCGCACCTTTGCCGACCTGCCGGGTTGCGCCCGCCCATTCCTTCCGTCCTCGCCTTCCCCAAAGCCCCGGCTCCGGGCGGAACGAATCGGCGGCGTGACCTCTTTCGACCTCTCAAGCGGAGTCCCCGGAAACGAGTTCCGGGACTCCTTGGACTACCCGGCCCGACCAGTCGGGTTTCCCTACCTTCGCGCTCATTCTCCTCCGTCAAATGACCGTCAGGATAGCACTTTTCCTACGGAAAAGCGCCGAGCGGAAAAAACACAGTTTTTCCGCCGCCCTTCGCGTGTCAGGCACGCTTCGGGAAGGACATCGCCTGCGGCTCATTTCCGAAACGAGTTCGGATTTATTTAACCTCATTAAATAATATGAAAGCCACCGCCAACCCTGTCACGACCCAGCTTCATTTTGAATGCTCCTTTGAAACGAAACTTCGCTTCAACGCGCTTCACGAAGCTCTCGGGTTCAAAACCAAAGTCCAAACCTTAGAGGCGATTCTTTATTTCGTTTCCACCAAGGACAAGATCGACCCCGCCGCGCTGGAACGCATCGAGGCCGATGTAAAGGAAACGCTGCGCCTGCTCGAATCCTTCACATGAAGAACGGGCAAATTTTCGCGCGAAAATCCACCGCACGCGGGCGGCTGGATTTAGAATATCTCGACGAAACTTCCGGGCGGAAAGTTTCGTTGCGCGAACGTGCCGATATGGAGCAGCAAATCGGAAAAAAGCTCAAAGGCTTCACCGATTACGCATCGAAGGAAACACTAGGACAGGTTCACGCCGGCGGATTTCTCCACGATCATATCCGCATCAACCGGGACGGCACCAGCACCGCCCCGATGCGCCTTTCCAACGCGGAGCGCAAGCGCCGCATTACCGAATCCTGGCAACTTCATCTTGGAAAATTTCCCTCGCAGGCGAAACGCCCTGTCATCGCGCATCGGCTGATTTTCTCAATGTCAAGCGAGCAGCACAACGCGCTGGTTGCTGCGGGCCTCAATCCCGATCAGGTGTTGCACTCCACCAT
This sequence comes from Terrimicrobiaceae bacterium, assembly GCA_033763515.1. Lineage (GTDB taxonomy): Bacteria > Verrucomicrobiota > Verrucomicrobiia > Chthoniobacterales > Terrimicrobiaceae > JANRKJ01. Next base: position 45,895 of record JANRKJ010000025.1, on the reverse strand, counting down.
GAAGAAAGTCATGCGGAAATTTGCCGAGGCATTTCACCCCGGAGATTCCATCGGCTACGCCTACGGCCTGCACCACGATACGGACAACCTTCATGTTCACGTCGCGCTTTGCCCGCGCACCGCGAAGGGTAGCTATGTCGGATGCAGCACGTCGCGCTTCAACCAATCGAAACACAAGCGGCAGATGGACAGGATTCGCTCATGGTTCGAGCAGGAAAACCAGCGATGGGAAAAAATCCTTCGCTCCCCGCAAGAAATTGAGCAGGCGATTTCCCACCGGATAGACTCGGATAAAATCGCGTTCGCTCCGCGTCTCACCGCCGCGCACTTGAACGCCTTGCGACACGCGCAAACCGCCGAAGCGATACGGTTGCAAAACTCGCATCAAAGTATCTGCAATCTCGAAACCGCCATTGCCGCCAAGCGGCGGCTTTTCACGGTTCAGCGCAACGCGAATTACGTTTCGCGTCTGCTCGGCCAGCGAAAGCCCAAGTTCACCCGCACGGCGGAAAAACTCGCCGCCGCTGTTGACCGCCGTTCGCTCCGCGAAATGCAGAACCTCCTTTTCAAAATCAAGCGCGACTATCGCGCCGCGCATAAACGCTACACGCAAACCTACGGATTCCATTCTTATGGCAATCGCAGCACCATCACACACAGCCATCGGCAGCAGGGCGTTAAACTCTGATTTCGTCCTCTGCGAAAATTTCGCGTTCCGACCCGCGAACGTGGACGGCTTTTCGCATCAGACCTTCGAGGACGGCGCAGCCATTACGACCGTTAATTTCAAGAGTTATACACAAAGCATTCCCGACCCGGAGCGCCGCTTGTTCGACTTCCTGATTTCCAAGCTCAATCCAAAGCCCACCGATGAAAACGCTTGATTCCATTCTCTATGCGCTATGCGTAGCCGGGGCGCTGGTCGGTTATTTTTTTCTCGCGCCGCCGTTCTCGCTCGCGGTCATCGCGCTTTGCGCGGTCTTCGCCGCGTGGACGATTCTTGCGGCGGACAATTCCGGCAAGATCGTTCTCCGACTCGGCGGGCTTTCGTGGACGATAGAAGATTTCGTTCGCGGCTGGCTCATCACCGGAAGGACCGGCAGCGGGAAAACACAATGCGCGATCAATGCCATCACGTTTCAGGTTTTCCAAAACGTCAAAAATTGGGGCGGCGTCTGTCTCGACCAAAAAGGATTGTATTGGGAAATCCTTGTGCGAATGGCCGCGCATTTCGGACGCAGCAACGACCTTGTTTTGCTGCAAACCCGGCCACCCGGCGAAGATATGCTTTGGCGTCCCCCGCACACCATCAACATTACCGGAAACCCGGACGTTCCCGCATCCACGTATGCAAAAGTCATCGTGGATACGGCGGTATCATTGACTGGCGGGCGTGGCGGCAATCCCTTTTTTCCCACAAAGGCCCAACTCGCCATTCAAACCGCCTTTGAAATTCTCCGGCACATTGAGGCGTATGTCACCATTCCGAATGTTCACCGGCTTTTGCTCGTTCCCGAGGATTCCAACGCCGCGCTTGAGGAACTGATGAACCGGGGCGATCAACGCTCCCGCGAGCTGGTCACAGCCTTTCGCGGCTATCTTGACCAGCCCGAGGAACAGCTTGGCGGTGTGCAGGGAACCTTGAGCACATATTTGGAATTTTTCCTTAACCCGGAAATTTCCGAGGTCTTTTGCGCGGACGAGCCGACGTTTTCCATTTCAGAGATCGACGCCGGAAAAATCGTCTGCCTCGCGATGCCGCAGAAATTCCAGAGCGAACGGCTCTATATCAATACCATCCTGAAGCTCTCCTATTACTTCCATGCCTTGAGCCGGTTCGACAAGCCTGCCGAGGAACGGGAGAAAGACAATCTCATCATCCTTTATGCGGACGAGGGACAGGAAATCATCACGGGCGCGGAATCGGCCTTTGCCGACCATCGCGCCTCCGGTGTGCTGCGTGAAGCCAAGGCAACCATCGTGCTTGCCACGCAAGCCTATACCTCGCTTCACGGCGCACTCGATAAACGCTATGCGGACGTTCTCATGCTGAATCTCAGCAATGAATTGGTTTTCACCGTCGCAAACCACGACTCGGCCCTCATTGCTTCCAAAAACATCGGCGAGCGGGAAGTCGTGGAAAAATCGTGGGGCTGGTCAGCCGGGAAACGCTCCTACAACTACCAGCGGAAAATCAAACCGTTCTTCGAGCCATACCGTCTGCGCAAACTGCCGAAGTTCACCGCCATCATTCGGCATTGTGAAAAGCCGTTCCGCAAAAAACTCATCCCCCCGATCAACCCGGACGGCAGTTTTCCTAAATGGTTCACCTACTTTCGTCCCGACTACGGTTTACGCCAGTGGTTCAGGGGCAAACCTCAACCTGTTACCCAACCATGAATCATCTCATTGAAAAACTTACCGACCTTGAACCTCATCTTGCTTCCAAGATCAAAGGCCAAGGCCATGTCATTCCCCGCGTGTGTTCTGTGCTGGAACGCGGCCAGCTTGGTTTGCAGCCCACCGGCAAACCGCTTGGCTCATTCTTGTTTCTCGGGCCGACCGGCGTAGGAAAGACGGAATTGACGCTCGAATTTTCGCGTTACCTTTTCGGCGAAAATTCCGTGTTCCGTTTCGATATGTCCGAATTTCTCCACCTGGACGCGGTGAAGTTGTTCATGGGAGACGAAACCGGCAGCCCCGGACGGCTCGGGAAGGTGCTCGCCGAACACCGGCAGGGCGTTCTTTTATTCGATGAAATCGAAAAAGCCCATCGGCTCATATGGGATCTCTTTTTGCAGATGCTCGATGCCGCTCGTATCACGCTGGCCGATCACCGAGCCTATGACCTCTCCGGGTTTTACATCGTTTGCACCAGCAATATCGGCTCGCAGCAGCTTTTGCGCCCGACCCGGCTTCCATTCGCCACGCTGGAACGGGCAGTTTTGGCGGAACTTCACCGATTTTTCCGCCCGGAACTCATCGGGCGCTTTGACGAGAAAACCGTGTTCAAGCCGCTTTCCCCGGAGACGCAACGCGAAATCGGCCAGCTTGTCATTTCCGAGGAACTGGCCCGTTTCCGGGCGCAGGGAATTGACCTTGCCGTTTCCGAATCCGCCTTTGAATTTCTGGTAAGGCGCGGCATTCACAAGGCCCTTGGAGCGCGACCCATGAAACGCACCGCGCAAAAATTTATCGGCGATGCCATACGAGACGCCCTTAAATCCAGTCAACCTCCGATTGGCACACTGGCAGTTTCGATCTTGTCCGACCGCCTGACTATCGAATCATGATTCTTATCGCGGTCCTTGCCACGGTGAACGGAGTGGGAGATTTTCTGTCGAGTATCAGTATCATCGTCTCAGTCAATGTGACGTCAATCTGAGCATCCAGCTCAGGAGCATTCCACTCGCCACCGAATACACGAGCCAAAATGCCAGATAAACAGCCGTTAGTTTTGTTCCGATGACCTTTGGCAGCATCATCATGGTTGGCAGGCAGGTGCCCACCGAGGCTTGCATGAACGTAAAGGCAGGGCCAACTCCCACTCCCATCGTAACCAGCGCCGCCGTGAGGGGGACTTCGCCTCCTTCGCACACATAAGCAGGTATTCCCACCACCACCGCAGCGACATAGGCCAATGCGCCGCCGTTCATCCATTGTTCGATTTGCTCTTTGCCGACCAAGACCGACGCCGCGGCCGCCGCAAGCAGACCCAGCAAAAAGATCGGAACGAGATTGCGAGCCATTCGCAGCAGGTCGGCCCAAAAGGAATGACCTCCTTCGGAAGAGTCGCCGGAATCGCCGCCGCCACATCCGCAAGCAGATGGACAAGAGGCTTCGCTGCTGGCGGCCCCTTCATTCTCGGGGTGTAATTTCTTTCCGAAACGGTTCAATGTCCACCCGAGCAGGCAAACCGCGATGAGAGGCAACACTACGCGGAGAATTCCCCACACGGGGCCGAACATCGCAAACGTCAGAATGATCGAGGCTGGCCCAAGAAGCGCGGAAGTGATGATGAAGGCCAGTAAAGCTCCGTCACCAGCGCCTTGACGTTTTAGCGGCATGGCCAATGGCACGGTTGTCATCGAGCACCCTGGCAAAACGGCACCGGCAAGAGCGGCACCCGAAACGGATTGAGCCACCCAAGACACGGCTTTTGCCGCCCACTGACTACGCTCAACGAGCCATTGCACGCCAGCGGAAAGCACCAGCCCAATAATGAGCGCGGGCGCAGCATCGCCAGCGGAATGGGCGAACGCTTTCCAGATAGCCTCTATCACAGCCTCTTACTTGGCCGAAAGTTGCTTCAAACGCGCTTCGACGGCTTCCTTGCCAGCGACCAATTCGGTCACGGTCACAAGCACAGCGGGCGCGGAGGTGTCCACTTTGCCGATGGCAATGACCGGCTCGGTCGTCTTGGGTAGCGCCGCTGTCACGCCTTGCCCGAGTTGGGCAACGATCATGGCTCGTTCGCATGCGTCCGCGCAACCTGCTTCGGAGGTATCAATGAGCGTGAACATTTTCTTGGCCTCAGAAACACGTTCAACGATACCCGAGACGGCGACGGTTTTGCCGGAATAGTCAGCGGACTTGGCAGCGAGGGAATCCACGCCCGTCAATGCTGGTTTGTCTTGAGCTTGGGCTGCGCTGGCTGCGCAAACCACGGCGATCAATGTCGAGATTATGGTTTTCATTTTTTTCTCCTGTTTTTTCTGGTTCTAGAGATGCCTGATGGCATCCACGGTTTTGAGACGCGCCGACCGACAAAGCGGCCAAGCAGCGCCAAAAATTCCGATCAACACGCTCAAACCCAATCCCGCACCGAGCAGAGAGGGGCCGACCTCGAAACGGAACGCGCCCATAGGAATGCGTAAAGCAAACCCATTCGCGCACAAAGCGATCACGCACGCCAGCACGCCTCCGATAATCGCGGGGATGAGCGATTCAATCAAAAATGCAAGAGCGATATCCGAACGCCGATAGCCGACCGTGCGAAGCACGCCAATTTCCCGAATACGGCTCATTAAGGCGGCAAAGAGTGTATTCGCGCCGATGAATACCCCGCCCAAAATCAGCATTCCGGTCATTACATAGACCATGAGTTGCACAGGCCGAAACGCTTCGGCGTAGGCTGCGTAATAAGCTGTTTCCTTGCGAACCTCAACCAGCACGTCAGTTCGCGTCGCAAAATCGAAAAGCATTTCTTCCATCGCGGCGGTGTCTTTTGCCCGCAGGACAACCGAGGAAAGTTCACTTCGGCGGGTTGCCACCATGAGATCATCCAGCGGCCCCCATACCTCAGACTCAAATGCGGTTCCGGGTGCGACGAATCGACCGACGATCTTCCACGGCGTTCCCTCGAACATTAGCGATTGACCAATGGCAAGCCGTTCCTCGGGAACGCCGAGATTAACCGCAACCAATGGACCAACCATGATTTCTCCCGGTTGATCGGGACTGCGACCCGCCGAGAGCCGGACCTGATCGTGCACGCTCAACGCCGTGGGGAGCACCCCGCGCACCAAGGCTTGTGCAGGCCGCGCACCCGGAGCGGTTTCGACCTGCGTTGTAAAATAAATCTCGGGTGATGCGAGAGGGTGACCGTTCTCCACGGCGACATAAGGCGAAAATCGCAATACATCCAATACGGCTGGATCAATCGCGGAAAACTCCGTCGTTTCGGCTCCCTTGCTTGTAACAAGGACATTGAGAGGATGGCCGGTCGCACGAATACTGTTCATCAAGCCTGTCGAAAGAGCGAGCATGAGCACGGACACCAGCACGGCTAGGCCGATACCAAGCGCGGTCATTGTCGCACGGGTTTTCCGGCGCGACAGGCTGCGAAGATTGTAGCGAAGTGGTAGCGCCATTTAATCGACCTCCCGTAAGGCTTGAACGATCTTCAAACGACTTGCCTGAAATGCTGGAAAAAGTGCGGCTACCGTTCCCAAGATGCCAGCCAATGCGATAGCCCCCAACGCAAGCTCTGGCGAGACGTGAGGCGTTATTGTAAAACCTTCAACAGAAAGCGAAAGATTCGACCGATTCACCGCCAGCCAAGCGAGGCTGACACCCAACGCGCCACCGAGCACGGAACTTGCCGCCGCCTCGGTAATCACTAGGCGCAGCACATGCGGTCGCCGGAAGCCGAGCGTTTTCAAAATGGCAAATTCCCGTGTGCGGTCGCGAATCGTCATCGCAAGACTATTGCCGACACCGATCAGAATAATGCCTAACGCCACATAGCCGAGCCATCGGCTGAACTCAACAATGCCTGTTACTCCCGAGATAGCCGAAGCAATAAAAGATCGCTCCGGCGTGGTTTTCGTTGGCGAAGCCGAACTTGAAAACAAGGCGTCAATCCGTTCCTCGACCGCACCGGAGCGCACCGGATCGGACACCTTGACCAAGAGCAGCGTCATCTTGCCGATTTGATTTGTGGCGAATTGCAAATAGCTCAGGTCCACTAGAATTGCATTTTCCAAGCTGCTTCCGGGCGCACGGAAAATCCCGCGCACGGTGAACGAGATATTGCCAAGTTTTTGAAGAGTGACGGCATCTCCGATTTTCCAGCCATAAGTGCGCGCCACCTGCTCGCCCACTATGGCAGCCCCGCGCTCTTTAGCGAACGCCTGGTATTGTTCCTCCGGGATGTCGAAGTTTCTAAAGCGCCGAAATTTTTCCGGCTCGATGCCGTGAACCGCAACCAAATCGGTCGCACGCGAACAGGCGCTCAGGAGGAACAACGTCGGTGTTGTGTCGGCCACGCCGGAAAGCTCGGCAACCTCCGCTTCATGGGAAGTCGGCAACTTCGAGAGCGGCGGGCAACCTTGATATTTATCAAAAACAACGAGCACGTCGTCGCCAGCGGAGTTTACCAGCATCCGTCGCATTCCTTGATCCAGCGAGACGACGCCGGTGAAAAGAAACATCGCCACGCCTACGCCGAGCAAGGTCAGCAACGCACGGACCGGATTGCGCAACAGGCTCTTGACGGCGAACGGCAGGAAGTTCATCGGATTACCTCGGTGAGTTGCGCATTCTCAACCAGCAATCCCTTGTCCATATGCAAGATGCGCGTGGCGCATTCAGCCACTTTCGGGTCATGAGTAACAATGACGAATGTTTTCTTGAACTCGCTGCACAGAACCCCAACGAGTTCCATCATTGATTTAGCGTTTTCGCGGTCGAGATCACCCGTTGGCTCGTCACCAAGCACAAGCGGAGGGTCGGTCACGATGGCCCGCGCGATGGCGACACGCTGTTCCTGCCCGCCGCTAAGTTGCCGGGGCAGATGACTTTTGCGATCCGCTAAGCCAACAACCTCCAACGCAGTCATTACTTGCTCGTGACGACGACGACGTTCCAGCGGAAGAAGCAACAAGGGCAATTCGACGTTTTCATAGGCAGTCAGGACCGGCACAAGATTGAAGGACTGAAAGACATAACCGATGTTGCGGGTGCGCCATGCCGCAAGCTGATCCTCGCCCATCTTCGAGATTTCACGCCCGTTTACCATGACCTCGCCTGATGTCGGCGTGTCGATACCGGCCATGATATTGAGCAAAGTCGTCTTGCCGCTTCCACTCGGCCCCATAAGGGCGAGAAACTCACCGGCTGCGACTTGGACATTGACCCCTTGAAGCACGTCGAGCTTCTCGTTGCCTCGGATATAGACTTTGTGAATGTTGCGAAGATCGACGATTAGGTTCATGGCACAGTAGCGGTTTTGTCTGCCGCAATCGGTGCGGCGTCTTGATTGAGAAAAGTAACTTTGACGCTCATATCCGGGCGTAGGCTCGGCGACGTTTCCCGCAACAAAATTTTTGCCTGAATCGTGTTTTTCGAGAGCGATGCGCGAGGGAGGATTCGAGAAACTTTCCCGGCGAAGACCTTGCCGGGCTCCGCATCAAGGGTGACTTCCACGGGCTGTCCGACATGCAATCGGGCTGCATCGCGCTGATTTACGTCCACCCATATTTGCAATTTGGCGGGGTCGTAAATGGAAGCGATTTTTCGATTTGAATCGGAATAAATGTAATCGCCGACATTCGCTAATCGCTCGAACAACACGCCGTCCACTGGGGCGCGAACCGTCGCTTCCTGAATCTGCCATTCAATGGTCTGCATTTCGGCTTGGAGTCTCACGGCCTCCGCTTGGAGAACGGCGGCGTCGGCATTGGAGTGTTCCAATTCTCTCGCGGTAGCCACGCCCGTAGCAGCGAGTTTCTTTGAGCGGGCGAGTTCCCTTGTGGCAAGTAAGAGTCGTTCGGCGTTGACGCCAAGAGCAGCATTCAGTTCCGCGTAGCGCCTTTTGAATTCCTGAGAGTTCAATTTCGCGATGATTTGTCCGGCTTTCACCTGCTGGCCTTCGATGATGGGGAATTCATCAACCCTCCCAAGCACCAGAGGGGCGATGTGAATGGGGAAGGGCGGAATCGGCTCGATATATCCGGCGGCGGTGAACGTGTTCATCGCGGGGTTATCTACTGATGTCGCGGACGTGGAAGCAGTCGGCAGGGGGACGGTTGACGCCTCTACTGGTCGAGAAGTTGCATCTCGCCAAGGCGCAATTTTGAATACTGGAAAGGCCACACCAAAAACAATCAGCATGAGAAATAGCCAAAGCAGCCAGCGGCGGCTTCGCGCGGGAGGTTCTTCCGGCACGTTCAGTTTCAAATCCCGTGCTTTTTCCAATCGGTTATTCATTGCTGACGTTACCTTGCGGCCTGCGATGTCGGCATGTCCTCAAGCAAACAGAGGCCGCGATCTATGAGCACGACCACGCACGGATCGACAATGCGATAGAAGACATTGTTTCCATCGCGCCGGGTTTGGACAATTCCGCGATCTGAAAGGCGCTGGAGTTGATTGCTCACAGCCTGCGGCTTCATTCCAATCTCCTTGGCAATGCCAGTTGGAGACGCTTCTCCATTTTTTACCAGCGCATGCAGGATGCGAAGCCGCGTGTCATTCGCCAAAGTTTCATACACTTTTGCCAACGCGATAGCCGTCTCCGTCCGCAGCAAAGGCCGCTCCACCAAAAGCGGCTTTGACGGACATTCTTGCGAGGGCGAGGAGGAGCACGGTTGACTTTTCTGCTTCACACATATACACGATACCGTGTTGTCGTGAATGTCAAGAATCAGATACCCGCAGCCTCCCTATTTTGGCGGTTGGGTATCCAGCACCCGAAATTCGGTATGTCGAATAAGGCCGCCGGGTCGGGCGATGTATGCTGCCACCGCTGAGCAGCCGACTGCGGCAAGCAAAGTTACGATAGCCAGTGGAACAGTCGAGCGGGGCCAGCGCACGGGTGCGGCGATAGCGATGGCGGCCAGTCCTGCCATGACATAGAACGACCAAACTGTTTGATCGGCCCGATCCATATGCTGATCGAGCCAGTCAGCGCCCGCCTCGTCGGAAATCTTACGAATCGGTTTATAGGCTGCCTCCCCTGTTTCATAAACCGGCCACGTTGAAACGCCTGCGATAAGTAAAATTACCAAGCCGGGAATTAGCGCCCTTCGATGCCGCAAAATGAGGCCGATCAATACCCCGATTAGTCCCATGAAGGTTCCAATGATGGGCAGATGATTGATAAGGACGTGCAGATAGCCCGGTTGTTGTAACTCGGTAAGCATGTCAGTTCGGCGCGTGGGTGACCACGCGCTGATTTGATGGATTCCCGGCGCGAGTTACTTCGCTTCCTGAATCTTCTTGATGAACTTCGCCGGGTCTTTGTCGAAGTCCTTTTTGCACTGCTTGCAGCAGAGTTTCACTTCCTGCCCCTCATAGGTGAAGATGACGGGCTTGCCCATCGAGTCGAGTCCTTCTCCTGAGACAACGCAGGTCGTCAGTGGGTAGGGTTTCGGTGTGGCATCTGCGGCGTAGGACGCACCGACGAGGCCGGTTGTAGTGATAGCGATTGCGAGGATAAGTGATTTCATTGTCTGATTTTTTTGAACTCGGCGTCCCGGAAGCGGTCACGGCGAAGTGTTTGCTGCGGGAAGATTATCGATAAGTTTTGAAGATAAAGCGGGAGCGGACTGTGCCGCTCCCGTTTCGCTGCTATTCAGCTTTCTGGCATGCGTTGCGATGAACAACGCTCTTACCGGGGGTTGGTCGCCACTTTGACCGTCAACGGCGTGTGGATTTTCGGATTGGCGTTCGGAAGCCGCACCGTCTTGACGTTGGCGTTCTGCTTGGTCGCGGTCACTTCTCCGGCCCGATAGAGGGCGATCTGAACCGCTTTCGCTTTCTTTACCGGCTGGTAAGCAAAAGGCGGGTGGGCATCGCCCGGCCCGGCAAAAGCTGCTCCAGCGAAAGCTCCTCCAATGGCGAGGACGCTGAGGGTTTTGATGAGGGTTTTCATGATTTTGGTTTTCTATTTGGGTTTCTCGTTCGAGCCTTCGGTTGCTTCATCGGGAAGTTGCCGGGCTCTATCGGTTGAACGCGGATTCCATGAAAAACCCTCAAAGAAAATTCATGTTGTCCGCCACCAGGACGGAAAAAATCCGTCCGACCGCCAGCGAGGAAAAAAGCGGCCAGTCTATTTGCGATCCACAATGAATTGACGGCCAACAGTGTCCAGAGTGACACGAAACTGTGAAAGCACACCGTTGCCCAGCAAGCCGGATTCTCCCGGAAAAATTTCCCGGCTGTGGAGTCCAGTCGGCACACCGGGTAGATGGCATTCGCCCAACCGCACATCCATCCGAAGAGAGCGAACCGAGGCGTTCGCAAGACCGATTGACGCGCCGAATCGAGGGATTTTTTCGGCTTTTCCGCCGACCCATTCCAGCGAGGAGTCACAGCCGGTATCCACCCGCATCCACTGTAAATCATTTCCTGCAATACCAACTGGCACGCAAAACGTTCCGTTTCGGGCTTTCAACGGTAATCTCACACTATCGTCGCCCAGCGGAGCGCGGGCCAGAAATCGGATTTTTTCTGCGGAAAAATCCAGTTGCACTATGCGGCGATGGAAAAACTCCACACCAATCAACCCGTCGATGGGTTGGTGACAGGTTTTGCTTACGGCGCTGAGGTCGAGTGCGAGCAATTTTTTCGGAAGGGCTACTCCCTCGACATTCGCCTCGAAATTGTCGATGCGATAAGCGTCAGTCAGGGAATGAACTCCCTGCACCGGCACCCGCCCTCCGAATTTGACCCCGAGGCGTCGGGCTGTGCCGAGATTCAACACACTGGAGGCCGCGCCGGAATCCAGCAGAAAATTCAGCGGCTGCTCGTATCCTTCCACGGAGACTTTTAGCCAAAGATAGCCGTCTCGATACTGAAATGGGATCTCTTGAGGGGTTCCGGCATAGCCACAAAACGCACTCAGGCCCAAAGCCAGCAAGAATCGGCTGAAAAAACGGCAATGCACAGAAGGCGGGAAGCAGTTTTCACACCAAAATTGCTCGCTTCCCGCCTCGAAAACTCATCGGAAAGGCAGCGATGCCTTTTTTCCGGGGAACTTACCCGATCCCCCTTCTTTTAAGAGAACTCAGAACAACCGAAAAAGGCGGTTGTCATCCATCTTGCAGTTGTCGTGACCTGTATGGGTCACAATTTCCACGGTCTTCACTCCGGCTAGACTGCCGAGACTGGCGGAAAAGGCGTCGTGCCCCTTCCCGGCAAGGCGCGGATGAGGGTAGAGAAGTTGCCGGTCAAGTTTGTCGCAACCTTCCGAAATTACTCGACCGGAGGAATCAAGTCCGTAGATATGAACGTGGGAATGGCTTGGCGCGGCGTAGCCAAAGGCAATATACGCGGTGCCTCGAATCTTGCCGTCGTGGGGATCAATTCGGGGATTTTTTATCATCAGAGAGGGACTCCCATCCAAAACCACGATTTTGGGAGGGGTTTGTATTCGACCGGCAAAGGCCATCGTCGCAGCGGTCAGCAAGAAAAGAAAAACTGACAGGGATGTTTTCATCTCAGGTGAAACGCTACGCCCGAAAAAATCCCTCTAGAGCGAGGGATTTCTGATAAAGTCTCGTTTTACTTCACATGGATAATCGCAATCTCGATAAACTGCTGGCCGAAATCCGGCAGAGCAAAGCCCCGCCGCTGCCGGGTTCCTTTGTCCCGGATGTTCTGCGCGAAATTCGGCTCAGACGCGCCGCCAGCACAAACGATTCGGGTTGGGTATCAGCCCTGCTGCTGTGGTGCCGTCCCAGCGTCCTTACGGCTGTCTTGACGGTCACCGTCACGGTCAGCCTCGTATTGCCGGGCATTGACATGGCCCGTTCAACGAATCAGTTGAGAACGGCTTCTAGTCTGGACTTGAATATTTTCTCGCCCTTCGCGTCCAACCTTCCCTCCGGCCTTCTGGCCAAAGTCCCATGAAAAAGCTGCAATCGGTTCTATTCCTGCTGCTGGTGGTCGTCGTCGTGGCGTGCGTCACTTCGTGCCTCGCTATTGTTCTGAGTAATAAATGGCAGAAACCGGTGAGTCAGAACGCGCACGACTGGATTCATTCCCAGCTCTCATTGACCACCGAGCAGGAGAAGGCCCTGGAACCCATCGAGAAGCGTTATCGCGACAAGCGAAGGGAATTGGAGCAGCGGCTTCTTCTTGCCAATCGCGAACTGGCCGAAGCGATTCTCGCAGACGGTAGAGATTCTGCCCGTGTTCACGATGCCATTGAAACAATCCACGCCGACATGGGGGAGTTGCAGAAAGTCACCATCGGGCATGTATTCGAGATGAGGAGTGTGCTTTCGCCGGAGCAATACAAGAAACTCCTGAACCTCACCGCAAACGCTCTCTACAACCTTGGCTCCGATCATGGAGGCGAATGACGCCGAACCGGAAAATGATTGGGAACTTGCACACCGTGCAGCTAACGGAGACGAGGATGCTTATGCCTGCCTGATCGCGCGCTACCAAGCCCCGATCCATAGCTTCATTTACCGCTCGATTGGAAATGAAGAAACCGCCTGCGACATCGCGCAGGAAGTATTCGTCAAGGCATGGTTCGCGCTGGGTCGCGTTCGCGAAAAAGCGCGTTTCTCGACCTGGCTGTTTCAGATTGCCGTCAATCTCTGCCGTGACCATGTAAAATCGAAAGCAGCCCGCCAGTCGCGGGTCACGTATTCATTTGCTCGCGACGAACGGGACGAAAACTCCGGCGACCGGGAATTTCCCCACCCTGATCCTGCACCAGATCGACAGGCGGAACTTTCTGAAAATGCCGGTGCTTTGGATACTGAAATCCGCAAACTGCCCAGCGACCTGAGAACGGCATTTCTGCTAGGGGCCGTCGAAGGCGTCCCTCACAAGGAGGCGGCGGAGATTCTTGGTATTTCCGCCAAGGCGGTCGAGGTGCGAATTTATCGAGCGCGACGCATCCTCGTCGAGCGACTGTCCGCCCAGGGCATTATTCCTTCCTGAAATTTTCCCGGAGGGATCGCGGCGGCGCGGTCGTTACACCGGACAATGAGAGGAATTCTTTGCGCCGTTTTGCTGTTCCCGAGCCTCTTGGTCGCAGAATCGCTTGATTTTGACGAAGCGCAAAAGCTCGCGCTTTTTAACAATCCTTCAATCCGGGCGGCTTATTCCACCATCGCGCAAGCGCGGGGGCGATTATTACAGGCGGGACTTTGGCCGAATCCGGAAATCGACCTTGCTTGGCGCTCCGACGTGTTTTTCGGTGGTGAAGGACAAAACCGCACAATGGCCTCGCTCATGCAGCGGCTTCCGTGGAGCGGGAGGCTGGGCCGCGCTCAAAGCGTTTCCCGCGTGGAAGTCGCGATGGCCTTGACGGAAGTGAGGGACGCAGAGCGTCAGCTTATGCTCGATGTGCAAAAAGCCTTTATCGAGGTGCGCGTGGCTGCCGAGAAAAGAAACGTTCTTCAAAGCCTCATCAAATCCGTTGATTCGCTCATCTCGCTCAACGAGGCCCGGCGACAGGCCGGTGACGCATCCTCCATCGCCGTCAACCTTGGCAAAGTCGAAAAAGAGGGGGTTCGCCAGCAACTTCTCGCTCTGGAGGCAGACGAAAGCGCAGCCCTCGCCACCTTGAAGGGCTTGCTCGGAAAGGAAACCTCCGCGCCGCTCACGACGAAAGGCTCGCTTACCTCGATCATCGAGCGTCTGCGACAAAGCGCGTCCGGCAAAACACTCTATCGCCCGGATCTTGTTCGCACCTCCTTGGAGGCGGACGCGGCTACGGCGGAAATCGCCCTCGCCCGCGCCGAGGCATGGGAAGACATCACGGTGGGCGTGGAATACGAGTTTGAACGCACGACCAATGGCGAGGAAGGCTTGATGAATGACAACATGCTCGGTTTTCGCGTCATCGTTCCGCTGCCTCTCTGGAACCGCAATCAGGGAACCATTGCTGAGAAAACCGCCAGCCGGGAGCGGGCCAGCCGGACTTTGGTTGCGGCTAAAATTAGCATCGAGGCGGAAATTGCCGCTGCACGGGTCAGGGCGGTTAAGGCCGCGGCCGTTGCCGCACTTATCCAAAAGGATTCGCTGCCCCTGCTCGACGAAACGCGCGGGGTGCTCGAACGGGCCATCCAGACCGGACAGGCCGACACCAGCGAAGCGATCACGCTGACCAACCAAGAGATCGAGCAGCGGCTTTTCTATGTCGAGGCGCTTGCTACTCAAGCTCAGTCCCTAAGCGAAGTCGAGGCCGCCCTTGGGGCCAATCGCTACCTGCATCGCGACATCTTCATCAACACGCTTCATGAAAAGAAATCCGCTCCCAAGCGATAGTCGCCATCCATGCCATGTCACAATCCCACGAACCTGCGAAACCCGCCGACGCCCGCTGTCTGGTCTGCGACAAGGGCGTTCAAGACGGCGGCGGATTTTGCCGCCTGAATGTCAATGGCGTGATGGTCGCGCTTTGCTGCCCGCTGTGCCTGGAGACTTTCAACCAGAACAAACCCCGCTTCGAGGCCAAGCTTCGCCTTCGCGCTCTCGGAATGCTGGATGATCGACATTTTTTCTTATGAAACGAAAAATCATCCTAATAACCGCGCTGCTGGTTCTTGGAATAGCAGCATTCTTTGCCGTGCGCCTGTTCACTCACGGCGAACACCCATCCCCCGCATCCGACGCGCAGCTCTACACTTGCGGCATGCACCCTCAGATTGTCCAGGACAAGCCCGGAGACTGCCCGATTTGCGGGATGAAGTTACAGCCGGTGCGCAAGCAGCCGTCGTCGGCGCAGCCTGCCGCTTCCGAAGGAGAGAGAAAAATCAAATACTACAAGTCCACCATGCTGCTCGGGGAGATCAGCCAGACGCCCCGCAAGGACAGCATGGGCATGGACATGGTTCCGGTCTATGAGGATGAGGCCGCCGAGACTGCCACCATTGCCGTTGATCCGGCGACCATTCAAACGATGGGTGTCCGACTTGGGGAAGTGACGACAGGGCCATTGCGCCGGGCCGTGCGCACGGTGGGAGTGGTGGACTTTGATGAAACCGCGCTGACGGACATCACCACGAAATTCAAGGGCTGGATCAAAAAGCTCTACGTGGACGCGACTGGCCGCGAGGTCAAGAAAGGCGAACCACTTTTTGAAACCTACTCGCCCGAGGTCTATAACGCCGAATTCGAATACGCCTCGCTCACGCGCAGCGGCAATGTCCCGCTCGCAAAGACGACCCTTGAACGCCTCGAATTGCTCGATGTGCCCGCCGCTCATTTGGAAAAGCTCACCCAATCCGGCAAAGCCTCCCGAGCCATCACCATGCTTTCACCGGCAAATGGCGTCGTGATCGAAAAGAACGCCGTTGCCGGAATGATGTTCGAGCCGGGAATGAATCTTTACCGGCTGGCCGATCTTTCCATCGTCTGGATCAAAGCGCAGATTTACGAGCAGGACATGCCGTTCGTGCGGCTCGGGCAGGAAGCGCGGGCACGCATCGCCTCATTGCCCGGCGAGGTGTTCGTCGGGCGTGTCACCTACGTCTATCCCACACTCGATCCGAAGACCCGCACCGCGCAGGTGCGAATGGAATTTCACAATCCCGGCCTGCGGCTTAAACCCGGCATGTTCACCACGGTTGAACTGGAAAGTGAACTGACTCCCTCCACGTTGCTCGTCCCGGAGAGCGCCGTCCTGCGAAGCGGGGAAACCACCACGGTATTCGTGGCTCTCGACGGCGGAAAGTTCGACCCGCGCAACATCTCCATCGGCCTGCGGGACAGTTCAGGAAATTATCAGGTCTTGCATGGACTAGCCGCCGGGGAGCGCGTCGTGACCTCCGCTCAATTCATGCTCGACTCCGAAAGCCAGCTACGCGAGGCGATCCAGAAAATGCTCAATCCCAAGGCCCCGCCGACACCATCGGCTGCCGAGGAACATGCCGCGATGGCTTCCGACGCGGCCCCCGCACAACCAGCCGAAACTCCTGAAACTCCCTCCACCTTCGTCTGTCCCATGCCGGAGCATGGGAATGTCGAATACGAGCACGGAGGAAAATGCCCCATTTGCAGCATGACGCTCATCCCCGGCAAGGCGACTGCCGCGCCCGCTCCCACACCTGCATCCACACCAACCCCATCCGCTCATGCTCCGGGCAATCATTGATTTTTCGCTCAGAAATCGGTTCCTCGTTCTGCTGACGAGCGTTGTGCTGGTGGTGGCCGGGGTCATCGCGTTGCGCACGATCCCGCTGGATGCCATTCCCGACCTGTCCGACACGCAGGTCATCATTTATACGGAATGGCCGGGGCAGGCGCCGCAGCTCGTGCAGGATCAGGTCACTTATCCGATCACCACGAAAATGCTCTCCGTGCCCAATGCCAAGGTCGTGCGGGGCTATTCCTTTTACGGGTTTTCATTCGTGTATGTGATCTTCGAGGACGGCACCGATCCCTATTGGGCGCGGAGCCGGGTGCTGGAATATCTCAGCGGGTTGACCTCGCGGCTTCCCCAGGGCGTTGCTCCCACTCTCGGCCCCGATGCCACCGGCGTAGGCTGGGCGTTCATGTATGCGCTGCAATCCGACAAGCATGATCTCGCGGAACTCCGCTCCATGCAGGATTGGTATCTCAAATACCAGCTTACTTCCGTCGATGGTGTTTCGGAAGTCGCCTCCATCGGTGGCTTCGTCAAGCAATACCAAGTCACCGTCGATCCGGTGAAACTTCGCGCCTACGACCTCTCGATTCGCGATGTCAGCGAGGCCATCAAAATGAGCAATGGCGAAGTCGGCGGACGCGCTCTCGAACTTGCCGAGAAAGAATTTATTCTCCGCGTGCGCGGCTATGTCGAAAAAGTGACCGACCTCGAAAAAGTCGCCGTGGGCGTCGGCGAAAATGGCGCACCCATTCTTCTGCGCGACGTTGCCTCCGTCCAGCTTGGGCCGGATATGCGCCGGGGCATCGCCGAACTTAACGGGGAAGGCGAAACAGTCGGCGGCATTGTCATCGTCCGCTATGGAGCAAACGCCCGCAAAGTGATTCAGGAGGTCAAGGCCAAGCTGAACGAAGCCATGAAGGGCCTGCCCGAAGGCGTTACCTACACCGTTGCCTACGACCGCACCGCGCTCATTGACCGCGCCGTCAAGACACTCGAAGAAAAGCTCATCGAGGAAAGCATCGTCGTTGCCTTCGTGTGCGTGCTTTTCCTGCTGCACTTCCGCAGCGCCCTCGTTGCCATCATCATCCTGCCCATCGCGGTTCTCGCCTCCTTTGTCATCATGCGGTCGCAGGGCATTAGCTCGAACATCATGTCCCTTGGCGGCATCGCTATCGCCATCGGCGCGATGGTGGACGCCGTTATCATCATGGTCGAGAACGCCCACAAGCACATTGAGCGCGACGGCGGGAAAAAAGATCATTGGCAGATCATCCGCGACGCCTCCATTGAGGTCGGGCCGACGCTGTTCTACTCGCTGCTAGTCATAACGGTATCGTTCATCCCGGTTTTCAGTTTGCAGGAGCAGGAGGGCCGCCTGTTCAAGCCCCTTGCCTTCACGAAAACCTATTCGATGGCCGCCGCCGCGCTGCTATCCATCACTCTCGCGCCCGTGCTCATGGGGTATTTCATCCGAGGGCGAATCCCTCCCGAGGAAAAGAATCCGGTCAACCGATTCCTGATTCATATTTATCACCCCTGCATTGATTTCGTCATTAAGTTCCGATGGCAGGTCATCGCCGGAGCCGCAGGAATCGTGATTTGGGTTTTCCTGCCTTGGAATTTCCTCGTTACCGAACGCCTGCCCGAAGGCCCGCTCCGCAACGCATCCGCCACCATCGGAAGGGCATTTCCCTTTCAGCATCTCGGCTCCGAGTTCATGCCGCCTCTCTATGAAGGCGATTTGCTTTACATGCCCACGACCTTTCCCGGCATTTCTCCGACGAAGGCCCGCGAACTCGTGCAGGTCACGGATCGCATCATCAAGAGCTTCCCCGAGGTGCATCATGTCTTCGGAAAAATCGGACGTGCCGAAACCTCCACCGACCCCGCTCCCTTCGACATGGTGGAAACCACCATCATGCTTCGGGACGAGAAGGAATGGCCGAAGGTGGACATCAAAGACGCCTCCGGCAACACCGTCGCGCATCGCCGCCGCACCGTCGATGAACTCATCGAGGCGCTGAACTCGTCCATTCAAATCCCCGGCCTGAGCAACGCCTGGACAATGCCGATCAAGACCCGCATCGACATGCTCGCCACCGGCATCAAGACACCTGTGGGAATCAAAGTCGCAGGCTCCGACCTGCCCACTCTGGAGCGCATTGCCGCCGAGATCGAGGCCGTTGTCCGGCAAGTGCCCGGAACGTCGAGCGTTTTCGCCGAACGGGTGATGGGAGGCAACTATATCGAATTTGACATCCGCCGCGACGAGATCGCCCGTTACGGCCTGACCATTGGCGAGGTGCAGGAAGTGATCGAGGTCGCCCTTGGCGGCATGCCACTGACCACCACTGTTGAGGGACTAGAACGCTACGCGATCAATCTGCGCTACGACCGCGATTTCCGCGAAAACCTCGATGCGCTCAAGGAAATCGTCGTCCCCACGCCCACCGGAGCGCAAATCCCGCTCGGCCAGTTGGCCGATCTGAAAGTAGTCCGCGCCCCAATGGGCATCAAAAGCGAAGATGCCGTGCCGAACGCATGGATTTACGTGGACGTAAAAGATGGGGACATCGGCAGCTATGTGCAAAACGCACAACGCGCCGTAAACGACGCCATCGCCCGAGGCGTAATCCAGGTGCCAGACGGCTACAATATTCTCTGGAGCGGCCAATACGAATACATGCTCAACGCCCAAAAGCGGCTGATGCTCGTCATTCCCGCCACGCTCCTGCTCATTGTCCTCATCATCTATCTCAACACCAAATCCCTCGTCAAAACAGCCATCGTCCTTCTGGCCGTGCCCTTCTCGCTCGTCGGCGCTTTCTGGGCGCTCTATCTCCTCGACTACAATCTCAGTGTCGCCGTCTGGGTCGGCATCATCGCGTTGGCCGGCCTCGATGCTGAAACCGGCGTCGTCATGCTTCTCTATCTGGATCTCGCCTACGAAAAGTGGAAAAAGGAGGGAAAATTGCTCAATGTCGCCGACCTCCGCGACGCGATTTATCATGGGGCTGTCAAGCGGGTGCGCCCGAAAGCCATGACCGCCTGTGTGATTATCGCCGGACTTATGCCCATCCTTTGGAGCCACGGAGCCGGGGCGGATGTCATGAAACGCATCGCCACCCCGATGGTCGGAGGAGTTATCACCTCGACGCTCATGGAATTGCTCGTTTATCCCGCGATTTATTTCATCTGGCGCTCCCGTAGCCTCCCCAAGAAGCAGGCGGATTTGCCCGCCTGAAATTTTTTGAGGGAAGTCAAACGGCGGCTCGTTTCACCCAATGTAAACCCAACATCACCATGAAAACATTAAAAACCCTACTCACTACCACACTGGCCCTCGTTGCTCTTTCATCCGCAGCCTTCGCTCTGCCCGCCTGGAAGGGCGGCCCGGCGACTCCTGCCATGAAAAAGGGCGAT
This sequence comes from Terrimicrobiaceae bacterium, assembly GCA_033763515.1. Classification (GTDB taxonomy): domain Bacteria; phylum Verrucomicrobiota; class Verrucomicrobiia; order Chthoniobacterales; family Terrimicrobiaceae; genus JANRKJ01. The sequence continues at coordinate 25,914 of JANRKJ010000025.1, read as the reverse complement.
TTCGACAATCTGAAAGCCGGAGACAAGGTCGCACTCGTCTGCAAGACTTCGGATTCCATTGTCGTCATCGACATCAAGGATCAAAAGGAGGCGAAGGAACTCTGCGCGGAAGGCCGGATGATCCATTGCCCGACCTGTAAAAAGGAATACAAAACCACGTTTGTCAACCCGACCGGTAAAGGTCCCGGCCCACAAACGAAGGTCATCGTCGTTAATGAAAAGGGAGAACCCTGCATGTTCTTTGCTAAATTAAGTTAACGCCCGCCGTCCATCTACAGCCGCCTCGTTAAGCCCAACTTTCGAGGCGGTTGTCCTTCCATTCCAACCATTATGGCTCGTGCCTCCGCTTTTGGTAATTTCACACTGACACGTCTTTTGCTCGTGTCGCTTTCGGCTTTGTGCCTTCTCCTTTTGTGCCTGGCTGTGCCACAAAAAAACCTCTCCTTACAACGCGGCCTGTCATTAAGCCGTGCTAGCCCGTAAATTTTGACGCTGCTCAGCGGCGTTCAACAATATGAACGTTTACCATCACCGGGCAAGCGATAGCAAGGCTGTTTCAGCTCTAGTTGTGACAGTGAAAACGATCTCATGACACAAGCTCAATCCAGTTTTACTGTTGACAAACCGGCCACCTGCGGGGATAGAAACCTGTAAAGATGCAAACCTGCTTGAAATATGCCCGTGTTTTCTGGGCAGTGGCCATTCTCATGATGGTCGCAGGGCAGGCGGTGCATGCTTACGAGGATTTTACCCACCCGGCGCAGCACGCTTCGGAGAGCAAGACATCTGAGTCCGGCCAACCGGGATGCCCCGCCGGGCACACGTGCTGTAATAGCCACTCCCATTTGCTCGGAGCGTTGGCCGAATCGCCGAATTTTACTTTTCTCACGTTGACCTCGGGTTCCTACTTCGAGCTTGCCGATTCCGTTGTCGAAGGGCCCATTCGGGAAATCGACTACCCTCCTCAGTTGTCCTGACTCTTCACGGGCGCGGTGCGTCCGTGAACAGCTACCCAAAGGGGCGCAGCCCCTTTCTAACCTGACCTTCCGGTCAGATTTTTCAGCTTCGCGCGACCGGATTGTGTCACGCGACTTCGACAGGACAACTTTATGCAAAAATCTACGTTTTCACGGCTCATATGGGCGGCGACTGCTTTGGCAATCACCGCTCCGGCCCTGACCGCATGCGCTTCATCTTCCGTCTCCGGGCAGAGGAAGTTCAAGACGCAAAAGTTACCCGGCACTTCTCAACATCGGATCGTCCGTATTTCGGATTCTGGAATCAGTTCTGGTCCGGAAAACATCGTGAACCCTCCGCGGCGCAATTCGCAATCGATCGGCACCGCCCCCCATCAATTTCAATAACCCAATGAAAATATCCGCACTTATCTCCCGGCTTCCAAAGCTCGCCCTCTTCGGCACCACGGCAGTCGTGATGGCGTCGTGTGCTTCCGTAGGCAGCTTCTTCAAGCAGGCCGACTCTCCGCTTCCCATAGAAACCGTCGATTCAACGGGTGGAGAGATTGCCAGTACCCGAGCTTTCGAAACTGAAGATCGTCTTTTCGTTTCTGGTTCGATGAAGAAGGCGATGGGCCGCCAGATTCCACCCGCCGCCCACGTCGATGTCCGACTCGTTGATAGGTCAGGCCGTGTGGTGGCCCAAAAACAAGACGACATCGATCCGGGGCACCCGAGATTATCCAGCGGACGGACCGGTCGCTACTCGTATGTCGTCAGCTTCCCACTTTCTGAGGCCCGGCAGGCTTCCAAAATCGTTGTGCAGTATGACCAATCCCACAAAAAGGGTCATTCCTCCTTCTAGCCACAGCCAGGATCTCATCCATCTATGAATCGAGTAAATAAGTTGGTGTGTGCGGTGGTCTATCTTGCCTCCGTTGCTCTGCTCTCAGCTCAGGAGGCTTCTTCTGTCTCAATCGACAGCCTAGTTGAGGCCGCTTTGCAGAACAACGCAGAGCTGAAAAGTTTCGAGGCCGAGGTCGCTGCCGCCAAAGGACAGCGCACCCAGGCCGGGTTCTTCAAAAATCCCGAAGTGTCTTTCGAAATGGGCGGACGTGAAGTTCGCGATTCGGAAAATGTTCTCCAAGGAAACGGAACTACCATGACCGTTTCTATGATGCAGACTTTTCAGTTTCCCGGCAAAGGGACGTTGAGGAAAGCCATTGCTAACAAGAACATTGAGATCGCTGAACTCGGCTTGGAACAATTCCGGCTGTCTTTAGCCGGTCAAGTTCGTGTCCTCGCCTATGAGCATCTGGCCGCCACAGCGGAAGCCAATGCCGCCGAGGCTGTTTACAAACAAAGCAGCGACCTCGCATCGCAGTTGAACTCACAGTCGAATTTCGGAGCGAGACTTCTCATTGAAATACGGCTCGTTCAAGCCAGCCTGGTAGAACTTGGGGCCGCAATCAAAGATGCCTCGCTTCGACGGGAAGAAACCCGCACGCAGCTTAACGCCTTGCTCGGACGGCCGCAGAATCTGCCACTCCGCATCTCGGCATCGTTTAAACCTCCGACAAAACAGTTGGACGACACCAGGCTGATCTTTGCCGCGCAGAACAATAATCCTTTGCTGAAAATACGGCAGAAGGAACTTGAACGATCTGCCAGAGAGCTGACCGCAACCCGGTTGGACATCGCCCCCGATTTCGCCATCGGGCCATTTTTCAGCCGTGATGTGGCAGGCGACACTGAGCAGAATTTCGGAGGTGCAATCTCCGCCACTATTCCAATCTGGGATTGGAATATCGGAAATATTCAGAGCGCCAAAGCCCGCTCGACCATGGCTGAGGCTTTGCGAGTCAAAGCCGAGCGCGATACCGAGGCGCAGATTCTTAGCCGGCTCAAGGCCTATGAGCTCACACGGAGGCAACTCGGCATGATTCCATCCGGGCTGCTGGAAAACATCCAGGAAGCCTCGACGATGGCCGACACCCAGTTCCGAAACGGCTCCATCGGCGCTCAACTTTATCTCGATACGCAGACCGCCTATCTCAACGCCCTCCGAGCGTCCCAAAACGCCGTGCTTGATGCATGGCGCACACTGCTTGATCTGAATCTCCTCACTGGTGGTCACCTCGATACGCCCAAGGAGGCCAAACCATGAAAAACTCTATTCTCAAACTTCTCGCCTTCGCACTTTTTGCCGTCATCGTGGGCTGTGGCCCCAAAGCCACTGAACCTTCCAAAGGCGATGGCCATTCGGGCGAGGAAAAAGCTGAAGGTGGCGAAGAGGGGCACGCTGAACATGGGGCGGGGGAGGAGCCCGGCGCTTCCTTCAAAGAAGGAAAGGGCATTCGCCTCTCTGATGAAGCAACCAAGGCACTTGAGGTCACCGTCGAGGAAGTCACCAGCCGAAAGCTAAAGCCTTCGGTAAAAGTCACCGCTCAAATCTACCGGACGGCTCGGGAAACCGGCGGTTCCGCAGAGCAATCCGGCCTCGCCTACGCTTCCGCGTTTGTGGACGGCCATGTGGCAGCAAAACTCAAAGCGGGGGAGACGGTGACGTTGATCGTTCCGTCAAACCCGTCCACGACTCTTCAGGCCACCTTGAAGAAGGTGGACAACAGCCTCGTTGCTTCAACCGACAAAGCGGAGGTGCTCATTGAAAGTCCTGATCCTGAAAACCTCTTCAAAATGGGCGAGTTCATCACGGTGGAATTGCCCGAGGCAGCCACGCCGCAGGACGTAGTTGCGGTGCCATTCTCAGCCGTACTTGACACGGCGGCAGGCAAATTTGCCTACGTCAAAAACGGTGATTTTCTCCTCCGCACGCCGATTAAAACCGGCCCGACCAGCGGAGAGTTCATCGAAATCACCGATGGCATATACGAAGGCGACACCATCGCCGTTACTGGGGCGGAAGCCCTTTACCTCATCGAACTCCGCTCAACCAAGGGCGGCGGACACTCTCACTAACTTTTCCTTTATATGATCGATCGCATTCTTGAATTCGCCCTCCGCCAACGGGTTTTCGTCCTGTTGAGCGCACTGGCTCTAATCGCCGTTGGTATTTGGTCCGCCCTGAATCTTCCGGTGGACGCTGTCCCTGACATCACAAACGTGCAGGTACAGATTAACACGTCCGTGTCGTCGCTCGCCCCGGAAGAAATCGAAAAACTCGTCACCTATCCCATCGAAATGGAAATGGGTGGCATCCAAAAATTGCTGGAAGTCCGCTCACTCTCAAAGTTCGGTCTCTCCCAAGTCACTCTGATTTTCGAGGGAGGCACGAATATCTACCTCGCCCGGCAACTCGTGGCGGAGCGCCTTCAAAATGTGCTGGAGGATCTTCCGACCGGCGTCACGCCGAAGCTGGCACCGATCACCACCGGCTTGGGCGAGATTTATTATTATGTCGTTCGTTTCAAGAAGGACGCGAAAGACATCCCAGCCGATCCAATCGAACAACTGCGCGAACTCAAACTCGTGCAAGATTACATCGTTAAGCCCTCCCTTCGCACCGTACCGGGCGTGACCGAAGTCAATACTTCTGGCGGTTACGACAAACAGTTCGTTATTCAGCCCGAGCCCGCAAAGCTACAAAGCATCGGCATTACCTTCGCCGAACTTGCGGAACTCATTTCGGAAAATGTCGCCAATGCCGGCGGCTCAGTGGTGGAAAAAGGCGGAGAAAGCATCACCGTTCGCTCAGTCGGTCGAGTGGAATCGGCGCAGGACATCGAGAACATTCCGATCCGCTTCGGGGCGGGCGGAGCCACGGCTCTGCGAGTGAAGGATGTTGCCCAGGTTGCCATCGGGTCAGGAGTCCGCACCGGCACGGCCACGCATGACGGCAAGGAAGCCGTTCTCGGAGCCGCTCTTATGTTGCTTGGCGAGAACAGTCGCCTCGTATCCGAACGCGTCCATCAACGCATCCAGGAGATCCAAAACAAGCTCCCAAAGAACGTCGAGATTGAGACCCTCTACAACCGCACGAATCTGGTGAATGCGACCATCTCCACCGTCGAGCGAAACTTGGTAGAGGGAGCAATTCTTGTCGTGGTTGTCCTTTTGCTCCTGCTTGGCAACGTGCGCGCCGCCCTCATCGTGGCCACGGCGATTCCGCTATCGATGCTCTTCGCCATCACCGGCATGGTGCAGACACGTGTCTCGGGAAACCTGATGAGCCTCGGGGCAGTCGATTTCGGTCTCATCGTGGATGGCGCGGTGGTTATTGCCGAAAACATTGTGCGCCTTTTGGCCGAAAAACAACACCACCTGGGCCGTCTGCTCACAAAGGAGGAACGAATTCACACGATCCTGACCGCCTCGAAACAGGTCGGCACCCCGACCGTTTTTGGCGTTGCGATCATCACCATCGTTTACATTCCCATCCTCACTCTCACCGGGGTAGAGGGCAAAATGTTCATTCCGATGGCTATGACGGTCATCTTCGCCCTCATCGGTGCGCTCATTCTCGCCCTGACCTTGATCCCGGTGTTGTGCTCGTACTTCATGACCAAGAAGGTCTCCGAGGAAGACAACTTCATCATCCGCATTGCCAAGCGCGTTTACGAACCTGCGCTGGAGTTTGCGCTTCGCCAAAAGCTAATCATTCTCGGCAGTGCCATCGCGATCTTTGTGCTTTCGCTGGCAATCTTCGGCCGACTCGGTGCTGAGTTCATACCCCAACTCGATGAAGGCTCACTCGCCGTGCAGATGATCCGCACCACCAGCATCGGACTTGAGCCTTCGATTAAGATGCAGACTGCTGCCGAGAAGCTCCTCTTGGAGAAATTCCCCGAGGTTACCCACACCTTCGCCCGTATTGGCACCGCTGAAGTCGCCACCGATCCGATGGGCGTAAACGTAGGCGATTCCTATGTGATGCTCAAGCCGCCCGAAGAATGGAGGAAGGTCAACGGCCGGACCATCTCGAAGGATGATTTGACGAACTTGATGTCCGCTGAACTCAACGCGAACTATCCAGGCCAATCCTATCTCTTCTCGCAGCCCATCGAGTTGCGGTTCAACGAACTGCTCTCAGGTAGTCGCGCCGACATCGCGATCAAGGTCTTTGGAGAAAACTACGACGAACTGGAGAAAATTTCCGCCGAGGTGCGTGAGATCGTGGAGAAAATTCCAGGCGCCGCCGATGTGGAATTCGATGCTGCCGGTAAGTCTCCGGTCTTTCAGGTGACTGCCAATCGCGAAGGCATGGCGAAATACAACACCCAGGCCGGAGAAGTGAACCGCACCGTTGAATCCGCATTCGCGGGCAACGAGGTCGGCATCATCGTTGACGGCAATCGCCGTTATCCGGTCGTCGTGCGCATGCCCGAGAAGGACCGCCGCGACTTCGACCGCGTCGCCGATCTCGGCGTCCGCACCGAGGATGGCGGCCTCATCCGGCTCGGCCAGGTTGCCGATCCCGCTGTAATGGAAAGCGTCGGAACAATCAGCCGCGAAGCCTTCCAGCGCCGCATGACGCTGATGGTTAACCTGCGGGGCCGAGACGTACAGAGCTTTGTGAATGAAGCCCAAACCAAGATCGCCGAGCAGGTCAAACTGCCGGACGGATATTTCATCGAGTTCGGCGGGCAGTTCAAAAACTTGAAGGAAGCGCAGGCCCGGCTTGCCATCGTCGTTCCAGTCGCACTCGCGATGATCTTTTTGCTGATCTTCGCCGCCTTCCGCAGCATGCGGCAAGCAGCGATCGTTTACACGGGAATACCTCTGGCTGTCACTGGTGGCATCTTCGCCCTGTGGTTGCGTGGCCTTCCATTCAGCATCAGTGCGGGCGTGGGATTCATCGCCTTGTCCGGCGTTGCCGTCCTCAACGGCGTCATGATGATCAGCTTCTTCAACCAACTTCGTGAGGAGGGTAAGTCGGTGAGCGAAGCTGTCAGACAGGGAGCGCTAACTCGATTGAGACCGATCCTCATGACGGCTCTCGTGGCCAGTCTCGGCTTTGTGCCGATGGCACTCGCTCATGGTGCGGGTGCGGAGGTGCAGAAGCCGTTGGCGACCGTCGTTATCGGAGGAATCATCACCGCCACCTTCCTCACCTTGTTACTCCTACCCACTCTTTACAACTGGGTCGAAGGCCGCATTGAGCGGAAAGCCGCCAAATAATCAACCGAAGAAACCTCTTATGAAACTTCTTTTCCTCAGTGCCCTCACCGTCCTTACGGCCATTACCGTTCGGGCGGAAACCGCCGACAGTCTCGTTGCCGAGGCTCTGAAAAATAACCCCGAACTTCGGTTTTACACTGCCCAAATCGCAGCTCTACCGAAAACCACGCAATCAGCAGCACCGAAAATTCCGTTCCCGTTGGATTTCCCTTCGCGCGAGAAATTCCGTGCCGCCGTGCTCAACCTCGACAAGGAACTCGCCCAGCTCTATCTGGACGAGTTTCGCTTTGCCCTCGCCGGAACAGTCCGGTTGAAAGCGATGGAGTATCAGACGGCAACGGAGACTGCCTCCAGCGCCAGCGATCTTGCGGCTCGAACGGGCGCGCTCGTCAAAATGCTCGAAGAGCGGCCAGCGGCGGGAGTCGCCGCGGTCATCGAGCGGCGCATCTTGGAGGGGGCTTCACTGCCATTCGTCCGGACGGCGGCGGAGGAAAAGGTAAAAAAGGCACTGCTTCGCGCCGAGTTGAACGGTTTGCTCGGGCGCAAGCCTGACGCCGAACTCGATGTTCAGGGCAGTATCGTCCTCCCTCCGAAGTCATCGGGTGACTCCGCCGATCCGCTGATCGTCAAGATTCGGGAGGCCGAGATTGCCCGAGGCCTGGCCGGACTCGATGCCGCCATCGCCATCGAAGCCTATGGAATCGGGCCTTGGTTCACTCGGGACGGGTTGGGAGCAAGCGAGCCCCTTTCGGGCATGACGTTGCCCGGCTCCACCGCCGGATCGAATCCGGCTGACCGGCGCAAAAGGCTGATTGAGGACACGCGTGCAAAACTCGACCGCGAATTGATGGTTCGCACGGTCGCCCTCGACGCCGCGCGGGAGGTTGCGAGCCAGATTCCCGCCAAGCTGATCGAGGATTTGAAGTCCGCTTCCGATCTCGCCGAACGGCAATACCGTGTCGGTGCATTGGGGGTAAACATTCTGATCGAAGCGCATCGGGAGTATCTGGATGCCCTCGAAGCACGCAATGAAGTCATCACTCAAACGTGGAGAAACAGCCTCGATCTTGACCTTCTCACCTTGCCTGCCAATGGGCAGCCAAGTGGAAAAATCACCGTTGATCCGAAGCCATGAAAGTCGCACTTGCAGCCAACTCGATCGGATATACCTCTGGCGGCGTATCGGCAGCCTCGCGCAGTTTGGGGCGAATTTTGCTTTCGCGGGCGGTTCTCGTGGCGGCCGCCGGATTGCTGATCTACAGCGGTGCGGAACTGGCATTCGATCCGCCGCGCGACTTGCTCAATTTCGTGACGCATCATTTCGTGCATGTCGCCTTGATCGGCTTCGGCGTGTGGTTTGCCTGTTGGCTCGCATTGCGAAAAAACGTCCTCGTTCCCGTCGAGGCCATCGCGCGGCACCTGTCCCGGTTTCGCCATGGTCGAATCGAACGGCTCGTCTGCGACACGCAGGCGAAAGAGATCGAAATCATTGTCACGGGGATCAACCAACTCGCGGAACGCCTGCAAACCACCGCTCCGAGTGATCTGAGTGCCGCGCTGACAGCGGTGCAGGAGTTGCGAGTTCATTTGAACCGGGTTTCGGCTGCCGACCCGGAAACCAAAGTTCCGGTGATGCGCGCACTCACCCGTTTGGAATCCTCGCTTTTGCTTCTGCTCTGCAAGGACTCGCCCGAGAAAGACTGAGAAACCATGCACTCCTATTTTCCACACCCGAACGACCGCGTGATTGTTCTACGCGTCCACAACGAACCGAATTCGGCGGACACTGAGACAGTGCGAAGTTTGCTGGAAAGCAGGGTAAAACAGCACGGCAGAATTTTGATGCTTCTCGACGCCGACTGTTCGGAAGATGCATTCGGCAACTGGATCGCGGCACTTTTTGACGGGATTGGCATCGAAGGTGTCGAGCGGTTTGCCATCGTCGGCGAAGGGGTGATTTTATCCTGCGAAATACTCGCCTCTTCCGAGGTGGTCAGGCGGTTTACTCCCGCCCAGCGAGAACAGGCTTTGAACTGGATACAAACCGGAGGCATGACTTGAAAAAAGGCCTGATTCAGCCAGCCATTGCCAACGCACTACTCGCGGCGTTGCTTTTCGGAGCCAGCACACCTGTAGCTAAAATTGCGCTGGCATCGGCAAATCCGCTGCTGGTCGCAGGGCTGCTCTACCTCGGTTCGGGCGTCGGACTCGCCCTATCGCGGGTCGTTTTTTCAGCATTCGGAAAGAACAGGCCAAGGCGAGAAGTTTCGCTCCGACGGGCCGACCTGCCTTGGCTGGCTGGTGCAATTCTGGCCGGTGGGGTAGCCGCGCCCGCGCTCCTTCTTGTGGGATTGTCGAGCACGTCCGCAAGCGCAGCCTCTCTTCTCCTCAATCTCGAAGCCGTAGCGACGGCTGCTATTGCATGGATGGTTTTTCGTGAAAATGTAGATCGGCGGGTTGGCGGCGGTTTTCTGTGCATTCTTCTTGGAGGCATACTGCTCTCTCTGCCGCACGGCAGCGGCGTTTCCCTTTCCAGCGGAGCACTGCTCATCGCCCTTGCATGCCTGTGCTGGGGAATCGATAATAACCTGACTCGCAAAATTGCCGGAAGCGATTCTCTGCAAATCGCGATGTGGAAAGGTCTCATCGCGGGAAGCGTGAATTTCGGACTCGCCTTTGCCACCGGAGCAGAGTTCCCCGCCGCCACTGTCACCCTGACCGTGGCGCTCATCGGCTTTCTCGGCTACGGGGTGAGCCTCGTCCTTTTCGTGCGGGCGCTTCGCGATCTGGGAGCAGCCCGCACCAGCGCGTGTTTTTCCACGGCTCCATTTGCGGGCGCGACGCTGGCCTTCGCCGTGGGGCAAGGGCGGCTCGATTGGGCATTCTGCGCGGCGGGTGTGCTCATGCTGATTGGGGTTTGGCTTCACGCAACTGAGCGTCACGAGCACCTGCACGTCCACGAATCCCAGGAGCACGAGCACCTTCACTTTCACGACGAACACCATCGGCACGATCATGGCCCGGACGACCCTCCCGGCGAGCCCCATGCCCACCGTCACCAACATGCGCGATTGGCGCATTCCCACGCGCACTATCCCGATCTTCACCACCGTCATGAGCACTAAGCACGACCATAGCCATTCACCCGAGTCAGAGACTCCGCAGGTCGATGTCCCACCGGACACGGCACAGGAAGTCTTTTCCGTCGGCGGAATGGATTGCTCGGAAGAGGTCACTGCCATCGAACGGGCTTTGAAGCCTGTTTCCGGCGTGTTGAGCGTTCGCGCCGAGATCGTGTCCTCGAAGGTCACAGTGTATCACGACGGTAATGCGACGCGGCAGGCGCTCGCCACCGCGATCAAAAAGGCGGGCGTCACTGTGCAGGAAAACAAGGCAGAGGACACCGGACGCTCTTGGCGGGCTATCCTCGTCGCGGCCTCCGGTGTCGCTACAGGATCGGGCTTGGTGTTACAATGGCTGGGATTCAAAGCCATCTGGCAGGCAGATTTGGCGTTCTTCGTCGCGATTATCGCAGGGGCCATCTTGATCTTGCCTAAAGCGCTCCGCTCCCTGCGCACCTTCACTCTCGACATCAATGTCCTTATGGTCATCGCTGTCATGGGTGCCGTGGCTATTGGAGAGGCGGCAGAAGGGGCCGCTGTCGTCTTTCTGTTCGCGCTCTCCGAATTACTCGAGTCGTGGAGCGTCGGACGTGCGCGCCGGGCGATTCAGGCGCTCATGCAGCTTACCCCCGATACGGCGTTGGTCCGCCGCGATGACGCATGGATTGAAGTGGATGCGCGTGAGGTGCAGATCGGTGAAGTCATCCTGATCAAACCCGGTCAGAAATCCGCCGTTGATGGCGAAGTCAGCTCAGGCAATTCCGCAATGGATCAATCGCCGATTACCGGCGAGTCCATTCCCGTAGAAAAGAAACCCGGCGACCCTGTGTTCGCAGGAGCTATCAACGGAGAAGGAGCCTTGGAAGTTTGGGTAACCAAGGCTGCCGAGAATACGACGGTTGCCCGCATCATCAAGATGGTGGAGGAGGCGCAGCAGCAGCGCGCGCCCGCCCAACGGTTTGTCGATGCTTTCGCAAAAATTTACACCCCCGCCGTCATGGCGATTGCCATTGTCCTCGCCATTTTGCCGCCGCTCTTCTTCGGCCAAGCTTGGGACGTATGGATTTATCGCGCGCTTGTCCTGCTTGTTATCGCGTGCCCTTGCGCTCTGGTAATTTCTACTCCGGTAAGTGTCGTGTCCGGTCTGGCCGCCATGGCCCGTGCGGGGGTTCTCATAAAAGGAGGCGCTTACCTGGAAGCTCTCGCCAGTTTGCGTGCCCTTGCGGTGGACAAAACTGGCACCATTACCGAGGGCAAGCCCCGCGTCCAAGAGGTCATTCCGTGGAATGAAACTCCCGAGGAGGAGATCCTTCGAATTGCCGCTGGTCTGGATGCGCAATCCACCCATCCCTTGGCGCAGGCGGTCGTTGCTTACGCCAAGGAGAAGGGCATCGCACCCGACGCCGCGACCGACTTCCAGTCCGTCACCGGGCGTGGGGCCAAGGGCGCCATTGGCGCGCACGCCTACTTTGTCGGCAACCACCGGATGGCACACGAACTCGGTGTCTGCTCGCCGGAACTTGAAGTCAGGCTCGCGCAGATCGAGGCTTCCGCCCGTTCCGTCGTGGTCGTCGGGCATCAGCCGCATGCGGACTGCGCCGGGGAGGTGCTCGGCATTCTCGCCGTAGGCGACACCATTCGCGCGGAAGCGCGGGAAGCCATCGCGGCGATTCATGCCGCCGGTGTGAGAAAAGTCGTCATGCTGAGCGGGGACAATACCCGCACGGCGCAGGCCATCGCCGCGCAGGCTGGAATTGATGAAGCCTACGGCGATCTCCTTCCCGATCAGAAAATCGAAAAGGTTCGTGCTTTGGCCAAAGCTCATGGGGGTGTCGGCATGATTGGCGACGGGGTGAACGACGCGCCAGCGCTCGCAGCCGCAACCGTTGGCTTCGCGATGGGCGCTGGCGGAACCGATACCGCCATCGAGACAGCCGATGTGGCTCTTATCAAAGACGATCTTCTCATGGTCGCTAAAGCGATCCGCATGGGACGGCGCGTCGTCGGAGTCATCCGGTTCAACATCATCTTCTCTCTCGCCGTAAAAGCGGTCTTTCTCGTTCTGGCCCTGCTTGGCGACGTTTCGCTCTGGCTCGCAGTGCTTGCCGATACCGGAGCCACGCTTCTCGTGGTGGCCAATGCGCTTCGCCTTCTAAGACCAACCCGCCAATGACGGAATGCACCGCTCTCGCAAATATAAACGAAAAGCTTGGCGCAGGACGAAACCAACGGCACCTGGTTTTCGTCTTCCTTGGTCGAGCAGCCTTCGCGCGACGAATGATTCATCCGGTCGTCTTACTCGCAAAGAAAGCATCGCCTTTGCAGTCATTGGCATCGCCTTGTTTGGCGGAGCCGTTCTTCTTCTCAATGTCCTCACCGATTGGAGCGCCCAACGAAAGCGTCAGGAATACCTTGAACGCCTGCGCATCAATTACTCGCTCAGTGAAGCGGAACTGGCTGCCATCCGTAAAATTGAAAACGAATATCATGGCGTCAGCGGGATCTTATTTCGGCCCTCTCATACTTATGAAGAGGAAACGGCCCACCGAATCACAATCAGCCAACAAATGCCTCCCGACTCGGCGATGCGATTTCTCGCCGATCAAAAAAGCCAAGTTCCGTCTTTTGGTCGGCCACGCCATTGAGTCTTTCACCTAACCCAAAACAACACACAGCCATGAACAAACTAACTAAATCCATAATCGCACTATTTTTGATCGCCTCCACGGCCTTCGCCCAGGATGGGCATGACCACGACAAAGTAATTCCAGGTCCCAAAGGTGGAAAAATTGTCGAGGTTGAGGGCGGGCATGCTGAATTTTTTGTTCAGCCAGACAAAAAGGTAAGCGTGACTTTCTATGGGGAAGACATGAAGCCCCTTCCGCCCGCCGAGCAAGTAGTCACATTGATTGCGGAGGCTCCTGCAGGGAAGGCAAACCTCAAGTTCGATAAGGACGCAGACGCTTTCGTCTCCACGGATGTCCTGCCGGAAGGCGATGGCTACCGCGTCGTCCTGCAAATCCGAAATACGCCTGACGCCAAGCCGCAGAATTTCCGCATCGAATACCACACCGAGGTCTGCGGGAAATGTAACCGGGCGGAATACGCCTGCATTTGCACTGGCGACGGCCACGGGCATTGACAGTTCTTATGTCACCGGAGCTTGAGCGATTCATCGGAAAACGTGTCGTGCGCCGCGTTGTTGTCGAGGCGGCGCTGGCGGCAACCGGAGTTTTTTCCGCCGAAGAACTTCATGCGATGACACGCCGTCGTCAGCCCACCATTGGGCGGGCAACCATTTATCGCACGCTCAGGCTCCTGTGTGACCATAAGATTTTTCGGGAAATCCTTCTTAATAATGGAGCCCGAGTTTTTCAAAGAGGCGACGATTCAAGGGCAGCCCTTTGGATATGCGAGGACTGCACCTTCATCCATGCGTTTCCGACGGATGAGATGAGTTCTTCCCTGCTCAATTTGGGCGAACAAATTGGCGTTAGAACGGCTGAGGTAGCTGTAGAAATTCGGTTCCGTTGCGAGCGCATGCGTCTTCATGGCACATGCCTACTTGCGGGCAAGGGAGGAATACATCGATAGCCCGACCGATGAAGAGTTGGAACTATAGGTTGTCCTTATTCTGGAAGTTCCAACTCGCAGGCTGGGTGGTTCTCGTCATTGCCGCCTTCCCGCTGAAATATGCGATGGCGGGTAGCTTTCGCGGCGCATTGCTGCTGTCCGCCGCCCGCGACGGCGGAGGGTTTTTACTCACGCTCGGCCTGCGAGCAATTTATCGCAAATTTTGGTCGGACAAAACCCTTCGCATGGCGGGGATTATCTCGGTCGCTTGTATGGCGGGTGGCGGACTTCAATACGCCCTCGCGTATCAATTTTTCGACCTCTCACCGGATAAGCCGGAAATTTTTTATATGTATCCCGCCCGGTTGAACGCGTTTTACGAGCGGGCGGGACTCCTCTTCGGATGGAGCTTCCTTTATTTCGGAATTCGTCATGCGCTCGCAAGCAAGGAACGGGAATTACGTTTAGCCCTCATTGAATCGGAGAAGCGGCAGGCGCAATTGCAAATGCTCCGAGCGCAGATGAACCCGCACTTTCTGTTCAATGCACTCAACACCATTCGCAACGGGGTGGAGAAGGCTAACGCCCAACTCGGTTCAACCGTGGAATCGCTGGCCGATTTCCTTCGTTTTTCCCTCGATCATGCCAGCGACGACTTTATTCCGCTCGGGCGCGAGTTTGACGCGATGCAAAACTATTTGCGAGTCGAGAAGGCACGCTTTCGCGGCAAGCTGGAATACGAGTGTCACATCGACGAGAATGCTCGGGCAGTCCCGGCCCCCGGCATCGTTCTTCAACCGCTCGTGGAAAACGCGATCAAATACGGACAGGACACTTCCGTCCCTCCGTTGCGGGTGCGCGTTCAAGTGCTTCGACAAGCTGACGCCTTCAAAATTGTCGTCGCAAATACCGGGGATTGGCTGGAACCGGCCCCTCGCGAAAAGGCGAGTCATATTGGTTTGGAAAATCTCCGTCGCCGGTTGGAGCTGCTTTATCCCCGCCGACATCTGCTCGAAATCACCCCTGTCGATGGTTGGGTGACTATCACTATTCATCTGCCGGTTTTATGAAGCGTCGTGCATTGATGGTAGAGGACGAAGACGACGCGCGGGAGTATTTGCGAGGTCTGCTGAAAGCTCACCCCAACGTGGAAATCGTCGGTGAAGCCGAGAACGTCACGGAAGCTATCGCGAAATTCAAGGAGCTGAAACCGGATTTGATTTTTCTCGATGTCCAGATGCCGAAACGTGACGGCTTTTCACTTTTGCCGGAACTCCGTCCAGCGCCCGACATCATTTTCGTTACAGCTTACGACACATTTGCCGTGAAAGCATTCGAGGTGAATGCCGTCGATTTTCTGCTCAAGCCGATCAGTGCTGAACGGCTTGCTCTCGCGCTGGCCCGACTCGACCTCGGGGCTCCGCGAAAAGCAAAACGTTTCGCGCATGACGACCGCGTCTTTCTTTATTCGGATTTGGAAGTGCGAGTCGTGCTCGCCGCCAGCATTACCCATATCGAAGCGGAAGAAAATTACTCCCGTGTTCACATGGCGAATCACGAGCCGATGTTGGTTCGCCGCACGATGGCGGAATGGAAACGCCTGCTGCCGAGGAAATACTTTCTCCGAGTGAACCGCTCGACACTCGTGAACCTTTCCACCGTGGCGGAAATTTTGCCATTACCCAATCATCACGCGGTAGTTTCTTTTGCTGGAGGAAGCCGCACCATTGAGCTTTCCCGCCTTCCTTCCCGCCGCTTGCGCAAAGCCGTAGCGGCCATTTTGCCATCGTGACCGTTCGGCCTCGCCGGGGTCTGTTCGTCACAAAATAAGTTCCGTTGGTCACTGCCACCGGAAGCCCGGTTTTTCCGCGCTTTCGTGTGGGCATGAAGCGAAACCTAAACCTCATCGGGCCGCAAATCCGGCGGCTGCGCAACGCAATGGGATGGTCGCAAAACTATTTTGCGATCAAGCTCCAACTCCTCGGCATGGAAGCAGCCACCCGGAAAAAGGTGGCAAAGATCGAATCCCGCGAAGTGTGGGTTTCCGACGACGACTTGCTTTTTATTTCACGCGTTCTCCGGGTGGATTTAAGCCAGCTCTTTCCACCGAAAATTCTCGGTGCCCGTCATCTCTACCACGCCATTTGCGAGGCCAAGGAATCCCGTTTCGGTTGCCTGATTGCCGGGTTGTTTTTTTGCCCCGAACTCGGGGCAGGGCTCCTCAATTTTGCCTCTATCGTTTCCGTCGTATGAATAATGTAATCCTCGCTCAAGCCTCCCTCGACGGCGCGATGTCCGAAGGTCTCGGAATCATTGCCCGTTTTCTTTTCATCATTGCCGTTGTCGTCATCGCGCATGGCGGCTGGCAAATCCGTAGCGGCAACGCTGACCAGGGCAAAATGTCCATCGTCGGCGGCCTGCTTCTCGGCCTCGCCGTCGTTATCGCCGAAGCCCTCTTCAACGCGGGCGGAATGCCCACCATCGGAATTTCCCGATAATGCATATCGTCCACACGCACGCGGGAGACGACAGCGACGGCAAGATTTGGGGCGTCGAAGGCACGAACATTCTGTTCCTGCTGGCGGCACTCCTTCTCAGCATCGGGCTTACCCTCCTGCTTGCACGCCACCACGCGCCGACGCTCAGCGTCGGCGCAGGCGCGGTGCCGCTCGCTGTCGTCACCGGCTACGTGTTCGCGCTCCGACAGGGCAAACCCAAGTCGTTCGACACGGATTTGCTCGAAACCTTCACCACCGGGACCGGCTGGATGCCGCCAGCCCGGCAACCCCGCAATCCCCTCTTTTCCCATGCAAACACCTAACGGCTGGTTCACGAATGACCTCATTGTTTGGAACGAACTCGACAAACGCGGTTTCGTTTCCAAGGGCTTCACCCTCGACGTGCCCGACCTTCGCCACGCGAGCGAGCACGCGCTGGATGCCTTTTATCAATCTGTCCGGCATTTCCTGCACACGCTGGATGAAAACACCCGCGCACAAATCCGCTGGTCGGTGGATTCCAACTATCGGGACGAATTAACGGCCTACAAAGCCGTCACCGATAAAAAATGTGAACCGGGTTCATGGGCGGCCATTTCCCGCAACGAACGGTATAATCGTTATTGGCGGGCCATGCAGGATGGCAAACTGCGCCGCGAAAAACTCGTTCTCTTCCTGTCGCGCCCAATCACGGCAAATGCTCCTGCCGGCGCAGACGGGGAAATGCTCAAGGAGCATTACCGGCGAATCCTCGCCCAATACAACGAAGGCTTTGAACAGCATGGGCGCGTCGTTGCTTCCTTGCTCGAACCGCACGGTTGCCGCGTGTCGCCCATGTCCACGGCGGATTTGTTCCGGTATTACGCCACGTTTTTCAATCCATCCTACCTCCGACGCGACAACTACGACCCCATCGGGCAGTTCCGGGAGCAGGAGACCATTCATCAAAACTGCTGGCATCAGGGCGTGCAGGGCGGAAAGGCCTTCGGCTTCTTCTCCGATGGATTCTATCACAATCTGATTATCCTGAAACGGCGTCCGCAGCGCACGCGGCGCGGGATCTTCTGGGCGCTGACATCGCTTCCGTTTCTGGACTACTCCGTCACGGTCAATCTCTATCCGCAGAACGTCCGCCGGGAAATCAGTCGGGCGGAACGCTCGCTCGAGCGCGTGCGCGGCGACTACGCGGCGGAGGGCAAACAATCGTTGCTGACCTCGAAAGCGGTCAAGGAAGAGCGAATCCAGCATCTCGCCCAAGGCGACGTTGTTCCCATCTCGTATGATTATGTCGTCCACGTTTGGGCTGACAGCGAGGCGGAACTGGTTTCCAAAACCCGGCAGATCGAAACGGCCTTCGGCCAGATGGAGGATGCCCAATGCTGGACGAGCAACCTTTCCTCGGCGGCCACCACGAAAAACGTCTGGTTTCAAACGTGGCCGGGCTGGCTATGGGGCAAATACACCCACCACGCTGACAACGGACTGGATGAATGGCTGGCCGACATGCTGCCGTTTTCGTCCACCTTCACCGGCCACCTTGAAGGGGCGGAAGCTCTCTACGACGGCAGCAATCGCAATCTGATCGGTGTTCGCAATTTCCTATCCGGCACGCCGCAGCTCGCGGTTCTGCTCGGCATGACGCGGGCCGGTAAATCCGCCTTCATGTGCGACCTGCTTTCGCAGACCGACCCGTATTACGACTTTACGCTGATCGTCGAGGAAGGGCTTTCCTATGGCATTTGGACGCAGGCTCAGGGGCACACGCCCATTGTCATTCAGCCGGACGGCGACCTGACCTTGAACTATCTCGACACGCAGGGCGCACCGTTGACCAACCTGCAAATCACGACCGCCGCCGCGTTGGTGGCGAAGATGGCCGGAACTCCCGCCGACGAGGACAAACGGAGTCTTCGGCTGGCGCAAATCACCCAATACATTGAGCAGCTCTACTCGGATCGTTTCGACGAATGGATCGCCGAGGACGCCTCGCGTCTGGACTCCGTGGCGCGGCACGCTCTGGCCGCGCTCGCCTACAAAAAGGCTCGTCTGCCGATCTCGGCAACCTTCGTGGAAGCATGGGCGGAATTGCGCCACACGGCCAGCGCGGACGAACGGGAAACCCTGATTGCGGCACCGACCGCGGAAGACGTTTCCCGGTTTATCAAATCCCCCGACACCGAGCGGTATGTTCGAAATGCCGCGTTCGCGTTCTTCCGTCCAGAGGATTACCCCACGCATGACATGCTCCAGCAAATGATGCTGGTGGCTCCGTTCGCCGAACACGACCGGAACGAAATCAACCATCTGGCAACCCTGCTCGCACCGTGGAACGAGCAACGCCTGGTTTGCGGGCATTCGACCCTCTCCATCACCGGCAGGCTCGCTCACTTCGATTTGACGTATATCCCGGAATCCAACCGCCAGTTGAAGGAACTGGCGGGCTTCCTCATCGCCAACTATGGCCGCCAGCACATTATCACGCTGCCGCGTGGCGCACGGAAACGAGTCGTTTTTGAGGAAGTCGCCCGAACCCTCGACATTCCCGGCGGGGAACAGCTTGTTTCCGAGTTCTATGCGCAGCTTTCCAAGTTCAGCACTTGGATCATTAGCATCGTTCAGCAATACAGCCGGTTTCAACGCTCGGGCATTCGCCCCATCGTCATCGGGAACGCCAAGCAGTTCTTTTTTACCCGGATGAATGACCGGCGCGATATTGAAGATATCGCGGCGGATATTGATTTGTCCGAGGCCACGAAGGAGGCGATTTCCCGTTATCCGCTTCCCGAGCATTTGCCGGACTCCAACAAGTATGCGGCTCTGACGTATTACCATCTGGACGTTCAGCAGCCTCGTTGCGGGACGGTTCATAACCGCGTTTCGCCGGAGATGCTTTTCTGTTCTTCCTCGACCGGGGAGGACTTCGACAACCGGAGCCGTTTGCTTCGCAACCATCAGGACATCGTTAGCGGGATTCTTTCCGAATCCGCCGCCCCCACTTCCAAACAACCCTAATCCCCATGAAAAATCTCATCCGTTTCTTTGCTTCTAGGAAAAGAAAAGCCGTGTGCGTGGCGGTCGCGTGGTGCGCGGTCGTGACGTGCCTGTTCCCGGCGTGCGCATCTCGCAGCCAGTTTCAAAAGGGCTATGAGCGCGGCGCATCCGACACCGTGAAACGCCAGTATTGGATTTTGCAGAACATGCAAAAGCGCGAGACGGCGAGCCAGTCCAAGCCGCGCTTGTCTCTCTACCGGATGCCGGTTGAACCAAACCCGAACGCTGCGGTGAACCGTGTGCCCTACGAAATCACCGTCCCCATTTACGAATAACCCCGCCCCTAAATTCAACCGCCAATCGTCATGAAAAAAGCCGTCCTTATTTTCGCAGTCGTCACCGTGACCGCCGTTCCGCTCGCTTCCGCGCAAGTTGTCGTCGCCGCGCCGGGAGTCGAGGCCCGGCAGGACCAGAAGAACATTTTCGACATCCTGAAATACACTTGGGAACAGGCGAAATGGGCCGAAAAACTCGCCACCCTTCACCACACGCTGACCACGGTTCAGGAGCACTTGCAAACCGCCAATCAGGTGAAACAGGCCATCGGCGATCCAGTGGCGGCAATCGCCCTCATAGATAACGGTCTTTTCTCTGGCTATCTGGAGGAATCCGGCATTGCCGACACCCTGGGCGAATTGGCCGACATTGCCCGCGAGGGGGGAGAAATTTCCGCCACCATCGGCCAGCTATTCGAGCCGATCAATCTGGACTCGTGGCAATACCTCTCCACCGATGCGCGGCGCAGCTTTGACGGCATCGCCTCATTCCGCGAACGAGACGACCCGTTGAAACGCTTTCGGGCGGTGGAAAACGCCTATTCGCGTTTTGAAACCCTTCTTGGACGCGCCCACAACAAACGAAAAGTGCTCAATCGGCAAATCTCCAAGCTCAACACCCAGCTAAAAGGGGCCAAGGACGACGCCGAGGTGCAAAAGCTGGTCGGTTCGCTCGCCGCGGCGCAAGCCGCGCTCGATGACATTGATTATCTGACCGAATCCACCGGAAGCCAGGTGCAGATGATGCACGTCCTGAATCAGAACCGCACCCAGGCCGAGGAGGTTGCCGCCGAGGAAATCAGCCGCGAGCGCAATCGGGAGTTGGCCCGGATGGCGGCGGAGGCCGAGGCGGAAATCGAAATGCCCGATTTCAGCGCCCCGAATGATGACCTTCCACCCGGATTCTGAGGCTGCGCCTCCGTCTTCAACCCAAGCCAAAACTTATGATTCCCTCACTCACCAATCTTTATCAGGCCGCGCTCGAAATTCGCACCTTGTTGATGCCTTTTGCCTTTGTCCTTGCGGTCATCGGCATCGGGGAAATGGGCTGGCGGGCCGGGTCCGACACTCGCGCCATTCTCGGCGCGTTGATCAAAACCATTCTGATCGTTTGCCTGCTGGCGGGCTATCCGTCCGCAATGGAAGGCGGACAAAAGGCCTTTGTGGAAATGCGCAGCCAATTCACCGGGGCGCGGGACGCGAAGTTTGTTCAGCTTCTCCGATCCCGCGTCGAAAATCAGCCGTCTGATTCCCTGACCGACATCGGCAAGATTGTTCCCGCCGCCATTGGCATGTTCTTTCAGGGGATTGGCCGCTTCATGCTGCTCGTCCTGGTCTTTTTCCAGAACTTCGCCATTGCCGGACTGATCGCGGTTTCCCCGTTGCTTTTGGGGTTCCTGTTTTTCTCGCCCACGCAATCCCTTGGCATCCAGTTTGCCGTGACTTCGCTGACCGTGCTTTTGTGGCACGTCGCAATTTGCCTCGTGGATATTGTCATCGTTGCCATCAGCGACACGTTGTTTCTTCCGATCACCACGGGCGGGCTGGTGCAAGTGGCACAGAATGCCATCGTTGTTCAGAACTGGCTCTTGTTCCCGTTCATCATGGCGTTTGCCGCCATTATCACGGTGTTTTTCTATCTCAGCGTCCCCTTCGTATCGGGCGCGATCATGAAAGGCATGAGCGGCACAACCGCCGCCTTGCAAGCCGGAGTGCAAGGCACCATGCAGGCTGCCGGGCTGGCCGTGGGCGCAGGACTGACCGCAGCAGGCGCAGCCGCCACCCTTGGTGGTTCCGCTGCCGTGCAAGGCGCACTCGCCGGGACGCAGGCCGTCGCAGGAGCCGCCAACGCGGCGGGCCGGATTGCCAGCGATCTTTCCGGTTCCATGAGCGGAAGCGACGTTCCCACGCCGCCGCCGGTTCCGTCCGCCGCACCGGGAGGCGATTCCGTCACCAATCCTGCTAACCCGGAAATGACGGCGCACCAGACCGCTCCCAATGCCTTTGCTGTCGTGGACAACCACGCCGGCACGGTGTCCCACCATCCCGGCAGCATCGCCACGCCCTACGCGGCGCAGGCCGCTTTCAATTCCCACGCCAGCAAAGCCCAACCGCTGCCCCCGGATTCTCCGCTCGCCACTCGCAACGTCTAATTCCCATGAAACTATCCGCCGTTACCTCCATTACCAATAACGCCATTGCTGCACGCTTCTGGATGGTCCTTGCCATCATTGCCGCCGCCTTCGCCGTGGCCGCGCCGTATCTGACCGTGCAGGCCATGAAGCAGAAAGAGAAGGTTGTCATCCTCGATCCGGGTGGAACGTTGATCTACGCCCCTTTGCTCGGCTTCGAGGAAGCCGGGAACCTTCATGCGTATCATGTCCGGCTCGCGTGCCTGGCTCTTCTGCAACGCAATCCCGTGGGGCCGGATTTGTCCGACCTCTTGAAGCGGATTTACCTCGAAGATCCCGCCCGGAAAAAAGCCGCCGCCATCTACAAAACGCAGAACCCGGAATTCAAGGAAAAGCAGATTCATCAAAAGGTCGAAGTCACGAAAATTGACATCCTCGACACCCGCAAAATCAAAGACGGCTCCGGGCAGTCTTACGAGGCCGTCAGCGTCCGGGCCGAGGGCAACCTTGTTCGCACCGGCACTCTCAAAGGCATGGAGTTCCGCGAACCAGTCAAATTCCAGATCGAGTTCCTCTTCATCCGCAATCCCGACCTCCTGGGCAACGGACGCCTCCCGCTCGTTGTGCAGGACTTCACCTACACCGAAAAGCCCCTATGAAATACCTCGCCCTCTCATTGCTATTCGCGGCCACGACCTATGCCGGGCCGATCACCCAAAAGCCGCTCGATGAATATGTCATCTACGACATCCCCGTTGCGGAGAAATCGGGAACAACGACCATTATGTTTCCGTCCGAGATTTCCGGCCTGTATGCGAAATCCGTTTCCACGCAGGAGCAGGAAAACGCCAGGTTCCTCATCACGTTCACGCCGGGAAATTTCTATTTCACCATCCGGGCGCTGAAAAAGGATGCCGAGGATCATCTGACGGTAATCTTTAACCGCAAGGCTTACGTTCTCCACCTGACCGCATCGGACAAGCCGTTTTACAACGTCACGTTCTATCAGGACGACCGCCACGGGCAGAACGGGAAACGCCCGGCCATCGTGCCGGAACGCCTGCTTTCTCTGATGGACAAGGCCAAGGCGTATCCGCTGTTCACGAAGAACCACCCGGACGCGCTGGCCGGTGTCCTTCATGCAGCCCAAGGCATCGTCAATTATTACGACGGCTTCACCGTCCGCATTTGCGACGTGTGGCGGTTCGAGCAGGACGACACCTTGATTTTCCGGCTCGAATTGGAGAACGCGACCGACCGCGCCATTTACTACAAGCCCCAAGATTTGGCCATCCGCCTGGACGAACGGATTTACACGCAATCGCTCGCCGATGCGTCCGGCGTCATGCCGCCTAAATCCATCACGCCCGCGTTTTTCGCCATCACCGGCAACGGACAGGGAGGCCGCAACAACCTCGCCCCTGAAAACAAATGGAATGTCCTCGTTGTCCGCGCCGATTCCCAAACCCAACCCCTGACAGGAGACTTCAAATGAACCTTCGCAAAATCTGGACTGAGCTTTTTCAAAAACCCGCTGGCCGGCTGATTCTGTTCCTGCTGGCCGGGGCGCTGGTGTTCGCCTTCCTCTTTTCGGGCCGGGGCCGCCGTTCGCCCGAGCCGGTCAATCCGGCCGTTCCCGCGCAGGCCACCGCCGCGAAGGGCTACACGTTCACCGAGGACATTCCAGTAACGTCGCCCGCACGCCCAGCGAAGGAAGCGCCCAAGATGGCCGAGGATGCGCCCCGCGCCGTGCCGACTCCGAAGCCGCCGCCGCCCATCCCGCAGGCCATCTTCGCCACCAAGGAGGCGGCCCGCAGCGAATTTTTCCTGCCCTACGGTCGGATGCTCCGTTGCGAGTTGGTCAATACGGTGGATTCCACGCTGATTGATACGCCGATCATTGGATTGATAACGGAGGATGTTTGGCATGACGGGCGGCTCGTCCTTCCAGCGGGAACCGAAGTGCATGGCTCCGCGCAGAAAAATGCCGCCCGCGAGCGCATTGGCTCCGAACGGCAATGGATGCTCGTCTTTCAAGACGGGAGGGAATTGCCGCTTTCCGGCACCGTTCTTGACTACGCGCCCGACGGCAGCAACCCGGACGCTTGGGGCGAAACGGACGGTTCCGCTGGCTTGCGCGGCTATATGATCGCTTCCGACAAATACGCTGAAGCCAAGGCCATTCTCGCCTCGATGCTCTCGGCGGGAGCAGGGGCTTTCCCCGCGATGACAAATATCATTTCTCCGCTAACCGGAGGAGTTACCCAGGTGCAAAGCGGTGGATACGAAAATGCCATTGCCGCAGGGATTCAAGCCGGGGGGCAAATCTATTCGCAGCGCCTTTTGGAAGGTCTCGAAAAGGAACCGTATTACGTCCGCGTTCCTGCCGGGACGCTCTTTTACCTCTACGTCACCCAAACGGTGAGCCTTGCCCAAACCACCACCGGACTTTCCACCGCCAATTCCAACCCATCCAAGAAATGAAATACCTCATCCCCATCATTGCGTTGTCCTTGTGCTCTTGCGCCACGCGCAAAGCCGCTCCACCGGTTCCCTCGAATGTTCCCGGCACCGCCATTTCCGCCCGCACCATGCCCACGGTGCGGACCTCGGAAACGGTGAAGGCGTATCCCGTGGGCCGATACACCGACCCGAACTATCCCGACGAAATGCACGAGCGGCACACGGTGTATCGCCGCGAGCAGTCCCCGGACTGGAACTATCTGCCCGACCCGCCCTATGCCCTGCCGCTCGGCCCCACCGTGGCCGTTTCCAATCCGTCGCCGTCCTATTACGTCCGCACGGAAAACGAGCTGATGAATGAGCAGCAACGCGCCTACGCGGAAGCCTTGCAGGAGCAGAACCGCGCCATGAAAAAGCGCATCGAATCCTTACAGCAGGAGGCGGGGAAGGTGCCCGAGTTGGAAAAGGAAGTGAACCGGCTCAAAAGCCAGCTCGACGAAACCCCGGAACCGCCTGCAAGACCGCAGAAGCCGGAACCGGCCAAGACCGAAGACGACGACTTTTTTTCCAGCGCGGAACCGGCCCTGCCCGAGTGGGAGGAAGGGATTTCCGATCCATGCGAAATCGTTCTCTTTGCCGATTCCAACGACCGCAGCCAGGCATTCCTGATTTCTCAGATGCGGCTCCATGATGAATTCGCCGCCGAGTTGGCCGCCGCCGAACGCCGGAAGATTTCCGCCGCGCTCACTGGCCCATTTCTTCGCCGCAAGGAACTCGCCGTTCTCAACCGATAATCACCATGAACACACCCAAATCCGCCAACGTCACAGTCACCCTCGATGAAGACACTTTCTCCGTCTTCAAGGAGGCATCCGAAATCGTCGAAAAAGCCGGTATCCGCGTTCCAGCCAACCAGCTTGTCCAAGTCCTCTTGAACGCGGAGGGCCAGCGGCTTCACCCCCGAAAAATCGCCCAGCGGTTTGTAAAATCCGTCATGGCGCAGATCGGCGGGTTGCGCGGCACTCCGCTCGACGACGAGGACGATCAAATCCCCGCAATCAAACCCGCGTCCGCCAAGGCGTAAACCAACCTCACCAAACCCCGTCAAATCGCTCGGCTACGGGAACCCATAATGCCGCGCACAACCACCCTCAAAATATGGCAATCGCATCACCCAAAAAGAAAGAGGAACTGGCCCGCCAGTTCAAAATCAACCCCGAAGTTGATTCCAAGCTCAACGCCTTCATGAAGGCGACCCCGGACTTGGTGCAGTGGGTCAAAGACCTGCCCCGCGAGCAGCTTGAACGGAAATTTCTGCTCCGCAAAATGCAGGATCAGGAACAGAGACAAACCTACGACGTAAAGGTCAAAGGCTGGCTCGAAAAGCCCGAGCAGGCCGACCTTGTGAAGAGCCTGCGGGCTACCGTCAGCCCGAACATGAAACCGGAACAGCAGGCGCGTGCCGTTCTCACCCAAGCCAAGAACTACATCCGCAACAGCAAAATCAAACTTGGCTGAAAGCTCGCCGCCGGATGCCGGAGAGCGAAATCCGGCATCCGGCTCGTTTCCGTCGTAACCCCCAATTTTTCCATGTTTCACCCATGCAGCCGAAAACGAAAAAAGTCCCCTCTGAGAACGCCGAATTTATCGCAATCCGGGAAGCCGCTGAATGGTTGGGAGTGCCGTTTTCCTCTTTGCGTCAGTAT
>JANRKJ010000024.1:0-99274 GCA_033763515.1 Terrimicrobiaceae bacterium | reverse complement strand
CCCAAGTCCCCGTGAATGTCGGCCGTAACTATAACGGTCCTAAGGTAGCGAAATTCCTTGTCGGGTAAGTTCCGACCTGCACGAATCGTGTAACGAGTTGACCGCTGTCTCAACGAGGAGCTCAGCGAAGTTGTAGTGGCGGTGAAGATGCCGCCTTCCCGCAGTAGGACGGAAAGACCCTATGCACCTTTACTGTACGCTGTCACTGTTGTTTCGATTTTATTGCTTAGCGTAAGTGGGAGGCTTTGATTCATCTCTTTTGGGGGATGATGAGCCGCCAATGAAACACCACCCTGTGAGATTGGAACATCTAACCGCGACCCGTGATCCGGGCGCGAGACACTGGCAGCCGGTCAGTTTGACTGGGGCGGTCTCCTCCCAAAGAGTAACGGAGGAGTACGAAGGTTGGCTCAGCCTGGTTGGTAATCAGGTGACGAGTATATGGATATAAGCCAGCTTGACTGCGAGACTTACAGGTCGAGCAGGGACGAAAGTCGGTCCAAGTGATCCGGTGGTTTAATGTGGAATTGCCATCGCTCAACGGACAAAAGGTACGCTAGGGATAACAGGCTGATCCTGCCCAAGAGCTCATATCGACGGCAGGGTTTGGCACCTCGATGTCGGCTCATCACATCCTGGGGCTGGAGAAGGTCCCAAGGGTCCGGCTGTTCGCCGGTTAAAGTGGTACGCGAGCTGGGTTCAGAACGTCGCGAGACAGTTCGGTCCTTATCCACTGTGGGCGCAGGAGATTTGAGGGGTTCATTCCTTAGTACGAGAGGACCGGGAATGACAAACCTCTGGTGATCCAGTTGTATCGTCAGATGCACCGCTGGGCAGCTATGTTTGGAAAGGATAAGCGCTGAAAGCATCTAAGCGCCAAGCCTATCCCAAGATGAGATCTCCCTGAAGAGTCGTGGAAGACCACCACGTTGATAGGTCGCGGGTCGAAGCGCAGCAATGCGTGCAGCTTAGCGATACTAATGCTCGTTCGGCTTTTTTCTCCATCTTAACAGCTTTTGTGGCTGCGAAGACTGTGATTTTTCCCCTTTGTTTGCAGGTTTCAGAGGATCGTGTCAGGACCGGAATGGTCCGGGACGATCGTTCTTTTGAAGACTGGTTCAGCGAGATGGTGTCGCCAGACACTCTGGAGTGAAGTGCTCCAGCCGTCTGGTGATCCAGCGCAGTGGTCCCACCCGTTCCCATTCCGAACACGGAAGTGAAACGCTGCAGAGCCGATGGTAGTGCATCTCTAGGTTGTGCGAGAGTAGGTCGTTGCCAGTATTGTGCCCGGCACTTTGGAAACAAAGTGCCGGGCCTTTTTTTATTTCCGGACCGGTCTTTGGATCGGAAAGGAGTTGAAGGAACAGCGGGAGTTTCGGTAGATTCCCCGCAGCCAATGCCGGCATAGCTCAGTGGTAGAGCAGCGGTTTTGTAAACCGCTGGTCGTCGGTTCGAATCCGACTGCCGGCTCGCTTTTATTGCGTGTCCGACGGAAGTCGAATGGCGCTGAGACTAGCCCGCTTTCGGGACCGCGGCTTCTTCGTTAATGGCCGCAACCTTGGATTTGCTTGTGGCGAACAGGAAGGTGCCGGCAAAGCCGGCGGCCCCGACGAAGAGGAACAGCGAGCCGAGTGTCAGAATCCGTTCGATTCCGACCCACGCTGCCGGAATGACCATCAGCACGCCGGTGGCGTAGTTGAAGTAGGCCGCGAGGAGGATCTGGTTCGTGAGCCGGCCTTGGAACGTGCTTTCTGCGTCGCCACCGAGTTGGGCGCGCTCGATTCTCACCAACTGGAATGCCAGCGCGACCAGGCCGGGGACCGCTACCGCGAGGAGAGCGGTGAGAACGGCTGCCGTATCCACAGGAAGGATTTCCAGGGGCAACGGTCCGGCGGGCGTTTCCGGTGCGGGAGTTGCGGCAGCTGGTGTTTGCGAGGCGACAGGAACGCGTTGCCAGGCGGCGACGCCGGCCAATGCAATGGCCAGCGGGGCCGTGATGGTGGTGGTCAGGAGGATTCGCACATCCCAAGGAAGGCTGCGGTCGGGCCGCTGCTGGACGAGAAGCAGGAACTTCCCGAGGTAGATCAGCGTTCCGAGGAGGAAAAATGCGGCACAGAACTCGGCAAACGACATCGGTCCAAGCGCCAGTGCGGCGAAAAGCCATGCGAGGCCAAAGTTCGAAATCACAAAGGCATACCATGCAGGCGCCGGGTGGATCTCTTTCAGGCGAAGGACAACGGGAGTCACCCGGAGGCCAAGCCCAAAGATTGTATTGAGAATGACTCCACCGAGGGCCAGAACCAACCATCCGCCACTCCATCCCTGGCCCTGAAATACGGTCGCCGGTGCAGTGGCAGCGAAAGGAGCTCCCAGAAACGAGGCAATGACCAGCCAGAGCATGGCCGTGACCAGAAATGCGGCCCCGGCGTCCGGCACCCGCAATCCACGCAGGCTGCACCCGATGTTGATCGCAAATGTCAGGGCACCGACGGCGAGGAATGTCGGCCCCATTTGAATCTGCGGAATCCCGGTGAGGAGCGGGGAGGCAACCACGAGAATCATTCCAGCGAGGTGGAAACCCAGATGGAGAAAGACAAATTGCGTGCTGTAGAGCGGAAGGCCGAATGCGCGAGGGATGGCGAGATAGGCGAGTCCGAACGCCGCGGGGAAGGCGAAGCCGAGCAGCAGCAGTTCCAACCATGCGACTCCGTGGCCGGTGAGGGACGGAGCCATCAGAAACTGTGGCCGTCCGGCCAGCATGAGAGTTCCGAGGATGAGGAAGAGGAAGGACGTGATCAAGAAAGCGCGTCCGCCGGCGGATGAGGATGAGTTGTTCATTGGTTGGATTTGAGAAAGAGAAAGACGAGCGAGATGGAAACGAGGGAGCTGAGCGGCATGATCACGGCGGCGAGCAAGGGATTCATCCACCCGGCCAGTGAGGCACCGACGGCGCAGGCATTGTAGGCCAGGGCGAACGCGGTCACCGCACGGCCGGCGCGGGTGTGGGCGGTTGACATGTCGAAGAGTGCGCCGAGACCGCGGAGGCTGCGGCCGAGCAGGTAGAAGTCGGCTTTGTGTTCCAGCAATCCGGAGTCGGAAGCGGGGGTGCCCCGGCAGAGGGCCGCGTCGAAAGCGAGACTGTCGTTGGCGCCGTCGCCGAGCATCAGCGAGCAAGCCGACCAGCGCTCGCGAACGAGTCTGGCCTTTTCCTGTGGTGTCAGGCCGCCGAATGCAGAAGACGCGGGCAGGCCGAGGGTGGTGGCCATCCGGGTGACGCGTGTGGGTTCGTCCCCGCTCAGGAGGGCAATGCCAAATCCCCGGCGGGAGAATTCCTGAACCTGCCCGGTGGCGTCTGGCCGGATTTCTTCGCGGAAGGAAAATGAGGCGACGACTTCCCCGTCGTGAGCGAGGACGGTTCCGCATGCGTCGGAATCGACGGTCGCCCACGTGGCGCGCCCGAGTCGCCAGCCGTTCCACTCGAGTCCGAGCCCGGGATACTCCACGACGCGCTGTCCGTCGTCCGGCGCGGGTTTCACTCCGGCAGCGAGTAGATGTTCCCGCAGGCAGCACGCAATCGGATGAAGGCTGTCGAAGGTGAGGCGAAGTAGGATGGGGCGTTCGGGGAGGGAGTCGATCGCGGAAGGATCGGTGGGAACAAGGTTCTCGAGAGTGAGGGTGCCGGTCTTGTCGAAAAGGATCTGACGAACACGCGGCAGGCGTTGCCAAAGTGAGGCTTCGCGCAGGTAGACGCCGAAAGGCTGCAAGCGCGCCGCGGCGACGTCGTCGAGGAGCGGGAGGGCGACGCCGATCGCACAGGGGCACGAAACGACGAGAATCGAGATCAGAACCTGAAAGGCGCCGAGCCAGTCGCCACCGCACACGCCCCAAACCAAGAATCCCGTGGCAGCGACAACGAGAACGATCGCGAGATAGATCCGGATCAGAGTTTGAAGTCCGTGGTTCTTCCATGGGCCCGAGTCGGTGAGGGCGAGCAGGGAGGCGAGTTGCGATGTGGACCAATCCTCCAACGCGATGCATTCCAGGTCCCCCGAGTCGAGGCTGCGGGCACCGGCGGCGACGATCCCACCCCGCGAAACGGTCCGGGGTGCGGGTTCGCCATTGATCCAATTCATCGCAAAATCGCCCGGGCCGTCGATGAGCCGTGAGCGCACGGGCACGACCTGATTGCGCCGGATCGTGAAGCGTTCTCCCGTCACGAGCGAGGTCGCGGGCGCCTCCTGCAACAGGCCATTGCGCAGGACGCGGACGTCGTCCGGCGTCAGCTTCAGACCGAGGAGCCGGTTTCGGTTGGTTTCGACGGCGCGTTCCTGCAGCCAACGGCCGAGGAGCATCAGGAACGTGAAAATGGAAACGAAATCGAAGTAGGCAAACGACGCGTCTCCGGCCAGCCAGGCGACAACGGATCCGGTATAGGCCACCGCGAGTCCGAGCGAAATCGGGAGATCGATGTGCAATTCCCGGCGGCGCAAGGCGGCAACGGCCCGTCGGAAAAAGTACGGTGCGCCGATTGCGATGCTGGCGGTTGCGATCCCGAGTGCGATGGCGTCGAAGAGGGCGGCAAATTGTTCGCCCGGATTCATGCCGAGGTAACGAGGGAGCGCGAACAGCATGGCGTTCAACGCGAGAGCACCACAAAGCCCGAGTTTGCGGACGAGCGGGCGCAAGGTCGGCTCGGCCTTGGTCCCCGGCGGGCCGAGCAAATAGCCAAAGCGCTGCACATCGCGTGCATAGCGGACGAGATCGCAGCCCGTGTCCCAGCGGAGGCGGATCGTGCCGCTGGACGAGTTGACCTCGGCAGCGATGGCGCCGGGTTGTTCGAGAAAAACGGCTTCCAAGAGCCAGACGCAGCCGGCGCACGAGATCCCCTGGACCTGGAGCGTCAGCGTGCCCGATGTGGCGGTGGCTTGGAGCGCGGGCAGCCACGCGAAGTCGCGTTCGCTGAAAACTTGCGAGCCGATCGGGGATTTGGTTTCGCCAAATCGGTAGAAGTCCTCCAGACCGCGTTCGTGGAGCAGATGAAACACATACCGGCACCCGCTGCAGCAAAACTCTTCCTCCCGTTCGCCCGGGCGGAACGGCGTCGCGCAGTGGCGGCAGGCTACCGAGCTGGCGGCGGCGGTTTTCAATGGCACATCGGGCATCCGGTGGATGCAGTGAAGGTTGCGCGCGTGACGAGCAGGACGACGCTGGCGAGCGCCAGAGCGCGGCGCGTGAGATCCATCGCACGTGGCGAAAATCGGGTTTGCAGCCAGACGAAGCGATTTTGGACAACGAAAAGAAGAGGAATTGTTCCGAGGCCGAATGCCGCCAGCAGGATGGCCCCATCGAGCGGTGATCCGGCAATGGCCGCGGCGGCGATGACC
This sequence comes from Terrimicrobiaceae bacterium, assembly GCA_033763515.1. GTDB lineage: Bacteria > Verrucomicrobiota > Verrucomicrobiia > Chthoniobacterales > Terrimicrobiaceae > JANRKJ01. The sequence continues at coordinate 93,890 of JANRKJ010000024.1, read as the reverse complement.
AGATAAAGCGGAGCGCACGGCAGGAGCGGAGTGAGGAGGCCGAGTGCGGCCGCGCGGGCTTTCGGTCCACCCTGGCTCAGCGCCCGGGAAAGAACGCCCGGGGGGAGCGGCAGGCGGATGAATTTGTCGAGGCCCAGAACAACCGCGAGGAAGAACAGCGCGAAAATCCAGGCCATTCCACGCGTTGCTCCGGTGAGAAACGGGGCAAGCACTTTGGAACCCAGAAGACCGGCGACCGTTCCGGCGCTCGCGTAGGACGCCAGGCGCCCGAGATGGTAGAGGGCGACCGGCGCATTGGACGATTTCTGGCACGGCGAGGTGCAGGCGGCGCACGCCAGCGGTCCGCACATCCCGGTGCAGTGGAGACTGGTGACGATGCCGGCGGCGAGCGCGGCGAGGGGACCGGTAAGTTCGGTCATGGCCGGCCCTCCCGGATTTCCAGCAAGCGAGATTCCTGCTCGCGGGTGAGCTTTTGGTGGGGCACGGTCGCGGCAATGCGGATGACGGTGATCCACGCGCCGATGAGAATGACGAATGCCGCTGTGACGAGCAGGGCTGTGCGGAGGGCGGTCGGATTCATTCGCGGAAGGGCCCCAGAAAAGGGATTTTTCGACTCGTTTCGACGCGGCCGGATTCGCCAACCACATTGACTTCCACGTCGAACTGACCGTGGAAATCCTTGTCCGGAACGGTGAGGATGAGGGGCTCCTGGATTTCTTCTCGCGGGCCGAGCGTGACCGGCGCGGACGTGGCGCCGGTGGCCTGCAGACCGGCTTGCGGCGACACGAGTTCGATTTTGTAAGTGTGTTCGGACCCCCGCTTGTTCGAAAGTCGCAGGTAGAAATTGTTCCGAATGACCGATTCGTCACGAATGTACGGCGATCCTTGCATCCGGAGGACCGAGAGGATGACGGGTTTGACCTGAGTCGTGGCGAACGCGAACACGGTGGCGCCGGCGAGTGCAAAGAAGAGATAGAGAAAAAGGCGGGGGCGGAGGAACTTTGAAGCGCGACCCGCGAGGGCGTTCAGGGAGTCGTGGCGGATGAGGCCCTTCTTGCGATCCAAACGGACCATCACTTCATCACACGCATCGATGCAGGCTTCGCACCCGATGCATTCGAGTTGGAGCCCTTGGCGGATGTCGATCCCGGTTGGACAAACCTGCACGCACCGACGGCAGTCGATGCAATCGCCGGTTCCCGTCTTTCCGCGCGGCTCGCCGCGTTTCTCGTCGTAGCCGATGACGATCGAATTGTCGTCGATGAGGGCGGATTGGAGACGGCCGTACGGGCAGAGGATGATGCAGAACTGTTCACGGAACCAGGCGAAGTCGAAGTAGAGCGCGGACGTCATCCCGAAGACGAAGAGGAACGTTCCCCAGTTTTCGAGGGGCGACCGATGAGCCATGCGATAGAGCTCGGGAACCGACACGAAATAGGCCATGAACAGGTGCGCAATGAGCGCGGCGAAAACGAAAAACAGCACGTGTTTGACGACGCGGCGGATGGCTTTGCCGGCCGTGAGGGGAGCGTCCTCCAGTTTCCGGCGGGCGACAGCATCACCGTCGATGACACGTTCGATGCGGCGGATGATGTGGTCGAGAAAGACGGTTTGCGGGCAGGCCCAGCCACACCAGATCCGGCCGACGATGGCCGTGATCAGGAAAAGCGTGAAGCCCAGTCCGGTGATGAGAAAGAAAAGAAGCCAGAGGTCCTGAAACATCAGCGTGAGGCCGAACAGATGGAACTTCCGGTGCGCAACATCGAGGAAAACGGCCGGTGCACCATTGATCGGGATGAACGGGAGCGAGACGTAAACGGCCATCAGGACAACCGCCACCAGCCTCCGGCCGGTCGTCCAAGGCCCGCGGACATCAGCTGGGTGCACGAAGTAGCGCGACCCATCGTCGTTGATCGTCGTGACCGAGTCGATGGAGGGACGCTTGGGGAGACCGGAACGCGGAGATCGGAGATCCGGGCCCACATCGCCTTTCCGGTCTCCGCCTTCCGCTCTCGGGTTTTGCGTCACGGTTTTTCGATGGTGGAGTTTTTGCTGATGATGAAAGCGGTGACTTCGGCGATGCGTTGCTGGCCGAGGAGCGGGCCCCAGGTCGGCATGCCCTTGTCGGCGACTCCGGTGCGAATCAGGTTGAAAATGTCGGTGGGAGTGCCGCCGTGAATCCATGTGGCATCGACCAGGTTTTGGCCGATTCCGCCGTGGAGATCGGTGCCGTGGCAGGCTGCGCAGTTGGCCATGAAGGTTTTCTCGCCAGCAGCGACGATCGCGGGATCTTTGCTGAAGCCGAAGAGTTGTTCGCCGGTGGGCGCTCCTCCCTTTGCCAGGGCGGCCAGGGAGATCGACTCGATCTCGCTCTGGACGCGGACCCAGCCGGGCCGCATATGTTCGGTCCAGTGAAAATATGCCCAATAGCCAGCCGAGAAAATGATGGCGCCGTAGAGCGTGAACAGCCACCAGTTTGGGAGTCGCTTGTCGTATTCCTGAATTCCGTCGTAGCTGTGCGGGCGGAGGGCTTCGTCGTCGGGCTGCGGGTGGTTCATTTTCGATTTTCCTTTTTCAGGGGGAGATTGGCGTCGTGGTCGACTTTGGATTTTGGAGCGCGAATGGCTCCGATGACGAAGAAGAGGAAGACGCCGACGCTGACGACGAAGGCGATGATCGCGACCGGCGTGGCCCAGGCTTGGAAGGTGAGTTGGCTGCCCATCGGTCAGTGCGCGCTGGCTTGGGCAGGAGCCCCTTCGACGAGGGTCTCGAGTCCGGGATTTTCGGTGGGTTGGTTGGCGGGAGCTCTTTTGATGCCTTTGCCGAGTTGCTGCAGGTAGGCGATGAGCGCGATGATTTCCTTGTCCGGACCGATCTCGACACCGTTTTTCCCGAGGTCGTCGACGATGCCTTGGGCTTGTGCCAGGGCGTCGGACTCGAGCTCGGCCGGCGAGCGTTCGGGGAACGGGACACCCATCCGGCGTTGAACCGCGATTTTATTCGGCAGGGCGGTCAGATCGGTCTTCTGCCGGAACAGCCACGGGTAGTTGGGCATGTTGCTGCCGACCGATGTGGAGCGCGGGTCGAGCATGTGTTGGAAGTGCCAGAGGTTCGGGTATTTTCCGCCGACGCGGGCAATATCCGGGCCGGTTCGTTTCGAGCCCCATTGGAAGGGGAAGTCATACATGGATTCCGCGAGGCGAGAACTGGGGCCGTAACGGAGGACCTCGCCGACGAGAGGGCGGACCATCTGGCTGTGGCAATTGTAGCAACCTTCGCGCACGTAGATGTCGCGGCCGGCCAGTTCGAGCGGCGTGTAAACTTTTTGCCAGAGCCCGTCTTCATTTTTCGTCTGGTCAATGAAGACGGTCGGCAGGATTTGGATGAGGCCGCCGGTGACGACAGCGACAAGGGTGAGGACCGAGAACGGAAGCCAGCTTTCGAGCAGGCGGTCGTACCACTGCGACCACTTCGCACCCGAGATGCTCATGTGGATCATGGCGACGAGAGCGGTTTCGACGAGGAGCACGAAGGCAATGGTGCTCACGATCCCCGTTCCCACGCCCCAGAGGCATCCAAAAAGGACGAGCAGGAATGAGTAGATGACCGGTGCGTTGAGAAAACTCGCGGCCAGCCCCATGCCCTCTGGAAGGGGCTTTTCCGGAACCTCGACGTCGACGGAAGCGGTGGCCGGGTGACCGGTGCGAATCGTCCGGAAGATGTTGTAGGCGAGTGCGATGAAACCCAAGAGGAAGATCGTGCCGCCGACAGCGCGGGTGATGAGCATGGCGCGGGCGGAGAGCAGCGCGTCGATGAAGTTCGGATAGGCGAGGACACCGTCCGCATTCACCGAGTTGAGCATGAGTCCTTGGGTGATTCCCGAGACCCACATCGAAGCGATGTAGAGGAGAATGCCGACCATGCCGGTCCAGAAGTGCAGGTCGGCCAGACGGGGCGAAAAGAGCTTCGTGTTCCAAAGCCGCGGAACGATCCAGTAGAACATCCCGGCAGCCATGAAGCTGTTCCAACCCAACGTGCCGCTGTGCACGTGTCCGATCGTCCAATCCGTGTAATGCGAGAGTGAATTGACCGAGCGGATGGCGAGGAGCGGACCTTCGAACGTTGACATGCCATAGAACGTCACGCCGGCGGCGAAGAATTTCAGGACCGGGTCGGTGCGGAGCTTGTGCCAGGCACCGCGCAGGGTGAGGAGGCCGTTGAGCATGCCGCCCCAGGACGGTGCCCACAACATGAGGCTGAAGACCATTCCCAAGGTCTGGAGCCATTCCGGAAGGGCGGTGTTCAGGAGGTGGTGCGGGCCGGCCCAGATGTAGATGAATACCAGCGACCAGAAGTGAACAACCGAAAGCCGGTAACTGTAAACCGGACGTTCGGCGGCTTTTGGCAGGTAGTAATACATGATGCCGAGCACCGGGGTGGTCAGGAAGAATGCGACGGCATTGTGTCCGTACCACCACTGGACAAGGGCGTCCTGCACGCCACCGAAGATCGGATAAGCGTGCAGGAGACTGGTGGGAAACTGCAGGTGGTTGACGATGTAGAGCATCGCCACCGTGATGATCGTGGCGATGTAGAACCAGATCGCCACGTAGAGGGATTTCTCGTTCCGGATCGCCAGCGTCCAGAAGAAGTTCACGGCGAACACGACCCAGATGAGGGTCACGGCGATGTTGATCGGCCAGATGAGTTCGGCGTATTCCTTGCCACGCGAGAGGCCGAGCGGGAGGGTGATCGCCGCGGCGACGATAATGCCTTGCCAGCCCCAGAAGTGGATGGAACTCAGCAGATCGGATGCGAGCCGCGTGCGGGTGAGCCGTTGCGTCGAATGGTAGATCCCGGCGAAGATCATGTTTCCGACAAATGCGAAGATCGCGGCGTTCGTGTGAAGTGGCCGGAGGCGCCCGAACGTCAGCCACGACGTGTCGAAGTTCAGGAAGTGGAAACTGAGCTGGAAGGCGATGAGGACGCCGGCGGTCATTCCGACAACGCCCCAGAAGATCGAGGCGAGGACGAATTGGCGGACGACCTTGTCGTTGTATTCAACCGTGAGGGTGTTCATGGAAATGTCAGGAGCGGCGGTTTGTGGCCGTGGGCTCATGGTCCGTGGCCGGCTTGGTTTTTTCCTTCCGGAATGGGAGGAGGCTGTCGCGCAGCGAGTCGCCGCCGGAGAAATCGTGGTGGTAAAGGAAGGCCGCCACGAAAAAGAGCGCGAGCATCATGCTCACGAAAATGGTCACAGCGAGGACGTTCATGGCTGGCGGGGAACCGCGCACCCCCCTGAGAGGATCCGGACTGCAAATGGCATGGCGGGATCATGCCGGGCGGGGTGGGGTCCCGCTACGCATCCGATCGGTAATCCTGCGCGGATTTTCGGAAAATTCGCTTGCCGGGCCGGGTGAGCCCCGATGAACTTTCGGAATCTTCTCGGGACGTGCAGTTTATTGATCCCCAATCCGGCTCCGCAGCGACCACTCCGGCGACTTTGACCGATCCGGGCCCGCCGACACCGGTTTTGGAGGAGTTTTCGAATTCGTTCCGCGCAGCGACCGGGCTGCCCCTGATGTGGAATTCGCCCGGAGCATTCCGCGTTCCGGAGGAGGAGGGCGTTCCGGATTTCTGCCGGGTGATGTCCGCAGGACGGAAGGCATGTGCGACCTGCGTCAAAACCCACGTGGCTCTGCAGGACCCCGCAGGTCTTCAAGTCCGGTCCGGCCGGTGTTTCGCGGGATTGACGTCGTCAGCCGTTCCGGTGGCCAGAGAAGGGCGTACGCTGGGGTATTTGCATACGGGGCATGTGTACGTTGATCGCCCGCCGGGCTGTTCGACTCCGGGAAGGGGTTGCATGCTGCCGGGCGGGCGAAGGTCGGCGTGCGGCTGTGCGGGTGCCTGCCAGAAGACCCGCCAGGTGACGACTGAGCAGTATGAGGGCGCGATTGGGTTGCTTCGCTATTTTGCCCGCCAGGTTGCGACTTTGCGGGAACCGTGCTCGCTTCCGCTTCATTCATCGGTCGCACTGGCCGTCCGGATGATCCGGAACGATATCGCCCACGACTGGCGACTACCCGAACTGGCCGCAGCGGTGGGAATGCATCCCGGCTATTTCAGCGAGCAGTTTCATGCGCAAACCGGTTCGACGTTCACGCAATTCATTGCCCGCCTCCGGGTCGACAAGGCCCGCCAATTGCTGGGTTACACAGCGTATCCGGTCAGTGAGATTGCGTTTGCGACCGGGTTCCGATCGATTTCGCAGTTCAATCGGGTTTTCAAGGCGGAAGCCGGTGTGACGCCGAGCGGATTTCGAACGGAGGTCGGAATCAGTGCGCCCACCACCCCCGGACAAACTGTGTGAGACCCAGTCCGTAGGCGAGGAGGGAGACGAAGGCGAGGCAGAATGAAAGTCCGCTTCGGCCGCGCAAGGCGATTCCGGCGAGAAGAAACACCGGGAACATCGCAAAAAGCAGGCGAGGAACGGACATCCAGAAGGAGTAGCAGAATGTCAAAATCCAGATCCCGGCGGCATAGATCGCGTAGCTGGGCCTCAGTGCGATGGCGGTCCAGATGACGCCGGCGGTGCCCAGGACAAATGCGATCACGTGAGCGGCACAGATGATCCAGACCGAGGTGGGTTCGGCAGTCGACAAGCCCCGGACATCGCCCATGAGGCCGATCCAAGGCCAACTGAACTCACGGAAAAAGTGTGTCGCCTGCATTTTCAGGAAGTGAAACGGATCCCCAAACGTCGCGACGTTCAGCCAGAGGTAAATGCCGATGGCAGCGGCTGGAGAGAGAACAGCCAGTCCGCTCCACCGGAGGCGCGATGGCTTGAAGCCGGCTTGATGGGCCCATTCAAAGAGCAACGCCGGCACGAGGGCGACCCCGGTCATCCGGGTGAGCGTGGCGACGAAGGCGCACAAGCCGGCTGCCACCCAATGACCGCGGCGGGCAAATAGAAACGAGCCGATCGAGCCGGCGAGAAAAAGGCTCTCTGTGTAGCCGAGGTGAAGAAAATACGCCACCGGAGCCGCCAGCAGTGCGAGAACAGCGGCTTTTGCACCCTCCTCCCCGAGTTCAAGACGCCCGAGCCGATAGAGCGCAAGGCACGCCAGAATACAGGCGAGATTTGCGACCACAAGTACTGCCGTTGTGGCGCCGCCCGGCAACCAAAGGAACAGCCGTGCCAACCAAGGGAACAGCGGGAAAAAACAAATGCGGAAATCCTCGCCGGACCCCGGCGAATAGCCGTTGGCGGCGATCGATTCGTAGTGCGGGGTGTCCCAGCGCGAAAAGATACCCGGCAGGGATGCGCGCTGATTACTGCTGACTTCAAAAGCCACCACGCCAAAAATCAGCGTGGCGATGCCTGCGAACGCGGCGACCGCGACCGGCCAAATGCCATCACGCAGCGCCTCAAAGCGCGCGGGACGGCGGACATCCGGCGCCGTGTCGAGTTGTTGCATGCAGAACGATCAATCTTCCAAGCTATGGATGAAAAATCCGGAGCGCAGTTTGGGTTCGAACCAGGTGCTCTTCGGCGGCATGATCTGCCCGGCGTCGGCAATTGCCATCACCTCGTCCACGGTTGTCGGGAACATCGAGAAGGCCACGGCCGCCCGCCCATCATCGACTTTGGATTCCAACTCGGCAGTGCCCCGGATTCCACCAACAAACTCGATGTCGGGGCTTCGCCTCGGGTCGGCGATTCCCAAGAGCGGAGCGAGGATCCGGTCTTGGAGGACGCTGACATCCAGGGACGAAACCGGGTCGGATCCTGCGGGAACGTCCCAGCTGAGGCCATACCACTCACCGTCGAGATACATGGACACATTGCGCGGGGCAGCCGGCGTCTTCGGGGCGGTGGGCGTAACGGAGACAACCTGCGCGACCGCGTCCAGGAAAGCCCGTTTCGTGTGTCCGTTCAACGTGCGGACCAAGCGATTGTAAGCAAGAATTTGAAGCTCATCGGACGGGAAAAGGACCCCCAAAATGCCCTCGTGAGCGATGCCGGCTACTCCCCGTTCGCGGCGCGCTCGGGCGACCCGCCATCCACTGGCCGCCCGGTGATGGCCATCGGCAATATAGACAGCAGGAACTTCGCCGAATGCCTGCACCACAGGATGGGTCTCGCGCAGACGCCAGACTTCGTGGCGGATGCCGTCCTCGGCCGTGATGTCGAAATCCGGGGGGCTTGTGATCCCCTGCGAGGTGATTCGCTTGAGGGCCGGGGTTGGGCGGAAAGCCAGGAGAATCGGGCCGGTTTGGGCTCCGATGGTATCAATCAGCCGGGTGCGGTCGTCCTCTTTGTCCGGGCGGGTCTTCTCGTGTTTCTTGACCAATCCGTTCTCGTAATCCGCGGCGCGAACGGTGGCGACGATGCCGGTTTGTTGGTGGCTGCCCATGGTCAGCCGGTAGAGGTAAACGCACGGGGCCGCTTCGCGGATCAGTGCGCCTTCAGCCTGCAGGCGCTCGAAGTTTTCCTTTGCCTTGGCGTAGACCGAGTCCGCATAGGGATTGGGCTCGCCCGGCAGGTCGATCTCGGCGCGATCGACATGAAGAAGACTTAACGGGTTTCCCTCGGCGAGAGCTGCCGACTCGACACGGTCGACAACGTCATAAGGCACGCAGACCACGCGGTCCGCCATTTTGGGCTCTGGGGTGAATCCCCGGAACGGTTTGATTTCCATCCGCCGCGAATATGAACAGAAAGTGCCGGGGACAAGAAGATTCTCGTCCCCGGCACTGTAATGATTCTACTTCTTTGTGGTGACCAACGACCGACCTACTCGGTAGTCGGCTCCAGCTGGTTGTTCACCGTCGAGGGTCCCAGCGACAGACTTCCACTGAGAATGGGCGAAGCCGTGTCTGTGACGATGGTTTGGGTGCTGATGTCGTCCGTGGTCGGGAGGTAGCCAAAGATCGGTCCAACCATGGATTCCTCGAGGTAGAGGTTCGGGTAGTTGATCCGAGGGCCCGCGACGCTGCGCTTCCGGTTATCGAACGGCGATTTAACCGTCTTGGCCGTGTAAGTCAGGGCGCCTTGGAACTCGACCCCGAACACAGCTCCCCGAACCAGGATCAAGCCCTGCGGGAGACCCCAGAAGACCCCGCCGGCGGTGGCCGAGTAGGTCACTGCAAACGGACGAGGAGTTGGCGTGGGACGAGGAGTCGGCGACGGTGAAGGGCTCGGCGACGGCGAAGGCGACGGGCTCGGCGACGGTGACGGACTCGGCGATGGAGACGGGCTCGGCGAAGGCGACGGGCTCGGTGATGGAGATGGTGATGGACGGGGGGTGACCTCCGTGGTCGTCGCAATCGTCATCGGCTCAGAGACTTCGATGTAGAGGATGTCCGAGGGCACCTCATACGATCCACGGTTCGGAACAATTGCCCAGACGTTGGAAACGGGGCTACTCAGGGTGCCAACAATACCATAGCGGTTCGGAAAGTAGACAAGCTGGACGTTGTTGACGGCGTAGCGGGGCGTCGAAGTGGGAGATGGGATGACCTCGTTTTCGATCAGGGCGCGAACGATGTCGGCGGTGGCAATTGACGTCGAACTGGCTGGGAATTGCAGCGTGGTTTCGAGCGCCGGCTGGCGGGAGGACGTGATGTTCCGCTGGGTCTCGACCGGCTCAGAAGGCTGGAGAATATGACCTTGCAGCCCGATCGGAAAATACGTGTCGGTATCAACATACCATGGAATCGACGACCGGAACGTTTCCGAGCACGAGAGGTCTCCTGCATTCAACGTGGACCCGACAGCCGCGGCGAAACCGATTGCACCGAGGAGCAATTTCGAGGTGGTTTTCATTGCGTCGGGTCTCGCTCTTTCGTGCGACCTTGTCAAAGAAAAAAAGCGGGCGAGGCAACCTGTACCGTTCAGTTTCGTTCTGGGTGCGAAAGGTCGGTTTGGAATTCTTCGTGGGTATGATGGTCGAGGATGGACTGCAAGGCGTTGACGTCCACGGGTTTGACCAGGTGGTGGTCGAATCCGGCGTTGGCGGCGAGTTCGCGGTCAGTTGCCTGTCCCCAGCCGGTTATGGCGATGAGCGTGCAGGTTTTTCCCCAAGGGAGGGTTCGGATGGCGCGAGCGAGGTCGTGGCCGTTAAGGCGGGGCATGCCGATGTCCAGAATGGCGATGTGCGGACAAAATGCTGTTGCGCAATCGAGGGCGGATCGGCCGTCGTAAGCGACGCAGACGTTGTGGCCGGCGGCGCGGAGGATGGCTGCAAGGCTGTTGGCGCTGTCGATGAGATCGTCCGCAATCAGGATTCGACGGGGTTGGGTGCGCGAGTCGTCAGCGGTTGTCGGGGTGACTGGAGAGCTTCCACCGGGTTCTTTTGGGCGGGGCAGGTGCACCAGAAATTCGCTTCCTTGGTTGGGACCTTCACTTTTGGCCTCAACGCGACCCCCGTGCAGTTCGACCAAGCCGCGGACCAGTGAAAGGCCGATTCCAAGACCGCTCTGAGCGCGATCGCGGCCGGGGTGGACTTGGGAAAACAATTCGAAGATGGCCCGCAACATGGCGTGGGGGATGCCGATTCCCTGGTCGCGGACCGCGATGCTGACCTCTTCGGCTGTTGCGCGGACGTCGACACAGATTTCGGTGTCTTTGGCCGAGAATTTGGAGGCGTTGTTGAGGAGATTTGAAAGAACCTGAGCCAAACGGACCGGATCGGCGTCCAGCCAGATTTCCTGGTCCGGAAGGTGAATCGTGAGACGTTGACCCGCGTGATCGACGGCCGGCCGGCTGGTCTCGACAGCGCTCGCAAGGACTTTCGAGAGGGCTACGGGTTCCGGGCGCAGGGTCAGTTTTCCGTGCGAGATGCGGGAGACGTCGAGAAGGTCGTCGAGCAACCGGGCCATCTGGTGAACCTGACGCGCGACGATCTCGCTGGCTGTCCGATAGTCGTCTTCGTTCCGCGTCGGGAGCTTGAAAATCTCAACGGCATAACGAATCGGCGCGAGCGGGTTGCGCAGTTCGTGGGCGAGGGTCGCGAGGAACTCATCCTTCCGCCGGTGGGCCTCCCGGAGCGCCGCCTCCGCCTCCATCCGCTCGGTGATGTCAATGGCCACACCGCCAACCCATGCGGGCCGGCCGTTCGCATGCGGGATCGGGAATTTGTGGACGAGCCAGAACGAAGTCCCGCCCTGAGGCGTCGCAAGGGTTTCAATTGTCTGAAGACCGCATCCGATCTCCACGGCTGCACGATCGCTTTCGGCGCATCGTTTGGCGGTTTCCGGGGGGAGGACAGACTCGTAGGTGCGACCAACCAGGCTTTTTGGTGGCACTTGGAAAACGCGTTCGGCCGCCTGGTTGCCAAACACGAAGCGCCCGTCGGTGTCCTTGATCCAGGCCGGACCCGGCAGCGCTTGCAAGAAACTGGCGAAGCGCGCCTCGGTGACCCGGAGCGCATCCGCGGCTGCTTTCTCCGCCGAATCGTGCCGCCCGATGCTCGTTGCCGTCCACCAAAGAAACCCGAGAAGCAGGCCCATCTCGACCAAGGTCCGAAGAGCCGCTCCAAACGTCGGGTCGAAAAAACCGACGCTCTCTCCCGCCACGCGAATCCAACCGATGAAAAGCGGGACGGCGATGATCGGCAAAAGCAATCCGCGGGCAACGACCCCGCCCGCGTCCGGCCGGCAGAGCAGTGAGGCCACGCCCCATTCCGGCACGCGGGCGATGAGGCCCGCCGATAACGCGGCAACAATGATCGCCGTCGGCCAGGCGATGGCTGTGAATCGGGCGATACCGAAAAGTTGATTTGCCCCGAAAAGATAGCCAACGAGAGACAATGAGGCGATCCCAATGGTTGCGAGGCCCAGCGCTGCGGCGGCCCGCCGGGGGCGGGAGCCAAGCGTCGTTAACACGATGGCAGTTCCCAGAATCGTGAACGAAACGGAGGCGGGCACACCAATGCGCATCGGAGCGACCGTGCCGCGTTGCCCCCATTCTCCACGAAACAGGAGTTCGTCGATCCCCAGGTTCACACCGGTGAGGTGCTGGAACAAGGTCAGCAATCCCACGACCGTTGCAAACACCGCGAGCAACCGGCCTGCCAACAATCGCCAGCCGGTCGGGTTCCCGCCCAGGAGAATCAGAGCCAGGCCGCAACAAGCGCCCGCCACCCCGGTGTTCGGGAACGTCGAAATGCCGCGGCCGGTCCAATCCGTCAATGCCGGGATGCGCAAAGCCCAGCCCAACAACGTGGTGAGGGATCCGACGATCGCCAAGGTGGCGAAGACCAAGGAACCCACCCAGAGGCCGTCACACCACGTCGCGAGCCGCGGGAACTTTCCCGTTCGCGGTAACTGGCCAGCCGTCACTGTCGGAATCTGCCTGACATTCCCGTGGGGCGCAATCGGCGGAGCGCTCCAGACGTGAATTTCAGTTCAGAAAAGCGCACAGAGCGTTCGATCGGACGTTTTGCGCATTGTGCCCGCCGGTTGCCAGACGCCGTGCGACACGCTATGATCAGGCTCATCGTGATTCGGGATTCGTTTGGGCGTTCGGTGGATTATCTTCGGATTTCGGTGACCGATCGTTGCGATGAGCGGTGCCTTTATTGCCGTCCCGCCGGCTACTCTGGTTGGGCGCCGCGCTCGGAACACCTCACGGCTGAGGAGATCGGCCGCGTTGTCGAAGCGGCGGTCCGGTTGGGATTTCGAACGTTCCGGATCACGGGTGGCGAGCCGCTCTTGCGGGCGGACGTCGTTGAGATCTGTCGAACGGTGGCCGGGATCCGCGGAGTGGAGTCTCTGGCACTGAGCACGAATGGCACGCGCCTGGCCGGGTCGGCCAAGGCGCTGCGGCAGGCCGGCGTGGCCTCGGTTAACATCTCGCTGGATGCGCTGGATACGGGTCTTTATCGACGCATGACGGGCGGCGATCTGACGGCCGTTCGGGAGGGCATTGATGTGGCGCGTGAGTGTTTTTCGAGCGTGAAGCTGAATTGTGTTTTGATCCGCGGTGTCAACGAATCCGAATATGTGCCGCTGGTCCATCAGGCCGCGGAGTGGCAAATTCCAGTGCGGTTCATCGAGTTGATGCCCCTTTCGCGCACAGTCGGGGTGACGCCGGAAAACTTCCTTCCGGTTGGCGAGGTCGAGCGTCGGCTGGGCGGGTTGGGGAAATGGAGCGAGGCGTCCGTGGTCGGTCGCGGTCCGGCGAGATACCGTCGCCTGGACCCTCCGGGCGCGGTGGTGGGCTTCATCGGCGCACTGACGACGCCCGGATTTTGCGAATCGTGCAACAAGGTTCGGCTCACGGCGGACGGCAAGTTGAGACCCTGTTTGGGACGACACGGCGAGGTCGACTTGCGGGACGCGCTCCGGTCGGGAGGCGATCCGGAGGCACTCTTGAGAGCATCGATTGACAACAAGCCCGAGGCACACGAGTTCCTGGCCGCGTACGAACCGCTGCGGCCCATGACGGCCATTGGTGGCTGATCAGGCGACGGCCGGCGCGGTGGGAACGGGCTTGCTGCGATTTCTCCAGACGGCGAGCGCCACGAAGGCGACTTCAACAATCACAAATCCCAGCGCAGCGGGAAAGCCGCCTGTCCCGAAGCCGTAGCTGTGCAGTCCGACGCCGAGAACGAAATTCACGCCATACCAGGCCATGATGATCGACTGGAAGGCGAGCACCGCGCCGACAGCCATGCCGAATCCGCCCCATTTGCCGGCGATTCGGCCGTGGAGGACAATGAGATAGCCGAGGAGCGCGATAAGCGCCCAGGTTTCCTTCGGATCCCAGTCCCAGAAACGACCCCAGGAGTAGTTCGCCCACACGCCGCCCAGAATCGTTCCGACTGCGAGCAACAGGACACCGATCTGGAGCGATCGGTAAAGATAGTTGTAAAGGGCCGGCGACGGCTTGCTTCCGAAGATGACCTTCCCGAGCACGATGTGACCGACGCCCAGCGCGAGCGCGAAGGCGGCGTAGCTGAGGGTGATCGTGAGAACGTGCGTGGTCAGCCAGAAATTGTCCGCCAGCACCGGGACGAGCGGTTGGATCGTGCGATCCAGGATCACAGGCTGGGTATCCGCCAGGATCAACGAGACGACCGCGACCGGAACCGCGCCCAACAGGAAATACCGGCAGCGGTGGATGGCCTCGAAGACGAGTGCAAAGAAAATCGTTCCAAAAGCCACCCAAAGGACGCTTTCATACATGTTTGTCACCGGGGCCCGGCCCGAAACGATGATCCGGCAGACGAAGCCGAGCACCTGGAGACCGAATCCGGCCAATGCAAACGCCCAGCCGGCTGCATAGCCCCACGGAGCCGCGCGTCCGACAAAGGCCAGCAGCGAAATTCCAGCCGCCAAATAAAGAACCCAAGCCCAGCGGAACGGGTGCAGTTTTTGGTAGAACGTCTCGACCTCGATTTTCCAAGGATCGGCCTGAAAGCGCGGGTTTTCGGCCGCCTGCTCCTTGCGCAGAAGGGCGACGCCGTTGTTGAACGCCTGTTGGTCGCCTTGCTGGAATCCCCGGCGGAGGAGCGCGAGCGCCGGATCATCAGGGCCGAGCGGGCTCCACGCTGCGGCACCGGTTGGCAGTGGCGTAACCAAACGCCCGCTGACCAGACCCTCAAAAATAGCCAGCCTCATGCCGACGTCAGCGGCCGCCTTGAGCGTGCCGGTGAGCCGGACGCGCGAGTTCCGCGCCCGGGTCTCGTTTGCTTCCTGGAAAAGGTCGAGCAGCGGCTTGTTGGCGGCGATTTCTTCGTAGCTGAACAGCTTGCGCGTGCGGTCGAGGCCGACTTGCTCCTTCAGCTTCTTGTTGTTCACGAGGACGAGCGGAACTTTTTCCCATCCGGATGGCGCGAGCCACATCGACACCACGGCTTCGATCGACCCGAGTTTGCGGCCGTCGCGTTCGAGCGACGTACGGCCGGTCAGCCCCAGAATCGCTTCGTCTGCAAAAACGAGGAACGGTTTTTTCCGTCCGTTTTCCTGAACCGCCACGGTCTCCAGCGGTGTGAAGTCCAGCCCGTGCGCGACGGGGAGCACCAAAAGGAACAGAAACAGACAAATCGGCCGAAACATCGCGCGGACTTTCCAATATGTCCGCCCGCCGCGCAACTTTTCGCTTCACTTGACTTTGTCGGCGAACCGGGCGAGACCCGCAGCGCCATGAAACGTCGCGATTTCTTTCGCGGTCTCACCGCCGGCGCGGCGGCGTTCGCGATCCCCCAAGTCCGTGCGGAATCCCTCACGCGGCCGTTGCGGATTGGTTTTCTGACCGATGTGCACGCGATGGTCGAGCGGGACGCCCCGCAGCGGATGCAGGAAACGGCCGCCCGGATCGCAGAGATCGAGTGCGACCTGATCATCGGCGGCGGAGACTTCGTGCACGGCGGGTTCACGTCCACGGCCAAAGCCATGCGTCCGCGATTCGATCTCGCCCGCCGGTTTCTTGAGAGAATCGGCCGTCCGGTCATCCCGATGCTCGGAAATCACGATCTGGTGGGAGTCAAACCGGCGGACGGTGCACCGGCGGAAGCCGACCCGGTCGCGCCGTTTCGCGAGTTGTTCGGGCTAACCGAAACGCGTCGCACGTTTGAGCAGGGCGGCGTCCGATTCCTCGTTCTCGACTCGGTGGTTCCGGACCGGGAGTCCGGCACCTACGAAGGCCGCATCGGAGCCGAACAACGGGAGTGGATTTCCTCAACGCTGGCATCGACGCCCAAAGACCAGCCCATCGTGCTCTGCTCGCACATTCCCTTTCGATCGACGTTTCTGCAGGCCAAGGATGGACCCACCGCCCCGCTCCCGCCCGCGCTGGTTGTGACCGATGCCGCGGAAACGCTCGCGCTTTTCCACGAACACCGACTGGCCCTCGTCCTTCAAGGCCACCTGCACATCAATGAGTTGATCCGCTTCAACCAAACGACATTCCTCATCGGTGGGGCGGTCAGCGGCGCGTGGTGGGGCGGCAGCAATCTGGGCACACCCGCCGGCTTCGGCCTCGTCGAATTGATCCCGGGCGAACCCCGCTGGACCTACCGAGCATAGGCCCGCCGGATTCTGTTTAACACGGCATAAAGAGCTTGCTTCGGGGCGTGGTTCTGATAGCGATCGATGAAACGTCTCCTGACATGTCCGCTCGCGCTCTCCTGATCCCACTTCTTGGAACGTTGATCGCGTCGGCGGCTGTCCCCGCCGCTCCCCCGCCGCTGAGCCCCACGCCCGATAACTTCCCCGCCAGCGAGTATGTCGCCGGGACGCGCTACGCGATCCTGCCAGATGCGTACCATTTCAGCCTTAGCGGCGATCTTGGGGTTACATTCCAGAAGTCGGGAGTGTTCTCCGCCCAACTACGGCTGGGCAAAACGGTGAAGCGTTTTTCCGGACGCACGAATGCCAACGCAGATTGGCCGGCGGATGCCTCAATTGGTTCGATGATGGTCGATGGAACGCCACTGGACGTGACGTTTGGCTGGGTTGGAGATGGAAAAAACCAGTGGTATCATTGCACCGTGGCCTGTCCGACCGGCCTTTTCAATTCATCCGGTGCGATCAAAGCCCTACTTCCCGCCAACTCCGACTTCGCCCGACAGTCCAACGGCAAATTCACGATGCTGGTCGGTCCCGGGTCCGCGCCGTTTCCTTTGCGCCATGGGTTCGCCACCGTCAACGTTTCGAAAGGCGTCGTAACCGGGGCCGGGTTCTCGGCCGACGGATGCCCGTTGACGTTTTCCGCGCCAATCTTGGAAGATGGGACGTGGGCATTTTTCCGCTCTGCGGACCCGGTCACCGCATCATTCGTCGCGACAGCGGAATTTCAGTCCTGCGATGCGTTTGAAGGGGAGTTTGAATGGGAACTTCCCAGCGCATCGAACTCGCAGGATGCTCCGCCAAAGCAGATTCAGGCGATTGCGGGCGCTCGGCGGTCAACCGATCCGCAGGATGGTTTCCCTGCCGTGGCCGGGCCCTGGCTCGCTCACGTCGCCGTGGGCTCGTCCGATCTCGCCAACGCCGTCGCGTTTACGCTGCCAATCGGAAAAGGCCCGCAGAAAGTTGTTCCGGAGTATGATGGTGTGACGAAGGCCAGCTTTTCGCTCAATAAAGTGACGGGGCTTTTCAGCGGGTCGTTCGCCGTCGAGGGCAGGACGCAGAGCTATCGCGGCGTCGTTTACGATCCGGAAAATTTGGGGGTTGGACTCGTGACGAACGGCCCGCTTCGCGAAGTCGATCTGATCCCAATGGAATTTCCAGCCCCGGATGGCTCGGCCAGCCTGGGAGGTTCCGGAACGCTCACGATTGGGGGTGGCGGTGGCTTCTACATGGTCGGTTCCGCTACGCTCACGATGGGGGGCATCGACGCTATCACGATCGGTTCGAATTTAGCCGGAGGGGTGCTGGCATTTGACACCGTTAATCTGGGCTTCCTTCCCGGAGGAACAAACATCGTTGTCGTGGATGGAACGGGCACTCTGACAACTTGGAATCTCGGTGCGCTCCCGCCAGGAACGAGGGTGGTCGAGCCGTTCGGCACCACCGAACCGACCCCTTAGCATCGGGAGCAACCCGAGCGATCCTTCGGAAGGAACCCGGCAAAGGACCGGCACAGGAGCCCGGTGCGAACGATCGGCATGAACAAGCACCCGATCTCGCCCGCCGCTCATGGATGTCTCGATTACCTCTTCGGCTTGGTGAACATGGCCGGACCCTCCGCCCTTCGCCTCCACCCTGCGGCCTCGGTGCCGGTCATGGCGTTTGGCCTGGCGCAAATCGTCCTCAACGCGGTCACCGACCAACCCTATGCGATCCGGCGAAACGTTTCGCTCGCGACCCACCGTAAGGTGGAGAAATGGAGCGGGCCGGTCGCGCTTGGCGCAACGCTCCTGCTGGGCGGTTGGACTTGTCCGAGAACCCGCGCGTTTCTAGCCGTGCAGACTCTCGCGGCTCTAGGCCTCTACCATGGCACGGATTGGAACGCGACAGCGGATGCCGGCTACCCATCGCCGCACCACATTCCAGACGACATGGCGCGCTTCGAAACGCCGCTCAGCGAGCTGCCCTAAGGGCGTTTTGCTTCACTTTGCCGCATCGGCATGGCGTCGATAATGGCGAACACGGCTGATGGCTCCGGTGGTCGTTCCCATTCGGCTTTCATTGTGCCGTCCTTTCCGATGAGCCGGACTTTGTTCGCATTCTCCGGCCAGCCGAGGGATCTGCGGAGGTCCGCGTCCGCACGAAGAACCACGAGATCGCGCTCGCGTGAGCCGGAGGCCGCGCCGGGCCAGGTCCGCTCGAACGCATCGCGCCGTTCGCAATCCGCAAAGGAAACGATGAGAAGGCGATTCTTCCAACGGTAGCTCTCAAGGTCAGCGGCCGCGATCGGGCTCGCCATAAGGGCCATTGCAAGAAGTCGCCTCATCCTTTGGGGTTACGCGGCCCAGTCTGCGAAGGGTTCGTTTTCTGGACGCGCGGCACGCGTCCTGCTAGTGAAAACGGTCATGTCGGCGGTTGCTTCCTCCCTTTTTCCGTTCCGGCTCAAGGAAGTCCGCCGATGGCTCCAGGGCCCTCGGCTGCAGATCGGGATCTTCGGAATCTGGACCGCCGCGGTCTTTGCGTTTCTCTATATCCCCATCGCGCTGCTCGTCGTTTTTTCCTTCAACTCCTCCCGGCTCAACATCCGCTGGGAGGGTTTCAGTTTGAGGTGGTACGAGGCGTTGCTGTCGAACAAAGTCCTCCTCACCGCATTTCAGAACAGCCTGATCGTGGCGACGGCGACGACGGTGCTGGCGACCGTGCTCGGGACGATCGGCGCCTGGATGCTGTATCGTTATCGGTTTCCATTCCAGCGGGCGATCGGGCTTCTGATCTTTGTCCCGATGGTCATGCCGGAGGTTTTGATGGGCGTGAGTTTGCTGGTTCTCTTCGTTCAATTGCTGAATATCCCGCTCGGTTACACGACGCTCATCATCGCGCATACGACGTTTTGTTTTCCCTTTGTGCTGGTCGGCATCCAGGCGCGCCTGCACGGGCTCGATCCCGCATTGGAGGAGGCGGCCATGGACCTTGGTGCCACGCCGGTGGTCGCTTTTTGGAAAGTGATCGTGCCGTATCTCATGCCCGCCATCATTGCCGGCGCGCTGATGTCGTTCACCCTTTCGCTCGATGAATACATCGTCAGCGTCTTCCTGACCGGTGCGAACTCCCAAACGCTGCCGCTGCGCGTTTACGGCATGGCCAAGGTCGGCTTGAATCCGCAGTTGAACGCCCTGAGTTCCATTTTTATCCTCGCGACGGTGCTGGCCGTCGTGGCGAGCACCGTTTTCGGCAGGAGAAAAAACCCATGAAAACCATCGTAACCACGCTGACAGCCGCTCTGGCCGGGCTTTTGCTCGCCGGATGCGGAGAATCCCCCAACTCCACCAACGCCCCCGAGGCCAGCCCCAGTCCCGCTCCGGAAACTGCGGCCGGCACCGCACCGGCGGCCACACCGGCAGCGGAGGCCGCGTCACCCGGCACAACGGATGAATCCAAACGGCTGAGCATTTTCTGCTGGTCGGAATACATCCCGCAGTCGGTCATCGACAAATTTGCCGCTGAGACCGGGATCAATGTCTCGGTCGAAAACTACGCGTCGAACGAGGAGATGCTGGCCAAGCTGCTCGCGGGCGGTGGCAACTACGACATCATCCAGCCGAGCGAATACGTCGTCGGCGCCTTGATCAAGGAAGGGCTGCTCGAGCCGATCGACCTCGCCCAGATTCCGAACATCAAGAATGTCGATCCGAAGTTCCTGAACATGAGCTTCGATCCGGGCAATCGGTTCAGCATCCCGTTCATGGCCGGCACGGTCGGCATCGTTGTCAACACGGACGTCGTGAAGGATGAAATCAAAGGATTCCGAGATGTGTTCCAGGAGAAATACAAGGGCCAGATCGTCGTGCTGGATGATGCCCGCGAGATTGTGACATGGGCGTTTTTCGCCGAAGGCCTCCCGATCAATGACATGTCCGACGAGAACCTGGAAAAAGTCCGCCCGCTCCTCTCGCAGTGGCTTCCGCTGATCAAGGTTTTCGACTCCGACAGTCCGAAGACCGCGTTGCTCAACGGTGACGTTTCGATCGGTGTCGTCTGGGGCGGCGAAGGCGCGATCCTTCTCAACGAAGATCCGAAATTCAAATGGATCGTCCCGGCCGAAGGCACGCACCTGTTTGTCGACAGCCTGGCGGTTCCAAAAGGGGCCAAGCATCCGAACAACGCAATGGCTTTCATGAACTTCATCCTCCGTCCGGACATCAGCAAGGAGATCTCCGACGCGTTCCCGTACACCAGCGTCAACGCGGCGGCCAAGCAGCTCATGAGCCCGGAGCAACTCGGCAACCGCGCCAGTTTCCCCACGGACGAGGAAATGGCATTGATGCAGACCTTTGAAGACATCGGCGAACAGGGTTCGAAGGTCGACGAGCTCGTCACGTCGCTGAAGGTTCAGTAATCGATGGCCGGGCTGGCAGCAGCGGCAGGTGCGCCGGGTGGGGACCTCTCCCACCGGCGCAAACCCGCCCTTGGGGCGTGGCTTGTCCTCGCCCCGCTGCTGGCCTGGCTCATCCTCTTCGTCGTCATTCCCACCATCATGCTGGTGGTGGTCAGTTTCGCGACCCGCGACAGTCTTGGGCGCGTCGTCTACGACTTTTCGTTCGCCAACTACGAACGGGCCTTCCAATGGACCTGGCTGCGAGTGTTTCTGCAGTCCATTTGGTATGCGTTCCTCACCACCGTGATCTGTGTGGTCGTTGGGTACCCGGTCGCCTACTTCATCGGACGCGCCCCGCCGCGTTGGCGCATGATCCTCCTCATGCTCGTCATGATCCCTTTTTGGACGAGTTTTCTCATCCGGACCTATGCCTGGCTGGCGATTCTCAGCCGCGATGGCTTGCTGAACGGCCTCTTGGTTGCATCCGGGATCTTTGCCGAGCCGGTCCAATTCCTTTACACACCTTTCGCGATCGTCCTCGGGTTGGTCTACAACTTTTTGCCCTTCATGATCCTCCCGATCTACACGAGCGTCGAGAAACTCGACGGAGCCATGGTTGAGGCGGCGTATGACCTCGGGGCCGGACCGGTGCGCGCGTTTTCACAGGTCATCATCCCGCTGACGCGCCCCGGCATTGTCGCCGGAGCCCTCCTTGTCTTTGTTCCCGCGATTGCGATGTTTGCCATCACCACGCTCATGGGCGGCGGTTCGAATCCGACGATCGGCGAGGTGATCTACCGGCAGTTTACCTCGGGGCGCAACCAGCCCTTCGGCGCCGCGCTCGGTTCGCTCCTCCTCCTCGTCTTTGTCATCGCCCTCTGGCTCACCCGCCGGCAGCGCGAGGACCCGGGCTAGAGGGCACAGGGGCAGCGATGCCGAAAATTAATCGTTTTGAGCAGATTTCTTCAATCCGGCGCCGCATTTGCAGGCTAAGGTTCGGGCGTGAACAACAAAACCATCGTCGTCACCGGGGCCAATCGCGGCCTTGGTTTGGAAACCGCCCGTCAACTTGCTGAAGCCGGCCACCGCGTCGTCGTCGCGGCCCGATCGGCCGAGGCGGCCTCGAAAACCGCGGTCGATATTGGAAACGGGGCCAGCCCGCTGGTGCTGGATGTGAGCGATTCCGCGAGCGTGCAGGCGGCGGCCGAGCGCGTTCGGGCGGAGTTTGGATCCGTTTTCGGCGTGGTGAACAACGCCGGGATCATCCGCGAATTCGGCCCCGAGGGTCCTTTTGCCCCATCCCGCGTTTCGCTGGAGGCGATCGAGGAGACCTATCAGACGAACCTGCTGGGTCCCATCCGCGTGATCCAGGCGTTCATTCCTCTGCTGCGGGCTGGCGGTGGGGGGAACATCGTGAATGTTTCCAGCGGACTCGGATCTCTTTTCAATACGGCCGACGATCAGTGGGAATACCGTCACTTCAACCTGCTCGCCTACAATTCCTCAAAGACCGCCCTCAACGCAGTCACGATCGCCTTCGCCAAGGAGCTAGCGCCCGACAACATCCGTGTGAACAGCGCGGATCCGGGGTATTGCGCGACGGACATCAACGGTCACACAGGTGTTCGATCGGCGGCCGAGGGCGGGCGAATCGCGGCGCGACTTGCCACGCTGGAATCTGACGGACCGACCGGTGGATTCTTCAGCGATAGCGGCCGGGTGCCCTGGTAAGATCGGCGCATTGGTCGCGAGCCGGGTGTCGCCGGGCGGCGTTCGGGACGGTCCGGTTGCTTTCTCGAAGAACTTCGCCGAAGAATACCGGCTCGCCTGGTCCGGTCGGCTCCGCTTTTCGTGTCTCTGGATCGGACCTGATGGGATGAGCCGCTGGCAGTTTGTTCTCCCAGCGCGCCTGGAATCCGCCCGGGCCCGCATCCTGGCCGGACGTCACCGGCTCGGCCGCATCGCCGCCGACCTTGGCTTCACGCCGGGCGGTTTCCGTGCTGTGCCCGGTGCCATTTGAGGGATCCTCAGCGGGCGAGCGTTCAGGGCGCCGCGCGGGCGTTCCGATCGCCATCTCATGAAATTCCGATTTCCCTCGGCCGGGTCGGGCTCGTATCATGTTCGGTTTACCATGCGACAGCACATCAAGCTCTTCATTCCCGGTCCGATCGAGGTGTCAGAAAAAACCTTTCGCGCGATGTGCGCGCCGATGATCGGGCACCGGGGCGGGGAGTTCAAAAAACTCTACGCCGGCATCCAGCCGCGCCTTCAGACCTTGTTTGGAACCCAGCGTCCGGTCTTTTTGTCAACGTCCTCGGCTTGGGGCGTCATGGAGGGGGCGCTGCGCAATCTCGCCACGAAGAAGGTCCTGAATTGCATGTGCGGTGCTTTTTCGGACAAGTGGTTCGACGTGAGCAAGCGCTGTGGGAAGTCCGCCGAGGCGCTTCAGGTCGAATGGGGCCAGCCGATCCGGCCCGAGCAGGTTCGGGAAAAACTCTCTGCCGGCGGGTTCGATGCCCTCACGTTGATCCACAACGAAACGTCCTGTGGGATCCGCAATCCCCTGCCGGAGATTGCCGAGGTCATGCGTGAGTTTCCGGACGTGATGTTCATCGTCGACAGCGTTTCGTCGTTTTCGACCGAGCCGATTCCGATGGACGAACTCGGCATCGACGTTTTGCTCACGGGCAGCCAAAAGGCGCTCGCGCTGCCGCCCGGATTGGCCCTTTTTGCCGTCTCGGAGAAGGCGATGGAAAAGGCCAAGTCGGTTCCGGACCGCGGCTACTACTTCGACTTTGTGGAGTTTGCCAAAAACCAGGCGGACGATATGACGCCAAGCACACCGGTCATTCCGCTGATCAACGCACTCGCGTCGAAGTTGGACGACATTTTTGAGGAAGGCATCGAAGCACGCCACGCCCGGCATCGGGCTCTGAACGCGCAGGTTCACGATTGGGTGCGGTCGCACGGCTTCGAGTTTTTTGCACCCGAAGGTTACCGGTCGATTTCGCTCACCTGCGTGAAGAACAACCGGGGAATCGATGTCGCCGCCTGGATCAAGACGCTTCGTGAAAAGCACCGGTTCGTCATCGACGGAGGATACGGAAAAATCAAGGGAACGACGTTCCGCATTTCCAACATGGGCGATGAGACGGGCGAGTCGATCGCCGAGCTCCTCGCGGCGCTCGACGACACGCTACCGGGCTGATTCTTTCCGTCGACCCACCAGCCCGTGCAGATCATCCAGCACGGAGTAGAGACACGGAATCAGGACCAGGGTGATCAGCGTCGCGAAGGTCAGGCCGAACACGATGGCCTGAGCCATCGGCGCGAGGAACTGTTCCTGACCCGTGCTGGTGAATGCCAGGTTCGCCAGGCCGACCACGGTTGTGGCCGACGTGAGAAAGACCGGACGAAAGCGCGTCGATGCGCTGGCCAGGATCGAACGCCAGCGGGTGAACCGCCGCAGGTGCAGCGGCTGGCTGCGTGATGCGGCATTCGGATCGCCTGCTGCCGTATGACGGTATTGGTTGATGAAGTCGACGAAGACGACCGAGTTGTTCACGACGATCCCGGCGAGGGCGACGGTTCCCATGATCGACATGAGTCCCATCGGCACGCCCATGAGAAGCAGCCCGAGAATCACCCCGACAATGCCGAATGGAATCACGGACATGATGACGACCGGCTGGAGGAAAGAATTGGTGATGACGGCCAGAAGTGCGTAGATTAAAAGCATCGCCACGATCGCTGCGAATTGCATGCTGGCGAGGCTGCGCTCGGTGTCCTCGCTTTCGCCGGAGAGCGTCACTTTCACGTTCGGATGCGCCGCGGAAAGCTCGGGAATCCATTGGGCGACCCGATTGTTGACTTCTGCGGAGGTGACGATGCGCGATTCCACATCGCCCGAGACGGTCACGACACGTTCCTGGTTCGTGCGTTTGATCCGCGAGACGCCGGTTGTCCGTTCGATTTCCGCCACCGATGAAATGGCGACCGGTTGGCCGCTGCGGTTCATGATGCGAAGGCCCTGGAGAAGCTCGGGGTCATGTCCAAAACGCTCGGCCACCTTCACGCGCAGGATCACCTCTTCGTTGCCCCAGCGCATGCGGGCGGCTTCCAGACCGAAGAATCCGGCCTGCAGCGCTCGCGCGACCGATGTGGCGTCCACTCCAGCGGCCGCTGCGCGGGGTTCATCGACCTTCACGCGGTACTCGGTTTTCCCGCGCGGGAAATCGTTGCCGACATTGTAAACGCCGGGAATTTCTTCAAGGAACTCACCGACTTTCGCGGCGACGGCGAGCAATTCCCCGAAGTCGGGACCGCTCAACTCGATGTTCACCGGACGTCCGACCGGCGGGCCGCCTTCCTCAACCTGGACCGTCAGCAGAACAAACTCCGGAAACTCCGAGAGAATCCGCCGAAGCGACCGGGCAATCTCGGACGGTTTTCGGCAGCGGGGATTTTCCTCATCGATGTCCACTGTCACCAAAGCCAGGTTGGTGCCGTATTCGAGGAACTCGTTGGTCGGGTCAAATCGTGCGCCGATCCGCGTTATGATGGCCAGAAGGTCGTCCGCTGGAAGCACCTCGGCCACCCGTTTCTCCAGCCGGGCGACTGCGTCGGCCGTTTGCTCGAGACTGTAGTCAGCGGGGAGTTCGGCCTTGATGAAAATTGTGTCGGCGAAGTCGGTGGCGAACAACTTGAACGGCACAACCCCCGCTCCAACCAAGCCGCCGACGCCCACCAGCAAAGCAATGAAAACGCCGATCGCCGTATACCTCCGGCGAAGGGCCAGTGTGAGCAGGTGACGGTAGAGGACGATCAAAAAGTCCAGCCCGCGGTCCACCGTGTCCCGCATGTCCCGATAAGTCACGGAGATGAAACGCGGAACGACGCGCCATCCATGCACCGGCGGCAAGGCCCGCAATTCTTCCGCTGTGAGCCCCCGCCTCACGAAGTCCGCAAGGTGGCTGGGAAGCACGAGAAAGGCCTGCGCCAGCGAGAAAACCAGGGCCGAGATCACCACGACCGGGACGATCATCAGGAACTTCCCAATGATCCCCTCGGCCCAGATCAGCGGCAGAAATGCGGCCACCGTCGTGCTCACGCTGCCGACGACCGGCCAGATCACTTCCTGGGATCCGCGAATGGCGGCTTCGTGTGGCGGCAATCCGTTTTGGAGATGCCGGTAGCAATTCTCCGCCATGACGATCGCGTCGTCGACGACCATGCCGAGCGCCATGATCATCGCAAACAGCGAAAGCATGTTGATCGAGTAGCCGCCGATGTAGAGGACCAACATGGCCCCGGCGAACGAGATCGGAATCCCGATCGCGACGAGCAAAGCCAGCCGCCAATTGAGCGTGAGCAACAAAAGGACGGTGACCAGCAGAAGGGCTTGGACACCGTTTTGCACGACGGTGTTGATCCGGACGCGAATGAAGCGGGTGGTGTCGCTGAGAACGCGCGTGGTGACTTCCGGCGGAAGGCTCTTCACCTCCTCGGCGAAGACCTTCCGGCACTGCGCCACCGTCTCCAGCGCATCCGAGCCCTTCTTTTTGACAATGGTGAACGTGACCGCCGACTGCATGTCGGCACGTCCGAAGGTGCGCGCCTCTTCGGTGGTGTCTTGGAATGTCGCGACGTCGCGGAGCAGCAGCGTGCGGCCGTCGGCTGTCTTCACCGGAACATTGGCCAGCTCCTCCGCGGAGCGAATTTCGCCCAGCAGTCGGACAATTCGCTGGCCGCCGGCCCCGTCGAGCCGTCCGCCAACGGCATTGAGATTTTTGCGCCGGACGGCCTCCGTCACTTCCTCCAGCGAAACTCCGGCCGCCTCGAGACGGAACGGATCGACTTCGACCCAAACCTCCCGGCGGTCGAGTCCGTCCGCGAGCACATTGGAAACGCCGGGAATGATCCGGAGGCGGCGTTCGATACGTTCGAGCTGCGTGCGGACGGTCATTGGGTCGTATCCGGGCGGATACGAAACGGTGAACGTGATGAGCGGAAACGGGATGTCGAATTCCTCGATGACCGGAGGCTCAATGGTGGCGGGGAGTTTGCCGCGTGCCTTGTCGACTGCCTGCCGGACTTCGTTCAGCACGGGGTCGATGTCGGTGACCGAAGCGTCGACTTCGATGAAGATGTTCGAAAAGTTGTCCTCCGAAAACGACCGGATCTTTTTCAGACCGCGGACGCTCGCCAATTCCTCTTCGATCGGCACCGTGATCGTGCGCTCGATTTCCTCGGCCGCACTTGTTGTCGGATCGAGTGTCGTGACCTGGATGAAGTTCGTCGAAACGTCGGGAAAGAGATCCAGCTTCAGGCGGGTTGTCGCGGCCAGGTAGCCGGCGACCAGCAGGACAATGCAAAGCAGGTTGACGGCAACCCGATTTCTGACGCTCCAAGCGGGCAGGTTCACCGGATCAAAACCCTGTCGCCTTCGCGCAGTCCCTCCAGCACCGGGAACACACCGCCAATTTCGGGCCCGATGATGATGCGGGTCGCCACGGGCTCCTGACCGCCTTCATCCTTGAGGACCATCGCGTCGCGGCCAGCGAACCGCACGGCGGCGGCGGGCACAACCGGTCCGGTCGGATACGATTCAATCACCGCATCGACCACGCCCTGGACTCCGCCCGGGAGGCCGATCTCGCGGTTGTCGAGTTCGGCCTCGACCCGGAACAACCTCGTGCCGGGATCCGCGGATCCCGCCACAAACCGAACCGTCGCCTCGAACGGCCCTTCGCGTCCGCTTAAAACCCGGACGGGCAGTTGAGTGCCGGGCGGGAAGGCGGTGAGTTCCCGTTCCGTCACATCCAAGCGGACGCGGAGTTTCTGGAGATCGACAATCCGGACCACAGCCTGGTTGACGTTGACCGCATCGCCCACGTCGACGAGGCGCTCGTTGACGACGCCGTCGAACGGGGCGGTGATCGTGTGCCGGCGGAGACGATCCTCGGCTTCATCGAGCTGGGCCTTGGTCGCGCGTGCCTCGGCGGCAGCTGCCTCCAGTGCGGTTTCTGAGACCACGCGGTTCTTTTGCAGCGTCTGCGCTTCACCGAGCAGACGGATGGCCTCGGCGTGGCGCGCCCGGGCAAGGTCGACAGCAATCTGTGCCTGCACCGGGTCGAGCCGCACGAGGACGTCTCCGGCTTTGACAGACTGCCCCGCTTCGACCGCTGTCTCAATGACCCGTCCGGGCACCTCGGCTGGAACACCGGCATCCGTCCATGGCACCAGCTCAGCCGTAAATCGTCGCTCGCGTTTCAGCGGTTCCGAACGAATCGTCACCGGCACCGGAGCGGGCGGTTTGAGTTCGGAGCGTTCCTGCTCGAACCGTTGTCGATCGCGCTCCGTGTCGAGGTAGCGGAGCGATCCGATTGTGATGAAAACAACCGCGAGGCCGACGGCGGTGAAGCCGAGGATCACCCGCTTGGTCTTCCGGCTCATCCGCATGCGTTTTCAGATTTAACGCCGGCGTCCTGAACCCGCAAGGGAGTTCCTGAAAGCGACAGTCAGGCGAGACGCCTGGCTTGATCCTGTGCGATGAGACAGAGCTCGGCTGCCTTGAAGGCGTGTTCCTGTGTCATGGCATTCTCCGTGCGGTTCAGGCAGTCGAGGATGAGGCGTCCGAAGAACGGAAAGCCCACTTTGCCGGCGCAGGGGATGTAGTGCTCGCCCTGGCTGTCGACGAGGTAGAGGTGGTCGCCGCCTGGAGATCCGGACCCGATCTGCGCGTATTTGCGCAGTTCGATGTAGCCGGTTGTGCCGAGGATCACGGTGCGTCCGTCGCCCCATGTCGAGAGCCCGTCCGGTGTCAGCCAATCGCACCGCATGTAGCCGGAGGCCCCATTGTCGGCAGCAAACGATGCCTCGCCGAAATCCTCCAATTCGGGATATTCCGGACACCGGTAGTTCGCGACAGCACTGAAGTTGAGCCGCGCATCCTTGGCCCCTGTAAAATAGAGAAACTGTTCGCACTGGTGGCTCCCGATATCGCACAGGATGCCACCATATTTTGAGCGCTCAAAAAACCACTTTGGTCGGTTCGGTGCGCTCAGCCGGTGCGGGCCGGTTCCCATGGTCTGCACCACCCGTCCGATCGCACCGCCTTCGATCAATTCACCGGCGAACATCGCGCATTCGACATGGAGCCGTTCGCTGTAATAGACCATGTACTTCCGACCGGTTCGCTGCACGGTCTCTTTTGCGTGGCCCAGTTGCTCGAGCGACGTGAACGGCGTTTTGTCGGTGAAATAATCCCGCCCGGCCTCCATGACGCGGCAACCCAGCGGCCCACGGTCGCAAGGGACGGCGGCCGCAGCGACCATTCGAACGTCATCGTCCTCGAATATTCGATCGAGCGCATCGACCGGACGCGCTTGTGGGTACTGCCGGAGAAATGCCGCGACGCGTTCCGGATTCGGGTCGAAGACATAGCGGAGTTCGCCTCCCGCTTCGACCAGACCATTGCATTGCCCGTAGATGTGGCCGTGATCAAGGTGGGCTGCCGCGAACACAAATTCACCGGGCTTCACCACCGGTGCAGGCTTGCCCTGCGGGGCGTAGGTCATGCCGTCCTTCATCGTCACACCTTTCCGAAAGAGTTGGCCATGTCGCGATCGGTCGATTGCACCTTCACAACCTTCTTCACGAACCGCGACGATGCGATTCGCTCGCGGAGAGAGGCCTCGTAAGCTTCCGCATCCAACGGCAATCGGACCGCCTTTTTCGTCCATCCGGAAAAAATCATGGCATTCGCCAACTCGACGGAATGGATTCCCTCCGCAGCCGGGGCAATCAATGGCGCGCCATCCAGAATGGCCGCAGTGAAGTTCTTCAAAATGCCGTTGTGCTGATCTCCCGAACCGTCCACCGGAATGTCGATGTGCCACAGTGGCGGCGGTGCCCATTTTTCCGGCGTGGTCCGGCAGTATTCGCCGACGGTTTGCTCGGTCCGAAGCCAGCCAATCCGACCGTTTTCGATGACGATGCGTCCCCGGTCGCAGGCGATCTCAAGCCGGTTTGTGCCCGGAGCCTCCCCCGTGGATGCAATGAAGGTGGCCGTCGAGCCGTCGGCATACTCCAGGAGTGCCGTGACATCATCCTCCACCTCGATGTCATGATACCGGCCGAAGCGACAAACTGCGGTCACCTGTTCCGGCATGCCAAACATCCACTGGAAAAGATCCAGATTGTGTGGGCATTGGTTCAGCAGCACGCCGCCACCTTCCCCGCTCCAGGTCGCCCGCCATCCGCCCGACGAATAATAGGTCTGCGACCGGAACCAGTTTGTGATTGTCCATTGCACGCGCTGAATCCTGCCCAATTCGCCCGCAGCGATCAGTTCGCGGACCCGGATGTAGTGCGGGTCCGTGCGCTGGTTGAACATGGCCGCAAAAATCTGCTTCGGATTCCGGTGCGCGGCAATCAGGCGCCGACAATCGGCCACATGGACCGAAATCGGCTTCTCCACCAGCACATGCAAGCCCGCCTCCAGCGCTTCGATGCCGAGCGTCGTATGGTCGTAGTGGGGCGTTGCAATCAAGACCGCATCGACCGTCTTCGATGCGATCAACTCCGATCCGCTTGCAAACGCCGGCACATCGCCAAATCCCTCGCGGGCTTCCGGTTCGAGATCCGCCACCGCCGCCAACTCGAGTCGCGGAATCTCGCCATTCCTGATGCGGAGCGCGTGTGCACGCCCCATGCTTCCGGTTCCAATCATTCCAATGCGAACTGTCTTCATATCGGGGAAAAGCTTGACTCAAACACGTGTTAGGGCACCGTGATCCGGGCGTCAAATGAAATCCCCATCGATTCGATCCACCGGCGATCTGGCGCGGCATTTGGGTCTTTCGCGCTGGACGGTTTCGCGGGCTTTGAACGGCCACGGGGACATTGCGCCGGAGACGGCCGAGCGGGTGCGTGCCGAGGCGGGCCGGCTGGGATTTGCTCCGAGTTTGATCGGACGCACGTTGCGGTCCGGGACGACGGACTGGATCGGGGTGACGATTCCGGATCCGGAGGATTATTTCCTGACGGCGAAGGTCAAACGCCTGAAGGATCTGCTCGCGGAGACGGGATGGCAGGTCTTGATTCAAGTGACGGAGGATGCCGCGGCCGAGCAGCGGGCTTTGGCGCGATTCGCTGCGATGCGGTGCGGAGGCGTGATTTCGGTGGCCTCGCAGGCGGGTGCGGAGACGTTTGCCGGACTACGACAGCGTGGGATGGCGGCGGTGGCGGTGGATCCCTTGGTGCCGACCGGGGTGGATGAGGTTTGCACGGACCGCGCCGGCGGCATGCGGGCTTTGGTTGTGCACTTGAATGATCGCGGTGTGCGGTGCCTCCTGTGTGCGGAGATTCCCGCCTCGCGACAGGGTTACGCCGGCCAACGAGTTGTGGGCCTTCGAGCCGGCGCGCGGCGGGCCGGCTGGACGTCGGAGGCGATTCGACACTGGACATCCGACGGTCTGTCCGAGATGCGGGCGGGTGCGGCGCTGGCGCGAGCCGGCAAAATCTGGAGGGACGTCGATGCGATTGTGGCCCTGAACGACCGCGTGGCCTTCGGGTTTCTCCAATGTCTGCCGAAAGGCGTTCGGGTGCCGGATGACATTGCGGTGGTCGGCTATGACAATTCCGAGATTGCCACGTTGTCGCGGCCGGGGTTGACATCGATCGATCCGCGAGCGGACGAGTTGATGGCCCGCACGGCAGATGTTCTCCTGAGTGCGATCGCACGTGGCCGGCGTTCCAAGCCGGGTGGGCGGACGGTCGTCAGGCCGTTGCTGGTTTTTCGCGAGTCGACCTGAGCTGGGCATCCACGAGGCGGTCGAAACGTCGGGCGTGGTTTGCGTAGAACGGGTAGCGCCCGGTTGGCCCGTCCGTTGGCTTGAACCGCCAGTGTTTGTAGGGCCACAGCCAGCACTCGGGGTGTGCATGGACTCCGGGTTCCAGGGCGTTCCAGCAACGCTGAACCAGGTCGCGGGCATCCGCATCCGGCGGACATTCGATCGGCGGATGGTGGATGATCCGGTAGGTTCCCTGCGGATTGGGCCGGCATTCGACCGGCACGATGGCGGCGCCGGTCCGCTGGGCGAGCGCGGCGTGGGTCTGGGTGACGCTGGTCAGGAGCCCGCCGAACGTTTCCACCACGACGCTGCCTTCCCGGGGATCGAGGTTCAAGTCGCAGAGCATGCCGAATTTTCCGCCGCCCTTGAGGTATTTCAGCATGCGGATCATGGCGCGTTCCTGAGGGATGACCTCATTGCCCGTGCTGCGCCGCAGTTGGTCAAAGACGGGTCCAAGGAGCGGGTTTTTGAAGCGCTGGGCAATGACCGGTCCCGGGCATATCGAATACGAGCCGACGAGCGCCAGCCATTCGAAATTGGAAAAGTGAAAACAGGCGTAGATGGCTGGCTTCGCGGGATCTTTGCGACAGTAGTCCCGGTCCCAGCCTTCGAACACGACGTGTTCGTGTACAAACCGTTCGTCCATGTTCGGGGCCCAGAAGAGTTCGAACATCGTCCGGGCGAATGTCTGATAGGAGCCCCGGGCAATCCGGATTTTTTCCGCTGGCGAGTAGCGACCGGGGAAAGCCGCCTCGATATTCGCAACCGCCACGCGGCGGCCACGCGGGTCGAAGAGGCTGACCAGGGAACCAAAGGCGTCCGCCCACGAGCGGAGGGACTCGAACGGGAGATGCTGCGCGAGGCGGACGGCCATGCGAAGGCCAAGGAACTCGGCTTGTTCGCGCAGGGACGGGTTCACTTCGATTCGATTCGCGGGAAAAGCGGGCTCGGTTCGCCGAGGACATGGCCGTCCGAAAGTCCGCCCCAAGTCGCCTTTTCGAACGAAATCCCGCCGGTGACGTTCAGTTGGGAACGGACGCCGGCTGCCGCCGCCGGAACAATGGGTTCGAGCAAGATGGAGACGATGCGAAGCGCTTCACAGAGCGTGTAGAGAACCTCGTCGAGTTGGGCCGCAGTCTCGGGATTTTTGGCGAGCTTCCATGGGGCGGTTTCCTCAACATAGCCGTTGCAACGAACAATGATCTCGAGCACGGCGTCGATTGCCGAATGGACTTCGCAGGCTTCCATGCGTGTGCGGTAAACGGACGTCCGGTCGGTGACGAATCCGGCCAGCGGTGAGGGGACGCAACGCAGGCGGCGTTCACGGTAGCGCCCGGCCATGTTCAGCGAGCGATTGAGCAGATTGCCCAGACCATTGGCGAGGTCGACATTGTAGCGCTGGACAAGGCGTTCCTCGCTGAAATCGGCATCCCGGCCGGTGACAATGTCACCCAGCAGGTAGAACCGGGTTGCGTCGACTCCATACGTTTCGGCGAGAACAAACGGATCGATGATGTTCCCGAGGCTCTTGCTCATCTTGGCGCCGGCGATGTTCCACCAACCGTGGACAAGAAGAGTCGGCATGTCGTCGTCATGGAATCCGCAGGCCTTGAGCATGATCGGCCAGTAGATCCCGTGCGGCGGGACGAGAATGTCCTTGCCGATGACATGCAGTGCGGGCCAGAGGTTTCCGAACGCCGGCTCGGACGATTTCGGATCGTAACCGGCGAAGCTGATGTAATTCACCAGCGCGTCGAACCACACATACGTCACAAAGTTTTTGTCAAAAGGCAGCTCAATACCCCATTCCAAGCGCAATTTCGGGCGGGAAATACAGAGGTCACCGGAAAGCTTCTCGACGGCGTTGCGCAATTCGGCGACGCGGAAATCCGGGACGACGAACGGCTTTCCGGCGGCGGTTCGCGCATCGATCAGTGCGAGGAGCCAGTCGCGGTGCTCGGCGAGTTTGAAGTAGTAGTTTTCCTCTTCCAACTCGACCACCTCGCCCCATTCCGGGCCGAATTGGCCGTCGGGCCCGCGCTCCTTGTCGGTGAGAAATTGTTCCTGCCGCACACTGTAGAAGCCGGCCTGGGAAGCCTTGTAAAAATGTCCGGAATCCCACAGGTGCTGCAGAATCTCCTGGACGCAACGCTTGTGGAGCGGGTCGGTCGTGGCGGCCCAGCGGTCGTATCGAACGTCCAGGCGCTCCCAGAGCTCGACAAAACGCGCCGTGACGCGATCGACGAATTCAGCGGGCGGGACGCCCTCCTTTGCGGCGGATTGCTGGACCTTTTGGCCGTGTTGATCCACTCCGGTGAGGAAGAAAACATCCCGACCGGCGAGGCGCTGGTAGCGGGCCAGCGCATCGGCGAGAACCTTTTCGTAGGCGTGACCGATGTGGGGCGAGCCATTCGTGTAGTCGATGGCGGTTGTGATGAAGAACGGCTTGGGCATTCAGGAATCTTTCGGTGGTGGGATTGAAGCCGGATCAACCTTGCCTCCCCAAGACAGGATTTTTGCCTTGGCTCCGGCGGCCTCGGCTTCGGCGATCCGGTGCGCCCGCACATAAAAGAGCGAAAGGCTCGACCATGCCAGCTGATCATTCGGTTCGAGGCGGACGGCATTCAGGCCGGCTTCGATGGCTTCGTCGTACTCCCGGTTTTTCATCAGGGCCATGCCGAGTGCGTGCCAGGCATCGAAATAGCCGGGTTCGCGACGGACGCACTCCCGGTATTTTGCGATGGCGGCCGGAAGATCGCCCAGGGCAATGTCCCCGGTCGCGTCGTCGAACAATTCGGACACCGGCCGTTCCATCAGCCGCGCGGGTTGCCCGGG
Source organism: Terrimicrobiaceae bacterium (assembly GCA_033763515.1). Lineage (GTDB taxonomy): Bacteria > Verrucomicrobiota > Verrucomicrobiia > Chthoniobacterales > Terrimicrobiaceae > JANRKJ01. The sequence goes on along the minus strand of JANRKJ010000024.1, from coordinate 59,747 downwards.
AACGTAAGTCGCGCCGCCTCGCGGGCGGTCCGGAGCCACTCGACAAATAGGAGGTTGCGCTTGTTTTCGAGCAGGCCGTCGCGGAACTCCGCACGCCGCTCTTCGAACGCCTTTTCGTCCAATGCGCCGCGGGACGCCAGAAAGACCGCCATAGGCCCTTCCGGATTTTCTGTCGCCGGCGAAATCTCGCCGTCACGCAGGGTGAATGTCTGGCCAACCGCCGTCCGCTGTTCAGGGGTCAGCGTCTCGGATGTCGGTGAGAGATTCTCAAACGTTTCGATCTTCAGGCCCGCCTCCGCCGCGGCGTCCGCGATCGATTTTCCCGATCCGACCGCCTGGCGCACGGCTTGGAGTTTTTCCGTGATGTAATTCTCGAGCGTGGACTGTGCGGCCAGTGTGCGCAGACGAACCTCGATCTGCGGGGTTGCCTCGTCGATCGTCAGCGGCCGGGCCGGGTTGATCCCCGACAATTGCGCCACAACAAACGTATCGCCGCGTTGCACGACGTCGGTGGTCGCGCCGGCCTGGCTCAGGAGGAAAATTGCCGGCGCAATCTCGCGGGCAAGGTCGGCCAGCTTTTTCGCCTCTTCTCCGCCGACTTGAGCGGCCGCGGGCAGCGCTCCGGTCCGATCCAATGAAGCAAAATCCCGGACCGTTGTACCCGCCGCCGCCGCGGCCGAGTCGAACGATGCGCCGGGCTGGGCCAGTTGATCGACGAACCGGCTGGCCGCATCGGCCAACTTCTGCAGGGACTCGACCTTTTCGCGCCCCTCCGGAGCCGGCCCGGGCGGAAGTTCGAAAACGACGTAACGGACCGAGCGCGTCTCCTCGGTGTTCAACTGTGCCTGGTTCCGATCGAAGTAATCCTTGATCTCCTCGGGCGTCACCGTCACGCCCGACGTCGCAGCCGCGGCATCGAACCGTAGGATGGCTCCGCTGACCGGCTGGAGGATCCGCGCGGCCTCGCGCAACTCCGCTTCGCTCACCGACACCGGAGCCTCAACAATGCGAGCGATGCGGTCCACACGCAGCGAATCGCGCATCACTTCCTCCAGTTGCCGTTCCGTGAATCCACGCGGTGCCAGCTGGTCGCGGAGGAACGTGCTATATTTCGCCGGATCAAATTGGCCGGACGTCTGGAAAACCGGGAGGGATTCAATGCGCGACGCGACCTGGTCGTCCGTCGGCTGCACTCCGAGGTTCCGGGCCTCGTGCTGCAGCACGAGAAGGTTCCAAACATATTCGTTGGCTGCCGCTTCACGGTCCATTCCCATGCCGCCGAGCTTTTGAAGGAGGTCGAACTGACCGAGCGCCACGGTCAGCTGGTAATTCTTCACCTGACGGTCGATCGCAACCGGAGTCAACGGCTTGCCGTAGATGGTCGGATTTCGGACCGAGGCGAGTTCGTCGAGCTGGACGGTGTTGTAAAGAAAGATGAAGGCGATGATCGTCAGGACGGCGACGATCAACATCAAAACGCGCTGGTTCTTGCGGAAGAGATTGATCATGGAAAATTGCGGGAAAGTCTGTTGATTTGCGGGGGAAATGTGATTAAAGGCTTTGGATGATGAAAGCAAGCGTCTCCCCGGTCGCAACACTGATCGCCCTCGCGGTCGCCGTGTCGGCTGTTGCCCAAGACGCCTTGGTTCTGAAGGACGGTCAACGCCGCGAAGGCCAGATTCTTGGCGTTCGATCGGACGCTGTGCGACTCAAGGTTGGACCGGCCGAAACCGGGATCCCGCTCGCTTCCGTGGCCTCAGTCACCATGAACCCGCCGAAGGGTTATCAGGATGCACTGAACGCCTGGGCCAAACAGAACGCACCGGCGACAATCACTGCGATCAAGCCCATCGTCGACAATTTCACCGGGCTTCCGACGACGTGGGCCGCCCGGTCTTCCGCTCTCCTTGGAGAGGCTTACCTGGCGACCGACAAACTGGCGGAAGCCGAAACCGCGTTTGCCGCTTTCCAGAAGGCCTACCCGGACGCCGCTGAGATGGCGCAGGTTGGGCTGGCCCGGCTCGCCATCTCGAAAAAGGATTTTTCCACCGCACGGGAAAAGCTCGCACCGATCGTCGAAGTTGCGCGCTCAACCAAACTGGCCGAATCCGGACAGAACGCGACCTTCGGACAGGCGCTTTACCTCATGGCTCAGGTTCAGGAGGCCTCCGGACAAAAACCGGAAGCCCTCGAAAACTACCTGCTTGCCGCCGCACTTTTCCGTGAGGATGCTGCTGCAGCTTCCGGAGCCGCCGAAAAGGCGAAAGCCCTCGAGGCCGCACAAATCCGCGTTCCCTGACTTTCCAGTAACACCGAAAATGATCCACGCCATCCGCCATCTGAGAACCCTCCTCCCCATCCTGCTCCTCGCCCTGTCCGGGCCGGCTGCCTTTGCCGCCGAAGGCGATCCGTCGCAGATGTCGATCATCGAAGTCATCCTCCATGGCGGTCCGTTGATTGTCATGATCTGGATCGCGATCTTGATCACCTCGATGATCATGCTGACATTCATCATCCAATTGTTCATCGTTCTTCGAGCCGAGCAGTTGGCCCCGAAAGCGCTGGTCGAGTCGTTGCACAACACGATTGTCGCCGGCAACTATCAGGAAGCCTGGGAAATTTGCCGCGCCAACAAGGCGTATGTTGCGCAGGTGCTCCGCGGCGCCCTCGAACGTCTCGGCCGCGGCAAGGATGCCGTTGAAACCGCGCTCATCGAAATCGGCAACCGGGAAGCCGGCCAAATCAAAACCAAAAACGCCTATCTCTCAGTCATCGGAGTCGTCTCGCCCATGATCGGACTGCTCGGAACCGTCATCGGTATGATGGGTGCGTTCGCCGTGTTGGGAACCTCCGGCGTCGCCGACCCGCGTGGTCTCGCTCTCCGAATTGGTGAAGTGTTGATGGCAACGGCCGCCGGTCTGTTCCTCGCCATCCCCGCCTTTATCTTTTACTACTTTTTCCGTAACCGCACGGCGACCGTGCTCATGGTGGCGGACGATCGTCTGAACCGCCTCGTTGAAGACATTCCCTACGAGGAACTCGCCGGAATTCGGATCGGTGAGAACTTTGAAGCGGGAGCCGGTGCCCCGACCGGACAAGGTCAGTCCCGCAAGGTTTCGATGGCCCTGACCACCAATTGCCCGGTCTGTAACGGAGCCATCCAACCCGGACAGAATCCCTGCCCGCACTGCGGCGCTACGCTGGACTGGGCCTGATGTCCGAGGGCGTTCCATCCCGTCGCGGGAAAAAGCATATCCGCAAGCCGGACCCGGAAGCCGACCCGGAGTTCCAGATTGCTCCGATGATCGACATTCTGCTGGTCCTGCTGGTGTTCTTCATGTCGATCAGTTCGACCGAGGTCCTGCAGGCCAACCGCGAAGTCAATTTACCGGTCGCCAAAGAGGCAAAGGAAGCCAAGGAAAACCCGGGACAGGTCATCATCAACGTCACCTACACGCCAATCAGCAACGTCACGGCCATCGAGGTCGACCAGAAAGTCTACCCGGCTCCCGCGGATCTCGTGACGATGCTGCGCGAACGCGTCGGGCAAAACCCACTCGTCCGCGTGTTGATCCGGGCGGACCGGGAAGTGCGCTACGAATTTCTTCGCCAGCTTCTCGAGGCGGTCGGTACTTCCGGAATTGGCAATGTGACTTTCTCCGTGGTGGACAAGGACGTGACTCCTCCGACTCCATCCTGATCAACCCTCAAGACAAATCGAACTGAACTATGGCTGGTGGTGGCGTATCTGAAGACGGCGACGTGGGATTCCAAATTGCCCCGATGGTCGACGTGGTTTTTGTTCTCCTCCTCTTCTTCATGGCCTCGGCCGGATCGCAGGTCGTTGAGAAAGAACTGAACATCAACCTCCCCAGCGGCCGGTCCGCCGATGCCGGCGGCGTCCCCACAACGCCGATCATCATCGACATTTTTCCGGACGGCAAAGTCCAGATGAACAATCGCGTCTACGACAATCCGACCAGCAAGGAACTCCCCGAACTCCGGGCCTGGCTGAAGGACACCGTCGACCGTTTCGGCGGGAAAGATCCGGTCATTATCCGACCGGATCCCAACACGCGTCATGAGCGGATCATGGACGTGTTGAATGCCGCCTCAGCGGCCGGGGTGACAAAACTGTCGTTCAGCTGAACGGCAGGCCCGCCATTTTCCTCGTTTCCACGTGGGATTTTCCTGTTATCCCTCGATCATGAAATCTTCCCTCGTTGTCGCGGTTGGCCTCGCCGTGGCGGTCTTTGTCTCCGGGTGCGCGTCGACCGGTTCCCAAGTAGATCCGGCGATTACATCAGCTGTGACTTCGCGCGGTGTGGACTCCGGCACGGTGCTGAAGATGAACAACGGTCGCGCCCTGGATTACCAGGATATCGAGAACCTCGTCAGCCGCGGCGTGCCTTCGACCATCATCGTCGCTTACCTCAACAGCACACGGAAAGTCTACGACCTTTCCTACGCCCAACTCGCCGGCCTTCGGTCCGCCGGTGCCACTCCCCAGCTCCTGAACTATCTCACCGAAACCCAAGGCTTCTACGGAAACAATTCCCCGCGGCAGAAAGCACGTGTCGCCAAGGAACAAAAAGACCAATACTACAACAGCCCGTATTATCAGGACGAACAACCCTTCGCCTACAATCCCCCGGTAATCGACGACTGGTACGACTCCGCGTACGAAGAGTCGCTCTACAGTCCTTTTTCTTTCAACTGATGGCTCGGGCGGGCAAGTTCCTGCCCCTGGTCATTCCGAATGCCGGTTTGGTTCGCGCCGTTGGCGACCAACTGACCGCCGAAGTGGAGGATCATCCGAATCCGATGGAGATCGACCACGTCCGCATCACCATGGACATCGGGAGGCGCCAGCGGGTGTTTGTTTCGATCAACACCCATTCCAAACGGAACCGCATCGCCGGCTTTGATCCGCGGGTGCGGGTCGGGCGGTTTCGCACCGACTGGAAGACGCTTCCGGCGCTCGGGCTCAGCCCGATGCTACGCTTCGATTACGCGGACGTGGAACGAAGTCGGAATGTCTTCTTTGAACACTGGGACCGCGAGGCTTTGGAAAGCGCACTTTTGGAGGTCTCGGCCCGAACGCGTGTGCTTGAGGCGTGGGGGGCGCCCTACCGGAACCAACGACCCGGCATTCACCAGATTCATTCGCGACGTGCCAGCTGTGCCGTCGCCGACGATCTCGAGGGACGCGATGGCGGACTCACCTTTTATTTCGATGCCGGCCATGAGGCCGAGACCTGGCTGTTCAAGTTCTGCGGTCAGGCTTGATTTCAGCCGCCTTCCAATCGCCAAGGAACGCGCTGAAGAGGGCTTCAAATTCGCCGAATCGCTCGCGAGCCACGGTTCGCTGCGTGGCGGCGGCGAAGCAGTTCAAGAACACAACGGCATTCAGTGATGCGTCACGCTCCGTTGCTGTCGAAAGCCGCTTCACGAAGTACTGGTTCACCGTGGCGATCTGGTCGTAGAAATCCGGGAACTCTGCGAGCTCCCAGTCGGCCTCGCCACCCGAACGGTGGAGGAAGTATTGAGCCATCAGGTAACTCGCCATCGAACGAAATGTACTCTCCTCAACCGTCGGAAAAGGCGTGTGAGTCAGGACCATCGGCCGAAGCCGGTCCATGATCGGACACCCACTCGTCGCCATGTAGATTCCCATCAGCGAGCCGACGGCGAGTGTGTTTTTCACGCGTGCCGAATACGTCCTTGAAGGGGTTTCTACTTCCACGTCGGATTCCTCATGCGACAACACCCGGCGGAACGCGTCGATGACCGGCACCAGATTGGCAGCCACCGGGCACCGCGCATCGTGACCGGGGGCCAACGGGCAGTTTGCACACTGGTGATGCTCCAGCGCCGTCCACGCCGGAAGCGGCTTATCCGCTGCCGGCGGACGCAGTTTCAAGGACGGCTTTTCCAACTCCACACGGAATTCCCGAACCCAACCTTCCGGACTTCGGAAACGGTAGATGATTGTCTGAACATCCGTCGGCAAAACGCGGTCCATCAACCAGTTGCTTTAATCTGCCGGGTCAGGTGGCGCAATGGGAATTGTCTCGCGGTGCCGCTGGCGTTGGGACTAAAGGAGGGGCATGGCACATAGGCAGCCGGATCGAACAGGCGGGATTCAGGACGTGTGAGAGCCTCTTTTTGGCAAATGCGACTGCCATTTGGCGGCTTGTTCCTGGCGGCGTCGACGGGAATCGTGGCGGCCCATTATCTGGGTGCGGGAGCATGGATCTGGGTGTGCTTCGCTGCCGCGGCGCTGGGTCTCTGGTCGGTGACACGACGAACGGCCCCGGCTCTGGCCATGGTCGCTGCAGCGTTTGCAGCGGTGCATGTCTGGCAGACACGCGAGTCATCGTCGGCACGGCTGTCCAAGGAGTTGGCGTCTTCGGTCGCGGAGGCAGTGGTGCGGGGACACGTGCTGGAGAAGCCGTCATCCGGTGCGCGAGTCCGTTTCGTGTTGCGGGTGGAGCGGCTGGAAGTCGATGGCCGGATTTGGCCAACACCGGTCGATCTCCTGATTATCACGCGGGGAGACGCTCCATCGCATGGTGACAAACTCGAGATTCGCGGAACAATCTCGGCGATTCCCCCCCGAAGAAATCCGGCGGGCTTTGACGCAAGGACATGGCTCTGGCTTCGCGGCGTCACCTGCCAGGTCGTGGCGGCTGCGCCGGATGGCGTGCGTGTGATCGGGCGTTCCGCCGGCTGGAGTCTGCCGGCTGCGGCCGAGGCATCCCGCGGTTGGGCCGAGCGGGCCCTCCAGACAGGCATCGAAGACGCGCCCGTGGCAGCCAATCTTCTGGCCGGGATGGTCCTCGGGATCACCCGGTCGATCCCGGACGAACTCCGCGAGGACTTCCGTCGCACCGGAACGTTCCACCTCTTCTCAGTGAGCGGTCTCCACGTGGGAATGATTTCTGTGATTCTCTGGCAGATTCTCCGTCTGCTCCGGGTGCCCCGCCGTGTGGCGGCCTGCGTGATCATCCCGGTGCTGTTTTTCTATGCTTTGATGGTCGGGTGGAAACCGGCGAGCGTGCGAGCAGCGGTCATGGCTTCCGTATTCATGGCCAGCCTCGTTATCGCGCGGCAGCCGATTCCCCTCAACTCCCTGGCGGCCGCCGCTTTCGTGATCCTCGCACAGGACACCCGCCAGCTGTTCCATCCGGGTTTTCAACTGTCGTTTCTCGTTGTCGCAGCCATCCTGCTCATCTATTCGCCGCTCGACACATTTCTGAAAGAACGGTGGCGTCCCGATCCCTTGTTGCCAAGGAAGGTTTGGAATCCTCTCGAGCGGTTTGCTTTCGGTGCCTCGGGCGTGTTGGCGGGCTCGGTGGCCGTCTCGGTTGCTGCCTGGCTGGGCTCCCTGCCGTTGACAATTCTCTACTTTCATCTGATCTCGCCGTCCGCGTTGCTGGCAAACCTTTGGGTTGTCCCGCTCGCCTTTGTCATCATGGCTGTTGCGATGGGAACCCTTCTCGTCGGCGCGGTTTCGACATGGCTGGCCGCGGTGTTGAACAACGCCAACTGGCTGTTCCTGAACGTCCTGGCGACGGGGGTGACCTGGATGGCATCCTGGCCCGGAGCCTATTTCTATGTAGGCTCACCGCACTTCGGGGGTTCACGCCTCACGATTTTTGATTTCGGATCCGGTGGCTCGGTCGCCATCGAACACGGTCGGGAAATTGCGTTGATCGACGCCGGTTCGGATTATGATCGACGCAGCACACTGGAACCATGGCTGCGATCACGGGGACGCGAACGGCCGGATGCGGTGGTGATCACGCACGGGGACGCGCAACACGTTGGCGGGATTGCCGCCTTGCTGGCCAGAGGCGCACCCAAGGTGGTGGACAGCGTCGTTCGCGATCGATCGCCGACGCGTCGACGGCTCCATGCGCTGATGGAGACATCGAACATTCCAAAGACGCTTGTGCGGGCGCCGGATCACGTCGAGCTTTTGCCAAAGCTTTCCGCGGAGGTTCTGCACCCGCCAGCCGGCCTCCGTGCGGCGAATGCGGATGCGTCCGCCGCTGTCTTCCGGTGGCACCTGCGGGGCGTTGCGGTTCTCTTCCTGGGCGATGCGGGACCGGAAGCTTGGGAACGGCTGGACGCCCTTCCAAGCGCTGCGATCCGGTCTGAAATCCTCATCCTTGGACTTCCGAGATCCGGACACCTGCCGCCGCTCAATCTGATTGAAAAAATCGCCCCGACGGTCGTCGTCGTCGGAGGAGCTTCATCGATCCGCGCTTCCAGACTCGACGAGGACTGGATCAATCAGATCCGTCGGGGCGGGTTCCACGTTGTTCGCCAGGATCACTCCGGCGCGGTGGAAATCGATTTCTCGGAAAACAGCTTCCGCGTTTTCTCCGTGGGCAGCTCGGCGGTGTTTGAACGTCTTTCGCCGCGTTCACGCCGGTTCAATGTGAACCGTGACATCACTCAACCGGTGGCCGCCGGCCAAAAGCTCATCTTTGACGCGATGGGCGATGACATGTCCGGCCGTGACCGAGGACTCACCGTGAACCCGGACGTGAATGTCGGCAATGAGGCTCAATCCGCTTTTCCTGACCCGGCATTTCTCCACGTTGATGACGCCTTCGACTCCTTGGGCGGCTCCGGTGATCCGGGCGATCACGGCGTCGGGGGCCTGTTCATCGAGGAGTTCACCGACACTCCCGCGGAGCATGCGAACTCCGTTGATTCCGATGATCACGCAGGAGAAAAGAGCCGCCCAGTCATCAGCGACCGCCCACCCGGGGCCGCCCAAAAGCGCGAGTGAGATGCCGATGAGCGCTGCAAAGGACGTCAGAGCGTCGGACCGATGATGCCAGGCTTCGGCAACCACCGCCGAACTTCCTGCCTCCAGGCCGCGCCGTCGGGCCAAACGGAAAAGCGTTTCTTTGACGGCGATGACGCCGATCAGAACAATGAGCGTGAATGGTGCCGGAGATTCGCGGTGCGCCCCGCCATGCAGGATCTCGGAAACGCTGTTCCATGCGACCATCACTCCGGCTGCGACGAGGAGAAGGGCACCCGCGGTGCCCGCGAGTGATTCGACTTTTCCGTGCCCATACGGGTGTTGCGAATCCGGCGGCCGCTCCGCGTATTTCAGTGCGATCCAAATCAGCCCCGAACTCAGGACGTCCAGAGTTGATTCCAATCCATCCGCCAGCAACGCGTCCGATCGTCCGAACCAGCCGGTGGCCAGCTTGACGACCGCGAGGATGACATTTACCGCCAGGCCGAATGCCAGGATGCGGCGGCCGCTCGCTGCCCGCTCGGCAAGCGACGACATGACTAGAAATTGCTGAAACTCATCACGCCCGCTGCCGGCACGAAGTGGTCGCCATCCCGGTTCAGATAAGCGACCGATTTGTCGCCATTCGCCTTCAACGGGATTTCACCCGGCCCGCTCCAACCGCGGGGCCGCTCGGTGATCGTGTAGACGATCGGGATGACTTCCCCCGGTGTCAGCTTTCCTTCCGAGCGATGGATTTTGTCGACCAATGCGGTCAGTTCCACCTTTTGTGACTCGGCGTTTTCCCCGGGCGAGATGTCGACTCGGAGGACGGTGATCTCAACGTGCTCGGTGGCCTTGGCCTGCATCGCTTCGTAGGCGGAAGGCGGCAACTCGGCGATCGCGGTGACCAAAGCGGCAACCAACGCGGCCGGGACAAGCATCCGGAAATTCATTCCGCCATGAGGCCATGTGATCCCCTCCGGCGCAAGTTTTTCAACGTTCCTTCCAACGCTTGAGGGACTCGTCGTGAAGATGACGCTTGCCCAGTCGTCGGGTGATCACGCCGTAGCGGGGACTGAATAGATAAGCGAGAACAAAGACGATGCCCAAGACCAGGACGATCGCCGGTCCTGATGGAATATTGGCCCAGAAGGAAACCAAGAGTCCGACGACCGCACCGGCAGTCCCCAAAAAGGCGCCCGCCCAAGCCATGACCGAATAAGAGTCGCTCAGCAGGTAAACCGTCGCGGCCGGGAGGATCAGCAATCCCAGAGAAAGCAACACACCCACAGCCTGCAACGATGAAAGCATCGCGAGGACGATCAACACGATCAAAAGAGCCAGCAACCCGCTGACATGAACACCCTGAGTCCGGGCGACAGATGCTTCGAAGAGTGCGAGCAGGAGCGGACGTTGGAGCGCCACCAACGAGAGCAGGACGACACAGGAAATGGCATAAGTCGTCCAGAGATCGCTGTCCCCGACGCCCAGAATGTTGCCGAAGAGGAAATGGTCGAGGCTGACCCGTACGCCGGCGTATTTGATGATCGCGATCCCAACCGCAAAGGCGACGATGTAGAGGGCGGCGATGGCCGTTTCCTCTTTGACGCGCGAGCTGCTCGCGATCAGGTGTCCGCCAAGCGCCACAAAGACGGCAGCCATGAGACCTCCAAGCAGAAGCCCGCCGGGATTCAGGCCGACAACGATGGCCGCCAGCGCCAAACCCGGGAGGAGCGAATGGGAGAGGGCATCGGCCATGAGGGCCAGCCGGCGGAGGACGACGAACGAGCCCAAGAATCCATTGGTGAAACCGATCAACACACAGGCGACGAGCGCGCGCTGCATGAATTCGTAACGAAAGGGCTCGAGCAACCAGTTCATGCGTGAGTGTGCGTTCCGCTGAAGACGTGGGTTTCGAACGTCTGCTCGATGTTTTCCGGAGTGAACGCCTCCGCCACCGACCCGGCAGCAACCAGTTCGCCGTTCAAAAGAAGAACTTCGTCGAACAGTGACGGAACGGCCTTCAAGTCGTGGTGGGATGCGAGGATCAGTTTGCCGGCGTCCCGAAGCCGCCGCAGGGCTGCGGCGAATGACGCCGCAGCATTGCGGTCGAGCCCTGTGAACGGCTCATCCAGCAGATAGATACCGGCCTGCTGCGCCCACGCCCGTGCCAGGAACGCCCGCTGCTGCTGGCCGCCGGACAATGCGGAGATCTGTCGGTCGGCGAGTTCGCCCAGATCACAAATCGCGATCGCCTCGTCCACCACCGCATCATCCGGCGAGCGAAACCGTCCCCAGATTCCAACCGATTCGAAGCGGCCCATTTCTACCAAACCACGAACGGTCACCGGAAAATCCCAGTCCACACGTTCCCGCTGCGGCACGTAGGCCACGCGGCGACTGCCCGGTGTTTCCGGCAGGATGCGGCCGGTTTCGATCGGCAAAAGCCCCGCAATCGCTTTGAGCAACGTCGTCTTTCCCGCACCATTCGGGCCGAGGACGGCCACGATCGTTGACGTCCGGAAGGCCGCTGAGAGATGGTGGACGGCGGGAATCCGGTTGTAGCTGACCGTCAGGTCCTCCAGTTGCAAAACGACGCGGCTCACGGCTGAAATCCGATAACGTCCTCCAACTCACCTTCCGCCCACAGTGTGCGGTCGAGGAGCGTTTCTTCGTTTTGAATGATGCGCACGCGGAGCGCCTGCTCACCTCCCGCTTCCCATCGGGCGGAAACAACCAGATCGTCCGGAGCCGATGCGTTCTGAGCGAAACGGGCGCTGGCTGAGCTGGTTGGAGTCACGGTTTCCAAAATGGCACCATCCGGCGAAGAGATACGAACCAGCGCCGGCGTCGAGGTGTTGACGACCAATTCGACTTCGCGATGCTCGGCGTCGGTCCGAACCGGCGTCTGCGGGACGGCTGGCGGGGCCGGGCGCGTCAGCGACCACACCGGAAAACCCGCGACGCACAATCCGAGGGCCACCAAAACAAATCGCAGGAGCGGGAATCCGCGCATGGCAAAAGGCTTAGGGACTCCGGCGCACGCAAGAAAGCGCAAAACCGCCCCACGTCATCATCACTGAAGCCCGGCGACAATTGTCCCGGCATTGTGCCGCATCATGCCTTCGTAGGTGCCCGTTTCGCCGGTGCCCAGGCCGTCCGCATAAAGAACCCCGCCGAGCTTCGCCCCCGTTTCCTTCGTGATCTGCTCCAAAACGCGCGGATTTTCGATGTTCTCGGCAAAGATCGCCTTCACGCCGCGCTCACGGATCGTCTGGATCAGGTCGCGCACTTTCTGTGATGACGGTTGATCGCTTGTGCTAATGCCCTGAACGGGGAGAACTTCGAAGCCATGGTCTTTCGCGAAATAACCGAGCGCATCATGTGACGTCACCAAAACGCGGCTGGATTTCGGCAGACGCGCCACCTCCAGGCGGACATCGCGGGCCAGTTCCTTCAAGCGAGCCTCAAAGGCCTTCGCGTTCGCCTCGTAGGTCGACCGTCCCTCCGGATCGAGCGCGATCAACGCGTCGCGGATCTGCCGGGTGACGGCTTCGACATTTTTGACGCTGTGCCACCAGTGCGGGTCCGCCACCTTGCCGTCGGCCGAGTGCGCATGGTGGTGGTGATGGTCGTGATCGTGACCTTCGCAGGTCTCCTCGGCCATCAGCGGCTTCACCACATCGCCGGCGATCAGAAATCGCGGACCGGACCCCACGCTGGACTGGAGTTTTTGAAGGTATCCCTCAAAACCCAGTCCGCTCACCAAAACCAACCGGGCGTTTGAGATTTTCTTCACGTCGCCCGGAGTTGGTTCAAAAACGTGCGGGTCGATACCCGCCTTTACGATCGGAGTCACGCGCACCCGGTCCCCGCCGACATTCTGCGCCACATCGGTCAGCACCGTGCTCAGCGAAGCGACCTCGACTGGCACAGCCGACGCCAGTCCGCCGAAACCCAGCACCAGCGCGGCGGTCATCAATTTCCAGTTCATGCGCGTAAACTGCGGCGAAGAAGACCTGCAAGTCAATTGCATTTCAAGTGATTCGTTTGCATCCGCCCGGGATTGCGTTCAAGATGAATGGTTCACGCGAAATTTATGGCTGATTACGATTTGATTGTGGTGGGTGGCGGACCGGCGGGCTATGTGGCGGCGATCCGGGCGGGGCAACTGGGTAAAAAAGTGGCCTGCGTCGAGATGGATCGCGCCGGCGGCACGTGTCTGAACTGGGGCTGCATCCCGACGAAGTCGCTGCTGAAGAATGCCGAGGTCTTCCAGATGATCAGCCAGCACGCAGGTGACTTCGGCCTCAAGGTCGACGGCTTGAAATTTGAGTGGGAAAAGGTCATCGGCCGGAGCCGGAAAGTGGCGGACCGGCTCGCCGGCGGCATTGAAATGCTCTTCAAGAAAAACAAAGTCGCCTATGTCCGCGGCGAGGCGGCGATTCCGAAGGCCGGAGTCGTGGAAGTGACCGACTCGGCCGGCAAAAAGTCGCAGATCACCGCCGACAAGATCCTCATCGCCACCGGCGTGATCTCGCGTGAAATGCCCGGCTTTCCGTTCAACGGCAAAAGCGTGATCGGCAGCAAGCAGGCGATGGTTCTCGCCGAGCAGCCGAAGGATATTGTCATCATCGGAGCCGGGGCGATTGGGGTTGAGTTCGCCTACTTCTTCAATGCGTTCGGCACCAAGGTGACGATCGTTGAAATGATGCCGAACATCCTCCCGGTGGAGGATACGGAAATCAGTACAACGCTCGAAAAATCGCTCACCAAACAGGGCATTCGCATCCTCACCGGCACAAAAGTCGACAAAGCGGAAACCACCAACAAAGGCGTTCGTCTGACAGTCAGCGGCAAGGCCTCCGAAACCGTTGAGGCGGCGATCGCCCTCGTGGCCATCGGCGTCAGCCCGCTTCTGCCGCAGGGCGTTAAGCTCGAAGTGGATCAGAAGGGCTATCTGAAAACGGACGCCAACTACGAGACAAACGTCAAGGGCATCTACGGCGCGGGCGACATCATCGGACCGCCGTGGCTCGCACACGTCGCGAGCTTTGAAGCGATTCAGGCCGTCGAAGGAATGTTCGGAATCTCCCAACCGCGGAAGGTCTCGGTGTTCCCGGGATGCACCTATTGCCAGCCCCAGGTTGCCAGCGTCGGTCTCACCGAGCGCGCCGCCAAGGAAAAGGGAATTCCGTTCAAGATCGGCAAATTCCCGTTCATGGCGAGCGGAAAAGCGCTTGCCGTCGGCGAGAGCGAAGGTTTCGTGAAGCTGATCATCGGCGAGAAACACGGGGAAGTTCTCGGAGCGCACATCATCGGAGCCGATGCGACCGAGATGATCGCCGAGCTCGGCCTGGCCATCACGATGGAGGCCACCTACGAGGAACTCATCGCAACGATCCATGCCCATCCGACGCTCAGTGAGGCCGTGCACGAAGCGGCACATGCCTCGCAGGGCCACGCCATCCACTTCTGAGTCTGACGCCGGAGCGAGACGTCGTTGAATGAACGGCTATCTCCTCCCTGCGGCGACATTTGTCTTCCTGGTCGTTTTCGGCCGGGCGCTTTACGGTTTGGGCGCCGGCAGCCTGCGCCCGGGCCGGCTGACCCTGATCTCCATGACGCTGGGATTTGGTCTGCTGACGGCAGACCTCTGGATCCGCGGGCAGGCCCTGCGGGGGTGTCCGCTCAATTCCCTCTTTGATGTGCTGATCTTCCTCAGTTGGTCGGTCGTGCTCATCTATCTCCTCATTGGCCCGGCCTACCGCCTTTCGCTGCTGGGTTCCTTCACGTCCGGGCTCGTGCTAATCGTGCTCCTCGCCGCGCAGTTGCTTCCGATCCGGCGGGCACCGGCGGAGCCAGTCTCCCGTGATGCGTGGGTGGAGTTCCACGCGGCGCTTTCGCTGGTGGCATATGGAGCGTTTGCGCTCGCCGGCCTCGCCGGCTTCATGTACCTGCTGCAGGACCGCCAGCTCAAACAACGAAAGGCCGGAAAACTCTTCTACAACCTGCCCCCCGTCACCGATCTGGCCGTTGCCAATGCGCGTCTGGTCTGGCTGGGATTCGGCCTGCTCACCATCAGCTTTGCCGCCGGGATCATCAGCGGAATGCCGGTGAACACGGTGAAATTCTGGACGTCGCTGGTGATCTGGTTTGTCTACGCCGGGGTGCTTGCACTGCGGCAGTTTCGGTCCTTGGCGCCGCGCCGCGTCGCGGTGCTTTCGATGGCTGTCTTTGCGGCGGCCCTGCTTGCGCTCCCGGCCATCCAATACCTGTCGTCACCGCGATGAACATCGTTTGCGCCGGCATCAACCACCGAACGGCTCCGGTCGAAATCCGCGAGCGATTCGCCGTGGGGTCGCATGAACTCGAGGAAACCCTCGGCGGCCTGCGCTCGATCGATGGACTCGCCGGAGCGGTCGTCCTTTCAACCTGCAACCGCGTCGAGTTCTACACCGCCAGCGTGTGCCCGATTCGAGTCATGGACGGCCTGCGCGGATTCCTCGAAAGGCGATCCGGCGGAGCTGACACGCCCCTTTACACGCATGACTCGCCCGAAAGTGTTCGGCACCTTTTCCGTGTCGCCAGCGGGCTCGATTCGATGGTTCTGGGTGAAACCGAAATCCTCGGCCAAATCAAACAGGCCTACGCGCAGGCGGCCGACCTCGGCGCCACGAACCGCCATCTCAACAAGCTCTTCCAGCACGCATTCCGCGTGGCAAAACAAGTCCGCAGCGAAACCCGGATCACACGTGGCGCCACGTCGGTTGGATCGGTGGCCGTCGACCTCGCCGGCAAAATCTTCGGCGATCTGTCCGGAAGGAAGATCATGATCCTCGGTGCGGGGGAAACCAGTGAGCGAACCGCCCGAAGCCTCGTCTCGCGCGGCGTTCGGACGGTCATTGTGGCGAATCGGACATTCGACCGCGCCGCCCGCCTGGCCAGTGAGATCGGTGGTCTCGCCGTGCATTTTGAAAATTGGCAGCGGGTCTTTGATGACGTGGATATTCTGATTTGTTCGACGGCTGCGCCTCATCCGATCGTGACCCGCGACAAATTGATCCCGCTCCTCCGAGCCCGGGGTGGACGGCCGCTTTTCATCATCGACCTCGCTGTCCCGCGCGATGTGGAGGGAACCGTGAACGACCTCGAGGACGTGTATCTCTACGACATCGATTCGTTGGAGGAAATTGTCCGCCAATCGCTCGACGTCCGGCGCAGTGAAGTCGTTCGGTGTGAGCGGCTGATCAATGACCACGTGCGATCATTTCTGGGTTGGATGGGTTCTCACGCGCAATTCGCCCCATGAAGAAAATTGTGCTGGGTACCCGCGGGAGTGAACTCGCGCTCGTTCAAACCCGCGAGGCGGCGGCCCACCTTCGGTCGGCATCTCCGGATCTGGAAGTCGTCGAGCAGATCATCCGTACGACCGGTGACCGCCGATTGGACGTGAAGCTCTCCGAGCCCGGTGCGCTGGACAAGGGCCTTTTCACGAAGGAACTCGAGGAAGCGCTCCTCTCCGGGCAAATCGATGCCGCTGTCCACAGCCTCAAGGACCTGCCGACGGAACAGCCCCCCGGACTCGTGGTCGGGGCGATTCTCGAGCGCGCCGACTCGTCGGATTGCCTCGCTTCGAAAGCCGCGGGCGGATGGCGCGCTCTCCCGGAAGGCGCAATCGTCGCGACATCCAGTCTTCGGCGTGCCAATCAACTTCATCACCTCCGGCCGGACATCCAAACGGTCGATATCCGCGGCAACGTGCCGACTCGTTTGCGGAAACTGGCGGAGTCCCCCGAGTGGAGCGGGCTGATCGTGGCAAAAGCCGCACTCGAACGGCTGGGCCCGGATGTGGTGCCAGAGGGCATTCATGTTTCCATTATCCAAGAAATGCTGCCGGCTCCGGGGCAGGGGGCCGTTGCGATCGAATGTCGGGCGGAAGATGAAGCCGTGCTCGGCCTGCTCGCCACGGTGCACCACGAAATCACCGCACGATGCGTCGAAGCCGAGCGCGAATTGCTGCGGTCGCTCGGCGGAGGTTGCCACGTGCCGCTCGGTGCCCGGGCCGAGTGGATTGACGGACAAATCCGTCTCCGTGCGGCCATCTTCGACGAATCCGGCGTTCGCTGGCTTTATCCACCGGCTTGACGCTAACCCGTCCACATTTGACGCTCGCCACCATGGACCTGATCCACCGCCCGCGCCGGAACCGACGAATGGAATCCATCCGTCGAATGGTTCGCGAGACATCGCTCGCGCCATCCAACCTGATCTGGCCATTGTTCGTCCATGCCGGCGCCGAGCCCATCGGGGTTGCATCGATGCCGGGTGTGGTTCGGCATTCAATGAATTCGTTGCTCGCCGCCTGCGAGCAGGCGGTCCATGCGGGGCTTCCCGCCGTGGCCGTTTTTCCCGCCATCGACCCCGGCCTGAAGGACGCTGCCGGTTCGCACGGACTGGCCCCCGAGAATATCCTCTACACCGCCGTTCGTGCGGTGAAAGCACGTTTTCCAGAGCTGGTCGTCATCACCGACGTCGCGCTTGATCCTTACACAAGCCATGGTCATGACGGGCTGTTGGACATTTCCGGCAATGCGGTGGAAAACGATTCCACCGTCGACGTCCTGTGCCGCCTCGCGGTCATCGAGGCGGAGGCCGGTGCGGATTTTGTGGCCCCGTCCGACATGATGGACGGCCGGATCGGCGCGATCCGGCGCGCATTGGATGCCGCCGGGTTTCAGTCCACGGGCATCCTCTCGTACGCCGCCAAGTATGCGTCCGCGTACTACGGTCCCTTCCGCGAGGCGGTCGGAAGCCGGATTGCCGGAGATGCAATCAGCAAGGCCACATATCAGATGGATCCGGCCAATGTCCGCGAAGCGCGGCGTGAGATTCGGCTCGATGAGTCGGAAGGGGCCGACATTGTCATGGTTAAACCCGCCGGACCGTATCTGGATGTGATCTGTGCGGTGCGCGACGCGACCGATCTGCCGCTTGCCGCGTATCAGGTCAGCGGTGAGTATTCGCAAATCCATGCCGCCGCACGACTTGGGTGGCTCGATCTGGAGCTGGCGCGCGACGAGTCGCTCGTGGCGATCCGGCGTGCTGGTGCCGACATGATCCTGACGTACTTCGCACTCGACGTGGCGGCATCTTTGCCACGGTAGGGTTCAGGGAGCCGGGGACGGCGAGGGCGGCGGCGGAATCGGTTTTCCGATGATGGTCAGAAAATCCGGATCGTTGGTGAAGTCCTTGAATGCAGGCGACTCTCCCAGTGCTCTTCGCATGGGCTCTCCATCCAACTCGACGGCGCGTCTTGCCGCCTCGAACAAAACATCACGGTCGGGAACCCGGGCGGCGGCCGCTGCGAGCGTCAGCTGAGCTTCCGCATCCTCGGGCTCGGCATGTGCCAAACGTTTCGCCGCTTCAAACTCGAGCTCTTTCAAATCGTGCGAGATAGCGAATCCCAGCCCGGATCGGAGAACGTCCGGATTGTTGGTGAACGTCTTCATGGCTTCTGTCAGGAACTCCGCACCGGCATTCGTATTCCCGGTCGCAGCATAGAGGCCCAGCAGTTCCATGGCGGCTTTGGCGTTGGCTGGCTCGCTTGCCAGCGTGCGCCTCGTCGCCTCGATTTTTCCGTCAAGCTCCTTCCTCTTCTCGGCAATGGCGCGGAGCTTCCAAAGCGACGTGCTGTTCGGATCGGCCTCGTTTGCCGCCGACACCAGTTGGATGAATTCATCGAATGCCCGGCGCTCCCAGAGAATGTCGGACAAGGCAACCAGCACTTCCATGTTGGCGGTCCATAGTGCGAGCGCCTGACGGTAGGCCGTTTCCGCCTCCTTCATCATCTTGCGATGACGGTATATGTGCCCGGTTGTTGTCCGCAGCTTCGAGAACGATCGCTGGGCATCGAAGTCCTTGAGGTAATCGGGGTTGTTCAACAGCCGACCGGCATAATCCTGCCAGAACGCAATATCGGCGGCGACAACGTCCGCCGGAATTTCCTTCACCGGTTCGCGAAGGATTCGATACGAGAGCCCGTTCGGCATCGCATGGTCGTACGACCATTCGAGTGGATAACTCTCCTCGACGAAAAACTCGTGCTGGTCACGGTTCTTTTCCCAAATGAGTCGCGTTACGACGGAGTGGGGAATGAACGGGTCCCATTGCGAATCCTTGGACTTCTTCGCTTCCTCCCGAATCGCTGCCTCAATTTCCTGCTCGGTCGGAAACACGAGGGGCTTCTTCGGGTAGATTGTCTCGCGTCCGAGCCACCGCTCAAAAGCATTGGCGACCTTTGGGCGGTTTGGACCGTAGTGGTCTTCGAGATAACGCCGGTAAAGGGGTTCACCGACGCCGTTTTGCGTGATGATGTACAAGTCGCGCCGGTCGAACCCGGGGTCCCGTTTCACGTGCGGCGGCTGCGGGCTTTCGCCCAGAATCATATAAGTCGGCACAAACCGTCCCGGGTCGGTTCCGCCGAACACAACGCTGTCGCGCGGAAGATCTTTCAACATGTCATGCCCGAACTGCCATCCGAACCAACGATCGCGTTGGCTGCAGCCATCATAGTTCAACCACAAGGGAACAAGCGGCAGCGCCAGCAGGCCGAATCGCATCCAGACCAGCCGCGGAAAACGGCGGAACAACCACAGTCCCCCAACGACAAACCCCAGCCCAACCAACAGCCCGAAGAAGAAGTTGGTATAGGTGTGGTAAGGCATCTGAAGCCACCAACCGGCATTGTCGATGGTCGCCTTGTCCGCTACCGGCTGCAGAATCGCCGCCAGAACGAACCCAATCTCCAGAACATACACCCATGTGCGACTCCCAACGTCTCGAAGGCGCAGGATGACCAGGAAGGCGACGAAGTAGGCGATTAACCCGAGCGGGGTAAAACTCCGCGCCAACTGCAGCCAGAAGAATCCGGTCCAGTCCTGCAGCCGCTTGACGAGCGAATCCTCCGCAGGCTGCGAGTCCGGGGTCTCGGGTTCCTTCTGGTGAGTGCCCATGAGGCGGCCCAAACTCCGCATGCTCTGCTGGTCCAGGCTGCCCTGATACTGCGAGCGGTTGAACGAGTAATAGAACCCCTCGGCGGTCCGGGTGTAGGCCCAGTTCATCGGCGGGTTCGTCGAGGATGCCAAAGGCATGTAGGCATACGGGAGGAGGCCGAAGGCCACAGCAAACGGCAAGTAAGCAATCAGCCGCCATTCCAGGCGCCCACGATGAACGAATACCAACACCGCCAAGCCCAGGAAGACCACATAGAAGAAACGGATCGCAGTCTTCAGGACCGGCGGCTGATTCGAAAGTATGGCAAAGCCGAGGTACGCCAGAAGCACGGTCAGAAAAGCCGCTGCGAGCAGATCCCAAAGAATCGTTCGCCGGACGAGCAGGACAGCGAGAAACGGAAGCGGCGCCATCGCCACGCTCAGGTGGTGGTTGCTGAATGCGAGGGCCAGCACGAAAAAGGGGAAGATCAGCAGTCCAAGACTCTCCGGGCGCCGGATCCATACGTAAATGGCCGCCAAATACCCGCCGATCAGCAGGACGTGCAATCCATAGACTTCGGCAATCACCGCCTGGGACCAGACCGAGAAACTGAACGCGAAAAGAAGCGCCGTTGAAACCGACACCAGAGAGTTCAGCCCCGAAAAACCTTCCAGCCGGTCACCCAGCATCCAACGCAGCGAACTTCGGCTGAGTGCGGCCATCAATGCAGCAGAGAGGGCCGAACAAACCGCGCTGAACAAGTTGATCTCCCACGCCGCGTTTCCCAATGGCAGGAGCTGGAACAGCCACGCGAGCAGTGTCCAGAGGGGATAACCGGTTGGGTGTGGAACCCCGAAATGCTGGGCAGCCACAATGAATTCTCCCGAGTCAAGCAGCGTGACATTGGGCGCCACCGTCCAGAGATAAACGGCAAACGACAGGATGCCTGCGACAGCCGCCACCAAGGCGTCCCCGCGATCCCAGATTCGATCCGGCTTCATCTGACAACCTCCTGTTTTCCTGCTCCCTGCCGTGAAGCCACGACAAAGATCAGTGCCGCCACCCAGCCGGTGAGTCCAACCCAGATGCAAAGGGGGTACCAAAAAGGCGGTGCAAATCGAAACGTGATCCGCTCACCCGCCGCAGCCCGGACCGCAGATAACCCCACCAATGCCTGATGGACCGGGAGTTCGCCATCCCCGCCAAAAGCCCGCCAGTCCGGGTGCCAGGCCTCATTAAAAATGAGCCAGCCCGCCTCCGGCATGGACAGAAAACCGACTTCCTGTCGGTTGCCGGATGGCTGTTCGGGGACGGTTTCGAATGCCTGGCCCTTGTCACGGAGGGAGCGCTCATTGCGCGCTTGCTCGTCTTCAATGTGGCCCAGACTGTCGGTTGCCGCCGGTTCGCTGTCTGGCACGCGGATGGTTGCGACGTTGTTTGATGCCGCGGAGAGCGCCCACGATGCCGTTCTCAAATCGTCGTCCTTTGTTGTCAGGAATTCCCGGGCCGAAAAGCCCCGGCCCAAGGAGTCGCGATTTTCCAGAACCACGAACGATTTGTTCTCGAACGCGGTTGGGAGCAGCCCACGCAGCCGCTCCTGCAGATCCGCGGGAGTATCGGGATCGTTTTTGTCGATCAAAACGTGCGACGTCCCTGCGACCCGGAAAAACGTGGTGAGGTATTCATCGGACAAAAACGCGGTCGCCTGCAGGCGGGCCATTCCGCGCAATTGCAGGTAACTGTTGAATGCTTCATTGGCGAGCGGCCGTCCGGAGAGGTAGGGGGTCAGCAAATAAAAGTAGCGTCCGGAAAACGCGTAAACGCGCCCTGCGATCGATGCGCCGCGCAGGTGGGTTTGAACGTCGAGGAAGTCCTTGAATGTGGAGGCTGGCAGGCGTTCGCGGTAGAAGCCGGCGGCATAGGGCGAGACGTCGAGCACGGCGAGTCCGACGGCCAAAGCACCCAAGCCGGCACGGACGGGGCCCGCTTTCAGGGAGACCCACAGGTTGGGAATCAGAAAAGCCGTTGCGAGGATCAAGCAGAGCGCACCGGTGACTTGGAAGAAATCGAATGGTGCACGAATATCCCGATAAAACGGGATCCACTCAATGAGACGAAATCCCGGGACAAGGAAAAAAACCACGCACAGAAACGTTCCGAGAACGCGGCGGAATGGCAGGTCGGATGGCAAAAGACGGAACAAAATCCAGCCCTGCGCAACAAAGAGAAACCAAGCGAGCGCCGGGGTGAAATCCGGAACGCCCGCCGCGAGACCCAGAAATGCCATCTGCCCGCCGAACACACTCCGCGGACCAAACGAAAGCCAGTAATTCAACAACGCCAACCAGAGAAACAACCGGCCGGCGCGGCCTTCAACGGTCCGATGGACATCACCGCGCCACAGAGCGGCCGCGAGGACAACGAAGGCGAGGATCCCAAGGTAGGTTCCGCCGTTGGCCGTGGTCGGTGCAAACCCGTCGTCGACGCCCTCGGTGACCCGTCCCGCCCGGTCGATCCACGAGATCGGCGACTTTGTGCTGAACGCATTTTGCCACGCTTCGAACGGGCCGAGCTCAAAAAGAACCACGAACCGGCTCTCTCGGAGCGCCGGCAGGTTCGGGATCACCGCCAGCACGACGAAGGTCGCAACGGCGAGTCCAAACCATTTGGGCGATGGACGGACTTCCGAACGCACCAGCGCGACCAAGAAAAACAAACAAACCGCAGGCAGCGCCATCACAGCGGTTTTGGAGTAGGCCAGCGTCAGGGCCGCATAGGCCAGAGCCGCGATCACCGCCGTCCGCGCCGCCGGGAATGTGGCGAATCGATGGAGCGCCAGAAACGCCCAGGGCAGGAGTCCCAATGAGGCGATGACGACAAAGTGCTCGAATTCCGCCGCGCGGGTCAGGACGGAAGGATTGACCAGGAAGAGCGCTCCGGCGAGCCACGGTACTGCCGGGTGGCGGACCAAACTTCGCGCGAGGCAAAAGCAACCGACCGCACCCACCAGCAGGCAAGACACTGCGGCGATCTTCGGCCCGGCGAGGAATCCCAGAGGAAGGGAAAACGTCAGCAGGACCGCATTGGTCACCATGAACGACCAGGCGGGTGCCAGCGAGGCGCCCTGGAGAAACATCGGCGACCACCACGGGAGCCCACCGACATTCCAGATTGAGGCCCAGAAATCCTGCGCCTTCGCAAAGTTGGCCAGCAACTCCTGATTCGAGACCGGCTGGTTGATCCATGTCGCTGCTGCCAGACCGGCCAAGACCATCGCGAGAATGCCAACCGCAGAGGCGAAGAGGCTCGAATTTGGGCGGTTCATAAGCGATGCGAGTCGACCGTATTGCCCGCGCTTCCGACGGGCGACAAGGATTCTCTGGCGGAGGTTCCGAGCCGGCAGAAGATCTCGTAGGTTGCCGCCCGTCGCGCCAGAGCCTCGGCGATGGCGGCCAATGTAGCGCCAGGCAGAACGGCTGCCGCTGCCAATGTCTCGCTCCACTGCGGATTCTCGCGCTGACAGAGGCTCTCAAAGAAACCGTCGCGTCGCCATCCAAACCGGTTCAAGGCTGTTTGCACCCAGCCGATCACGCCATACTCCGCCCATGGATGGAAGACGCGGACAACCTCAAATCCGCAGCGCTCGACAGCGCGTTTCAGCCCCTCCGGCCCTTCCAGATGCAGGTGCCGGGGCGAGTCCAGATGAAGCCAGTGTTGTCCGCCCCACCGCGACTGCCACGAGTCGGGATTGGGAACACCGAGCATCAGCCAGCCACCCGGCCGAAGCAGATTTCGGCAGGATTCCAGTACATTGGTCGGGTGGTCCAAATGCTCAAAAACCTGCCAGAGGGTAATCGCATCCAGCTGTGCTCCAGACCAGGCGGAGGGAAATTCCGAGGCTTCCCGAATACGACTTCCGAGCCGCGCGCGCGAACGATCGAACGCGGGACCCGGGAGTTCCGTTCCGGCAACCTCCCACCCCGAGCGTGCCATCGTGCACAGGAAGGTTCCGTCGCCGCAGCCGATATCCAGGCACGAACCGGTCGAGCCCGCGACTTTCCGAACACGGTTGGCGCGTTCCACCGCGCATCGGGAGCGAATCCAGCCGGCCAGGCCCCCGACCCGGGTGATCCCACGCCCGTAGTATTCCGGCGCATAGGTCGGGGCGGATCCCTCCGGGAAAAAGCTCCAGGCTTCGCATTCGGCGCAGGCGCGGAATTCTCCCTCCCGCCCTGGAGCATCGATGCGGCAGACGGTCGAAAGGGCATTTGCTCCGCACATTCGGCATTTCACCTGCGTCATGGCTTGAGCGGGGGTGTTGAGGCTGTCCTCCCAAAGATGTAGATCCCGTCGAGGGTTCCTTCTTGCGGCCGAACCTCGCGGAAGGAGCGCCAGAACAATTCGGGTCGGTAAAGGTCCTTCCAGAAGACCGGAATCTGCGCGGCGATCTGGTAATCGTGTGCCTTCTGGTCCTGGTTGGAAATCCAATTTGCCAGTCCGCTGACCGAAGGCCCGAAAGCGACGAAGTAGTCGGGCCATTCCCGCCCGGCGTAGTGGATCTCCGGCAATGGCGGAAATTTCCCCGGATCTTTCCCGTGGAGCTGCCATCCGTAGGTTGCGGCGGGCGCGTGGAACATGAGGGGATAGACCATGTGGGAGGGCAAGACAACGACGCTCGCTTTCTCAGGAACGTTTTGCCGGATCCACTGGATCGCGGCCGAGTACGGTTCCGGAGGCGGACGCAGGAGCTCCGTGACGAACTCCAATACGGTGGATCGGACGCCCCAGGGAAAGAACCAGCCGCCGTTCAGCACATTCGTCCAGAATACGAGGAGCGCCGTGGCAACCAGCAGCCGCCGGCGCCGGATCAAAAGGTGCAATGTCCATGCGCCAATCGCCGCCGCCAGGGGGATTACCGGGACCAGGTACCGGATGTCGGCCACGTTTGTGTTGAACACGGTTTGAGGCGACAGGGCGGAGATCACGACAACATAGACTGCGAGGGCGCAAAGTTGCCTCCCAGCCAGCCGGTCGCGGTGCCGGATTGCGCAATAGACAGCCATCAAGATCAGCGGTCCGACAAGAAATTCGGCCGAGTTCAAATCCCGCAGGTTCCACCAGAGAAGCGTAAGGCGGTCGAGTGGGCCGTTCTTTTGGACGTAGCCTCCAAATGCCGTCTGGAAAGGATTCCAGATGCTGAGGAAAAACAGTCCGGAGAGAGTTTGTGGAATGAACACGATGGCCAGCTCCCGCAGTGTCCAACGAACGGATTTCCGCTGAAAAATCAGGAAGTCCGCGAAAAGGCAGGCATACAGAGCCACGGCGGCAAGATAGTGAGTTGCGAAGAGCAGCGCCGAAGAGGCGGTGATGCTCCAAAGCCAGCGGTCGCGACGGTCCGCCAGCCACCGGGTGTAAAGGAAAACAACGACCGTCGAGAGAAGGACTGACAGACCGTAGTAGCGCGCCTGCCGACAAAAGAGCCAGAGGGAAACATTACCGATCAACGCCAGCAGGAAAACCACCTGCGCCGGCCGGGGCATCCGACAGCTCCAAAAGGCGAGCAGCATCGCCAAGGCAAAGCCGGCGAGCGCGAACGGGAGTCGCGCGGCCCACGCACTGACGCCCAGACCTGCGAAGGACACAGCTTTCAAATAAGTCGGCAGGGGCGGAGTCGACCGGTCCGCACCGTCGCGCACCAGCAGCCCATCGCGGTAGGCGATGATGTTGTGATCGAGCATTGCCCCCGTGTCCCCGTCGCGGAGAACCGCCTTTGCCGTCAAGGCACCCACAGCCTCGTCATCCCAGAGGGCATAGCTCCCGAGCGAAGCAAACAGGAAAAATGCCGCAATGGCCAAAAAGGGGACGACGATGACCGCACGCCCGCCCGCAAGACCGGCAAAACTCCCCCACTTCATTGTGGCGGCCGCGCAACCGGCGGCGGGACCAGCCCCCACCGCGCCGCACGAAACAGAAGAGCCTCCCGCAGGCAGCCGAATCCGTAGACCAGGCTGCGGCGGAAATTGATCGAGGAGGCATCCTCGGCATAACTGGTTGGACAGGTCACTTCTGCGATGTCGTATCCCAGCCAGAGGATTTGCATGAGGACTTGATTGTCGAAGACGAAGTCCTCGGAATTCGAATCAAAGGGGATCTTTTCCAACAACTCGCGCGAATACGCCCGGTAGCCGGTGTGGTATTCGGAAAGCTTGGCGCCCGTCAGGATGTTTTCCGCCAGCGTAATGGCGCGATTCGAGATGTAACGCCACCACGGCATGCCCAGCCGCCAGGCTCTCCCGCCGAGAATCCGGGAACCCAGCACGCAGGGATAGAGTCCGTTCCCGATCAGCGAAGCCATCGCGGGGATGAGCTTTGGGGTGTATTGGTAATCCGGGTGCACCATGATGATGATGTCGGCTCCCTCGTCGAGTGCTGCTCGATAGCACGTCTTCTGGTTTCCGCCGTAGCCGCGATTCTTCTCGTGGCGGAGGACCTTGGTGAGCGGGAGCGTCGAGGCGACCTCGACCGTTTTGTCGCTGCTCTGGTCGTCGACAACGATCACCAGATCCACGATGCCTTGGTCCAGAACCTCCGCATGCGTGCGCCGGAGGGTCCGCTCCGCATTGTAGGCGGGCATGACGACGACGACTTTGGATTGGCGGAACATGGATCAGGCGGGTGCGAAGCGGCGGCAGGCGTCGCTGGGATCGAACGGCGGATAGTCCTTGAACCGTGCAGTCGCTGGCAAGATTCAAGTTGCCCGGGCTTTGCGTGCGGTCATCGGTGCCAGAACCGTCCGGCGCGGCGGAGCCGGGCGTAGATGAGCGAGGGCGTTGATCCGCCCCGCGTCTCGTGCAGGCGGCGGAGAAACAGGATGGCGATGATGTTCAGCAGGAAAAGCGCTGCGAAGTAAATGCTGTGCCGGCGCCAATGGAAGGCCCCGGTGACTTCATCGAAGGTGCCGATGACGTCGAGCGAGATGCCCCAAACGATTGGAGAAGCGCCCAGGCCCAGGCTGGTGATGACCGTAAACAGCGCAAAGAAATGATTGCGGCCCATCTCGGGCATGGTGGCCATGACAATGCGCACGTTGGCGAGGTTGAAATTGGAACCCGCCACGCCGGCAAGCAGGTTCAAAGCGCCGATGAGCCAGGCGGAGGCCGGGGCCAGTCCGGCGGCGATCAGGAACCAAATCGAGATGACGAGACCGAACAAACCCAGTCCGAAGGCCATGACCGGCTTGCTCCCGACCTCATCAACGAGCCTTCCGGTGAACGGCAAGCTCGTCAGAGCCCCAATGAACGACAGGCCGGAAAGGTAAAGGACCGTCGAAACATCGAATTTCGGAAACTCGCGGAGGTATTCGACCGTGAAGACTCCGAGACTCCCGATGACAGCCATGAAGATGATGTTGAACACCAGGAGGTCCCGGAACGGTGCGTAACCCAGCATGGCCCGCCACGGAACCGGCTCGGACGAACGGCGCACGGCCTCCGGCGTGGCCACTTCCGGAATGCGCTTGATAAACGACAGGCTCGTCACCGCACTCACCGCACTGATCAGAAAGACCAGGGAATACTCCCACGGATCAACGCGTCCGGTCATGACCACAGCTGACGCGACGAGTGAGAGCAGGCACCCGACATTCATGAAGATCTGGTCGGTCGAAAGAAACCGGCCGCGGGTTTCTTCTGGAATCAGCGACGCAATCCACGGCATCCACGCCGCCGACGAAATCCCGCGGAGCAAATTGAAAACAAAAAGCGAAGCCAGAATCACCGCCAGCTTGGACGTGTCGTCGAGAAAGAGCATCACCGGCACCGCGGCGATCAGGAAAACGAAGATCGACCGCAGGCCCCAACCCATCAGGACAAACTGCCGGTAGCCAAAACGGTCGAGAAATTGGGCGGCGGGAAGCTGAAAAACGGTCATCAACGGCGTGAAGGCCGCGATGATGCCCAGGACAGTCGACGAAGCGCCCAGCGATTTGGCATAGACGATGATCGGAGCTCCCATAATGATCTGGAAGCTGATCGCATTGAAAAGGTTGAACCAATGCGCGTTAAACGATCCCTTCGGATAGGGAACGCTCACCGGAATCGACCGCCGAAGCGGTTCACTGCGCGGTGGCGGTACCGGCTTCTGTCACCGTCACAACCGCCGGCCGGAAAACGGGTCCGGTCGTGCGAGGAGGCTGGATCAGACTTTGCGCGATGAACTCGGGGTTGATCGGCGCGATCAGGCTGTAGCCGCCCTTGCCGTCGGGCAGCATCGGCGTTCCCCAGCGGTTGCGGCAGACCACTTCGTTCGCCGGGATGCGTTCACCGCGGAGTGTGTGGTTGAACATCTCGGGTTCTTGGGGGGGGACCAGAGTGCTCACAAAGGCACCGCCGGCGATCAGCAACCAGTTCATAACTCTGGAGTTCGTAGCAAATCCAGCACCGGGCCGCAAGGAAAAGCCTCGACCGAAAGTGTTCTGACGACGGCATTTGACCGCTGCGGGTCGGACGTGTAGAAGATCGCGTCCATGGGCATGATTTTCATCAATCGCAACCGGCAGAGCCTCGGCCAGTTTACCGAGCAGGAGGTCGCCGATGGACTCCAAAGCGGGCGGTTTTTGCCCGATGACCTCGCCTGGCAGGAGCCGATGGAATCCTGGCAGCCACTTTCCACATTCAACAACCTGCCGGCTGCATCGCCGGCCGGCTCGGTGGCGGCAACGGCCGCAGATTCGATGGTCGAATCGGTCGTCGAGAGTGCCGGAGTCGAGCCTGCATGGGAAAGAGAGGGAGCGTTCTTCGCGCGCATGTTCGGCACTGTTCGCGATGTAGTTACCAAACCGGTCGCGGTCTTTCGCGATCTCAAGCGCGATGGCGGTTATGGAAAACCGCTGACATTTTATGTGCTGATCGGCTGGATCACCGGAGCCGTCGGCATTCTCTATCAGGCGGCTGTGGCGATGGTGAACCCGGCGATGGTCACCGGGGACGCTGCGGGTGCCGCTTCGGTTTCGGGTCCGATGCTCGTGGGGATTCTGATTGGGACAGCGGTTCTCCTGCCGGTCTTTCTGGTCATCGGAGCCTTTGTTTGGTCGGGCATCTTCCACGTGGCGCTGATGGTCGTTGGGGGAGCAAAAGGGACATTTGAAACGACATTTCGGGCGATCACCTACGCGACGGGGGCGACGTCCGTCGGGCAAGTCCTGCCGCTTTGTGGGAGTTACATCACGATGATTGCGTCTTTGGTCTATTCGGTGATCGCTCTCAAGGAGGCGCACAAGACCGATCTCTGGCGACCGATTGTGGCTTTGTTGATTGTCGTCCTGCTCTGTTGCGGAGTGATCTTTGGCGTGGGGGTGCTGGCGGGTGCCGGGGCCGCTGCAGCGGCCGGCGCGGCCGGGAACCAATAGAGCGCAGATCTCTGCACCACCGTGGGCCGGATCTTCATCAGTCGCGGTGGGCAGCGCTTGGGCGACTTCGCACCTCAGGAGGTTGCGAATGGGCTTCGCAGTGGCCGGTTTCTTCCGGATGACATCGCATGGCGCGTTCCGATGGAATCGTGGGCTCCGGTGTCGACGTTCACGGACCTTCCGGCACCGACAGAGAATCCGGCTGTTCCGATGCCTCCGGCGCTGCCGCCCTCGGGCTATCTTCCGGGTCGGTTGAGTCTTTCCGCAGCGTTCCGTGGAGCGTGGGGTGCTTTCTCCAAGCAGTGGCCGGTCTGTGTGCTCGGGAGCCTGATTTTTCTGGTCGCATCGGCTGTCCTTCAGACGCCCATGCAGGTGGCCCAGATGGTCATCGAAGCAACGCCTTGGAAGGCGCAGGAACAGCAGATGATGGTCCTGTTGATCGGCGGTGTGGTCATCATCTTCGCGTTCTTCTGGGCGGTCACGGCCTCCGTTTCCATTCTCCTGACAGGTGGGCTGATGATGTTTTCGCTGGACGCGGTGAGGAATCCGTTTCGTGAACCCAAGCTCGGCTTGCTTTTCAGCGCGTTTCGTTCGCCGGTTTGGTATCGCCTTTTGGTCTTTGCCTCATTGTGGGGGCTGTTCGTATTGGTCGCCTGTCTGGTGGCCGCGGTGCCATGCTATTTTCTCTACCGAGCGTTTGGCATGGAGGTCGCTTTGGCTGTCGGGATCTTGATCCTGTTGGTCCCGTCGTTCTATCTCGCGGTTCCGCTGAACTTCGGTTACCTGCTTGTCATGGACCGGGGGCTTGGTGCGTGGGAGGCGATGCGCATGGCGGTGGTCACCGTGCACGGCCAATGGTTCCGCGCGTTCGTGCTGATGCTGGCGATGGGTCTGGTCGCAATGCTGGGGATCCTTTTGTGCTGTGTCGGGCTCTTGGCGACGATGCCGTTCAGCTACCTCGTTTGGGTTGAGGGCTATCGCCAGATTTTCGGTGATCCGGGCGCGGAGGTCTGAGCGATCAAATCACCAAACGGAGGGGATCGGCAGCTTCGTCATTCGGCGCGCAGTGAATCTGGATGTCGTCCCTCCCGGTCAGGCGGTGCCGCACCGCGAGGGTGGCCAGATCGGTCGAATTGCAATCCCGGCTCAGGTGACCGAGGACAACGTGGCGGAGGCGTTCGGTCGCAATCTGGGCGACCAGTTCGGCAGCGGCGGCGTTGGAAAGATGGCCGTGACGCGAGAGAATGCGTTGTTTCACCGACCACGGCCGTTTGGGATCGCGGTTGAGGAGGTCCTCGTCGTGATTGGTCTCGATGAGGAGCGCCTCGACGCCCCGGACACTTTCGATCACCTGTCGGGTTCCATAGCCGAGATCGGTGAGCACACCGAACGCACGGTCGCCTGTTCGCATGACAAACCCGACCGGGTCGGCGGCATCATGCGGAACGGAGAACGGCAGAACTTCAAAATCGCCGAGCAAAAACCGCGATCCGCTGGAGAAAAGCACCCACCTGGCCTCCACGCCCGACCGCCGGAGTGAGTCGGCCGTGAGCGGCGTGGCATAGACCGGCACGTTGGCCTTTGGTGCAAGAACCTTGAGGCCCCGGGCATGGTCGCCGTGTTCGTGCGTGAGCAAAATGGCCGTCAGCGACGCCGCCGGACACCCGACAGACTCGAGCAGCTTGCACAGCTTGCGGGCACTCAGGCCGGCATCAACCAGAACAGCGGCGGAATCGGACCGCAACAACACCGCATTTCCCGCACTTCCGCTCGCCAAAATCGTGATCTCCATCGAACCCGGCATCGAACCATGGATCCCACCATTCTGCCGACGAAAATCCCCGCAGGTGGCACCGGATTTTTGAGCCATGTCATTGTTTTCCCTCAATGTCCCGGGCCGTCCGGGGTCTGTCCTTTACACGATAGGTATTAGTTTCGCTAATGGATCCATGCAGACTGATGTGCCCCTGCGGCGGAGTATGGACGGAAACGAAGCGGCGGCCTCGATCGCCTACCGTGCCAGCGAAACGATAGCGATTTACCCGATCACCCCGTCGACGCCGATGGGCGAATTGGCGGACGAATGGGTGGCACGCCGGAAGCCGAATGTCTGGGGCCACGTGCCCCGGATCGTCGAGATGCAGAGCGAAGCCGGCGTGGCGGGCGCGGTCCACGGCATGCTCCAGGCCGGGTCGCTGGCGACAACGTTCACGGCCTCGCAGGGTCTGCTGCTGATGATCCCGATCATGTACAAACTGGCGGGGCAGCTGATCCCATTCTGTCTGCATGTGGCGGCGCGTTCGGTGGCGACGCACGCACTTTCGATCTTCGGCGACCATTCGGACGTCATGGCGGTGCGGCAGACCGGATTTGCGCTGCTGGGCTCGGCGAACGTCCAGGAATCGCACGACCTGGCGCTCGTTTCTCACGCTGCAACCTTGAAAGCGCGCGTGCCATTCCTCCATTTCTTCGACGGGTTCCGCACATCGCACGAGATCAACGACATGGAATTCGTTTCGGACGAGATCGTCCGGGCGATGATCGACGAGGAGATGATCGCGGCGCATGCTGCGCGGGCGATGACGCCGGACCGTCCAACTCTCCGGGGCACCGCACAGAATCCCGATGCGTTCTTCCAAGCGCGCGAGGCGGCGAATCCGTTCTACGCCGGCCTGCCGGAACTCGTTCAGGAAACGATGGATCAATTTGCAGCGCTCACGGGGCGGCAATATCGGATCTTTGACTATGCCGGCGCCCCCGATGCCGAGCATGTGGTTGTGGTGATGGGCTCGGGCGGCGAAACCCTGCGGGCTGTGTCGGAATATCTGAATGGAAGCGGTCGCCGGACCGGTGTGCTTCAGGTGCGGCTCTACCGACCGTTTTCCGCTGCTGCGTTTCTTGGAGCGCTTCCGGAAACGGTCAAACACATCACGGTGCTGGACCGGACGAAAGAACCCGGCGCACCCGGCGAGCCACTTTTCGTCGACGTCTCGACAACCGTGCTCCAGCAGGGGCGGTCGCGCTGGACGGATCTTCCGGTCGTGACAGGAGGGCGGTTCGGACTGGCGTCAAAGGAGTTCACGCCGGGAATGGCCAAAGCAGTCTTCGACGAAATGCAGGCGGCCGAACCGAAATCCGGATTCACGGTCGGCATCGAAGACGACATCAGCGGACTTTCCTTGCGGTATGATGCGGATTTCCGTCTTCCGGGCGAGTCGTTCAACCAGGCGGTCTTCTTTGGTCTGGGATCGGATGGAACGGTTGGTGCGAACAAGAACACGATCAAGATCATCGCCAAGAAGCTCGGCCTCCACGCACAGGCCTATTTCGTTTATGACTCGAAAAAATCCGGAGCGGTGACCGTGTCGCACCTGCGATTTGGCCGCGACCCGATTCGGGCACCGTATTTGGTCAGTGGAGCGGATTTTGTCGGCTGCCATCAATATCACCTGCTCGAGCAACAACCGGTCCTTGAACTGGCCCGCGAGGGCGCGATTTTCCTTCTGAATTCCCCCCACGATGCGGACTCGGCGTGGTCTCATCTCTCGCGGGAAATCCAGGAGCAGATCATCGCCAAGAAGCTCCGTTTCCATGTGATCGACGCGTATCGGATTGCCCGCGAGACCCGCATGGGAGCGCGCATCAACACGATCATGCAGGTGGCCTATTTTGCGCTCAGTGACATCCTGCCGATCGATCAGGCGATTTCCGAGATCAAATCCGCCATCGAGAAAAGTTACCTCCGCAAGGGCGTGGAATTGGTGCAGCGGAATTGGGCGGCGGTCGACAAGGCGCTTGAAGGTGTGCGCGAAGTCCATGTCCCGGCCGAGCCCACGGCGACACGGCCCATGCCCTTGCCGATCCCCGAGGAGGCACCGGACTTCGTGCGGAACGTCTGTGGTCCCCTGCTCGCCGGTCGCGGCGACGCGCTGCCGGTGAGTGCGTTTCCGCCGGACGGAGTCTGGCCGACCGGCACGAGCCGCTGGGAAAAGCGCAATCTCGCCCAGGAGATCCCGGTGTGGGACGCGGCGCTTTGCATCCAGTGCAACAAGTGCGTTCTCGTCTGCCCGCATGCGGCGATTCGCGCCAAGCACTATCCGGAGGAGGCGTTGAATGGCGCGCCGGAAAGTTTTCAGTCCGCGCCCTTCCGCTCGCCTGAACTCAAGGGACACCGGTATACGATCCAGGTCGCGGCGGAGGACTGCACCGGATGCCGGCTTTGCATCAATGTGTGCCCGGCGAAGGACAAAACGAATGCAAGCCACAAAGCGCTTGATCCGGCGGATCAGGCCCCGTTGCGCGAGCGCGAACGGGACAAGTTCGCTTTCTTCGAGTCACTGGCGATGCCGGATCGTGCGCGGTTGAAGACCGATCTCGTCAAGGACAGCCAGTTCCTCGAGCCGTTGTTCGAATACTCCGGTGCGTGCGTGGGCTGTGGCGAGACGCCGTATTTGAAGTTGATTTCGCAATTGTTCGGCGACCGTGCACTGATTGCCAATGCGACCGGCTGCTCGTCGATTTACGGCGGCAACCTCCCGACGACGCCCTATGCGAAAAACTGTGACGGACGCGGCCCGGCCTGGGCGAATTCGCTCTTCGAAGACAATGCGGAATTCGGCATCGGCCTGCGGCTTTCGGTCAGCGACCAGGAGGCCCAGGCGCGGGAAATTCTCGCGCAACTTGGTGACGCGCTCGGCGCGGATTTTGTCACCGAAATCCTCGATGCCGACCAGTCGAGCGAAGCCGGAATTGCCGCGCAGCGTGTGCGCGTCGAGCGGCTCCGGAACGAACTTCACCGCGTCCCCGAGGTGGTCCGGCCGCGTCTGGCCCGGCTCGCGGACTACTTGGTGAAGAAGTCGGTATGGATCATCGGCGGCGATGGATGGGCCTATGACATCGGCTTCGGCGGGCTCGACCACGTTCTGTCCCTTGGCGAGAACGTGAACATCCTCGTGCTGGACACGGAGGTCTATTCGAACACCGGCGGGCAGCAGTCGAAATCGACGTCGATCGGCGCGGTGGCGAAATTTGCCACGTCCGGCAAGGCCCGGGCGAAGAAGGATCTCGGACTCTATGCCATGAGTTATGGCGATGTTTATGTCGCCCGGATTGCGATGGGAGCCAAGGATTCGCAAACCGTCAAGGCGATCGCCGAGGCGGAGGCCTATCCCGGCACGTCGCTGATCATTGCTTACAGCCACTGCATTGCCCATGGGTTCAATCTCGCAAACGGACTCGAACAGCAGAAGCTGGCGGTCGATACTGGTTATTGGCCGCTCTATCGGTTCGATCCGCGCCGGGCCCGGAGCGGGCAGAATGCGCTGGTGCTCGACAGTGCCGAGCCGAAGTTGCCGCTCCAGCGGTTCACGGAAAACGAGGTTCGGTACAAGTTCCTCGAAGCGACCGACAAGGAACGCGCCGAGCGCCTGGCGGTGCTCGCCCAGGATCACGTCCGCGAACGCTACGACCTTTATCGGCGCATGGCCACAAACACCCAACCACAAAACCCATGAAACTCCGCACCCGCTATCTGGGACTGGAACTGAAGAGCCCGTTCGTCATCGGAGCGTCGCCGCTCGGGGACGATCTGGATTCCGCCCGCCGCCTGGAGGACGCCGGTGCTTCGGCGTTGGTCATGCACTCGCTCTTTGAAGAGCAACTCACCAGCGAGTCCACCGCGGTCGCTGCTCTCACCGAATCGGTCGAGGATTCGTTTGCGGAAGCGTTGAGCTATTTCCCGGACCTGACCGATTACCCGCATGGTCCCGAGGAATATCTGAACCACCTCGCACGGCTCAAAGAGCATCTTGGTATTCCCGTGATCGCTTCGCTGAATGGTCGGACGCCGGGCGGCTGGGTCTCCCACGCGCGCTTGCTCGAAGAGGCCGGAGCCGACGCATTGGAACTGAACTTCTATGAAGTCCCGACGGATTTTGAGCAGAGCGGGAGCGAGGTCGAGGAACGTGTCCTCGATGTTGTCGCCGCGGTGCGTGAGAAGATTTCCATCCCCCTCGCCGTGAAGTTGGCACCGTTCTATTCCTCGCTGCCGCATCTGGCACGCAATCTGGCGGGGGAGGGGGCGAATGGACTGGTCCTCTTCAATCGCTTCTACCAACCCGACCTCGATATCGAGGACCTGACCGTCGAGCCAAAGATTTTCCTTTCGACGTCGTCCGAACTGCTGCTGAGGCTGCGATGGATGGCCGTTCTCCACGGCCGCGTGGAGGCTTCGCTGGCACTGAGTGGCGGCGTTCACAAGGTGCACGACGCTGTCAAAGGCATCATGGCCGGAGCGGATGTGCTGCAGTTGGTCTCGATGATCCTGCGCCATGGGCCGACGGCTCTGCAGGCCTTGGTCGCGGACTTTGAGCGGTGGATGGACGAGCATGACTACGCATCGGTCGAGGAAATGCGCGGATGTTTGAGCCACCGGAATTCGCCGGACCCGTCGGCCTTCGAGCGGGCGAACTACCTTCGTGTGCTCCAGCTCTGGAAGGTTTGATCAGGACTCCGGCGGCGCGGCGGCCTGGACGACGTGGAGGCCGACAAGGCGGGCGATCATGACCATGAGCAGGATCTGACCGGCGACGGCGACGACGACCGCCGCGCTCCGGGCGATGTTCGAGGCGGGAACGATGTCGCCGTAGCCGACGGTGGTCAGCGTGACGAAGCTGAAATAGAGCAGCCATCCCGGATCGTGGATGAGAACCTGGTCGCTGCCGGCGGCGCCTTCCGGGCCGGTGATCAGATAGCTGCCCGGAAAGGAAATTTCGATGAGAACAAAGACGAGGCCCGCGACGACACCGGTCAGAAGGTAAACGCAAACCGATCCGCAGAGGATGTCAGCTGTCACATCCCGCGTGCTGAAGACCACCCGGATGACCGACCAGAGCACATAAAGGAGGAAGACGATCTGGGTGGAAAGTTGGACGACGGCGAACGAGCGATGCGTGATGAATCCGCCCAAGGCGAGGAAGATCGCCACGAAGATCGCAGCCAGGAGGTGGAGGGCATGATGGTGCCGCCTTTGCCAGAGCGCAAAAGCCGATGCGCTCACAACGAGCAGACTCAGCGGCAAAAGCGCGCGCAGGCCTTCGAACAAGGCGGAAAATTCCCCGAACAACGAGATTACCGGGGAGAGCCCGAGCATGAGGGACAACGTCGCCAGGAGAATCGCGAACGGGTATTGCGACAGGGTCGTTCGCAAACGGGTCATAAGTTGAGATTCATGCAAATTCCGGCGCACCCGACCAGTCTGGGATTTGCGTCTCGCGCGGAGGCACCCGTCGTGCGAAAACCGCTCTTGTGTGGGAAATGGCGATACTTCTTGCGGCAGCGGTCGTCGCGGGTGCGATGAACGCGATCGCGGGTGGCGGAACCATCCTCACGTTCCCGGCTTTGATTGCGTTTGGCATGCCATCGATCCAAGCCAACGCGACGAGCACGCTGGCGTTGTTGGTGGGAATTGTCGGGAGCCTCTATGGATACCGCCCGCATCTTCCGGCGGCCCGGCCGTGGCTCGCGAAGTTTGCGCCGATCAGCATTCTGGGCGGACTGGTCGGCGCCTGGCTCTTGACACAGACGGACGAGCGGGTTTTCGACCAGCTCGTTCCCTTCCTGATTTTCTTTGCAACCGCGCTCTTTCTCCTGAATGACGTGATCCGACGATTTGCCGGCTTTGAAGCGCTCGCCGGCGGCGGCAGCCGGCGGGCGGTGGCTGCTGCGGTGGTCCTGCAGGGTGTCGTCGCGATCTATGGCGGCTACTTTGGCGCAGGGATCGGCATTCTGATGCTCGCGACCATGGGACTGATGGGGCTGAAACACATTCATGAGATGAATGCGATCAAGACCGTTCTCGCAGCCCTGATCAATGTGGTGGCCACCATCTATTTTGTTTTCGCCGGGCTCGTCGTGTGGCCGGAGGCGATCGTCATGACCATCGGCGCGGGGTTCGGGTACTATTTCGGTGCCGCGTTTGCTCAGCGCATTTCTCAGAAGCAGGTGCGATTGCTCGTTGGGTTGATTGGTGTCGGGCTTTCGGTGGTTTTCTTCTGGCGCGAATTCCTGAATTGAGATCAACCCGTTCCCGCTGCTAAGTTCCGGCATGTCCTCCGACCCGTTGGAATGGCGGAACCGTTCGCCCGGCAACCTCGATGATGAGTTTCCCCCGGCCTCCACGGTCGCAGTTGAACCGGCGGTGGCCCGCTCGCTGGAGGCGTTCCGCGGTTGGTCCGAACAAGCCTTCGAGAGCCGGCGTGATGCCCTGACCGCCGCGCGTGAAGCCATCCGGAACGATCAGGAAAATCTCGCCCGGCTGATTGCCCGGGAAACCGGGAAGCCATCGCGTGAGGCACGGCTGGAAATCGGAGCCGTGATCGCGAAATTTGATCTCACGTTTGCCGATGGAGAACGCTACCTCCACGAGGAAAAGGTCTCCGACGGACCGTATCCGGCTGCTGTCCGACAATTCCCCCGCGGACCTGCCGCCGTGATTGCGCCGTTCAATTTTCCGATCCACCTTGGCCACGGGGCAACCGTCGCCTACCTGTTGGCCGGGAATACCGTTCTCTTCAAGCCCTCACCGTTTGCGGTCCATACGGGGGCGTCCTATGCAGCGCTCATGCAATCGGCGCTGCCACCGGGTGTTTTCGAGTTTGTGCCCGGATGGTCGGAGACGGGGCGGCTGCTTTCCATTCACCCGGCCGTGCGCTCGGTTTGTTTCACCGGATCGATTCCGGCTGGAACCGCCCTCGCACGGGAATTAGCGGCCGATTATTCAAAATCCCTCGCCTTGGAATTGGGCGGGAAAAACTCCGTGATCGTGTGGGCCGACGCCGATCTGGATGCCGCCGCGGCGGCGGTGGCGGATGGCATGTGCCTGACGGCCGGACAGCGTTGCAATGCGACGTCTCGTGTACTGGTTCACCGCGATGTGGAGTCGGACTTTCTGGAACGCCTGCTCGGGGCCGTTGATGCGTTTTTGCCCGGCAACCCACTCGACGAAGCGACCAGGCTGGGGCCGGTGATCAGCGCGGCGGCGGTCGATCGTTATCGTGAGGTGACGGCGGTCGATGCGGGAGAATGGCTTCGTTCCGGAAACGTTCTCGAGAGCGTTGCTGGACGGCGCGGGCATTTTGTTCAACCGGCGATCTTGAAGGCCGGTGATCCGGCGCATCTCGATGCTTCCTTGCTCGGCCGGCGCGAGACGTTTTTGCCGGTGCTCGTGGTCGAGACGATCACCGGCCCGGACGATGCGGCGGAACGCCATGCGGCGTGGCCGTTCGGCTTGACAGCATCCGTCTTCACGTCGGACCGGAAGCTTTTTGACCGCCTGGGGCGACGACTTGCCGTTGGCAACTTGTATTGGAATTTGCCGACGACCTTTTCGCCGTCGACGCTTCCGTTCGGCGGCTGGGGGGCATCGGGCAACGGGCGTCCGGGAGGACGTGGGTTCATCCGGTTTGCGACCGACGAGCAATCGGTCCAGTGGAAGGCATGAGGCGGGGATTTCTGGACAAACTGATCGAGCGGATCGGGTTGGTCCAGCCCGGTGAGGTACAGAGCTATCTTGTGGAGATCGCGCGGGAGAAGGGGTTTCTCGAGACGATTTTCAACGCGATCCTTGAAGGCGTGATGGTCACCGATCCGAAGGGGCGCTTGATCTATCTGAACCGCGCGGCTTGTGGGTTTTTCGGCATCGAGGTCGAGACGAGCCTGGGACGCCCGCTCGGCGAAGTCGTCCGGGGCTTGGATTGGGATGCGCTTTCGGGATCGGGTGAAGAGGTGGTGAGCCGGGACATGGAAGTTTTTTACCCTGACAACCGCTTCCTGAATTTCTACGTGGTCCCGCTGCTGAGTGACGAGACGGAGGGGGACGCTCCAGAGACCGTTGGTCGCGCGATCATTCTCCGCGACATCACCCAAACGCGCCGTGCGACGCAGGAGACCATCGAAAGCGAACGTTTCTCGGCCCTCACGATGCTGGCCGCGGGTGTCGCGCATGAAATCGGCAATCCGCTCAACTCACTGGATATCCACCTGCAGCTCATGCAGCGCTCGTTGCGCAAGCTGCCGGCGAAATCGCGGGGCGAGCTGGAAAAATCGGTGGCTGTCGCGCGGGGCGAAGTCTCGCGGTTGGATCACATCATCACGCAGTTCCTGCGCGCGATCCGGCCGCAGCCGATCGACGTCCGGCCGGAAAATGTCAATGCGATTGTCGAGGAGTCGCTCTCGTTTTTGGAGCCGGAAATCCGCGACCGGGACGTGATCGTCGAGGTCCAACTGGATCGCAATCTTCCGCTGCTGGAATTGGACCGCGATCAGATCAAGCAGGCGTTCTACAACATCGTCCGCAATGCGCTCCAGGCGATGAAGGCCGGCGGATTTTTCCGGGTCCGGACATCATCGGACGAAACCCACGTCAACGTTTCCTTCGCGGACACCGGTGGCGGGATCCCGCCGGAAAACATCAGCCGGATCTTCGAACCCTATTTTACGACCAAGTCGGGCGGCAGCGGGCTGGGGCTCCTGATCGTCCGGCGAATCGTCCGCGCGCACGGCGGCGAGGTGATTCTGGAGAGCCTGCCGGGACGCGGGTTGACGCTTACGATCCGGCTTCCTCGGGCCGACCGCCGGGTCCGTCTGCTGGAGCAGGGGACGCGAGGCGGGCCGGCGGACGAGCCGGCATCGTAATGTGCGGCGGCTTGAGGTAGATTGGCTCGGGCGTTCCCGCGACTTCCCAAAATCGCGCCAGCAGTCCCGCTGAGGGATGGCGAAGAAGTGCGCCTGATGGAGCGCTTTCCTTGTTAACGCAATAAAGCACGCCGGCGCCGTCCGGGAGCCCGCGGCCGGCCGGGATGAGGAGAGGGGAAGTTTGGAAATGCCGGTCGCGCACCGCGGCGAAAAACCATTGGCCCGCCCGTGCATCGCCCACCACGGCGTAGTTTTCGTCCGGATAACCCAGCAGCGAACTCACGCCCCGCAGGGGAACGTTCCTCGCACGGGCCAGTCCCCACGCGGCCGCGGCGGCCGAGCGGAGGCCATTATAGCTCCCGGGCCCGGTACCGATCAGGATGCCGTCGATCGGACGTCCGGCGAAATTCGCGAGGTTTTCGAACCACTGGGCTCCGCGGCCACGGGGGCTTTCGTGCGTTTCCTCCCGGACCACGCGGCCGTTTTCCACCCAGGCGAGGCTGCCGACCGAGGTCGAGTTTTCAAGGACGAGCAGGTTCATCGCGGAGATGTGGCCGGTGAATGATTCAGCGCGCGGAGGATTCGCCTGGAGCCTTCGATGGTGAATTGGATCCGGATCGTTCGCGGCGGGAAAATTTGCGGGAACTTATCGCCCCACTCGACGGCACAAATGCAGGTTGCACCGAGATCGTCGGCGATGCCGAGCGGTTCCAGTTCCTCGACGGATTCGATCCGGTAAAGATCGTAGTGCAAAAGAGGGATGGCACCGCCTGTGTATTCGTGAACCAGTGTGAACGTTGGGCTCGAAACGCCACTCGGCGCATGTCCGAGGCCGTGCGCCAAACCGCGAACGAAGCACGTTTTTCCGGCCCCGAGCGGGCCTTCGAGGCTCAGGACCGAGCCGGATTCCAGCCACGCGGCCCAGAGGCGTCCGGCGGAGGCGGTTTGCTCAGCATTGGCGCAGACGACACCCGATTCCTGAAAGAACGCTTCGCGCTGCGGATTTCGGTTTGCCAT
Source organism: Terrimicrobiaceae bacterium (assembly GCA_033763515.1). Classification (GTDB taxonomy): domain Bacteria; phylum Verrucomicrobiota; class Verrucomicrobiia; order Chthoniobacterales; family Terrimicrobiaceae; genus JANRKJ01. Next base: position 18,870 of record JANRKJ010000024.1, on the reverse strand, counting down.
GCCTGTGGGATTCTAGTTCGCTCGGCGGGGTGAACTCAACCACCCAATCCTCGCTTTGGTCACGCTTCGAGCAGTTTTTCCTCAGCTACGACGACCTGGGTTTCTCCATCGATATCAGCCGGATGGATTTTCCGGATGATTTTTTCACCGGCATGGCCGTGGCGGCCGATAAAGCCTGTGCGCAGATGAAAGAACTTGAGACCGGCGGGATTGCGAACCCGGACGAAAAGCGCATGGTCGGTCACTACTGGCTCCGCAATCCGGCGATCGCTCCGACACCGGCTTTGCGGATCGAGATCGAGTCGACCAAGGCGGCCATTGCGGCGTTTGCAGCCGATGTTCATTCCGGAAACCTGAAGGCGGCAAATGGAGCGAAGTTCACGGATGTTCTCGTCGTCGGGATCGGTGGATCCGCGCTCGGGCCGCAGCTCGTTGCCGATGCGCTCTGGGCACCATCGAACCCGCTCGCGGTTCACTTTTTCGATAATACGGACCCGGATGGCATGGAAAAAGTCGTCGAGCAGATCGGCGGCCGATTGGCCACCACGCTCGTCGTGGTCATCTCAAAATCCGGCGGCACAAAAGAAAGCCGGAACGGGATGCTCGTCGCTCAGGCGGCATTCAAAAAAGCCGGAATTCCGTTTGCCGGGCAGTTTGTGGCGGTGACCGGCGACGGCAGTGAGTTGGACAAGGTGGCTGTCGCGGAGGGATGGCTCCGCCGGTTCCCAATGTGGGACTGGGTCGGCGGCCGAACGTCGGTGATGAGCGCGGTCGGGTTGGTTCCGATGGCACTGCAAGGTTTGGACATCGATCAATTTCTCTCCGGCGCTGCGGCCATGGATGCGAAGACCCGCACGGACGACATCCGGAAGAACGCCTCGATGTTGCTGGCGCTTATGTGGTTCCATGCCGGCGGTGGCCGGGGTGCGAAAGACATGGTGATCCTGCCTTACAAGGACCGCCTGCTGCTTTTGAGCCGTTATCTCCAGCAACTCGTCATGGAGTCGCTGGGCAAGGAACTGGATTTGGATGGCCGCGTTGTGAACCAAGGCATCGCCGTCTACGGCAACAAGGGCTCGACCGACCAGCACGCCTATGTGCAACAACTCCGGGACGGTGTGAACAATTTCTTTGCCACCTTCCTGGAAGTTCGAAAAGCCGCGTCTTTCCAGGAACTGGAGGTCGAACCCGGTGTCACCCCCGGCGATTATCTGCAAGGATTCCTTCGCGGCACACGGAGCGCGCTTCACGAAAAGGGACGCGAGTCGATTACGATCAGCATCCCGGAATTCAACGCGTTCCAACTCGGTGCCCTCATCGCCCTCTTTGAACGCGCGGTCGGATTCTACGGCAGCCTGGTGAATGTCAACGCCTACCACCAACCGGGCGTCGAGGCGGGTAAGAAGGCCGCTGCGAGGATTCTGGCGATCCAGGCGAAGGTCCTCGAGAAATTGCGCTCCACCGCAAGTCCGCAGACGGCCGAGCAATTGGCCGTCTATGTCGAGGCCGATCCGGAGGAAATCTTCCACATCGGACGCCACCTGGCTGCAAACCATCCGAATGTCTCCCACGAACGCGGCCGCTCGCCGAGCACTGACACGTTCGTCTATCGCGCATGACATCCCGCCTCCTGACTGTCGTCTTTGCTGCGATCTTTCTCGCAGGATGTGACTCCCCGGAGAATACCGCGCATCGCGCGCGCCGGGATCTGGCCGCTTACAAGGCCAATCCCACGGAAGCCACCGACGCCGTCCTGCAGGCCACCTTGTCGAAACTCGACAGTCAAGTGGCCGAACTGGAACGCAAGGGGGATTCGGCCCAAGCGGATCTGTTCCGCCAACAGGCCGAGAACATTCGCACCGATTTGCAGGCGTTCAAAATGGCCCGTGCGCTCCAGGACGCCCGCCGGGCGGTCGAGCAAATTGGCGAGGCATTCAAGGAAGCCGGGCGAGCGTTTTCCGATTCACTGCGCCCGACGAACGGCTCTCCAGCCGGCCCGTGACGCCAGCGCAAAAGTCAGTCAAATTCCTACGTAATACTGCGTATTTTCCCAAGAAATGCGGTTTGACAGTTTCAACCTCCCCGGCCATCTTGCCTCAAGTCCACTCATTATGAAGAAACCCTCCGGCTTCACTCTTATCGAACTCCTCGTCGTCATTTCGATCATCGGCATTCTGGCCTCTCTCGCCATCCCCGCGGTAACGAACGCGCTGACCCGTGGACAGATGACCCAGACTCTGAACAACGCCCGTCAGCTGACCCTTGCGACCCAGCAGATGTCACTGGACTCCACGACCACCGGAAGCGGTCCTTCCTGGACGACGTCGGATGGCACGACTCAGATGACGCTTCAGAACTTCTTCGATACGCTGGTAACGAATAACTATCTCACCGCAAATGACGTGAAAAAACTTGTTGCAGCGCCGGGTGTCCAGGCCGCAACGGTTTCGTCCACGAACGTTACGGTGACTCCCACAACGTCGGCATTCACGGTGTTCCAGACGACGGAATCAACTCCTGGCGAGCAGGCGTTTCTGGTGACCAAGAACTGGGCGTCTAGCGCTTTGACGACGAATTCTCCCTATGGACGAAAAGGATTTGTTGTCTTCCGTAAGGGTGGTGACGGAGCGATTTACACCCGTGCCGCCGACGCCGGCAACCTTACCAACACGTTCGGTGTTACTAATGCTGGTTCGCTGACGCCCCTCAACTAACCCATCGACACGGAATCGGACTTTTCGAAACCGGGCTGGTTCACCTCCAGCCCGGTTTTGCTTTTGTTGGGAACGTGGTTGAGCAGAATGACCGTCTGACGAGCGTGGTTCAGAGCATTCATCTCTGACGGATTGGAGTCTGGAGGACTCTTGGCCTCTCGCTGTTTCAGGCGGCAGAGGCGCGGTTTGGGAAGGCCCGATTCGCATCGGGCTGAAGAAAGTGCCACTGCGATGAGGGATCCTTTACAGGGAAACGGGACTGGAGCGCTCGCGGTCGATTACGCTACGAGGGTGAAGTCGAGGCTGTGAAGCAGGGCGATCGGACTGAAAAAACGGGGGACTTGTCGGAAGGGCGTCTTGGAGAAGCAAACGAACGAGTTGCCGGCGACACAACGGATCCTCAAGACACTCCAAATCCCCGACGACGAATAAACGCCACCGTCCTATAAAAAGAAGAATCTCCCTATTCGGGGAAAACCTACCCTACTCGCACTTTCGAGGCGCTTGCCTCTACTCCGGGCTCCGCTGGTAGTCGCGGACGTAGTCGTATTTGGTATTGAAGCCGAGTTCGGGCGGGAACTCTTCGTAGCCGGAGTTGATCCACGGGATCTGGCTGCGATACGGCGGGTAGTAGGTACCCTTGTGGGTTGGGAACGGAAAGAGTGCGACTTCGTAGATGCCGTAGCCAAGCCGGGCGAACATCCGACCGACGCCGCGTGTGAGCCCGTAGCTCCATGCGGCGGCATTACCCTCGGAGTAGTTGATGGCCGTCATCTGGTCGATTACCTCTGTCACGCCGAACGCGATGTTCGAAATGCCGCGGCCGAGCTTGCGGGTCGGGCCTTGATCGGAGGCCGGGGGCGCTTGGATGTCGGCGTAGGCGGCTCCGGCTAGAGAGAGCACGGAAAGGAGGGCAACGGCAGCGATTTTCATGCTTTTGTGATTGAATCACATTTCGAGACAGCACGGCAAGAGGGAAATGCTCCATGAACCCGGCGCAGTGGAACCGAGATCGCCGTTCATTTTTCGATCGGTGAAAATTTCCGCTTGCGCCCGCCGCTGAATTTCTTGAATGCTGCCGTCAAATTCCCGACCGACCGGCATCCATGCAATTTTCTCCACGCGAAATCTAATTCATGCTGCGCATGAGGAGAATTTCCACGCCCCAGTCGGTGGCGTCATCCGTCTCGCGAAACCCCGGTTGGGTTTCGCCATGCAGTCCAACCCCAATCTGGAGGTCCCATTAACTTAAAGGATATACGCGTCAATGAACGCATCCGCGCCCGGGAGGTGCGCGTGATCGTCGCAGCCACAAACGAACAACTGGGCGTCATGCGCCTGGACGAAGCACTGAAGCGGGCCCGGGCTCTTGGGCTCGATCTGGTCGAAATTGCCCCGAATGCGCAGCCGCCAGTGTGCCGGATCGTGGACTTTGGGAAGTTCCGCTACGATCTGTCGAAGCAGGACAAGGAGAAAAAGAACTCGGCCGGGAAAGTGAAGGAGATCAAGTTCCGGGTGAACATTGATGAGCATGACTATGTGACGAAGCTCCGGCATGCGGAGGATTTCCTGGACAAGGGTAACAAGGTCAAAGTGCACCTGCAGTTTCGCGGTCGCGAAATGGCTCACCAGGAACTTGGGATGCAGGTGGTTCAGCGTGTGCGGCAGGATCTGGCGGGGATGGCCCACGTCGACATGGAGCCGAAGTTGGTGGGGCGCGCGATCGGTATGACGCTGAGTCCGCTGCCGTCATCGAAGCGCCAGCGGAAGTTCACCAAGTATGGTGAGGTCCTGGAGCCGGAGCCGGTCGAAGCGGAGGACGATGACGCCTGAGGCCCGTCTGTTCCTATTTGACATTGACGGGACGTTGATCACCTCCGGGGGGGCCGGTGAGGGGGCGCTGATCGACGCCATGCGAACGCGATTTGGCGTGTCCGAGGATCTTTCGGGTATCTCTTTGGCGGGGGCGACCGATGCTTGGATCGCGAGGCTCCTTCTGGAGAAACACGGGTTGCCGGTGACCGTGGAAAATCAGGCCTCTTTACTGGACGGCTACCTGCACCACCTGGCCGAGCGCATGCCGCGTCATGACGGACGGGTCCTTCCGGGTATTTTGGACTTGTTGGAGGACCTCCGGGGGCGTCCAGATGCGGTCGTGGGATTGTTGACGGGAAACGTCCGCCGGGGAGCGGAGATCAAACTGCGTCACTACGGGGTATGGGAGTTTTTTGCTTTCGGTGCGTTTGCGGACGACCATCATGACCGAAATCAACTTGGACCGTTCGCCTGTCAGCGTGCGCTTGAGTTCCATGGGGCGGAATTTCCGCCGGAGCGGGTTTTTGTGATTGGCGACACGCCCAAGGACATTGCCTGCGGAAAGGCGATTGGGGCGAAGACGGTGGCGATTGCGACCGGGCACTATGCCGAATCCGATCTCGCTTCGCATGCACCGGACTTTCTTTTTGCGGACCTCCGGGACACGCGGGCGGTTTTGGCGGCCTTGTTTGCCTGACCGAAAGCATGACGATTTGCGTTGCAAACCCTTGATGGATGTCATGATCTGGAACTCGCTGCTGCTCCCGGCGGGGGAAACCGTTTGACTTTCGCGTGCGTAGCTCGATTATGGAACCGGAAATGAGCTCCCAGAAACCCGAGGCGCCCGACCTCGTCAAGAACTCGGTTCTCTACAAGGAATTTTTGGCGGAACGGGAGGAAATCCTCCGCCACAAGTGGATTGAAAGCGAGAAAGCGGGCCAGGACATCGGCTTTGAGAGGGCGTTACTCGATTGGATCGTGAAATATCGCTCGGCGTGGCGCACCGGTCGTTCGAAGTCCCAACGAGCCGAGAAAACCACTGCGTGATGAACTGACCGGCCTTTAACGGGCTCCCGTGAGAGCACGAAGGTCAAAGCTGATGCCAGAAACTGAAACAGTCACCACCGCTCTGGATGCCGGGGCGATTGGCAAAGCCATCCGGCGGATGGCTCACGAGATCGTCGAAAAACAGCCGGACCTGAATCGACTCGTCCTGGCTGGTATTCCCACGCGGGGGATCGAGGTCGCCCGTCGCCTCGCCGATCATATTGAACAAATCGAGGGCGTGCGTCCGTTTGTTGGGTCGGTCGATGTTTCGATGCATCGCGACGACCTATCGACGCGGGGGCGAATGACGACTGTTGAGCCCACCCAATTGCCCGTGGATCTCGACGGGCGGCCGCTGATCCTTGTGGATGACGTGCTTTTTACCGGCCGGAGTTGCCGGGCGGCGCTGGATGCGGTGTCCTCTTTTGGGCGACCGTCCTTCATCCAGTTGGCGGTTTTGGTGGATCGCGGGCACCGCGAGTTGCCGATTCGCGCAGATTTTGTCGGGAAAAACCTGCCGACGTCGCGCGCGGAAAGGATTCGGGTCCGTTTTGAGAACCTGGACGGGGTTCCGGATTCGGTGAGTGTCGTGGGAGGTGAACGATGAACCGCTGGTCGCGCAAAGATCTCCTCGGATTGGACGAGCTCAGCGCGGAGGAAATTCAGGTGCTTCTGGACACGGCGACGGCGTTCAAGGGCGTTGGGGAGCGCAGCTTGAAGAAAGTTCCCGCGCTTCGCGGCAAAACGCTCGTCAATTTCTTCGTTGAGCCGAGCACGCGCACGCGCACGTCGTTCGAGATCGCCGCGCTGCGGCTGAGTGCGGATGTCGTGAACATCTCGGCGACGGCGTCCAGCCTGCAAAAGGGCGAAACATTGAAGGACACGGCGCTGAACCTGGAGGCGCTGCACGCCGACATCATCGTCCTCCGGCATAGCTCGGCCGGCTCGCCGCATTTCCTCTCCACGCGGCTCGCGGCTTCGGTGATCAATGCCGGAGACGGAGCGCATGAGCATCCGACCCAGGGTTTGCTCGATTTGTTTACGATGCGCGAAAAGCACGGACGCATCGCGGGTTTGAACGTGTTGATCGTCGGCGACATCCTTTTTAGCCGCGTGGCACGGTCGAACATCCACGGCTTGGTCAAGTTGGGTGCGTCTGTGACGCTCGTGGGGCCAACGACGCTGGTCCCGCGTGGATTTGAAAAACTCGGGGTTCGGGTCGCCCACCGTTTGGACGACGTTCTGGAAGACGCCGATGTCATCAACCTGCTCCGCATCCAGCACGAACGCCAGCGGAAGGAATACTTTCCGGGACTGGGCGAGTATGTCTCGCTCTTCGGCCTGACCAAGGCGCGCGCCGCCCGTCTGAAGCCCGGATGCCTCATCATGCACCCGGGCCCGATCAACCGGGGTGTCGAAATCGACAGTGAGGTGGCTGACGGTTCTCAGAGCGTCATCCTCGAGCAGGTGACGAACGGCATCGCGGTCCGCATGGCCGCCCTCTACCTTTGCGCCGGCGGGGCCGGCCTGCCCGCATGAAAAATCTCTCGATTCGCAACGGCCGCATCATCGACCCGGCGAATGGTCGCGACGAAACCGGAGACCTTTTGGTCCTGGATGGCCGAATCGCCGGAGCGGGGACGCCCGTGCCGGAGGACGTGGCGGTGATCGATGCGGCGGGTTTGGTCGTGGCACCGGGCCTGATCGATATTCACGTTCATCTGCGCGAGCCGGGCCAGTCGCACAAGGAAACGATCCGAAGCGGCACGCGGGCGGCGGCTGCGGGAGGGTTTACCAGCGTGGTGGCCATGCCCAACACGAGTCCGGCAGCGGACAATGCGGCGACGATCACCTGGATTCGCGAGAAGGCGGCGCGTGAGGCCTGCGTGAATGTTTTCTGCACGGGAGCCATTACGAAAGGTCTCGCCGGCGAGGAATTGGCGCCCTACGGAGCGATGGCCGGTGCCGGCATCGTCGCGCTGACGGACGACGGACACTGTGTGCAGAATCATGAAGTGATGCGCCGCGCTCTGGAATACGCCCGCATGTTTGGTCTGACGGTCATGGACCATTGCCAGGACGAGTCTTTGGTGGGCGATGGGGTAATGCACGAGGGCGAATGGAGTCTGCGCCTGGGGCTCCCCGGCTGGCCACGGGCGGGGGAGGAATTGATCGTCGCGCGCAACATCCTGCTGGCTGAACTGTGTGGCACACCGGTGCATTGCCAGCACGTCAGTTCCGGCGGGAGCGTTCGGCTCTTGCGCGAGGCGCGGGCCCGCGGGGTGCCGGTCTCGGGGGAAGTGTGCCCGCACCATATCGCGCTCACGGATGCGGATGTGCGGTCGTTCGACACGAACTTCAAAATGAACCCGCCGCTGCGTGCGCCGGAGGATGTCGAAGCCATTCTGGAGGGGATTGCAGACGGCACATTGACCGTTCTCTGCAGTGACCATGCCCCGCATGCCAGTTACGAAAAGGAAAAGGAATTTGATCAGGCGCCGTTCGGAATCACGGGATTGGAAACGGAGTTTTCGACCTTTTGCGAAATCCTCGTCCACCAGCGCAAGCTGATCCCGATCGAGCGGTTGATCGCTCTCTACACGTCGGAGCCGGCTGCGTTGTTGGGATTGGACCGCGGGACATTGACTGCGGGCGCGGTGGCCGACATCACGTTGATCGACCCGAGCCTCGAGTGGACATCCGATCGGGCGTCTTCCTGCTCGCTTTCCAAAAACACGCCGTTTCACGGGCACACCTGGCGCGGTCGTGCGGTGCGTACGATTGTGGGTGGCGAGACGGTTTGGACCCGCGAATGACGCGCCTGCTCTGGCCGTTGATCGTCCTGGCGGCGGGCTATCTGGCCATCTGCCTCTACTTCTTTTTGAAACAACGGGAAATGTTGTATTTTCCGGAGCGGGTCCCGGAGTCCAGGTTGCTGGCGGATGCACGGAATACGCCCTTTGAGCGGTGGGTCGTTCCCGGCACCGGGCCGATCGGCTGGGTGACCCGCGATGGCAGTGAATCGCCCGCGATTCTGCTTTTTCACGGAAACAGCGGACAGGCTTCGGACCGCGCGTCCATTGTTGAGCGCCTTCGTGCGGCCGGGATCGATGCACGGATTTATGTGATGGAATATCCCGGATTTGGTGCGCGGGAGGGAACGCCTTCCCAGCCGGCACTCACCGAGGCGGGCGTCGCCGCACTGGATGCGATTCCCGGGTCTGTCGTCCTGTTCGGCGAGAGCCTTGGCACCGGAGTGGCGTCGCAGGTCGCGGCCCGCCGTCCGGATCGCGTGCAGGGCCTGATCCTGCTCACGCCGTTCGATTCCATCGCGCATGCGGCGGCTTTTCATTATCCGTGGTTGCCGGTTCACTGGATTGTTTTGGACCGCTTCGATTCGGTCGAGGCACTGAAAGATTTTCGCCGGCCGACGGTCATCGTGGCGGCCACGGACGACCTGACCACACCGGTGACCGGAGCGAGGCGGCTTTTTGAGAGCCTTCGTGGGCCGAAGGAGATGCGGGAGCTTCCGACGGCCGGCCACAATGGCGCGCTGTGGGGCCTGCCGGATGCCGATTGGAAGGCACTTTGGAGTTTCGTGACGGTTGACTCTCCCGGCGCGGTTCGCCCATCTTCCGGGCATGGCAGTTGATTTTTTCGGATGACCCGGGCGTTCCGACTGGAGGCTACCGAGGGTTCTGCACGGGCCGGGGTTCTGACGACGCGGCGCGGCGAGATTCGCACGCCCGTCTTCATGCCGGTGGGCACGCAGGCCACGGTGAAAGCCGTCTCGTCGGACGAACTCCGGGCCCTCGGCGCGCAAGTCATCCTGGGCAACACCTATCACCTGCACGTCCGCCCGGGCGAACAGTTGATCGCGCGGCATGGCGGGCTCCATGAGTTCATGCGCTGGGACCGTCCGATCCTCACGGACAGCGGAGGATTCCAGGTTTTTTCGCTCGCGAAGCTCCGCAAGATCACGGAGGACGGCGTCCATTTTCAAAATCATCTGGACGGCACGCCGACGTTCATCGGTCCCGAGCGTTCGATGGAAATCCAGCGGGATCTGGGATCGGACATTGTGATGGCGTTTGACGAGTGTCCACCGCATCCGTGCACGCACGATGAAGCGTCACGCAGTTTGGATCTCACCCTCCGCTGGGCGCGTCGCTGTCTGGACTGGTGGGAGGGACAACCAAGCCGTCCGCTGGTTTTTGGGATCACCCAGGGTTCGGGGTATGCGGACCTTCGGGAGCGGAGCGCGCGGGGGTTGGTCGAGATGGGGTTTGACGGTTACGCGATTGGGGGGGTGAGTGTTGGTGAGCCGGAGCCGGAAATGATGCACGCGGTCGAGTCGGCGGTGCCGTTCCTTCCGGTCGACCATGCGCGCTATGCGATGGGCTTGGGCACTCCGCCGCAGATGATCGAGATGGTCGCGCGCGGTGTTGATATGTTCGATTGCGTGTTGCCGACCCGCATCGCGCGGAACGGGACTGCTTTCACGGCTTCAGGCAGTTTGAACCTGAAGAACGCATGCCATGCGGAAGATCGTGGTCCGATCGAGGAGGGGTGCACATGCCCCGCCTGTAGGGAGTTCTCACGGGCCTACCTCCGGCATTTGGTGAAAGCTGAGGAGATTCTTGGGCTGAGGCTGATCACGTTGCACAACCTGCATTTCTACCTGCAGTTGATGAGAACGGCTCGCGAGCACATTTTGGCCGGGACGTTCGGTGAATTCCGCCGGGCCTTTGTCGCCGGCTATGTTCCCAGGCGGGAAGGTGCGGCCGAGTCGGCCGTCTGACACGCGTCTCAGGGGGCCTGCATCGAGTTTGCGATGGCCTCGGCTGCGCTCAGCCCTTCCTGATCGGTCGCCTCACCGACAAACCAGAACTCGGCGAGCCGGTTGTCTTTCAAGATGGCCCAGCCGACGCCGATGCGGCGGGCGGTTCCATCTTCTTTGTCCTTGCCGGTTCCGGTGGCATAGAAGCCCTCCAGACCATTCGGAGTCCAAGCCTGGGCTTCACCCATTTCGACGTTGTCAAAACGCTCGGCGATCTCGACGAAGCTTTCGTCAATGGCTTCCTTGAGAGCATCTTCGCTGCCTTCGATCGTTCGGAACGAGAAGACGGCACCGGTCGGGCCGGTGAGGTCGAAGAACTGGCCTTCCTCCTCAGCGGGCTCGAGCTCCCAATCCTCGGGGGCCACGATCACGAAACTCGCGGCTTCAGTGCTTGGATAGGCGATGGTCTGGGTTTCGGCGCTCGCCGACTGGAATGAAAGTGCCAGGATCGCGGCAACGGAAAGTGAGAACAGTTTCATGGCGGCGGCTTACCACCGGTTGCGTAACGCGTCAAGTTCTGGGGTCGGAGATCCGGAATTCCTGCGTTGACTTCGCGGAGGCATCGATGTTGAACCGGCTTTCATGAGTCAGGACACATTCACGACGGTGACAAACCGCTCTTGGTTTGGGCGGATGGGAAACTCGTTCGGGGGCGCGCTGTTTGGGTTGGTGGCCTTCCTGCTTTCGTTTGCCCTATTGTTCTGGAACGAGGGGCGTGCGGTGCAGCGTGCGAAAACCCTTGAGGCGGGCGAGCGCCATGTGGTGTCCGTCGCGGCTTCGCCCATTTTACCCGAGAATGACGGCCGGCTTGTTCATGTAACCGGTGAGGTGACGGCCGGGGCGGCGGTGGCGGATCCGGTTTTTGGCCTGGAGTGGGAGGCGCTCCGTTTGCGTCGGTCGGTCGAGATGTTCCAATGGGTCGAGGAATCCAAGAGTGAGACGCGGGAAAAGCTCGGGGGCGGCGAGGAGACAACGACGACTTATACCTATTCCAAGCGGTGGGAGTCGTCGCCGGTCGATTCGTCGGCCTTCGCCCAGCCGGCGGGGCACCAGAATCCCAAGCGATTCCCGGTCGAGCCGGAGACGTTCGCGGCACCCGAGATTCAACTTGGCGACTTCGGGTTGTCTGAATCACTGGTGGATCAGCTCGGCGGATTCGAAGACGTGACGCTCGGTGCGGATGACGCGGATGTTGCCAGCGGGGAAACCGGCCGGGATTTACGCGCTGTTGACGGTGCGCTTTTTCTGGGCGCGGATCCGACGAGTCCGCAGGTCGGCGACGTTCGAATTGCGTTTTCGGCCGTGTTTCCCGGGGTTTACAGCATCGTGGCCGGGCAGTCGGGAGACGGGCTTGCCGCCTTTGATGTGCCGAAGCTTGGAACCCTGGAAATGGCTGCTCAGGGCGCGGTTTCGTCCGAGGCGATGTTCCGGGCGGAGCGTGAAGGGAATGCCATCCTTACGTGGCTCCTGCGGCTGGCGGGGTTTGTTTTCATGACGTTGGGTCTGAACCTCATGATTTCTCCCCTGGCGGTCTTTGCGAGTGTGGTGCCGTTTTTTGGCCGGATCGTGGGAGCGGGCATCGGTTTTATTGCCATTGCGTTAGCTCTGCCGCTCACGCTCGTGACGATTGGTGTGGCGTGGCTGGCCTACCGTCCTTGGATTGGAATTCCACTTTTGGTCTTGGCGGCGGCGGCCTTTGTTTTCGGCATCCTTCGTTGGAGGAAGGCGAGGCCGGTTGCGGCTTGAGACAGTTCCCTACTGGATGAGGCGTTCCAGAGACAGGTCCGGAGGCGCGCCGTGATCAGTGGCTTTGCGGTAGTGCTGACGGGCTAGTTCCAGAGCGGGCGGCTCGGCGGTGGCGTAGAGGACGGCGAGATTGAAATGGGCGTCGGCGTAATTGTCGCGGATTTCAATGCTTCGGCGAAAGTGTTCCTCGGCTTCGCCCTTCCGGCCTTTTTCGCCGAGGCAGACGGCGAGATAATTGTGGGCGATGTAGTCGTTCGCATCGACTTGGAGGGCTTCCTGTAGAACTTCGATGGCTTCGTCAAAGCGGCCCTGCTTGCAGTAGACGATCCCAAGATTGGTGGCGGCAAATGCATCGCGCGGGTTGATTCCGACGGCTTTCTTGAGCGCGACTTCGGCCGCCGAGAGCTTGCGTGCCTGGATCTGTGTGACGCCGAGGTTCGAAAGGGCAAAATAATTCTCCGGGGCGGTTTCGACGATCTGTTGGTAGAGACGCTCGGCGTCAGCGAAGCGACCGGCATCGAAAAGCGAGCGGGCTTGCTCCACCATGTCGCGGGTCGCGTCCGGGAGGCTTTCGGCTCCCTCGGGCTGGGGGGCGGGTTCGCCGGCCTTCGCGACCGCGAGCGAGACATCGAGCGTCTCCGGTGCCGGTTCCGAAAGAAGTGCGACCGGTTCCCGGAAGAGTTCCTGTTCCTCTTCAGTCAATTGAAAAGCCGGTTTGGAAAGAATGCCGAGTTGTTGCGAGAGCGATTCCGACTTGACCTGAAGGGCGCCGAGTTCCTTCTCGAGGGCGACGCGTGCGACGTCGCGCTCGGTTTGTTCCTTGATCTGGCGCAGGATGATTCCTCGGAGGAGTTCGTTTTCAGCAATGACCTTGCGGTCTTCGGCGGTGGGTTCCGGGGTGAGCCGCAGGCGGGCCACTTCGCCTGCGGATTCATCCAGTTGGGCCATCAAGGCCGTGATCTGTTCGTCCCGGGCGGAGACCTGCGCCTGCGCTTCGAGCAGCCGATCATTGAGGGAATTGACTTCGCTGCGGAGAGCGGTGAGCACGGCTTCGTTTTTGTCCGGAAGTTTCAGAGCTTCTGTGAGTTTTTGCTCCGCTTCGGCGAGGCGGTTGGCCAGTTGTTTGTTTTCCTCGGTCAGCTCGGCAAGGCGCTTCGGTCCGGCTTCTGCGAGCTTTTTCTCCAGCTCGGCCTTCTCGGCCGTGAGCTTTTCGATTCTCTCGGTATTGTCCTTGATGCGTTTTGTCCGGGCGATCGCTTCGTCACGCTGGTCGGCGAGTTTTTTGCGGTCCGAATCCAGCGTTTTCCGGGCGGAATCCGAGGCCTGGATATATTTCGCTGCGTCTTCAAGTTTGGCGAGAAGTCGCTCGTTTTCCTCCAGGAGCACTTCGTTGTCCGCCTCGGCTGCGACGATCCGGTCGCTGAGTTCCTTGAGCCTCGGGTCTTCGGCGGCTGGGGCGGCCGGGCGGTCGCGCAGTGCATTCTCGTAAGCATCCTGGGCCTGCGCGAGCTGCGCGCGGAGTTCGACGACTGTCACCTTGGTGCGATCGATCTCGGTGCGGGCTGCGCTGAGTTCCGCCTGGAGCCGTTCGTTGTCGCGGCGGACTTCGGACAATTGGCGGCGGAGGTTGGCGAGTTCGCTGCCACCGCCGGACGGGACGGATGACGAGGGCGTCGTCCGACGCGGGGGAGCGGCCCCGGGTGTTGGTTCGGATGCAAGCGGGCGGGTGGTGTTGATGACGGGAGGCGGCAGCGCAAGGTCACCTGAACGCGTGGGCAACTCTCCCTCGGGGCCGGCGGGGAGCTCGGGGAGTGTGGCGACGACGGGTTCCAGGCGTTCGATGTTTTCGCGCGTCTTTTTGAGCCGATAGTCGACCACCGGCGGCTGCCACGTGGCATCGACTTTGGCGATCTCCTCGAGGAGTCGGGCGGCGTTACGATATTTTTCCAAGGCTTCCCTCGGGCTGGCATCCCGCTCGAACTTCTCGCCGGCTTGGAAATCCTGATAGGCGCGCAGGAAGAGATCGGAGGGATCCTGCGCGGGGAGCGTTGTCGCGAGCAGGGCCATGCCGAATGCCGCGGCCAGGAGACGCCGGAAGATTTTCATCGAAAGAGCCCCATATTGTGCCTCAGAGGGACGGCTTCTTCAACCCGAAATCCGGACGTGACGAATGCCGGTTGGACCGCCAAATTTCGCGCATGGAATACCCGCGCTCGCCCCGAGAGATGGTCGGCGGCATTGTTTACTTCGGCCGCATGATCGACAAAATCCGCCTGATGGCCGCCGGTCGGCTCCACCCCGACCTGCACGCCAATTTGGGCAAGGGTTTCGATGAACGGTGCGTGCATTTTCTGGCGGTGGATTATGACCGACTGAAGGACGCTGTGCTCGGTGGACTCGGTGACGATGAGGCGTTGGAGTGGAGTTTTGGGCATGGACGGAAACCGTCGGAGGAGGACGTCGAGATCTGGAACGATTTTATGCGAAAACGCGGTTGGAACGACGACATTTCTCCCACGCTCGTTCGCCGAAAGAAGGAAAGTGGGTTTGAAGCGCGTGACGAAATCCAAACGATGTTCGACTACATCGATGCGGATGAGGGACGGCTCTGAACAGCGCCGGGGGGATCGAATTTTTTATTGTGTTTGCGGGGAGCGGGGAGTTCTATTGAACCCCTCTCCCAAGCTGTATGGATAACATTTTGGAATCGCGCGAGTTACAAATCGAGCGCAAACACTTCTTCATCGAGTTCCGTGAGAACGACCGCGGGCGCTTCCTTCGGATTACCGAGGAAGCCCACGGCCGTCGCAATACGGTCATCGTCCCGAGTACCGGTCTCGAAGAATTTGAGCGCTTGCTCGGCGAAGTGCTTGCCGCGTCCCCCGAGCGCGCCTGAATCATTTGCTGCCCGGTTTGACGGCGGGAATGCCCTGCAGGTCTTCCGGAAGAGCCGCGGGGTCGAACGTCTCGACGTTCATTTGAACCAACGATTCGAACGGGCAACCAAAGTCCGGGAGGGATCCTCCGCTACGGTCGACAATCGAGCCGGCCGCCGCCACGATGCCGCCATGATCGCGGACGATCTGGATGGTTTCCTGCACGCGTCCGCCGCGGGTGACGACGTCTTCGGCAACCAGAAATCGTTCACCGGGTGTGATCATGAAGCCACGGCGGAGGACCAACCCGCCCGTGCCGTCCTTCTCGGCAAAGATGTGGCGTTTGCCCAGGTGCCGGGCGACTTCCTGCCCCACGATGATGCCGCCGACGGCCGGGGAAATGACCGTCGTAGCCTCATACCGACCGAGTTTATCGGCGAGCCACCCGCAAACACGCGAGGCGATCGTCGCATCCTGAAGAAGGAGGGCGCATTGGAAAAACTCACGGCTGTGCAAACCGCTGCGGAGAACAAAGTGGCCTTGCAGGAGAGCGCCAGTCTGACGGAAAAGGTCGAGAACATCATCCATAGGCCCGCGTTCTAGCAGAATGCCTGCCGCCGTGGAAATCCTTCATCCAGCGGGGCGCGTCCGCCGGAGAAATCGCACGAAGAAAAACAACCCGGTCAGCGCCATCCATGGCAGGTAGCCGACCCAGACTCCGGTGGCTCCCCATCCGAGCGGGAACGCAAGAAGCCAGACGGTGGGAAGACTGAGAACCCAGTAGCAGATCGCGTTGGCCACCAGGGGAATGCGGTTGTCGAGCAGCCCACGAAGCGCGCCGAGGCTGATCGATTGGACGGCGTCCGAAATCTGATAGATTCCGGCGATCGTAACAAGCGTTCCAGCGAGCGCCAGTACGTCCGGATCGGATGTGAACAGAGCTGCCAATGAACGGCCGGCGGAAAGGTAGATGACCGCACACCCTGCCATGAGAGCGGTTCCGGCGCCGATTCCGGCGAGGCCGGCACGGCGTGCAGTTTTTGGATCGCCTGCGCCGATCGCCTGGGCCACGCGGACGCCGGTGGCGGTCGACAGGGCGATCGGGAACATCCATGCGAGCGACGCGATGGCGATCGTAACCTGATTGGCGGCCAGAGCGACCGTCCCGATCCACCCCAGCATCAGCGTTCCGGCGGCAAATGCGCCGCCTTCGAGGACGTCCTGTCCGGCAATGGGAAGGCCCAAGCGGAAGAGCTTGCCGGTTTCCCGCTTGTCCGCATCACTTTTCGGTGAAGTCCAGAAAACCCGCAAGGCCGGGTCGCGGCGAACCCAGAGGAGCAATCCGGCCAGTTGAACGCAACGCGCGATCAATGTCGCCCATCCGGCCCCGGCCAGTCCCATTGCCGGGAAGCCGAGGTGGCCGAAGATCAGGATGTAGTTCAGCCCGGCATTCAGGACCACGGCCAGCAGGAGAAATCCAAAAACCGGCCACGGCCGGTTGACCGCTTCGAGGGACTGCCCGAGCGCGAGCGAAAGCATGGCGGGCAACAGGGAGAAACCCAGCAAAACCAAATACTCGCGCGTTATGGCGACAACTTCCGGGGGTTGGCCCAGCCAGCTGAGTCCGCCCGCAGCACCGCACAGGACCAGGAGCAATAGCGACCCGATCAGGAACCCCAGCCGCCCGGCCGCGCGAATGGCGGTGCCGGTCTGCGTGGTATCTCCGGCTCCGAAGAGTTGGCCGACCCTCGGAGCCACGGCACCGAGCGAGCCGTACGCGAAATACAGCGCAAACATCATGAGATTCCCGGCAAGTCCGGCGCCGGCGAGTGCAACCGGCCCGACTTGGCCGAGCATGAGCGTATCCGTGAGTTGCAGGAGCACCTGGCCGGCCTGCCCGAGGATCATGGGGGCGGCGAGTGCGGCGACGGATCCGAGCACGCTTTTTTCTTTTGCCCCGTTGCTCGTCATGCGTTCGACTACACAATCAGTGCGGGACGATGTGGGGAAGCGGATTTGCGCGGCGTCCGGCCCGGTGCTAAGCGTTGCGGATGGCCGTCGTCCGCTTCTTCGCTCCGCTTTGCCTCGTTATCCTGGCGTTCGTCGGGTCGATGCCGGCGCAGGTTTACGAGGGGCGCGAGTTGGTCCGGGCGTCCCTGGTTGCCGGGGCGACGGCGGTGGAGCCGGGCAAGCCGCTGGAAGTCGGGCTCCTGCTGGAAATGGAGCCAGGCTGGCATACGTATTGGGAATACAGCGGCGACGCGGGATTGCCGACGCGCATCACGTGGACGCTTCCGGAGGGTTTCGTGGCCGGGCCGATCCAGTGGCCGGCACCCGAAGCCAAGCTCGAGCCGGGAGACATCCAAACGTACGCCTACAGTGACCGCGTTCTATTGATCACCACGATCGCGGTGCCGGCGGATGTTCCATCCGGCAGTTCGGTGACAATTCGCGGGCGGGCAAGCTGGCTGGTGTGCAAAGAAATTTGCATCCCGGGTTCGGCCGAACTCGAGTTGACACTCCCGGTGGCGTCAACGTCCGAGCCTGCGAATGTTTCGGAGTTTGAAATTTTCCGTGCTCAGATCCCGTCGTCCGAAGCGCCTCCCTATTCTCTGAAGTGGTCGCGCGAGGGCGGGAACCTTTTGCTTCAAGTTGGTGGACTTCCGAGCGGGGTGGCGCCCGAACTGTTCCCGCTGCCGGCGGAGGACCAGACCGTGGGACACCCGGCGGCGGTGCCGCCGGATGGAGTGCGGATTGCGGTGGATGGTGATTTTCGTGGCGTGCTCGCGGTGGGCAGTGGGGCGGCCCGCAGGGCGTGGTATGTGCAGAGTCCGCCGGTGGGCGGCGAGGCGGCCGTTCCGAGCCAGCCGGTCACAGGGCTCTGGGCGGCCCTTTTTTACGGGTTTCTCGGCGGATTGATCCTGAATTTGATGCCGTGCGTTCTGCCGGTCATCTCGCTCAAGATTTTTGGATTCATCCGGCAGGCGGGCGAGGCTCCGGCGAGGATCTTTGCGCACGGGCTGGCATTTGCAGCGGGGATTTTTGTTTGGTTTCTGGGTTTGGCGGCCTTGATTATCGCGCTCAAGGCGGGGGGAACGGAGGTGACGTGGGCGTTCCAATTCCAGAATCCCTGGTTCAATGTCGTCATCGGCACCGTCGTATTCGTCTTTGCGCTGAATTTGGCAGGCGTGTTCGAGTTTGTGCTTCCCGGCCAGGCCGCGACGGCGTTGGAAAAGACCGGTTCCGGCGAGGGACTGGCGCCGTCGTTTTTCCAAGGCATCTTCGCGACGCTTTTGGCGACTCCCTGCACTGCGCCGTTTCTGGGCACGGCTTTGGGGTTCGCGTTCAGCCAACCGGCCGGCGTCATCCTGGCGATGTTCGCGTCGATTTCGGCCGGTATGGCGTTTCCTTATGTTCTCCTTTCCGCGCGACCGGGTTGGATGCGGTTTTTGCCGCAACCGGGGGCATGGATGGAAAAGCTCAAGCAATTCATGGCCTTTCCGCTGCTGGCGACGCTGGTCTGGCTCTTCAGTGTTTTGGGCGGGCAGCGCGGGACCGAGGCGGTGATCGGATTCGCCGCGTTCCTGCTGGCGGTCGGGTTGGTCTGCTGGATTTACGGGAGCTTCTTCGGGCCGTTGGGACGGGGCTGGTTTCGCTTCGCCGCGCTGGCTGCAGCGCTCGTTTTGACTGTCTGGGCCGGCACGGGATTTTTGGCCCGCTCGGTCGATATGGATGCGAAGACGTCGGCGGACGAGATCGCGTGGATTCCATTTTCCAATGCGACTGTGGAGCGCCTGCGATCCGAGGACCGGCCGGTCTTTGTCGATTTCAC
>JANRKJ010000023.1:0-119447 GCA_033763515.1 Terrimicrobiaceae bacterium | reverse complement strand
GGGTTGGCGGGTTGGCGGGTTGGCGGGTTGGCGGGTTGGCGGGTTGGCGGGTTGGCGGGTTGGCGGGTTGGCGGGTTGGCGGGCGATTCCCGAAGGGAATCTATCCATGAGCCTAGGGTTGCGAAGCTACCCTGGGTTCTTTAGATAGGACGGAGGGAACCCTGAAAGGGTTCGATGCCATGGCGCAATCGCTTTCCAGCGTTTTTTTGCACATCGTTTTCTCCACCAAGGACCGGTTTCCCTTTCTTGGCGATGTGGCGGTGCAGTCGAAGGTTCACTCGTATCTCGCCGGGATTGCAAGGGAACGCGGGTGCCCGCCAGTCCTCGTTGGAGGTGTTGCCGACCATGTTCATCTGTTGGTGCAGATGGGTCGCACGGTGAGCCAGGCGGAGTTGGTGAAGGAATTGAAACGGAGTTCGACCGTTTGGGTGAGGCAGCAGTTCCCGGAGTTGGCCAAGTTTTCCTGGCAAGCGGGCTACGGGGTGTTTTCTGTCAGTGTCTCCAATTTGGAATCCGTGCGGGCCTACATTGCCCGTCAGGAGGGGCATCATGCGCGCGTCGGATTCCAGGAGGAGTTCCGGAGCTTTTTGAAAAAACATCGCCTCGAGTTTGACGAGCGGTTTGTTTGGGATTGATCCAACCCCTTCAGGGTTGTCGCGGGGACGTGCATCAACCCAGGGTAGCTTCGCAACCCTGGGCTGATGTTGTTGTGCCCCTTCAGGGCACCGATGGCTCGATGGCTCGATGGCTCGATGGCGGACCGCTGCACGGTGGGCGCAACCCGGCGGGTGCGAAGCGGGTTGGGGCCGCCAGGGGATTGGTGGCAGCCGGAATGGGGCTGATCGGCTGGGACTGCGCTTGTGGTCGCCTGGTCTAACCCTTGGCGAGGCGGCGCAGGAGGGCGTCGGCCATGTCGGCGGGCGTGGCGGCGACTTCAATGCCGGCAGCCTCGAGGGCTTCGATCTTGCCGGCGGCGGTTCCTTTTCCGCCGCTGACGATTGCTCCCGCGTGACCCATTCGGCGGCCGGGAGGTGCGGTGGCTCCGGCGATGAAAGCGGCGACCGGCTTTTTGCAATTCTTGCCAATCCACTCGGCGGCTTCTTCTTCAGCGGTGCCGCCGATTTCGCCGATCATGATGATCGCTTCGGTTTCCGGGTCGTCGTTGAACATCCGGACGACATCGAGGTGGGATGTCCCATTGATCGGGTCGCCTCCGATTCCGACACAGGTCGACTGACCGTGGCCGCGGCTCGACAGTTGCCAGACGGCTTCGTAGGTGAGCGTTCCGGAGCGCGAGACCACGCCGACTTTGCCGGGCTTGTGGATGTAGCCGGGCATGATGCCGATCTTGCACTGTCCGGGGGTGATGATGCCCGGGCAGTTCGGTCCGATGAGGCGGCTCGCGGAACCTTGCATGCCGGCTTTGACACGCATCATGTCGAGGACCGGGATGCCTTCGGTGATACAGATGACGAGTTCGATTCCGGCATCGACGGCTTCGAGGATCGAGTCGGCGGCGAATTCGGCCGGGACGAAGATCATCGTGGCATTGCAGGCGGTTTCGTGACGCGCTTCATGAACGGTATCGAAGACGGGGATTTTGCCTTCGAAGAGTTCGCCGCCGCGGGCCGGCGTGACTCCGGCGACGAGGTTGGTGCCGTATTCCATGCACTGGCGGGCGTGGAAGCCTCCGGCTTTTCCGGTGATGCCTTGGACGAGCAGGCGCGTGTTTTTGTCAACGAGGATGGCCATGGTGATTTGTCTTGGAGATTAGGCGGCGGCGGCGACGACTTTCCGAGCGGCGTCGTCGATGTCGGTTCCGGCGGTGAGCGGGAGTCCGGAGGATTCCAGAAGTTTGCGACCGGCCTCGACGTTGGTTCCCTCGAGGCGGACGACCAGCGGAACCGGGAGGTTGACGGCCTTGACCGCGTTGATGATGCCCTGGGCAATCACGTCACATTTCATGATACCGCCGAAAATGTTGACGAGGATCGCTTTGACGCGTTTGTCGGAGACGAGGATTTTGAAGGCCTCGGTGACCTGTTGTTCGGTGGCGCCGCCGCCGACATCGAGGAAGTTCGCAGGTTCGCCGCCGTGGTATTTGATGATGTCCATCGTGGCCATGGCGAGGCCGGCACCGTTGACGAGGCAGGCGATGTTGCCGTCCAGTCCGATGTAGCTCAGGTTCGATTTCGACGCTTCGACTTCGCGCGGGTCTTCTTCTTCGATGTCGCGATACGCGACGATGTCCGGGTGACGGAAGAGCGCGTTGTCATCGAAATTGAACTTGGCATCCAACGCGAGGACTTCGCCGCCTTTGGTGATGACGAGCGGGTTCACTTCAACCATCGAGCAGTCGCAGGCGATGAAGAGCTTGTAGAGGTTTGCGAACAAGCGGCACGCATTGCGCATTTCGCCCGAGCCGATCTGGAGTTGCTTGGCGAGTTTGCGCGTTTGGTAGGGCTGCAGGCCGAGGAGCGGATCAATGGGCATGCGGATGATTTTCTCCGGTGTCTTTTCTGCGACGGCTTCGATTTCGACACCGCCTTCGGTGCTGGCGACAATGACCGGTGCGGAAATCGCGCGGTCGATCAGGATGGCGAAGTAAAGCTCGCGCGCGATTTCGACGGATTGCGAAATGAGAACTTTGCGCACGACGCGTCCATCCGCGCCGGTCTGGTGGGTGACGAGCGTCTGGCCGAGCATTTTCTCGGCAATGTCACGGGCCTGGCTGGCGGTTTTGCAGAGATGAACACCACCTTGGAATCCATTTTTGAACGTCCCTTTGCCGCGGCCGCCGGCATGAACCTGGGCTTTGACGACCAGGTTGTTGGTGCCGAGCGAACGGGCGACTTTCTCCGCTTCCTCCGGGGTTGCGGCCACACCGCCGGGCGAGTTGGCGACACCGAATTTGTCGAGGAGTTCCTTGGCTTGGTATTCGTGGATGTTCATGCAGTCGGAAATGAGTGCCAGCGTTATACGCAGGCGCATGCGACAGCCGCCATAGAAAACTCGGACGGCTTTGACATGGGTCGCGATCCGGTCAGCGAGCGCCGTCGTTTTCGAACGGGATGTTTTTCTTCCGGCACCATTCGCGGGCGGGTCCGTTGCCGAGTCCGGCCGCTTTCACATACCACGCGCGTGCGGCGTCGGTATCGGCCGTGAGGCCACCGAGTCCGCGTTCGAGACTGACCGCGTAGAAATACATGCAGGCGGGATTGTCGGCTTCGACGCCTTCGCGGAATAGGGCGACGGCGCGATCGGGATCGGGTTCCAAGCCGGGGAAGCCGGTCATGTAGAGGACACCGAGATTCCCCCGAGCGTCCATCAGGCCAAGCTCGGAGGCCTTGGAGAACAACTCGAAGGCTTTTGCCGGGTTCGCCGGGAGGACGCCGGGGATTCCCTTTTTGGCGAGATCGCCGAGCGTGTTCATGGCGAGCGGGCTGCCGAGTTCGGCGGATTTTTCCAGCCATTCCACGCCGGCGGCCTTGTTTTCCGGAACGCCGAGTCCGAGAAGATGGCACTCGGCGAGGAGAAACATGGCCATGGGGTCACCTGCTGCTGCAGCCTTTTGGAACCAAGGCACGGCATTTTGCGGGTCGGGCCCTGCGACTCCGCGGCCGCTGGCCAGCATTTGACCCGCCTGAATCATGGCCGATGTATCGCCGTTGTCGCCCGCAATCGTAAACCACTTCAACGCGGCCGCCGGGTCGGTCTCCCGAAGTTCATCGGCGAGGAATGTTTGAGCCGCGATGTGGTCAGCCTCGGCGGCAGCCGTCAGGGAAGGGACCAAAGCCGCACGGGCCCCCGGGGCCAGTGAGTCGGCGCGGGATGCCAGGTTTTTCAACATCGCGTCCAGAGCGGCGAGAACCTCTGGCCGTGAGTTGGATTTTCTCAGTTCAACGAGAGTCGCCAGCGCCTTTGCCGGATCGGTCGCAGCCTCGTCGTCGATCCGCGCAAGGCTTTCGATCAAGGGATCGGGCGTTGGGGACGGCGTTGGCTCCGGAGTTGGAGTGGGAGTGGCGACAGGAGTGATCGGGGTGGGCGTTGCGGCCGAGGCGAGTTCCGGTTCATTACGGTCGCGATGGCCCAGATACCAAGCACCGGCGGCCGCCATCAGGAGCAGAAGAATGGCAACTGCGCCCAGAATCGGGAGAACCGCGGCGGGCTTTCGCGATTGGGATTCGGCTGGGATTGCCGGAGGAACCGGCGGAGGCGATTTTGGGGCCGATGTCTGGGAAGATCTCTCCAGTGCTTCGACCAAAGCCATGCAGCTTTCGTTCGACGTTTCGGGATTCATCGCTTTTCGGAGCGCAGCGTTGGTGGACTCGGACAGAGCTGGAATGGGAACGAAAGACTGGCCCGAGCCGCCGCTTCGAACGCCGCCGAGTATCTCATAAGTGAGCGACGCCAGAGAGTAGACGAAAGCACCGACCGGCCGGTCTCGAAAAGCCCCGCTGTTCTTCAACGCCGCAGCCGGTGAGGCGACCAAGGTGGCATCCGCAGAGGCGGGAGCCGGTGCGTCCAGTTCGAGTGGCAGAAACTTCGGGTGCCCGTCGGCCACGACGATTTCGTGGAGCGCGAGATCGGGACATGGGAGCTCCAGCCCGTGCATTTCGTCAAACGCTCCGGCCATCCCGCGCAAGAGCGGAAGGGCGTCGGTCAGGGGGAACGCCCGCCGTGACCGGAGCATATCGAGCAGCGTCGGACCGGCGACCGGTTCAACGACCAGGAAACTGAATGTGTCTGCGCGTTCGAGCCCAATGATCCGGCGAGCCGCGGGCGAGCGGAGGCGTTGGGAACGAAGGACACGTTCCTCGAGTCGCGTGAAGGCTTCGGCGGTGGAAAGCCGCGCCGAGTCCAAGACGACGATGCCGACGGATGTTCCATCCGATGTGTCGGTCGCGAGGTAGTTGCGACCGAATTCGTTCGCCGGCTCTTCCGACATGATCTGGAATCTCCCGGCGAACACCGAACCCGGCGTCGGTTCGGGAGAACCCGAGACGACCGTTTCCATCGCACACGTTTCAAACTCTTCTGCGCTGGCGGTTGGGGTTGATGCAGCTGTCGGAGGTCCATTGCGCACGGCGGCCAGAGCGGCCTCGGTTTCGTGGCGGAGTTCGGTGGGCGTCTGCGGGCGTGCGACCGGGTCCTTGGCGAGCATGCGGCGCAGCAGCGAGAGAACGGGTTCGGGCTGGGCGCCGATCGCCTCAAGGGGCGCCTCACGATGCAGATGCTGGCTCATCACCTGCGCGATCGAACCGCTGAACGGCGCGCGCCCGGCGAGCATGTAATAAAGCGTGATCCCCAACGAATAGATGTCGGAGCGGACATCGAGTTCGCGTTCCTCGAGTTGTTCCGGGCTGGCGAAGTGGGGGGTTCCCAAAAAGCCGCCCAACGTCACCGTCGCGGCGTCTTCGTTTCCGCCGCCGGTGGCATTTTTGGCGAGGCCGAAGTCGATCACCTTCACCGTGAATTCGGACTCGTCCTCGCGGACGATCATGAGATTCGAGGGTTTGATGTCGCGGTGAACGAGACCCTGCTTGTGGGCTGCCCCGAGTGCGCGCGAAACCTGGAGAACGATCTCGAGTGCGGTCGCGGCCGGGATGGCTCCCGTCCTTTTCATCAACGACTCGACCGTTTCGCCGTCGACAAATTCCATCGCATAGAAGCAAGTCCCTTCCTCCTCGCCGAGGTGAAAAACGGTGGCGACGTTCGGGTGTCGCAGGGCGGCGGCGGCCCGCGCTTCGCGAAAAAACCGCTGACGGGCAACGTCGCTCTGGAGGTACTGACCATTGATGACCTTCAGCGCGACGTGGCAGCGAAGGTTCGTATCGAAAGCCTTGTACGTGATGCCCATGGCCCCGCGGCCGAGCTCCTCCGGCGAACCGTCCTCGCGAACCGAAACTTCGAAATGCTGGAACCGCAGCGACATGTTGCGGGAGGATGCCCCTTGCGCGCGAGGGTCGCAAGCAAATGGCTTTTCCGGACTTGCGACAACGGGCATCGGCGCGGATGCTTGCCGGATGCAGAAGGTCAAGGACACCCTCCGTGCGACCGTGCGAATCGGTTACGACGGGCGTGTTCACAAGCAATTTCGGGGTCCCGAGGCCGAAGCACGTTTTGCGAACGAAGTCCGCGTGCTGCGTTATCTGGAGCAGCGCGGGTGTCCGTTTGTGCCGCGCCTGTTGGAGGCGGACCCGGAGTCGCTCCGCATGGTGACGTCGAATTGCGGGAGCCGCGTCGAGCATCTCGATGACGCGCGCCGCGCCGAGCTCTTCGCCGAATTGGAGCAATTCGGCGTCCGGCATGACGATCCCGAGGCGCGCAATGTAACCTATCGCCAGCAGGACGGACGTTTTTGCATCATTGATTTTGAGTTCGCCACGATTTTGGAGGATTTGCCGAATGGGCAGTGATCGACCCGGGCTTTCATTGGCGTGGTCGGGCCATACGGATGTCGGCCGGGTGCGGAAGAACAATGAGGATTCGTTCCTGGGACTCACGATTGATGCCCATGAGGTTCACTATCTCGGAAAGATCGGGAGTGCTTCGCATGTCGATGCCGACTTTGTCTTTGCGGTCAGCGATGGCATGGGAGGTGCGATGGCTGGCGAGTTCGCCAGTCGAATCGCCGTCGAGAAGATCACCCGCATGCTCCCGCCGCTTTTCAAACAGAATGCGGCCGGTTTGTCGGAGGGGTTCTCGGACGTCCTCACCGAGCTTTTTGGCGAAATCCACCGGGCGCTCCTCTATCTGGGATCCTGCTACGAAGAATGCGACGGCATGGGAGCCACGTTGAGCCTGTGTTGGTTCCGGCCGGGCTGGATGTATTTTGCCCACGTCGGCGACAGCCGGATTTACTACCTGCCCGCCGCCGGAGGTGTCCGGCAGATTTCGCACGACGATACGTATGTCGGCTGGATGTTCCGCCAGGGCCAGATCAACGAACGGGAAGCAAAAACGCACCCGCGCCGCAACGTGCTCCAAAAAGCGCTCGGTGCCGGCCACCAGTTTGTCGATCCGCAAGTGGGCGCGGTCGGGTGTGAACCCGGCGATCGGTTTTTGCTTTGCACGGATGGCGTGACCGACGCCATCTACGACGCAAGTCTCGCGGAGTTGCTGGAAGGCGCCGGCTCTCCAGCCGAGAATCTCGTGCGTGAGGCGGTCGTGCGGTCGGGACGCGACAATTCAACCGCTGTGATCATTCGCGTCCTGCCGCACTGAGCACTCAGATTGTCTGAGAAAGAAACCCGCCGTCCACTCGCAAGTCGGTGCCGGTGACGAATGAACTGGCGGCCGAAGCGAGAAAAACGGCGGCTCCCGCTAATTCCTCGGCGTCGCCGAAGCGACCCATCGGCGTGTGGGCGAGGATCGATGCGGCCCGAGGAGTCGGCGTGCCGTCCTCCTGAAACAAAAGCCGGCGGTTCTGGTCCGCTGGGAAAAAGCCGGGTGTGATCGAATTGACCCGCACCCCGCGTGGCGCCCACTCGCGGGCAAGAAACTGCGTGAGATTGAGCACGGCGGCCTTTGCGGCGGAATAGGCCACGACGCGCGAGAGCGGCAGGTGCGCACTCACGCTCGCGATGTTGATGATGCTCCCTCCGCCCGCCGCGATCATCGCTGGTCCAAACACCTGGCATGGGAGCAAAACGGCCCCGACCAGGTTCAGATCAAAATTTGCCAGCCAGTCGGCCGTGGCGATTTTCTCGAACGGATTCTCCGGGGTGACAGTAACCTTTGGATCATTTCCGCCCGCGGCGTTGACCAAAATGTGCGGAGCGCCGCCGTCTGCCTTCGTTTTGTCCAAAAGCGCTGCCAGACTGGCTGCGGAGGAAGCGTCCGCTTCAACGAATGCAGCGCTTCCACCGGCGTTGTGGATCCGGTCGACGCGGGCTTGGCCCCGTTCGGCATTGCGCCCGGCGACGACGACATGGGCTCCGGCGGCGGCGAGCCCGGATGCGATGGCTCCACCGAGCGCACCCGTGGCTCCGATGACAACGGCGGTTTTCTGACTGAGGTCGAACAGTGACATGGTGCCCGGCATTTTCCTGCGGGCCGCGTCGCGATCAACTCAATTCGCTGCGAGGAACAATTCGTGCGCCAAGACGCTCAAACAATAGAGCGCCGCCGTTTCGGTCCGGAGGATGATTGGTCCCAGCGTCACGGGCAGACAGCCGTGGCTCTTGGCGAGCGCGAGTTCGGCCGGCGTGAAATCGCCCTCGGGTCCCACCCACACGGTCACGCTTTTCGGGAGCCGTCCTTGGTGTGCCGAAAACTCGGCCAGCACGGTTTTGATCGGCCGTGAGTCGGGCTGAAGCGAGGCAATGAGCAGGAGTTCGCTCCGCTCACCGGACTCGAGATATTCCTTCGGGGTCACCGGTTTCGCGATTTCGGGCAGGTGGTTTTGACCGCATTGTTTGCAGGCTTCGAGGGCGACTTCCTGCCACTTCGATTGCTTGGCGGATGCGTCCGTCGCGTCCAACCGGACGATTGTCCGCTCCGAGACGATCGGCACCACGCGCGACGCCCCGAGTTCCACGGCCTTCTGCACAATCAGATCCATGTTTTTCCCTTTCGGAATCGCTTGGGCGAGCGTGATCGCTGCGGGTGGCGGGGGAGTCTGCGACGGAGCTCCCGGCTTTAACGAAACTCCGCTCGATTTCGCGTCAACGATCGTCGCCGTGGCTTCGCGGCCGCGGCCGTCGAAAATCGTGACCCGTTCGCCCGCGTCCAAGCGCAGGACGTTCACGGCGTGATGGGACTCGGACGCGTCGAGGGTCGCAGACTCCCAACGATCAGGCGGCAGGTGAAATCGATGCATACTTTTCTGAAATGTAATCGCGAACCGCTTCGGTCCACGGGCGTGGAGTGAGGCCGGTTGTTCGCGTGAGCTTGTCGGTTCGAAGGATGGTGTGAACCGGCCGCGGTGCAAGAAATTGCTTCATGTCGGCCAGCCGGATCGGCTCGACTCTCGTCGTCCGAACGGGCACGCCCACGGCTGCAGCCGCTTCCAAGGCGAACTCACCGAATTCCCGCCAGGAGCAGCCTCCCTGATTGCAGGCGTGGTAGATTCCGCCTGGCCGGCTTCGATCGAAAAACGGTTCAAGCCATCCGGCTGCGTCGGCGGTATGGGTTGGGCTGGAGTATTTGTCGGCCACGGCGGCGACGGAATCCTGCGTCCGGGCGCGGTCGATGAGCATGTCGATGAAGGCGGGTTTGTCGCGGCCAAAAACCCAGGAGACGCGAACCACGAGATGCGAAGGATCGGTGTCCAGCACGCGCTGTTCGCCGTCCAACTTCGTCCGGCCGTACCATCCGAGTGGGTTCGGGATGTCGTCTTCGGTGAGTTCCTTGGGCTCGTCGCCCGCGAAGACGTAGTCGGTGCTGAAGTGGATGAGCCGGGCGCCGACGGCGGACGCTCTTTGGGCCATGATCTGCGGGGCCCGGGCGTTGACGGCCTCCGCCAGTTCGCGCTCGGACTCGCACCCATCGACATTCGTCATGCCCGTGCCATTCACGAGGACATCGAAGGCCCGGGTTTCCAAAAATCGCTGCAGCGCCTCTGCATCCGAGACGTCGACATCCGACCGTTTGGCCGTTTCGACCGCATGCTGTGCCGACCACTCCCGCGCCAATGCCGCCGCGAGGCGTCCGCCTGCACCGAGTATCAGAATCCGAGCCATGGGACCGCCACGCGTACCAGCCGCCGGCCGGTTCGGCAACGCCGGAGTCAGCCGGCCGCGGCCACCCGGGAATGACGGCGCACTTCACGCGGGGAATGCCCGTAGACTTGCCGGAACACCCGATGAAATTGCGAGAGCGAGTTGAACCCGCTCGCCATTGCCGCTTCGGTCACGTTTTTGTCGGTTGTTTCCAGAAAATTGCGCGCTTGCTCGGCACGGAATCGGGCGACGTAATCTGTGAATGTGAGTCCGGTCGCCCGGTGAAATTGCCGCGAGAGGTGCCCCGTACTCACACCGCATTGGCGTGCAATCGACGGCAGGGACACGGTTCCATCGATTGCCTGCGAACGAATCAATCCACACGCTTTTTGAACAGCCGCCGGCAGGCGGTCCGGCGGAGTATTGGCCTGGTCGGTCAAGGCCGCCGCGATTTCGCGTGCCGCGAGCTGCAACCAGTGACAATAGGCGTCCAGCACGCGTTTCGGCAGCACGCGAACCGAAGAGAGGGCCATTTGGAGGTCCTCTCGTCCGACTTTTGCCCCGGCCCGTCCGAGCAGGTGCATCGCACGGCTCAGGGCCGCGGTCCCCGGCGGTTCGTCCCACGTGCCATGAAAAACCAGATACCCGACCTGCATACCGGCCACCCGCAACGAAACGGCGGTCTCCCGGGCGCCGGCATCGCAGCAGTCGGTGACCAAACGCCCCTCCTTCGAAGCGCGCTCCAGCAGGCGTTGCCGGAACCTGCGACAGAGCGACTCACCAGCCGGATCGGATTGGATCAAACCACAGGCGGGCGACCCTGTCCCGGGCGAACCGGCCGAGTGCCCAAGTTCGTCCACCAGTTCAATTCGCAACCCGGTCGCCGCCGCAAAATCCTCGCGAAAACGCAGCCAGGACGGCAGTTCGCCCAGTTTCTCAAACAATGCGCGGCGGATGATTCCAAGCATTGGATCAATCATGCCCGATCGACGGTCCTATGACATCATAAAATGCGCGAAAAAAGGCACGTCATGCGGAGATCAGGCAGTTGTTTCCCGCTATGGTTGAGGGCGATGAACGTGAAACCCACCTCCTGCAAGCACCTCCCGTTCCCCGTTTCTCCGGAAGTCGCCCGTGTGTTGGATGCCGCGCCGTCGGTTGCCTTTGCCGGCTCCTCGGCCGAACTGGTCGAACTCGCCGTCCGTGATGCCAAGAATGGATGGCAGGAAGTCGCCTACGAAGTTCCGGGGCGGGGCTCCGTGACGGAAGCGGTGGTCTGCCGGGTGCGCAATGGGATCGCGGCGAACTATTTGGAGCCCTACATGCGCCGCCGGGATCCGGATTGCATGGTCATCGGGGACTCGCGTCCCACCGACAAGCCGACGTACCGCGAGCGGTTCGGCCAGGAATTTGAACCGGTTCGGGAGGAAACGTTCGAATGGCTGGCGAGCCAGCCGCTTGCGACGTTCGCGTTCCACGCCGGCATGGCCGGCAAAGGCACGCAGGCGTTGGTCATCGCGCCGGACAACGCCGGCTTTTTCGCCCTCGGGCTGTCGATGCTCCAGGGGATTCTGAGTGCGGATGAGATTCCCGAGGACTTTTTTCCGCGGGCGGTCATCTACGTCGCGCCGCCATTCCGCCACACGCATTTCGACGGCAAGCAAGTCGTCGTCCACAACCGGCTCCCGGACGCGCACGAGCTCTTCAGTTACAACCTGTATCCCGGACCGAGCGCCAAAAAGGGGATCTACGGTGTGCTCCTGTCCATCGGTGAGGCCGAGCATTGGGTGACCATGCACTGCTCGACGGTGCGGGTCGTCACGCCTTACGAAAACAGCATCATCATCTCGCACGAAGGCGCGAGCGGCGGCGGAAAAAGTGAAATGCTCGAACACGTCCACCGCCAGCCGGATGGATCGCTCCTCCTCGGGCGAAACCTGCTCACCGGTGATGAACGGACGCTGACACTTCCGCGCGCCTGCGACCTGAAGCCCGTGACCGACGACATGGCCCTGTGCCACCCTTCGCTCGAAAAACACCGGGGCAAATTGAGCCTGATGGATGCGGAGGACGCGTGGTTTGTCCGGATCAACCACATCACCCGCTACGGCATCGATCCGCACCTGGAATCGCTCACCGTCGACCCGCCACAGCCGCTGCTTTTCCTGAGCATCGAGGCCCACCCGGATGCCACCGCGCTCATTTGGGAGCACGTGGAAGACGAGCCGGGGAAACCCTGTCCGAATCCGCGTGTGATCATTCCGCGCGACATCGTTCCCGGCGTGGTCAAGGGGGCGGTCGATGTGGACGTGCGCAGCATTGGTGTTCGCACTCCGCCCTGCACGGCTGACAACCCGACTTACGGCATCATTGGCATGTTCCACCTGCTCCCGCCGGCGCTGGCCTGGTTGTGGCGGTTGGTCGCGCCGCGTGGACACGCGAACCCGAGCATCGTCCAGACCGAGGGCATGTCGTCCGAGGGCGTCGGTTCCTATTGGCCGTTTGCGACCGGCCGCCGCGTCGACCATGCGAATCTTTTGCTCCAGCAAATCATCGACACGCCGGAAGTCCGCTACGTGCTGATCCCAAACCAGAACATCGGCGCCTGGGAAGTCAGCTTCATGCCGCAATGGGTCACGCGTGAATACCTTGCCCGCCGCGGTGGAGCGAAGTTCACGGCCCAACAAATGAAGCCATCGCGCTGTCCGCTCCTCGGCTACACACCGGGCAAAATCGTCGTCGAAGGACGCACAATCGGCGCCTGGTTCTTCGAAGTCGATCAACAACCGGAGGTCGGAACCGCGGCCTACGATCGCGGAGCCGAGATTCTCGACGAGTTTTTCGCCCGCGAACTCCGCCAGTTCCTTGTGCCGGACCTGTTGCCGGCCGGCCGGGCCATCATCGAATGCTGCCTGCAAGGAGGCACGCTCGCCGACTACGAGAAGTTGCTCGCATCGGCGCTCGAACCGGACGACGCCTGAGCGCCGCCGCTTGTCGGACGTGAGATCCGGCTTATGTTCGCGGAATTCAACCCGCGTGCATGAACTGGATCACCGCCCCGGCCTTTCTCCTTGTCGCAATCCAAAGCGCGATGTCGACGACTGTGATCGCTCACCGCGGCGCCAGTGGGTTCCTGCCGGAACACACGCTGGAAGCGAAAGCCTATGCGCACGCGCTGGGCGCCGATTTCATTGAGCAGGACGTCGTCTTGACGAAAGACGACCAAGCGATTGTCCTGCACGACATCCACCTCGACGCGACGACAAATGTGGCCGAGGTTTTTCCGGGCCGGTCGCGGCCGGATGGACGCTTCTATGCAATCGATTTCACGCTCGAGGAGATCCGGCGTTTGCAGGTTCGTGAACGCATCGACCCCGGCACAGGTCGGGTGGTTTATCCCGGTCGATTTCGCAAGGCGCTTCCAGGATTCCGCGTTCCCACGCTGGAGGAGGAAATTACGTTCATCCAGGAATTGAACCGCACGACCGGGCGGGAGGCCGGGATCTACCCGGAACTCAAGGCCCCAGCGTTTCACCAAAAGGAAGGAAAGGACATCGTCGCTGTGGTTCACCAGATCCTCAGTCAACACGGATACACGCGGAGGACCGATGGCTGCATTGTCCAATGCTTTGAAGTCGCCCCGCTCGTGCGACTGCGCAATGAATTCAAAAGCGACCTGCGGCTCGTTCAATTGATCGGAGAGCCTGCATGGAAGTTGAATCCGGAGGATTACGAAAAGATGATCACGCCCGCCGGCCTCGACGAAATTGCCAAATACGCCGACGGTATCGGTCCGGCTTTGTCCCTTGTTCTTGAGCGAACTTCGGACGGCCCGGTCGCCTCCCCACTGGCCAAAAACGCTCACGCCCGCGGCTTGATCATCCATCCTTACACATTGCGGCGAGATGCTCTTCCGGACGGATGGACGGAACGCGACGTCTGGGAGTTCCTCGATGCCGCCAAGATCGACGGCATCTTCACGGATTTTCCCGTTCGTCGCTAAGCCGTGTCGGCTTGAATTCGGCGATGGCGACGGATTTCGTATCCGGGGCCGGCTTCCACCACTTCGCCGGCGTCGAATTCATCCTCAAACGGCGGAAAAAATGTATCGCCTGCAACTTCGGCGGAGACGCGTGTCAGCAGGATCTCCGAGGTGCGTGGAAGGAGCGCTCGATAAAGCTCTGCGCCGCCGATGACAAAAACCGCCCGCTCGTCCGGGCTTTCCGGGACTTCATCCGGACTCCGGAAAATGCGGATCCCCTCGATTTCAGCCGTCCGACTGACGACCCAGTTCTCGCGTCCCGGGAGCGGCCGGCCCAGCGAGTCCCAGGTTTTTCGGCCCATCACGACAATTTGCCCCATGGTCGTGCGCTTGAAGAAGCGGAGATCCTCCGGGAGCCTCCACGGAATCGACCCGCCGGCCCCGATGACGCGGTCCCGCGTCATGGCGGCAATGGCGATCATACAGCGATCGGTGCCTTGATGGCCGGATGCGGGTCGTAGCCCTCGAGCGTAAAGTCCTCGTAGCGGAAATCCTCAAGACGCTTCACCTCGGGGTTCAGACGCATGGTCGGCAGTGGCCGGGGTTCCCGGGTGAGCTGAAGCCGCGCTTGTTCGAGGTGATTCGAATACAGGTGAAGGTCGCCGAAGGTGTGCACGAATTCGCCCGGCCGCAGCCCGGTGACTTGGGCAACCATCAGAGTCAGCAACGCATACGAGGCAATGTTGAACGGGACTCCCAGGAAGAGGTCCGCACTACGCTGGTAAAGCTGGCAACTCAATTCTCCGTCCTGCACATAGAATTGAAACAGCGCGTGACACGGTGCAAGGGCCATCAGGTGCAACTCGCCGGGGTTCCATGCGGACACGACCAATCGACGGCTGTCCGGATTATTGCGGAGTTCCTCCACAACTTTGCGGATCTGGTCGATCGAGCGGCCTCCGGGCGCACGCCAGTCCCGCCATTGGGCGCCATAGACGCGACCGAGTTCGCCATGTTCGTCGGCCCACTCGTCCCAGATTGTGACTCCGTGGTCCCGCAGGTAGCCGACATTGGTGTCCCCTTTCAAAAACCAGAGCAGTTCGTGGATGATCGATCGCAGGTGCAGCTTTTTCGTTGTGACGAGAGGAAAGCCTAGCCGGAGATCGAAACGTTCCTGAGCTCCGAACACCGAGTACGTTCCGGTGCCGGTCCGGTCGGACTTGAATTTTCCCTGGTCGAGGACGAGTCGGAGGAGGCGGTGATATTGCTCCATCACCGGGAGACTACCAGCCGACCGGCGTCCGGAGGAAAGAGAAAATCCTCACGACGTCCGGCGTGTGCCGGCCCGTCACAACTGTCGGCAAATCGGAGAATGCTTTCAAACCCCACGGCCCCCCCCTCACAGCCAGCACGAACCGGAGACACGCCCGCAAGTCGGGCCAAAGCCGTGGAGTTGGATGGCAAAGAATTCCTTTCCTGCCAACGGCGCGATTCCTTAGAGTCCGTTTCCCTTGGGCAGGAAATCCAAACGCCGAAAGATCGAGGCCCCCGTCACTGAGCCGTCCCCGCCGCCGGGCCGTCCCGTCATTACGTGGATCGTTTTTGCGCTCGTCGTATTGTCCGTTGTCGGATGGATCGCCTTCCACACCGCCCTCGTTGATGTGGTGACCGTGCGGGCCTGCGAGAATGCCGACCGCGACCTCCCCGCGGCGGAACGCCTGCCGGTTTTTCTCAGCGAGATTGCGTTCGACGGATACGTCTGGAATCGCCACGCAGAAAAACTCGGCGAAGACGGCCGCTGGAGGCTCCGCTTCACCGACTTCGACAACGCTCCGACCGGCCGCGAGGTTCACTGGAATTCCGGTTTTGCCTGGTACCTGCGCGGGCTCGGCGAGATCTATCGCACATTTACCGGCGAGTCGCTCCGGAACAGCATATTCCGAATGTCCATTTGGGCCAATCCGATCCT
This sequence comes from Terrimicrobiaceae bacterium, assembly GCA_033763515.1. GTDB lineage: Bacteria > Verrucomicrobiota > Verrucomicrobiia > Chthoniobacterales > Terrimicrobiaceae > JANRKJ01. The sequence continues at coordinate 103,831 of JANRKJ010000023.1, read as the reverse complement.
CCTCGCCTTGGCCGTCGTGATTTTCGGACTGCTTGCCGCCGGACGCTTCGGCCCGCTGGCCGGGTCCGTCGTCGCGCTGGGCATGATCTGGGTCCCGACCTTCTACGAGGGCTTCATGCCGGCTTACCCCGACCACCATGGGCTCATCGCGCTGTTCATTTTTGGGTCCATATTCGGCATCGCATGGGCCGGAGCCGGATGGGTGAAGACCTCGCCGGATGACCCGGACTTCGCGGCGGCTCCGGACATTCGGATGGGCCGCCGGGGCATGATTCTTTCGGCGGTTTGCGGTGCGGCGGGGCTTTGGGTGAGCGCACTGTCGATGGCATTCGTGCTCGCGGCTGCCGGGCTGGCCGCCCTGATTTGCACCGCGATCTTTGGGCGCGGCCGGCCGGAGCGTGGCGCCAATTTCGAGCCAAGCCTTTGGAAAACCTGGGCACTCTGGGGTGCGGGAGCCTCGCTCGTTTTCTATGCTCTTGAATATTTTCCCAACCACCTCGGCATGCGGTTGGAAGTCAATCACCCACTCTATGCACTTGCGTGGCTCGGCGGCGGGTGGGCGGTGGCCGAAATCGCGGACTGGCTCCGCCGTCCGGAATTGAACCGATTCCCCTGGGCCCGGCTCATCCTTCCCGCTGTCGCCTGCGCGGTTCTGCCGGCGTGGATTCTCATTGCGCGAGAGACGGCCTACTCGCCGTTCGATCCCTTTCTGCTGGCGGTGCACCGGAACATTCTGGAATTCCTCCCGCTGCTTCTCCGTTTTCAGATCGGCTCGATCAGCTGGCAGGCGGCTTTCGGGTTGTATCCGTTCCTTTTGCTGGCCGCTCTCGTCCTCGTCTTCGTGCCACGCACCGGACGTGGAACCCGCGCGGCCATCCTGTTTCTGGTTTTCCCAATCGCCTTCGCCACGGTCCTGCAATTTTACCAGACCCGGTGGGGAATGCTCAATGGACCGCTTTATCTGGCGCTCGCCCTCTTGCTGATTCCGGAGTTGTGGAGGCTCGTGCCGCGCCGTGCGGTGTTTCGGATTCCCCTCGCTGTCGTGTTGCTCGCGTTCTCCGCAGCACTGGCTTGGCCTTCCTTCCAAGCTGCATTTCCTGTCCTTTGGCATCAGGCACGGAGTGAGACACTCGAACTGACCATCGGCCAGGCGCGCGCCCTGCTCCACCGTGCGATCGCCCGTGCCATCCAACTCGACGCGGGCGACAAACCGGTCGTCCTCCTGAGCAGCCCGAACACCTCAGCGCTCGTGGGGGGGCTCGGAGGCTTCCGGACGGTCGGTACGCTCTACTGGGAGAACTCCGCCGGACTTCAAGCCGCGGCGAGAATGCTGAATGCACAAACCGAGAGCGAGGCACTTCGTCTGCTTCGTGAGCATGGGATCACCCATGTGGCTCTGATGAACTGGGAAAACTTCGTCAGCCCCTATTTTGATATTCTTTATCCAAAGCCTCCACCGGGAGTTTCGGTCCAATCTTCGTTTGCGAAACGCGCCATCGCAGACCGCATCATTCCACCGTGGGCACGACCTCTGGTTTTCCGGCGCGATTCACTGGTCGCGAGTCTCAATGAATCGGTCCTCCTGTTGCGGTTTGAACCCGGGCAGACGTCCGCCGAGGCCCATTTGCACCTGGCCCGTTTTGTCCGGCTCGTTGAAGGGAACCCGGTCGCCGCGGAAGTCGCCCTGCGCGAAATCGTCACGAAAGTCCCGGATTTTGTTCCCGCACGTTTGGAGTTGGCGGATCTCAAGGCTTCCCAAGGCCTTTTTCCGGAGGCGGTGGATCAAATTCGCCAGGCCATGCTGCGGATGAGCCCGGCCGACGCCGACAGAACCCGCCAGTCCCTCATCGCCGCTCTTCAGAAACTGGGTCGTCAGGATCTCGCCGACCAGGTGGCATCGGAGAATTTCCTCCAGCCCACCCCCTGATCGCGTGCAGGAAGACTAACGTCCGCTGCTTGCCCCCGCGGGGACCTGCAATTGAGGAGGATCGTTGGGATTCCATGGATTCGTAGCGTAGTCGTGGCCGATGATCGCGTCGCAGTAGTCCCGGCACATGGCGACCACACTGAGCACGTCCAGAGAGCGGTGAATCGGTGCAAACGGCTGGATGTTCCGAATACCCAACTCGAACAACCGGACCGCCGGCCGCAGGCGCCTTCCATCTTTCGGATGTTCCGGACGTTCGAATTGTTTTCGAAGGTGAACAAACGCTCCGGCAATCTGGATGAGGCCCTTGTAAAACGCATAATCCGGTCCGGTTTCGTCCAGCCAGAGATGTTCGAGCACATCGTGGGCCTCGTAATAATCCCCCGCATTGAAGCACTCGAAGTATGCGAGATAACACGCGGGCTGGCCGTCGTCGTCCAAGCTGAGGCTCTGTACAAATGCTTCGATCCGTTGTCCCTTTTTCATCAACAGCAAAACCCTATCATAGCCTCTCCGGATTTCCATGGCTTGCCGTCGCTCCATTTGGCAGGTTTTTCGCATGTCGGAACCGCTGCGAAACCTGCTCTCTCTCCCCCCCGCGATGGCCGCCTGGTTCATGACGAACCGCCGCAACGGGACGTGGTTCGCCTCCTCCGATCCGGCCGGATCCAAACTCGGATCCGGAGGCGGCGTCGCCCAGTTGCTGGTGGACGCGTGGCGGTTCGAAGGCGCGTCGAGTTTCTCGGACTGGCTCACGACGCGGCGCTCGCTCGTCCTGCTGGCTGGAGGCCAGAGCCGACGGCTGCCGGCCTATGGGCCGTGCGGTAAAATTTTCATGCCCGTGCCGGTGATGCGGTGGGCGGTCGGACACCGACTCGACCAAACGCTGCTCGACCTCCAGGCATCCGACTACGGCCGCGTCCTCCAGGCAGCTCCAAAAAGCGCCCGTGTGCTCGTGACCAGCGGCGATGTTTTCCTCGCATTTCCGCGAAGATTCCCCGCAATTCCTCGGGCGGATGTCGTCGGGTTCGGAATCGCGGTCAACCCGGAGACCGCCGCCCACTTCGGCGTATTTTTCTCATCCAGGGAGGCGCCGGGGCCGGTCGAGTTTTTCCTCCAGAAACCCGAGCCCGCACGCATCCGCGAACTCGCCCGGGAGCATTCGTTCTTTGTTGATACCGGCCTGTGGCTCTTGAGCGAACGCGCCATCGATGTCCTTCTCCGTCGTTGCGGCTGGGATGGACAGGGGTTTGAGCACGGTACCGCGGGGTTTTTCGAACTCTATGCCGGCCTCGGTCCCGGACTCGGAGCACGTGCCTCCGATCCGGAACTCGCTGCTTTGTCCACGCACGTCGTGCCGATCGCCAACGCCGGGTTCTATCACTTCGGCACGACGCGCCAGATGATCGAGTCGCTCTCCGAACTTCAGAATCGGCGGACCTCCGACCCCGCACGTGAAGAATTCTGGCGGAAACCGCACCCGGACATGTACGTCCTCAACTCCGACTTCGCCTTCAAGACCCGCGACGCATCCAACCGCCTCGTCTGGATTGAAAACTGTGCGCTGCCAGATGGGTTCCAAGTCTCCGAGCGGAATGCGCTGACCGGAATTCCGTCGGGAGACTGGACGTTTCAAATGCCGCCGGGACTCAGTCTCGACTTTGTGCCGGTCGGCGTGTCCGGTTGGGTTGTCCGGCCCTATGGATTCGACGATTCGTTTTCCGGCAAACTCGCTGAAGCACGCTGGATGGAGCGTCCAGCCCTTGAATGGTTCACGGCTCGCGACATCGATCCCGAAGGGGCGGGAATCGATTTGAACCTGGATATCCAGGAATCCCGACTCTTCGCCGAAATCGCACAACCCGACTCCGCCTGGGTTTCCTGGCTCACCGCCGTCGAGCCGGACAATTCACCGACGTTCCGCGAGCTTTGGTTGACGGCGAAGCGATTCAGCGCACGCGAATTGGGCGAGGCGGTGGATCTCACACGGCTTTTCGGGCAACGGCGAGAGCTTTCGACCCGCGCGTCGATCGCCTTCTGGGATCACCGCGCCACGAACCCCTTTTTCCGGGTCGACTTGGAGAACGCTGCGTCTCTCTATGCGGCGTCGACGGCTGCAGAGCCGATCCCCACTTCCGATCAGACACTCGACCGCGTGCACGAACTCGCGTTTGCGGCGGCGGTGAGACGTCACCGCGGGAAAGACGGTTCGGCGCTGGAGCGTGAAGCCTTCGCCGGCTTGGCGGACCGGATCGTCGGCCTCAGCGCCGCAAGACCGGTCCGACCTCAGCGGCAGCTTCTGGATGACCAAATCCTCTGGGCTCGCAGCCCGATCCGTCTCGACCTCGCCGGCGGCTGGAGCGACACCGCTCCGTTTTGCCTCAAGCACGGCGGGGCCGTGGTGAACGTCGCGGCCGAGCTCAATGGGCAGGCACCCGTGCAGGTTTTTGTCCGCGCTTGTGCGGAACGCCACCTGGTCGTGCGCTCGATCGACCTCGGCGCCGAGACCGTGATCCGGTCGCTGACCGAACTCGAAAACTGCGCACAGGTGGGATCCGAATTCTCCCTCGCCAAAGCCGCCTTCTGCCTCGCAGGTTTTCATCCCAGATTCCGGCCCGACAGAGCCGCGACCCTCGCGGATGTTCTCGAGGATTTTGGAAGTGGTCTGGAAATCTCCATGCTGGCGGCGACGCCGAAGGGCTCCGGCCTCGGAACCAGCAGCGTGCTGGCCGCCACGCTCCTCGCCGCCCTTGCCTCCGCGGGAGGCGTGTCCTGGGACCATGGAGAAATCGTGCAGCGAACACTCGCGTTGGAACAACTCCTCACCACGGGCGGCGGATGGCAGGATCAGGCAGGTGCCATCTACCACGGGATCAAACTCCTCGAAACCCAGCCCGGATTCTTGCAGGAACCGACCGTCCGTTGGCTTCCGCAGGACCTCTTCGGCCCGGCGCATGTCAATCGCACCGTCCTGCTCTACTACACCGGCCTGACCCGCGTCGCGAAAACGATCCTCCAGGAAATTGTCCGCGGCATGTTTTTGAACTCCTCCCGGCACCTGGAAAACCTGTTCGCCATCCGGGAGCACGCGCGCGCTGCCTACCACGCCATCCAGTGCGAGTCGTCCGACGATCTCGGTCGCGTGGTGGCGCGCAGTTGGGAACTCAATTGCGCGCTCGACTCCGGCACAAACCCACCCGAGGTCGCCGCCATTCTCGACCGGGTGGCCGATTGGACCACGGGAGCCAAACTCCTCGGGGCCGGAGGCGGCGGCTATGTGGTCTTCTTCGCCAAGGACGCTGCGGCGGGTCTTCGGATTCGGGAGGATCTGGAATCGCGTCCCCCCAATGCCCGCTCGCGCTTCGTTGACTTCTCGGTCTCGCCGACCGGCCTCCAAATCACGCGGAGTTGACAGCGAGGGCTTGTTTCCTGGCACGATTGGTCTCTGATGTCCGACGTGAACGAGTTTTTGGATTCTGCGGTCGAGGCGGCTTTGGCGGCCGGCGGCCTGCTCCGCGCGCATTTTGGACGCGATTTGACGGTCGATGAGAACCATGCCCACGACATCAAACTGGAACTGGACAAACGGAGCCAGACGTTGATCGAATCGCTCATCCTTTCGCGCTTTCCGGGTCATGCGATCCTGGGGGAGGAGGGTGTGCGAGGCGATGCAGCCAGTGAGTATGAATGGGTCATCGATCCCATCGACGGCACGGTGAACTTCTTCTATTCGATCCCGCATTTTGCCATTTCGATCGCCCTGCGGCGGGCCGGCCGGATCATCGTCGGGGTCATCTATGATCCGATGCGGGATGAATTGTGGACGGCCTCGGAAGATGGTCCCGCTCTCCTGAACGGCCGTCCGATCCAGGTCAGCACGCGCACGAGCCTGTCCGAGGCGACGATCTCGGTCGGTGTCTCGAAGTCGATCGAAACGATCAATCGCGGGATTCCACTTTTCGAACGCATGGTGCGCAGTGCCAAAAAGTGCCGGATGATGGGAAGTGCCTCGCTTGACATTGCGTATGTGGCATGTGGTCGATTGGACGCCTACATCGAAGGGGCCATCAGTCTTTGGGATGTGGCGGCCGGAATTCTTCTGGTGGAAAAAGCCGGCGGAATTGTCGAACTCACACCACACGCCGACCAAAAAGAAAAATATGCCATTGTTGCGACGACGGGACGGATCGATCTTGGGCTGACATGATTGCCTCCGGAATCGGTTACGACGTACACCGGCTGGTCATCGACCGTCCGTTGTTTTTGGGTGGGGTGAAACTCGAGCATCCGCTCGGCTTGGAGGGCCATTCGGATGCGGACGTGCTTTGTCACGCGATCGCCGATGCCTTGCTGGGTGCCGCGGGCGAGCCGGACATCGGTCACCTTTTTCCCAATACCGATCCATCCATCCGTGGGATCAGCAGTCTTGAAATTCTGCGCCGGGTTCGCGCGTATCTCGCCGAGCGCTGCGTCAAGATCCATAACGTCGATGCCACGGTGATCGCCGAAGAACCAAGGCTCGCGCCCCATGTGGCCGCCATGAAGGAAAATGTGGGAGCCGCTCTGGGGCTGCCGGCATCACGCGTCGGGATCAAGGCCACAACCAACGAGAACATGGGCTTTCTGGGGAGAGGCGAGGGGATCGCCGCCCTGGCGAGCGCCTGCGTCGACCGGCCCGAATGACCATGTCGCTCCGGTTTTTCAATACCCGCTCGCGGGAGATCGAAGAGTTCACCACGATCGAGCCCGGCCGAGTGCGACTCTACACGTGCGGACCGACCGTTTATAATTTCGCGCACATCGGCAATTTCCGCGCCTATGTTTTTGAGGACCTCCTGCAGAGGCACCTGGAGTATCGCGGATACGTGGTCAACCGCGTGATGAACCTGACCGATGTCGACGACAAGACGATCCGCGGGTGCCGCACCGCGGGAATCCCGCTCGCCGAGTTCACCGCGCCGTTCAAGAAGGCGTTCTTCGAGGATCTCGACGCCCTGCGCATCAAGCGGGCGAACCATTTTCCCGAGGCGACATCGGCCGACCACATCAGCCGCATGATCTCGATGATCGGCACGTTGGTGGAAAAAAGACACGCCTACCGCGCGGACGATGGATCCGTTTATTTCCGCATCCGTTCGTTTCCGGACTACGGCAAACTCGCGCACATCGTTCTCGACGAACTCCAGACCGGAGTGCGCATCCGCAGCGACGAATACGAAAAAGAGAACGTCGGTGACTTCGCGCTCTGGAAAGCGTGGGATGAGGCGGATGGTGACGTTTGGTGGGAGAGTCCGTGGGGACGCGGCCGACCGGGCTGGCACATCGAATGCAGCGCCATGGCGACCGGTATCCTCGGTCCTCAACTCGACATCCACTGCGGTGGCGAGGACAATATTTTCCCGCACCACGAAGCGGAAATCGCACAATCCGAGTGCGTGACCGGCCTGCCATTCGCGCGGTTCTGGCTTCATTGCAAACACCTCCAGGTCGAAGGCGCCAAAATGGCCAAGAGTGCTGGGAATTTCTTCACGCTGCGCGATCTCGTCGAAGATCGTGGGTGGACCGGTCGCGAGGTTCGCTACGCGCTTCTTTCCGTCAAATATCGAGAGCCCCTGAATTTCACCTTCGATGGCCTCGCCGCCGCCCGCAGTGCGTTGGTCCGGTTGGATGAGTGGACCCGTCGCCTGCAGGACGCAGCCGCCTCGGCCGGTGAGTCGACGCGACCCGACATCTCCGAGATGGATGCCTTTGGAGCGGCGTTGGACGACGATCTGAACATTTCCGCCGCGCTCGCAGCCGTGTTCGAGGTTGTTCGCGAATCCAATCGCCGTATGGACGCCGCCACCCTGGACGCCTCACAAGCCCGTGGGTTGTTGGACTGGCTCGCCGGGGTTCAATCCGTCCTGGCGTTGGAACCCGGGGAGGATCCGATTCCTCCCGCCGTGCTGGCCTTGCTCGAACTGCGTGCCACAGCACGCTCTGCGAAGGATTGGAAAGCCAGCGACGCCCTCCGTGACGAAATGGCCGCGCTGGGCTGGACGGTCAAAGACACCAAGGAGGGTCAGAAACTCTCCAAGAAAGCCTGAACCATGTTTGCACCGGACAAATTCTTCGATCTCGACCAGACCGAACACCGCGTGATTTTCGACCATGTCGAACATGTTTGGGAGGTGCTTCCCAAGATTGCAGCGTACCTCCAGTTTCGTCTCAAACCGGGCATTCACGGCCGTCTCATCGGGAAGCCGTTTGTCAGCACGGCGGTCTTCGTCGGGGCGGGAACGGTCATCGAACACGGCGCAATGGTGAAGGGCCCGGCATGGATCGGCGAAGGCTGCGAGATTCGGAACGGATGCTACATCCGCGAGAACGTGATTCTCGGGAACGGTGTTGTCGCAGGCAATTCCTGCGAATTCAAAAACTGTCTGGTGTTCGATGGCGCCCAGGTTCCGCATTTCAACTACGTCGGCGATTCGATCCTCGGCCACGAAGCCCACTTGGGAGCCGGCGTCATCCTGTCGAACGTGAAGCTCGACAAGTCGAACGTTCAGATCCCAACCGGAGAAGGAATGATCCCGACCGGCCTGCGGAAGTTCGGTGCGATCGTCGGTGACAGGGCCGAGATCGGCTGCAACAGCGTGCTCAGCCCGGGCTCAATCATCGGGCGCGAGTCGATTGTCTATCCCGGAACCCAATGGCGTGGCGTGCTGCCGGCCCACCATATCGCCAAACTCCGTCAGGAAATTTCCATCATCGAACGTCGCCGCTCCTAAGTCTTCGCGAAGACGAGGTGGAGGAAAAACACTGCCGCGAGGAGGATGGTCACCCAGGAGAGTTCGCGGAATCGGCCGGTTCCCACGCAGAGGGCGGTGTGGACGATGAAGCCCAGCGCGATCCCGTCGCTGATGCTGAACGTGAGCGGAATGGCCATGACGATCACGAGGGCCGGAACTGCCGTGAGCCAGTCGTCGAGCCGGACTTCGCGCAGGCCCTGCATCATGAAAATGCCGACGACGACCAAGACCGGGCCGGTTGCCGCCGGAGGGACAATCAGAAGCAATGGCGTAAAAAAGAGCGCCAGCAAAAAGCAGGCCGACACCGTCCAGGCGGTCAGGCCGGTGCGTCCGCCTTCTTCGACGCCTGCGGCGGATTCGATATAGGACGTCGTTGTGGATGTTCCCAAAAGGGCGCCGGTCATACTGGCCGTCGCGTCAGCGGTGAGGGCCTGGTTGATCCGGGGGATGTTTCCCTTGGCGTCCAGAAAACCGCCGCGCTGGCAGACGCCAATCAGCGTGCCCATTGTATCGAAGAGGTCGACGAACAACAGCGCGAGCACCACCGGAAAGAGGACGGCGAAGTGGGTCCACAGGTAGCCAAGATCCAAGGCGAGGAAGACCGGGGCAATCGACGCAGGCGCCGAGACCAAAGCCTCCGGAGTCCCTGTGACCGCCCGGCCATTCGGATCGTGCAGGAAAAAACCGGTCACCGTCAGGACAAAAACCGTCAGCAGAATGGCAGCCGGAACCTTCCGCGCAATGAGAACGGCAGCCAGGACGATTCCGGCCAGCCCGAGGATTGGCTCCGGACGCTGGAAATCCCCGAGTGTGACAAGCGTGTTTTCGTCCGCAACGATGATCCCGCTGTTTTTCAAGCCGAGCAGGGCAATGAAGAGCCCGATTCCGCAGCTGATCCCGGTTTTCAGGCCAATGGGAATGGACTCCACCAGCAACCGTCGCACGCCCGTGATGGAGAGGATGAAAAACAGCACGCCGCTGTAGAAAACGAGTCCGAGGGCCGCCTGCCACGGAATCCCGAGTCCGATGCAGATCGAGAACGCGAAAAATGCGTTCAGGCCCATGCCTGGGGCTTGGGCGATCGGAAGGTTCGTGAGCGTGCCCATGAGGAACGACCCGAGGGCCGCCGCCAACGCCGTTGCCGTGAGCACCGCCCCGCGGTCCATTCCCGCCGCCGAGAGGATTACGGGGTTGACCGCCAGGATGTAGGCCATCGCGGCAAACGTCGTCAGGCCGGCGACGATTTCCTGCCGAATGGACGTGCCGTTTGCTGGGAGCTGAAAGCGTCTTTCGAAATATGACACGCGGCGAATTCTCAGGGTTGCCGGACCGGTAAACCGGCACTCTTCCACCGCGAAAAGCCGCCGGCGTTTTCGACGCGGAAGCCTTCTTTTCTAAGGATACCTGCGGCGATGCCCGAGCGGTTCCCGGAGCGGCAGTAGAGGATCAATTCCTTGTCCTTGTTGGCGGCGAGAAATTCGGTCCAGCCCGTTCGTGCGCCCCGCAGATCGCTCAATGAGAGGAGCACGGCGGGTTCTGCGACGCCATTTTGCCACTCCGATGGTTCGCGCACATCGATGAGCACGGCGTTCCCGGCCGTTACCCGTTCGTAAGCTTCTCCAAGCGGCAGCGCCATCGCTCGCCGGACGAGGAAAATACCGACCGCCAGCAAGACAATCAGGATCAAAGCCATCGCCTTCATGGCGGAGAGAATCCGGTCCATCCCCCGGAATGTCAACGCAGGCCATCCATCGGACGGCTGGCCGGGAATCGTTTTTGCGAAGAGCGCACTTTCTGCGAGTATAGCGGTGCGATGAGCGCGTCAGCCGACATTTTCTCCTTCCGGTTTTTCCAGCGGGGTTGCGTTCTGCTCGGAGCGCTGGGGTTGTTGGTTTTTGGCGGGTGTGCCTCGGTCAGCGTTCGCAGCGTGGATGTCGAAAAGCCGCCGGTCCGGCAGCCGGCTGCGATCGCCGTGGTGCCGTTCACATTTGCGGCGGGGGAAATCGATGTGGATCGGGAAGGTGATGCTTTGAAGGAGTTTGAAGCGGAGTTCAGCGGCTATTTTGCGGAGGTTTTGGCGGAGCGTCTCAGCCGCTTCGTCGCACCGGCTCAGGTCGTGGAGAAACGGCCGGACCGCCCGGCCGCCGGCACATGGATCGTGGAAGGCGAATTCACCCGCATCGAACAGGGAAGCCGTCTCCTCCGGGCATCGGTCGGACTCGGATTGGGTGGGACCAAACTGGAGACCCGTTCAGTCGTCTCCGTTGTCCAAGCGAACCGAAAGTTTGCTCCCTTCCTGAAGATCGAAACCACCGGCGGCACAAATGCGGAGCCGGGAGGCCTCGTCGGCCCGCTCTTCACGATCCCGCTTCGCATTGCCACGCAGGCTTCTTCCGGCCTGAACCGCGACGCCACCCGCACCGCCCGGATGATCACGGCAGCGGTTCAATCCGAGTCACGTCAACGCGGGCTGAACCCGGCTGGCCGACCGATCCGGCCCAAACCCCTCGGCCGCCTGCCCATTGGAACGAGCGGGTCCGAGTAGCTCGACCGGCGTCCGGAAACGTGCTTCGATCAGGCATGGCGGACGCAGTTGAGGACTTTCGGCGGCGGATTCTCCGGTTGGACGCGGGGGCGGAGAAAATTTTGGATGCGGTGGAAGCCGACCCGGACAACGGGGAGGTTCTCATTTGCGCTGCAATTTTGCATCTTTATGGCCAGACGGCGGCGGATGAACGCGCTGCCGTGGGTTATCTGGACCGGGCGGAGGCGGCCGGGGCGGGGAGCGGGGCGTTTTTCGCTGCTTTGCGACGTTGGGCAGGGAGGGATCACGAAGGGGCCGCATCGGCGCTGGAAGAGGAAACGTTTGCGAACCCGATGAATCTTTTCGCGGCGAAGATCTGCGAGTTTCTCTACTACATCCTTGGCCAGCAGCATTGTGGCGCGCGCTTTTTGAAGCACATGGAACGTCTTGCGCCGCACCATCCAGAGAATCCGGATTTTCTCTCGATGCGTTCCTTTGCGGCTGAGTTGTGCGGGCATTTTGATGATGCCCGGGGGTGGGCGGAGGCCTCGCTGGAACGGGAAACGAGAAATCCCTGGGCCGAGCATACGCTCTCACACGTGTTGATCCGTCAGGGGCAGATAGACGAGGGCGGGCGGCGGCTTCGTTCTTTCCTCCCGGTCGCTGCGACGTGTGCGCGTCCGATTCACTCGCACACAGCGTGGCATCTGGCCCTGTTCGAGCTCGAACACCTGGAACTCCGCAACGCCGAGGAAATCCTGCGGTCCGACATTTGGGGAGTGGTACCGGACATGACCGGGGAGCAGATCGATGCGATCGCGTTGCTCTGGCGGTTGGAAATGGCCGGTGGTTCGGCGGAGGGCATCTGGTCCGATATCGCCGACCATGCGGTTACCGGCGTGGGCGACTTTTTCATGCCATTTCTCACGGCTCATCGGGTTTATGCCCTTGCACGGACCGGGCGGACCGAGGATTTGGCGGCGATGGAACGTTCGATGGGTGAGGCCAAGCTATCGCCGGTCTGGAACCGGATGGGCTTCGCGTTGGTCCGGGCCGCCCGTGCGGCTGGTGAGCGCCGCTGGAGCGATGCGGCAAAGTGGATGGACCCGATCATCGGCAACCTGACCGAGGCGGGTGGAAGCGATGCGCAGGACGATTTGTTCCGGCAGATGTATTTTTTCGCTCTCGTGGAAAGTGGCCTGCGCGCCGACGCGAAGAACTACCTCGATCGGTTCCTTGGTGACAAAGCCCGCAGCCCGCTCGACCGCCGGTTTGAGCGCCTCACCAGCCATTGATCGGCAGCTGAGGACCGATCCTCCGGGCGGCGACTTCGAACTTACGGAAGCTGGGTGGCGCCCATGAGGTGGCGGTCGACCTCGCGGGCGGCTCCGCGGCCTTCATTGATGGCCCAGACGACGAGCGATTGGCCGCGGCGGCAGTCTCCGGCGGCGAACACGTTCGGGATGTTCGTCGTGTATTTCTCGTGTTCGGCCTTGATGTTCGAGCGCGGGTCGCGTTCGAGTCCGAGGGCTTCGAGAAGCTGGTCTTCGGGTCCAAGGAAGCCCATGGCGAGCAGGACGAGGTCGGCGGGAATCGTGCGGGTGGTGCCTTCGATTTCGCGCGGAACAAAGCGTCCCTGCGGGTCCTGTTCCCACTGGATGTTCGTGATCTCGACAGCGGCGAGGCGGCCGTCATCTCCGGCGATGAACCGCTTGGCGGTCACTTCGTATTGGCGCGGATCGCCTCCCTGGACGGCGGCGGCTTCTTCCTGGCCGTAGTCCATCTTGTAAACCTTTGGCCATTCGGGCCAGGGATTGTCCTTGGCGCGTTCGGTCGGGGGCTTCGGAAGAATTTCAAGCTGGGTCACGGACTGGCAACCGTGGCGCATCGACGTGCCGACGCAATCGGTGCCGGTGTCGCCGCCACCGATGACGACAACGTGTTTGCCCTTGGCGGTGATCGGCGGCTGCACGCCATTCGGCGAGCCGTGGCTGAGGAGGAACCGCGTGTTCTCCGTGAGAAACTCCATGGCGAAATGCACGCCCGGAAGTTCGCGTCCGGGAATCGGCAAGTCGCGCGGCTTGGTGGCGCCGGTGCAGAGCACGACGGCATCAAAGTCGGCGACAAGATCCTTTGCAGAGATGTCCTTGCCGATGTTTACGCCGGTCTTGAACGTGATGCCTTCGGCCTCAAGAATCTTCACCCGACGTTCGACAACGTGACGCTTGTCGAGCTTCATGTTCGGGATGCCGTAGAGGAGGAGGCCGCCGATGCGGTCCGCACGTTCGAAAACCGTGACCGTGTGACCCGCTTTGTTGAGTTGATCGGCGCAGGCCAGCCCGGCGGGGCCGGAGCCGACGACGGCGACCTTTTTGCCCGTGCGGGTTTCTGGCGGATTCGGCACGATCCATCCTTCCTCCCAGCCTTTTTCGGCGATGGCGTATTCGATGTTTTTGATCGTGACGGGCGGCTCGATGATGCCGAGTACGCATGATCCTTCACAGGGAGCCGGACAAACGCGGCCGGTGAATTCCGGGAAGTTGTTCGTCTTGTGGAGCCGGTCGAGGGCCTCACGCCAGAGTCCGCGGTAGACGAGGTCGTTCCACTCCGGGATCAGGTTGTTGATCGGACAGCCGGAAGCCATTCCGCTGATGAGTTTGCCGGTGTGGCAAAACGGAATGCCGCAGTCCATGCAGCGGGCGCCCTGGGTGCGGAGTTTGTCCTCCGGCATGTGGAGGTGGAACTCGTCCCAATTGGCGATGCGGTCGCGGGGCGCGACATCGGCGGGGATTTCGCGCAGGTATTCGATGAATCCGGTTGGTTTTCCCATGTGATCGATCAGTTGCCGCCGACGCGGGAGGCGTCGCGCGAATTGGCCTCGAAGGCCGCAGTGATGGCTTCCTCGCCGCTCAATCCGTCCGCGTGGGCGCGGGCGAGGGCTTCGAGGACGCGTTTGTAATCCTTCGGCATGACCCGAATGAATTTTGCGAGGCTGCACGACCAGTCGGCGAGGACGGCTTTGGCACGCTCGCTGCCGGTGAGCTCAGCGTGGCGTTGGATGAACGCCCGTAGGTCCTCGGCTTCGGCCGGGTCTTCGACTTTTTCGAGGTCGACCATGGCCTTGTTGCAACGGCGTGTGCCGAAGTCGCCGGCTTCGTCGAGGATGTAGGCGACGCCACCGGACATGCCGGCGGCGAAATTCCGGCCGGTCGCGCCGAGCACGACCACACGGCCGCCGGTCATGTATTCGCAGCCGTGGTCACCGACGGCTTCCACGACGGCATGGACGCCGGAGTTGCGCACGCCGAAACGTTCGCCGGCCATGCCGCGGATGAATACCTCGCCCTTGGTGGCTCCGTAGAGCGCCACGTTGCCGGTGATGATGTTGTCCTCGGCTTTGAACGTCGATCCCGCGGGCGGGTAGACGATGATGCGTCCGCCGCTCAGGCCCTTGCCGAGATAGTCGTTGGCGTCGCCTTCAAGTTCGAGGGTCATGCCCTGCGGCATGAAGGCACCAAAACTCTGACCGGCACTCCCGGTGAAGTGAAGATGGATCGTGTCGTCCGGAAGCCCCGAGGCCCCGTATTTGCGGGTCACCTCGTTGCCGACGATCGTGCCGACGACGCGGTTGACGTTCTTGATCGGCAATCTGGCAGTCACTTTCTCGCCGTCCTCGATCGCCGGTTTGCAGAGATCGAGGAGAACGGAAACGTCGAGCGACTTGGCGAGTCCATGGTCCTGCTCGATCTGCTGGTGCCGACCGACCTCAGGTCCGACCTTCGGTTGGTAGAGGATCGGGGACAAATCCAGCCCGGACGCCTTCCAGTGGTCGACGGCCTTGCGAGGCTCGAGTTTGTCGGTGCGACCGACCATTTCCTCAACCGTGCGGAAGCCGAGTTGGGCCATGATCTCGCGGAGTTCCTCGGCCACGAAGCGCATGAAATTGACCGTATGCGCCGGATCACCGCTGAAGTTCTTGCGGAGTTCCGGGTTCTGCGTCGCGACGCCGACCGGGCAGGTGTTCAAATGGCAGACGCGCATCATGATGCAGCCGAGGGTCACCAGGGGAGCGGTGGCGAAGCCGAATTCCTCGGCGCCAAGCAGCGCGGCGATCGCGACGTCACGACCGGTCTTGAGCTGGCCATCGGTCTCGACGGCGATGCGGCTCCGGAGGTTGTTCAACACAAGGGTCTGGTGGGTTTCGGCCAAGCCGAGTTCCCATGGCATACCCGCGTGCTTGATGCTCGAAAGCGGCGACGCGCCGGTGCCTCCGTCGAATCCGCTGATCAGCACGACGTCGGCATGGGCTTTGGCCACGCCGGCGGCGATCGTGCCGACGCCCACTTCCGAGACGAGCTTCACGGAAACCCGAGCCCGCCGGTTGGCGTTTTTCAGGTCGTGGATGAGCTCGGCGAGGTCCTCGATGGAGTAAATGTCATGGTGGGGCGGGGGCGAAATCAACCCGACGCCCGGCGTGGTTCCGCGTGTCTTGGCGACCCACGGATAAACCTTTGTGCCGGGCAACTCGCCGCCTTCACCGGGCTTCGCGCCCTGCGCCATCTTGATCTGGATTTCGCGGGCGTTCGTCAGGTAATGCGCGGTCACGCCGAACCGTCCGGATGCGACCTGCTTGATCGCGGAATTCTTGGAATCCCCGGTTTCGTTCGTCCATGTGAAGCGTTCCGGATCTTCGCCGCCTTCGCCGGTGTTCGATTTGCCGCCAACGCGGTTCATGGCGATGGCGAGCGCTTCGTGGGCTTCCTGTGAGATCGAGCCGTAGCTCATCGCGCCGGTCTTGAAACGCTTCATGATCGCCTCGACCGACTCGACTTCCTCCAACGGAATCGGCGAGCCGTTGCGGAACTCGAGGAGGCCGCGCAGGGTGAAATGCTTTTTCTCCTGGTCGTTGACCAGTGCGGCGTAGCGCTTGTAGGTCCCGAAGTCACCGGTCCGAACGGCTTTTTGGAGCGTGTGGATGGTTTCGGGATTGAACAAGTGGGCTTCGCCTTCGCGCCGCCACTGATATTCGCCACCGACGTCGAGCGTTTCGTGATCGTTGCCGCCGCGGCCCGGGAAGGCGCGCTGGTGACGGCGGAGGAGCTCGGTGCCGATCGCACGCAAGTCGGCGCCCTGCACGCGCGACGGCGTCCAGGTGAAATATTTCTCCACCACGGATTGATGCAGGCCGACCGCTTCGAAAATCTGAGCGCCGCGGTAGCTTTGGATCGTCGAAATGCCCATCTTGGCCATCGTTTTCACGACGCCCTTGATGGCGGCCTTGACGAAGTTTTTGACGGCCTTCTTGTGGTCGGTATTCGGCAGCAGGCCCTCGCGGATCATGTCGTCGAGGGATTCGAAGGCGAGGTACGGGTTGATGGCGCTCGCGCCGTAGCCGATGAGCAGGGCGAAATGGTGTACCTCGCGCGGTTCGCCGGACTCCAGAACCAGGCTCACCCGCGTGCGAGTGCCAGCCCGGATCAAATGGTGATGCAAACCGGAAATGGCCAGTAGCGCGGGAATGGCGGCATGCTGGGCGTCCACTCCACGGTCGCTGAGGACCAGGATATTCTTTCCATCGCGGATCGCCGCGTCTGCAGCGGCACAAAGCGCGTCCATCGCGGGCCCGAGCGCATCCGGTCCGTCGGCGGCCTTGAAAAGAATTGGCAGCGTCACGGGTTGGAACGCCGGGTTTTCGACGTGGCGGATTTGCTCCAACTCGCCGTTCGTGATGATCGGGCAGTCGAGCTTGATCATCCGGCAGCTTTCCGGTTTCGGCTTCAGGAGGTTTCCTTCCGAGCCGAGCATGGTCACCGTAGCGGTGACGATTTCCTCGCGGATCGGGTCGATCGGCGGGTTCGTCACCTGGGCGAAGAGTTGTTTGAAATAGCTGTAGAGAAGAACCGGACGGTCCGAGAGTACGGCCAGCGGTGTGTCGGTGCCCATCGAGCCGATCGGCTGCACGCCGTCGCGCGCCATCGGCCCCAGGATCATCCGTTGGTCTTCGAAGGAATATCCGAACGCGAGCTGGCGGTGCAGGATCGTGTCGTGATCCGGCAGGTGCTCGTGCGGCGGTTCCGGCAGGTCTTTGAGAAGGACGTGATTCGACTCCAGCCATTCGCGGTAGGGTTGGGCGCGAACGATTTCGTTTTTGATCTCCTCGTCAGCGATGATGCGGCCTTGTTTCGTATCAACCAAGAACATGCGGCCGGGTTGCAGGCGGCCTTTCTCGGCGACATTGGCGGGGTCGACCGGGAGCACGCCGGCTTCCGACGCCATGATCACGCGGCCATCCTTGGTGACCCAATAGCGCGAAGGCCGCAGACCGTTGCGATCGAGTACGGCGCCCATCACGGTTCCGTCGGTGAACGCGATCGACGCGGGGCCGTCCCACGGCTCCATGAGGCAGGAGTGAAATTCGTAGAATGCCTTCTTATCATCCGGCATGGTCTCGTGAAGTTCCCAGGGCTCCGGGATCATCATCATGACGGCATGCGGGAGCGAACGGCCGGAGAGCGTGAGAAGCTCGAGGCAGTTGTCGAACATCGCCGAGTCCGACCCGTCGGAATTGATCACCGGAAAAGTCTTCGGGAGGTCCGGGCCGAAAAGTTCGCTTTCGAGCAGGGCCTGGCGGGCGTTCATCCAGTTCACGTTGCCGCGCAGCGTGTTGATCTCGCCGTTGTGGGCGATCGTGCGATACGGGTGCGAACGATCCCAGCTCGGGAACGTGTTTGTGGAAAACCGTGAGTGGACGAGGGCCATGGCCGACTCGACATCCGGGTCCTTGAGGTCGGGATAATAGGCGTCGACCTGTTCGGGCATGAGCATGCCCTTGTAGATCATCGTGCGGGCCGAAAGGCTCGGCATATACCAGAGTGGATCGACATCGGCGCGGCGGATCGCATTCGTCGCCATTTTGCGGACGACGTAGAGTTTGCGCTCGAAATCCAAAGCATCGGTCACCTCGGTTGGCGAGCCGACGAAAACCTGGCGCATGCGCGGTTCGCTCGCACACGCGGTCGCCCCGAGCGAGGAATTGTCGGTCGGGATATCCCGCCAGCCGAGGAGCCGGAGCCCGCGCTCGGCGACGATTTTTTCAAAGGTGGTCTGGGCTTTGTTGGCTTCGTCCGCGTCGGGCGAAGTGAAAACCATCCCGACTCCGTATTGGCCGACCGGCGGGAGTTCGAAGCCCGCGACCTTCCGCAGGAATTTGTCAGGCACCTGCATGAGGATGCCGGCCCCGTCTCCGGTATTCGCCTCGCAGCCGCACGCGCCGCGGTGGTCCAGATTCCTCAGGATCGTCAGGGCATCGGCCACGATGTCATGGGATTTTTTCCCATGCATGTTGACGATGAAGCCGACGCCGCAGGCGTCATGCTCAAAGGCCGGATCATAGAGTCCCTGCTTCGGCGGAGGACCGGTGAGGCGGTTTTTCTTGGTCATGCTGATCGATACGAATCCGTGGTGAAAATGTATTCCGGCGCGTGGCCCGGCACCGGAAGTGGAACCGCTTTTTTTAACGGCCGGAACTCCCGGGGCACAACCCCTTTTTCAGGCAGGGTCGAGAAAAAATCAGCGTTGCCCCGGCCGGGAATCCGCGAGTGCGAAAGCCACGCGGGCGCTTGAGGGGCCATCAGCGCCAAAATCCAGCCGTCCGTTGGCGCCCCCTTCGGGCAGTGGCAGGGCGCGGCGGGCCGTCTGGAAATTCAGAGAGACCTCGAACGGCTTCAACTCGGGCCCACCTGGTTCGACGCGAACGAACAGCTTGTAGTCCGGGTTTCCACCGGCATTCGCCAGAAATCTGGCGAGTGGCTCCCCGGTGGCGAGCGGCGTCCATGTCGAGCCATCCCGCGAAATCGCGATCCGGTCGTTGGCCCCGGCGCGGATCGTGCCATCAAGGATCGGATACCCGGGTTCAAAGACGTAAACCAACTCGGCCGGACTGGCCGGATCGATCTTCTCGAGCATTGCGCCGCCGGCCGCGCGCCGCAGGTTCGTTGCGGCCGCAGCACCAATGATCCCGTGCTGCCACTGCGGTGCGAATCTCCAGATGCCATTCGCGTATTCGAGCGGGATTTCCAGATGCCGGGAGGCGAAAAAATGCCCGGTCGGGTGCCGAAGATAAGTGATCGATTCTCCCGGTCGGAGGTCGAAGGCGATCTGATAGCCCGATTCCTTGGAAAAATCCGTCCGCAATTTCACGTCGTCGCGCTGGTAGAGGCGAACCAGCTTTTCTTCCGGATAAATCGGACTCGGATGAGCCCGGATCAAATCCGGTGACGCCCGCAGTTCGTCGACCGTCGCAATCCGTCCATCCGCATTCCGGTAAAAGACACCGCCATCCGGGTCGAACAGCACCCAACGCCCATCGACCAGGATTTCGCAGACGACGTGTTCGCCCGGATAGTCCCGCGTTCGGGCCTCGAGTCCGGCGGCTTGTGCGAGGATCGCGAGTGATCGCGCCGCGTGGTTGCAAAATCCATAACCGTAAACTGCGGTCAGCTTCACGGGATCGGATTTTTCGCGGTGGGCGGGCCAATCGTGCACGCGAGCCCGTTCGACGAATTTCCAAAGTGCGACGGCCTTTTTTTCTTCCGACTGGGCTCCGGCCAGTTGCGTTTCCAAAATCGCGTCGACGTTCAGACCCGGCAACGTCCCATCCAGAACCAACTGCGGCTTGCGCAGAATCGACGAGCCGACATTTTCGATCGTTGCACGCTCGGCTCGCGTGCCGGGCGGGAAGGCGAGTGCAAAGCTCTCGCCCGGTGCGGAGAGAACCGTCTCGACAGTCGAGACGATCTCCGGAGCCGGGCCATGCCGCCGCCGGGCCTCATTCTGAATCACGGCGAGCATTTCGCGGCGGAGCCGCTGGACTTGGGCGGAGAGTTCCCCGGCGGATGCGGCTTCGCCGGGCGTGCCCGTCATCATTTCCGGCCCGCCCGGCGATGGTTCTTCCACCAGGCGCGAATCCGGGCGGTTCAGTTGCCGCTCGAGTCCGTGCAAGTCCACCCGCAATTGCCGGAACGACTCCGCCAATTCGTCCTGCGTCAGCACAACAGGCTTTGCCGGACGCGTCAGCCGGATCGAGATCACCGCAGTTGCGGCGATGAGCCCGAAGGCCACGAGCACAGCAACGACGAGAACGCGCGGTGTCATGGCGAAACCGGCGTCAATACTTCGGCGCCTTCACAGTCCCGGCCTCAAGATCATCACGGCGTCGCTGGACGATCCGGTCGGCGATTTCACCCACCATTTCTTCCAGGAGGAGACGGAGATGGCTGCCGGCGCGGTAATCGGATGGCGCGATATTTTTCACACGGTCCGCATGCGTGCTGAGCTGATAGCACTTCTTGAAACTCGAACGCGTCGGGTCGTCGGGATTGTAAACCGCGATCGCCTGTCCGCCGCTGCGGCGCATCACCGTGAAACACGGGACGTCGGTTGGACCGTCGCCGACATAAATCATGTTCGGGAACGGCACCGGCCGCAGCTCGGGCGGCATGTGGTCGTTCACGTCCTCGTCCATTTCGAGCATGCCTTTGTTGATGCGGAAGAGGAACTGCGTCTTCTGCGTTTGGCTGATGACACGTTTCGGGAAGGTGATCCGGTCGTGCTGGTCGACCGCGAACTCGCAGCCGAAAATCCGCCGGACAAACGGCGCGAGCCGGCTGCCTTCGATTAGTGCCTTCAGACCCGACGAGACGATGTAGTGCTCGACGACGATCCCGTGCGCGAGATGTTCCTGCGTCAGCAGACCGTTCCGGAATTCTTCGAACATTTCCGGAAGGCCCTTGTAAAACGTCAGCCGCTGGCCGAGTTCGCGGAGCCGGGCGTTGGTCGGACGGTCGATCTCCATGTAGTCGAGCAGGACCTTCATGTAGGCCAGTTCGTTGTCGAAGCCCTGGTCCTTCACCAACTCGCCACACCGCGCCCAGAAGTGGGAAGGATTGATCCCGAAGACGGGAAAAATCGCCTCGTCCTGCATGTAATTCGGCGAAAGCGTCTGGTCGTAATCGTAGACGATCGCAATGATGTTCTGCGGAACCGACATGCCGTCGAGATAAGCGGGAACCCGCACCCGCGGCCAGCGGAAAGTCCGGACCTAGAACTTCACGCCCAAGCCCGAATAAAGGCCATAGGAGTTCATGTTGTAGATGAAACCGTCATTCGAATAGTCGATGTACATGTATCGGTATCCGAGCTCGGCGAATACGTTCCGGGTGATGTTGACGCCGATGGTGGCTTGAACATTCCAGGCGATCTGCGATCCCGCTCCGAATCCTCCGACATCGCCCTGGCCGGCGAGGAAAAGCCAGCGGGTCAGATTCACCTGGCCGCGCAGGCCGATGATGGGATCAAACCACCATTGGTCCCCCGCGCCATAGGTGGGCGTTACCTCCTCGATGCGCTTCGCGATTTCCTTGGCGAGCTTTTTCTTGGCCTTGGATGCTGCGGCCTGCAGTGCCGGGTCAACGGCCCCGGCGGCCGCCGCCAACTTGGCCTGCGCTGCCGCTCGGACATACTCGCCCAATACCTCGCCGACGCGTCCGCCCGTCAACCGCCCCTTCAAAAAATCACCGCGCACGAGTTGCCGGATGTCCCGGTCGCGGAGCAACAGGCGTCTGAGTTCCCGCTCGGACACGCGATCGCCGACGAGGCCAATGACTTCCTCCCGCGCACCTTCGAGGGCGGCTGTCGCCCGTGCCACGAGCGACTCGACGGCCGAGTCGAGGGCCGGGTCCAGCCTTTGGGCCAAAGCCGCGGTGACGTTCTCGCTGATCTCGTTGA
Organism: Terrimicrobiaceae bacterium; assembly: GCA_033763515.1. Classification (GTDB taxonomy): domain Bacteria; phylum Verrucomicrobiota; class Verrucomicrobiia; order Chthoniobacterales; family Terrimicrobiaceae; genus JANRKJ01. Next base: position 81,804 of record JANRKJ010000023.1, on the reverse strand, counting down.
TGCGGGATTCGTTCACGGAGGCGTCGACCTGCGTGCCCAGGAAATTGTAACGCGCGCCGGCGTAGACATCCAAAAATCCCCGCCGGTCATCGATGACCCGATAAGCGAGGGCCAGCGAGACGAGCGACTGCTGGAGACCCAGATTAATATCATCGTAGATCTTGTTTGTTGGAGCGGCCGAGGCTGAGAGCGCGGCATAGTATCCGTCGGCGAGCAACCCCCATCGCCCTTTGCGCACCTCGCCGCGTGCGAAGATTCCCCAGTCCAGATGTTGCAGGATCGTGCGGCTGCTGAAATTGACGTGCCCGGGCGGAAGCCCCTTGGCACCGACTTCGCCGTCGAGACCCATGGCCCAAACATAGGGTTCCAGGACAAAGCCCCAGCCATTCGGATCTTTGCCGGGAACGAGTTCAAACGGAGCCACCGGCCGCAGGATCGAGTCGCGAGTAAAGTTTTCGATCGGGTCGAACAGCGAGTGGCGCTTGGGTTCTTCGGGAGCGGGCGTGCCCGCATGAGTGACCGATACAGCCGCCAGGAGCGCGAGCAGAAGGACGCTGAACTTTCTCATCACCACCTCCTCACGTAACCGCCGCGGACGTAGGGTCCGACACGAACCGCTGCGACGCCCACAGGCGCCACGACCGGAGCGGGAATAACGGCCGGCACGACCACAGGATCAACAGGCACCGGTGTGGGGCTGACGAAGGGAACCGGAGCAGGAACGATTGGAGCGGGCACGACTGGAACAACTGGAGCTGCATAGCCGGCTTGAAAGCCTGCTCCATAGCATCCGCCATACGAAACGGCTCCATAATGATAAGGCGAATACGACGCGGAGCCGGACCAATTTCCACTTCCGCCCCAGGAGGTATTGTAAGATCCCGAACCGCTCCGGGATCCGTCCCCATAGCTTCCCGAGCCGGAACTGCTCGCAGAATAAGTCTGCCCGTAGCGAGTGGTGTAGGAGGCGGATCCGGAGCGGTCCCAGCTCCCGTCGCCCCACGAGGCCGATGACGAGCGGTCCCAACTCCCTCCGCCCCAGGAACCGGAGCTGCTCCGGCTGAAACCATATGCGAATGCGCCGTGAACGCTGGCAGCGAGCGCCGCGATGAGAAGGAGGCTTTTCATTTTTCGAGACGGGTGAAGACCACCGCGTCGACCGGTTCAATCACCGTTCCGCCGGAGGTCATTTTCAAAGACTTGACGCTGATCGATCCGTCTTTGTTCGGAGTGATCGATTGCATCTCTTCCAGCACCGCGCCATTGCGCAGCGTGTGTTGGGATTCCAAGGCCCAGCCGCCGTCGGACGGCTTCCAGCGGGTTTCGCTGAATCCGCCGTCGTCGTCGAAACTCCACGAGCGGATGATTTGATTCGCCGGATCCCAGCCGATCCACTCGGTGCCGCCGGATACCGGGATTTCCTTGGCGAGCACGGTTCGGCGGAGGATCAGGAAATTGCCTTGGGGACCCGGTTCGATGGACAGCAAAATTCGCTCGCCGGATGGGGTGGTCGCCTGCCACCGCCCGAGAGCCCAGGCGAGGCCGGCGAGTTCGGACGAGCGGTCAACCGGCGCCAACGCGGATTCCGTCACTCCCGCCAGCAACCACTGGTCGCCTTTGCGGACCCAAGTGTTGGCAAACCGGGACGAAGAGGGCGCACCACCGGCTTTGGGGAGCACGGTCGTGGTGCCGGATTCCAAAGCCACGTCGTCGCCCAGCACGCGGAGGGATTCACTCTCGATGGTCAATGAAAGGCCTTTGTTTTCACTGAAAAAGTCATCGAAGAGCGACCGGATCGCCGCACGGCCGCGGACGACTTTTCCATCCGGTGAGACATATTCTCCATCCTCCGCCCAGAACCCGGCAACGGCCGCCGCATCGCCTTTGTTAAAGGCCGCAACATAAGCTTCACCGCGCTGGGCGATGGCTTGTGGAGCGGTATCGGCCGACTGGGCCGACATGGATACGAACCCAAAACAAAGGGCAACGGCAGCCGAAAGGCGAGGGGAATGGATCATCGGTGTTAAACGAGGAATCCCAGCAATTCCGGCGCGAAAGGGCTAGCCAATTTGCGCAAAGCGTCTTCGCCGCCTGCTTCTTTTGACGGGAGCCTCACCCGGAGACAAGGAGACATCCGACTGCGAGCAGACCGAGGAATCTGGTGTGTTTCATGAAGCTTCGACTTGGCTTCCAGCGAAGCCGATCCCTTTGCGGAGAAGGAAGTGAACTGCGGTGCTATTCGACGACTTTGACCTGCGGGATCTTCCAACTGCCGTCGAGGATTGAGGGATCTTTTTCGCTCGGCCAGTAAAGGCGAAGCATGAGGATGAACTGATCCGGCGGGGCCGGCAGCCAGTTCGACTCTTTGTCCGCCCCGGGGCTTTCGTTCTGGATGTAAAGGTCCACCGAACCATCGGCATTGGCTTTCAGGTCTTGGCGGGCGCTGATGCTGTAGCGGTTCAGCGGATTCGGGACGAAGAAATAGTCTTTGTCATACATCGTCAGCGACCAGAATCCGTTCGCCGGGGGGAGTTCGCCCTTGGGCAAATGCATGACGTACTTCTTGGCGCCATTGTAAGTGCCGACGATGTCCGGCCCCTCCGAGGTGGGATAGACGGCGTCCTGCGGGCGGTTTGCGCCGAGGCCGATCGCCGTGATCAATGCCCGCTGGAGGTAGTTGGTGCCGTAGAGGCCGGTCTTCGTCGTGAAAAGCCAGCCATTCTGCAACGTCATGTCACCCGTGAGGATGCCGCCCTTGAGGTGGGCCATGATCCGCTCATTGGCGATCTTGGGTACGGCCGAGAACGCCTCCTTGGCGACCGGGCCGAGCTTGTCCGTTGTAAACGGCTTGCCCGGCACGATGCCGAGTTTCGCCATTTTCTCCACCATCGGCTGGTCGGCGGCGTTCGGCGGATTGTCCTTCAGGAGTTGGGCCAGCAAATTGAAATACTCTTCCGCACTAAGTGCGTTGACCTGCTCGCGCACGGCGGTCTTCATGTCGATCGAAGGGTCCACTTTGGCCGCCGGGGGCGTGTAAGCTTTCCCGTAAGCACTCAATGGAACGATTGAAATCTCATCCTGAATCTTATGAACCGCGGCATAGTCTTCCGGCGTGCCGGTGCAATAAATGCGCCCGAGGAGCCAGACGATGTCGGTGGGAGACTTGTACTCGGTGACACCTTCAGGGAGAGTGCCTTTCCAGCCGGGGCCGGTGATTGCATACTTCTGCGCGCCGGTTCCCGTGGTGCGCTTGCCCGGGACTTGGAAGACATCGGTCCAGCCGTCCAGCATCGGGAAAAGGTAATACCGGTCGTTCATGTCCGGCAGGGTCAACACCCATGGCTCGTCTCCGACGTTGATCCATGCCGTCGTATAAAGGGTGTCCGCATTCGGCGCAGTCACGTCCCGGTACTGGGCATTCGGATACTCGCGCAGGCGGACAAATTGCCCCATTGGCGCACGGGATCCCTCCGGCTGGGCGACGTTGGTCATCACCCGTCGCGTCATTTCCATCGTCACGAGCGGATAGCCGTAAATGTAGGCTTCGACCCCGTCCGCGACTGCGCCGAGCGTGCCTTCGGCAGCGCGACTTTGAAATGGGGAACCCAGGAGAGCCAGGATCGAGGCGGCCAGGGGAAATAGGCGGGACGGTTTCATATGTTTCTTTGATGACGGACAAGATTTTCCTAGCGTGTCCGGCCCGCCCGCCGCTATCCAAATTGTGCAACCGGTATCGACGACGTGAATCGCGTGGCAAAGGGTGGGGCGGAATTTCCTGCGGGAGCGACCATTGATGCTTTCACCGAAGGCTACGACCAATTCCACGAGGTCGCCGCCTTTTGGAAACTCGATCTCATGCAAATCCGCGAAGGGGTTCACCGCGGACGGGTCCGAGCCGCCCATACGAAGGGGATGCAACTGGCCCTCGTCGAGCACCGATGCGGCACGCGCATGCGCGGGCTCGTGCCGACGGGAACGTTCGTCCTCTGCTTTCCGGCCAGCGTGGAGGGGGAAGTTCGCTTCCGGGGTGAGCCACTCGGCGCGGGCCAGATCGCAGTCCAGCGCGCTGACAACGAGATCGACTTCCTTTTCCACACCGCGATCGACATGTTCACCGTCGCCATCGACGAATCGTACCTCGCCGACCGCGCTGCGGCCCTCTGGCAATGCGATCCGGACCTCTCGTCGCGCATTCTCACAGCCCCCGGCCATGGCGTGGACGAACGCCTCCGCGCAGCGCTCATTCGACGGCTCTCGGGCGGGCTCAGCGAACCGGCCGCGCTGAGCGATCCCGGCCAGGGGCAAAAGTTGGAACGCGAGATTGTCGAAGGCATCCTTGGCGGCGTTGGCGAACCGCGGCCGGTGGAGAATTCCCTCGCGCGGCGTTGGCTCGCCCGGCGCGCGGCGGCATTTCTTGAGGAACGCTTTGCCGAAGACCTCTCCATCTCGGATATCTGCCGGGCCGTGCGGGCCTCGCGGCGCACGCTGCATCTGGGATTTCTCGAGGTCTATGGTCTCTCGCCCATGCGCTATCTCAACGTGGTCCGTCTCAACGCCGCCCGCCGGGATCTCATGGCGCGTCCGGACCGGGTCTCGGTCACGCAGGTCGCCGGCGACTGCGGCTTCACCCACATGGGCCGATTTTCCTCCGCCTACCGGAAGTTCTTCGGCGTCCTCCCCTCCCGCGAGCCAACGTCCGATCGGGACTGACTCTGTCGTTTACCTTCTGTCAGGTTCCCAAGCGAGGTGGGCGGAATCGGGCGGCTGCCGCCACCGACGAGGCGTTCTCAGGGACGAAGGTGGAGAAGATCCAGATCGCCAAACATTCTGAAATCCCGGTCGAATGACACCGCGCGGGCGTCGACGGACGAGGCGATGGCGGCGATCCAGGCGTCGGTCCAACGATCTGCGGGGAATCCGGGAACGCGGCTCCAGAGTTCAAAGCGATTTTCAGCGACCACAGAATCTTCGACGAAACAGACTTCGGGCAGCGCGGCAAACGCCCGGTAGGCTTCCCACGCTTCGGCGGCGGTGAATGGAGCCCCGTGCATCACGCGCGCATTCGTGAGCAGGCGGAGCAGTCCCAGCATCGTCACCCGGCAGAAGCCAAGATGGGACGCCGCTTCCTCTTCCCAGTAGCGCCGGGCGCGAACGTGATGTGTGTGGTCGCCATCGATGAGAGCGAGCCAAAGGTTGAGGTCGGGAATGTCAATCACGGGCATCCTCGGCGACGAACAAAGCGTCGATCTCCCGGTTCGAATAGGCCGGGTGAGAAACCCCGGTCGCCTTCCGGATCACCGGCAAAGGACTGCGCGGACGCGCTGCGGACGGCACCGTGGCATTTTGGGTGAGCCCCGCTTGGAGGACCTCGGTCACATACTCCTTGAGCCGCACACCACGCAACGCCGCCCGGACCTTCAACTCGCGAAACAACGAATCCGGCAAATCAAGCGTCGTTCGCATAGACGCATTTTTATGCGGACCTTCAACCGCGTCAAGGCTCGATTCGCCTCCCTGCGCTCCTCAGGCCCGCAGAGTTACAGGGTGTCAAGAACAACCCTCCGCCGCGGCCTCCGCAAGTGCCTGATGCCAAGGGATGAGCGAAGTTCAGACAGAATTAACAGAATGAACAGAATGGCCGAGGAGAGGAACAGGCCCCCGCCTCGCGGTCGGTATTCCCCGCCCGCTCGAGCCGGAACATCGATCCAAGGGCGGATGGCCCATCCCGCTCGTGCCGGATCGGCCGACCGGGGCCGGACCGACCATCCTGCTCCCGCCGGACGCCCAGCCCGACGGCGGAATCGCCGTCCTGCATTTGCCGGAACGTCAAACCGACGCCGGAATGCGCATCCCGCTCGTGCCGGAATGCCAAACCGACGCCGGAATGGCGATCCGGCTCGTCCGGCGGCCCGTAACCGCCGTCCGGCGGCCGATTGCGCACCTCGGGACTTTCTCGGGAGGCCCATCTCAGGAAGCAGCAATCCACGGGAGCGCGGGCGTCCCGCCCGCTTTTCAATGCCAACAGGCCTCCCGCCGACGCTCAATCGTCAGCGTCCATACTGGATCTGCGCAAAGCGGCGCATGGACGGCATTTTTTCCTAGACAGCGGTCAATAGCATCTTCTACTTACCTCCCATCCGGGGTCCCTATGTAGCGCCCCGGTTTGTTGTACAGACCAACCCTAAACAGAAGGAGACCCTATGGCCGTTTGGAAGTATGTCAGCAACCAGTTCGCCGTCGCCACGGAGAACAACTTCAAAAAAATGTTCAGCCTGAGCGCGGATCACGATTCGCGGCTGGATGCGCGAAAAGCCGAGCCCGGCATCGCGCCGCTCTACGTCCGGTTCCACCCGATCGCCGAAGCCTACTCGGCCGCCTACATCGCGTGGGACGCCGCCGGCGGCACCGGCGAGGGCGAAACCGCCAGCGTGCAGAGCCAGCTCAACCTGCTCTCGTCCACAAAAGTCCGCCAATGGGACGTCCAGACCCAGGGCGTTTTCGACGCCAAGTCGCCCACCTACAAATCGATCTGGCCCGACGGACGCGGCCCGCTGCAGGATGGCACCATCGAGCAACGCATCGCCGCCGTGAAGAGCCTGCACGACCGCATGCTCCCCCACGCCGCCACGCTGCCCGCCGTGCTTCTGGCCGACGTGCTCGGATTCCACACCGGAATCGTCGCCCTGCGCAACGAACAACAGGGCCAGCAAGGCGCCGTCGCCGCGCTCTCAACCGCGCTGGAGTCCGCCCGCCAATCCACCGCCACCATGATGTACGGCAACCTCGGCGTCCTCATGGACCTCTACCGCGAAAACCCCGCCGCCATCGAGGACTTCTGGGACCTCTCCCTCATCCGCGAAACCGGCGGCAGCGACGAAGAAGAACCCACCCCCACGCTCCCGGCGGTCTGAGCCCACACACGGGGCCGAAGAATACAGGTTCGGAGGCACAAATCTTCGGCTTGACGACCGAAGCCCAAGACATAGCTTGTGATGCATGCCTACCACGTTGGAAGCAAGGACTCTTCATCCATTTCGGGGCGGCAAGAGCCGGAAAATTTCGTTCGCCGAGTTTCTGAAGGTTTCGAAAGGAAAGACGACGACGCCGTTCATTGTAGAAAAGTTCATTCTTCCTGACTTCGGCAGCGATTCTTGGGGGGGCGTTGTGATCCGTGAAGGAGCCACTCGCCTCCACGGTTTCCGTCGGCGTCGATAGCAGATGTCCGACCATCCCACGGTCAGCGAGGAGCAGCTTGCGCTATTTCAGCAGCACGTCGAACTGCAGCGCGAGCAAGTTCATGCCGACAGGGAGCGCTCGCGCGCCGAGGAGGAGATTGAGCTCAAACGGTTGTCGACCGAGGCCGAGATGCACACCAAGAACCTGGCCCATGCCGGTCAAGTGCTTGTAGCCCACGCCAAAGACCGTAGCGAGGTTCGCGCGTTTTGGTCCGGCCAGCTTCGCTGGATCTTTGGGATTGTCATCTTGCTCATCGTTCTCACGGCCTCGATCGCCGGTTTTGCCATTTGGCAGGGTCAGAGCGAGGAAGTGTTTGGATTCCTCCGCAGCATTTTCACTCATCTTTTGACGCTTGTCGCCGGATTCGGAATTGACCGATATCTTGTCAGCCGAAAAAAGGGAGCACTCCCCGAATCGGAATCGACCAACTGAAGCTCTTCGCCGTCTTCGGCACAGGCCGATTGCGTCCTCGACGGAAAGAATAGGTTACGGTAATCGAGCCGGGACGTCTTAATGCCCACCCTGAACTGGATCGGAAAAGAAGCTGTCGTGCGGCACCATGCGGAGGTGCCGTTCCGGCTGCTGGAGGAGGTGCCGGAGTTGTCGTGTCCGGATGCGGCGGGGGACTCGGAGAATCTCATCGTCCAAGGCGATAACCTCGAGGCCCTCAAGGCCCTGCTCCCCCGCTACGCCGGTCAGGTCAAATGCATCTACATCGACCCGCCCTACAACACCGGCAACGAGGGCTGGATCTACAACGACGCGGTCAACTCCCCCGAAATTCGCCAGTGGCTCGGCAAAACCGTCGGCAAGGAAGCCGAGGACCTCTCCCGTCACGACAAATGGCTCTGCATGATGTACCCGCGCCTCGTCCTGCTCCGGCAGTTTTTGCGCGAGGATGGGGCCATTTTTATCTCCATTGATGATAACGAAGTCGCGTCACTGCGGCTGCTCATGGATGAGATTTTTGGGAGACATCGATTCATCGCGACATGCGTGTGGCAGAAGCGTTACTCGCGCGAAAACCGAGGCGCGATCGGGGATGTTCATGAATATCTCTTGGTTTACGCGACAGACTTCGAGCGGTTTAAACAGGCAAGGAACCTTGTTCCAATTGATGAAAAGCAAGCGGCAATTTATCGGAATCCGAACAATGATCCGAAAGGGCGCTGGCGTGGTATTCCAATGACGGCACAAGGTTTTCGTCCAAATCAGATGTATGAGATTTGTACACCATCAGGTCGAAAGCTTCGACCTCCAGAAGGACGTTGCTGGGCTATGGTGGAAGGCGAGTATCTCAAACTTAGAGAACAGAATCGCATTTGGTTTGGAGCGAGCGGCACATCTCAGCCCTCGGTTATCCGTTACTTGTCTGAGGTTGAGGGTTTTGTTCCATGGACTTGGTGGCCTCAAGATGAGGTTGGCCACACCGATGAATCGCGGAAAGAGGTTCAGTCTATTTTCGGAACCCAAACCGCATTCGATACGCCAAAACCGACCCGCCTCATCCAGCGCATTCTCCAAATCGCCACGAACCCCGGCGACCTGGTCTTGGACAGTTTCGCCGGAAGCGGGACGACGGGTCACGCTGTGTTGGCGTTGAACAAACAAGACGGCGGCAACCGCCGCTTTATCCTCTGCGAGATCGACGAGAAGATCGCGGCGGACATCACCCGCGAGCGAGTAGCCCGCGTGGCGCAGGGTTACACGAACGCAAAGCGCGAGACGGTCGAGGGGCTCGGCGGCGGATTCCAGTTTGCCCGACTCGGGAAGACCCTCTTCGACGAGACGGGGATGATCCGGACGGATGTGAAGTTTGCCGAGCTGGCGGAGTTTGTGTTCTTTCGCGAAACCGGGCGACCGTTGCCGAAGAGCGGCCGGGGCAAGCGGAGTCCGCTTCTCGGGCGGCACGACGGCCGGGCGGTCTATCTGCTTTTCAACGGCATCCTCGGCGACCGATCCGTGGACGGCGGCAACGTACTCACGGGGCCGGTGCTGGCCGAGTTGCCGAATCACGACGGACCGAAAGTGATCTACGCCGCCGCCTGCCGCATGGGTCGGGCGCGACTGGAGAAGGAACAAATCACCTTCAAGCAGACTCCCTACGATTTGCAGGTGCCATGAAAAAGCCCATCGACGCACTCATTTTCACGATCCGGGGTCAGAAGGTCCTGCTCGATTCGGACCTCGCGGAGATTTATGGGGTAACGACAAAACGGCTCAACGAGCAGGTGAAGCGGAATACCGAACGATTTCCGGAAGATTTCATGTTTCAACTCACTGCGGACGAATGGGAAAACTTGAAGTCGCAAATTGCGACTTCAAGTTTGGAAGGCGAGAGTCCGGAAGCTTTAGGGTCGCAAATTGCTACCTTGGACGGGGAAGAGGTCAACACGCCGAAGCGGTCACAATCGGTGACCGGTTCCCACGGTGGCCGCCGCAAGCTCCCCTATGCCTTCACCGAGCACGGAGCGATCATGGCCGCGACGGTGCTCAACAGCCCGGAGGCTGTGACGATGAGCGTGTATGTTGTCCGGGCGTTCGTGCAGATGCGCGAGCAGATGGCCTCCAACCGGGAAATCCTGAAGCGCCTCGCCGAAATCGACCAAACGCTCCTCCAGCACGATCAAGCCCTGCAAGTCATCTGGACACAACTTCAGCCGTTGCTCGCGCCGCCGCCCGAGCCGGAGAAACGCCGCATCGGATTTCACCACGACGAGCAATGAAGGCACTCACCCCCAAGGCCTACCAAGGCGATCTCCTCGCGAGCGTGGAGAAGTATTTCCGCGCCTGCCGGGCGACGATGGACGCCAAGCGGGCGTTTTTCGAGACGATGTATGACCTCTGGGGCGAGCCGGGGAATTACCGTCCGCTCCCGGGATTTCCGGAGGGCATGCCGTATTTCTGCCTGCGAGTGCCGACCGGCGGTGGCAAGACGCGGCTGGGTGCCCGGAGCGTGCCGTTGGTCAACCGCTTCCTCCTCGAAACACAGCACTCGGTGATCCTGTGGCTGGTCCCGTCGAACGCCATCCGGGAGCAAACCATCCGGGCCTTCCGGGACCGCGAGCATCCGTATCACGCCGACCTGCTGGAAGCCGGGCCGGTGACGGTCGTGGATCTGGAAGAAGCCCGTTCGCTCACCCGTCCGACGCTCGACACCTCAACGGTGGTCATTGTGGCGACCGCCCAATCGTTCCGTCAGCAGGACATGGACAAACTGAAGGTTTACGAGAGCAGCGGGGCGCTTCAGCACCATTTCGAAGGGATTGCTCCCGAACTCAAAGCCGGCCTGCTCCGGGGGCCCGAGGAGACGATCCCGTATTCCTTCGCGAACGTTCTGCGGCTCCGGCGGCCGTTTGTCATCGTGGACGAAGCGCACAATGCGCGGACCGAGCTGCAGTTTGAAATGCTCCAGCGGTTCCACCCCTCCGGCATCCTCGAACTCACCGCCACGCCGGACACATCCAAAACGCCCAGCAACGTCCTGCACAGCGTCTCGGCCGCCGAACTGAAAGCGGAGTCGATGATCAAGCTGCCCATCGTGCTCGAAACCGAACCCGACTGGCAGAAGGTCATCGCCTACGCCCTCGACAAGCGGACCCAACTTCAGATCCTCGCCGACCGGGAGCATGCTGCGGGAGCCCCTTATCTGCGTCCGCTCGTCCTGATCCAAGCCCAGCCGCGAAGCAAAGAGAAAGACACGCTGCATGTGGACGCACTGAAGGCGGAGTTGATCAACAACCACGGGATCCCGGAAGAGGAAATCGCCATCGCGACGGGTGAAACGCGGGACCTCGAAGACGTGGACCTTTTCTCCCGGGAGTGTCCGATCAAATACATCCTCACCCAGCAAGCGCTCGCGGAAGGGTGGGACTGTTCATTTGCCTACGTCCTCGCCAGCGTGGCCGAACTTCGCAGCGAAACCCGCATCGAGCAGCTGCTCGGCCGCATTCTGCGCCAGCCCGCCGCCGAGCCGCGCGCCACGCCGGAACTCAACAAGTCCTACGCGTTCGTCGCTTCCCGGGATTTCGGGACAACCGCGGAGGCGCTGCGCGACCGGCTGGTCGAGGGGGCCGGATTCGAAAAGGCCGCTGCCTGGCAATATGTCGCCGCCGGCAAAGAGGAACAGGACCGCCTCGACTTCACCCCGCTCCGAAGGGTCGAGATGCGGCCGGTCATCGTCCAACTCCCCGAAAAGCCCGACCTCACCAAACTGCCCGCGCCCTTGAAGAAAAAGGTCGAGTGGGATCAGAAAGCCGGAACCCTCACGATCACCAAACCGATCGCCCCCGAGGAAGATGAGGAGTTCCGCAAAATCGTCGTCTGGGAGGAATCGCAACAGGCTGTCGGCGCTGCCGCGGAAAAAAGCCGCACCGAGGCCATCGAAGTCTTCCGGACCCCAAGCGAACTCGGGCTCGACTTTCGAGTTCCTCAGATGGCCGTGCGGGTTCACGGGGAACTTCAGCTTTTCGATGATCCGGAAGTGTTGGATTACCCATGGGACCTTCCGGCCTACCAGGCAGTCCCGACGACCGTGGAACTTGGGCAGCTGCGTTCCAGCGACCGAGCCGCCGAGGCGGGCCTCATTGATGTCGATGAAGGCAAGGTGCAGGTCACCTTTCTCTCCAACTTGGAGCGTGACCTCAACCTGACTTATACGCCCGAGCATTGGACCGAAGCCAAGCTGGCCGCATGGCTTTGCCGAAATGTTCGCGAGCCCTATATCACACCGCAAAGCCTCATGGTTTTTGTTGGGGCCTTCGTCGGCGCAGTCACCAACGAGATCGGCCTGTCGGTTGCCAATCGCCAAAAATTTCTCCTCCGCACGATTCTCGAGCAGAAGATCGCCGCGCTTCGTCAGCAGGCCGTGTCGCAAGCGTTCCAGCAATTTCTCTTCACGAATGGAGTCGCGGACCGCGTGGAGATCGGAGGCGGCTTTGACTTTGACTTTCACCCGGATGCCTACGCTCCCGGCAAGGATTACCCAAGAGCCCACGAATTCCGTAAGCACTACTATCCACGAGTCGGCGCATTCGACAGCGACGAGGAGGAGGCCTGCGCCCATTGGCTCGACCGCGCCGCACAGAAGGGCAAGATCGCCTTCTGGGTTCGAAACCTCGTCCGAAAACCGACCTGCTCGTTCTTCCTGCCAAAAGCCGAGGGGCGCTTCTATCCCGATTTCGTCTGCCAACTCCCAGACGGTCGAACGCTAGTCGTCGAATACAAGGGAGCGGACCGATGGGAAGCTGCAAAGGACGACCGTGATATCGGCCATCTCTGGGCGGAACTGAGCGGAGGAAAGTGCCTCTTTGTCATGGTCACAGACAAAAACTGGAGCGCGATCGAGACCCTTTTGGAGTAGACGGATGTTTCCGGCTTTCGTTCATCCCGCGAATGCAGCGGCCGAACATTTGCAGCGCGCAGGTTTTTTTCTGCGAACGGCAGAACAGATCGAACCTCCTCAGGTTTTTTCCGCGTTGATTGCTGCAGGGGTTTATGCCGCGAGGGCTTCAGCCGAAGTCTTTTTCAACGCCGCCAAAATGGGCATCACCGAAATCTCGTTTGACGAGTTCAAAGCCCTCATGGAGGCGGATGTTCGACATTTCAAATCGATCGAATATCTCCGACTTCACGATTTCCATCGAGGGTTGGTCGTCTACGCACCAGGTGCTTCATATGGGATTGGCCCCTTCGAGCTGTCTCCAGGACCTCAGAAGAAAGGAACGGCAGAAGCCATCTTTGGACCGGAGGGTGTTGAATTGATTGCTTCGCATGGAGGAAAAGCGAAGGCAGATCGGCCGATCACGATTTCAGAGAGGAGTGTTCTTTCCTCAAGTTCCGACCAACTCATTCCGGTCACTGAACTCTTGGAAAACTACATAAGCGACATGCGAAACCTCCTCCCTGCGCTCGCTGCCAAAGTTCGGTTCGAGTTCAACTGATACTGACACGCCTTTTCATCGGCGGCTGATCCTTTCCGCCCTGACCCGGGCCTTCAGCCCTGGCGCTCTCCGCGTGTTGGGAATCCCGGGGCGGTGCCCCAGGCTGGTATGGAGTCGCGCCGTTGGCGCTTGATCGTCGGACGGCTGGCCTTCGGGAGACGCTTCGGGTTGGGACGGCGGAGGTTTTTTTGTAACAGGCTGGCAGCCTGTTCTACGTGGTTGGGTGTGGGCGGCGCGATGCTTCGGGGAGGAAGCGATGGAAAGATTGCGACTACTGGTGGAAAGCGTAGGATTGCTCGCATGGATGAGGAGTCCGCAAGGTTCTTGGAGCTTCCCGTCTTCACCGAGCCGCAGCGCGAGCCGGAGCCGATGGCGTATGAGAACGCCGGTCGGGCATTTGAGGAGGTCATCGCGGCGCATCGTCTGCGGGAAAAACCCCGGGCGGCGGAGGTGATTCCGGAATTTCGGATGGATTGATGTCGTCTGGGATTCTGAGGCTGCTTTTTTGAGACAGAATTTACAGAATCACCAGAATTTGCCGGAACGCGCTGTGTTGTCAGGGATTCTGAGGCGGTGGATCCGGCGTTGAATCTCCCGCAGCGTCACCTCCCGGCACGCGCTGTGTTGTCAGGGATTCTGAGGCAGAGAAATTCCGATAATTCTGTGAATTCTGTCCAACCTTCGAAAACGGCGGGATGGAAACCATGGCCGGGTTGAGGCGATTACCGAACTCGCGTGTATTGCCGGAACACCGCTTGGTGGCTATATTCGAACCATGAGCAAGGCAGAAATCCTCGAACAATTGCCGCGCCTGACCGTTGCCGACCGCTCGCAGCTATTCGCAAGGCTGGCCGAGCTTCAGGAGGCCGATTTGCTGGAGGGAGCTGCTCCAACCCCAGGTGAACGACAGGCGCTGGACGAGGCGCTGCTTGAGTTCGAGCAGGATCCCTGTGTCGGCGAGCCATGGCGGGATGTTTTTCGGCAGATCCGCGGATCCCAGCGGTGAGTTGGACTCTCACGCTCCGGAGGCGCGCGCAGAATGATCTCCGCCGTGCTCACGACTATTACGAGGAGCGACGCCCGGGGCTTGGCGGTGAGTTTCTGGCCGACATGACGGAGGCGCTCCTGCGTCTCGAAGCCAGCCCGGAACGTTTCCCGGTTTACTACCGCGACTTTCGCCGCGTGCTCACACGGCGCTTTCCTTACAAAATCTTCTTCCGCATTATCGGTGGGCAAATCATCGTGTTCCGCGTCCTCCACGGCGCACAGGATCATCCGGACAAACTGCCATGAGATCGCAGTATAAACTGAAGGTCTGCCGCATGGATGAGGAGTTGGCAAACGGCTTCGAGTTACCCGTCTTCACCGAGCCGCAGCGCGAGCCGGAGCCGATGGGATACGAGAACGCCGTTCGGGAATTCGAGGAGATCATCGCGGCGCATCGCCTGCGGGAGACGCCCCGGGCGGCGGAGGTGATTCCCGAATTCCGGATGGATTGATGTTGCCAAGGATTCTGAGGCGGTTTTTTCGAGACAGAATTTACAGAATGAACAGAATTTGCCGGAACGCGCTGGTTGTCAGGGACTCAGAGACGAAATCTCCGCTCTCCGGTTTCCGCTCTCCGGTTTCCGCTCTCCGGCTTCCGCTCTCCCGGGACGCGCTGTGTTGTCAGGGATTCTGAGGCGGCAAGGCGTCATAGAGACATCGTGCGGTCGTGCGGCAGGTTGGCGCTCAAGATTTTAAGACTCGGGAGCCAATGATTTCGCGCAGCGGAATCCGACGTGGCTGGAGCCCGTGTCGGGCGGGGTGCCGCGCCGCGCGGCGGGCCGGTAGCTTTCACAGTATTCCGGCGAGCAGAGGAAACTGCCTCCCTTAGTTACCCTTCGCAGCGCCCCCGGGACCTCTGCTGGAGATGGATCACCGGGAAGAGGTTTTTCGATTGTCGTGGGCGAGGGGCTCTGAGGATCGCAACATCCGTCGGTCTTTTCCTCGTGGGCGCGGGCGTGGTAGATGTCCGAGCACCAATTCCAAACATTGCCGGCCATGTCGTGGAGGCCGTAGCCATTCGCCGGGAAACTCCCGACTGGTGATGTTCCCGCGAATCCATCTTCCTTCGTGTTTTCATAAGGGAACCGTCCGTTCCAGCGATTCGCGAGATAGGTTCCATCCGGCTTTTCCTCGTCGCCCCACGGGTAACGCTTTCCTTCCAACCCGCCGCGGGCGGCGAATTCCCACTCCGCCTCGGTCGGGAGGCGTTTTCCGGCCCATTTGGCATACGCCGCCGCATCCTCCCAGGCGACCTGGACGACCGGATGATTTTCGCGGCCCTCGATGCTGCTGCCCGGACCCTCCGGTTCACGCCAGTTCGCGCCCGGCGTCCAATGCCACCATCCCGCCATATTCCGGAGATCGACCGGCCCGGTCGTTGGCCGAAAAACCAGTGATCCCGGCACGAGCACGTCATCCGGTGGCTTCGGCGTGCCCGGCGGGACTTGCTTCTTCATTTCCTCCCAGTCGATCGGGCGCTCGGCCACGGTCCGGTATCCCGTCGCCTCCACGAACTTTTCGAACTCCGCGTTCGTCACCGGATACTTGTCCAAAAGAAAGGGCGAGACCATCACGCGGCGTATGGGCCGTTCGTTCGGCAAGGCATAATCCGCCTCTGATCCCATCGTGAACTCCCCGCCGGGAATTCGCACCATCTCCGCCGCCGCACCCGCCGGCAGCACCGCCAAGATTGCAAACATCAAAAAGACCATCCCTCCGAAACCATGCCCGGACCGGCAGACCGTGTCAAAACGCGCTTCCCGGGCTCCGGCGACCTGCAGGAACTCGGCCGCTGCTTCCAGAAGTCACTCAAACGCGTGGATCGCTGAGAGGGGCGAACCGCAATAGATGCACTTCTTTCCCCGGCTTGTGCCGGTTCTTCCGCAGGATGGGCAGGTGACGGGGCGTGCCTTCATTCGTCCGTCCTTCTTGCCATCCCGGAGGTCGATTTCTCCGATTTTCTGAGTCAGTTGGGCATCGGTCAGTCCGGTGGTTTCTCGGAGAATTTCCCACATGGCCTGACAGGCGAGGGCGAGGCGTTCGACGCGGAATTCCAGTTCCTGGATTCGCGTGCCTTGCTCGGCCGTCCGACTTTTGGCGTCGGCGGCCGATGCCTTGGCTTCTCCGATCTGCTTCTGCTGACTGAGATCCCAAACAAATTCGATCATGATGCTAATCCGTCGTGGACCGTCTTCGCCCGCTTGGAGGGAGTTCGGCGCGGGAAACTTTCGAAACGATGTAGGCGGCGCAGAGGACGACCGCAACCAACCCGATGATCGTGGCCAGCATCCCTCCGAGAAATGGTCCGATGAATTCCTGCAACCGAAGCGATTCAGATGTGATGGATTCCGCTGCTTTCGGAAACAGGAGCATAAGAAGCAGGAGACCGGCGGATAATCCCGAGGCCCACGGGGCGACTGCGACCTGACGTGACAGGTGTCGAAGCTGTTCTTTCAGTAACTCGTTTTCCTCCTTCATGGTGTTCAGGCGACCCAAAGCTGGATGCCAGACCCAGGCGTGCTGGCGAACGTTTGCTTTGGCTTATTGGATCGGTTCCGAAGCTCCAAATGGAGCGATGGATTTGGTTGATTCTGTGGAAGCACAGTGACTGCGTCCTACTTGAACTTTGGAAGGGCCCAGATCGAGTGGTCGGCGAAGCCATTGGTCATGTTGTCGATGACCAGTTCCAGTTCCTTGCTTCCCGCGGGAATCTCCACCGAGATCGGGATCTCGTAGGTTTCATAGTCCACGAGCGGCTTGGAACGGAAGACCTCCTTGCCGTCGATCTTCACGATGTAGAACCAACTCCCGAAAACATTCTCGTCGCCATTCGTGCGCACACCCCAGGCTTCAAACCGGCTCACCCCGGCCGGAATGTCATATTTCACCCGGCTCGACGCATGCGCGAACAGGTAATCTTCCGTTTCCTTTCCCTGTACGGTTACCTTTCGCTTGTCGAGGTTGCGGCCGATCCAGAGGTCGCCAAAGCCCACCTTGTATTCCTTCACCGGGAGCTCCAGCAGGCTGATCTCAGCCTGGCACAGCGGAACAACCGCCAGGAGATTCGCAGCGATGAGGGTGACGACATTCCTCTTCGGGAGGATCTCGCGGAGCATCTTTTTTGGGTGGGAAAAGCGCATGCCCGGAGGATGCCAAAAGAACGCATTCTGACCAGCACTTTCGCACGTCTCCGGTCTTTAAATTCCACAGTCCAAGAAGAGCCCCACGCTTCCCGGAGGGTAGGGAGGTTTCGATACGATCTTCGACGTCAGCCAGAAGACCACGTTCCGTGGGATGCAGGTTGTCAACGGACGTGGGGTTTGCTAGCGAGTGGGGGAGGATTGTGATTCTTCTTCGGCCAAACGGGCGCAGTGCGGGTTTTTGCAGTCGCTGGTTTGGGGAGCGGTTCCGTCCGATGCTTTCATGAAAAAGTTTCTGCTCATCGCGCCCGCCGCCATTTTTCTGGCGGGTTGCGTGAATCCGATCAATCCGCTCGGCCGGTTTGATCCCACGCCGAAAGTCGGTGTGGTGCCTCCGCCGAAGCCGGCGGAGAAATTTGCCTGGGGGATTTCGACGGCGAGTTATCAGTATGAAGATCCGGCGGTGACACCGGGCGATCCGGATTATTTTTCGACCGACTGGGATGTGCTGGTGGAGCAAAAGAAGGCACCGCCGCGAGGGAACGCACTTTATAGTTGGACGCATTTTGACAAGGACCTTGAGGCGCTCGCCAAGATCCGGCCGACGCACTATCGGTTCAGCATCGAATGGGCGCGCGTTGAGCCGAAGCCGGGCGTTTACAACGAAGAGGCGATCCGGGGTTATGTGCGGATGGCGCGACGGCTCAGGGCGATGGGGATCGAGCCGGTGGTTTGCCTGTGGCACTTTACGTTTCCGGACTGGCTTTACGATCACGAGAAGCCGGGGAATTCGAACTGGCTGCATCCGCTCGTGCGCGAACGGTGGAAGGCTTATGTGACGAAGATGGTCACGGCGATGGGGGCGGGCGTGAAATACTATGCTCCGCAGAACGAGCCGAATGGCCAGATCACGACGGCTTACATTGTGGCCCAATGGCCGCCGGCCATGACGCTGGCGATCGGGCATTATTGGAAGGCAATCGATGCGAGCACGGGGATGTTCCGCGACGCGGCGGCGATTGTGAAGGATTTGAATCCCTCGGCCAAGATCGTGAGTGTCGAAGCTTTGCCATGGTGGGAGCGGGCACCGCTCGATCCGGGTGGGTTGATTTATAATACGATGATCCATGGAAACACGGACCACCTCGACCGGATCTACGACGTCTGCGACATTCTGGGCATCAACTATTATTATTCGCAGCGACCGGGGCCGATTTCTTTGCTGCTGGGGCCGTCCGTGCGCGGGAAGAATTTCACAATGATGGGATGGCGGATCAATCCGGAGGGGCTCTTCGATGAGATCCAGCGGGTGGCGAAACGGTATGGCAAACCGATGATGATCACGGAAAACGGGATCGCGACGACGGACGATGACAAGCGCCGCTGGTACATGGAGAACCACCTGGCCGCCATTGCCAAGGCGATCCGCGAGGGCTATGACGTGCGCGGGTATTTTTCATGGTCGCTGGCGGACAACTACGAATGGCACTGGGGCTACAAGGCGACGTTCGGGCTTTCCACGATGGATCCGAAGACGAAGGACCGGAAACTCAAGCCTTCGGCCAGGTGGTATGCCAATGTGATCCGCAACCATCGCGATGTGCGGGCAGTGTCGACGTTTGCTCCGCAGAAGGACTTTTGAATGGCTGAGGACCGCTGGCTGAGTTGCCGCGTGTGCAATGCCCCGCTCCTGGATCGGGAGTTGAGAGACCGGCAGGAACTGCGATGCGGACGGTGTGGTTCGAGCGTTCGGCGGCCGGACCGCTCGCACCTTTTGCACGCGGCGTGGGCGGTGGCGACGACCGGCCTCGTCCTCTGCGTCCTGGCGAACGTTTATCCGATCCTGACATTTGAAGTGGCGGGCGATCAGCAATCAACGCGCATCATCAGCGGCGTGCGCGCACTGGTGGCGCAAGGATTCTGGCCGGTGGCCGCGCTGGTATTTTTCTGTGCGGTGCTGGCACCGGTCCTCCACTTTGCCTCGGCGTGGTATCTGGCCGGTTCGATGAGCCGGGGCGGGAAGTGGCCGATGACGCGACTCGCGCAGACGATGGCGCTCCATTTGGGCCCGTGGAGTCTGATTCCGGTCTTCGCTGTCGCGTGTGTCGTGGCGGTTGTCAAACTCGACATGCTCGGCCATGTGACGTGGAATTTGGGAATGCTCTGGGTTGGGCTGCTTGCCGTTTGTTCGTTCGCGCTGTCGCGCATTCTGGATTTGGAGGAAACCGAGCCACACCATGACTGACCATCTTCGCCTCGAACTTGCCCGCTCGCTGGTGGTGACCGGTTTTGTTCTTTATATCCCCGCCAATGTCTTTCCGGTCATGACGATGACCGTGACCGGTGATGTTGAGCCGCTCACCGTGCTCGGTGGGGTGAAGGAATTGTATGATTCCGGTCTGGCACCGATCGCCGCCGTCGTCTTCGTGGCCAGCATTTTGATTCCGTTGCTCAAGCTGGCGAGTCTGGCGTGGATTCTCCTGCTCGACGGCACCGATCGCTGGGCCCGGCAGCGAACGGTTCTGTTGCGCGTGCTGCACCAGATCGGGACCTGGTCGATGATCGATATTTTCCTGCTCGCGGTGCTTGCTGCGGTCGGCCAACTCGGGGCGCTTGCCAGTGTCCGGGCGGAACCGGGTGCCATTTTCTTTGCCGCCGTTTTGTTGAGCACGCTCTTCGCGGCGGAGTTCTATCGGCCGAAATACATTTGGAGAACGGTATGAGTTCGCGAATCGACCACGGAGAAGTCTCAAGCCATCCGCGCATGCGCTACATCTGGGCGTGGATTTTCCCGATTCTGGCGTTGGCGGCGGCCGGATGGCTCCTCTGGAGCAAATGGAGCTCGGAGGGGCCGGAAATTGTCATTGCGTTCGACAGTGCGCCGGGTGTGAGTGCCGGAAAAACCCCTTTGCTCTACCGCGGCGTGAAGGCCGGCGAGGTCACGCGGGTCGCCTTGGAGCCCGACCTGAGCCGGGTTCGCGTGACCGTGCGACTGGCCGCATTCGCCACCGATCTCGCGCGGTCGGGTTCGCAGTTTTGGGTGGAGCAGCCGACGATTTCGCTCGAGGGCGCGGTGGGTATCGAGGCGTTGATCCAGGGCAACTGGATCGAAGCGCGCACAATGGGCGGCGATCCCGCGTTCGCGTTTGAGGGTCTGAGTGAGCAACCGCTCCGTCCGCTGGAGGAACCGGTCCTCAACTTCTCCCTGGTGGCATCCGATGCGCCATTTCTGGAGCATGGCACGCCGGTCGTGCATCGCGGGGTGCGCGTTGGTTTCGTGGAATCCAAGACGCTGGCAGACGAAAACAGAGTCCGTCTATCGATCGCCATCGACAAGGGGCACAGCGAAGCCGTTCGGACAACGTCCCGGTTTTGGATTGTTCCCGCGGCGGACCTGAAGCTTTCGGCGCGCGGTGCGGACATTTCGATCCCGGGCCTGCAAGCCTTGCTGAATGGGGCGGTGGCATTTGACCAATTCACGGGCCACGGTGATCCGGCGGCGGGGGGACGCGAATTCCCGCTCTTTCCCACGCACACGGCGGCGCGGGCGACAGGGGAGCCGGTAAGCATCACGTTTCCGACGGCGCACGGGATTGACGCCGGGCACACCCTGGTCAATGTGCTCGGCCAGACGGCGGGGTTGGTCGAATCCGTCGATGTCACGTCCGGTCGCGCGGAGGTGGCGATCCGGCTTTTTCCCGAGTTTGATGGTTTGGCGACCGCGGGTGCTCAGTTCACGCTGATTCGTGCGGCGATCTCGCTCGATGGGGTGAGCGGGCTGGAAACGCTGCTCGGCGGGCCGTTCATCGATCTGCGGCCCGGACCCGGCGAACCGACGCGGGCGTTTGTTGGAAGGATGAGCGACGACCCGGTGCCCGATGGAGTCATCACGATCACGCTGCGCACGCTGGACGCCGGGGGGTTGGTGGCCGGCAGCCCGATTTTCCACCGTGGCCTGTGGGTGGGAACCATCAAGGAACAATCACTTGCCGCAGACGGAAGTGCGCAGTTCACCGCGGAAATCGACCGGGCGTACGCCGGTGTCGTTCGGGCGAATTCGCGCTTCTGGCGGATCGCGCCGCTGGCCGCGATGGTTGGTCCCGGAACGCTCGATCTCCGGCTGCGCGGGTTGCGGACTTTGATCAACGGTGCGGTGGCCTTTGAGACCTTTGGCGAGCCGGGGACGGAGGCAGGCGCGGATTCGGTGTTTGAGGTTTTCGCCAGCGAAGCTTTGGCGGCGGCGACGTCAACCCCTCTGCGCATCTCGTTCAGAAACGGGCAGGGCCTGGTCGCAGGTCTTTCGGAATTGCGCTACCTCGGGCTCCCGGTTGGGATCGTCACGGCGGTCACGCCGCGGAGCGATGGCGAAGTCGAGGTCTCCGCCCGGTTGCGGCCCGGCTATGGATTCCTGCGGACGTCCGGATCGCAGTTCGCGGTGGTCCGTCCGCAGATTTCGCTCCAGGGGGTGAGCAGTTTGGAAACGATGCTGAGTGGCATTTACATTGAATGCGTGCCCGGTTCGGGCGGTGATTTTCGCGATTCGTTCCGGGGCCGCGAAACCGGCGCCCCCGAGGCCCTGGCACAGGATCGCTTCCGGATTTTTCTGACGTCGCCGATGACGCGGGTGACGCCCGGCGCGCCGGTTCTCTTTCGCGATTTCCAGATTGGAGCGGTGCTTTCGAAGGAACTCTCGAAAGATGGCGCGACCCAGCGGCTCGAGGTCGGCATCGAACCGCGCTACCGTTCCTTCATTCGGACCAACAGCGTGTTTCTGGATGCCAGTGGGACGGTGGCCAAGATCGGGCCATTCCGTATCGAACTGCCCAAGGAATCGATTGTCGACCCGGCCGGCCGGATCGCCCTCCAGAATCCTGAGAAGGCCGGAGAGCCGGTTCGCGAAGGCCATGAGTTCGAATTGCGTCCGAAGCGCTGAGCGTTCAATGCCAGTTGCACGAGCTGCGTCCTGCCGGTAACGTCCGCGCCATGAAATGCCCGCGCGATCAGGAGGAATTGGTGACCCAAGTTTATGAAGGCCACGGCCGATTTCATGTCGAGATCTGCCCGAAGTGCCACGGCATCTGGTTTGATGCCGGTGAGCTGAATCTTGTTCTCCCCGAGCTGACGATCCGTCTCGAGAACATGAAATGGAAACCGGCGCCCGAGTCGCATGCGAAAGTCGTCTCGCCGAAAACCGGTGCCCTTTGCGATGCCCTCCAGTTGGACGTCGCCGACGGGCTGATTGTCGATCGTGATCCGGTTTCGGGCGGACACTGGATCGACGGCGACGAACTCGATCACCTCAAACAATTTGCCCAGACCGCCTGCGCCGAGACCCGCGAACACGTGGATTTCATCGCCCGCCAGATGGAGGAGATGGGCTTCCACCACTGAGAACACGCGCAGCGGCTGCGACGGGCCCGCGGGATCCGATTTGGCAGCCGAACCCGAACTTGGAGATCCGGCATGGATTTCGGAACTTGTGGAAGCTTTCCCGGAGGCTTGACCTCCCACATGTCTTCTCTCAGTCTCTGCGCTCGTGAAAAGTCCGCCCCTTGTTGTAGCCGTTGCTTTCGCGGGGCTGCTCCTTGCTGCGTGCAAAAAAGCGCCCGACGCGTCCTCGCAGTCGGAAATCGTCATCGGCGAATTCGCATCGCTCACCGGTAGCACGGCCAGTTTCGGCCAGTCGTCGCACAAGGGTGTCCAAATGGCGGTCGACGAACTCAACGCGGCTGGAGGGGTTCTTGGCAAACCGGTCCGTCTCATTGTTGAGGATAACCAATCCAAGCCGGGCGAGTCGGCCACAGTCGTCCGCCGCATGATTTCACGCGACGGAGTCGTCGCGTTGATCGGAGAGGTGGCTTCGTCGCGGTCGCTGGAGGTCGCGCCGATTGCACAGCAGAACAAGGTTCCGATGATTTCGCCTGCATCGACCAACCCGAAGGTGACGGAGGTTGGAGACTATGTTTTCCGGGTCTGTTTCATTGATCCGTTCCAAGGGACGGTTCTTGCCAAGTTCATGCTCTCCAAAGACTGGACACGTGTCGGGGTTCTTACGGATGTGAAGCAGGACTACGCCGTGGGTCTTACAGAGTTTTTTCAGGATTACTTCACGAAAAACGGGGGAACGATTGTCAGCAATCAGAGCTACAGCTCCGGTGACAAGGATTTCAAAGCCCAACTCACCTCGATCCGAGGGGCCAACCCGCAGGCGGTGCTTGTTTCGGGGTATTATAATGAAGCCGGCCTGATCGCGAGTCAGGCTCGCGAACTCGGCCTGAGCGTTCCGCTTTTGGGCGGTGATGGATGGGATTCGCCGTCCTTCGTCGAGGTTGCTGGCGCTGCGGCCGAGGGAAATTTCTTTTCCAATCACTTCTCTGCCGAGGACCAGTCGCCGGCTGTTCAGGGGTTTCTCGAAAAGTTCCGCACGAAGTACAATGAGGAACCTGACGCCATGGCGGCGCTCGGTTACGATGCGATGATGATTCTTGCCGATGCGCTCAAGCGCGCGGGCACGACAGACTCCCAGCCGCTGCGGGATGCGATTGCCGCAACGAAGGATTTTCCCGGCGTGACGGGTTCCATCACGCTCGACGAAAGTCGGAATGCCAGCAAATCGGCGGTGATCCTGACGATCCGCGACGGCAAGTTCCGCTACGTCGAAACCGTCAGGCCCTGACGAAACCGGCGTGGACTGGACGAACGTCACCCAGCAGTTCGTCAATGGCTTGTCGCTCGGGGCGATTTACGCGCTGATCGCCCTGGGTTACACCATGGTCTATGGCGTCCTGAGGTTTATCAACTTCGCCCACGGCGAAGTGTTCATGATCGGCGCGTTCGCGGGACTGTATGCCTACCGTGGCATGCTCCCCTGGCTCTCCGGGCTGCCGGACTGGCTCGCCTTCCTAATTGTGCTGGTCGCGACGATGTTGGCCTGCGCGCTACTGGGTGTGTTGATTGAAAAGCTCGCCTACAAACCGTTGAGGAACCGGTCGCGCCTCACGGTGTTGATTACCGCCATCGGCGTTTCGCTGTTGCTGTCCTACGGCGGGCAGTTGCTGTTCGGTGCCGCCCCACGGGGATTTCCAACCCTTCTGGAAAATCGGACGTTCCAGTTGCCGGCCGGGGCTTCGGTCACACTGGAGCAGGGCGTGGTGCTCGCCGTGACGATCCTGTTGCTTTTTGGGCTGCGACAGGCGGTGATGCACACACGGCTGGGCCTGGCGATGCGGGCGCTCTCGAACAATCCGACAGCGGCAGCCCTGATGGGTGTGAACACGAACGCGGTCATCTCGTTCACGTTCGGGTTGGGTTCCGCATTGGCGGGCGCGGCCGGCATCTTCTTTGCCATGCTCTACCAGGCAATCGACCCCTTCATGGGAGTCCTCCCGGGTATCAAAGCCTTCGTCGCTGCAGTACTTGGCGGGATTGGCAGCCTGCCCGGAGCGGCGCTTGGGGGCGTGTTGATTGGACTCCTTGAAACGTTCGTCGTCGGCTACAGCTATCGGTTTGGAATTCCGTCCGGCTACCGCGACGCCGTGGCATTTGTGATTCTTATTCTCATCCTGATCTTCCGGCCGTCCGGCCTCTTGGGGAAGGCGCAGCGCGAAAAGGTATGATCGCCCGGCACTGGCCCCATCTGGCTCTTGTTGCAGCCCTTCTGCTGAGTGCGGGGCTGGCACTCGCCGCGCCCGAGTTGGACGACTACGCGGTCAACATTCTGGTGCTCGCCGGCATCAACATCATTCTGGCGGCGAGTCTGAATCTCGTGAACGGCCATACGGGTCAGTTCTCACTTGGGCACGCCGGTTTCATGGCTGTGGGTGCCTATGCTTCTTCGATGATTACCCTGGCGCTCGGTCCCGCCGCCACGGCGGGATGGGGTGGACAGGTCGCTTTCCTTGGGGCGCTCGTGATCGGTGGGGGCCTTGCCGCGATTTTCGGGTTTTTTGTCGGAGTTCCGTCGCTCCGGCTTCGCGGCGACTACCTGGCGATCGTGACGCTGGGTTTCGGAGAAATCATCCGCGTCATCATCCAGAATACAAACGCGCTCGGAGGTGCGCGCGGCCTCGCGGGAATCCCGCCGCTCACGAACCTTTTCTGGACGTTCGCCTGGGCGGCCCTGACCATTTACACCATCGCGGCGCTGGTGAATTCGACATATGGCAGGGGGTTCCTCGCGGTGCGCGATGACGAGATTGCAGCGGAGTCAGTGGGAATCAGCACCACGCGTTACAAGGTCACGGCCTTCGTGATCGGTGCCTTCTTCGCCGGAGTGGCTGGCGGTCTCTATGCGCATTTCATCAGCTTCATTGCGCCGGAGGGTTTCAACTTTCTCAAATCCGTCGACGTGGTCGTGATGGTGATCCTCGGCGGCATGGGCAGCACGCCGGGCGTCGTGGCGGCCGCAATCCTGCTCACGCTCCTCAACGAAATGCTCCGCGACCTCGAGCAGTATCGCATGGTCATCTTCGCCCTGCTGCTGATCGTTCTCATGATTGTTCGCCCACAGGGTTTGCTCGGAAATTTTCGGCGCAAGCTTCGGAAACCCGCTTCGCGATGAGTTCGATCCTCCGCTTCGAGAAGGTGACAATGAAGTTCGGCGGTCTCACTGCTGTTTCCGAACTCGACTTCGAAGTCGGCGAGCGCCAGATGGTCGGCCTGATTGGCCCCAACGGCGCCGGAAAGACCACCGTGTTTAACATGATGACCGGCGTTTACTTTCCGACTTCCGGGATGATTTCCTTTGAGTCCTGGCCGCTGCGGCGGCACCGCTCGTGTGTTGTTGCGCGCCGCGGCATTGCACGCACGTTCCAGAACATCCGGCTCTTTGGGTCGCTGTCGGTCTTTGACAATGTCCGGACGGCTATGAACCGGCGCGTGCGCCATGGATTCCGTCACGCCCTCCTCCGCACCGCCGTTTTCCGGAACGAAGAAGAGCAAATCGACAAAGCCGTACGCGGCCTGCTTGAAGTTTTTGGATTGGAAAACGTCGCCGACCACCCCGCGACCAGCCTTCCGTATGGGGATCAGCGGCGGCTCGAAATCGTCCGTGCACTGGCGACCGAGCCCAAGCTCCTCCTGCTGGATGAGCCCGCTGCCGGGATGAATCCGACGGAGAAAACACGACTCATGGAGCTCATCCGTTTTATCCAGAAGGAATTCCGTCTCGCGGTCCTGCTGGTCGAACACGACATGCGCGTGGTGATGGGAGTCTGCGAGCGGGTGATTGTCCTCGACTATGGGCGGAAAATTGCGGAGGGCGTCCCGGAGCGGATTCAGTGCGATCCGGCCGTCATCGAGGCCTATCTCGGAAAGGAAACCAGCAATGCTTGAGGTCCGCGATCTGAACGTGGCCTATGGGGGGATCGAGGCGGTACACGGGGTTTCGCTGGAAGTACCTCCAGGCCGCATTGTGACGCTGATCGGCTGCAACGGGGCGGGAAAAACCTCGACACTCCGCGCGATCTCCGGCGTGGTCCCCATCCGATCCGGTTCGGTCAGGTTCGATGGCGAAGACCTGACGAATCGTCCCCCGCACGTGATTGTTTCGCGTGGTCTCGCCCAATCGCCGGAGGGTCGAATGGTCTTTTCCGACCTGACGGTCCTTGAGAACCTCCGAATGGGCGCCTACCTTCGAAGGGACCGGAAGCAATGCGGCGACGATCTGGAGCGTTGCTTCATGCTGTTCCCGCGCCTGCGCGAGCGGCAGGGCCAGGCGGCCGGCACGCTCAGCGGGGGCGAGCAACAGATGCTCTCGATCGCCCGTGCGCTGATGAGCCGCCCCAAGTGCCTCCTCCTGGACGAACCGTCCCTCGGCATCGCCCCCATCCTCGTACAGGCCATCTTCGAGACGATCCGGGAAATCAATCGCACGCTGGGACTCGGGATCCTCCTGGTTGAGCAGAATGCGAATCTCGCCCTGCGGACAGCGGACGCCGGCTATGTGCTCGAGAGCGGCCGGATCGTTCTCCACGATTCCGCGGAAAACCTTCGCAACGATCCTGCCATTCGGGCGGCGTATCTGGGGGGACTTTGAAGGGTCCCCGGCGATTCGTCAGGGTTCCTCGTGTTTCGCTTTTTCGGGAATGAGGAGGGATGCAGCAACCGAGGCGCCGATCACGACCGAGATGAAAGCGAGGGACCACGTGATGGGGAACTTGCCACCGAACGCCTCGTTCAGCCAGACCATCTTCAGACCGACGAAGAATAGCACGACGCCCAAGCCGTATTTCAGGTAGCGGAATTTATGCACGACTCCCGCGAGTAGGAAGTACATCGCCCGAAGACCGAGGATGGCAAAGATGTTCGAGGTGAAAACGATGAAGGGCTCTTTCGTAATCGCAAAAATCGCGGGCACGCTGTCGACGGCGAAGATGATGTCGGAGATTTCAATCATCACCAACGCCACAAACAGGGGCGTGGCGTAGAGAACACCATTTTGCCGGATGAAGAACTTCTGGCCCTCGATCTGCGGCCAGACCGGCAGGAACTTTTTCAGGAGCCGAAGCAAAGGGTTCTTGCCGGGATCCATCGGCTTCTCGGGAGCCAACAGGATCTTTACGGCGGTGAGCAGCAGGAACACGCCAAACAGGACGACAATCCACTTGTATTGCATCAGCACCGCTCCAATCGAAATGAAGATGATGCGGAAAATCAGGGCACCGATAATCCCGTAGAAGAGCACCCGGTGCTGGTACTTGGCCGGAATCGCAAAGTAGGTGAAGATAATGACGAAGACGAAGATGTTGTCGACGGCCAGCGACTTCTCGACGATGTAGCCTGTGAGGAATTCCAGAACCGTTTGTTTCGCCGCTGCCTCCGGAATAAAGCCCGGCAGAGCCATCAGGCGCTCCGAGTTCGGAAACTGGGTCAGGCAGTAGAAGTAGAGACCGCCCGAGAAGGTGAGGGCCAGAAGCACCCACACCACGCTCCAGACGGCGGCTTCCTTGATCGAGACCTCATGGGCATCGCGGTGGAAGATCCCGAGATCGATGGCGAGGATACCCAGGACGAACAGAGTAAAGAGGAGATAGAACCACCAGTAGTCGGCGAGAGGAAAAAGATAGGCCATGAACCCGTCGGCGCTACCACACTCTCAGAATCTGTCAATGCTAACGCGTTGAATGATTTCGCGGTCGAAGGGAATCAACCGCTCTTTAGAACGGCCAGATTCGGCTCATCCAGGAGAAGATCTGGGCGCCGAAAAAAATAAACGCCACGCCCACGGCCGCGAAGTAGATCAGGGTCAGGACGCCCCATGCGAGTGAGACGAGAACCATGAGGCCGTCCCGCTCCAGCCATCCCACGCAGGCAAAAACAATCATGAACGCCGGGAGCGTGTTGTTGAGCGGCAGGCTGGCCATGGGGACGGCCAGCAAGGCGCCGCCAGCGAGGATCAGCCAGCCGACGAATCGCTCGCCCCAAGCTCCGGACACCCAGCGCTCCAGGCGAACCTTCGTGAAGCGTTTGCAGAAGGCGAGCAGCTTGAGGCAGAAATTCAGGACGCCGACCCAGCCTTTGCCGTGGATGCGCAGCTCGCGGGCGGCTTTCGGGAGTTTAGGGTTCGGCTTGCCAACACCCATTTGCCAGCCGAGCGCCATGAACGTCAGTCCGCCAATCATCGTCAGCGGCCCCAGCGAAAACGGTTGGATGAACGGCACGGCCAGCAGCAAGGCCGCAAAGCAAAAGCCGGCGCGTTCGAGTTTTTCCAGCATTCCCCCGAGGGTCACGCCCTCGGCGGCGGCATGGCCGAGGCAGTCGCGCAAGGCGGGTTCGATGGCAGCTTGGTGCATGGCGCGGGAAGAAAGCCCGGAATTCGCAACCGGTAAAGCGCAAATCGTTTGCCACGGGGCGTTCGGTCGATCATAACGGCCTGCCGATGGGCGATTTGATCGATTTCTTTCTTCACGCCGAGAAGCACCTCGCGTGGTTCATCCAAAACTACGGTCTTTGGATTTACGCCCTGCTTTTCCTGATCGTTTTCTGTGAAACCGGGTTGGTCGTCACGCCGTTTCTCCCGGGTGACTCACTCCTGTTTGCCGTGGGCGCCCTTGCGGCGCAGGCGCTTTTGGATCCGCTGTTCGTCGCCGTCCTGCTGCTGATCGCCGCCGTTTTGGGTGACGCCGTAAACTATGCAATCGGCAAGTGGACCGGCCCGCGCGTTTTTCAGAGTTCCAACAGCCGATTTTTCAAGCGCGACCACTTGATGAAGGCCCATGCCTTCTACGAAAAATACGGTGGACGAGCGATCATCCTCGCGCGGTTCGTTCCGATCGTCCGCACGTTCGCTCCGTTCGTGGCCGGAGTCGGATCGATGAATTACGCGCGATTTGCAGTCTACAACGTGACCGGCGCCATCCTGTGGATCGGACTTTTTGTCGGAGCAGGCTATTTCTTCGGCGCGCTGCCGTTCGTGCAAAAGAATATCAAGGTCGTGATCCTCGGGATCATCGTTGTTTCGGTACTGCCCATTGTGTGGGAAATCCTGCAAGCCCGTCTGGCGGCCAACCGCCGTCCCACAGCCTGATTAGGGCGGAGATGGCCGGTCGTGACCGGCGG
The DNA here is from genome assembly GCA_033763515.1 of Terrimicrobiaceae bacterium. Classification (GTDB taxonomy): domain Bacteria; phylum Verrucomicrobiota; class Verrucomicrobiia; order Chthoniobacterales; family Terrimicrobiaceae; genus JANRKJ01. The sequence goes on along the minus strand of JANRKJ010000023.1, from coordinate 51,881 downwards.
GAGTGAAAACCGTCAGTCCGTGGAGATTCCCCGGGGCCGGCCGCAAGAGGCTGAAGACGTAACCCGCCGCAATACACGAGAAGATGGCGATCGGAATGTAGGTTCCCCAGTGGAGCGGCGTATAGAGTTTCACGATGAGGGTGACGATCACGCTCACGACGGCCCCGCAAACCGCACCGAAACCGTTGGCGCGACGGGAAAACATGCCGAGTGAGTATACACCCACAATGCCGCCGCCGACCAAGGCCACCATTTGATTCCAGACCACCATCATGGATTTCAAATCCTGCGCCGCAAGCAGGAGGGCCATCGCCGTGCCGATGATTCCGACAATGTAGGACGTGGCTTTGAGCATGAAGAGCCGTTCGCGGTCGCTGGCGGCCGGTCGCACCCTCAGGTAGAAGTCCTCGGTGAAAATCGTCGCCACGCTGTTCATAGCGCTCGCGACCGTTGCCATGGCGGAGGCGAAAATGGCCGCCACGACCACTCCCGCCATGCCGACCGGCATGGCTTGAGACACAAACATCGGGACGATCTGGTCATTGGAGGCGGCCGGATCAAACTTTTCCGGGTGCGCCCGAAAATAGGCGAAGATCGCGAGTCCTACCACGTTCGATATCACGCCAATCAGAATCCCGCAAACGGTGAATGTCATATTGACTCGACGCACTTCCTTCATCGGGGCCGAGAAGACGCGTTGAATGATGGGTTGGTCGCCGGCGGATGAAACCGTGATGGTGAGAAATGTTCCCAGCATGAGAATCCAGAAAGCGGGCAGAGTCAGGTCGGTTGTCACGATGGCGAAGTCGAACTTCGAGTAATCCAGGCCGATTTGAACGAACTCGCCGAACCCGCCGGGGAGTGCGGCAATCGCAACCAAAATCATCGTGAGCGGGGCGAAAAATTTGAGAACACCCTGGAAGACTTCGGTCCAAATCACCGCATCGAACCCACCGATTGCCGTGTAGACCGTCGTCACAATACCCATGATCAGCACGCTCAGATAGACGTTCATCCCGGTCATCGAGGATATCGCGAGCGAGGGCAGGACCAGAACAACGGCAGCCCGCGCGAATGTCTGGAAGATGATGCACTGAAAACTTGCGATAACCCGGAGCGGACGGTTGAAGCGCCGCTCCAGATACTCGTAAGTCGAGGTGATTTCCATGCGCCGAAGCATCGGATAAATCCAGTGCGCCGTGACGAAGTATCCCGGGATCATCACCAGAAGCGGAAACAGCCAAACCAGATTCGTGGCGAATGCCAGAGCCGGAACCGCCATGAAGCTGATCGCCGATGCCCCCGTGGCAAACATGCTGATCCCGGCCGCCCACCAAAGAACCTTGCGATTGCCCAACGAAAACTCGGCGCTCGTTTCCTGTTTTCTGGAAAAATACCAACCAATCCCAACGATGAGCCCGAAGTAGGCGAGGATCACGGCGTAGTCCACCCACACCAAATTCCTGACGCTTCTCTGGACCACCATCTCGAGAAAGACAGGAACTCCGCCCTCGCTTCCCATCGCAAAAATCCGCTGGCCCTCTTTCACTGCGGCCGGAAACTCAAGACCCGGTGTGATGTCGAACTCGCACCATGCATCCGTCAACGTGTGGAAGAGCAGCGGGCGGCCACCGTCGTCGCCTCCCACCGGCGGAGGAAGCACCGTGGCCGAGGGGGAATGATCTCCTCCCAAGAGGATCACTTGCGCCTGACCGGCCGGAAGGGCGGTCGCCAGGGCCGAGGGCTGCGGCAGGTCGGACATGCGGCGCCAGCCGGTCACCCGCGTGCCCTCGAGCGGTTTCGGCCGATAGATCCACGCTTCCGCGAGAACCCGGCCGCTGGAGCTGACTCCACCAAAAACGCAGAGCATGCCATACTGCTCCACGGCCGCGAAGAACGCCCTCGCTTCGCCTGGAAACTCCGGGCCTTTCTCCCAGCCACCGCCGTTCTTCAGGTCGAGAATCCAGAGTGTTTTTGAGAGCGCAAACGCGGCGGGGTCGCTGGCGCCGCCGAAGACGTGAAGTTTGTCGCCCAGAATCGCAGCGCCCGCGCCAACAAGCGGTTCCGGCAAAGGCGGCAGGGAATCGGAGGTGACTTTCCCTCCGGATACCGAAACAACCGCCACATCAGCGACCGCCCGGCCGTCTCTTAATCCACCGGCCATGATCCATCGATCAACGCCCCAGCGCGCCACGGCGGCATGCCCCGCAACACGCTCCGTGGTTTCGGTCCAATGCGCCGAAGCCGCCGGAAGCAACCAAATCCGCCATCCAGCAGAGTCTTGACCGGATGCAACGAACGTCCGATCGGCCGTCAATCCCAGAAATCCACCCGCGGTCTCGAACGGCGGCGCCGGACGCTTCGACTTTTCCAGAACCATCGGCTGATCCGGCAGATCGTCGGAAACCGCGGAAAGGGCGCAAAGCGGAGAGAGCAACAAAGCGACCAAACAAAGGAGGTGTGACTTCATGGGGAGAAACGGTCGGATTGGTTCTGCAATTGAAAGCAACACTTGCCAAAAAATGCAAAACATTTCAAAGAGTGCTCTCTGTCCGGGGTCCTCAGTCGATCCCAAATCGAACGAAAAAGAGTGGCCAGCTTTCGGTTGCAGGGGGGTGTCCAGTGTGCTACGGACACCGCCGCATGCCTGCAAATCATGACTTGACACCCTGGCACACTTTACCTCTCGAAGATACGCTCCGCGAAACCGGCACGTCCCGCACGGATGGTTTGACCGATGAGGAAGCGAATCGAAGGCTCGCTACCGACGGGCCGAATGAGTTGAAGGAATCCGGCGGACGCGGACTCCGGCACATTATTTGGGAACAGGTCAGCTCGACGATGATTGTCGTGCTTCTGATCGCCGGCGTGCTCGCGTGGTTCCTCAAGGGTGGGGACGGCCTGCCGATCGACGCCATCGCGATCTTCGCCATTGTCATCCTCTTTGTTGTCCTGGGTGTGCTCCAGGAGTATCGCGCTCAAAAGGCGATCGCCGCTCTCAAGAAGCTGTCCGCGCCGAACGTCCGGGTGATCCGCGGCGGTGCGCTCCGTGAAATCTCCGCCCGCGATCTGGTCCGTGGAGACCTCGTTCAGATCGAAACCGGCGGGGTGATCCCGGCCGACTGCCGGATCGTGGAAAACGTGAATCTGCGGGTTCAGGAAGCGGCTCTGACGGGCGAGTCCGAACCGGTGGAGAAAACAGACGGTGTCCTCACGAATGCGGAAGCCGGTGTCGGTGATCGCACGAACATGCTTTTCTCCGGCACGCATGTCACCTACGGGCGGGGCTCGGCAGTGGTTGTCAGCACGGGCATGAAGACCGAGTTGGGGAAGATTGCCTCGCTTCTGCAGGCGGTTCACCACGATCCCACGCCCCTCCAAAAACGGCTCGACCGACTCGGCAAAACGCTGGCGATCCTCGCGGTCATCATTGCGGCCCTGGTTGGGGTCACCGGGATGGCGGAGGGCAAAACCGTCGCGGAAATCCTGATCCTCGCCGTCAGCATCGCCGTCGCCATCATCCCGGAGGGTCTGCCGGCTGTTCTGACGTTCAGCCTGGCCATCGGCGCCCAGCGGATGCTTCGCCGGAAAGCCCTCATCCGCAAACTCCCCGCGGTCGAGACACTCGGCTCGGTGACTGTTGTCTGCTCCGACAAAACCGGCACGCTGACCATGAACCGAATGACAGTGACCCGTCTGGCCACGGCGGATTCGGTTGAGCCCTTCGCGGCCGGAGACCGCATCACCGGAGACCGCGAAACGCTTTTGCGCACGGCGACACTTTGCTCGGATGCGACGGTTTCGCCGTCCGGCGAGGGGGTGGGCGACCCAACGGAGATTGCGATCGTGGTCGCCGCCGGTTCCAATGAGCTGGCCAAAAGCCGTCTTGAGTCCGAGCAGCCGCGGGTCCATGAGTTTCCGTTCGACTCGGACCGGAAAAAGATGACGACGGTCCACAAGGCGCCGGACCAAAGCATCGTCGCCTACACGAAAGGTGCAGCCGACCAGATGCTGGCGGTCTGTGACTCCGCAGAGGAAAATGGCAAAGTGGTTCCTCTTACGCCGGAGTTGCGTCAGCGGATCGAAGAAATGAACCGCGGAATGGCCCGGGAGGGGATCCGAGTGCTCGGCGTGGCGCGTCGCACTTTGGAGCGTGTTCCGGAGACGCTCGATCCGTCAACCGTCGAGACGGGCCTGACGTTTCTCGGACTCATCGGGATGATCGATCCGCCTCGCCCGGAGGCCAAGGCCGCCGTCGCGCGCTGCCACACGGCCGGGATCCAGGTCAAAATGATCACCGGGGACCATCCAGAAACCGCCCTGACAATCGCACGGGAACTCGGGATTGCCGGACCGGAATCACGGGCTGTCACCGGCGTCGAACTCGAACGCATGGAGATCGCCGAGATTCGTGCGATCGCCCGAGAGACCGCCGTTTTTGCCCGGGTCTCGCCGGAGCACAAACTCAAGATCGTTCAGGCACTTCAGGAGAATGGAGAAGTCGTCGCGATGACCGGTGACGGCGTCAATGACGCGCCGGCGCTGAAGAAGGCCGACATCGGCATCGCCATGGGCATCACCGGCACGGATGTCGCCAAGGAGGCGGCTGACATGGTCCTTGTAGACGATAACTTTGCGACCATCGTCAACGCGGTCGAGGAAGGCCGGGTCGTGTTCGACAACCTCCGGCGCTTCATCATGTTTTCGCTCGCGGGCAACGTCGCCAAGGTTCTCGTTGTCGCGGTGCCGCCGCTGCTGGGCATGATGGCCATGCTCAAGCCCATCCAAATCCTCTTCTCCAACCTGCTCACCGACGGGCTCCTCGGTCTTGGCATCGGCATGGAGGCAGCGGAGAAGAACACGATGACCCGCCCGCCTTATTCACCCAAGGAAAGTGTCTTCAGCCGGGGTGTCGGCATCCACGTGGCCGTTGTCGGCCCGGTCGTCGGCCTCCTCTTCATTGCGCTCGGTGCCTGGCAGTGGAACGCCATGGGACTTCCCGCCTTGCTCGCGGATGATCCCGACCGGTCGGGGCCGGCCTTCCTGCTCTGGGGAACGCTCATGTTCACCGCGCTGGCATTCATGCAGATTGTGCGCGTGTTCTGTTCGCGATCGTTCACCGACGCGGCTTGGAAGACCCCGCTGCGCGCCAATCCGACACTGCTGGGCATGGCGGCTCTAACTCTGGTGCTCCAATTGGCAGCCGTCCTGCTCGCTCCGGTCCACTCGTTTTTCCACACGATCGCCCTTCCGATTCACCTCTTCGCCCTCGCCATCGTCGTCGCCCTGTTGGTCTTCTTCCTGATGGAAATGCTCAAGGCGCTTTTGCGTCGCACGGTCGCCTAGGCGAGGACGCCGAGTCTTGGGGATTGACTCCACGAATGGCGCCCGGTTTGTTGATGCCATGTTCTCTGGAGGTCATCCGGCCGGCACCGTTTCATGGCCGTCGATCTGATCATTATTGCCGTCTATTTCGTCACGATCGTCGGCATCGGGCTGGCCAGCGGACGGGGGGAGAAATCGCTGGAGGGTTACGCGCTCGGCGACCGCAATGTTCCGTGGTGGGCAATCCTGGCATCCATCCTGGCCGCGGAAATCAGTGCGGCCACGTTTCTCGGGGCTCCCGGAGAGGGGTTCGCCACCCGAAATTTCACCTACGCACAACTGGCGATCGGTACCGTGCTCGGACGCATCGCGGTCAGTGCGATTTTTCTGAAGAGCTACTACGATTTTCAGGTCGTTTCGATATACGAATACCTGGAGCGGCGGTTCGGACCAAAGACCCGGGACGCGGCCTCGCTCGTCTTCCTGGTGACGCGGGCATTGGCCAGCGGAACGCGTCTTTATGTGGCGGCGATCCTGCTGGTCATTGGCTACGAGATGGTCGCCGGCGCGCCGGCCTCCCCGGACACGCAGTTTTTGCTCTACGTTTCGGCTCTGGTCGTTGTCGTGGTGCTAACGGCGATTTACACGACCGTGGGGGGAATCAAGGCGGTGATCTGGACCGACGTCATTCAGGCGTCGATTCTCCTGCTTTCCTTGGTTGTCACGATCTGGATTCTTCTGCATCGCATTCCCGGTGGTCTGAACGGAGCGCTTGCGCACCTCCAGCAGCCGGGTGACCTCGCATTCGTTTCCACCGGGCTCGAAGCGGGGGTGGGATGGTGGGCGAATATTCGGAACGTTCTGGAAAGCAACTACACCATCTTCGCGGCATTCATCGCGTCGACGTTCATCACGATGGCGACCCACGGGACGGATCAGGATATGGTCCAGCGGATGCTCACCGGTCGGAACCACAAGGCGGGATCGCTCGCGCTCATCGGATCCGGTCTGGTCGACCTGCCGATCGTCGCCGCCTTCCTGTTCATCGGGATCCTGCTCTGGGTTTTCAAGCAGACACATCCCGAACTCGCCCTGCCGACGCAGAATCCCCACGTCTTCCCGTGGTTCATCATGAACGAAATGCCGCCGGTGGTTCGCGGACTCGTGTTTGCCGGGGTCATGGCCACCGCCATGGGCTCGCTGAGCACGGCTCTGAACGCGCTCGCCACCTCGTTTTGCCGCGATTGGTACCTCGGGCATTTCCGTCGTCAGGCGGATGATGCAGAAATGCTGCGGGCAGCCCGGTGGGCGACCGCTGGGTTTGCGGTGGTTCTCATCGTCATCGGTGCCGCCACGGCTTGGATCGTGATTCACGTGGAAGGGTCCCGCATTCTGCCGATCGTCTTGGGGATCTTTGGCTACACTTACGGATCCCTGCTCGGCGTTTTTCTCGCGGGAGCGCTGACAAAAAATCGCGGTTCAGACCGCGGCAACCTGATCGCGATGATCGCCGGTTTCATTGTCGTAGCCGTGCTTTCCGGGCTTCCCAACGATGTGCTTCGGATCCTCTCCCTTCAACCGATGCGCCTGCCGGAATGGTTGCCCGTCATTGCGTTTCCCTGGCGGATCTTCTTTGGATCGATCACGACGCTGGTGGTCGCGGTGCTTTTCCGCACGCCGGCTCGCGAAAATTCCTGAGGCCAGCCTTTTGGGGATTCCATTTTTCGGGGTGCCCCGCCGGCTCCTATCCCCAAAAACAAAGCGGGCGGTGGGAGCTCTCCCTCTCCCACCGCCCTGGTCCCTGTTTTCCCTTGGAGCTTTGTTAGACGGCCTTTTCGCCCGTCTCGTCCGTGCGGATGCGAATGGCCTCCTCGACCGGGCTCACGAAGACTTTTCCGTCTCCGATCTTTCCGGTCTTGGCCGCTTTCACAATCGCGCCGACTGCGCTCTCCAGCACGGAGTCTGCGAGCACAACTTCGATTTTGATCTTCGGGAGGAAATCCACCGTGTATTCACTGCCGCGGTAGATTTCGGTGTGGCCCTTCTGCCGTCCGAATCCCTTGACCTCGCTGACGGTCATTCCCTCAATGCCCAGATCCGCGAGCGCGTCCTTCACTTCCTCAAGTTTGAAGGGTTTGATGATCGCTTCGACTTTTTTCATGTTCTTGGTTTTCTTTGCGAAGGTTGATTACTTCTCGAAGAGGTAACCCTCTTCACCGTGATCGGTGGTATCCAAGCCCTCCGCCTCTGTTTCGGGGCTCGGGCGCAGGCCGATCGTGAATTTCACGACAAAGGCGATGACCGTGGTGGCGACGACCGAAAGAACAATCGTCACGGCGCAGGCCTTGAGTTGTTCCATCAGGAGGCCGTCCTTCAGGCCTTCAACGACACCGTTCGCTTCAGCCGAGGCGAAGACACCGGTCAGGATGGCACCGAGTGTGCCACCGACAGCGTGAACGCCGAAGGTATCCAGGGCGTCGTCGTATCCGAGCATCTTCTTAAGATAAACAACCGCGAAGAACGGCACGATACCGGCGAACACCGCCATGATCATGGCGCTGGCCGGGGTCACGAAACCGGCGGCCGGTGTGATCACAACCAAGCCGGCAACGATGCCCGAACAGAAACCGAGCACGCTGGGCTTGCCCTTGAAGATCCATTCCACAACAGCCCACACAAAGCCGGCGGTCGCCGCGCAGAGGAAGGTCGTGGTGAAGGCGTTGGCCGCAATCGCGTCCGCACCGAGCGCGGAACCCGCGTTGAACCCAAACCAGCCGACGAACAGCATGCCGGTGCCGATCATACAGAGCACCATGGAGTGCGGCGGCATCGGCTCCTTGCCGAATCCGAGACGCGGTCCAAGGATGATGCAGAGGATCAGGGCCGACCAGCCCGAGCTCATGTGAACGACGGTTCCACCGGCAAAGTCAATTGCCTTGATGCCGGCTTCCGGGTTGAGCGGGCCGCACATGAAACCGTTGACCGCCCAGACCATGTGGGCGAGCGGGAAGTAGACGGCGAACATCCAGAGACCGGTGAAGAGCAACACGGCCGAGAACTTCATACGTTCTGCCGTGGCGCCGAAGATGAGCGCCGGGGTGATGATCGCAAATGTGAGCTGGAACATGGCCCACATGTAGTCGGAGATCCAGTAGTAGCCCGCGCCGACATTCCCGGGAGCCATGCCCGCGAAGAACGCCTGGGCGAAGTCACCGATGAAGGCGTTGCCGCCGGAGAACGTCAGGCTGTAGCCGCAGACGAACCACAGAATGGTGACCAAGCCGGCGATTCCCATGCACATCGCGAGAATCGAGAGAACGTTCTTCGAGCGGACCAAGCCACCGTAGAACAGCGCCAAACCGGGCAACGTCATGAAAAGCACCAAGGCCGTGCTGATCATCTGCCAGGCGCTGTGGCCGGGGCCGGGCACCTTGATTTTTGAGGCGTCACCGGACGGACGGTCGACGTTGTTCACGTAGGCCTCCAGGTCGGCGACCCGGAGCTCCAAGGTGGGCTCGGCCGCCTCCGCAGGCGCATCGGTTGCAACGATAGCCGTTGTGGTCTCTTGTACGACGACAGCCTCCTCTTGGGCGAAAGCCGCCCCGGGAAACACCGTCGCGCCAGCCACCAGTGCGGCAGCAAGCGTTGACAGGATGGGTTTGATTCTGAGCATGGTTTTTTGTGTTTGGTTGTTGAAGGCTCCGGCTTGGGAGAGCCGGCAGGAGGGGGTAAGCAAATGCCGTGCCAGCTTCGCCAACAGGCCCTCGCGCCCAAGGGAAAAGCCCTGTTCCCGCCTGGTCCGAATCCCTCGTTTTGCGGTCGTGTGGACCTGAATCCGCCCCCGATTTCGGGGCCGGGATTCACCCCATCCGTCGTCCATTCACTCCTTCCAGCTTGAACGGCTTGATGATTGCTTCGACTTTTTTCCTGGCTGATGGATCGGATCGCAGGGATGCCGCCAAGTTGACGGTATGCCGCATTGATGGCTAACTGACGGCATGACACGAACGCAGATTCAGCTTCCGGAAGAGACCTATGCGAGGGCCAAAAGAATCTGTGAGGCCCGGGAGATTCCCCTCGCGGAACTCGCCCGGAGGGGCATCGAATACATGCTGAGCGTTTACTCCATCGATGAGGAGTCGAATCAAAACTGGCAGCCGCCTCAGCCGCGCAGACTCGGTTGGAAAGGCCTCACCGCCGAGGAACTTAAACGGGAGGCGCAGATGACGGGCGCGGAAGTTCGCTTCGAACGCCCGCGAAGAAAGTCTCCGCATGTTGACGGTTGACACGAACATCCTCCTCCACGCCGTCAACGCGGATTCGCCAAGCCACTCTCGGGCCATCACTTGGCTGAATTCGATCTCCGGCATGGAAGACGTCGCCATCTCCGAGTTCGTCTTGGCGGAGTTTTATCGCCTGCTTCGCAACCCGGCAGTACTTCAGCATCCGCTCTCGGCGGCCGAGGCCGTCGAAGTCATCCAAACTTACCGCCGGCACCCGCGATGGCGCTTGATCGGCTTCCCGGCCGAGAGTCGTCCGATCCACGATGCCATCTGGCGGCGAGCCAGTGCCAGGGATTTTGCTTTTCGGCGCCTGTTTGATGTCCGCTCCGCCCTGACCATGCTCTCCCAAGGCGTCACCGAAATCGCCACCACGAATGTCAAAGACTTCGAGGGTCTCGGATTTCGCAGGGTCTGGAATCCCCTCACGGAACCCGAGCGGTCGTGATTCGGTCCTTGATTTTGGTGGATGTGGGCCCAGCATCCGGGCGGATGTTGCGAGCTGATTTTCGCGGGTGATGGAAGGGGTGCATACACATTTCACCGCGGTGGATTGGGCGGTGTTGGCCGGCTATCTGCTCCTGACCACGTGGATCGGCCATGCGCTCCGCGGGAAGCAGGCGACGATGAAGGACTTTTTCCTGGCCGGCCGTTCGCTGCCGTGGCCGGCGGTGTGCGGTTCGATCATCGCGACCGAGATCAGTGCGATCACGTTTGTCGGCGTGCCCGGGATGGTTTTCGCGATGGGCGGGGACTTTACCTATCTCCAGTGGGCCATTGGTTCCGTGGCGGCACGGTTCGTTGTGGGCATCTGGTTCGTGAAGGTCTTCTACGAACGCGAAATCTACAGTCCGTATGACTACATGCAGGAGCGGCTTGGTCCGGGTGCGCGAACGCTCACCACGCTCCTGTTCTTTGTCAGCTCGGTGCTCGGGCAGAGCGTGCGGTTGTTGGTGACGGCCTTGATTCTCCGGGCTGTCACAGGACTCAATTTTGAACTGTGCATCGCGATCATCGGGCTTTTCGCGGTGATCTGGACGCTCATGGGGGGCATGACCACCGTGATCTGGACCGACGTGATCCAGTTCTTCGTTTTTGTCCTCGGCGGAGTACTTGCGTTCGTCTGGCTCATCGGCTCGATCACCGGCGGGCTCCCCGAGATGCTCCGTTTGGCCGGTGACGCCGGGAAACTGCGTCTGTGGGATTTGAGCACCGATCCCAACGTGCAATTCACGCTGTGGGTCGCGTTGATCGCGATGCCGTTCCAGAACCTCGCAGCCTTCGGAACCGACCAACTGAATGCACAGCGGATGTTTTGCTGCCGGTCGGCCGCGGATGCCCGCAGGGCGATTATTTTCAGCTCGTTTTCGCAGGTCCTGACGGTCCTGATGCTGTTCGTCGGCGCTGCGTTGTTTGTTTATTACCAACAGCACGTGCCGAGTCCGGCCGAGGCGAAACTGTTCAAAGAGGATCCCGATTTTGTCTTTCCGGTATGGATCACGACAACGCTTCCTGCCGGACTCACCGGACTGATCCTCGCCGGAGCATTCGCAGCGGCGATCTCGAGTCTCGATTCGGCTCTGGCTGCACTCGCCCAGACGACGCTTTCGATGGTCCATGGGAAAACCGGGTTGCACGGTGACAACCACCGACTGCTCGTTCAATCGCGAGTGGCGGTCGTCGTCTGGGGTGTTGCGTTGGTTCTGGTGGCGATCGGACTCCAGGCGATCCGCGATCAGGTGAATCTCCTGAGTCTGGCCTTCGGCATGGTCAGCTACACGTATGGTCCGCTGCTGGGTGCGTTCCTTCTGGCCATCTCGCCGATTCGCCGGGATATCCGCGGTGTATGGATCGGATCGGTTCTTTCCATTTTGCTCGTCCTCTGGGTTCGGCCGGACGTTTACAATTTGCTCGCGACCTTTGGAGCACTGACTCCCGAGCAGGCCAAGGAACTTCGACCGGCAATCAGTTTCGCTTGGATGTATCCGGTCACGTGCCTGCTGACGCTTGGCTGCGGGATTCTTTTCGGACGCCGGCGCGCCGATGCTTGATTCAGTTCCGGAGACGCCGGGTCACCCACAGCATTAGCAACGGACAGGCGGCCGTGACGAGGACCGCCATGCGAAGTCCGAGGGCTTCAGGAGAGTCCGTAGCCCAGCCGGATCGCGCGACGCCATCGGCCACCAGACCCGCCGCCCATGGCATGATCCCGGCGCCGGCATCGCCCGCGGCCGCGAGCAGCGCGAACATCCGGGTATCCGCCCCGGGAAAGCGAGCGGCGGCCACAGAGAGGGTCCCCGGCCACAACATACTCACAAAGAGGCCGGACATCGCACACGCGGCGAGCGCGATGGCAGGATGGGGGACGAGGGCCATGGTGAGACACGAGGCGAACGAAAGAGCCGCACTGATTGCGAGCACGCGATGGAGATTTCCATGTTCTCCGTGCAGACCGAACCAGACCCGGCCGATGATCATGCCGACGCCGAAGAGTGCAAACCCGACCAGATCCGCAATGACCTTGCTGAAGCCGAGTCCGCGTTCGACGAACGCGGAGGTCCACTGCGCGATGGTGACCTCGGTCGCGCCCGCCAGCGCCATGGCGGCGAGGAGAAAAAAGATGGTTCGCCCGCGGAGGATCGACCCGAAACTTTGGTGATGTTTCTCCGGAACCATCGGAGGCAGGCGGACCAGCGTGAACGCCAGTGTGTTGATGAGCGGGACGATCGCCCATGCAATCGCCACGACCGGCCAGAACCGTTCGCCGGCGGCAAAGAGCGCGGCCCCGCTGAGCACGATCACCGCCACTTTGCCGACCGGGTAAAACGCGTGCAGCATCGCCATGTCGCCCGCTTTTCGCTCGGACGGAATCGCGTTGATGATCGGGCTGAGCAGCACCTCCAGCAACCCGCACCCAATCGAGAAAACCACCGTTCCGACGAGCAACCCGGCGTAGGGTTCCTGGAGCCCAAATGGCAGCACGGCAAAAAGCACCAGACCGGATGCCGCCAGCAGATTGGCCAGGACGATGAGCAACTTCGTCGGGATTCGGTGCGCAAATCCGGTGCAAAGCAGGTCGACGAGCATTTGCGTGAGGAAATTGATGAGGACCAAACGACCAATCTCCTCGAACGTGAGACCAAACTGATTGCGCAGCGGGATGAACAACAATGGCGTGAGGTTGATCACGGCCGCCTGGACGAACATCCCCGTGTAACAACAACGGGTGACCCAGCGATAGGACGCCGGGCTCATCACGGCCGCGTCGGGAGCAAGATGTCGAGAATGCCCTTTGCGCCGTCGATGGCCCGCTCAGGTGCGTTTTCCAAAATTGAAGCCCCCGTATCGATCACGGCCTGGCCCATGGCATCGACGAGCCGCCCCGAGAGGTCTTCGGTCGGATGGTCGAGCGTTCCACCGACCGTGAGCGTTGTCCAGACGTAGCCGTCGCGTTCTTCGTCGAAGACGCGCTCGCGGGAACCGGGCAGCCAGCGCAGAGTTTGTGGAGCGACACCGACGCGAAAATTCCCCGCCAAAGAACGGTCGGCTCCGACGTTGATGGCTCCTTCCAACCGGAGCAATCCGCGGGATTCGATATTCACATTCCTGAAATCCCAGCCGGCCGATGTTCGACGAAAGTCGGCGCTTCCGTCCTGGATGGGCAGGCTGCGGAATGACGGCGTGCGCGTGAATTCGGCGACCTGATTCAGGACGGGTAGATTGTCGATCCGGCCTTCGTGCAGTTGGAGTTTTCCGGTCGTTTCACCCGGATTCGCGGTGGCGTCGCCGCTCAGCATGCCGAAGACGTGCTCCTTGCCCGGGAAGTTCTGGATGTCGGCCATACGGACACCTGACCATGACGCACGGAGCCTTCGCTCGTTCGTCGCGCCGGAGAGGCTGATTTTTCCCCCGGCCCCGAGTCGCAGGTTCGCCTGGGTCAGGAAAAACTCGCCGCCCTGCGTGCGCGCACGAAAGTCCGTGACGTCCGCCTCGGGAAATCCGGGGACGTGCAATCGTCCGCCCTTGCCCGAAAACGACCATCCGCGTCCATCGGGACGGATTTCCAGCTTGGTATCGGTCAGCCGCGCTGTGCCGATGGCGAGATCCGCGTCAGCAATCCGGGCGCCGCCCAATTCGAATTTGCTGGGCAGCCAGCCGGATGCTTGTGCCGGAGACTTCGAGGATACCGGCGGCCGTTCCTCCGGTTCGACGAACGTTCCTTCCAAACTCGCGATTTGCAACTCATCGAGCCTCCAGACGCCTTGGAAGATGGCCCGCCAGTTGACGGAGGCGCGCACCTGGCGGGCCTCCAGGTTCTGGACGGCCCCGCCACGCCCCTGCAGGGAAGCCCGTTCGGAGTACGCGGACGTTCCCGTCCACTCGAACGGCCCAAACGTCGCTTCGGTTTGCGTGGCCTTGCCGGTTTCCCCGGCGACCAGCTCAACGAACTCCGGACTGCGCAGGTAGGCGTTGACCCAGAACGACACGCCGACCGGCACCAGCAATATCAGAAGTGCCAGCGCGCCGACGATGTACCAGACCCGATTCATCCGCGCACAAGCTACCAGAGCCTGTGGTCGCCGCAATGCCGCCGATCAGAGCTCGGCCCGACCGGACTGGAGCCCCTGCCAGCGCGTGAGCAGGTGGATGACGACGTTGGTGCCGAATCGGTACGTGCGGTCGAGCGACTCGGGATCGATGTTCCGCAAGTACGAATCGCGGTGCGTCCAGACCATCTCACTGGTCGCCACCGGCTGCCCGTGTTCGTTGCGGCGGAGGTCGGGCCGGCGATCGGAATCGAGGCCGACCTGCCACATGTTTCCATAGTCGTTCGCGGTGTAAAGGACGGCGATTTGTCCGTGGGCGCGAAGGACCTCCACCGGCTCGCGGTAATGGTTCAATCCGCCGGGAACATGGCGCACCTCTTTGAAATAGCCCCGGGCAAAGATCGGATGATCGTCGGGCAGGGGTTCCCACGATTTGTCGATATCGGGCAGCACGCGTTTCATTTCCCGCCGAAAGGCGATGTCGAAACGCGAGTTCCGGCCGGGCGCCGAGCTGTCGCCCCAAATGGCCCCGCCGAGGCTGATGTAACGCCGCAGATTTTCCACTTCCCGGTCGGTGAGTCGGAAGTCCCGAGCGCCAGTCAGAAAAACGAACGGCGGCCTGGCGCTGAACAACTCGTCACTGTCGAGGCGGATGGCGCGGACGTTCCGATAGTCCGTGCGGATTTTGTCCCGCGACGCAAAGCTCATGTAGTAGAGCAAATTGGGCAGGCTCCCGCGGAGGACGTTTCCGTTTCCGACTTCGTGGGTGGATGCCCAGTTCCCGCCACCATAGATTCCGAGAAATGCCGTGAACTGGTATTCGGCTTCGCGCGATCCGCCATTGTTCCGCGGAGATCGAACCCAATCCTTCACAAAGTCGCCGATTTCGGCCGCCTGACGTTGGGTAAGTTGTCCGGGTTTCGTCGTCGGAGGCTGGATCGGATTGGAGTCGGTGACCCTGGGAGCCGTCGGCGGCGAAATCGTGGGAACCGACCACTCAGGATCCACGCGCGGCACCTGAAGAATGTCCCGCGGTGCCACGGCCGGGCTGGTCGGCGGGATGTTGGGAATCAACGGGGGGAAAGCCGGCTTCGGGTCCGGCGGCGCGGGAATGGCCGAGATCGGCTCCACGAAACGATCTCCTCCGGTCGTGATCTCCGGCGGAGCCTCGACGACCCGGTAGAGAACCATCGTCCCAAACGCGGAAACGATGATGATGTGGAGCAGCAACGAGAGGGTGAAATCCCGCGAGGCGGCCAGCTTGGAAAGCCAGGTCCGCGGGGCCTGCGGAGGCGTATGTCTGGGGGACATGCCCGGAGGATACGCCCCCTACGGCACGCCTGGCAACCTAAATTCCGCGCAGCCCCGTAAGCAGCAACTCGGCGTTCGAGTTCGTGTGCTCCAGATTCGTCGCGAGCACTTCCATGGCCTCGGCGGATGGCAACTCCGAGAGCTGGCGGCGGAGTTGGACGACGCGGTCGAACTCGTCCGGGTGGAAGAGCAATTCCTCCCGACGCGTTCCCGATTTGACGATGTGAATCGCCGGGAAGATCCGCAACTCGGCGATCGATTTGTCCAGGTGCAATTCCATGTTCCCCGTGCCCTTGAACTCCTCGAAAATCAAATCATCCATCCGGCTGTAAGTCTCAATGAGTGCGGTGGCCAAAATCGTGAGGCTGCCGCCTTCTTCGACGTTGCGGGCGGATCCGAAAAATTTGCGCGGCTTGGCGAGCGCCTTGGCATCGACGCCGCCGCTCATCGTGCGTCCCTTTTTCGGCTGCAAATTGTTGTAGGCCCGCGCCATGCGGGTGATCGAATCGACGAGGATGACGACATCGCGTCCGAGTTCGACGAGCCGCTGCGACCGCTCGGAGACTGCCTCGCAAATTTGCACGTGGCGGGTGACCGGTTCGTCAAACGTCGACGCGTAGATCTCGCAATCGAGCGCGCGGCGCATGTCGGTGACTTCCTCCGGTCGTTCGTCGACCAACAGGAGGATCAAGGCCACGTCCGGATGGTTCTTCCGGATCGAGCGTGCGAGCGTCTGGAGCATGATCGTCTTACCGGCGCGTGGCGGCGCGGCGATGAGTCCGCGCTGGCCCATGCCCAGCGGCGCCACCAAATCCACCGCCCGCGCGGCTTTTTCCGGTGACGTCGGGGTTTCCAGCAAAATCCGCCGGTTCGGGAAAAGCGGCGTGAGTTTGTCGAATTCGGTCCGTGGCGTCCATTCGGCCGCGGGCACCCCTTCGATGGACAGGATCTCCTCAGCGACCAGCCCGCGTTCGCGATCCTGAGGCAGCCGGACTCTGCAATCGAGCATCCAGCCGGGTCCGAGTTGGTATTGGCGGATCAACGCGGTGGGAACAAAAACGTCTTCCGGGCCCGGACGCAGGTCAAAAGCCGGCCAGCGGAGGACGCCGGAGTCGCCGGTCCGTTCCAGCAGCCCACGGGCCGTCAAAACGCCGCCCTGCTGGAGTTGGTGGCGGGCCTGGTCGAGGATGTGGTGGTGGCGCGATGACTCCGAACGAATCCGAAGGTTCATCGAACCGGCGCGGTCAATCAGCTCCGACAGCGACAGAGCTTGCAGGGAATTTAAGGAAAGAGGCTCGGGTGGAGCGGACGGAGACTCGGAGGACATGGGCAGGGGTCAGTTACGCCGACGGGCGCGACGGACGAATGAGATCGACGCAAATGCATAGTCGGACGCCTCCCGCGATCAAGCGGAAAAACTCCGGGTGCCCGGCTCGCGCAATGCCTCAAGCAACGCGGCGGCGGTCCGGCGACTGGCGCCGTCGGCTTCGAGTCGCGAGATGATCTCCTGGAACCGGGCCCGGAGTTGCTCGCGGGCGTTGGCGTCGTTCAGCAACCGCAACGCCTCGGTGGCGAGGGCGTCGGGCGTGGCGGCATCCTGGATGAATTCCCGGACGACGTGCGGGGCCGGTCGGGCTGGGAGGCGCGGGTCGGGTGGGGGATGGACGAGGTAGTTGTTGAGGATGTTGACGATGCCCAGACAGTCGACGTCAACGAGCCGCCGGCCGATCTCGAACGTAAGCCAGGCGATTCGGTAGACGAGACAGTAGGGTAGTCCGAAATAGGCCGCCTCGAGCGTAGCCGTGCCGGAGCAGACAATGCCCGCGGTCGCCCGCTGCATGAGGTCGTGGGCTGTGCCGGCGCGGATTTCGATCGGGACATCGCCGGCCATGATGCGCATGCGCTCGGCATGCGTCTCACTCGCGGCCGCGGCTTCGAATTTTGTGCCGGGACGTTCTTTTGCGATCAGCCGCGCGGCCTCGACCATGACGGGAAAAATCCGGCGGACTTCCCGTTCGCGGCTGCCGGGGAAAAGTCCGAGGAGGTCCGGTTCACGGGCGGCATCGGATCTCTCGCGGGCAAGGGCTTCGAGCAGCGGATGGCCGACAAAAATCGTGTGGAGTCCGCTGGCCTCATACATCGGCGCCTCGAATGGAAACACGCACAGCATCAAATCGAGATAGCCGGCCATCTTGGCGATCCGCCCGCGATTCCATGCCCAGACCTGCGGGCTGATGTAATAAAGGATCCGGCCGGCAAACTTCCTCGCACGGAGTGCGCGGGCGAGGCGCAGGTTGAACCCGGGATAGTCGACCAGCACGACCGCGTCCGGCTTTTCGCGATCAATGTCGGCAAGCATCCGGTGGAATTTCCCGCGGAAGTAGCCGTATTGCCGGAGGACGTCCCAAAGGCCCAGCACGGCCGCGCGGGCGGTCCAGTTGTCGAATGGCCGGCCGGCGAGTTCCTCCATGCGCGGACCGCCGGCTCCGAAAAATTCCACACCGGGTTCGAGTTCGCGTAGGGCGCGCATGACCTCGGCCGCACGGGTGTCCCCGCTGGTCTCACCGGCGACGAACCAGAGTCGGAGCGGCTTCACTTGCGCGGGTCGGCCTCATCGATGCGCCGCGTGATCTCGAGTGCGATATCGAGCGCATCCGCGGCGGCCTGGCCGGTGACTTTCGGTTTGAGCCCCTCGCGGGCGCACTGGAGAAACGATTCGAGTTCAATGCGCAAAGGCTCGCCCTTTTCGATCTCGACCGGTTCCCGCACGATCCGTCGGCCACTGAAATCGGTGACAATTTTCGAGTCCGTCGCGAGACCGATCAGGCGGCCGAGTCCCGAGGAGGCTTGCTCATCGTCCCGCGCGAGGCGCAGGAGGTAGCCGCTTTGATTCATGTAGTCGAGCGAGAGATAGGCCGTCTCCTGGAAGACGCGGATCTTGCGCACGCGATCCTGGCTGATCCGGCTGGCCGTCAGGTTGGCCACGCAGCCGTTTTCGAAACGGAAGCGGACGTTGGCGATGTCTTCGCCGCGTCCAAGCACGGCGATGCCGACCGGATCAATGCTCACGATCGGGGATCGGACGAGGTGGAGGATGATCTCGATGTCGTGGATCATCAAATCGAGCACCACGCCGATATCCGTGCTTCGGTTCGGGTAGGGCGAAAGGCGGGTGACTTCCAGAAACCGTGGGTTCTGAAGCTGCGTCTCCAGTGCGCTGAGGACGGGGTTGAACCGCTCGACGTGCCCGACCTGCAGGATGCAGCCGCGGGCGGACGCGGTTTCGGCAAGGTCGCGGGCACGGCCGGGCGTGTCAGCGATGGGTTTTTCGACGAGAAGGTGCTTGCCCTGCTCGAGGAGGAACTTGGCGATCGGGTGGTGTGTGACGGTCGGCGTGCAAATGTTCGCCGCGTCCACAAGCGATGCGAATTCCTCCAGCGACGAGGCGGCCTTGGTGTTGTATTTCGCCGCCACGGCCGCGGCCGTGGCCGGGTTCGCGTCGTAAACGGCCGTGAGTTGCGAGCCGGGGAGCTCGCTGTAAATGCGCGCGTGGTTCACGCCCATGTGACCGACGCCGGCCACGCCGGTGCGAAGAGTTTTCATAGTCCGTAAATGGTGATGCGTTTTTCCGTGGCCATGGCCTCGACCCGGGGCCGGTCGAGGAGGATCGTCGACCCGCTCTCGACACCGATCGCTGCCACGCCCGCTTCCGCGGCGACCTCCAGCGTGCGCGTTCCGACAACCGGCACGTCAAAGCGCATGTCCTGCCCGGGTTTCGAAACCTTGACGACCGATGCACCGCCGCGACCCAACGCGCCTCCGCGGCGGATCGCTTCGTTCGTGCCTTCGAAGGCTTCGACAGCGAGCACCGTGCCGTTGCGGACGACGACCGTCTGGCCGATGTCCAGCCGGCTGGTTTCCTTGGCGATGCGAAGTCCGAATTGCAGGTCGTCAACAAGCCGCTGTTTGGGTCGCGGCCCGGCGAGGTGACCCGGCCCGGCGACGTGACTTTCGAGAAACGATGTGGCCGGAAGCAGTTGGACGCCGGCGGACTCCAACTCGCCCGCAACCGCCCCGAAAAGCGTTTCCGCATTTCGCTCGCGGAGTTTGGCCAGGAGCACCAAGGCGCGGAAGTCGGGCCGCAGGTTGAAGAGATTCGACGGTGCAATCTGACCGGCCATGATCGCGTGCGTCGCGCCGGATTTCCGGGCCGCCTCGGTGAGTCGGCCGAGCTGGCCAACGCGCATCCAAGCCACGTCGTCCGCCGACCGGGCGATCGCCGGGTCGGTTTCGCCCTCGAACGCCGCCATCGACACGCGCCGGACGCCCGCTGAGCGTGCCCCTTCGAGCACGAGCCGCGGGTAGTCGCCGCTGCCGGCAATCAGGAAGAGCGCGTCGGGAATTTGCAAGCCGGCAGGATAATGGCCGTTCCCCGAAACTGACAAGCCGGTCGTCGAATCTACGGCGTTGTCGGACCCGGGGTGTCCATGGCAGATTCGCCCGCGATGAACGACTTTTTCGCGGAGATTGCCCGGAATTTGAATGTCCCTGAATCGCGTGTGCGCGACGCCGTGCGCTCATTGCTTGTGTTCGCACGCGAGAAGGCCGGTCCGGATGTGGACGCGTTGATCGCTCGCATTCCGGGCGCGAAGGAATTGATGGCCGAACCCGCGCCGGCTGAAGGCGCTTCGGCGGGCGGTTTCCTTTCCGGCCTGCTCGGTGCGGCGGGAAGCTTGATGGGTGGGCAAACCGGCGACCTCGCTCAGGTTGCCGCCCGGTTGGAAGCGGCCGGCATTCCGGCGGAAAAAATCCTGCCGTTCGCCCAGCAGTTCTTCACGGAAGTTCAGAAAACCGCGGGGCCGGACGTCATGGCCAAGCTGGCCGCCAACTTCCCCGGCATCGCGCGGGTGATCACCAAACCCTGATCAATCCGGCCACGTCAGCAGGCGGGCGAACCGCCGGCCGGAATCCGTGAGACGCGGGGCGTTGGCCGTGCCGCCCACGATGCCGCGGGTTGCATGGGTGAGGGCGTATTTGGTCGGCGCGACCCATGCAACGCGGGCCTCGGACACGGGAGTTTCGGATGCCATCGCGCGAACCGGGAATCCGCTGCGCGTAAACGAAATCGTCCATGCGGGCGGCGCGGCATTTTCTCCGTCCGGGACGAGCCACGGGTAATCGCGGATCAGGCTCAAGCCGGGGACGTTGGGAACGGTGAGGCTGAATGCCGGTTCCAGTCCGCGGATGTGGGCGGCGAGGTTGAAATTCGGGTTCTCGCGGGCACCGAGCAACACCGGAGCCGGGTCGGTGCCGATGAGATTCATGCCGTTGAACAGGCCGTGCCGGTTGGCGCTTCCGCTCTGGAGCGCCTGATACCAACCTTCGAAATTGCGGTTGGCCATGACCGCGATTTCGAAGTGCAGGTGCGCTCGCACGCGGTCGAGTCCGCGGCCCGTGTAGCCCATTTTGCCGATCACATCGCCCTGGCGAACCATGTCGCCGGGCTTCACCGCGGAAGATGCCAGGTGGGCGTAGAGCGTGTAGAACGGACTGCGGCCGATGAGGTGTTCAAGGACGATGTAGCGGCCGTAATTCGACGCGCCCGCCTCGTCGCTGACATGCACGACCCGCCCGGCCGCGGCGGCGAAAATCGGGTCGAGCGGATTGCCCTGTGCGTCGCGTGTGACGGGTTTGATGTCGATGCCCTCGTGGAGGGTTGCGAAGAGCACACCGCCCGCCCAGCGCTGCGGGCCCCGGACGAAGCCGAAACTCCCGCCTTCCCACGGCTGGGATTTTTCTCCTTCAAATTCCCGGTCGACATACATGTAAAAGTCCGCCGGCTTCCCCTCGACGAGCGCTTGGTTCGGCGTCGGAAACTCGAAGAGCGGAGCGGCTCCCGCCAGACCCGCGGCCGCGACCATTCCGCACAAGACCCGACGGATCATGCCTCCGGCTTTTTGGTTTTCGGCTTTTTGCGGAACTCGGACTCGCGTCCGATTTCCGGATATTTCTGCGCCAGCTGGGCGACCTCGGCGGCCGTGATGCCGGCGGGAACGAACAACAACCCGTCTTTCACCGGACGGTCGACCATCACCGCCGCGGCCACGCGCCCGTTGATCATGATCACGGCAATGTCGCCGCGTTCCTCGGTGGTGAATTGCTGAAGTTTGTTTGCGCCGTGCGCGTCGAGCCGGAAATAGGCGCCGAACGATCCATCGCGGCCGGGGAAGGAGAGAAACGCCTTCACGTCCCGCTCGTTGATGACGGGAACTTTACGGATGAAGATTTTCTTCGGCGGATTCGTCAGTTCGACTTCCGAGACGAACGATTCGCCCTCCCGCTCATTGCCTTCGCCGTGGAGGCGGATTGTCACCGGCGGCGCTTTTTTTTCGCCGGCAAGTAGTCCGGCCGGAGCCGAAAGGAGGATGAGGCACAGGACGGCGACGATTCGGCGCATGGGTCGGAAGCTAGCCGTCCGGAATTGGATTTGCAACCGTGCGCCGCCTGCGGTAGGCACTCACCGGATGAAGCGCTGTCTGCTCATGGCCGTTGTGGCCGGAACCCTGCCGCTCGCCGCTCAGACCACTCCGGTCAGCCCGGTGAGCGACGTCGAGGCTTTTGCTGTCCGTGCACCCGACGAGGCCAGCCCGTTCTTCATCGATTCCCGTCGAGCCCGGAGCGTGGCCGCCGCCACAGCCGGCATCGCGGCAGAATCCCAGCCGGTCACGGATTTTCCCCGGAACCGCGGATCCGACAACAGTGCCGGCGCTCAAATCCGCAGTTTCTTCACCGGGATGTTCTCGTCGGTCAACCTGGGGCCCATTCGCGGCGAGCCGGTGACCTCGTCGCTGACTGTCGAACCGAATCGGTTCTCGTTGAACGAACGCCGCGAGGTCACCGCAACCTACACCATCCGGAACAACACCCGGCGGATCATGCGTCTTGAATATCCGACCGGGCAACGGATCGATATCTTCACCCACGATCCCAGTGGGGCGGTGATCGACAAGTGGTCGGATGACCGCTCGTTTGATGAACAGGAGGGGCTTGTCGTGATCAACCCGCGCGAGCGGATCGAGTACCAGGAGCGGATTCCCACCCGTGAGATGAAGCCCGGGCAGACGTATCGGGTCGACGCATTCTCGACCTCGGCCGGCGATGAGAATTTTCTCAGCCAGCAAACGGTCACGCCCGAGTAGAGGAGAACCACTCGCGGGTCGCCGCGTGCCGTGCGCGGAACATCGAAGCGAAAAGAACCGGCAGGACGATGCGTCCGATCAAACGTCCGCCCACCCCGCCCTTCAACTGGCACTCGACGCGATCTGTGAGCCGGCATCCGGCCGGATCGGCATCGAACAAATGCGCGTGCCGCCAGATCGAAAAGGGCGAGCGAATGGCGATGTCCACAAGGCGGGAGGGTGGTTCAACGGTTTCCCATTCGCCAATCCATCGGATCGGAAATCCGAGTTGGACGACGTCCATTTCAAAGCGTCCGCCCGGCGTGGCGGGAACGCTGCATTCGACCCGCCGAACCTTCAAGCTTGCGGGGGCGATCCGGCGGATGTTCCGTGGATCTTCATGGAACCCAAAGACCGCCTCCGGCGATGCGGAAAGGATCGTGGATCGCTCAAACCGAAAGACATCCATATCCAGATTACGCTTGACCTCACGCGGCTGTACGCAATTTTCGCCGCCGCCTCCGACGCGGTGAAAATTATTTGTTGCCAAGTCGCGGGCCGCTCAATACTGCATCACTGAAACAACCATCCGCCATGTCCGAAAAATCCATCGAAGAAAAAGTCAAAGATATCATCGTCGAACAACTCGGGGTCACCGCCGAGCAAGTCACGCCTTCCGCCTCGTTCATCGAGGACCTCGGAGCCGACTCGCTGGACACCGTTGAGTTGGTGATGGCGTTCGAGGAGGAGTTCGGCGTGGAAGTTCCCGATGAGGACGCCGAGAAACTTCAGAGCGTCGGTGACGTGATCAAGTACATCGAGGAAAAGGCCGCCAAGTAAGCCGCTGGCACCGTTTCCCCACTGATTTTGCACACCCCGTTCGGTTACGTGCCGGACGGGGTGTTCTTTTTCTCGATCAACGCGTAGGCGTTGTGGTTGTGGATCGACTCGAAATTCTCCGCCTCGACCCGGTACCAGGCAATGTTGGCATCGGCCTCGCAGCGAACGGCGACGTTGCGGACAAGATCCTCGACGAAAACCGGGTTGTCGTAAGCGCGTTCGGTCACGGCCTTTTCGTCCGGGCGTTTGAGGAGGCTGTAGAGCTCCGAACTCGCGCAGTCCTCGACAAGCCGGATCATGTCCTCGATCCACATCGGCTTGCGGCAACGGACCGAGAGCGTCACGTGGCCCCGTTGGTTGTGGGCGCCGGCTGTGCTGATCGCCTTTGAGCACGGACAGAGCGTGGTGACCGGCACGACCGCGGTGACGACGAAGTCCATGGTTCCGTTTTCCAGCGTCGCGTTGAAGCGCGCGGTGTAGTCGATGAGGCCGGGAGCTCCGGTGACCGGCGCGCGCTTTTCGAGGAAGAATGGAAACTCGAAGTCCAGATGCGCGCACGAACTTTCGAGCCGCACCGTGAGCTGGGTGAGGATGTCCCGGATGTTGTCGACGTGGATGACCGGCCCGTGAGAGCCGAGCACTTCCACAAAACGGCTCATGTGAGTCCCCTTGAAATGATGCGGCAGATCAACCGTGAGTTGGACCGTGGCGATCGTGCTCTGGACCGAGTGATGTTTGTCCCGGACCTGGATTGGATAACGGAGGTCCTTCACGCCGACCCGGTCAATGGCCAGTTTGCGGGTATCCGGCTCGTTCTGCGTGTCTTTCAACATCCCGAGAAACCTAACGCTCGCCAGACCGGGCGGGAAACGGAAAATCAGTCGACCAACTCGGCGTAGCGTTCCCGGGCCATGGCCGTGCTGAGTTCAAGAATGGCGGCCGCGTCGTCCATGGCGAGTGCTTCCTCGACCAGGGCGGCACACGAAGCGATGTCGAGGCTCTGGACCGCCTTTTTTACGCGCGGTACAACCGCTCCTGTCGCGCTGAGTTCGTCGATTCCCAATCCAATGAGAAGCGGGGTGAGGAGAATGTCGCCGGCCATCTCTCCGCAAACGCCGGTCCAGATTCCCGCCCCGTGGGCTGCGTCGATTGCCATCTTGAGCAGACGGAGAATGGCCGGGTGGGTCGGGCTGTAAAGGTGCGCAATGCGGTCATTCACCCGGTCGACGGCCAACGTGTATTGGATCAGGTCGTTGGTTCCGATGCTGAAGAATGAAACCTCGCGCGCGAGGTGGTCGGCGGCCAATACCGCGCTGGGAATCTCGATCATGATTCCGACTTCGATGTAGGGATTGAACGGGACACCGCGCTCGGCGAGTTCCGCCTTGGCATCCTCCAGCACAGCCTTGGCTTCGCGCAATTCCTGCAGGCCCGAAATCATCGGAAACATGATCCGGATCGTGTTTGTCACGGCCGCGCGGAGGATCGCGCGGAGTTGGGTGCGGAAGATGTCCGGGTTTTGAAGGCAAAAACGGATGGCCCGGCAGCCGAGGAATGGGTTCGCCTCTTCCGGAATGTGCAAACTCCGGGTCGACTTGTCGCCGCCGATGTCGAGCGTGCGGATGATCACACCGTGTGGCATCGCCTTTTCGGCTGCGGCTCGGTAGTGTTCGTATTGTTCGTCCTCGTCCGGCGGATGGCTGCGGTTCAGGTAGAGGAATTCGGTGCGGTAGAGGCCGACACCTTCGGCACCACTTTCCGCGACGGCGTCGAGTTCTTCGGGGAGATCGACGTTGGCCGAGAGCACAATATGCCGTCCGTCGGCTGTCGTTGACGCGGTTTCGCGAATGTCGGCGAGGCGTTCGCTGACGAGTTCCTTTTCCGATTCGATGCGGCCGTATTCGGCCAGCGTGTCTTCGGAAGGATTGAGGATGAGAATGCCGTTGTAGCCGTCGAGGAGGATCTCGTCCCCACTGGTCAGATGCTGGCAAATGCCGTGGAGGCCGACGATGGCCGGGATGTCCAGCGATCGGGCCATGATCGCCGTGTGCGATGTCTTGCTGCCGGTCTCGGTGGCGAAGCCCAGGACCAGTTCGCGGTTCAACTGGGCGGTGTCGGATGGCGTGAGATCATGCGCGACGACGATGTGCGGCTGGTCGTTGCCCGCCGTGGCGCGCGGGGCCTTGCCGAGGAGATGTCGGATGATCCTCCGTGTGACATCCTCGATATCAACCACCCGCTCGCGCAAATACGGGTCGTCGATTTCTCCGAGCGTCCGGCAATATTTTTCAGCGACCCGGTGGAAAACATACTCCACATTGCACCGCTCTCGATCGAGGCTGCGGAGGACTTCGTCGATGAGGGTGCGATCCTCAACCACCAAAAGATGCGCATCAAAGACACTGGCGTCGTTCGTGCCGATGGCCGCCGCGATGCGCTGCTGGATCTCGAGCAACTCGGCGCGTGTGGCGATGAGCGCGGACTCAAAGCGGGCGATCTCTTCGGGGAGTTCGTGGTCCGCGATTTTGCGGAAAGCGATTTCTTCGTCCTCCTCCCATTGGACAATGACCCGACCCCTCGCGATCCCCGATGCAACCGGAATCCCGGTGAATCGGATTTCGTTCGGGGTGGCGGATTCCATGAGCCTTAACAAATAGCAGATCAACAGTTGCGAGTAAATAGCGCCGGCCGGACGAAGGTAACGGCGTTTGAGCCGCGTCAAAAATTCGTTCGGCCGACCGCTTGCCATGCGCCCGCCGAAATGCATCATCGCGGGTCCGATGAATCGCTTGAAGCTCGGCATTCTGGGCAGTGGGAAAGGGTCGAACTTCCGGGCCATTCTCGAGGCCATCTCCGGCGGCCGGCTGGCTGCCGATCCGGTCCTCGTCGCCGGCGACGTCGCGGGTGCAGGGATCTTTTCGCTGGCGTCCGACGCGGGCATTCCCGCTTACCGGATCGAGGAGACCAAATTCCGCACGAAGCTCTCACCCGAAACCGAGCAGGTCTTGGTCCGCGAACTCCGTTCGCGTGGCGTCGATCTGGTCGTGCTCGCCGGCTACATGCGGATGGTCAAAGCCCCGCTACTTGAAGCCTTCCCGCGACGGGTCATCAACATTCATCCTTCGCTCCTGCCGAAATTCCCCGGTCTCGAGGCGTGGCGGCAGGCCTTGGAAGCCGGCGAAGTCGAGACCGGCTGCACCGTCCATTTTGTCGACGAGGGCATGGATACCGGCGAGATCATCGCGCAGGCGAAAGTTCCGGTGCTCCCGGGCGACACGGCGGCTTCGCTGCATGCCCGGATCCAGGTCGCCGAGCACCGGCTTTATCCGGAAGTGATCGCACGTTTTGTCCGGGGCGAACTTCCATGAGCCGGTTCCGCCTCCAGGATCTCAATCCGGAACAACAGCGCGCCGCCACGCATGAAGAGGGGCCGCTTTTGATTCTGGCCGGTGCCGGAACTGGAAAAACACGGACGATCGTCGCGCGCATCACCTGGCTGGTCGAAGCGGCCCGTGTGCCGCCTTCCCAGATTCTCGCGGTCACGTTCACCAACAAGGCCGCACGGGAAATGAAGGAACGGATTGCCGGGATGCTGGATTCGGAACGCGCATCGGAAATCACGGCCAGTACGTTCCACGCCCTTTGCGTGCGCATCCTGCGCGCCGATGCCGACCGGCTCGGCTACAAAAACAACTTCAGCATTTTCGACGAAGGCGATCAGCTCGGACTCATCAAAAAGGTGATCAATCGCGTGACCGCACGCGACGAGAAACTCGACCCAAACCTCGCCAAGAACCTCATCAGCAAGGCCAAGAACCTCGGCGCCAGCGCTCCGAAGGACGATGAGACCGTCGCGGGAGCCGTCTTTTCCCGCTACGAGCGCGAACTGAAAACGCTCAACGCGATGGATTTCGACGACCTCCTGATCCAGGCCGTACGTCTGCTCGAGGAAAACGATGACGTGCGCACCAAATGGCGCTCGCGCTTCCGGCACATGCTCGTCGACGAATTCCAGGACACGAACCGGCTGCAGCTCCGTTTGGTCGGACTCCTCGCATCCGGTGAGCCGCCGAACGTCTGCGTGGTCGGCGATGACGATCAGAGCATCTACGGGTGGCGCGGAGCCGAAGTCTCGAACATCCTGGAATTCGAGAAATTCTTCCCGAACCCGGAAGTCATCCGTCTGGAACAGAATTACCGGAGTACCAATGCGATTCTGACCGCCGCCAACCGTGTCATTCGCAACAACCCGCGGCGCCGCGGGAAGAATCTCTGGAGCTCGCAAGCCGGCGGGGATCCGGTCCACGTCGTCGCCGTCCCGGACGACAAGCAGGAGGCCGAATTCGTCGTGGATGAAATCGGAGCCCTCCGCGCGGCGAGCCAGCGGCCATGGGAGCATTTTGCGGTGATTTACCGGATGAACGCACAGTCCCGCCTGCTGGAGGAGAATCTCCGCCGGCTGCGGATTCCTTACCGGCTGGTTGGGGGAAAGAGCTTTTTTGACCGCCGCGAGGTGAAGGACATCCTCGCGACGATGACCTGCCTGATCAACCCGACCGATGACGTTGCGTTACTCCGCATCATCAACACGCCGCCTCGCGGGATCGGCGCCACCACGATTGAAATCGCGCTCGAGAAAAGTGCGAAGTCGCACAAGAGCCTCTTCGACACGCTGACCGAACCCGCGTTTGCCGAGGAAGTCTCGCGACGCACGGCCGAGTCGATTCGTTCGTTCGCGGAGGATCTGGCGGCCACACGCATCCACCTGCTCACACCGGGAGCGGATGCTTCGCGGATCGTTT
Organism: Terrimicrobiaceae bacterium; assembly: GCA_033763515.1. GTDB lineage: Bacteria > Verrucomicrobiota > Verrucomicrobiia > Chthoniobacterales > Terrimicrobiaceae > JANRKJ01. Next base: position 23,598 of record JANRKJ010000023.1, on the reverse strand, counting down.
CCGATTACCTGACCGCGACCGGCTACTTCGAGGACCTGCGGCGTTCATGCAAGACGCCCGAAGAAACGCTCAACCGCGAGGAAGGGGCCAAGGAAATCCTGCGCGCACTCGCCGAGCACCAAACGCGCCGCCGCGGGGGCCTTCAGGAGTTTCTCGATGAGATGACACTCGACCGCGAGCGCGAGGAGGACAAAAAGGACGAAGCGCGCGGGGTCACGCTCATTACCCTGCACGCGGCGAAGGGCCTGGAATTTCCGCACGTCTTCCTCATCGGCGCAGAGGATGGAATCGTCCCGCACGAACGCTCAAAAACCGAGGGCACGGTAGACGAGGAACGGCGGTTGTTTTACGTCGGTATCACCCGCGCAATGCAATCGCTCACGATCACACATTGCCGGAACCGGACCAAGTTCGGCAGCGCCATGCACTGCCGACCCTCTCCCTTTTTGAAAGAGATCGAAGGTGAGGGCGTGCTGGCGGAAACCTACGAGGAAATCCGCAGCCGGCCCATGGAGGAAGAGGACATCTCGGCGTCTTTCGCATCGCTGCGTGCCATGCTGGGTGGCGATTGACTTGCCGCGGCGCAGCGCTCCGCTACGATCGCCGCGTCCATGATCCGGCCGCGCGGCTCTCTTCAAATGTTCAGGAGCAGACAATGAAGAAACTCGTTGCTGCGTTCGGCCGACAGAATTGGATCCGGTTCGGTGTGCGAAATCGTCTGGTCCGGTTGTTCGACCATCCGGACCGGGCGCGCGACGAATGGTTCGAAGTACCGTTCTTCGGGCGACGCTATCGCGGCAACTTCAACACGTTCATCGACTGGAGCGTTTTCTACTTCGGAGCCTACGCGGTGGAGGAACTCGTCTGCATGCGTCAGGCGCTTGCGGGCCGCCCGGATGCGGTGGTTGTCGACGTCGGCGCAAACGTCGGCCACCACACGTTGTTCGCCTCGACGGTGGCCTCACAGGTGCATGCGTTCGAGCCCTTCGCGCCGCTCGCCGGGCGGATTCAGGAGAAGATTCGCATGAACGGACTCGACAGCGTTACCATTCACCCGATCGGTCTCGGGAATGTCGATGCGCGGCTCGCCTACTCACCGCCGGCGACAAGCAATTCCGGCACCGGATCGTTTCGTTCCGCCGGCACCGGAACAGTGGATCTCGAAGTCCGTCGCGGCGATGACTACTTCCGCGACGCGGGGATCAAGCGGGTCGACTACCTCAAGATCGATGTCGAAGGATTCGAAGTCGAAGTGCTCAGAGGTCTCGCCGAAACACTGCAGCGGACTCGACCGATCTGCTTCGTCGAGTGGTCGCAGGCATCACGGCCCGACATCAGCGGCCCTGCGCTTTTCCCGCCGGACTATGTTTTTCACCGGTTCCTATCGAATGATCCACGGTTCCTGCTCTTCAATGGGGCCCTGTTTCGACTGGTGCCGTCGAGCGCGCCCTGGCCGGATGGTCACGTGCTGGCAACTCCGCAGGAGTTTGGGGCTCGCCGCGGCGGATGGGCCGGGCTTCAACCATAATCAGGTTGCGTCAGACGGGGAATTCGTGCATCGCAAGAACGTCATGCGCGTCCTTCTTGGCATTGTGGCCGCGGCATTTTTGACCGCTTCAGCCACCGCTCATCTCCCGCGTCAGGAACCCGCGCGGGAATGGACGGTCGGTGGGCGTTTGGTCCGTGCCTCCCTTTCCGGAATCGAAGGCGATGCGATTGAACTCAAGCTGCCCGACGGCAAACGCGAGGTGGTTCCACTCTCGGAACTCAGCGATGCCGACCGGAAGGCCGTCGAGGACTGGCGGGAAAATCGGCCGATCGAAATGCCGGAGTCGGCAGGAATTGATGGGCCGGTCCCGGTCGAGGTGGTGAATGAAGAGGGCAAAGACGGGCGCTACATCTACCGCACGCCGCATTTTGAGTTCATCTCAGAGGGTCGGTTGACCCAAGCGCTGCTGCGCGATGTGGCGCGGAATTTCGAGGCGACCTACGAGTTGCTCCGGGTACTTCCGTGGGGCATTGATCCCCGGCCGGAGGAGGGCGACCGCTTCCGCGCCCTGCTGGTCCGCAGCCGCACGCGTTATCAGGAAGAAGGCGGTCCGCCCAACAGTGGCGGAGTCTATTTTCGTTCGCGGGCGATGTTCATTGTGCCGTTCGACAGCCTCGGGCTCCGGCCGGTCGGCAACAGCTTTTCCAAGGCGTCCGATTATTCGTCCGAGACCCTCGTCCATGAGCTGACCCACCAGATGATGAATGCGTGGCTCTCGATTCTCCCGATCTGGGTCACCGAAGGGACCGCCGAGTATGCAGCCCTCCTGCCGTTGCGGTTCGGAGTTTTCCGGGTCTCTTCGGCGAAGTCGGCGTTCCGCGATTACATCGATCGGCTGGAACGCCGCGACGGCGGAGTTCCCGAGCCGTATCCGATCGAAAAGCTTTTCTGGGTCACGGACGAGGATTGGAGCGCCACGCTGGCCCGGGATCCGGCCGAATCGCGTCGGCTCTATTTTACGTCCTACCTCCTCGTCTACTACTTCATGCACCTGGATGGCGAGGGAGATGGCCGACTGTTCGTGCGCTACATGCGCGACGTCGGGAAGGTCAAACGCGAGGTCGAGGCGTATTTCGATGCGGTCGCTGAGTTCAAGAAAAACCCGGAAGTCGAAGTCCTCGCCGATGGACGCTATCGCTGGCCCTCCACACTCACGCATCCGACGAGGCCGGCCGTGCTGGAGTCGGAGGAAAAGCGCCGGGAATTCGAACAGCAAACACTCGCGATCCTGCTCAACGGGCGGACCACGGAAGAATTGATGGACGAAATCCGCACGGCCTACCGGCGCCTCGGACTCCGGCTCTGACCGGCATTTCCCCGCTTGTGGAACCCGTGGGAATGGGTCACTTTGCCGCCTGTCCATGAAGAAATCCGGGTGCCTGATGGTAGCGATGTTCGTCGCCCTGTGCGCGAGCCTGTTTGTTAATCTCCTTTTGATCGCGGCCTTGGGTGCCCGCGGATCCGGCGGCGTCGCTTCGGTCCGAATGGCTCCGCCGAAGGTTTTCGAGGAACAGGTCGTGGTCGAAGGCGATTCGAGCAAGAAAATCGCCGTGATTCCTCTCGAGGGGATCATCGCTTACGGGGAGGCCGGTTCGCTCGGCGACTCGATGGTGGACGACTTCAAGATCGCCCTCGAACAGGCCGGGGCCGACTCACAGGTTGGCGGTGTGGTGATCCAGGTCGATTCTCCCGGCGGCGAGATCACTGCTTCCGACGTGGTCTACGATGCGATCGCGCGGCTCGCCCGGAACAAACCAGTCGTCGTTTACATGAATTCCATCGGCGCGTCCGGCGCCTACTATGCCGCCTGTGGCGCGCACTGGATCATGTGCAATCACACCACGTTCACCGGCAGCATCGGTGTGATCATTTCCACGCTGAATTATCGCGAGCTCTTCGGCAAAATCGGACTCCAGTCGCTGACGTTCAAGAGCGGGAAGTTCAAGGACATGCTGAGCGGATCCCGCGAGATCACCCCGGAAGAACGCGCTTATGTCCAGGGACTCGTCATGCAAAGTTACGACCGCTTTGTCGGCATCGTGGCGAAATCCCGCAAGATCGATGAAAAGGTCCTTCGCGAAGGGCCGGCCGACGGCCGGATTCTCAGCGGGACCGATGCCTACGCGGCGAACCTCGTCGATGAACTCGGTTATATTGAGGATGCCTTCGACAAGGTGCGGGAAATGGCCGAGGTCCCCGACGCGCAGGTCGTTCGCTATCGGCGTTCGTATTCCCTGGCAAACTTCTTCCAGCTTTTCGGCGAGACTCGGAGTGCCAAAATCGAAGTCGATCTCCTGAAGAACCGCGTGGAGCTCGAACCGGGCCGCGTCTATTTGCTCCCGGCGTTCTTTGCGCCGTAGGCAATGGATGCTCTGTCCATGAGGCCCGCGATGACGGCTCCTCGAACGGCGTGGCGGAGCTGGATTCAGACGGATGGAAACGGGATTGGTGTCCCCGATTTGTTGACACGTCCGGACGGGCACTCCTAATTTTCAGCGCATTAACCTTTCGTCTGAAATCCCCCCGCAGAATGGCAGCGCGATCAAGCGGCGCGGAACACGTTGTTGCCGCGACCAAACGGATGCGGAGCCAAACGGCTTTGTTTCCATCCTCCACCACGCCCTGCGGGATTTGTGGCGATGCCGCGAACTGTCGACGGTCCTTGCCATCCGCGATACGAAAGCAAAGTATCGCGGATCGCTTCTCGGGATAATCTGGGCGGTGGTTCCCCCTTTGCTCGCGGCCGTCGGACTTTCCTCCGCAAAAAGCTCCGGAATGCTGAATCTCGGGGAGGCGCCGATCCCATTCGCGGCGTTTGTGGTCTTCGGTTGTTCGCTCTGGCAGATTTTCGCGTCGGCTCTCATGCGCCCGATTCAGGCGTTTTCGGCGTCCCGCCACCTCCTAACCAAGATCAACTTCCCTCGAGAGGCGCTTCTCGCGAGCGAGTTTTGGAAATTGCTGGGCTCGGTGGGCGTCCATTTGGTTCTGGTTGCCGTCGTTTTTGGGATCTACCGGGTCCCGCTGGAAGCGACCGCGCCCCTTGTCGTTCTCCCTCTTGCGGCTTTGGTGGCTTTTGGCTTTGGGCTGGGCTTGCTGATCAGCCCGGCGGCCCTCCTGCTTGGCGACGTTTCCAACGCACTTCCTTTCCTCACCGGTGCCCTGTTCATCGTCACCCCGGTAGTCTATAGCGTTCCTCAAGGAAAAGGGCTTTTTGCGATGGCGGTGCGCCTCAATCCCCTCTCGTCGCTTTTCGAAGGATGCCGGGAATTGATTTCCCATGGCTTGCCCACACATCCAATGGCTCTCGCTGCGGCGTGCGGTCTGGCGATCATCGTGTTTGTCGCGGGCCTCGTTGTTTCAAGGGCATCAATGCCCCTGGTGGTGGAGAGGTGGAGCGCTTGAACGACGGCAAGCCACTCATCGAAGCCCGCGGGCTTTCGAAACGGTTTTGCCGGGACTACCAAAAGTCGCTGATCTACGGACTGTTCGACGTGGCGGGCGAGATCTTTCGCGTTCGACCGCCCGCGACCCGGCTCCGGCCAGCAGAGTTCTGGGCGCTGACGAATATCAACTTCACCTTGAATCGAGGCGACGCCATCGGGATCGTCGGCAGGAATGGCAGTGGCAAAACGACTTTGCTAAGAGTACTCGCCGGGACGATCAAACCCACGACCGGCTCGGTGACCCGACGTGGCCGGATCGCTCCCATGCTCGCACTGGGAGCCGGTTTCAACCCGGTCCTGAGCGGACGTGAAAACATCTTTGTCAACATGGCGATCCTCGGGTTGAAACGGGACCAGATCAAAAGGCGGTTCGACGAGGTTGTGGCGTTCTCTGGAATCGAGGAGTCCTTGGACGCACCCGTTCAAAACTACAGCTCGGGCATGGTGGCCCGTCTCGGTTTCGCCTGCGCCGTGCATACCGCCCCGGACATCATGCTGGTGGACGAAGTTCTGGCGGTTGGCGACTGGTTTTTTCAGGAGAAATGCCGGGAAAAAATCCAAAGCATGCGCAACGAAGGCACGGCATTCGTCATCATCAACCACTCGCCGCAGATGATTGTCGACAGCTGCCAGAATGCCATTTACCTGTCCTCCGGCCGGTGCGTCGCGGCAGGCGACGCAAAAGAAGTGGTGAGAAAATACGGGGAAGACATCTGGCGAGACTCCACTCCTCCATCCGGCGGCGGGGCAGTGACCGGGGAGACCGGCCTTGAAGGGAGGCACCCCCACCGCGTTTCGTGCGAGTGGAGCGGCGAGGTGCCCGGACCACTTGTCTCTGGGCGGATGGCCGTCGCGAACATTCGAGTCTCGACGCCGGAGCCCCTCCACAAGGTCAACCTCCTCGTACGGGTCGAACCGTCGGTCGAGCAGGACCGCCCGGTGTGGAAGAACGGCCAGGCGGGTGACGCCAGCGCAGCCTCAATCCTGATCGCGTCCAGCTACACCGACGGTCTATGGATTTCCGAGCTCCCAGAGGGAGCCACGTGGGTGGAGCTTCGATTCGAGCCGCTTTGCCTGACCGCCGGCCACTACCGTTTTCTTTTGTGGAGCTACGCGCACGTTGCGGACCTCGATGACCAGCAAGTTGCATTCACCACCGGTTATTTCGAGGTGGAAAGCCGTGAGACCTTGCAGGGAAGCAACTACCACCAGCCGAGACGCTGGTGCCTCCAGCCGGAGGCTTCGAAACCCGGCGCTCCCGACAAAGGGCGGCCGATGGAATGTATGGCACCTCCAAAGCCGTAGCCAAAATGTTCGAGATCCTGATGGATAACACTTTCGACCATTGCCCGACTTTCCCGGTTGTAGTAAAGCCGGCCGAACGGGTTTCGGATCAACGCAAACCTAAGCGCCCGTTCGAGCCATTCTGGAGAGACGACACCCTCGCCCGGCACATCCAGCCTTTCGATGGACGGGCATCCTCTGCAAAGCGATGTCGCCGGACAAGTCCGACCGCCGCCATTCTCCCCGGCTGGACGGGCCGATGAAAACGCGTGTGGAGAGGCATTTTCTTTTCGGCTCCGACGTTCGAATGGTCGCGCCGATGGTCGTCTGCTGGTCGGGGATTCACCGGGTCAGGGAGTCGACGGATCACCTCGTCTTCCATTGGCGTCTGATCGGCATACCGGCGAAAATCCGCCGGTCCGTCGCGGCATGGTGCCGGGCGCGGAAAATCACTCTCATCGAATACGACCTCACAGGGATCACTTTGCGGAGCCAAGTGACCAATCCTCGCCTGAGCGAGGCGACGGCGCTGCGATTGGTCCCGGTCGAGGAATTAAAAGCCGTGGGTGAGCGCGTTTGTTACTTCGACAGCGATGTCCTGGTCCTCGACTCGCTCGCCCCCCTCTTCAGCGTTTCCTTGGGCAAATTCCCATGCGCAGCTCTGGACGATCCCTCGATTGAGTTGCTGCCCAGGAAACTCAAACTCGGTCTCACTCCGGACGTCGTCTATTTCAACGCGGGAGTTCTTGTCATCAATACGGCGGAGTGGATCGCCGCCGACATTTCCCGGCGGGCGCGCGAGTTTCTCTACGGGAACCCCACACTTTGCCCCTATGAAGACCAGGACGCGCTGAATGCAACGATTCGGGGGAACTACCTCCCTCTTCCCGAGCGATTCAATCGGTTCTCGATGTTGGAAAAGGGAACCAACGACTGGAAAAGCGGACGATGGGCGGTCATTCATTTCGCCGCCATCCCCAAGCCGTGGAGCAACCACCTGCCCTTTCCACATCACGTGGATCATGCCCTCTTTTACTGGAGGGCTGCGCGCGGCGGACTTTCGCCGTGCGGTGCCATTTTGCGGGAAGCGCATTTGGTGGCTTCGCGATGGGTCGAGACCGCGAGGTCCCGGATCCCCAAACCGCCACGGCCTCTCGTCGAAAAAATCCGGTTCATTGCGTCGCACCCATACGTGGTGGCCAACGCGCTCCTCCTCCTTTGGGTAGCCGCCCGGAGCGGCAAGGAATCCGCCGACGCGTGGAAAATCGCCGGGTTTGACTACTACAAGGATCGCCTAAAGCGACTTTCGCCCTATCCTTTGGGTTCTTACGCGGACCGCATTTTGAACGCACTCGAACGCCAGCGACTCTTCCTCAATGACTGATCAACCGCCCACTGCTCCTCCGTTACATTCCTTCGGAGAGGATCGCAAACCCTGGAGAAGCTACGTTCCGGATCTCTCAACATTCGCCCCCGGCATGCTCTCCGCGCAGGAACTCACGCTCCTCCAGTGGGCCGCCCACCATTCGTTTTCCGGAAAAGGAGCGATTATTGACGCAGGATGTTTCCTCGGCGGTTCGACGGCCGCCCTCGCCGCCGGCCTGAAACGAAGCCCGGTCCAGGGGACACGTATCCGATCGTTTGACCGATTCACCGTCGGCGAAGACGAGATCGGGCGGGACTACATCGTGCCATTCCAGCAGATCACGGCACCGGGTTCGTTTCGAGCGGTCTTCGACGAAAACATCCGAGCGTTCGCCGAATGGGTCGAAGTGCACGAGGGGGATATCGCGCAGGTCATCTGGGATGGAAGTCCGGTGGAGATCCTCTTCGTGGATGTTGCCAAGACTCCGGACATCGACGCCCGCCTGATCCGGCAGTTTTACCCCTGCCTCGTGCCCGGACAATCGCTGCTCATTCACCAGGATTTTCTTTGGAGCGAGGTGCCGTGGCTGACCCTGAGCATGGATTTTTTCCGCGACTACTTCGAGGTTCTCGATGACATCCCGCACGCCACGCGCCTTTTTCGTTGCATCAAGGCGATCCCCCAACACGTCGCGAATTCCTTCGATTACAACGAAGTCAGGCTGGAGGCTGCTGAAGAGGCGTTTGAACGGGTTCGCTCCACGCTCGACGACTCCTCGATTCCCAGACACTGGTTGAACCGTGCAAGGTTCTACAAACATCGTGGTTTTCATTCCCGTGCGCGCCAGTGTTTGAAACACGCTCTGGACCTTGACGCCAGCGGCTTGTTGGCGGCGCACCTTACCGATTATTACGCAGATGAAATGACCGGGCCGGCATGGATCGAGATCACTGCCGAGACATTGGATCCATCGTTTGGTCTCATCGCCCAACTTTCCATTTCCGAGGCCCAGACGATCTTTTCGCTGATCTTTGGGCTCGCGCCCGAGCGAGTACTTGAGATCGGGCGGGCGCGAGGCGGCTCGACGTTTGTCATCGCGTCGGCCCTGCGCGCCCGCGGTTCCGGCCGGCTCGTGTCCGTGGATCCCAACTGTCTTCCCGAGCACCGCATCGCAGACGCCCTCAAGGAAAGACTCAGGCCGTGGGTGGACTTCATCGACAACTACGCCCCCTACGTTCTTCCCGAGGCCGAGGTTCAAGCGGGCGGTAAATTCGATTTTGCGTTTCTCGACGGCGATCATAGCGAGGAAGCCTGCCGGCGCGATCTGGCCGGCATGCTGCCGCACCTGGAGCCCGGAGCTTTCATCCTTCTTCACGATGCCCATTTTGGCGGCATTCAGGATGCGGTTGCCGCCTCGCTGACGGAGCTGCCTTTGGCGGATCGCGGTTCGCTGATCAGAGAGCGATGCGAGACGTTGACCCACATCCCCTACAAGGGGAAGCCGTCCTATTACGGCGGGCTCCGCCTGCTTCAGTACGTGCCTCCGGGATTTCGGTTGTTTGATTTCGGAGAGCAACTGGAGACCGCCCGAGAAGAGATCGAGCGCCTCCGGCAGGAGAACTCGCGCCTCCGCCGCGCACTCGAGCAGAATACCCGCGAGTGGACCGGTTGAAGATGAAACCTCCTCACACCCGGTCGGTGGATTCCATCTCCGCGGCGCTCATGCTCCACCCCGGCAATCACTCGAATGTCACATGGAGGGGACGCCCGATCTGGCGGAATACCTTTGATAGCTGGTGCTGCCAGGAGATCTTACATCGCGTGCGGCCGCGGTGGATCATTGAAACCGGCACCCACCGCGGAGGTTCGGCAGCGTTTTTTGCCGACCTGTGCACGCAGGCTGGATTCGGCGAAGTCATTACAACCGGCATCGAGAATCAACACGGCCATGCGCAGCCGGGCGGCGACTTGCGGAGAAAATCGTGAGTTCACCTGCGGCCGCCCCGTTCCTCGAAAGTTGCTTCAGGGGCTACGACTTTTCAGCTGCACGCGGTCCAGGTATGGACGCGAAGGAGTTCTTGCTTGGAGAACTCGAACGAATCTGGGCGGCGGTAACTGCCGAGAATTTCGGAGGCGGCGCGGAAAGTGGACGGCAGATGGGAACCCTTGCCGCGCAGTTGGAGCACATCGGCCTGCTGCCACCGGATACCGAACTCATTTCCTACGCCGACATTTCTCTTGGAGCCCGGATCTGCCGTGACCTCATTGGGCTGGCTTCCGCAGCATGGGGCGGTCCTCCTCCGTTTCACCCAGGCCCGATCGTCGGCTGGAGCGAAAGCCTTCCGGATTCCGCTCTTTACCAATACCTCCGCGCTTGCTTCGAGTTCGAAGCGGGACAGCCTGCCGCCGCGCTGTCCTTCGTCGAACGTGCGCTCGCCATAAACAACGTCTGCACCGGGAGTCAGAAGCTCCTCGAGAGAATTGCCCGCGCCCATCCGGACCTACCCGGGCTGCCGGCCGGCCTGGCCCATGCGGCCGAATACCTTCGCGACCGGACGTGCCCGGTTCCCTTTGCATATCTCGCCACCGGCTGGGGTGGAGACACGTTCCTTTGCACCTGTCCAGCCTGGCTGCCCTACCAATCAGGGAACATCCATCAGGCATCGTCTGCCGAAGACGTCTGGAACTCGCCGGCGGCGCAAAAAATCCGCGCTTCCATTCTCGACGGTTCTTTCAAGTATTGCAGCCGCACCCTTTGCAGCTTCATAGCCGGGCGCACGCTGCCGAAAGCCGACGCCCCCCTCACCGGATTTTACCAGGATCTCGCTCTCAAACCGTTCATGGACACTGGACCGAAATCGGTCGAATTCAGCCATGACCCCTCCTGTAATCTTGCCTGCCCGTCCTGCCGAACCGAGTTGCGCATGGCAAAGGCTGCCGAGACAGACCGTCTTGCGACCGCGACGCGGAAAGTTCTCCTGCCCCTCCTCGCGCAAACAAAAGGCGGTGTCTATATCAGCGGAGGCGGCGAGCCGTTCGCCAGCCGGCATTTCCGCGATCTGCTCCGCCGGTTGAATCGTCGGGAGTTTCCGGGGCTTTCCCTTCGCCTGATGACCAACGCGCAACTCGTCGGCGAGGAAATGTGGAACGAGTTCGAACACCTCCACACACTTTTTGAACTTGTCTCGGTTTCGGTGGATGCCGCGTCGCGTCAAGTTTATGAAACCCTCCGTCCTCCCGGCAAATGGGACCGGCTCGTCGCGGGGATCGAATTCCTTGCGGGACTCCGGAGTGACGGACGGATTCCATGCCTCCGGCTGAATTTCGTCGTCCAGCGTGCGAACCTCCACGAGGTGCATGAGTTTGTGGACATGGCCCGTCGATGGGGTGTCGATTACGTGTGGCTGCAGAAAATGGCAAACTACGGGAGCTTCTCGGCGGAGGACTTTATAGCCAATGACGTCACTCAGCCCGGTCATCCCGACCATCGACTTTTCCAGGAGATCTTTTCCGATCCGTCGTTGATTGATCCCTTTGTCGATGCGGCTCTCTTCAACGGCACGGTTCCCGGAATCTTCTTTCCCGATCGTCACCGCACACAAGCCACTCCGGCCGGCGCACTCCGCGTGTCTTGATCGGAACCGCTTCTTCGGCGACTCGGGTCGTCCCCCTCAAGTCCCCGTGAAGATCAGTTTGCCGTCTTGGATGTCTGCGGCAATGGAGTCACCTTCCGCGAAGTGGCCGTCCAGGATTTCAAGACTCAGCGGATCGAGGATTTCGCGTTGAATGACGCGCTTGAGCGGACGCGCTCCGTAGGCCGGGTCGTATCCTTCGCGAGCCAGATGGCGTTTGGCGGCGTCCGTGAGCGAGAGCCGGATGTTTTGCTTCTCGAGGCGGCGGATCAGGCGCTGAAGTTGGATGTCGACGATGTGGGTGATCTGCGAATCGTCGAGTCGGTCGAAGATGATGATTTCGTCGATGCGGTTAAGAAACTCCGGACGGAAGTGCCCGCGGAGCGCTTCAAGAACGCGGCGGTTTCGTTCCTCTTTTTCCAGATCTTCCATGATGAACTGGCTGCCGATGTTCGACGTCAGGATGATCACGGTATTCTTGAAATCGACCGTGTGGCCCTGTCCGTCGGTGATGCGTCCGTCGTCGAGCACCTGCAGAAGGACGTTGAAGACGTCGTGGTGCGCTTTTTCGACCTCATCGAAGAGCACGACGGAATACGGTTTCCTCCGGACGGCTTCGCTGAGTTGTCCGCCTTCCTCGTAGCCGACGTAGCCGGGAGGCGCGCCGATGAGACGGGCGACAGTGTGCTTCTCCATGTATTCGGACATGTCGAGTCGCACGATCGCGCCCTCGTCGTCGAAGAGAAATTCGGCCAGCGCCTTGGACAACTCGGTTTTTCCGACGCCTGTCGGGCCAAGGAAGAGAAACGAACCGATCGGACGGTTTTCGTCCTGCAGGCCCGCGCGGGCGCGACGCACTGCATTGGAAACGGCCTTGATGGCCTGTTGCTGGCCGACAACGCGTTCCATGAGACGTTCTTCCATTTTGACGAGCTTTGCGCGTTCGCCTTCCTGCAGTCGCGAGACCGGGATGCCGGTCCATGAAGCCACCACCTTGGCGATGTCTTCCTCAGTGACCTCTTCCTTCAGCAGCGTGCCCTCGGACTTTTCCTTGGCGGTGACGGCGTCCAACTGACGCTGCAGCTCGGGCAACCGGCCATATTGGATTTCGCTGGCGCGGCCAAGGTCTCCACGACGCTGGGCGAGCTCGAGCTCGGACTTGGCCTGCTCGATTTGTTCGGCGACCTTTTGAGCTTTGCCGATTTCCTCCTTTTCCTTGAGCCAGCGTGCCTTCAGTTGGGCGGCGGACTCCTTGGTGTCGGCCATTTCCTTTTCCAATTTGGCGAGACGGTCGCGGCTGGCGGGGTCCTTTTCTTTCGCGAGCGCCTGGCGTTCCATCTCGAACTGCATGAGTTGACGCTCGAGCTGGTCAAGTTCAGTCGGCATCGAATCGAGCTCGATTTTCAACCGCGAGGCGGCTTCATCGATCAGGTCGACTGCCTTGTCCGGCAGAAACCGGTCGCTGATGTAGCGGTGGCTGAGGACGGCCGCTGCGACCAGCGCGGCATCCTGGATGCGAACGCCGTGGTGAACTTCGTAGCGTTCCTTGAGGCCGCGGAGAATGGCGATTGTGTCCTCCACGCTGGGCTCGTCCACCATCACCGGCTGGAACCGCCGTTCCAGCGCCGCGTCTTTCTCGATGTATTTGCGATACTCGTCGAGGGTGGTCGCTCCGATGGTGCGCAATTCCCCGCGAGCGAGTTGTGGTTTGAGCAGATTGCTCGCGTCCATCGACCCTTCAGCCGCGCCGGCTCCGACGATGGTGTGGAGTTCATCGATGAAAAGAATCACTTCGCCTTCGCTGGCCGTGACCTCTTTGAGAAAAGCCTTGAGGCGATCCTCGAATTCCCCGCGAAATTTCGCGCCCGCGACCATCGCACCGATGTCCATGGCGACGACCCGCTTGTTTTTGAGCGACTCCGGCACGTCACCGCTGACAATCCGCCGGGCGAGGCCTTCCACGATGGCTGTTTTTCCCACGCCGGGCTCGCCAATGAGGACCGGGTTGTTTTTGGTCCGTCGGGACAAAACCTGCATCGTGCGTCGAATTTCGTCGTCCCGTCCGATCACCGGATCGATCTTTCCCTTGCGGGCCAACTCCGTGAGATCGCGTCCGTATTTTTCCAGCGTCTGGTATTTTCCTTCGGGGTCCTGATCGGTCACGCGCTGGTTGCCACGAATTTCGACGAGGGCCTTCATCAAGGCATCGCGAGTGATGCCGGCATCCTTCAGGATTCGGGCGGCCGCCGAGTTCGTGCCTAGCAGGGCGATCAGAAAATGCTCGGCGCTCAGGAAGTCGTCCTTGAGGCGCGCCATCTCTTCCTCCGAGCGGTCCAAAGTCTGGCGGAGTTCGTTGGAGAGGTGGGGCTGCGCACCCCCTCGGACTTTTGCGTAGCCCTCGACGATTCCGCGCAGGCCCGCCTCGATCGCGGCCGGGCTGACTCCGAGCTTTTCCAACAATGGGCGGACCAATCCGTCCGGCTGGGATGCGAGCGCGAGCAGGAAGTGCTCGTTGGTGATCTCGGGATTTTCGTTTTTCGACGCGAGGTCGAGCGCCGCGTTCAGCGCCTCCTGCATCTTGGCGGTGAATTTGTCGGGTCTCATAGACGGGATACCAAGAATAATCCCGCCGATGGAAAAGAAAAGCGCTCTACCGCGAACCGCCTTCTCCGGTTGGTTCCGTGGTGCCCGGGTGCGCGGCGGGTGTGCCGGTTGCGGTGGGACTCGTGGCCGTGTCTCCGCGTGGCGCGGTGGAATTGCTGATCGTTCCGGTTCCCGTCGCAGCGTCCGGATCGGTGCCAGTGGCATCTGGCCGACCGCCACCCCGTCCAACCCGCTCCGATGGATCGACCGGGGCGTTCGGGATTTCGCCGGTTACCGCTGAACCGGTGCGATCGTCAAGAATGCCGGTTCCGCTGGTGGTTCCCGTGGCATTGCCAAGGCCCTCATTGCCGACGCCGACACTGCGGGGCCGGGTGATGTCCCCCGGTTGGGGACCGGACGCAGGCGGCGCCACGATCGCCGGCCCGGAGGCATCCCGACTCGGATTTGGCTCGCCATCACGGTCGGGCGTTTGCGCCAAAACGGCCGGAGCCGCAATGGTCAAAACCAAGAAAAAAGCTTTCATATCCAAGGGATCGCCCGCGTTCCGGCTTCCCCATTTCAGAGCGGTGACTTGCCGATGGATCGGGGGCTCACCGGAATTCCTTTTGTGCCGCGGCGGCGATCGTGTTTACTGCCCGGGGTATGGAAAATGTGATCATTGTGGGCACCGGGTGTGCCGGCCTGACGGCTGCCATCTACACAGCCCGCGCGAATCTTTCCCCTCTCGTGCTCGAAGGCCGGCTGCCTGGCGGTCAACTCACCACCACGACCGCCGTGGAGAATTTCCCGGGGTTCCCGGATGGGATCGACGGCCCGGAATTGGTCCAGCGGATGCATCAACAGGCGGAACGCTTCGGGGCACGCTACCGCTATGGCGTCGTCGAGGAATTCCAGCCCGGCCGGCCGCATCGGATCAAAGTGGATGGCGAATGGCTGGAGACCCGCGCGCTGATCATTGCGAGCGGCGCGTCTCCACGGTATCTCGGCCTGGATCGCGAGAACGAACTCATCGGCCATGGCTTGACTTCCTGCGCGACGTGCGATGGCGCGTTTTACCGGAATGTTCCGGTTTGTGTGGTCGGAGGAGGGGACTCGGCCTGTGAGGAAGCGACGTTCCTGACGCGATTTGCCTCCGAAGTTTACCTGATCCACCGTAGGGACACGCTCCGGGCGTCCAAGATCATGGCGGATCGCGCGCTCGCCAACCCGAAGATCAAGCCGGTCTGGAATTCCGTCGTGACCGATTACGTTCGCGATGCCGCCGGTGAGGTCGAAGGCGTTCGGCTCCGCAACTTGGTCGACGGCACCGAGTCGAGCCTCGCCGTCAAATGCGTCTTTGTTGCCATCGGGCACGAGCCAAATACCGCTGCGTTCCGCGGGATCCTCGATACGGATGAGAATGGCTATCTCGTCCAACACGGGGGAACCTCCACGAACGTCCCGGGCGTTTTTGCGGCCGGGGACGTCGCCGATCATGTCTATCGCCAGGCGATCACCGCGGCCGGACAGGGGTGCGCGGCGGCAATTGAAGCCGAACGCTGGCTGGCCGCGGCCGAATGATTTGAAAGTCTGCGACCTCACGCAGTTTTATTCACCGGTTAGTGGCGGAGTGCGCCGCTACGTGGAGCAAAAGGCGGCATACATCCAGCGGGAATGCCCGGGGTCGCGGCATATCCTGATCGTTCCGGGCGAAACCACGTCCCGAACAGAAAACGGGCAATCGGTCGTTTATACAATCGCCTCGCCACTGATATCAAAAACGTCGCGGTATCGAGCGCTCACCAAGCTCCACCTCGTCGAGGAGGCCCTCGAGCGCGAGCGGCCCGACATCATCGAATCCGGCGACCCCTATCAAGTCGCATGGAAGGCGATCGCGTCCGGTCGCGGGCTCGGGATCCCAATCGTCGGGTTTTACCATTCCCATTTTCCGGAGGCCTACATCCGCAGTGTCGCCAAGTATTTCGGCGACGTGGCGGTTTCGCTCGCTGACGACATCTGCCGGCGCTACGTCAAAGCACTCTATAATCACTTCGAGCGAACGTTTGTGCCGAGCCCGGTCCTCACCCGGACGCTGAACGAATGGGGAGTGGAACGCGCGGTAACCGTCGATCTGGGCGTCGATGCAGATGTTTTTCGCACCGAGCCGGACGACCGGGCGGCGACGCGAGAACGACTCCGCATCCCGGCCGACATCCGGCTGTTGATTTACGTCGGACGTCTCGCGGCCGAGAAAAATGTTCGCACGCTCCTGGAAGCGTTCGAGATCCTTCACGAACGCACACCGGGCACGTATCACCTGCTCTGCGTTGGCGATGGCGTCCAGCGCGCGTCCGTCGCGGCCTTGTGCGAAGCGACCGGCGCGGTAACCTGGACGCCTTATTGCGCGGATCCGCTGGGGTTGGCTTCGCTCTACCGGGCGGCGGATGTGTTTGTTCATCCCGGCGTGCAGGAAACATTTGGACTCGTCACGCTCGAAAGCCAGGCGAGCGGCACGCCGGTCGTCGGAATCCGTGGCAGCTATATGGACCGCATCATTTTTACGAACCAGGACCACTGGGCCCGTGAGAATTCGCCCGCCGCTTTGGCCGACGCCGTTGCCGCCTTCTTTGACCGTGACTGCCGGGACGCTCGGCGAATGGCAAGCGAAGAAGCGCGAGGGCGCTACTCATGGAACGCTGTGTTCGCTCGCCTTTTCGAGATCTACGCCGAAGTCATCGCCCAATTCCGGTCCTGACTCCCGCTGGAAAACCCGGGTAATCCATGCCATAATCCCGATCATGCGACCTTTCCTTGCCGTCATTTTGCTTTTGGCTCCCGCAATGGCCTCGGCCGATTTGATGCGCGAAGTTCCCCGTGCGGACCGTGCCAAACTCGAGGATGGCCAGACGGTTGTTCGAAGCACCGATGTGCCCGGGGCGCCGTGGCCTAAGTTGAGCCTCTACCGCGTCGTCAACGCTCCGCCTTCCGTCGTCGCCGAGCTCTTCACCGATTATGATGCGGCACCCGACTACACGCCGGGGATGCTGAATGCCGAGGTTCTGACAACCAATCCCGATGGAACCAAGGACGTCCGATACACCGTCAAGATGCCGGTGATCCAGAAGACCAGTTACGTCGTCCGGAATACCTATGAAAAGGAGGGCGAGAACTTCACGGTCTCCTGGAAACTGTTGAAATCCCCGATTGCCAAGGCCAGCGAAGGCTCGCTCCGCATTGAACCCTTCGGAGACGATCGCACGATCCTTTGCTATTCGAACTTTCTTGTGCCCGTTACCAATCTCGTCGCCGGATTGAAAGGCCAGGCTCTGACGGAGGCGAAGAATACCGTTCTGGCTCTCGCCTCCGAGAGCGAACGCCGCGCGAACAAACTCGCCGCCGGACGCTGACGCCAATTCCCTTCTCGCACCCGGCCCGCATCCGCCTGTAGGCTGCCGCGCATGAAGTCCCGGGCGTTCCAAGAGGCCAGGCCGATTCTGGCCGTGCTGGCTTTTGCGTGGATCGTCACGCTGCTCGTCCTGCCGCTGCTCTCACTGTTTTTCGCGCTCGCTCTGGTGTTCACGTTCTACTTTTTCCGGGATCCGGAACGCGTCCCGCCAGTCGACGAATCCCTCGCTGTGGCTCCGGCCGATGGTCTCGTGACAACGGTCGATGAGGTCGACGAGCCGGAGTTTCTCAAGGCCCGCTGCCTCCGAATTGGCATCTTCCTCTCGGTCTTCGATGTTCACGTGAACCGCTCACCCATTGCCGGTGAGGTGACTCATTCCGAACCCAAAGCCGGCAAATTCCTCGATGCCCGCTCGCCGGATTCGTCCCTTCTCAATGTCAGCCGCACTTGGATCATCGCCGGGACCTCCGCGACGGTGGCCGTGCGTCAGATCACCGGAGCCATTGCCCGCCGCATTTGCCCGTGGGCCGCGGTTGGTGACCGACTCGCACGGGGCGAACGCTTTGGAATGATCCGCTTCGGTTCGCGCACCGAATTGCTCCTTCCGATCGATACGGAAATCCTGGTGCGTCCAGGTGACCGCGTCCGTGGCGGAGAAACTCCGGTTGCACGTATCGCCTCCGCCCCATGAGCGATCCAAACGAACCGAAGATCTACCTGCTGCCGAATCTCATGACGGCCGGCAATCTCTTCTGCGGCTTTGCGGCCGTGCTTCGGATCATCGAGGCCTCGCTTCTGGTGGCCACCGGACATCCCGCCGGTGCGCTCTACCACGAGGCGATCGCGTTCATCCTCGGCGCCTGCGTCTTTGATCTGCTCGACGGACGCCTGGCCCGGCTCGGCGGGCACGAAAGTCCCTTCGGCCGTGAGTTTGACTCGCTGGCCGACATCGTCTCCTTCGGCCTCGCTCCGGCTCTGTTGGTCCACCAGATCGTGCTGCGGGATTTTCAGAATACCGGCTGGCTCATCGCCTTTTTCTTCCTGCTTTGTGGCGCACTGAGGCTCGCGCGGTTCAACTGCACCGCCCAGGCGGCGGGCGACAAGGCGGACCGCGATTTCCAAGGTTTTCCCATTCCTGCCGCGGCCGGGCTCATCGCGTCGCTGACTCTGTTCATGCTCTGGATGCAGGATGACGATCGCACGATTGGCCCTTGGAAATACGCGCTTCCTGTCCTCCTCGTCTTTCTCTCGTTCATGATGTTCAGCCATGTGAAGTATCCCAGCTTCAAGGCGATCAACTGGCGGACCCAGCGCTCGCTTCCGGCCTTCCTCGGCCTCATTGGTCTCCTTGCGTTCACCGCCATGAACTACCGTTGGATGCCCGCCGTTCTCTTCGTTCTCTTCCTGCTCTACGGCTTCGTCCGACCCTTCGTCTCCAAGGCACTCCGCCGCGAAATCGGCGACGACTCCCCCGAAGACCCGGTTGAAACACCCGGACAGGAGAAATCCCCCTGAAATCTCCTTGCCAGGCGGGTGAAAACAGCTATCTTCGCCTCTCTTGATCGCGGGGTGGAGCAGCCCGGTAGCTCGTCAGGCTCATAACCTGAAGGTCGTAGGTTCAAATCCTACCCCCGCAACCAATTTCTAACCCTGATAACCTTCAAAGTTATCAGGGTTTTTCGTTGATCATGAGGGAGTTGCGGAGACTGACCCTATCTTCCCCAGGCTTGAATCGGAAAAAGATGCGACATGACAGGAAATTGATGGAATTCACAGGAAGGGGCCTGAAATTATACGCCACTTCTACGCCCATTTCGTGGATTCTAACTTGTCGCGATGGAGGGTTTTCAAGAATTCACTCGAAATCCTCGGGCTCGATGCTCGTGTTGTTGCTCACCTTCAAGGATTCGGATGATGGTTCGTAGGAGTCGCAAGGTGCCGACAAGCAATTGACCTCGCCGGAAATGATGGCCCTGAGCAAGTCGGGAGAGATCATTTCGGGTGGCAAGGAGACGAGCCAGCTCTCTTGCCGGGTCCGGATGTGCAACCCTCGATTTGGGATGAGTTCGATCAGGTCGATTTCTTCCATAGGAAACGCGCGATTTTCGACGGACAGCCACCCCGTAGGTTTGACGAGGTGATGGGGATCGATTCGACTCGCGATTTGGAGCCATGTCGGATTTCTGGCGGGTTCGGTTTTTCTGCTGGGTTTGGTTAACGGAGTTTCGAGCGCCATAGGTTTTGAGTTGTTTGAGGTGGTGTTTGATTTCTGCGAGACGACGGGATTCTGAGGAAATCGTTTTGTTGATTTCGGCCTTGCGCATCTTGCGACCAGCGCGGCTCATGGCGGCGATCTGGGGGCCGAGATGTTTGGTGGGTGGCCGGTCGATGCCCTGGGCTTTGAGAGACTGCCGGTTGACGGTTTGCGATTGACCCGCCTTCTTCAAGGCGCGGTTGCAGCGTGTTTCCCACATTTCCCGGATTCTCTCGACTTCCAGCGGGCCGGTTTTTCGATCATCAAGGCAGCGGATTTTATGGGTGGAGAAATTTCCTTTTTCGTCCACGGCGCGGGCCGTCATGAAAATATGCCCGTGGGTGTTACGGCTGTCGCCTTTCACGTTCGGATGGTGGAGATTCACGCAAACGGCGCATCCGTAGGTGTCGCGCAGTTGAAGACCGAAACCGCGCAAAAGCGCCCACTGCTCTTTCGTACCCAGCTCATGGGGCAAGGCAACATCCATTGCCCGGCCCACACGGGCATCGTAGCGCTTCTCTGCCCCCTCTGCGGCGGCGGCAAGGTGTCCCGGCGTCATGGCGGGACCGATGATTTGGGATTCGATCACGTCGGCTTTGTGCTTTGACCAATCGTGTTTCTGGCCGGTGCGCTCGTCAGTCAGCTTGGTGCGCGTGTCATAGGCGATTTGGGCAAAGGCGCTGTGCCCTTTGCCCCGGCTGATCGGGCGGATGGACAAATGGAAAATCGCCATCTCAGGAAACCGGTTTGGCCGGGTAGGAAAAGAAAACCTCAACCGGGCCGGGAGTCCGGTCCGTGGGGAGCGAAATCGCGGCTCTCCAAAATCCGCGTGTGGGATTTTGGCCGGGCGGTGGGGCCATGTCCCGACTGCCAGCACAGGTGTTTGGCGAGCGGTAGCGAGCCCTTTTCGCCCACGGCGAAAACGCACTCGCGTCGTGGGGGACTCCCCACGATGCGTAAGTGCGCTTCGCCTTCAGGAGAAGGCTCCGGTTGCTCGGGCGTCTCATTTGCAATAACCCGCCGTGTTACTTCCGAGCTGGAAGCGGGGCTTCCTTCACCATCTGGGGAAAGACCGCCCGCAAAACCTCCTTGTCAGGCTCGGAGGCAGAGGAGAGGAGTTGGGAGAACAACGCCTCGTGATCGCGCAAGACCAGCCCGCCAAGGATGATCTTGGCGCGGGTCAGGCGTTTGCGCTCAGTGGTTTTGGCTTCGTGGCGGAGGCGGCGGATTCGTTCCTCGATCTGCCGTTTCTCGGCTTCGAGTTTTTCAATTTTCTGTTGGCTGGTGGTTGGGTTTTCCATAGATTACGGTCAGGGGTTTGAAAACGTAGTTCGCCCACATCAGAGGACTTGTGAAGTCGCGGACTTGGTTGTTCCGCCCGTTGGTGCGAATCGCTTGGATGTCGCGAACCAAGCAGGACACGAAAATGCTTCGCCTTTTCTGCTTGTTTGAAAGCCATCCAACCCGTGCCGGACAGCCACGGTCCGACTGCAACCACGCGCCCCCTTCTTTTTTCCTATCAGCCCGAAAGGGAGCGGCGAGAATTCAACAACTGTTGTCTCCCCCCTTTTCATGCAGCGGCCCCGGCTTCAACTGCTCTTGAAAAACGCCGTTCGCTGGGCATGAGGGGCGGCAATTCGCCCCCAACCAATCGTTCGTAAGCCCTTTCCACAGACTCGGTGGCAACAAGGAGGTCCCGGCCTTCCCGCAAAATTACAAACCAGCCGCCTTTCGCGTGACGGGTGGCCCACAACATTCGGTCAACGAGCTTGGCCGAACCTAGCACGGCAATGATTTGCTTTTTGGTCAGCGCCAGCGGGCGCATGCCCGCAATGGAAACCTGCTGGATGGTGCGATTCATTCGATCCTCCCGTTGGAACTCCTGGCCACATGGTTCGTAAGTTTGCGGGAAAACACTGTTACCCTTCGGGTACAAAATGGGGAAAAATCTGTGTTCGTAATTTTTGGAAGCGTGCTGATTTTGCAAGAGATCATGCAGCAGAAACTAGCAAAGCATTTTTCCTCCGATGCTCCCGTTTGGGAGCATGATATGGAGGAGCAAGATGAGCCTATAAAACCCGAAACTCGGAAGGCATTTTCGAAACCTGTGGTGCCCGAAGAGAGGAAGGAAAAACCGCAAACGAGTCACCCATTCCCAGAAAACATGACCGGGTGACAGTTGATTGCCAATTGTCTGCGCACTTCACAAAATCCCCGGAACAAAATCAAACGCAGGAAGCTGTGCGATTATTAAATCCAGAGGTCCGGGATTAATTCAAGCTGTATGGAAACTAAATCGGAGAGAAGTCACTCCCGGTCTCCAAAAACGTCCCACAGGTCACACTTCATTTTTTCTAAAATCATCTCAAGAGTGTCGAGCGTGATGTTCTGCTGGGAGATTTCGAGACGCTGTAAAGTCGAGTCAGAAATTCCCGTTTTTTTGGCAAATTGGGCAAGCGTCATATTTCCACGACGCTGACGTAGAAATTTGGCGAGTTGTTGCCTGAGTCGATACCGCACTCGGAAACAATGACGCCACGCCTATCCCACATATGGGATTTTATCTTGATGTTGCCTGAGATTGGTTTTAATCGTTGACGCACCATGGCCAATTGCGCGTTTTCAAACACTCGATGAGTCATTTTCTCCTCAATCGAACTTCCTTGGCTGAAATTCAATCATGAATATAAAGTTACAAAAATTTTATTGCTCTTCGCGTGCTATGAGCACAAACCGGACATACACCATTGAAAAAATGAGACTTCCTGTTTTTCTCACCGCAACAATTGCAGGAACTTTATTTTTGCATGCCCAAGAATTAACTGAAGGCAACGGAGTCATCCAACCAGCTCCCACCAAAATTCTCGACTCCCAAGAAGTGGATCTTGGTGATCGTAAAATCACCTATAACCGGATCGAAGCTCCAGCACTCAAGCCCCAGCCTCTACCTGAAGCTGCACCGGAGGCTCCGAAGGAGCATATTCCTACCGCCGAGGAACTTGCCGAAGCCCGCCGATGGGAAAGCTTGCGGTATGAATATCTGGGCGGAACGGCGACGGTAATCGATGGAGTTGGGACGGAATTTCGCATCTGGACTCCCGAGGGTGATGCTGTGGCTCTCAGTTCCATTGGGTTCAATTTCCTTAACAGTTTTTGGGACTTTGAAAGAGACGGGGTGTATTACAGCACGTTTTTCTTTGCTTACGGTTACAGCCCCGAAGAATTCGCCGAAGCCAAGCTGGCCGATCCCGAATGGGCCGCGCAATTCGGCCCATTCCCCAAGGAGGAGGCGGGAATGTCGCGGTTCTCGGTCGTGTCTGTGCCGAAGGGAAAGGTCGGGGAGAACGCCATCCGGGCGTTGGGA
Source organism: Terrimicrobiaceae bacterium (assembly GCA_033763515.1). Lineage (GTDB taxonomy): Bacteria > Verrucomicrobiota > Verrucomicrobiia > Chthoniobacterales > Terrimicrobiaceae > JANRKJ01. The sequence goes on along the minus strand of JANRKJ010000023.1, from coordinate 717 downwards.
GACCTTCACGCCCAATTCGATGAAAACCGCAAGCAACTCCTTACTGCATACGAGGAGAGCGAGAAAGCCCGCATTGCACAGGAGGAGTGGCTCAAAGCAAATCCGCCCGTCCCAAAAGATACAGTTGTGAATTTCTTTCCCATCCGCAGCGTTCATGCCCCCAAATCAGTTTCCTCTGAAGAACAGTCCCGCAAATGAAAGCGTTTTTTGCAACTCTTGTCCTTTCCCAAGTGCTGATACTTGGGGCTTTCGCGCAAACACCCGATGACCCCAACGAGGGAACCAAGCTGGAATACGATTCCGTCAATTCCATTTGGCGTTTCAAGTGGTGGGGCCGCTCGGGAAACACGTATTTCATCCAGCATTCGGATGATCTTCAAACATGGTCATGGGTTCCCATTGTGGAGCCCGGAGACGATTCGATGAAGGAATGGGGATTCACCTCCACGTCGGACAAGTTTTTCTGGCGTTTGAAGTATTGGACCGGAGCGACGACCGACCCGGAGGGAGACGATTTCGATGGGGATGGGGTGAGCAATCTTGCCGAGGTTCAGCAGGGGCTGAGTCCCTTCGATTCTGATTCTGATAAAGATGGGATGCCCGATGGCTATGAGGTCGCCAACGGTCTGAATCCGTTGATCGACGACACACTTTTGGATTTTGACGGCGATTTGATACCGAATCGGGAAGATGCGCGGCCCAACAATGCCTCGATTG
>JANRKJ010000022.1:0-2484 GCA_033763515.1 Terrimicrobiaceae bacterium | reverse complement strand
GGCCCGGATGCAGGGCCGCATCCAGCGGCTGATGCGGGCCTCGCGGTTGCCGGCGGGCAAGACGTGGGAGTCGTTCGAGTGGTCGCGGGTGCCGCTGGCGGTGGCCCGGCAGGGTCAATCGCTCCGCGACGGGTCGTTCCTGGGCCGCCGCGAAAACATCCTGGTGTTCGGCAAGCCCGGTTCGGGGAAGACGCACGTACGGTGTGCGTTGGGCGAGCAGTTGGCGCTGCGAAACCGGCCGGTGTTGTTCACGACGTGCAGTTTGTTGGTGCAGGAGTTGTTGGCCGCCAAGCGGGATCTGCGGCTGGAGCGGGTCATCAAAAAGTTGGCCGGGTTCGAGGCGTTGATGATCGACGACTTGGGGTACGTGCAGCCGTCGCGGGAGGAGATGGCGGTGCGGTTTACGCTGTTGGCGGAGCGGTACGAGCGGGGCAGCGTGTTGTTGACGAGCAACCTGCCGTTCTCGCAGTGGACGCAGATCTTCAAGGACCCGATGACGACGGCGGCGGCGATCGACCGGCTGGTGCATCACAGCGTGATCGTGGAGTTGAACGTGCCGAGCTACCGCCTGGAGACGGCCCAAACCGGGAAGAAAGCCAGTGCCGAGCCGGCGACCCCGGAAAGCACCCCGAGAGGGGACGCGGACGGGAATTCTAAGGCATCTGCTTGAAAATGATCTCCCCTGGTTTGGCCGGTTCGTGGTAGAAACCCCGTCTCACGGAGGAGACGGTCATGAACGCACTCCCGGACGACGTCATCGCCAGCCTGAAAACGGCCGCTCGGTTGCTCACCGGATCTCGCCGCCGACGCTTTCAGGCCGACATGGCGCTCCAGTACTGCGACGGGTCCGCCCGCCGGGCCGAGAAGGTCTTCGGTTGGGGACGCGAGGCCGTCCGGACCGGACTCGGCGAACGCCGTACCGGCATTCAGTGCCTCGACGCCTCCCACCTCCGCGGTCGCAAGCGGACCGAGGAGCGGTGCCCCGCCCTCGCCGACCAGATCCACCGCCTCGTCGAGCCGACCGCCCAGGCCGACCCCAAGTTCCAGACCACGCTCGCCTATACGCGCGTCACCGCCGCGGCGGTTCGCACCGCCTTGCAAACCCAGCCCGCGGTCGCGGATGCGGTCCCCTGCCGCCAGACCGTCGGCCGCATCCTCAACCGCCTGGGCTACCGACTCCGCCCCGTTCTCAAGGCCCGGCCCGAAAAAAAGTCCCCGAGACCGACGCCATCTTCGCCCACGTCCACGCCGCCCGCGGCCACGCCGAGACGGACCCGGACACCCTGAGAATCTCCATCGACACCAAGGCCAAGGTCAAAGTGGGCGACTTCTCCCGCGGCGGGAACGCTCGGGCCGCCGGGCCGGTGAAGGCGGTCGACCACGACATGGCCCCCGACGCCGTCCTCGTCCCGCTCGGCATCCTCGAACTGAACCGCGGGGCCATACCGATCCATCAACCGCTCTTTTTCTTCGGCCACTCGAAGGAAACCAGCGACTTCATCGACGATGGCCTGGACCGCTGGTGGGCCGAACGGAAAGGCCGCTACCGCGGCGTCCGACGGATCCACATCGAACTGGACAACGGCCCCGAGGTGGCCAGTTCACGGACCCAGTTTATGAAGCGCCTGGTAGACTTCGTGGACCGGCACCGGGTCGAAGTCCGGCTGGTCTACCTGCCGCCGTACCACAGCAAATACAACCCGATCGAACGCTGCTGGGGGGTGCTGGAGCGGCACTGGAACGGGACCTTGCTTTCCACGGTGGCGACGGTCCTGAAGTGGGCCGAGACCATGACGTGGCGTGGGGTTCATCCGGTGGTCCGCGAAATCGCCACGACCTATGAGCGTGGGGTTCGACTGACGAAGTCGCTCTTCCGCCCCATCGCCCAGCGGCTGATCCGGTCCAAATCGCTACCCAAGTGGAGCCTGAGCATCCAACCCAATTAACGGGTAGAATTATTCCGAGCGGCTGCCTGAACGTGGCGACCCCGCTCCTGTCGGAACCCGGATTGCCGTTCCCGTTCCACCGCGGCTGCGTCTCCTTATTGATTCGGGAAGGTTCCCCGGCGGCCGACGCATTGTCCCGGCGGCCGATTGATGAACGGTTCGCCTGGTTGTACGGGATCGATTTGCGCGCTTCGCGCGAATGGATCAGCAACCACATTTCAAGCCCGGCCCTCGACGATGTTCGGGAACTCGACGTTCACGTTTACGACCCGCCGGGGTTGGGATTTATTGCCTCGCTTGCCCTCGCCCGGATGCCGTCGCTCACCCGCCTGTCGTTGGCCGACGACCGCTATCAAAGGTCCGATCTCGAGGAGTTCTGTTCCTCCGGTGCCGGCGACAATCTGCGGCATCTCGGGATTCGGGGCACCCGACTCGGGCCGGCGATGGCATCGGAACTTGCCGCCGCAAGTTGGGCGAATCGGTTGGCGTCCCTGGAACTGAAGGGAAACGACCTCGGGTCGGACGGGGCGGCGATGAT
>JANRKJ010000021.1:0-1614 GCA_033763515.1 Terrimicrobiaceae bacterium | reverse complement strand
GATCACCGCGTCCGGCCGAAGCTCGAGCAGTGCGTCCATCACCTCGCCGGGCTGACGAAGGTCGCAATCGAACTCGTTGTAGTTGGGCCGCGTCTTCGCGAAACGGTCCATGGAGATGACCCAGTGGCCCGCCTCTCTGAGTTCCTGAGCCACAAACCGCCCGAGTTTTCCGGCCCCGCCGGTGACCACCACCTTCACGCCGCCTAGGTTACGCGTTGGCCCGGGCAAAAGTCGCCCCTTTCCCGTGCCCGACCGGCCTATTCGTTGCCCCACCGGTTGATGAGCCACCAGTTCGCTTGATCGTGCGGCACAAACTTCGGGTGGGTCAGGCTCTCAAAACTTGGCCGGTAGCCGAGGCTGCCATCTCCGTACCGCTTGACCCGTTGCATCACCTTCTCGACGTGCTCTCTCGCTATCCGCGCGCGCTCGATATCTGCCCGAGATCCACCAAAGCGCGCCAAGTTTGCCTGGGCGATCCGTTCCAACGCGTCTAAAATCTGCCGCGTTACGGCAAGCTCGGTCTGACAATTCCCCAAGTTTTGTTCCGCGTAGTGCTTTGCCGCTTGGTCCGCGTGGCGAACAAACTCGATGACGAGCTTAACGAATTCGCTCACCCCTCGGTAGCCGCTGTCCGGTGCAAAATGGATTGCTCGGGACGCGATGTCGTACGCCTTATTCCCCGCATCCGCCAGCAATGCGTCGCGGTGGCGGAGCCAAAGCAAAAACGGGTTGCTATATAGGAGTAAACGGCATTTCAGCTGGCTCCGATGGCCGGAGTAGGCGAAGATATCCCCTGCACTCTGCAATTCGCACCCCATCAATCGAGCCCACTCTTCAACGTTTTCACCTTGGCGCAAATACTCATGCAGCATCACCGGAGCATCGGTTTCCTGTCGATACGCTTCGACGGCATCTTCTCCGCCTAATCCCACCGGTAGCTCGCCTACGATCGGTTCGGCAGAATTCGGTGCGGTTTCTTCCATCGCCTGCGCAACGAGGCGACCCGACGCGCGGATCGCCGGAATAAGGCTTTCGTAATTTCCGAAGAGACCGCATTCCCATGTGGTGACGCACACCCCGTAGTCGTCTCGTCGGACGGCCGCCTCTGCTGCTTCGCGGATGTTTCGCTCGCTTTGCGGGAGGTGACACCAGGCGGCGCTGTACGTTTGAATCGCCGGACACAGCACCGTTCGGAATCCAGCCCGCCGAAACCGCTCAGCGGTAACCTCGGGACTACGAAAGTACTGCCAATCGAAGAGGATCGTTTCCGGCGGAATTGCGCGCAACGCCTGCGGGTGATCGTAAAACATATCCCCCCACAGTGCCGGCACCCGACCGGCTTGAATCACCTGTTGCAGTAACGGCAAGAGATGCGCCGCGTAGAGGGCCGCCTTTCCATCTACCTGCTCTCCCTCTTCGAGTAGGTAAGGCGGTTCCATTTCTCCGGATTCGTACGCCGATACCCTCGCGGCGGAGGCTGTTCCATGTCCGAGCTGCCATGTTTCATCTCCGCCAAGATGGATAACCGACGCATCAAAATCCGCCAGCACGTCCCGAATCATTGCGGAACACGTGGATTGAAACGCGGGCGAAGTCGGGTCCGCCTGCATTCCC
>JANRKJ010000020.1:0-18527 GCA_033763515.1 Terrimicrobiaceae bacterium | reverse complement strand
GAGCAATCGCGGGGCGCGGATTGAAACCATTATGAACATGCCCCAACCGCTTGAACTAGGAATATCGCCCCGCGGGCATTCGGGGGGGGCGATTGGAAACGTAGAGTGGGAGACTGTTCGCTGGCAAGATGGCAATCGCCCCGCGAGCAATCGCGGGGCGCGGATTGAAACTGGCAAGTCGCAGGATGTCGTCCGGTTCAAACGCAAATCGCCCCGCGAGCAATCGCGGGGCGCGGATTGAAACAGCTACAACAACACGAATCGCGAGAACGGAAATCGATCGCCCCGCGAGCAATCGCGGGGCGCGGATTGAAACAGGCTCTATCCCTCACCGGCAGGGAATGCGGTTGTATCGCCCCGCGAGCAATCGCGGGGCGCGGATTGAAACCACAGTGACCTATCCCCATCCGCCAATGGGGGCGTATCGCCCCGCGAGCAATCGCGGGGCGCGGATTGAAACACTGTTGCAAATGCCAAAACGACTTGGACTTCCTATCGCCCCGCGAGCAATCGCGGGGCGCGGATTGAAACCGACGACGAAGTCCTTGAACTCCAACTGATCGAGAATCGCCCCGCGAGCAATCGCGGGGGCGGATTGAAACCGCTTGCCGAGCCTTTGAATGTAACGCGGGAGGAATCGCCCCGCGAGCAATCGCGGGGCGCGGATCGATGCGTGGATGCGCTACTTGACTGCGCAATCATCACGCTCTGTCCGCTCCGGTCGGGATTCGGTTCTGGTCAGCCCAGGAAGGCTGGCCTGAGGGCAGTTGTTTAGGGAAGCTTCCGCTCGGTGGCCTCGAAGCCGGCGAGGTTGCCCGCTTCGTCGTAGAGTGGCTGGATGTTGATTTTCACGCGATAGCGTGAGCCATCCTTGTGGTAGTTGAACATCTCGGTCTCGCAGGGAGATCCGGTCCGAACGGCTTCCCGAATCACCTCGACGCACTCGGGCTCGGTGTCCGGGCCTTGGAGGAGGGAACCGGGTTTGCGCCCCCGGATTTCTGGAAACGAATATCCGCAGAGCCCGGAGAATGCCGGGTTGATCGAGACGACATGGCCCTCAGCATCTGTGCGGACGCGGGCCGGCTCGGAATCGATCCGTTCGACCACTCGCTGGAGCAGGTGGGCCGGAGACAGTTGTCGCGGACTCGACGCGACGAGAAAGTCGGCTCCGAGTTCGATGACCTCGCCGGATTTTTCCGATTCCGTGGCTCCCAAGATTTCCAGATCAGCAATCATTCGGTTTAACGTCTCTTGATCCATTACGGTGGGGGGCTTCTCGCAGATGCGAATCAAGCGTAGAACTTTCGAATGGCCGAAACAAGCCCGGGAATGTCGTGGACGCCGGCTTCGAGATCAACCGGCATTTCGAGCGACTTCATGGTCCTCGAAGTGACCGGACCGATGCTGGCGTAGCGCACGCCCGGCGGGACGGGCAGTCCGAGCGCATGGAAATTCTCCGCTGTCGACGAACTCGTGAACGTGACCATGTCGGCGCCGGATTCCCGGTAGCGGCGAATGCCGCCCGAGACGTCGTCGGTTTCCGGGACCGTCCGGTAGGCGACGGCTTCGTCGACAATGGCGCCGAGGCGGGTCAATTCTTTGGCCAGCACGTCGCGGGCGCCTTCGGCCCGGGCGAGCAGGATCTGGACGTTCTCGACACTGCCTTCCTTTTGCAAAGCGGTGATGATTTCCTCCGCTACATACTTTTCCGGCTGCACGTCGACGGCGAGGTGGAACGATCGGACCCGCGCGGCCGTCGCCGGGCCGATCGCGGCAATGCGGGCACCCCCGATTTCGCGAGCATCGTGGTAGATTTCGAAAAAGGCTTTGAAGAAGGCGTCCACGCCATTCGGGCTGGTGAAGACAATCCACTGGTAAATGTGGGAGTCGGCCACGAGTTCGTAAAAGGCACGTTTGTCCGGTGCCGGCTCGATCCGAATGGTTGGGAGTTCAAACGCATCGGCCCCGAGTTCCCGCAGGCGGCCGACCAGTTCGCCCGCCTGTTCGCGGGTGCGGGTGACCGCAATCCGTTTCCCGAAAAGGGGCAGCGACTCGAACCAATTCAGCCGGTCCCGCAAGCCGACGACCTCACCAAACACCGCGACCGCGGGGGCGCGAAACTCGGCCGAGGCGGCGAGCACGGCGATATTGTCGAGGCGGCCGGTGAGTGTCTGCTGTGCGCCGGTTGTGGCCCAGCGGATGAGAGCCACCGGAGTTGCAGCATCGAGACCGGCTTCGAGGAGGCCTTTCGTGATCGCATCCAAGCGTTCAATTCCCATGAGCATCACCTTTGTGCCGGGTGTCGAGGCCAGCGTCGCGTAGTCGATCGACGATGCCTCTTTCTCCGGGTCTTCGTGACCGGTAAAAATCGTGAGCGTGGTATTGTGCGCGCGGTGGGTGACCGGAATCCCTGCATAAGCCGGGCCGGCGATCGCGGACGAAATGCCGGGTACCACCTCAAAGGGCAACCCTGCTTCGGCCAGGGCCAGTGCCTCCTCACCGCCGCGGCCGAAGACAAACGGATCGCCGCCTTTGAGCCGCACGACTATTTTTCCAGCGCGGGTTTGATCGACGAGCAGGCGGTTGATTTCGTCCTGCTTGAGCGTGTGGGCGCCGGCTTTCTTGCCCGCGTAAATGCGCTCGGCTGCCTTCGGAGCCCAGTCGAGCAGGATCGGATTGCTCAGGTAATCATAGACCACCACGTCCGCGCGACTCAGGCACTCGCGGCCTTTCAGCGTCAGCAGAAGCGGGTCGCCCGGACCGGCCCCAACAAGGTAACAGATGCCATTTTTCATGCAGGTCGTGGATTCAAGCGGCACGGGCCGGTCGCGACAAGTCCCCAGCCGGCGGCTGAACCCATCGTGAGGCGATCACACGAGCCTGGGCCTCCAGCACCTCCAGCGATCCGTCGTTCCAAACCACCACGGATGCCCGAGCGATTTTCTCATCCTGAGGCATCTGGCTGTCGATGATCCGGTGGGCAGTCACCGCGTCCAACCCACGCGCCGCGAGGCGACATTCCTGCACCGCGGGCGAGCAGGCGACCACGACGACATACGGCAATTCGCTGTCCGCTCCGGTTTCGAACAGGAGCGGGATATCGACAAGAAAATGACTCGTTTGAAAAACCGGATCCTTTGCCGGGATGCTCCACGCCCGGCGCACCGCCGGGTGTAAAATCGCCTCGAGTCTGCGACGGGCCTCTGCATCATCAAAAATCCTCCGCCGCAGCCAGTCGCGATCGGGCGTTCCATCGGCGGTGTATGCGGACGGCCCCAACTCGGCAACCACGCGGCTCCGGATGTCCGGATCGCGGGCAAGGAGGTCTTTTGCCGCGGAGTCCGCATCAAAAACACGCGCCCCGGTCAGCCCGGCAAGCGTATCGCGGAAAGTGGACTTTCCCGAAGCAATGTTTCCTGTGATTCCGACAACGGCCATCGTCGACACGATGCCGACCGCCGCAGGTGCCCGCAAATCCTTTGAGAGGGAAGGCCAAGAGATTTTCACTTGCGAACCCGGTTCTCGAACCTGATACAAACCCCATAGAGTCACGCGGGGTCCGCCTGAATCGCCATTCAACCAAAGCCATCCCATGTCCACCGAAGCCAAGTGCCCATTCAACCACGGAGCCTCCACTGCCACGACAAACCGCGACTGGTGGCCGAATCAACTCAAGCTCGAACTCCTCAGTCAGCACTCGGAAAAGTCGGACCCCATGGACGCGGGGTTCGATTACGCCAAAGAATTCGCCTCGCTCGATTACGCGGCTTTGAAAAAGGACCTCGCCGCCCTCATGACCGACTCGCAGGATTGGTGGCCGGCCGACTTTGGGCATTACGGGCCGCTGTTCATTCGCATGGCCTGGCACAGCGCGGGAACCTACCGCACCGGAGACGGTCGCGGCGGCGGCGGACGTGGCCAGCAACGATTTGCCCCCCTCAACAGCTGGCCGGACAACGTGAACCTCGACAAGGCCCGCCGGCTCCTCTGGCCGATCAAGAAAAAGTATGGCCGCAAGATCTCATGGGCCGACTTGATGATCCTCACGGGCAACGTCGCGCTGGAAACCATGGGCTTTAAGACGTTCGGATTCGCCGGCGGTCGTGCCGACACCTGGGAACCCGATCTCGATGTGTATTGGGGCCACGAAAAGACCTGGCTGGCCGACGAACGCTATTCCGGCGACCGCCAGCTCGAGAACCCGCTCGCGGCGGTTCAGATGGGCCTGATCTACGTCAACCCCGAGGGCCCGAATGGCAACCCCGACCCGGTCGCTGCCGCGCGGGACATCCGCGAAACGTTTGCGCGAATGGCGATGAATGATGAGGAAACAGTCGCGCTCATTGCCGGCGGGCATACCTTCGGCAAAACTCACGGAGCCGGCCCGGCGACGAACGTCGGCCCCGACCCGGAAGCCGCACCGCTCGAGGAACAGGGTCTCGGATGGAAAAGCACCTATGGATCCGGGAAAGCCGGGGACACGATCACCAGCGGTCTGGAGGTCACGTGGACTCAGGCGCCGACCCAATGGAGCAACCTCTATTTTGAAAACCTCTTCAAATACGAGTGGGAACTCGTGAGGAGCCCCGCCGGTGCCCACCAATGGGTCGCGAGAGATGCCGCGGCCGACGTGCCCGATGCCCACGACGCCTCGAAGTCGCACCGACCGACCATGCTCACGACCGACCTCTCGCTGCGCTATGACCCCGCCTACGAAAAGATCTCGCGCCGGTTCCTGCAGAACCCGGACCAGTTCGCCGATGCCTTCGCCCGTGCGTGGTTCAAGCTGACCCACCGCGACATGGGGCCCCGCTCGCGTTACCTCGGACCCGAAGTGCCGGCCGAAGAACTGATCTGGCAGGACCCAGTGCCCGCCGTCGACCATCCGCTCGTCGATGCCAACGACATCGCCGCGCTCAAGTCCGACATCCTGGCATCTGGCCTCACCGTCTCCGAACTCGTCTCGACCGCATGGGCATCCGCCTCGACATTCCGCGGATCCGACAAACGCGGCGGAGCCAACGGAGCCCGCATCCGTCTTGCTCCCCAGAAATTCTGGGCTGTCAATAATCCGTCTCAGCTAACCAAAGTTCTCGGCACTCTGGAGGCCATCCAAACGAAATTCAATGCCGCACAATCCGGCGGGAAAAAAGTTTCGCTGGCCGACCTCATCGTGCTGGCCGGCTGCGCAGCCATCGAACAAGCGGCCAGGAACGCCGGACATTCGGTCACCGTCCCGTTCACCCCGGGTCGCACGGACGCCACCGCCGAGCAAACCGACGTGGCGTCATTCAGCGTGCTGGAGCCGATCGCCGATGGGTTCCGCAACTACTTGAAGACGCGTTACACCTTCCCGGCCGAGCAACTCCTCGTCGACAAGGCCCAGCTCCTCACGCTCACCGCGCCGGAGATGACTGTTCTCGTCGGCGGACTGCGCGTGCTGGGCGCCAATTTCGACGGCTCGAAGCATGGCGTTTTCACAAACCGGCCCGGCGCACTCACACCCGACTTCTTTGTCCACCTTCTCGATCTGGGCACGGAATGGAAACCGACCTCGCCGGAAGCGGAAACCTTCGAAGGCCACGACCTGAAAACCGGCGAAGTCAAATGGACCGCGACCCGCGTGGACCTTGTCTTCGGTTCAAACTCGATCCTTCGGGCGCTGTCCGAAGTCTACGCCAGCACCGACGCCGAGGAGAAGTTCCTACACGACTTTGTCGGCGCGTGGGCCAAGGTCATGAATCTCGACCGTTTCGATCTCGCGTGAGCTTAGGTCGCCCGACGTTTACGGGCTGCCACCCGGCCAGGCTGCGATGGGCGATGTTTCTCCGTTGCGAACTGCGGGTCGGTCGGCGCAACCCGATGGCAAGGGCGGCCGCAGCCAGTAATGTGACCACGCTCGGCTCCGGAATGGGGGTAAGGCCGAGCAGTCCGTCCTCGATGTTGTAGGTGACCTGGTATTGCTGGAATATCAGCGCCCCCACATTCAGGTAGGTGGAGCCGCCATCCGAGCGTTCGCTCTCGTAAACAAAGTTCCTTCCGTAGTCGTCACCCGCAAGGAGCTGAAATACGGAAATTCCCGGTCCGACGGTTGGATCGCTTTGCAGGGTCAGCAGAACGCCGTTTGACAAAGCTAGGAGGTCCGCCGAGCTGAATGGGCGCAATCGCGAGCCGTCTGCAGCGTTGAAGTCCAACCCCGGCGTGGGATTCCCGGTGTCCAAGTTGATGCCGAGATTCGGGAACGTCTCCACCTCGCTGCCGAGTTGAAGGGTCAGGTCGGCGAGAAGAAGCTCCGCAGAATACGAGGAGAAGCTGTCGGCACCGGGGAATGGATCCGAAGGATTTGCCCCCTGCATCTGAAACCAAATGGTGTCAGGGTTCGCCAAGTCAGCCGCGTTGAGCCCGATCTGCAATACCGCCTGGCCGATGGATCCATAAGGCCCAAGCGAAACCTTGTAACCTCCGGTGATCCCGTTTCCATAGGTCAGCTGCGCAAGGAAATTCTCGATTCCGTGTGCGCCCCTTTTGAGGGTCAATCCGAAGTCTCCAAAAAAATTCCCATCGACCGGTGCGGATCCTCCGGAATTTGGCCAAAGCGTCGTGGCGCCATTGGTGATCGGGGTGGATTGTCCGATGCGCGCTGTTGTCGCGGGAGCAAAGACGGTCTGTCCGTCCGCTTTGTAAAAGGTGAGGGGAGCTTCCGCAACGAATCCCTCATAAGTCAGTCCACTGCTGAATGATTTGGTGAAGCTGGTTGCCGTCACACTGACGTTCGGTCCCCACCATGCGGCGGACGAGGAATAGGCCGCGTAGAAGCCTTCACCGCCGGTGTCGAATTCGAACAAAGCCGGAGCCCCGCCGCCGATGCCCAGATGAATGCCGTATTTATAATAAGTCGATGACCCGCTTGAGAACGCAATCGTCCGCAATGGAACCGAATAAACCTGCTCGACATCCGCAGCCCCGGCCATGGTTGGCAACAACAAGGCAGCAAATCGGGAAAGCCAGCGTGCCTTCATGAATCGAATGATCCATGCCCCAGAGCCGGTGGAGCGTCCATTGGAAAATGTGGAGACGGGTCATTCTCATCGATAAATGCGAAGCGGCTCCCGGCTGCGCAATTCGCTCGCGGGCCGATGACCGGCCGATTAGATGGTCGGCATGGCAACGAATTCCCGGAATGCAGAGTCGTTCATCGCGCGCTTGTGTGGAACGGAGCAGCCGGAGGAAATTCTCCGGAGGCTGTCGCCCCGCTCCGACGATCTGCCTCCGCGGATTCCGGGAGCCAGTCTCGCGGGGGAGGAGGCGGTTGGACGGCGCTGGAAGTTGCTGGCGGAGGGTGCACGCCCCCTCCTTTGGAATGGGGAAAGCTTGGAGGTTTTTTCGAACAATATTGAGAATGTGATCGGCACGCTTTCGGTTCCCGTGGCGGTTGCCGGTCCGCTCCGGGTGAATGGCTGCGCCGCCCATGGTGACTATTATGTTCCCCTGGCCACCACGGAGGCCGCGCTGGTCGCCTCCTACACCCGCGGATGTGTGGCCATCGGCGAAAGCGGCGGCTGTGCCACGCTCATCCTTGGCGAGGGAGTCATCCGCACCCCGGGCTTCATCTTTTCGAACCTGCAGGAAGCGGGAAGTTTTGTGTCATGGTCGCTCCAGAACCGTGACGAGTTTGCCCGTCAGGCGGAATCGACCACGTCCCATGGCAAGCTGAACGACCTCCGCTTCCTTGTGGAGGGCAACCATGTCTATTTGATCCTGGAGTTTTTCACCGGCGATGCCGCCGGGCAAAACATGGTGACCATTGCCACCCAGGCGGTCTGTGACTGGATCGCCGCCAACTCGCCGGTGAAAGCGAGGTATCAATTTGTGGAGGCGAATTTGTCCGGTGACAAAAAGGCGAGCGCGCAATCGTTTCAAAACATCCGTGGCCGCAAGGTTGCGGCGGAATGTGTGGTGACTCCGGAGGTTTTGGAAAAGCGACTGCACACCACCGCCGGAGAAATGGAAGAATACTGGCGGATGTCGGCGCTGGGAGGGGTTCTAAGCGGGACGATCGGAGTTCAGGGACATTATGCCAACGGCCTCGCCGCCCTGTTTCTCGCCACGGGACAGGACGTGGCCTGCGTTTCGGAGGCGGCCGTCGGGGTCACACGCTTTGAAGCACGCAAGGATGGCTCGTTGTATACGGCGGTGACCCTGCCAAATTTGATTTTGGGAACGGTGGGTGGTGGAACCGGGCTGCCAACGCAGGCGGCATGCCTGGACATCCTCGGCCTTCGCGGGAGCGGCCATGCGCGTGCACTTGCGGAAGTGGCGGCCGCGCTCTGTCTGGCCGGCGAGTTGAGCATCATCGCCGCCCTCGCCGCGGGGCACTTCACCCGCGCCCACAAAAAACTCGCCCGCGGAAAATCCGAATGAATTCCAAGGGTCCCGGACGCTGGTTCGTCTATCAGAAAGAACGTTTTCCGCTTTTGGCCCATGGGCCGCTCATCCTTGCGTTCAGCCTGTGTGCGCTGAGCTATTCGGTGCTTCTTCGAGGAACCGACCAATTTCCTCCCTGGCCGGTCATTGCCGTGGCCTTTGTGACTTCGCTTATCTCGTTTTTGCATCTGCGTCTGGCGGATGAATTCAAGGATTTCGAAGAAGACTCCAAATACCGCCCGTACCGTGCCGTGCCCCGCGGCTTGGTGACCCTGCGGGAGCTGGGGGTTCTGTGGGTGGTCACCGGTCTGCTCCAGGCTGCCCTCGCCGCATGGCTCGACTGGTGCCTATTGCCATGGTTGTTCCTGACATGGCTTTACCTCGGGCTGATGAGCAAGGAGTTCTTCTGCAAAGAATGGCTGAAAAAACATCCGTTCACCTACATGTGGACGCACATGTTCATCATGCCGCTCATCGACCTTTACGCGAGCGCCTGCGACTGGCTGCCCACGGAGGGTTGGCCGCCGTTCGGGCTGTTCTGGTTTGTCATCGTGAGCTTCCTGAATGGCTTCATCCTGGAAATCGGCCGCAAAATCCGCGCTCCAAAAGATGAAGAACACGGAGTGGAAACTTACTCGGTACTCTGGGGCCGGCCGCGTGCGGTGAGGTCATGGTGGCTGGCCATGGGACTCACGTTTTTGGCCGCGGTCGGAGCTGCAACAGCCATTCAATTCCTTGTTCCGGTCCTGATTCTGATGGGTGGTCTTTTTGCCGTGGCAGTTTTTGCCGGGGCACGCTTTCTGACCGCCGGAGGAAGCGGGAAGGTTTTCGAAATTCTCGCCGGCATTTGGACATTGGCCCTGTATCTCATTCTCGGGATCGTGCCGCTGACATGGAGGCTCTTCTCATGAGTGGGCTGATCCATTGGAAGGACTCCGGCTTTTTCCACGAAAAAGTCGGCGGAAAGGCCCATGCGCTGGCGGTGCTCTCCCGGGCTGGATTCGAAGTTCCACCTTGGGCGGTTGTCCCTCCGGAGGCTTCGTTGGAGGGATCGCTGGAACTTCCCGCGTTTCTTTCCGAACCCCTCGCCGTGCGATCCTCGGCCTCTGATGAAGATGGCGCCGACCATTCCTTTGCCGGTCAGCTGGAAAGTTTTCTGAATGTCCCGCGGGATCAGGTGACAGAAAAGATCCGGGCCGTGCGGGAGTCGGGATTTAGCGAACGCATGCGCGTTTACCGCAGCCAAAAGGGATTGCCATGGCCGCCGCCGAATCCGGCGGTCATCGTGCAAACGATGATCCCCGCAGAATTCGCGGGGGTTGCCTTCAGCTCTGACCCGGTGAGCGGGCGAAGGGGCTTGGCCGTGGTGGCTGCGGTGCGCGGACTCGGGGAGGCGTTGGTGTCCGGTGCGGAAGCGGGGGAGGCATGGGAAGTGGACCGCAACGGGGTCATCACTCCCCGCGGACAAGCCGGCTTGCTCGCGGACGATTTGGTCCGGAAGGTCGCCGCACTCGCCCGCAAGGCCGAAGCACTCTTCGGCCGCCCGCAGGATATCGAGTGGGCCTTTGCTCAAGGGAAGTTGTGGATCCTTCAGTCCCGGCCGATCACTTCGCTGAACGCACTGCATGACCCTGATGGCACATGGCAACTCTGGGACAACAGCAACATCGCCGAAAGTTACAGTGGCATCACCACGCCGCTCACCTTCAGCTTTGCCCGGGAAATCTACGAGGAAGTTTACCGTCAGTTTGTCAAAATCCTCCGCGTTCCCACCGCCCGCATCGAGGCAAACCGCGATGTCTTTGCCCGCATGCTCGGCCTCATCCGGGGCAGGGTTTATTACAATTTGCTGAGTTGGTATCGTGTTCTGGCCATGCTCCCCGGCTTCGCGGTGAACCGTAAATTCATGGAGCAGATGATGGGTGTGAAGGAGGGTCTGCCCGAAGAAGCCCTCCCGCTCGTGATTGGAAATCCGCGCACTGTGACCCTCGGCGATTATCTGGAAATCGTTGGCACGATTTCGGCGCTCATAGGCAATCTTGTCCTCCTGCCGCGGAAAATCCGCGCGTTTTATCAGCGGCTCGACGAGTGCCTTTCCCCGGGCCCGTTGCCGTTGGAACAACTTCGACCCGAGGAACTCGCCGCCGCTTACCGCAAGCTCCA
This sequence comes from Terrimicrobiaceae bacterium, assembly GCA_033763515.1. GTDB lineage: Bacteria > Verrucomicrobiota > Verrucomicrobiia > Chthoniobacterales > Terrimicrobiaceae > JANRKJ01. The sequence goes on along the minus strand of JANRKJ010000020.1, from coordinate 7,940 downwards.
GAACCAACTGCTGACCCGTTGGGATGCACCGCTGATCAATGACTTTTTTGCGATGATCTTCTTCGGCGTATCGCGGAAGTTGGTGGACCGTTGGTGCGGGGACCCCGACGGCACTTTGCAAAATGACTTGATCGCGTGCCAGGGCGGAATCATCAGCGCCGAACCTGCCAAGCGCATCCTCCACATGGCGCAGATCTGCCGGCAATCACCCGGTCTTCGCGAGGTGCTCCAACAGGAGGTGATCCTTCCCGGGGACCTGCAGGCTTTCCCGGCGTTTGAACGGGAATATCAGGCGTACCTGGAAAAATTCGGAGATCGCTGCATGGAAGAACTCAAACTTGAAAGCGAAACCCTGCACGACAACCCGCGCCTGCTTGTCGAAGCCGTCGTCCGCATCGCCGACAACCCGCGATCAGCACCACAAACCCAGGAAGACCTCGCCAAAAAAGCCCGTGAAAAGGCTGACAAAGCCATGGAAGGAAAACCCTTCCGCAAGTGGATGTTCGATTGGGTGATCTCGCAGACGCGGGATCGCGTTCGCGACCGGGAAAACCTCCGCTTTGAGAGGACACGTGTTTTTGGACGTGTGCGCCGGATTTTTTTGGAACTTGGCAAACGGCTCCATGCCCTTGGCCTTCTTGGCGAACCCCGCGATGTCTTTTATCTGGAAACCGAGGAAGTGCTCGGATTTATCGAAGGCACTGCGACGACTTTGTCCCTTGCTAATCTTGTCACACTCCGGAAAACGGATTTCGAAGAGTTCTCGAAGTTGCCACCGCCCTCGAGCCGATTTGAAACGCGGGGAATGGTCAATCATGCGCACACCTTCCAAATGGCATCCCCTGCAGAGGAAAGCACCGGGGAGGAACGGAAGGGGATCGGCTGTTGTCCGGGGGTTGTTCGCGGGAGGGTGCGGGTCATTCTCCACCCGAAGAATGCTGTCATCGAACCCGGCGAGATTTTGGTCGCCCCTCGAACCGACCCCGGTTGGATCTTGTTGTTTCCTTCCGCGGCGGGCCTCCTTGTTGAGCACGGAAGCCTGCTGTCCCACTCGGCCATCGTCGCCCGGGAGATGGGCATCCCCGCCGTGGTTTCTGTGGACGGACTCACGTCATGGCTGAAAACCGGGGATCACGTGGAGTTGGACGGCTCGACCGGGCGGGTTGTCCGCATTGGAGAAACGTCCCCATGAGCACGGAAGCAGCAGGACGGGCGGATTTTTCGTTTGTGCGTTATGCCCAGGTTTGGGAGGACGCGGATGTTCTCATGGCGGCGCTGGAACCCGGCCCCGGCGATGTCTGCCTCTCCATTTCCTCCGCCGGTGACAATGCCCTCTCGCTCGTCTCTGCAGGCGCGGAGCGTGTCATCGCCGTGGATTTGAACCCGGCCCAACTGGCGTGCCTCGAATTGCGGGTGGCTGCATTCCAGCACTTGGAATATGAAGACCTGCTCGCGCTGATCGGTTCACGTCCCGGGAGCTCCCCGCAGCGGTTGTATCAACAGATCCGTCAGAATGTTTCTCCCGAATGCCGGGCCTTTTGGGATGCCCGCATGGATGCGCTCCCCCATGGGATTGGTCATGGTGGAAAATTCGAAAGTTACTTCCGGATCTTCCGCGAAAAAATCCTCCCACTCGTGCATTCCCGCAAGACCGTGCTGTCCCTTCTGGAACCTCGGAACCCTGCGGATCGGCTCGAGTTTTACAACACCCGGTGGAATACCTTGCGCTGGCGAGGGATGTTCCATGCGTTCTTTTCCCGCACGGTCATGGGTCTGCTCGGCCGGGACCCCGCATTTTTCAAATATGTTGAAGGCTCGGTCGCCGCGCGAATCCTCGACCGAACGCGCCATGCGCTGAGCATCCTGGACCCTTCCGAGAATCCTTACCTGCAGTGGATTTTGACAGGTCGCCATGACACCGCCCTGCCCCATTTTTTGAGGCGCGAGAATTTCCAACGCATCCGGGACAACCTTTCTTGTCTCGAATGGCACCAGGCTCCCGTGGAGGATTTTCTCGAAGGCGAACGGCGGGTCCGGTTTTCGAGATACAACCTCTCCGACATCTTTGAATACATGTCGGAGGAAAACACCGGCCTCCTCTTGCAGAAGATCGCATCCGCATCGCGTCCCGGAGCCCGCCTTGCTTACTGGAACATGCTCGCACCGCGGAGCGCTCCGGAATCCCTCGGTTTGGTTTCGCTGACCGAACGCGCCACCGCCCTGCACGCGCAGGACAAGGCGTTCTTCTACAGCCGGTTTGTTTTGGAGGAAGTGCCATGAACCCATGGCTGGGGATGGCCCTCGTGTTGGGGGCGCTTGGGCTTCTCATGGGGACCTTCCGGCTGCTCCAGGGACGGCTTTCGCCCGAGCTTTCTCGAAAGGGCGTTCATGTTGGCATGGGACTCGTGTGTCTTACCTTCCCATGGCTTTTTCAGGAAAGCTGGCCGGTTGTCATCCTGGCCCTGCTGGCCGTGCTTTCCCTCGCCGCGGTCCGTTTTCTTCCATTCCTGCGCCAACATCTCGGCGGCGTGCTCGGTGGGGTGGAACGGAAATCCCTTGGGGAATTTTATTTTCCCATGGCGGTCGCCGCCGTCTTTGTCTTCTCCTTGGGCAACCCGCTGTTTTTTGTCATCCCGGTTCTGACACTCACCGTTGCGGATTCGGTGGGCGCACTCATCGGGCTGCGTTACGGATTTGCACGTTACCAAACCGATGAAGGTCTGAAGAGCGCAGAGGGCTCGGTGGCATTTTTCACTGCGGCGTTTCTCAGCTGTCATATTCCCCTTCTCTTGTTCAGCAACACCGGCCGCGCCGAAACTCTCCTGATTTCCCTCACGGCCGGATTCGTGGTGATGTTGTTGGAAGCGATCGCATGGCGCGGTCAGGACAATCTGATCATTCCGCTCGCGATGTTTGTGCTCCTGATGTTCTATTCGGGACTCGGGGTGGCGGACCTTCTGTGGAGGTTTGGGGTCATTGTCGCCTTGGTGATCTTCGTTCTCGTCTGGCGCAAAAAGACAACGCTGAGCGACAGCGCCGTGCTGGCAGGTGCGCTGTCCGGTTATGCGGTTGGGGCCCTTGGCGGCTGGATGTGGCTTCTTCCGCCCCTCCTCCTCTTCGTGATCTACATTGGCCTGCCCAAGTTTCCCGCAGAAAACCGGCCGGTTCAAAATTTGCATGCCGTCACGCGGGTCATGGCCGGGGGCTTTGTCTGGTTGATCGCCGCAGAAATGACCGGCCGCAAGGAATTCTGGATCCCATACTTTCTGTGCATGGCCGCCCACACGGGAAACATTATCTCCGCAAGGCTGCGAGTGGTCCGACCGGAATTCTCAAAAACCAAAGTGGTCCTGACTGCTGTGCTCGCCTCGGTCCTTGGCTTTGGCATTCTCGGCTTGGCCGCGGTCTTTGGGGGAATGATACCTCCCGGCGTGTTTCTCCTGCTGCCCCTGGCCGTTCTCCTTTCGGTTCTGATCTTTTTCCCATCATGGCCGGCCTCGGACGCAGATTCCCACCGCGTCCGGATCTGGCTTTCGGAAACCGGCATTGCTTTTGTGGCTTCCACACTTGGACTTCTGATGATTCCTGCACCATGACCCTCCACACTTACCTTCCCGGACAAACCATTCCGGGCTTTGACGCCGCCCTGCTCAGCCAACATTCCGCGGATCTTCACCTCCGTTCCGAGGACGGGCGGTCCGGGTGTTCGCTGTGGTGGACGAACACTCCTGCAGTGGAAGGCGGGAAGCCGGGGATCATCGGTCATTTTTCTGCAGAAACCCCCAAGATTGCAGCCGCTCTTCTGGACGCAGCGACAGCCGAGCTTGGTCAGCGAGGATGCCGCGTGATGATCGGCCCCATGGATGGAACAACCTGGCGTCGTTACCGGGTTTTGACCGAACGCGGCCCGGAGCCGCCGTTCTTCCTTGAGCCCGACAATCCCGACTGGTGGAAGAAGGTTTTCGAAGACGCCGGTTTTTCGCCGCTCGCCACTTACACTTCCTCGCTTGTGGAAGACCTGGAAAAAACCGATCCGCGGGCAGACCGCGCATGGGACCGTTTGCAGGGAGAGGGCCTCGTGATCCGTTCTTTGGACCCGGAGGCTTTTGAAGAAGACCTGCGCAGGATCTACGATGTGTCGGTGATCAGCTTCACCGGGAATTTTCTCTACACCCCGATTTCGTGGGAATCTTTCCTTGCCCAATATCTGCCCTACCGGGACAAGATCCGCCCGGAGTTTGTTCTGCTGGCGATGGATGGAGAAAAAACTGCCGGCTATCTGTTCGCAATCCCGGATTATGCCGAACCCCTTGGCGGGCGACCGCTGCGCACTTTGATCGGCAAGACGCTCGCCGTTCTGCCCGGCCGTCGTTACGGCGGGTTGGGGGTCGTGCTCGCCGGGGATTTGCACCGAAGGGCAAAAGCCGCCGGTTTTCCACGCGTCATCCATGCCCTCCAACATGAATCCAACAAAAGCCGGAACATGTCCGACTTCTTTGGAAAGGTCATGCGGAGGTACACGCTATACTCGAAGAATCTGCTGTGACGACCGTCCCGGAAATCTTTGCCCTGCGCACAGCGGAGATGCCCACTGCCGAGGCCCTGGCGTTCACCAAAAACGGCCGGGACGAGGCGCTCACTTATCAACAACTCAACCGCGCATCGGCTGCATTTGCAGCAAACCTGCAGGCCCGGGGCATTCGTGCCGGGGATCCCATCCTCGTCTTTGTTCCGATGAGCCCCGAGTTGTATGTGGTGCTTCTGGGAATCTTCCGGCTTGGGGCCGTGGCCATGTTCGTGGACCCCTCCGCCGGTCCGGCATTCATCCAATCCTGCTGCAGGCAACTTCCTCCAAAAGCGCTGGTCGCCATTAACTCCCTTCGCTGGCTCAAGCCGTTCTTTTCCACCCTCCGAAAAATCCCGATTTCCCTTCCTCCGCCGCGGCTGCAGTGTTCGGAACTCCCCGAGCTTCCGCCCGGCGGCCCCTCCCCGAATGACCCGGCCCTCATCACCTTCACCAGCGGAAGCACAGGCCGTTCAAAGGCTGCAGTGCGAACCCATGAATTCCTTGTCGAGCAATACCACGTCCTCCGCTCATCCATCGACTTGCGCTCCGGTGAACGTGACCTCACCACCCTGCCAATCTTTGTCCTCGCCAACCTCGCCGCCGGTGTCGTGAGCATCCTCCCGGACGCAAAAATCAGCCGGCCGGGATTCATCGACGCCCGCCGGGTGGCCGCCCAGATGGACCGGCTCAAACCCACCCGCACCGGCGGCTCACCAGCCTTCTATCAACGCCTCGCAACCGAGAAAAATGCCCTCGCGAAATTTGAAAAAATTTACACCGGCGGAGCCCCGGTTTTCCCCAAGATCCTGAAAGCCCTCGAGGCGGCAGCCCCCCATGCGAAAATCACCGCCGTGTACGGCTCCACGGAGGCAGAACCCATCGCCCATGTGGAGATTTCAGAAATTCTGGACGCGGACTGGACGGCGATGGCCGAAGGGCGCGGGCTCCTCGCCGGCCGGCCGGTCCCATCCATTCAGGCGCGGGTGATCCCCGACCAGTGGGGAAAGGTTCCCGAAAAAACAGACCCCGTCCCAACCGGGATGGCCGGCGAAATTGTGGTCACCGGACCCCATGTTCTCAAAGGTTACCTTCAGGGGGTTGGCGATGAAGAAACCAAATTCCGCATGGACGGACAAATCTGGCACCGCACCGGAGATGCCGGGTGGTTTGATGATTCCGGACGACTCTGGCTGCTCGGCCGTTGCAGCGCAAAGATCGAAGACAGCCGGGGCACGTTGTACCCATTTGCCGTGGAATGCGTGGCCATGTCCTTCCCTTTTATCCGTCGCGCGGCCTGTGTCGCCCACCAAAACCGCCGCCTGCTCCTCGTCGAACTCGAACCCGGCTCCCCATGCTCCCCCGACTTCGAAGCCCGCACACTCACCGCTGGCGCCGACGCCCTCCGCATCCTGCCCCGCATCCCCGTCGACCCGCGCCACAACGCGAAGATCAACTACCCGGCGTTAAGGAAGAGGCTCTAAGCGCATTCAAATCCTTAGCAAACCACGGAATCCCCGGACGCCATAGTAGGACTGTGCGCCATTGTGGCCAATGAATACCCGATCGTACCGGCGCTCCGCATAAAGGGCTCCGCCGAGACTACGGATTTCCGGTGGCGTCTTGATCCAGCTCGACGTTTTCAGGTCGAACTCGCCGAGTTTCTGGAGGGCGAGGTAGTCGTCCTCCGTGAGGAGTTCGATTCCGATTTCTGCGGCGAGATCGCTGGCCGTTGTTTCCGGACGGTGCTCTTTGCGCGAGAGCCAGCCCTCTCGGTCATAGCACACGCTGCGACGCCCCTTGGGGCTCTCCGTTGAACAATCCGCAAACACAATCTCACCGGTGGCCTTGTCGCGGCCGATCACGTCCGGCTCGCCGCCGGTTTCCTCCATCCTCGCCAAAACCGATAGCTTGCCCGCATCAAGGCGCTTCTCGACATCCGCCCAAGGGATGCCTCGATGGCGTTCAGGATGTTTGTCAAAGCGGCTGCGGAGGGTGGAGAGGAGGTTGGATTTGCTCATTGGTTTGAATCGGTTTTCGAAAGCGAAGCGATCGCGGCGGCGATGCGGCGGGCCCGGGTTTCCGGTCGCTTCGCATCGAGAATGCTGGAGATCAGGCTGTAGCGGCGACTCCGCGGCGCCTTTTCATAAGCGACTAGTGCCGCGGGACTCGCCAAAAGTGAAGCGAGAAAGTCGTCGGGTTCCCGAATGGTCGATGGCGAGTCATACGCCGCATCCCAGCGTCCGTCCGCCTTCGCAGCGGCGACTTGTGCGAGTCCGGCCGGTTTCATTTTCCCGGATTCGATGAGTCGGCTCGCCTTGTCGCGGTTGATCTTCGACCAGCGGCTGCGTGGCCGCCGCGACGACCATCGTTGCAGATAACAGGTTTCGTCGAGGCGTTTCACCTGACCGTCGATCCAGCCCCAGCAGATCGCCACCTCCAGAGCGTCGGCATAGCTCATGGAGCGGATGCCGGAATTTTTCTTGGCAAATTGGATCCAGATCGACGCCGGCTGACGGTGGTTCTTGGAAAGCCACCGGTTCCATGCGGCGGCGGATTCAAAAAAGTGGGGTTCGTTCATGCCGGGCGCGCGCGAGCTTGTAAACGCGGCAGAGATCGTGGCCGAAGCGACGTTCGGCGGCAAACTGGAATCCGCATCGCTCGTAGAATCGCTGTGCAGCCTGGTTGGAAACGAGCGGGTCGACGAGGATCGTATGAACCGCCGGATCAGCAAAACAGAGGTTGACCGCCTGCCGCATCATATCGCGTCCGAATCCACGCCCGATGAATTCGGGTTCGCCGATCCAGAGGTCGATGGCACGTGTGCCGGCCTGCGTCTCGCCCCAATAAAGCTCCGGATCGCGTGAGGGATCGAGAATTTCCAGGAAGCCGATCGGCCGACCGTCCAATTCAGCAAGGAACGGTTTTCGCTCTGCGCCGTGTTGATCCAGCGCCGTCTCCCATTGCCAGTCGTCGTCGCCCAACAAGCCGGCGAGGTGCGGCGAGGTTTCCCACCGCCGCAGCGTCAATGCATCGTCGGGCCTCGCCGGACGCAGGCTAAGGTTTGGGCGCCGCTTCGGCGTATTTGCAGAAGTTGTCAAGGATGCTTTGCCAGCCGGCACGTTGGAGTTCCATCGGATTCTGTGTTTCGGCGACAAAGGTTTCTCGTACGGTCGTCCGGTCGCCATTCGGAATAAATTCGATGACGACATCGCGATCCGGGCCCAGCGTGAATTGACCTGACCCCGAAAAAGTGGACGTGACATAACTGGAGAACTGCCAAAAGAAAAGGAGCAGGAAAAACCATGAGAAGAAGTCGATTTAGTGAAGAGCAGATCATCGGAATATTGAGGGAGGCGCAGGCGGGGAGCCCGGT
>JANRKJ010000019.1:0-143756 GCA_033763515.1 Terrimicrobiaceae bacterium | reverse complement strand
CCGGTCTTTGTCGATTTCACGGCCGATTGGTGCATCACGTGCAAGTTCAATGAACGCACCGCGATTGATACGCCGGCCGTTCGCGCTTTGCTCAGCGAAAAGAACGTCGCCCCGGTGAAGGCGGACTGGACGAATGCCAATCCGGAGATCACGGCGGCCTTGCGCCAGTTTGGTCGTGTTGGGGTTCCGTTTTACTTGCTGTATCCGGCCGGGGGCGGCGAGCCGGTGGTGCTTCCGGAGCTGCTCACCGAGTCCATTGTCCTCGACGCGCTGAGGAAATTGCCGTGACCGTTTGCATCGGGCGGCAAGGCGGTTACTTTGCAGCGCTATGAAAACCCTGATTGCCCTCACCGTTGTCGCCCTCGCATCCGTGGCCCACGCCCAGGTCGAGGTCGGGAAACCTGCACCGGATTTCACTCTCAAGGACACGACCGGAAAGGAGCATTCGCTCTCGGACTTCAAAGGCAAAACGGTTGTCCTCGAGTGGGTCAACCACGGCTGCCCGTTCGTCGTGAAGCATTACGGCTCCGGGAACATGCAAAAGATCCAGAAGGACGCCACCGCCGACGACGTGGTCTGGCTGTCGATTTGTTCTTCCGCCCCCGGAAAGCAGGGGCACATGAGTGCTTCGGATGCTGCCGCGAAAAAGAAGGAGGTCGGCTCGAACGCCACGGCCTACCTGCTCGATGAAGACGGCAAAGTCGGGAAGCTCTACGGAGCCAAGGTGACCCCGGAAATGTATGTCATCAACGCCGATGGCGTGCTCGTTTATCACGGCGCCATCGACGACAAGAAATCGACCGACGCCGCGGATATCGACGGGGCCAAGAACTACGTCGTGGCGGCCTTGGACGAGGTCCTTGCCGGAAAGCCGGTTTCGACGGCCACATCGACGCCGTACGGTTGCTCGGTCAAGTATCCCTGATCGACTCCGCATCCCATTGCTCACCCGCCCCGCTTCCGCGAGGCGGGTGATGCGGATTCAGGCCAAACGGTCGAGGATGCCCGTGGATGCGCGAGGCAGCAGTTCCTGAAGCCCGAACTCCGCCACGCGGCCGTCCCGCCCGGCCAAAAGGATGCGCAGGGAGGGGGCAAACTCCGCCAAAACCTGCCGACACGCCCCGCATGGGCTGATCGGCTCGGTCGTGTCCGCTGCGACGGCGATGCACTGGAATTCCCGCCGACCCGCCGCAATCGCCGTTCCTATGGCCACTCGCTCGGCGCAGATGGTCAGCCCAAAGCTCAGGTTCTCCACATTGCAGCCGGAGAAAACGTTCCCATCCGCCGTCAGCAACGCTGCGCCGACGGCGAACTTCGAATAAGGCGCATAGGCCGCGGTTCGTGCTTCGCGCGCGAGCCGGATCAACTCGGCATCAGTCATTGAAGCGACGATGCGGGAACGAGGTGGCGGAAGTCCATCTGAATGTGCCGGCTTGTGCAATGCATCCGATTGTGCTTGATTCCGCCACAGATGAAATCGGACGCCGAGCGGGAAGCCTCGCCGATGAAGTCGCTGCTCCAGGAACTTGAGACGTTCCGCGGGACGCTCCATGCGACTCTGGACGGCTATCGTGTCCGGCTGGACTCGGATTTGGATGCGCTCCGCGCGAAGGTGGATGCAGCCGGCGAGGGCGATAAAGTGGCTGCGGGAAAGATGCGGGATATCCGCGACATGCTCACGCTTTTACGTCACGTCGAAGTGAAGCCGGAAAAGGGCCGACGCAAGGATCTCAAGAAACTTGATTCGGTCATCGGCGATTTGGCGCTGATCGTCGAAAACTGGTAATTCAGCAAAATCCTGCGAGATTCCGACATGAGGATATTTGCACTCGCGGTGGCGGTTTTTTGGACGATGTTCCCGGTTATGGCGGAAGAAAAAGCGATTGTGGGCGGTGGATGTTTCTGGTGTGTCGAGGCCGTTTATCAAGGGCGACCCGGGATCAAATCCGTGGTCAGCGGATATGCCGGCGGCGAGAAGGCGAACCCGACGTATGAGGAAGTTTCGAGCGGGCGGACGGGCCACGCCGAGGTGGTTGAAATTACCTTCGATCCGGCGCAGATCAGCTACGAAAAAGTCATCGATTTGTTCTGGGACGCGCACGATCCCACGACATTGAACCGTCAGGGAGCGGATGTCGGCACCCAATACCGGTCGATCATCATCCCGCTGAACGACGAGCAACGGGCGCTCGCCGAGAAATCCAAAGCGGCCGCCCAAGCGAAGTTCAAGGATCCCATTGTCACCGAGATCACGGCGACGTTTCCGTTTTTCCCGGCGGAGGAATACCATCAGGATTTCTACGAGCAGAACCCGGCCCACCCGTACAACCGGGCGGTGATTGCTCCCAAGTTGGAGAAGCTCCGCAAGAGCGGGCTCTGATCATGCCTCCGGCGGCCCGCGGTGCCTCGGGCAATCCGCCCAACCGCTTCGAGGCGCTGGCGGTCGAGTTGGATGAGCCCGCGGAACGAAATCCCCGTACGCAATTCCTGCGTGAGACGTCGGGCTCGATCATCTCGCGGAACGACAGTCCGGATATCAGTTTCGGCGCGAGCCTGAATCCCTACCGCGGCTGCGAGCATGGGTGCTCCTATTGTTACGCGAGGCCGTATCATGAGTACCTTGGTTTCTCGTCCGGCTTGGATTTTGAAACCCGGATCATTGTCAAAACCAACGCACCAAAGTTGCTCCGGGAGATGTTGTCGTCACCGAAATGGGTGCCGGAGGTACTCGGTATGAGCGGAGTTACCGATTGTTACCAACCGATTGAAAAACGTCTCGAACTGACGCGTGCCTGTCTCGAGGTCCTGGCCGAGTTCCGGAATCCGGTCGGCGTGATCACCAAAAACCACCTCGTCACGCGCGATATCGATCTGCTCACCGAACTCAGCCGCCATCACGCCTGCGCGGTTCACATCAGCCTGACTACGTTGGATCCGAATGTTTCGCGCCGGATGGAGCCGCGGGCCGCACTGCCGGACCATCGGCTGGATGCCATCCAGAGGCTCGCCGACGCAGGCATTCCCACAGGCGTCGTGCTCGCCCCGTTGGTCCCCGGATTAACCGATCACGAAATCCCCGCGCTTCTGAAAGCCGCGCGTGCGGCCGGGGCCAGACGGGCTGCCTATAGTATCATTCGCCTTCCGCATGCCGTGAAAGAGATTTTCTCGTCCTGGTTGGAAGAAAACTTTCCGGGGAGCCGGGAAAAGGTTCTGTCCCGGATCCGGGATCTGCGTGGTGGCCGGTTGCACTCGTCGACGTTTGGCGAGCGCCTGCGTGGAACGGGGATCTGGGCCGAGCAAATTCGCGCGATGTTTGTCGCTGCCCGCGACCGCGAGGGGTTTGACCCGACTCCGTTCGCTTACAGTACGTCAGCCTTCCGCCGGCCTCCCCCGGCGCAGATGGAACTTTTTTAGAGTATGCAGGAGTTTGGAAAAATCCTCGTCCTGATGGGAATCGGCCTGGCTGTCGTCGGGGCGGTTCTTTGGTTCGCCGGGCCTCGTGGATGGTTGCCTGGCGACATCACGGTGAAGCGGGAGAATTTCACGATCCATTTCCCCATTGTGACCTGCATCGTGGTGAGCATTGTCTTGACCCTCTTGTTTCAGATTTTCCGCCGTTGAGTGGCCACGCGGCGGAACTCTCCCCGCCGCGCGGCGATGGCAGTCAGATGTTGCCGGTCGTGCTGGGGCCCTGCGCGCTTTGGATCGTTGATGCACCGGCGTGACGTCCGGCTGCACGGTCCCATGCGGATTGGCTGGCTCCGCGGGCTTTGTCCCATGGGACGGTATTGCCCTGCTTCTCGTAGTCGGTGCGGATTTTCATTTCCGCTTCGTCGAAGCTGCGGTGGTTCTCGCGGTGTTGATTGTAACCTTCGTAGCCCGACCGGTAGGCCGGCGCGAAGGTATCGTATGGTTCGTCGCCGTGGGGTTGGTTTTTGTGGCTCTCGCGCCAGTAGGCGTCTTCCTCGGTGGGATTGACACCTTCGCCGACGGCCTTGCCGGCGAGCCCGCCCGCGACTCCACCGATCATCGCGCCGATGGCACCGCCGATCGGCCCGCCGACTGCCGTACCGGCAACGGTGGCGGCCAATGCACCGCCTGTGGCTCCGATGCCCGTTGAGACCGGGTGCGAGCCGGGCTGACCTGTGATCGGGTCCGGGTTGGATTTGTCTTCGTGGTCGAGGGGACGTTCGTTGGATTCGGAAGGGTTTTTCATGGCCAAGGTGGTTCGACATCCGCGCGGGAGGGATTTGTCGGGAATGCCTCGCAACCAACCATCGGGCGTGAAATTCGACTCGCGTCCGGAGGAGTGCCCAATGCGTCCTCGGGCAGCTGGTGGATGATCGCCACGGCGGCAGCCGGCCACGTCATTGCGGCGTTTGTCGGTTGAAGAGTTTTTGAAAACTGCGGGCGAGAAAGGAACCGAGCAGGCTGCCGGTTGCGACGTCCCCGGGATAGTGGGCGCCGAGGTAGACGCGCGAAAAAGCCACCAGTCCCGCCATGGCAAAGAACCATGGGCGCGCCTTGGGGAACTCGCGGGCGAGCAGGGTCGCACCGGCGAAGGCCGCCGCACTGTGGCCGGACGGGAACGAGTAGCTCCCCGGTTTTTTTCCGACCACGACCGCCCGCACGATGGAGATGAACGGACGTTTGCGGCGGAAATACCGTTTGACGGGCACTTCGATCAGGAATGTCGCCAGATACATGGCGGGCACGACGCGGCGGAAACGTTCCCATCGGTTGGCGGGCGAGACGAGCATCCCGATTGCAAGGGGGATGAGCCACGCGTGTCCGCCCGTCATCAGCCGGCTCAATTTCGAAAACGCCGTGTTGGCAGCGGGCGGGTGAGGGAAGTGATTGATGGCCAGGAACACGGCGGCGTCCGCCCGGTCAAAAGGAGTGAGGCGATGCAGCAATTCCTCGCGAAGCAGCCGTCGACCACGCTCGACCGCGGGGTGGGTGGGTTCGCGAGCGACATTTTCAATCGCGGCATCGACGATCTCAGGATCGTCTGCGGCGGCCGCTTGCACGGCGGTTTCCGCGAGGGCGGCGGCGGGCTTTTCTTCGGGTGGCACCGAGTCGGTGGCTGCTCGGATTGCCGAGCCGGCGGCGGCGGGCGAGTCCTCGCCATCCAGATCGTCTTCGTGGATGTCTGCGGCCGAGCGCTCGATTTTTTCGAGCGTCTCAGCCGCGGTGGCGCGGTCCCGGACCTCGGCAAAGCTCCGCCGGAGCGCCTCCTCGGCTTCATGACCGGCCGCACGCTTTTCGACCTCCGACGTCTCCGGTGAAGGCGCGATCACGCGGAGGGCACCGGGCACGCAGCGGATGACGACCGGTGTCGTGCCGGCGGGTTGGCCGTCGGCGTGGACGGAAACCGGCGACGAACTTCGCACAACGATTTCCCGGGCCCGATAGGTTTCAACTTTCGGGGATCGTCGAAGCTTGCCGCGGCGGATCGAGAAGAAATGCCGCAACAACTCGATCTTCGAAAAATTCCGGTAGATCCCGATCGTCAACAAGCCGTCGTTCAGCCGGGCGCCCGGTGCGACCGTGAATCCGCCGCCGTAGTAGGGGCCGTTGGCAATGACCACCAATAAAGCGTTGCGGCGAAGAATGCGCGTGCCCTCAAAACGGGCCCAGCCCGATTTCAGTGGCGTGCCTTTCAGTGTCAGATGAAAGTGCTGGATCGGGTAGTCGATCGTTTGGAGTGCGATGTCCGCCCACCGTGTCCATTGGCCATCCTTCACGGCCTCGCCCAGTGGAAAAAGCGTGGCATCGAGTCCGACGCCGGCGGCTTCGAAGAACGGGCGGCGACCACCGGCCTCGCAGGCGTCGATGCGAATCCGGCGTCCGTGGATGAGGATCTCCAGCGCGGCATCGAGATCGTTGGGGATTCCGATCGAACGGGCGACATTGTTGAACGTCCCCATCGGCAGGATCCCCAGCGTGACCGAAGTTTCTGCGACAACGCTGGCGACGAGGCCGACGGTGCCATCTCCGCCGGCAACGACGAGGGTGTCGAGATTTTCGCGGATGGCCTGCTCGGCGATTTTACCGGCGGACCCTTCGCCGGTGGTTCGACGGACATCGATCTGCCATCCGGCGGCGCGGAGCCGACCGCAGATTCTGGCTTCGAGTTGTTCGTCGGAAGTCACGCTTCCGGCTGCGGGATTGATGACGAGCCAAGCGCGGCGCGGCGGATCCGATGCGTCCATTTCGCCACCGGTTCGGATGCCGAGCGTGGGCTGCGTGTCAGACGCCCGCAGACGGCGAGCGGAGGGTGTGCAAAGTGATTTCCGGAGGACAGAACAACCGCGCGGCCACGCCGCAACTTCCCGTGCCGGGCGACGTGTAGCCTTGGAGCCGTCCATGCGACCAGCGGCCACGGGCGAATCTCCGGGGCGCGCGGCAGGGGACAACGAGCGGAAAGCCGCCGGGCAGACAGAGCTGGCCGCCGTGCGTGTGGCCGCTCAATTGAAGGTCAAAGCCGGCCTGTTCCGCCTCGTCGAAGATTTCCGGGCTGTGTGTGAGGAGGATTTTGCAGTCTCCGGACGGAATGCCCCGCGAGGCAGCCTCCAGATCGTGAGTGCGGAAAAAATGCGGATCGTCGGTCCCGCAGATCCAGAGTTTCGCGTCGCAACGGGTCAGTGCGGCGGATTCATTCAGCAGGATCGGCAGTCCGGCCGCTTCGATCGGCTGGGTCATTTCGAGGGAGTCGTGGTTGCCGAGAATTCCCCACCGATCTTTGGCAAGAAATGGCAAGACGTCGGAAAGCAAGGCGATGCACGGGGCGGGATCACCGTCCGTGCGGTTGCGGAAATCGCCGGTGACCACAGCAGCATCGTGGGGGACATTCTGCACCGCGCGGACGATGGCCGGACTGAGTTCGGGATCGATGTCCAGATGGAGATCGGATAATTGGAGAAGCCGAAATCCATCAAAGGCGGCCGGCAGATGTGCGAGCGTCCAGGTTTGCTCCACCAAGCGGATGCCCAGGAACTCTCTTCGTGCGGGGCCGGCCAGCCCGACGAGGGCGAGCAGGGTGAGAATCGTGCGGTCCAAGGGGATCCACCGCTCCAGCCGGAGCAGACCCTCGCCCTGGTGCAAGAGGTGGGCGGCAGACGCTTCTTGAAGTGCCAGCCTCTTTTTCGTCAGCACCGGTCCCAGACGATCGAACGTCCGCTCCGCAGGTGCGTCCACTTTCAGTAAGTGGGATTCCGGATCGGAGTGAATGCCGGATCCTGTCCGTCCGTGCTCCAGAAGACCTCGGCCACGCGCTTCCAATCGGTCGATTCCGCCGGATAAAGCGAACGGTCCTTCAATTTGCGCCGGACTTCCCGGCGGAGTTCGAACGACGAGGCGGTGGGGGGGAGATCGATCTGCAGGCCGCGCAGGCGGGCATTGTTCTGATCCAGGAGCTGGGCTTGGACGAACACGTGGGCGCCGGTTGGGATATCCCCCGGGCTGGACAGGCATTTCAGCGTGAGAAAAACGGTATCGCCGACGCGGGACGGCCAGGCTTCGAACTCGTAATTTTTGACATCGCGGGAAGTCTTGCCCGGTCGGGCAAATGCCACGAAGTAACGGTCGTCCGAGATCGGAGTCACTTGCGCCCTCGCGACGCGGCCTTTTTCATCCCGGTGTTCCCAAACTCCGAGGAGCCACGTGTTGATCTCTTTCGACGAGCCGCCGGTGAGCGGGTTGTCAAAGTAACAGCCGCCGAGCGCGAACAGGCTCGCGGCCAGCGCCATCCAGGCAAACAATCTCATGTGCCTGCCTATATCCAAGTTCCGTCGGGAATGACACTGTTTTTCGGGATGACGACGATGCCATCGCGAATGTAGTAGCCGGGGCCGTCGGCATCCTGCGATTTGCCTTCGGGCGAAATCACGACCTTGTTTCCGATTCGGACGTTCTTGTCGAGAATCGCGCCATTGATCACGCAATCGCGCCCGACGCCCATGGGCGGCACGCCGGGATGCGCGTCGTGGACTTCGCTTTCGTAGATGTCCGCGCCCATCATGATCGTGTTTTTGAGCGTCGAACCGGATTGGACCACGCTCCGGATGCCGAGCACGCAGCGCTCGATTTTGGCGGACCCGATGATGCATCCGTCCGAGATGATCGCCCGATCGATGGTGGCCTCGCGGATCACGCTGGCCGGGAGGAACCGAGGATGGGTGAAGATCGGGTGTCCGGGTTCGTAGAAGCTGTATTGGGGAAGCGGTTCGGCGAGGTTCAGGTTGGCTTCAAAGAAGGCGCGGATGGTTCCAATATCCTCCCAATAACCCTGGAAGATGAAGGCCATGACCCGGCGCTTGGCGATGGCGTCGGGAATGACATGCTTGCCGAAGTCGACGAGGTCGTTGTCGAGGCACTCTACGAGGACACGGCGGTTGAAGATGTAGATGCCCATCGACGCCTGATAAAGGTCGGCATCGGCGGGGTGGCCGATCTGCTTGAGCAGTTCCCCGGGGATGCGGAGCGAGTCGAGTACGGCCGGGTCTTTCGGCTTCTCGACGAATTGCTTGATCCGGCGTTCGTCGTCGGTGTGGAGGAGCCCGAAGCTCGTCGCGGCAGCGCGGTTGACCGGAATCGTGCCAATCGTGATGTCGGCTTTTGATTCCACGTGCTGCCGCAGCATGTCGCGGTAGTCCATCCGGTAGAGTTGGTCACCGCTGAGGATGACAAAGTAATCGTAAGGGTGTTCGAGAAAGTATCGGAGGTTTTGCCGCACCGCGTCTGCTGTTCCCTGATACCAACGCGAACCTTCGGGCGTTTGCTGAGCCGCGAGGATTTCAACAAAGCTCGGGGTAAAGTCGTCGAATTTGTAGCTCGCGTTGATGTGCCGATGGAGCGAGGTGCTGTTGAACTGCGTGAGGATGTATATGCCGCGCAGACCCGAGTTCAGGCAATTGCTGATCGGAATGTCGACGAGCCGGTATTTGCCACCGAGCGGGACGGCGGGTTTGGCACGTTCTTTGGTAAGCGGAAAGAGACGGGTTCCTGCTCCGCCACCCATGATGATCGCCAGCGTTTTTGAGATCGGGAGGGCGTTCGCGGGGAGGCTCATACGGGAGAAGCATCTTGCCGGGCCGGGCCCGACTTGTCACGATGCAAAAAGCAATATGTGTGGCATCGTTGGTTATATAGGGCGCTCGGAGGCACTGCCGGTATTAATGGACGGTCTTCGACGGCTGGAGTATCGCGGCTATGATTCCGCCGGCGTCGCTCTCGTCCATGAAGGATCGCTGGAAGTGCGCAAGGCGGTCGGACGCATTGCAAATCTCGCGCAAACAATTGAAAGCCAGCCCGTGCAGGGGTCGGTCGGAATCAGCCACACGCGGTGGGCGACGCATGGGGGAGTGACGGAGGAAAATGCCCACCCGCACACGGATGCGAGCGGCCGTTTGGTTTTGGTCCACAATGGGGTGATTGAAAATTATGCGACGCTCCGGGCGCAGTTGGCCGAGCGGGGGCATGTTTTTCGAAGCCAGACGGACACCGAGGTGCTCGCGCATTTGGTCGGTGAGGCATTTGACCGTTCTGGCCGCCATGACAAAGGGTCGCTCGTCGAAGCGGTGCAGCAATCGCTCAAACAGGTCATCGGCACCTATGGGATCGCCGTGATCCATGCCGACGTGCCGGGACTCGTCGTCGGAGCGCGGCGCGGCAGCCCGCTGGTTCTCGGCATCGGCAAGGAGGAGCACTTTCTCGCCAGCGACGTGAGCGCGATCGTCGCGCATACTCGGGATGTCGTTTATCTGAACGACTACGAAATTGTCGCCCTCGAGCGCGACGGCTTTGAAATTTCGACGGTCAGCGGAACCGGTGTCGACTTCGAGGTCAGCAAAGTCGAGTTCACGGCCGATGCGGTGGACAAGGGCACGTTCCCGCACTTCATGCTCAAGGAAATTTACGAGCAACCAAATTCGGTTCGTGACGCGCTCCGCGGGAGGCTTTCACCGGAGGAAGCCACGGCCAAATTGGGCGGCCTGGACATGACCAATGCGGAGTTGCGTGCGGTGGACCGCATCGTGCTCAGCGGCTGTGGAACGGCATTTCACGCCGCACTGGCCGGCGAATATATCATTGAATCCCTTGCCCATGTGCCGGTCGAATGCGAGATCGCCAGCGAGTTTCGTTACCGGAACCTTCCGCTCGATTGCGATACGCTGGTCTTTGTGATCAGCCAGAGCGGCGAGACGGCCGACACCTTGGCCGCGCTTCGGGAGAGCCAGCGCAAGGGGCATCGAACGCTGGGCATTTGCAACAATGTCGGCAGCACGATCGCGCGGGAGAGTGACGGCGGCGTTTACATGCACGCGGGGCCCGAGATCGGTGTCGCGGCGACGAAGTCCTTCACCTCCCAATTGACGATCCTGACTCTGCTCGGCCTTCTGTTGGGACGGATCCGGCACCTTTCACATGGAGAGGGCCGAACGATTCTCTCCGAACTTGAGCGTCTGCCGGACTTGGTCGCCCGAACGCTCGAACTGGACGAAACGGTTGCCCGGATCGCTCGGAAGTATGCGCATGCGAAGAATTTCCTCTTCATGGGCCGACAGGCGAATTACCCGATCGCCCTGGAAGGCGCGCTGAAACTCAAGGAAATCAGCTACATCGCGGCATCGGGCTATCCGAGCGCCGAACTCAAGCACGGCGTGATTGCGCTGATCAACGAGGAGACGCCCTCGCTCTTCATCGCTCCGCAGGATTCCGTCTTTGACAAGAACGTCAGCAATATCGAGGAAGTCAAAGCACGCAAAGGCCCGGTGATTGCGATTGGGACCGAGGGTGACGGGGCGCTCTCGCGGATTTGCGATGACGTCATCCTGATCCCGCATGCGCCGGATTATTTGGTTCCGATCCTGGCGGTTATCCCGCTCCAGCTTCTGGCCTATCATATTGCCGCCACGCTGGGTTGCGATGTCGACAAGCCGCGCAATCTGGCCAAGAGCGTGACGGTCGAATAGAGAAAGGCGGCCCGGTCACCAAAGTCCGGACCGCCTTTTCCGCAGGGTCAAACAGAGGATCGGCGGGCGCGCTTCCGGAAGAGAACCAGGAACAGACCGGCCGCTGTGAAGAGGCCGACAGTTCCGGGCTCCGGAATGGCGACCGTTCCCAGCGCGCTCGAACTTAGAGAGAAATCGCCGAGGAAAACGGCCGTGTCGGTGTTTCCATCGAAGGCATCCACCAGCACGAAGTCGAGCTGGAACGCTGAACCCGGGTTCGGAATCGCCAGTGACACGATCAGCGACTCGGGGTTGGTCGCCAGGCCATCGAGGAAGAAGGCGTGGCTGAATCCAATTCCGGACGAGGCGGCCTGCATCCAGGGATGGGCCTGGTCGATGGCAGCTCCACCGACGTAGCCGGTAAAGACCTCGTCGACGTAGATGCCGAAGACGTCCGCCGGTGAGATCTCGCTGGTCAGATAACCAAGCCGGAAGTTGACATAGTCATCGCCAAGTCCGGGTGTCACCGTCATCGAGAATCGGACCGTATCAAAGTCCGCGAACGGTGTGCCGAACGCGCTGATTTGGTCAACCAAGGCGGCCGTCGACGCTCCGGGACTTCCGCTGTAGTCCGTGCTCAGATAAGGCGGGAAGCTGGCGAGTGGATTGATGCCCGCGACATTGCCCGTGCTCAGGACAATGCCGCTGACGATGCCGATGGTCAGATCGCCGTCCGTGAATGTGCCGACCTGATGGGTTCCGGATGTTTCGATGAAATCTCCCGTTGCCGCTGGATTGGCCGACGTAAAGCCGGAGGCGAGATCGAACGCGTCGCCTCCGGGCGTGACCGTGACGGCGGCGGCCGTGTGGGCCGCCGCCGAAAGGATCACCGCAACGCCGAGCGTTGTGATGAGGTTTTTCATGATTTTCGTTGGTGTGCTGACTTAGCGCGCCACGGCTTGGGTGCCGACGGTCGGGTAGTTCAGGAGTGTGCCGAAGAGCGACACATACATCATGCGATACACGTCGATGTTGTCGAAGCGGGCGGCGAACACCGAATTGAGCAAGCCGGCGTTGACTCCGGCAGCGCGGCTGACGATGCCGCCTGTGTAGTCGCCGGTTCCCGCCCAATTGATGGCGAACTCCATCCGGTCGTTGTTGGCGTCCGGTTCCGAGAGGAACATGAGCGTTCCGCCCGAGGTTCCCGACTGGCCGCGACCCTCGAGACCGTCCGGCACGTTTGGCAGGTTCGTCGATCCCTGCGCGTTGTTCGAGTTGAACCCGAAGTAGAACTGTCCAAGGTTCAGGAACGCCGGGTTCGATGTGTTTGTCGAGGTGTTGATCAAGCCCGGAATCGCGGTGCCGGCGATCTCGATCGGTCCGCCGTCGATGTTGTCGCGGTAGGGTGCCGTCACCTGCATGCCACCCGCGTCACTGTCCGCCGCCGTCAGGATGAGGGTGCGGGGATTTGCGGCGAGGTAGTTGCGGGCGACGCCGATCGCCTTGTCGGTGTCGGCCATGGCATGGAGCATGCCAATGGCATTGTCGTTGTTGCCGAAGTTGTCGTTCGCTTCCTGTTCCGCGACGAGGAAGAACCGGCGGTTCGCGGCATTTGCCTGGGACTTCGCGGCGCGATCCAGAATGCGGATGGCGACGTCGGTCATCTCGGCAAACGTCGGCGGATTGTGGCCCGGATTGCCGGCGACATCACCCCAGAGGATGATTCGGCTGGCCTTCGAGCGAACACCGAGCGCGCTGTTGTTCACCGGACCGACGAAGTTGACCGGATCCGCTGTGATTTTGGAGCGGCCGATGAGGTCCTCTTCGTTGCGGTCGTTGAACAGGTCCTGGAACGCAAACAAACCGAGCACGCGCGGAGCGTAGGTCGGGTTGGCGTTCAGTGCCGTGACGAGGGCATTGAACTGGGCGCGGGTCTTGATGACGATCGCGTTGTCCGATGCGGCGCTGATCACGCCCACCGGGGTGCCCTCATTGCCGACGATGTTCGCCGGCGAGGCGACCCCGCCGACGAGCTGCGTGTCCCAATCGGCTTCCAGGTTGAGCGAATCCGAGCGGAGGCTCAGTGTCGAGTTGAGTGCCTGACTGCGTTCCTGGTTGTGGTTGCGATGCAGAACCGTGGCACCGCTGGGAAGCGTGTCGGCTTCGCCGCCGCCCATGATCACCCAGGGACGTGCGTCCGTGAAGCCGGGGCGCCCCTGGATCATCTGGCGCGTGATTTCCTGCCAGTTGCCACGGTTGCCGACTTCCGCGAGGAAGCACCCGGTCCCGGGTTCGCCGATGTGGCCGTCGTTTACGACGCCCACCGGAAGACCGGCGTTCGCCGCCTGGCGCATGATCGAGCCCTGATAGCCCGAAAGCGAGTTGATGGCGATATCCGTCGGAGGGGTCACTCCGCCATCGCCGTCTTTTCCGAACGAGCCGTAGCCGTCGACTTTGTAGCCGAACGCGTGCGTGGTGGCGCCGCCATTCGACGTGCCGATCAGGGTGTTCACCATATGGCCGCGATAAGCCGCCATGTTCGGAAGTTGATCCCAGTGAAGCATGCCATCCGGCCCGTGAAAATACAGGCGGGCGGCAAACCAGTGGTTCAGACCGGTGCCATCGGGATGGAAAAAGATGACATTCCCGGTCGGAAACGCGCGGTTGGACGGAACCGGCACGCGGCCCGGATCGGTTTGTGCTTGGGAGAGTTGAACGAAACCAGCGTTGGCCAATACAACTGCCGCGGCGGTAGCGAATCCACGGAGTGATTTCATAAGGTTTTTTGATTTGGGTTTCTAAGCATGCTTCAGGAGAACCCGAGGCGGGCCGGTTGTAATCGGTGCGGCTTCACTTCCGAAGCGACAGTTTTTTCACAATCAACAAGCTGCTGTTGGAGAACAACTTACGGCGGGTGACATTTTTGTCGCTTGACGTCGGAGGGAAAGATTCCGCTTGGCAAGTTTCGGACTCCGTAGCAAAGACAGGCCCGCGATGTCTTCGATACTTGAAGCCTGTGCCGGCCGGCCTGAGCGGCAAGTGGCGGAGGGCGAAACGCTCCTGCAGTCCGGCGAGGTGACGGGTTGCCTTTTTATTCTGATCGACGGTTCGGTCGAGGTGCTGAAAGACGGGGTTCGCGTCGCCAAGACATCGGAGCCGGGGGCCATTTTCGGCGATCTCTCGGCGTTGCTGGAAATCCCGCACACGGCGACCGTGCAGGCGGCCCGGCCGTCGCGATTTTTTGTGATCGACGACCCCCGGCGATTTTTAAACGAGACTCCCGGAGTCTGCCTGCACTTGTGCGAACTCCTCGCGAGGAGGCTGGATGCGATGAACCGTTATCTGGTCGACGTGAAGCAACAGTTTGCCGGACACGACCACATGGGCATGCTCGATTCGCTCCTGGATACTTTGATGCACCGCCACCCGCGTCAACGGGTGCGGCCGCCGGACTCAACGATCGCCGGTCCCGAGTAGCTGGATCTCGCTGCCTTCGTAGGACGTCCATTCGGCCGTCATTGCACTCAGGTCGAGTACAATGTGGGACGGTTCGGGGCCGATCTGACGGCCGGGATTGAACACCCACGTTGTGGCGATGCGGTCGACCCACGAACCTTCGGGATAGAAGGGGGAGTTGTGGATGTGCCCGCAGAGGACGGCATTGGGAGCGTGCCGTTCGATGAGTGTTCGAAGGAATTCGTCTCCGGCCGATTTCTTCCCGGTCCAGCAGGTTTTCGAGCCATCGGGCGGCGCATGGTAGATCCAGATCCACGAAGCTGGCCTTTGAGACGCCTCGGCAGTGAGCCAGTCTTCCACTTGTGCGCGCGTCACATCTCCGTCCCACCAGGGGCAAACCGAGATTCGCGTGTTGCCGGCAATAAAGCTTCCATGGTCGACGGTGATTCCGTCTTCCTGCGATTCCTGGAGCCACTGCGCGATCGACTCCTGGGCTTCGTTCCGGGAATCGCCATCGTGGTTTCCGGAACTGACCAAAAGGTGGGATTTGGCTCGAAGCAGATGGAAATACTTTTCGACCACGGCGATCTGAACATCCGGGTCGAGCGGGGAGGAGAGGTCGAGGAGATCCCCGCCGACCGCGACCATGTCGAAATCGGCCGCACGGGAGAGCAGCCAGTCAAACTGCTTCAGCGAGTAATGCAAATCGGCAACGTAGAGCAGGCGCATGGTGGGAGGAATCCGGACGCCGGAGGATTAGCATGGGCGGGCGGGGAAGACAAATCCCGGAGCGGGGGGACGGATTTTGAATTTGGGCCGTTGCGGTCCGTTGGCCGATGTGGGTAGTCTGCCGGGGAATGAAACGCGTGTTTGTCACGGGCGGCGCCGGCTACATCGGCAGCATTTGTGTGGAGCAGCTTCTCAATGAAGGCTTCGAAGTAGCGGTTTTTGACAACCTCTCCGAGGGGCACCGGCGGGCGGTGGATCCGCGGGCGCGGTTTTTCCAAGGGGATCTGGCCGATCCCACGGTGATCCGGCACGCGTTTTCGGAGGCCAAGCCGGATGCGGTCATGCATTTTGCCGCGAATGCGCTCGTCGGTGAGTCGATGCAAAATCCTTCAAAGTATTTCCGAAATAATGTGACCTGCGGGATCCACTTGTTGGATGCGGCGGTCGAGTTCGGCGTCCGGAAGTTCGTCTTCTCGTCGACCTGCGCGACGTTTGGCATTCCGGATCGGATGCCGCTGGACGAATCGCTCCCGCAAAGGCCGATCAACCCGTATGGCGAATCCAAGCTGATGTTCGAGCAGGTCTTGCGCTGGTATGAAGAGATTCACGGCCTCTCCTACGTCGCGCTCCGGTACTTCAACGCAGCCGGGGCCACCGAGCGGTTTGGTGAAGACCACCGCATCGAAACCCACCTTATCCCGAATGTCCTGAAGGTTGCGCTCGGCCAACGCGAGTCGGTCGATATTTTTGGCACGGATTATCCGACGCCGGACGGCACGTGTATTCGCGACTACATCCACATTCTCGACCTCGCGCAGGCGCACATCCTGGCGATTCGCTCGGACAAAACGGCGAAATACAATCTGGGAACGGGTGGAGGGACGTCGGTTCGGGAGGTCATTGAAACGTGTCGCAAGGTCACCGGCCGCGAAATCAAGGCCGTCGAGAAACCCCGGCGTCCGGGCGATCCACCCCGGCTCATTGCGGCCTCGGAGAAGATCCAGGCGGAGCTCGGCTGGAAGCCGCGGTTCGAGAACATTCTGCCGATTGTCGAGAGCGCCTGGGCCTGGCACGTCAAGCACCCGAACGGCTACGGGGACTGAGTTTTTCTCTTGAATGCCCGTTCCGCGGCCCTAGCTTCGCGATTTTGCATGAGGAAAGCCTGCCTGACCCTTCTGGCTCTCGTTCTCGTCCCGTTCCTGCACGCGCAGTTCGGGGGCGGGTTCGGTGATGTGCCGGTCGAGATCACAGCCGATGGAAACACCCGGTTCGAAGGCGGCGTGGCCATTGCCGAGGACAACGTCCAGATCCACTACGGCGATTACAGCATCTACTGCGACTACGCGGAGTATAACCCCGACACGCGTGATGTTCTCCTGATCGGCAATATTCGGCTCTACACGCCCGAGCAGGTGCTGACCGGGCAACGGGCTCTCTTCAACCTCGAGAGCAAACAAATGCGGGCGTTGGAACTCTCCGGTTCGAACTACCCCGGGTTCTTCCACGCGTTCAATGTTCGGGCCATGTCCCAGCGGGAATTCCGCATCAAGGACGCGATTTTCACGACCGATGATTCCTCGGAGCCAGATTACCACGTCAAATCGCGCTCGGTCCGGATCTACACCGACAGCCGGGTCGTCTTTTCAAATTCCACGCTTTACGTCGGGAAAGTCCCGATTTTCTGGTTTCCGTATCTTTTCGCGAACATCAACAACACGGGCTTCCAGTTCTTGCCGGGCTATAACTCGCGATGGGGCGCGTTCCTTTTGACGGCCTACAGTTTTCCGCTCACCTCAGGCGTCACTGCGACAGCTCGGGCCGAATGGCGGCAGGATTTCGGCCCCTCGGTCGGATTGGATCTTAACATGCGCTACGGGAAGAACGATCGAAGCTATGGAGCGCTTAAATCCGACTACGTTTTTGAAACCAAGGAAGTTCGCACCGTCGAAGCGCCCGGAGAACCCGCCGAAACCCGGACGACGAACCGCTACCGCGTCTCGTTCCAACAACGGCTTTTCCTCACCGACGACATCTATGCCACGGCGGACATCAACCTGCTGAGAGACGTCGATTTTCTTGAGGACTTCTATCCGGGCCAGTTCCGTGTCGACCCGCAGCCGGATAACGTGCTTTCGCTGACCAAGTGGGATGAGTTTTACACGATGAACCTCATCGCACGCTGGCAGATGAACGACTTTCAGGACGTTACCGAGCGCCTCCCGGAAGCGGTGATCGACTTCAAGCAGAGCCGGTTCTTCGGGCTGCCGGTCAACTACAGCGGTGAGACCGGGGTGGCGAACCTGAGGCGGACCTTCTCCAACGATCCTTCATTCGGCCAGACCGAGTATCCGGATTACAATGCCGTCCGATTCGACACGTTTCACCAACTCTCGCTGCCGACCAAACTCTTCGGCTGGCTGACGGTGAACCCACGGGTTGGTATTCGCGGGACGTATTATACAAAGACCGGTTCGTTCCTCACGCCGGTCGGCGGCGATACCGCGATCGATCCGATTACCGGCGAGGAGACCGTCATCAACCCACAGGTCGAAAGCACGCCGCTGAACAATCCGTCGCCGGTTTTTGAGAGCGCCGGAGGGCGATTCCGGGTGGTGGCCAATTACGGTGTCGAAGTTTCCACAAAGATCTCGCGGACGTTTGAGCGGCTTCAGGCGCGGTGGCTTGGCTTGGACGGCCTCCGCCACGTCGTGCAGCCGTATCTCAATTATTCCGGCGTCTATAATTTCGGGCCGAGTCCGGAGGATATCCTCCAATTTGACCGCGTGGTGCCCTCCACCCAGTTGCTGCCGCTGGATTTCCCTCAGTTCACCGCGATTGATTCGATTGACACGTGGAACATCGTCCGGTTGGGCGCACGGCAGCGGCTGGAGACACGCCGGGATAACCGCACGTTCCAGTGGTTCACGCTCGACTCGTTCCTGGATGTAAACTTCGACAGTCCGTACTCGGATGCGCCGGTTTCGAACTTCTTCAACGTCGCACGGTTCCGGCCGGTGCCGTGGGCGAGTCTGAATGTCTCGTCGCAACTCCCGTTGACCGATCAGGGATTCACCGAGATCAATACCAACGTGAGTTTCATGCCGGTCCGCGATGTCTCCGTGGGTATCGGACACCGCTACATCGACGGCAACACGTTCTTCTCGGACAACAGCCAGTTGGACTTCTCGATTTATTGGAGGGTGAACGACCACTGGTCGGTCAGCCTTTACGAACAGTACGAGTTTGTTTCGCAAGTTCTCCAGTATCAGCGCTACCTGGTCCATCGGGACCTCTCGAGTTGGATCGCTTCGGTCGGCACCGAGATCCGCGACAACGAAGGTGGTGACCGCGAACTGGGCGTTCTTTTTGTCCTGACCTTGAAGGATGCTCCGCAGGTGACCCTGCCACTGGCATTCAGTCAGGATACCAGCCCGCTCTCGCCGGGAGAATAACCTTCTCCAGTTGGCGGCCGCTCCACTCTCCACACTCAGCCTCAATGAAACTCTGCATTATTGGATCCGGTTACGTCGGACTCGTGTCCGGCGCTTGTTTCGCCGAAGTCGGTCATCATGTCATCTGCGTCGACAATGACACAAAGAAGGTCGAAAGTTTGCGTCAGGGCAAAGTCCCGATTTACGAGCCCGGCTTGGATGACCTGATTCATCAAAACGTCGCCGCCAAGCGCCTTTCATTCACGTCGAGCACCGAGGAAGGCGTCGACAACTCCGAAGTCGTATTTATCGCCGTGCCCACACCTCCGCAGCCGGACGGCAGCGTTGACCTCTCCTACATTGAGAAGGTTGCCCGGGAAATCGCCGGCGTGCTGAAGCCCGGTCAATATCGTGTCATCGTTGACAAGAGCACGGTGCCTGTGAAGACCGGGGAAAAGGTTGCCGACACGATCCGGCGCTACAACAAGACGGGAGCGGAATTTGACGTCGTCAGCAATCCGGAGTTTCTCCGTGAAGGCTGTGCCGTTCCCGATCTGATGAAGCCGGACCGCATTGTCATTGGCGGCAACAGCGAGCGGGCGGTCGCGCTCATGCAGAAGATCTACGAACCGTTCATGGCGCCGGTGCTCGTTACCGACATCAACTCGGCTGAGTTGATCAAGCATGCGGCGAACTCGTTCCTCGCCTTGAAAATCTCCTACATCAACGCTGTCGCGCAGATTTGCGAAGCCAGTGGTGCCGACGTGGAGAAAGTTGCCGACGGAATCGGAACCGACAAACGCATCGGCCGGAACTTCCTGAATGCCGGCATCGGCTATGGAGGCTCCTGCTTCCCGAAGGATATCGCCGCCTTCATCGCGATCAGTGACAACCTCGGAGTTCCTTTCCACCTCCTGAAGGAGGTCCAGCGGATCAACCGCACGCAGCGAGACCGTTTCCTTGGCAAAGTTCGCGAGGCGCTCTGGGTTCTCAAAGACAAGAAAATCGCCGTGTGGGGTCTGACGTTCAAGCCGGACACCGACGATGTCCGTTCCTCGGTCGCCGTTGACGTGGTCAAGGACCTGCTCTCCGAGGGAGCTGAAGTCAGCGTTTACGATCCGAAGGGCATGGAAAAAGCCCGCGAGTTCAAACTCGTCGAAGGCGCCCGCTTTGCCGATTCGCCCTTGGACGCTGCAAAGGACGCAGAAGCGCTGATCATCGCGACCGAGTGGAAAATGTTTGCCGGTGTCGATTTCGAGGAGCTGAAGAAAATCATGCACACGCCGTTGATTTTCGACGGCCGCAACCTTTTCGACCCGGATACCGTTCGCGAGTTTGGGTTCACCTACACCAGCATCGGGCGGGCCTGAACCCTACTGGCGCGGAGCGAGCGCTTCGGCACAACGTTCGATCGCCGCACGGAGAGCGTCCGGCCGTACCGGCTTGCTCAGGTAATCGTTCATACCTGCAATGCGGCAGCGGAGTGGGTCCTCCGGCATGGCGTCCGCCGTAAGCGCCGTGATCCAGATCCGACTGCCCCCATTGCGGAGCCGATTGGTCGCCTCATAACCGTCCATCTCCGGCATCTGGACATCCATGAGGACCATGTCGAATGCACCGGATACGGCGGCTGACACGCACTCGCGTCCGTTCGAAACCACCGTGGGTTCATAACCCATCCGCTGCAGAAGGTGGCTGATCACTTTCCGGTTGGTGGCATTGTCCTCGGCGACAAGGATCCGGAGGGGCCAACGTGCAGCCAGCTCCGGACCGGTGGCGGGTGCGCTGGCCGCGGCCTTCGTTTCCGAGCCGGTGAGCATGGCGGCGAGCGTTCGGGCGAGCTGGCCGGGACGCAGGGGTTTGGTCACGATCTGATCAAAGCCGAGACCGAGCGTCGGACCCTCGATCGTCGGAGCGACCAAACCGATCGTCCGGACGGTTCCGGGCCGGGCGGCTTGGCGGAGCCTCTCGAGGAACGTCTCGGAACCGGGAACCCGTGTGTCCCAAATCACAAAGTCCGGAAGGGGCGGATCGACGTGTTCAGGAGCCGCGACCACCCATGCCGCCGCCAGACCGCTTTCCTTCAGTTCGGCGAGGAGTTCGGAACCGAGGATTTCATGAGAACTGATCAGAAGCGCCCTGCACCCATCCAAGTTCCCCGGGAGAGATACGGGGGTTGGCGGTGTGACCTCCTCCAGCGGAAGGAGAACCAGAAACTCCGATCCGCGACCCGGGTGACTGAATACGGTGATTGCGCCGCCCATCAGGGTTGCCAAGCGGCCGCAGATCGCCAGCCCCAGCCCCGTCCCGCCAAAACGTCGGGTGGTTGATGTGTCGGCCTGGCTGAATGGCTGGAAGATCGTCTTCTGCTTTTCCTCCGGAATCCCAATGCCGGTGTCGCGGACCGAGATGCCGATGGCCTGCCGGTCGCCCGGCCACGGACGCCGACCGACCGTCACTACCACGTCGCCGTGCGAAGTGAACTTGATGGCATTTCCGACGAGGTTCCCGACAATTTGGCGCAGGCGTACCTCGTCGCCCTCTACCCAGTCCAACCCGACGTCATCAAACAGGCCGATGAGTTCGAGCGATTTTTCGGCAGCCATCAGCCCGTAGAGCTCCAGCACCTCGCCCACGCAGTCGCGCAGGGAAAACGGACGCGATTCCAACGTGAGTTTGTCGGACTCCATCTTGGAGAAATCGAGGATGTCGTTGATGAGATGAAGCAGCGAGTCGCCGCACTTCCGGATGGTTTCGAGGAACTCCCGCTGTTGGGAATCGAGAGGCGTTTCAAGCAGCAGGTTCGTGCAACCGACAACGCCGTTCATCGGAGTCCGAATCTCATGGCTCATGACGGCGAGGAAGTCGCTTTTGGCGCGGGCCCCGGCTTCGGCGGCATTTTTCGCAGCAATCAACTCCGCTTCGAACGCCTTTCGTTGCGAAATATCCAGCAAAACGCCGTCGACGCCGGCCAGCCGACCGGTCAGGTCCCGCTCAACGACCGCCCGACAGGATGTCCAAACATCGGTGCCGTCGCGCCGCCGGCAACGGAATTCCTGAATGATGGGATCCGGGCCCGTGAACTCCTCCCAGCGAAAGGCCACCGCAGAGTCCCGGGGATGAATCAACTTGGAGAGTTCACTGCGATTCGCCGGCATCTCGGCGAGAGAAAAACCGAGCAACTCGCTGCATTCCCCGCGCCACTCGAAGCGGTCTTTGTCCGCGTCGAAATGGAACAGAATCTGGCCCAGTGCGGAGACCAACCTCCGGTCCCGCTCGATCAAGCGAGCCCGTTCACGCAGCGCGAGAACCGCCTCCCGCTCGCCGCGAGCAAGGCGCTTCCGGAAACGATAGACCAGCGCTCCGATCAACAACGAGGCCAGGGACAGGCCGCTCGCCGCCATCCAGGCGGCCGCGTCCAGACCTGCGCTCCGCTCCAGGAAATCGTTGATCCGGAGGTCGGCTCCGAGGATGGCCACGACTTCGCCGGAGGCGTTGCGCACCGGCGTAACGGCGGAAATAAAGGTCCCAAAGTCGTCTTGAAAGGGAGTTTCGCTGACGTAATCGCGTCCCTCACGGAGGGCCGCAATCTCTGCTGCATCCTCCTCCGGCGACTCGCTGGAGTAAGGCTCGCGCAGGGCCGACGCCGTCATCTCGCGGTCGAAACCCAAGCGGTCAGCCACTTGCGCTGTGTCGAGGATGAAGACCAACCCGCCATCGCGCTCGACCAGGGTGTAAAGATACGCGATCTCGGGAACGCCGCGGTGGAAACGCACGAGCGGCTCCAGCAGCGCAGTATGGTTGGTGTCCAGATGCGCTCCCCCGGCTGCGAGGGACTCGTGTCGATCGCCATCCACCAAGCCAGCGGCCGCCCTCGCCGTCCGGAGGAGGTCGGTGCGAATCGTCACCTCCTGAATCTCCTTCGCCCGAAGAACCAGAAACCAGATCCCCGCCAGCGAAACCAGCAGAAGAAGCAAACCCACAAATGTGGCTTCCCGCAAAGGATGAATGGCGTCTCCGGGGGTCGGGCTGGATCGATTGCTCACTTCTTCCTCGCGCGTGGCCCGACGATAAGTACGACGCTATCGATTCGCAACAGAACTCGCTTCCAAAACTTTCGGGCTGCCGCGGGCATGAAGATTGCTCCCCGAAGGCAACTCCGCTACAAAACCGCTCTTCGACCCCCATGATTGCCATCACCATCGAAAACCTGGTCAAGAAGTTCGGACAGGCCGTTGCGCTGAATGGCTTGACGTTCCGAATCGAGCCCGGTGAGTTGTTCTTCCTGCTGGGACCGAGCGGCTGCGGAAAAACGACGTTGCTCCGGAACATCGCGGGGTTCTACATCCCGGATGGCGGACGAATCCTTTTCGGCGAGGAAGACGTGACCCGCCAGCCGCCGCATAAGCGGAATACGGGCATGATGTTCCAGAGTTACGCTCTCTGGCCGCACATGACCGTCGCGAAAAATGTCGCGTTCGGACTCGAGGAGCGCCGGGTACCCGCTGCAGAGATCAAGTCCCGTGTGGCCGCTGCGCTCGAGTCGGTCCAGATGGCCCCTT
Source organism: Terrimicrobiaceae bacterium (assembly GCA_033763515.1). Classification (GTDB taxonomy): domain Bacteria; phylum Verrucomicrobiota; class Verrucomicrobiia; order Chthoniobacterales; family Terrimicrobiaceae; genus JANRKJ01. The sequence goes on along the minus strand of JANRKJ010000019.1, from coordinate 120,623 downwards.
ACGCCGAGCGAAAGATCGCCCAGCTTTCGGGTGGCCAGCAGCAGCGGGTGGCCCTGGCGAGGGCGCTCGTCATCCGCCCCCGGTGCCTCCTGTTGGATGAGCCGCTGTCCAATTTGGACGCGAAGCTTCGTCTCGAAATGCGAACCGAAATCCGGCGGGTCTGCAAGGAATTCGGCCTGACGGCGATCTATGTCACGCACGACCAGAAGGAGGCGCTCTCGATCTCCGACCGCATGGCAATCCTCGAGGGAGGTCGGATTGCCCAGATTGGTTCGCCGGAGGAAGTCTACCGCCGGCCCCGGTCCAAAGTCGTCGCAGATTTCATCGGGGAAACGAACTTTCTCCCCGGGCGGATTGTCTCCGTGGCTGAGGGTGTCGCCGAAGTGGATTGCGATCTGGGCCGCTTCGTTGGCGTCGTCGCCGACCCGAACTGGGTTCCAAAACCCGGCGAAGAATCCACGCTTTCCATCCGTCCGGAAACATGGACAATCCGCGAGTCGAAACCGGCGGGGAATTTTGCGCGGGGTCGGATCGGTGAATCGATCTACCTCGGCGAGGTCGCACAATATCGTTTTGCGGCCGGCTCGCAGACGCTGAAGATTTTTGAGCTGAATCCGCATCCCTCGGCGCGTTCATCCGAGCGCGACCTTTACGCGTATGCGGAACCGGAGGATGTGGTTGTCCTGCGCCGCTGAACCATGGGCCGCCTCCTCGTCGTCGTTGCAGCCATGGCCCTTGTGGTCGGGCTGCCGTTTCTGCTGAAGCCCAAGGAAAATCTCCTTGCCGACGCTGACGATACGCTCGTCATCGTTTCCCCTCACAATGAGGCCATCCGTTACGAGTTTTCGCACGCCTTCGCCGACCACTACCAGCGCAAGACCGGGAGGACCGTTCGCATTGACTGGCGTCTCCCCGGCGGCACGAGCGAAATCGCCCGATTCCTCAAGGGCGAGTTCTTTGCCGTGTTCGAGCGCGAATGGCGCGAATCCGGCCGGCCGTTCACCGCCGAGATTGCCGGGGCCTTCGACAATCCGCGGGTCAGCCCCGGGCAGGCCCCGTCGTTTGACACGCCGGCCCAGGCGGCGCGGCGGATGTTTCTGAATTCGGATCGGGGGATCGGAATCGATCTTTTCTTCGGAGGGGGAGCGTTCGACTTTGAACAACAGGCGAATGCCGGGCGCCTGGTTCCCAGCCGGATCCTCGAAACGCATCCGGAGTGGTTTACCGAGAATTCGATCCCGCAGCGCGTTTCCGGTGAGCCGTTTTTTGATCCGGAGGGCCGCTGGATCGGAGCGTGTCTGTCATCGTTCGGGATTTGCTACAACCCGGATTCGCTCCGCCGGCTCGGAGTGGAGGAAATCCCCTCGTCGTGGCGGGACCTCACGAATCCGCGCTTTTTCAAGCAGGTCGCCCTCGCGGATCCAACCAAGAGCGGGTCGGCCGCCAAGGCCTTCGAAATGGTCATCCAACAACAGATGCAGGAACTGGTCCGTGAGACCGGCAGCGATGATCCCGCTGTCCTGGCGCTGGGGTGGGCGCGCGGCCTGCAGATCATCCAACAGGCGTCCGCCAATGCGCGCTATTTCACGGATGCCGCCGGCAAGGTGCCCATGGATGTTTCGCTCGGGGATGCCGCCATCGGGATGTGCATCGACTTTTACGGGAGGTTCCAAAGCGAAGCCGTGCGGGTGGGCGACGAACCCTCGCGCCTGCAGTATTTCACGCCGGCAGGCGGTTCGTCCGTGGGGGTTGATCCGATCGGCCTGCTGCGCGGGGCGCCGAACCGTGAAGTGGCCGAGGAGTTCATCGCCTTCGTGCTGTCGATCGAGGGACAGAAGCTCTGGAACTTCAAGGTCGGGACGCCGGGCGGCCCGGTTCGCTATGCCTTGCGGAGATTGCCGGTTCGCAAGGAGCTCTACGCCCCGGAATTCCAGCCTTTTCGGTCCGATCCGGACGTCCTGCCTTATGAGGAGGCCAAACTCTTTACCTACCATCCCAAGTGGACCGGCCCACTCTTCAAAACCATGAGCTTTATCATCCGAGTCATGTGTCTCGATTCGCATGACGAACAGGCCTCCGCATGGAAGGCGCTGATCCAAGCCGGCTTTCCGCGGGAGGCCTTCCGACGATTCACCGACATGTCCTCCGTCGACTATGACACCGCCATGAACAAGATCCGCCCCGCCCTCTCGGCCCAGAACCGCATTGAAGAAGTCCGCCTCGCCAAAGAACTCGGCGACGCCTTCCGCCGACAGTACCGCGAAGCCGAACAACTTGCACGGGAGGGCCGCTGATATGTCCCAAGGCCTCGCCCGCATCGTCTTCTTCCTGACGGCTGTTTTCTTCGCTCTGTTCTTCATCTGGCCGATTTTCGAGACGCTCCGTGGAGCGTTTGTCGGATCGGATGGTCGCTTCACGTTCGACTACATTCTCGAGGTTTTCCGAAACCCGATTTATCTCGAAGGTCTTTGGAATTCGTTGCTCATGGCGGTCTGGTCGACGCTCCTCACCGCCTTGATCGCCGTTCCGCTCGCCGTCATCAGCGATCGCTACATTTTTCCCGGCAAGACGCTCCTGGGAGCGCTGGTGCTCATTCCGATGATCCTCCCGCCCTTTGTTGGAGCAATCGGCGTGAAACAGATCCTCGGGCAGCAGGGCGCGCTGAATGCCCTGTTGGAAACGCTGGGGCTCATGGACCCTGCCCAGCCGGTGGACTGGCTCGGGCAGAGCAGACTTTGGGGCGTCGTCATCATGAATGCCCTGCACCTCTACCCCATCCTTTATCTCAACGTCCTCGCCGCGCTGGCCAATGTGGACCCCGCCATGGAGGAGGCAGCGGAGAATCTCGGGTGCACGGGATTGCGCAAGTTCCGGAAAATCACGCTGCCGCTGATCATGCCCGGGCTGTTCGCCGGAGGAACGATCATCTTCATCTGGTCGTTCACCGAGTTGGGTGTTCCGCTCATGTTTGAATTCACCCGCGTGACATCGGTCCAGATTTTCCACGGGATCAAGGACATCGGCGGAAATCCGTTCCCCTTCGCACTGGTGGCCGTGTTGCTCATGGCCACCGTCCTCCTTTACGCAGCCGGCAAGCTGCTCTTCGGACGCGACAACCATGCCATGATGGCGAAAGCCACGAGCCAGGGCGGTCCCCGCCCCGTCGGCTGGTTGGGGACTCTGCTGTGCACGGGGGCTTTCGCCGGTGTGACGCTTCTCGCCGTGCTCCCGCATCTCGGGGTGATCCTTGTTGCTTTTTCGAAGGACTGGTACGGCACCATTCTGCCGACCGGTTGGACGCTTTCCCACTTCGAAGCTGCCTTGGGCCACAACCTGACTCTCCCGTCGATTCAGAACAGCCTCAAATACGCCGGACTCGCCACGCTCGTCGACCTGATCCTCGGCATTGCCATCGCTTACGTCGTCGTCCGTACGAAACTGGCGGGCCGGCAGGTGCTTGACGCCATGGCCATGTTGCCGCTCGCCGTTCCGGGCCTCGTTCTGGCCTTTGGCTATCTTGCCATGACGCAGGATGGAAAGTTGTTTGGTTTCATGAACCCAGCGGTCGACCCGCTCGCCATTCTGGTCATCGCCTACTCGGTCCGCCGTCTGCCCTATGTCGTTCGCTCGGCGGCCGCGGGGTTTCAGCAGACGAGCGTCACGCTGGAGGAAGCCGCACAAAATCTGGGCTGCCCGCCCTTGAGGACGTTGCGCAAGATTACCATTCCGCTCATTGCCGCCAATCTCCTCGCCGGCGGACTGCTCGCTTTCTCGTTCGCCATGCTCGAAGTCAGCGATTCACTGATCCTTGCTCAGAAACAGCAAGACTTCCCGATCACGAAGGCCATTTACGAGTTGTACCAACTCCTCGGCGAGGGGCGGTTCGTAGCCAGCGCCCTCGGCGTATGGGCCATGGCCTTTCTCGCCGTCACCATCATCGGAGCCAGCTTTATCCTCGGGAAGAAATTGGGAGCGATCTTCCGCGTCTGATCAGATCCCGAACGCTTCGGCAAAGATCCGCGACTGCTCGGCGTCGAACTCCACCGACCACCCATCGGCAAACGTCGCCACCAGGCGGCCGCCCGGCGTTTGTGTGAAGTGGTCAACCGATTCGACATTGATCGTGGTTTCCGGACAGCTGTGGTAAAAAACCCGGGGGTCGAGGCGGGACCGGAACTCCGTGGGATCGCCTTTCACCGTTCCGCTCTGATCGCGGAAAAACACCCGCAATCCGTCGCCTTCCGCTTCGATGCGGAGGATGTCACCGACCCTCAACAGCCACAACCGCTCGCCGTTTCGAACGAAAAACCGATCATCCGGATGCAGGAACTCCGAACTGTAGCCGTGCTCCATGACCGAGACGGCCGGGAGATTCTGGATTTTGTTGACCGCCTTTCGCAGGCGCTGCTGGTCGACCGGCTTCAACAGACAATCCACCACACCCAGTCCGAATGCATCGAGTGCAATGAGCGCGTGGGCCGTGACCAGCACGACCGGAGGTGCCGGTTGCGGAAGGCGCTCCAGCATCTGGATCCCGCTCATCCCGGGAAGCTCGATATCGAGGAAGATGGCGTCGAAGGCCCCGCCGCGGAGTGCTTCCAAGCCCTCGGTCGCCGTTTTGACACACGTTGCCTCCAGATTCGGCACGATTTCCTGGAGGGAGTCACGAAGGTCTTCCAAGGCAAAGACCTCGTCTTCAATGATGAGAACTTTCTTCATGGGCGGGTTCGTTGAAGAGAAAAGCAAAAATCGCCGTCAAATGCCAGTCCCACCTTGCGAGAGCGGCAACCGGACCGTCGCTGTCACCCGAGGCCCCGGGATTTCGTGAAGATCCAGGCTCCCCTGATCATCGGTGAAGAGCGCAATGCGGCGGCGACAGTTCGCAAGCCCAAATCCGCCCGATTCCGGCCCCAGCGAACCGTCGTTGATGACCTCAATGACGAGCCAGCCGGCCTCGACCCGCATCAGCACGTCGATCGCCCCCCCCGCATCCAGCTTCGACACGCCGTGCTTGATGGCGTTTTCGACCAGCGTCAGGACCAGCATGCCCGGAATCATGCAGTTCGAAGCCTCCGCGCTGCGCTCGATCCGCTGGTGCAGGCGATCACCGAAACGGATCAACTCAACCTCGAGGTAATCATGGACCAACTGGAGTTCGCGCTCGACCGTGTGCATCCGGCCGTCGCGGTTTGACAACAGGCCGCGGAGCAGGCTGCCCAACGATGTGATCATCTCCCGCGCTCGTGCATCGTGCCGCCCAATGAGCGCCCGGACACTGTTGAGGGCATTGAAGAGAAAATGTGGATTCAACTGGCTCCTCAACGTCCGGAGTTCCGCCTCGGTCTCGATGGCGGCAATCCGCGTCTGCATTGAGAGGCGTTCGTCCGTGATGTCCCGGGTCACACCGGCAACGACCGACAGCTCGTCATCGGCCGTCCGGCGCACCGGCTGCGCGTACGAGTGAACCCAGATCCAATTTCCCGGGCCGTCGTGCATCCGGTAGACATGACTCCACTTTGGAGATCCCGGGCTCCCGAGGCGCGCAAAGCTCGCATCGAAATCCGCGCGGTCGTCCGGGTGAACCAAAGCCCGCCATTCCTCGTCGGGAATTTCCCGGTCGCCGGGCAGGCCGAGTCGCGCGATCCACGATGGTGTGCGGCACCGCCACGCATCCGGAGTCCATTCCCACAGGCAAACGCTCGCCGACTCCAGGGCCAGCCCGAATTTGATGCGGGTGGAATTCAGTTCATCCCGGAATGCCGCCAGAAGCAGGCAGCCGAGGCTCGAGACAAACGCCAGACCGTTGAGGAGAAATTGCGGGGTTTCCTGGTGCTGGAGCAAGCGCGCGGCCCTCGCCTGTTCGGGAAAAATGACGACGCAGGCGGGGACGAGAAAGACGAACATTGCCAGGAAAAGCGACGTGCTCCGCAACCCGAACAAGACCGCCACGAGAAGCGAAAGAAGTGACGCGGCTCCCAAAAGAAAGAGGGCCAGTCCCGAGTTCGCACCTCCGGTCAGCAAAAGCGCCAACAGGCTCCACAAGCCAACCGAACAGATCAGAAGACCATATCGACCGGCCGGATCCGGCGGACGAAAATCCTGACGCTGAAGCGCGAACAGCAGAAATGGCCCGAACACCAGCGTGCCGAAAGCATGCGCCTGCCAAAGCTCACCGAAACCACCCGCCATCTGCGTTGCGGGCAGCCGGTCGCCGGTCGCACGCACCAGAACCAGGATCATCGCCGCGAGCGCCGGACCCGCCGTGCACGAGGCTGCAACAAACTTCCCGAAATCCCGCGCCGTGGGCAGATTCACATCCACTTTCGCGACATCCCGAACCAGAATGCATCCGACAACCACCTCCGCCACCTGCGCCAGCGGAGCCAGGTAGCTGAAAACGAGCGGATCTCCCGACAGTACATTGCTCGCCAGCGCGCCGAGATAAACAGCCGGGATGGCACGATCCAGCCCGTAGAAGAGTGCTGCCGCGAGCGCCAGACCACTGGCCGGCCACACGGGACTCACGACGCCGGGAGACGCATTCACGAACCACCACCCGGCCTGCGAGAGCAATGCCATCGCAAACGTCAAAATCGTGATTTGAAAGAGAAAGGCCGGGATTCCCGGCGGCGAGGCACCGGATCGACCAGCCGGACGAACGGGTAGGGGCATGAGCGGTGTCTTATAGCGGAATCGGTCCGCGGCGGAAAGCCCGTTGAGTCAAAGATTGTCAAGGATAACCTTGACGCCCGGCGTGCCGGAAACCAACCTGTGCCCTCACTGGTTGCCGGGCCTGTTAGGCGACGATCGGGCGCTGCCGCCGGTGGTCACCATTTCTTCTTTCATTCCTATCATCTGATGTTCGACAACCTTCTCGGATTTTTTTCCAACGATATCGGGATCGATCTCGGCACGGCCAACACCCTCGTTTACGTCAAAGACCACGGCATCGTTCTTCGCGAACCCTCCGTCGTCGCCGTCCAACAGGGCACCAACCGCGTCCTGGCCGTCGGCGACGAAGCCAAACGCATGCTGGGACGCACCCCGGGAAACATTGTGGCCATTCGGCCCCTCAAGGATGGCGTCATTGCCGACTTTGAGGTGACCGAAGCCATGCTCCGCCACTTTATCAGCAAAGTGCACAACCGCCGCCGAATGGTTCGTCCGCGAGTCGTCATCGCGGTTCCCAGCGGGATCACCGAGGTGGAAAAGCGCGCGGTCAAGGACTCCGCCACCCATGCCGGAGCCCGCGAAGTTTACCTCATCGAGGAACCCATGGCGGCTGCCATCGGGGTTGGCCTGCCCGTCCAGGATGCCGCTGGCAACATGATCATCGATATCGGCGGCGGGACCACCGAGGTCGCGCTCATCTCGCTCTCCGGTATCGTTTTCAGCCGCAGCGTGCGAGTGGCCGGCGACGAACTCGATGAGTCGATCGCCAATTACATGAAGCGCGCCTACAACCTCATGATCGGCGAACGCACCGCCGAGGAAATCAAGATCAAGATCGGCTCGGCGTACAAATTGGAAAAAGAAGTCACCATGGAAGTGAAGGGCCGTGATCTTGTCGCCGGACTTCCGAAAACCATCTCCATCTCCTCGCAGGAAGTTCGCGAGGCTCTGCTCGAACCGCTCTCCACCATCGTCGATTCCGTTCGCATCACCCTCGAACGCTGTCCGCCCGAACTTTCCGCCGATCTCGTTGATCGCGGGTTGGTGCTGGCTGGCGGCGGAGCCCTGCTGCGGGGCTTGGACAAGTTGCTCGCCGAAGAAACCGGGCTTCCCGTCCACGTCGCCGAAGACCCGCTCAGTGCGGTTGCCGAAGGGACCGGACGCGCCCTCTCCGAACTCAAGTTCCTGCGGGCCGTCTCCTCCGAACGCCCCCACGCCTGACCGGCGTCGAGGGCTGACCGGTTTTTGCGCGGAGATTTGCCGGCATGAAGAAACTGAACATCGTTCTCATTGTTGCAGCCGTCGCGCTGGCGATCTTCCTTTCCTCGTTGCCGGGCGGACAAATGCAGCGCTGGCAGGCGGCGTTTCTTTCGTTTTTTTCTCCCTTCCTGCGCACGGGCACGGCCGTTCAGGAGCAACTCGGATCGATGGGCGCCGGCCTCAAGTCGCTCGACGAGCTCGAGGCAGAGAACCGCAAACTCCACGAACAAAATCGCGAACTTCGGACGACCAACAACCTCCTGCGCGACATCGAAGTCGAAAACAACCGCCTTCGCCTTGCTCTCGAATACCGCGAACGCTCCGTCTTCCGCCTCCTCCCGGCGCGGATCATCGCCCGGGACGCCTCGACATGGTGGAACACCGTGACGATCAACCGGGGATTCGAGGATGGAGTCGAATCCGACCAACCGGTCCTCACCGACGTGGGGCTCATTGGCAAGACCACCACCGTCGCCAAAAATGAATCCAAAGTCATCCTGATTACCGACGAGTCGTGTCGGGTGGCCGCAAAGATCGAGGGCACCCGCGAACAGGGCATCCTCTCCGGCCTGCGCGTGCAGGACACCTCCACAGTGGGCGTCCTTCAGTTGAATTTTCTCACCAAAAATGCCGTCATCGAACCCGGGCAAAAGGTTTACACCGCCGGAGTCAGCAATGGCGTTTTCCCCTCGGGAGTGCTGATCGGCACGGTCAAGGAGTTTCGGACCCGCCCGCTCGACGGGCAGGCCATCGTCGAACCGGCGGTGGATGTCTCGACGACCGAGGATGTCTTCATCGTCGTCGGACTCCAATGAGGACATTCGCCGGCCTCGTCATCTATATTGTCGGGTTGTTCCTGGTCTTGCTCGTCGAGATCGCCGTGCCGCCCATTCACTCGCTGCAGGGGGCGCGATTGTTCTTCGTCCCGTTGATCTTTTGTTACGCGGCCATGTGCCTCCCTTTCCCGGCCATGATGTTCGCTGCGGTCCTCACCGGCCTCGCCCTGGACTTGAATTACCTGAACGTCACAGCCGGGCAGGTTGAAATCGGACTCGGGTGGTCTATTTTCTACTTCGTGAGTCTGGGATGTGTTGCACAGGGTCTCCAGCCCTCGATGAATCGGGGGCGATGGTGGTCGTTGATTCCGCTCGCTGCCGTCGGCACATCGGCCTACCTCATCCTCCAGTTTGCCATGATCTCCATGCGCCGTGAGGGACTGGTCTGGGATTCGGCCGTGCTCTGGCGCGTGATCGCTCCCGGACTGCTCGCCGCGCTGCTCGCCCCGCTGCTCCACCAAGCCGCACAATTCGGTGCGCGATTTCTCCCGGAAGCACCCCGCCCCCGCTTTGTGGAACGATGAAACGTAGCCGCTCCACTCTTCGTCTGCTGTTTCTGGCCGGATTGATCCTGGTCAGCCTTGGCGCCATTTCGGCCCGGCTTTGGTATGTTCAAATCGCCCGCGGGGCGGAATACACAGCCCGAATCAACAACCGGTCTCAAGTGACTGTTCGCATTCCCGCTGTGCGTGGAGAAATCCTCGACCGCAATGGCATCAAGCTGGTCGAGAACCGCGCCAGCTTCGAAGTCGACTTTTACCTGCCCGACATGGTCCGCGCCTACCGCGAATCCAAAGGCAGCGTGCCCATGGTGACCTATCGCGGCCGGGTTCACAATATGCCGCGTGACCTCAAGGAGGCCGATGTCGTCAAAATCGTCTCGGAAGAAGTCATCCCCCGGCTCGAAGACTTGGGTATCGCCGAGGATTACAACGCCAATGCCCTTCAGGTTCACTACCGGAACAACCGCGAAGTTCCGTACAGCTACCGTCAGGATCTCGACTTCGAGCAGATGGCCATCTTTTCCGAGAAAAACCTCGGCCTCCCCGGCGTGTCTGTCACCGTCAACCCCGTCCGCTGGTATGTCTACGGTTCGCTGGCCGCCCATGTCCTCGGCTACGTCGGCATGCCCAACGACTTGGACAAGCTCCCCGATATCCGCGATTTCAACTTCTACGAGCCCGACATGGAAGGCAAAGCCCAGATCGAGCTCTATCTGAATGACGTGCTGAAGGGAAAACCCGGAGTTCGCGTGCTCCAACGGAACGTCAAAGGAATCATCGAGGGCGAGATCAGCCGGCGGGAGCCCGTCCAGGGCGACAACGTGTTCCTGACATTGGACGCCCGCATCCAGTACATCACCGAAAGGGCTCTGCGCTCGGTCGGCCGCGGTGCCGCCGTCGTGATCAATCCCAACAACGGCGACATCCTTGCGATGGCCTCCGTGCCGTCTTTCGATCCCAATCTGTTCATCCCGTCCATCAAGGCGGCCGATTGGACCGGCCTCGTCCAGGACGAGACGAACCCGCTCCTGAACCGCGCCATCAGCGCCTACGCACCGGGCTCCACCTATAAAATCCCGATCGCTCTCGCCGGTCTGCGCGGGGGCGTCGGAGGGCGCAACTTCCACTGCTCCGGCGGCGTCCAATACGGCAATAAATTCATGCGTTGCTGGATCGCTGACAAAAATGGCGCCCACGGGAGCGTCAATCTCGCGGACGCCATCAAGGTTTCCTGCAATGCCTATTTTTATCAGTTCGGAAATGCCGCAGGCATCGACCAGATCGTCGCCGTCGGCAACATGCTCGGCCTCGGGCAGAGGACCGGCCTGCCCCTCTCCGGCGAGGCGCCGGGCGTTCTCCCCGGACCGGAATGGCTGGCCGCCGTCAATCCTCGCGCCCGCTGGACGTCCGGGCTTACCGCCAACACGGCGATCGGCCAGGGTGACGTGCTCGCTTCGCCTTTGCAGATGGCCATGGTAACCGCGGCGGTTGCAAACGGTGGGACGGTCTATTATCCGCGCTTGATCGATCGGGTTGTTTCGCAGGATGGAACTGTGGTCGCCCAGGAACCCGCCCGGGTGCGCGCGAGTCTCGTGACCGACGCCGGTCTCGATCCCGAGCAGATCGAAAAGGTCCGGCGGGGGATGTGGAAGGTGGTCAACGAAGGTGGGGGCACCGCCGGTCGAGCCCGGATCAAGGATGTCGAAGTTGCCGGCAAAACCGGCACTGCACAGTTCTGGCGGAAGGGAATCAAAGACAATCACACTTGGTTCATTGCATTTGCGCCTTACGAAGCGCCTGACTATGTGGTTGTAACGTTTGTGCAGGGCGCAAAGTCCGGCGGCGGGGTCTCCGCCCCCATCGCTGCAAAGATCCTGGAGGACATTTTCCAGATGGAAACCGGCGACGAAGAGAAGCAGATCCAACTGGCGGCTCTGGATGCCGCGCCCGGCAATTTCCGATTTGTCGAAAGTGTCGATTTTGGACGGGAAATCCCTGCCGCAACGTCGGTCGGCGAAGATGGTGAAGCCGCGCCGGCTGTCGCCGCCGCCGACACCGCCTCGCAAGAAAGCGCGCCGGCTGCGGCGCCCAATGTGCGTGCCGAAGCCGATGAGCGCGGCCGCGTTCGGAACAAGCCCGCCAGTTCCAATCCGCTCCAGCGGTTTTTCAATTTCCTCGGCGGAAAACGGGAGAAAAACGAAGGCGACCGGCAACGGAAGCCGCCGCCCCAACAACGCCGATGAAGACAATCCACCCCCGCACTCCGGTGCGATCAACCCACTTGTTTAGCAATGATCGAAACTGTCAAACGCCTGCTCGGCCTGAAGAAAAAGTCGACCGGGATCAAACTCGTCGTCAGCTGTGAAAAGCTCGAAAAACGCGTAGCCCTCCTCGAAAACAACCGGCTCGAAGAATACACGATCGAGCGCGAGACCGACCGCAACATCGTCGGCGGGATCTACAAAGGAAAAGTCCGCAACATCGAACCCGGCATCAAGGCGATGTTCGTCGACATCGGCTTCGAGAAAAACGCGTTCCTGCAATTCTGGGACGCGATCCCGGCCGCACTCGACAGCGGCATTGAGACCATCAAACGCGGCGAAGGCACGAAGAAAAAGGCGCCCCGCGTGACGCACAAGGATGTCCCCAACATCTATCCCGTTGGCTCCGACATCCTCGTCCAGGTTAAGAAGGGTCCGATCAGCAACAAGGGTCCCCGGATCACCACCGACATCAGCCTCGCCGGCCGCTATCTCGTGCTCATGCCGTTCAACGACCAGTTCGGCATCTCGCGCAAGATCGAGGACGCCAAGGAACGCGACCGGCTTCGCACGATCCTCCGCGAACTCGATGTGCCCGAAGGCATGGGCGTGATCATGCGCACCGTGGGAGCGGGGCAGCGGGCACGCTATTTCGTGCGCGATCTCAGCCTCCTGCTCGAACAATGGGCATCCATCCAGAAGGGCATGGAGGAGAAAAAGGCACCGGCCTGCTTGTTTGAAGAACCCGACCTCATCGACCGCACGGTTCGCGATTTCCTGACCGACGAGATCGATTCCGTCATCGTCGACGATCCGAAGTCGTTTGAGCGCATGCAGTCGCTCGTCGGCCAGATCTCCCGGCGCGCCAAGAAATCCATCCAACTCTACACCGGCGCCCAGCCGGTCTTCGATTGCTTCGGCGTGCAGGCGCAGATCGACGCGGCGTTCAACCGTCAGGTCTGGTTGCCCTGCGGCGGTTACATTGTCATCGACGAGACCGAGGCCATGATCGCCGTCGACGTCAACACCGGCCGGAACAAGGGCGCCAAGGACATGGAGAAAACCCTCCTCCAGACGAACCTCGAAGCCGCCGACGAAATCGCCCGTCAGTTGCGGCTGCGGAACATCGGCGGCCTCATCGTCGCCGACTTCATTGACATGAAGAGCCGCAAGGACCAGCAGGCGGTCTACCAACGCATCAAAGAACGCCTCAAGCGTGACAAGGCCCGAACCCATGTCCTCCCAATTTCTCAACTTGGCTTGATGGAAATGACCCGGCAAAGGGCCAACGAAAGCCTCGCCAGTTCGATCTTCACCCCCTGCCCGCATTGCAACGGACGCGGCCTGATCAAGAGCCCGATGAGCATGAGCGTGGAACTTCAGCGTGCCCTCCATTCCGTCATGCGGAAACACCAGGAATCGGTGCACGAAGTCCGCGTCACAGTTCATCCGGACCTCCTCAATCGCCTTCGAACCGAAGACGAGGACCACCTCATCGAAATTGAGCGCCGGTACGCCGGACGCCTCTCGTTCCGCGCCGACCCGACGTTCCATCAGGAAAAATACGTCATCGCCAACGCGCTCACGAACGAGGAACTCCGGCCGTGAAGCCTCCAGGCAGCCTCCCACATACCGGTGGCTGCCTGTGCGGATCCGTTCGCTACGAGATCGACGAACACCCGCTCGGAACCTCCTACTGCCACTGTGAGGATTGCCGCAGGGCGTCCGGCGCCCCCGCCACCGCATGGACGTTCTTTCGGTCCGGCTCGTTGCGGTTCGTCGCGTCCCTTCCGAAAACACTCCAGTGGGCCGGACGCGAACGGACATTCTGCCCCAACTGCGGAACGCCGCTGACATTTCTTGATCCGGCGCTGCCGCACATTTTCGAAGTAACCACCGGCTCGCTCGACCATCCCGGGCAATTCCCACCCGGCGACCACAATTGGATAAACGACCGCCTGGCTTGGTTTCCGACCGGTGACGGACTCCCCGAATTTCCTGAGAATAGCCCGCCACCGCAGACCCCGGTGGAATAGAGCGACCGGGCCCGCGGAGGTTCCCACGCTGTCCGGCTGCTGAGGGACTATCGGCGTCTCGTTCCAGACCAGACCGGGCGTCGGCCCGCCCGAAAAACTTGGCACGGATTCCGCTTGCGGAAGCGGTATTACGATTTCACAATTTCGTCATACCCAATGACCGCCACCCTGACTGCCCGACGGGAACCCGTCACTCGAATCAGTGTTTCCCTTCCGGGAGACGTATGTCGCGACCTCGACCGGTTTGTGGATGAGAAAGGATTTGAGAGCCGCTCACAGGCAATCACGGCGATGATCACGGACACATTGATCGAACACGGCCGCGAGCGGGGAGAGGGCATCATGGCCGGCACGATCACGCTCTTTTATAATCAACGAAAAAACAACCTGCTGGCCGAGCTGGCGGACCTGAAGCGCCGATCGATCGACGAGGTGATCGGGTCGCTCCAAGTCCAGTTGGAAAACGACCATGTCATGGAAGTGATCCTCGTTCAGGGCCCGGTCGAAAAGCTCCAAGGCATCACCGACGAACTCGTGACCTGCAAAGGCGTCAAAGCCGGCAAGCTGACCCTGACGAGCACAATCATTCCCCAGCTTCACCCGCTTCCTCGAAAAAGATGAGCCTCTACACGAAAGAACTCACCGGAGCCGGCATGTGGTCGGCCGTCATCAGCCGCGGAAAATCCCTCCGCCTTACGGCGCTGGAGGATGGCGCCAATGTCGGCATGCTGCTCTACAACGCCTCCAATCTCACCGAGCGCTACAACATGCCCGACACGCTCAAAGGTCAGCACATTTTCCGGCTGGCGGCTCCGTATTGTCTGCATTCCGACATGGGACGCATCTTTTGTGCGATCACAGAGGATACCGTCGGATGGCACGATACGGTCTGTGGAACCAGCGATGCCGATGCCGTCCGCGAACGCTACGGCGAGAAAAACTTTCAGGTCGCGCGAAACGACTTTCACCGGAACGGACGCGATTGCTTTCTCATCGAACTGGCCAAGTGGGGCCTCGGAAAACGGGACCTCATGCCGAACGTGAACTGGTTCTCAAAGGCGGTCACCGACGAGGCCGGGAAGTTGACGTTTGTTCCGAATCACAGCCGCGCGGGCGACTCGGTCACTCTGCGTTTCGAGATCGACACGCTCGTCGTGCTCCACACCCTCCAGCATCCACTGGACCCAGATCCCACCTACCATCCGCGTCGGGTGGAATTGGATGTTTTCCGCTCGGAGCCGGTGACTCCGGACGACCCATGCCGGATCTCGCGGCCCGAGAACATCCGGGCCTACGAAAACACCGAAGCCTACAACCTGCTCCGCCAGCCATGATTGTCGAAAGCTCGCTCGACCCGTCCACCGCCGTTTACGACCACACGATTCCGGCCGGCGACTTCTGGGTGCACGAAATCCACCGCGGCCAGACGCTCCGGATCATCGATGTGGAGGGGAACCAGGCGGCCGACACCCTCTTCTACAACGCCCATGACACCGGGGAACGATACAGCGCCAGTGATACGATCCGCCGTCAGGGGAACATTTACCTCACGGCAGGAACCCAACTCGTTTCCAACGACGGCCGGGTCCTTCTCACGATCACGGCCGATACCTGCGGCCGGCATGATACGCTCGGTGGGGCGTGCTCGCGGGAGTCGAACACGATGCGCTACGCGCACGACAAGGAATGCATGCACGCCTGCCGCGACAGCTTCATCCGGGGCGCCCAGGAGTGGGCAATGGACAAGCGCGACATCGCCGCCAACATCAACTTCTTCATGAACGTCCCGGTGACACCGGATGGCAAACTGACGTTCGAAGACGGCATCTCCGGCCCCGGTCGCTACGTCGAACTCCGCGCCGAAATGGACGTCGTCTGCCTCATCTCCAACTGCCCCCAACTCAACAACCCCTGCAATGCCTACAACCCCACACCCGTCCGGGTGGTGGTGTGGGAGTAGTCATTGGGCGTTGGTCATTTGTCACTGGGTTTATGGCAACGGAAGCGCTGGAGAATTTGAGGGTTTATCGGGCTGCGGAGGAATTGTCGGATGCTGTTTGGGACGCCGTTGCGGCGTGGGACGGTTTTGCCAAGAACGCGGTCGGCCTCCAGTTGGTGCGGGCTGCCGATAGCATCGGCGCGAATATTGCCGAGGGATACGGTCGTGCGTCGTTTGCCGACAACAGGCGTTTTGTGGCAATCGCCCGCGGTTCCCTCATGGAAACACGCCACTTCCTCCGCAGGGCGCACCGGAGAAATCTGCTCACCACCGCTCAAACCGACCGTCTCCGCGCCCTCCTCGATCCGCTCCCGAAGCAACTCAACGCCTATTTGAAATCCATCGGTCGCACCCAAATGACCAGTGACCATTGACAACCGACCAATGAAAAAACTTCTCATCGCCAATCGCGGCGAAATTGCCTGCCGCATCATTCGCACTTTGGACCGCCTGGGTATCGCTTCGGTCGCCGTTTACTCGGAGGCGGATGCCGCTGCACGGCATGTGCGCATGGCGGGGGAATCGGTTTGCCTTGGACCCGCCCCGGCGGCCCAGTCTTATCTGCGGGCGGAAGCGATTCTCGAGGCGGCGAAGCGATTGGGCGTGGATGGCATTCATCCGGGCTATGGGTTTCTGAGCGAGAATTCCGGATTTGCAGCGGCGTGCGCGGAAGCCGGTATCACGTTCATTGGGCCGCGTCCGGAACACCTCGCGGATTTCGGATTGAAGCACGTCGCGCGCGATCTCGCGCGGCGCGCCGGTGTTCCGATGCTGCCGGGAAGCGGGCTGGTTCCGGACGCCGGTGCGGCCGCGCAGGAGGCGGCGAAAATCGGTTATCCGGTGATGCTGAAAAGCACGGCGGGTGGCGGCGGCATCGGGCTCCAGCTTTGTCAGGACGAAGCCGACCTGCGTGCGAAGTTTGCGACTGTCCAGCACCTCGGAGCCGCCAATTTCAAGGAGAGTGGAGTCTATGTCGAAAAGTTCGTCTCGGTCGCGCGTCATATCGAAGTTCAGGTTTTCGGACTCGGTGACGGTCGCGTCGTCGTCTTCGGCGAACGCGATTGCTCCGCCCAGCGCCGGAACCAGAAGGTGGTCGAAGAAACGCCCGCTCCGAGGCTCGACCCGGAGACACGCGAAGCGCTCCACAGCGCAGCCCGCAGCCTCGCGGCGTCGGTGAATTACGCATCCGCCGGAACCGTCGAGTTCCTCTACGATGCCGCCGAGCGGAAATTTTACTTCCTCGAAGTCAACACGCGCCTCCAAGTCGAACACGGCGTGACCGAGGAAGTCTTCGGCGTCGATCTCGTCGAATGGATGATCCGCCAAGCCGCCGGGACACTCCCGGACGAATGGGTGACCGCGCCGCGCCATCCGCAAGGTCATTCGATCGAGGTTCGCATCTACGCCGAGGACCCGGCGAAAAACTTCCAGCCGAGTGCCGGATTGCTCACCGAGGTGGTCTTTCCTGCGGACGTTCGGATCGATGGTTGGGTCGAGACCGGAACCGAAGTGCCGGCGTCCTATGATCCGTTGCTCGCAAAGGTCATCGCCCGCGGTGCGAATCGCGAGGAGGCGATCGCCCGACTCGACGCCGCCCTCGCAGCGACGCGTCTGCACGGCATCGAGACGAATCTGGATTACTGCCGAAAAATCCTCGCTTCGCCGGAATTCGTTGGAGGCACCGTGAGCACCGGATTTCTCCGAACGTTCCAAGCACCCGGAAACTCCATCGACGTAATCGACGGCGGCACCCAAACGACCGTGCAGGATTTCCCCGGCCGCATCGGTTACTGGGCCGTTGGCGTCCCGCCGTCCGGGCCGATGGATGCGCGCTCGTTCCAACTGGCCAACCAAGCTGTCGGCAACGCGGCCTCTGCGACCGCGCTGGAAATCACGCTGTCGGGTCCGACCCTCCGCTTCCGCGGCGACGTAACGTTTGCACTCACCGGAGCGGCGATGCCGGCGACACTCGACGGAATCGAGGTGCCGTGGTGGAAACCGGTCACCGCGCGGGCCGGCCAGACCCTGCGCATCGGGCGGGCGACCGGCACCGGTGCACGCGCCTATCTTGCGATCCGCGGCGGCTTCGACGTTCCTGTCTATCTCGGCAGCCGAGCGACGTTCACGCTTGGTGGATTCGGTGGACACGGCGGACGTGCCTTGCGAGCGGGCGACGTCCTGCGCCTCGCGTCCGATTTCGGCGGTGATCCGGAAGCCATCACCGACATTCCGGAACTGACGAACCACTGGACCATCGGCGTGCTCTACGGACCGCATGGCGCGCCCGACTTCTTCACGCCGGAAGACATCGAGATGATCTTCGGCACCGATTGGGAAGTGCACTACAACTCCAGCCGCACGGGCGTGCGGCTTATCGGCCCGAAGCCGAAATGGGCGCGCCCGGATGGCGGCGAGGCGGGGTTGCACCCGTCCAATATCCACGACAACGCCTACGCCATTGGCGCGCTCGACTTCACCGGCGACATGCCGATTTTGCTCGGACCGGACGGTCCCAGCCTCGGCGGATTCGTCTGTCCCGCGGTCGTGGTTTCTTCCGAACTCTGGAAGTTGGGCCAGCTCAAAGCCGGCGACCGCGTGCGGTTCCGCCGGGTCACCGTCACGGCCGGGGAATCGAGTGTGTTGGACGAAGCGGTCGTCGCGCGCCAGGCGGCCACCGATTCGCGTCCCGAAGTCGTCTATCGCGGGGCGGGGGACGACTATTTGCTCATCGAATACGGTCCGCTCGTCCTCGACCTTAACCTTCGCTTCCGCGTGCAGGCTCTTTATGCCGCCATGGTCCAGGCGGCCATTCCGGGTGTCATCGACCTCACGCCCGGCATCCGTTCGCTTCAAGTGCACTTCGACAGCCGCCGGCTCCCGCTCGCCCGGTTGCTGAGGGACGTGCAGGCCATCGACGAACGGCTTCCGGACATTTCCGAAATGGTCGTCCCGACCCGCATCGTTCACCTCCCGCTTTCCTGGGAAGACGAGTCGACGCTCGAGGCGATCCAGAAATACATGCAGTCCGTCCGCCCCGACGCACCCTGGTGTCCGAGCAACATCGAATTCATCCGTCGCATCAACGGACTCGACAGCATCGAGGATGTGAAACGGATTGTCTTCGACGCGAGCTATCTCGTGCTCGGGCTCGGCGATGTCTATCTGGGCGCGCCGGTCGCCACGCCGCTCGATCCGCGCCACCGGCTCGTCACGACCAAATACAATCCGGCCCGCACGTGGACACCGGAAAATGCGGTCGGCATCGGCGGGGCCTACCTTTGCATCTATGGCATGGAGGGTCCCGGCGGATATCAATTTGTCGGCCGGACGATCCAGATGTGGAATCGCTTCCGCACGACCGATGTGTTCGAGCCCGGGAGTCCGTGGCTCCTGCGGTTCTTCGACCAGATCCGGTTCTATCCGGTCACGCACGAGGAACTCATCCAGCTGCGCGCGGATTTTCCGTATGGGAAGTTCACGCCCAAGATCGAGGAGGGTGAATTCCGCCTCAGCGAATACCAGGATTTCCTCCGGTCGATCGAACCCGAAGCCACCGCCTTCAAGGAACGGCAGCAGGCGGCATTTGACGCCGAACGCGAACGCTGGGCCGCGGCCGGTTTCGAGGTGCGCGATGAAGCGCCGGCCCCGGCGGCAAGTGGATCGCTCGAATGCCCGCCGAACGGACGGTTCGTCGATTCGCCGGTCGCGGGGAATCTCTGGAAAGTCCTCGTCGAAGCCGGTCAGTCCGTCGCGGAAGGCGACCCGCTCTTCATTGTGGAATCGATGAAAATGGAAATCGCCATTCCGGCTCCCTCCGCCGGAACGGTCCACGAAGTTGCCATCCGGCAAGGCCAGCCGGTCGCCGCCGGCCAGCACCTCGCCAGCCTCATCGAACCATGAAAACTCCGAATCCGGCCGATCGCATCCGCGAGACATTTCGAAAAATCCGCGAAACCGGCCCGCAGCCGATTTGGATTCACGTGCGGGACGAAGCCGATGTCCTCGCCGAACTCGAAGCGCTCGATCCCGCGCTGCCGCTCTACGGCGTGCCGTTTGCCGTGAAGGACAACATCGACGTGGCGGGCATCCCGACCACGGCGGCCTGCCCGGCATTTGCGTACACGCCCACCGAAACCGCACCCGCCGTCCGCCGCCTGCAGGACGCCGGCGCCCTCCTGATCGGAAAAACGAACATGGACCAGTTCGCGACCGGCCTCGTGGGAACCCGGACGCCGTATGGCATTTGCTCGAGCGTCTTCAATCCGGATTACCTTTCCGGCGGATCGAGCTCCGGATCGGCTGTCGCCGTCGCGTCCGGCCTCGTCGCATTTGCGCTTGGAACCGACACAGCCGGGTCCGGCCGCGTCCCGGCCGCGTTCAATGGCATCGTCGGACTCAAACCCACTCGCGGACTGCTCAGCACGCGCGGCGTCGTTCCGGCGTGCCGGAGTTTGGATTGTGTCAGCATCTTTGCAAAGACGACCGATGAGGCGCTGACCGTCCTCGATATCGCGGCAGGTCACGATCCGCACGACCCATGGTCGCGTCCGTTCCCGACGCTCGCCGGGCGATCCGGTCCGGTGCGCATCGGCATCCCGCACGAGGATCAACTCGAGTTCTTCGGCGATGACGAGGCCGCGCGGATTTTTGCGGAAGGCGCCGCCCGCTTCGAAGCCTTCGAGACCGTTCGTGTCGACATTTCGGAATTTCTCGAAGCCGCGCGGTTGCTCTACGGCGGCGCGTGGGTGGCGGAACGTGATCATGCATTCGGCGCCTTCCTCCGCGAGCATCCCGAGGCCGTCGATCCGACCGTCTTCCGCATCGTCACCGGTGCTCCGCCTCGGAGCGCGGTCGATGCATTTTCCGGATTTTACCGCCTCCAGGAACTGCGCAAACAAACCGAGCCGATCTGGGAATCCATCGATGCCCTCCTGCTCCCGACGACGCCGACGATTTACCGCATCGTCGACGTCATCAACGACCCGATCACGCTGAATAGCCGGCTCGGGACCTACACCAACTTCGTCAACCTCCTCGACCTCGCCGCCATTGCCTTTCCCGGCGGACTGCGCCGTGACGGACTTCCCGCCGGACTCACCCTCGTCGGCCCCGCCTTCCACGACCACCGCCTCGCCACGCTCGCCGGGTTCGGAATTCCCGATCGCCAGACCATCCCGCTCGCCGTCGTCGGGGCTCACCTCACCGGTCAGCCCCTGAACGGCCAGCTCACCGAACGCGGAGCCACGTTGCTCCGCACCACCACGACCTCGCCCGACTACCGGCTCCACGCCCTCGACACCGTCCCACCGAAACCCGGACTCGTCCGCGTGCCCGATGGCGGGGTCGCCATTGAAGTCGAAGTCTGGGACATGCCCGTCGATCAATTCGGTTCCTTCGTCGCCCTCATCCCGCCCCCGCTCGGCATCGGCAGCATCCAAGTCGCCGACGGCTCCTGGGTCAAAGGCTTCATCTGCGAACCCGCCCCGCTCGAAGCCGCACCCGACATCTCCCACTTCGGCGGCTGGCGGAACTACCGCGCCTCGCTGTAGCCGCCGCCCTGCTCAATCCGGCGGCCCCAGCCGAGCGGTTGGACAGAATCTACAGAATGAACGGAATCAGGCTCTGTCCTTGTGGGCTTCGTGGTGAAGCCCTCTGCGGTCGTTGCGACGCTTACTCTGCGGAGATGCGGACGATGCGGGCGGGGTCGAGGATTTCGCGGGTTCCGGAGCGGGTACGGATGGCGACGACGCCGGCGTGGGCTTCGATTTGGCGGACGCCGCGGATGGTTTCGGTGGTGGATTCGGTGACGTAGGTGATCTGGGCGGTGGGGCGGTCGAGGGTTCGGAAGGCGGCAGCGTAGCCGGCGGCGAGGGTGGTGGATTCGGAATCCCCGGCCCAGGCGGATCCGGTGAGGAGTGCGAATGCGAGGAATGCTTTCACATGGGGCATAACGCACCAGCGGCCGCCTTATTCAAAAAAAAGCGGGCAGGACGTTTGTCCTGCCCGCTGGTTGAAAGATATCAGGCTTAGGGTTTTGGAGCGGCTCCGGCGAGGCTGAGCGAGATTTCGATGTCTTCGGCGACCTTGTCGGTGTTCTGGCCGGCTTGGATTTGGAAGTCGCTGCGGTTGATCTTGAAGTCGGAGCGGACGACGAGCAGGTCGCCATCCACATCCCCGCCGCGGGCTTTGAGTTTGCCGGGGAGGTAGGTGACGTTCACTGGAACGGTGATGTCTTTGGAGATGCCCTTGAGCGTGAACGTGCCAAGGACGTCGGCGGTGCCCTTGTTGCCGTCGCGGGTCACATTTTTGACTTCCTTGAGTTCGAAGGTGATCTGCGGGTGGGTGGTCACGTCGAGCCACTTTTCGCCGTGCATGTGTTCCTTCATGACGGGGTTCGGGACATGCAGGGAGGTGGTGTCGACAACGATCTTGCCCGTAACGGCTGCGGGGTTTTCCGGGTCGGCGGTGATCGTTCCACTGATGCCGCTGGCGGTACCGTTGATCGACTCGAGGGGCGCATCGAGCTTGAAGACGATGTTGTTGACGCCCTTCGGATCCTTGAAGTCGAAGGTGATCGGGGCGGCGCCGGCATTCAGGGCCAGAGCGGTCACGGCGAGGACGGTGATGATGGGTGTTTTCATGGTTGGATTGGGTTTTGTTGGGATTCGGATGAAAGTGATCGCAAGGAGGACGAAAGATCCGACGAGTCCGGCCGCGAGAAAGTCGACGCCGGGCACAAAGCGGTTTTCGATGACTGGAAACTCAAGACCCGTGATCTCGTCGGTCTTCATGGTGGTGACCGATGTCTTCGTCCAACCGCGGTCGGCGCCCGAGGCAAACCAAAAACCGGTCACGCTCAGGATGGAGAGGATGGCCACCAGCCGGACGATCGTGCGGAGCATGGCCGGGAACTTAGATGCCGATCACCGGTTGTCCAACGCTTTCTTCTGACTCTTCCGAGGCAGAAGCGCCTAGAGCGAAAGGGGCCGGATCGCGAGGCCGGCGGCGGCCGCTGACGCCGCAGCGGGCGAGGCTCCTTCGCTGATCAACTGATCGCGGGCAGCGCGGGTCGGGATTGGTGTGCCTTCGGTGGCGGCCCACTCGGCAACGAGCCGCGACGTGAGCGAGTCGAGGCGCACACGCAATTGATCCAAGGTCGGCGGGTCACCCGCGGGAAGTCCCTGGCCATTGCGCCAGGTTTGCATCCAATATTCCTGCTGCAGGCACGAGGCCTCGATCTGCGTGCGGACGAACCGGCTGGTTGTCGGGCCGTCGAGACCGGCGATCTCGGCCTGGTTGCTCACGCGCTCGAGGAGGCGTCGTTCCCGCTCGGGGTCGCGGATGGGCAGATTGTTTGCCCATTTGGTCCACGCCACATCTTTGGAGACGGCGAGGCGTTCGGACATGAGCCCGACGACCGGACCGGCGTCTTCCGGAAGCGGAGTCGTGGCGCAGCCGGAGAGCACGAAAACGACAGCCAGCCCGGCCAGGACGGGGCGGGCGATCGTTGACAGGGCCTTGCGGCAAACGGCGGCGAGCTTTTCGCGCAGCGGCGCGGCCCGGCGGGCGAATTCGCGCTGGGCGCGTTCGTATTCGGCCCGGCCGTCAGCGGTTTCGATGGCGACAGCGTCGTAGCCGAGTGCCCGGAGGTCGTAGGGACTCGCACGCATGTCGAGCGAGCGAATGTCGCGGGCGAGTTCAAATGTATCGGCCAGCAGCTCGGACGGAGCCTGTGGCCCCAGCTTTCCTGTCCACTTATACAAGTCCATGTTGGCATGGAGACAGGCCGGTTGCTCGAAATCAAGAGTCGACTCACGGGTCGGCTGCAGGCGGTTCAGCGGGCGGGCGTCGGGCGTGAAGAATCGGAATGCGTCGTAGTGAGAACAACGCACTGGCAAGGACTCGACCACGGCGGCAATCTCAGCGGGCGGCAATCGCAACGGCCACGCGGCATGACGGATGTCGGACGTGCGATAAACCATGGCCCATTCGTGCAGTCCATGGCAGCCGTAGAACCCGGTTCGCCCGGCGGTGGCCCCCAAAAGCGAGAGGATCCAACGGAAAGCCGGCACGCGCTGGGGTGGGAGGGGGGCGACCATGCGGCCGCCGTCGGAACCCGTGAACCCGCGATGATCCGGAAAATCCTCCGACGACGCACCTTCAAGGACGACACCAGCTCCCGGGCTCCAGCGGAGAAGATGGGCCGGCCGGATCGAATAGTATTCGAAAAGAAAATCTTCGACCGGGTGTTTTTGATGTCGGGACGCGCGGGCGAGGCGGTCTTCGAGCAACGGGCGCACGCGCTTTGTGTGAGCCTCCCGCCGCGCCTGCCATTCGCTCGCGCCAAGCCGTTCGATCATGGGGCGCGCAAGAGTTCGCGGGCGTGGGCCAGGGCCGAGGCGGCGCGTCCTCCAAGCATTCGGGCAATTTCCTCCTCCCGCGCGGAGCCGTCAGCCGGCGTCAGCGTCGTAACGGTTCGTCCGGCCTGTTCGGATTTTGTGACAACGAATTGCGAGCCGGCTGCGGCGGCGACTTGTGGAAGATGGGTGATGCAGAGGACTTGGTGCGAGGCGGAAAGTTCGCGCATTTTCGCGCCAACGCGGGCACCGATCTCGCCGCCGACGTTGGCATCAATTTCGTCGAAAATGAGGACCGGAACGCGATCCTCGCCGGTCAGCGCGGTTTTGACGGCAAGCATGACGCGTGAAATTTCGCCGCTCGAGGCGATCGCCCGCAGCGGAAGTTCCGGCTCGCCCGGATTCGGGGCGAAGAGAAATTCGACCTGTTCGAATCCGAGCGGACCCGGCGGGTCCAACTGCTCGAACGTCACCGAGAACCCGCTCTTTGCAAATCCGAGGTCCGCGAGATGCCGGCGGATCAACTTGGCCAGCTTCGGAGCCGCCGTCTGCCGCGCTTGTCCCAACGCCTTCCCGGTTGCGGTCATGTGTTTGGCGGCTCCAGCGATGGCGTCGTCGAGTCCGGCCTCCGACGCCTCGCGGCTGCGAAGTTCCGCGAGTCGGGTTGCGGCTTGCTCGCCAAAGGCGATCACGTCGGCGAGTGTCGCGCCGTATTTCCTTTTCAACGTTTGGATCACATCGAGCCGGGCCTCGACGGCGGCGAGTTGGGTGGGATCGCTCTCGAGTGAATCGGCATAATGGGCGAGGTCGCGCGAGAAATCCTGGACCGACTCGAAGAGACCCTCGGCCGCCTGGTGGAGCCGCGCGGCGGCCGGGTCGAGCTTCGCCATTTCGCGTGCGAGTCTCGTGAGTTCGGCGAGTCGGCCGGTGATGGAATCCTCCGAGTCGCCGGTGAGTGCCGCGAGTTCGGCTGCACTGGCGGCGAGTCGGTGGCTGTTTGTTCCGGCTTTCTGTCGGGCGAGGAGGGGGTCTTCTTCATCGGCGCTCAGGGCGGCGTCCTCGATTTCGCGAACTTGGTGGCTCAGGAGGTCGATCTCCCGTGCGAGGGCTCCGGCGTCCTCGGTGAGGCGTTTCTTTTCCGCCGTGAGCCGCAGCCACTCGCGACGTGCGGCGACGAACTCGACCCGTCGTTCTCCCGCCCCGGCGAATGCGTCGAGCACGAGAATTTGCTCGTCGCGCGAGAAGAGACTCTGGTGGTCGTGCGGCCCATGGAGATCGACGAGCCGGACGCCGAGTTCCCGGAGCAGGCTCAGCGTGCAGGGCGAGCCGTTCACGAATTGTTTCCCGGTTCCCTGCACCGGAACCGTCCGGCGCACGATCAGCCGTCCGTCTTCGCAGGGTTCGACGCCGCCCCCGTCGAGGAGCGCATGAACCGGCGAATCCGCAGGCAAATCAAACACCCCCTCGACCGTGCACGCGTCGGCCCCGGTCCGGACGAGCGACTTTTCGGCCCGCTCGCCGAGGAGCAGTTTCACCGCGCCGAGAATGATGGATTTTCCCGCTCCGGTCTCGCCGGTGATCGCCACGAAACCTGCGGGAGGTTCCCAGAGCAAATCCTCGACCAATGCGAGATGGCGAATGCGCAGGGATGCCAGCGTTGCGGACATGGGCGGACTATGCCAGTCTGCCGCGCGAAAGCAAAGCGATGGCCGAATTGGAGATCACATTTCTGGGGACCGGGACGTCGCACGGAATCCCTGTGATCGGCTGCCAGTGTGCAGTCTGCGAGTCGCCCGACCCGCGCGACAAGCGCTTGCGCACGGCCATTTTGGTTCGCACGCCCGAGATGGTCTTTGCCGTGGATACGCCGCCCGATTTTCGAACCCAATGCCTGCGCGAGGGCATCACGCAGTTGGATGCGGTGGTGTTCACGCATGCACACAGCGACCACATCCTTGGGTTCGACGACTTGCGGCGGTTTTGTGAAATCGAGGACCGGGCGATGCCGGTCTACGGTGCGCCGCGAACGCTGGAACATCTGGCACGGGTTTTCTCGTATGCTTTTGATAACGGTCCGGTCTTCAGAACCTATGTCCGCCCGGAGCCGAGGCCGTTCGATGGACCGTTCCGGCTTGGTCAGACGGATGTCGTGCCAGTCGAACTCCCCCATGGGCGCACGATCACGAATGGCCTGATCTTCTCGCGCGGCGGCCGCCGTTTGCTCGCCTACATGACCGACTGTCAGGCCGTGCCGGCCGAGGCGGAGGAAGCGGCGCGGGGCGTGGAGGTGCTGGTCATTGACGCTCTGCGCCATGCCTCGCATTCGACGCATCTTTCGGTCAGCGAGGCCCTTGAGGTCGTCGACCGCATCCGGCCGGCGCGGACGTATTTCATTCACATGTGCCACGACCTCGGACATGCCGTGACCGAGGCGTCGCTCCCTCCCGGCGTGCGATTGTCCCATGATGGGCTTCGGATCCAGATTTAGAGCGGTTCTCGCCGTCATGCTGCTGGCGGGCGGAACGGCCTTTTCAGCGGTGCCGGAAGCGGCGGTCACGCTCGTTTTGTTCAACAAAAACGATCCGGAGTCCGCCGACCTTGCAGCCTATTACGCCCAACGGCGCGAGATCCCGAAAGACCGCGTCGTCGGCCTGGATTGTCCCGGCACCGAGGAAATCACCCGCGAACAATACGAGACGACGATTGCCAAACCGGTCCGCCGTCTTTTTCAAAAAAATGGGTGGTGGACGATGGGGCGCGGGCCGGCGGGGGATCGGATCGTCACCGGGTCGGCCATTCGGTTCGTTGCTTTGATCCGTGGAATGCCGCTCAAGATCGCGCCGGACCCCACGATTCCGGAGGCGACGTTCATCCCCGACCTGCCCCCGCTTTTGTCGTCGCGAAATGATGCCTCCGTCGACAGCGAACTGGCGGTCCTTGGCATGGCCCCGCCGAGCCCGGGTGGGATCGTGCCGAATCCCTATTTTCGACGATTCACTCCGGTCCTGCAAAATCCGATCCCGCCCGGCATTCTCCTGCCGGCGCGACTCGACGGACCGACGGCCAGCATCGTTCGAGCGATGATCGACGATTCGATCATGGTCGAGAAGACCGGGCTCTGGGGATGGTCGTTTGTGGACGGACGTGGCATCACGACCGGCGGGTATGCGGAGGGCGATCAATGGATGGCAGCCGCGGTCGAGGCGATGCGCAAGCAGGGGTTGCCTGTGATTTTCGACAAGAAGCCGGCGACGTTTCCACCGGGTTATCCGATCACGGATGCGGCCGTGTATTATGGATGGTATGCCGCCGCGGTCGAAGGACCGTTTGCGGAGACGACGTTCAATTTCCGGCCCGGGGCGGTCGCGGTTCACATCCATTCGTTCAGCGCGGCGACCTTGCGGAGTGCGGTGGCGAACTGGTGCGGACCGCTTTTGGCACGCGGTGCGGCGGCGACGCTCGGGAACGTGTATGAGCCGTATCTCTCGCTCACGGCCAATCTCGATGTCTTTCAGGACCGGCTTATGGCGGGATTCACGCTGGCGGAAAGCGGCTGGATCGCTCAGCGGGTGCTTTCGTGGATGACGGTGGTTGTTGGCGATCCGCTCTATCGGCCGTATGCTGTGTGGTATGGCCCGGGCAATCCACCGGACAGCGCGTGGGCAACCTACCGCCGCCTCGTGCGGGCCGCGCGGGGCAGCACGCTGGCCGCCGCGCCGGATTTGCTGGCGGAAGCGGATAAGACGAAGAATCCGGTTTTCGCAGAGGGTTTGGGTGCCGCGCAGTTCGATGCCGGGGATTTTTCTGGCGCGCTCCAAAGCTTCACCGTGGCGCAGGGACTGGTGGAATCCGGGCCTGTTCGTCTCCGCATTGATACCGAGCGTTTGGCGGCGATCCAGGCCGGTGGTCTTCCGGGTGCGTCGCCGCGGCCGTCCCCGAGTCCCGCTGTGGCGGATTCGAGTGCAGAAATGCACCCGATGAGGTTGAACCAGCCCTTGCCAGCCGCTTTGTTGCAGCCGGGACCGGTTCCGGAGGAATCGCCGCTGCCCGAAGAGGTCGAAAAGGCCACGCCGGCCCCGACGCCTGTGCCCACGCCGCTTCCCCAACCGCCGCTGCCCGATTTGCCGCCTTGATGAACGCCGACGCATACGCACGGGCACGTGGTTTCGGTCGCGTTCAAGAGCCGGCGTCCATACGGCGTTCCGAAATCGAGTGGCAGGCGCGTTTGTTCGCGGGCGAGCTGGGGACCACTTGGTCAACGCTGGACGGACGCACGGTCGAGGTTCTGCATTTCGGCGAGTGGAACCACGAGGCGGGTCCGGATTTCAAAGGCGCTCGCGTCCGGTTCTCGGATGGAAACGAGGCGACGGGCGACATCGAACTGGACCCCGACATTCGAGATTGGGAGGCGCACGGACACGCGCAGAACCCGGCCTATGCCGGTGTCATTCTCCAACTTTTCATCCACTCCGACGGACCGGTCCTTTACGCGCGGACCGTCGACAATCGTGTCGTGGCGCAGGCGAAACTGGAGACCGACGGGCAGCCTGCACGCCCGCTCCGCGGCCTTCCGGGTTCGGTGGATGACGAGGCGGCCCGCAGAATGATCGAGGAAGCGGCCGAGTTCCGGCTTCGCACGAGGCACGCGGCGCGGGCGCGGGCGGCATCCCTGCACGGGCCCGACACGGCGCTTTTTCACGCCATTGCCGCCGGGCTGGGATACAAGAACAATACGATTGCCTTTCTCCTTACGGCGCAACGCGCAGGCTTGCGGGCGTCCGGAGCAGCCGAGGGCGAGGCCCGGCTGTTCGGGCTCGCCGGATTTTTGGAGTCGACAATTTTTGACTCCGTTGCGGGAGATACGCGGGACTATTTGCGCGGGCTTTGGGAATCCTGGTGGCGCCACCGCGACCGTTTGGTCCGGCTCGTGCTGCCGCCCGCGGCGTGGAACTTCAGCGGCTTGCGTCCGTCGAACCATCCCCACCGCCGCATGGGTGCGCTGGCGACGGTCGCGGCCGATTTCGCCAAATTGCGTCAGGCCTTGCGGGCTGATGGGGTCGCCGGCTTTGAGCGGGTGCTCGGCGCGGTGACACACCGGTTCTGGAGCCGGCACTGGAACCTCTCGGCGGCGACGTTGGACCGTGAGATGGCACTGATCGGGAGTGATCGCCTGAACGATTTGGTCATCAATGTCGCAGCCCTGACACTCCCGATCGACCGTGCTCGCAGCGAATGGGCCAAGCGGGCCGGATCGACCCCGGGCGGAAAAATTCTCCGTGCCGCGGAGTGGCTGGCCGGCACCTCGGGGCGCAAGTGGACGAAGTCGGCGCTTCATCAACAGGGCCTGATCCAACTCTATGATGACTTTGGATCGCTCACGGCGCTGGAGGCTTGGGCGCGAATCCGACAGGGTTGAAGCATTGCGCCGGCACCGGCCTTCGGTTTAGCTGCACGGAAATGGCATCGCGGGAGTGTGAGCGTGCGGCGGGAGCGGACGGCGATTGGCGTCGTTGGGGAACGTTTTTGCCGGAACGGCAATGGGGAACCGTTCGCGAGGACTACTCCGCAAACGGAAATGCCTGGGCCTACTTTCCGCATGAACACGCCCGCAGCCGCGCGTATCGGTGGGGCGAGGATGGGATCTTCGGATGGACCGATCGGCAGTGCCGACTTTGTTTTGCCCCGGTCTTTTGGAACCATCGCGATCCGATTCTGAAAGAGCGACTCTTCGGGCTGGCCGGACCGGAGGGAAGTCACGGTGAGGATGTCAAAGAAAGCTACCACTATCTTGACGCGACACCGACGCACACCTGGGCATCAGCGGTCTATCGATACCCACAGGCCGAGTTTCCTTATGCCCGCCTCACCGCGGAGAATCGCGGCCGCGCTCGGGGCGAGAAGGAATTTGAACTCGAAGACACCGGGATATTCGATGATGGGCGGTTCTTTGAAATCGAAATTGAATATGCGCGCCGCGGAACGAACGATGTTTTGATACGGGTTCGCGCGCACAATGCAGGACCCGACCCGGCCCCGCTCGACATGCTGGCCCAGCTTTGGTTCCGGAACACGTGGTCATGGCCGGCGCGCTACGAAGATGCTGGAGAAAAGCCGCGATTGTGGCAGTCCGGGACCTCTGTGATCTCGTCAGTTCATCCGACGCTGGGTGCATTTGAATTGCAGGCTTCGGAGACTCCCGGCCAGTGGCTGTTCACTGAAAACGAGACCAATACTGAGCGCCTCTTCGGCGAGCCCAATCGGCAGCCGTATGTCAAAGATGCGTTCCACCGGCTGATTGTCGGAGGAGAATCGAATGCGGTGAATCCATTGAAGAGCGGAACAAAATCCGCCGGGCATTATCGCGTCGTAATGGAGGGAGGAGGGACGCGAGAATGGGTGTTCCGGCTTTGTCCGAAAGGATCGGAGCCCTTCAATGTCGAACAATCGCGGGAGGTGTTCGAAAAAGCGCAGGCGGAAGCCGGCCTGTTTTACGCCGGCATTTTGCCGGAAGGCCTTTCGGATGAACGCCGCCGGATCGCTCGCCAGGCTTACGCCGGGTTGATCTGGACCAAGCAATTCTACCACTACGTCGTCAACGACTGGATCCAAGGGGATGCGGACCAACCGGCACCACCGCCCGGTCGGGGGAAAATACGAAACGGCGAGTGGCGACATTTTCATGCCCGCGAGATCCTCTCGATGCCGGACAAATGGGAATACCCGTGGTTTGCGGCATGGGATCTGGCCTTTCACATGATCCCGTTTGCGCGCATCGACCCCCGGTTTGCCAAGGATCAGCTCACCGTTCTGCTTCGGGAGTGGTACATGCACCCCAACGGCCAATTGCCCGCCTACGAATGGGAATTCGGCGATGTGAATCCGCCGGTGCATGCGTGGGCGGTCTGGCGCGTTTACAAAATCAGCGCGGCCCGCGGCGAACGGGACCGGGCATTCCTTGAAGGCGCTTTCCAAAAGCTGCTGCTGAATTTCACGTGGTGGGTCAATCGGAAGGACTCGGAAGGACACAACCTGTTCTCGGGTGGCTTTCTCGGCCTTGATAACATCGGCGTCTTTGACCGCTCGCGGCCGCTGCCCGGTGGCGGAACATTGAAACAGGCCGATGGAACCGCATGGATGGGATTTTATTGTCTTACGATGCTTGGCATCGCGTTGGAACTCGCTCCCGAGAACAGCGCGTATGAGGACATGGCATCGAAGTTTTTTGAACACTTCATCGCCATCGCGGATGCGATCAATGGTTTCGGCGGCAGCGGCCTTTGGGATGAGGATGATGGCTTTTTTTACGACCGCTATATGGTCGGCGGTCAATCTCACGTTCTTCGCACGCGCTCGCTTGTCGGACTGATTCCTTTGCTGGCGGTCGAGTTTCTTGACGACCGGCTGGTCGAGCGCCTGCCGGGATTTCGTGATCGGAAGGATTGGTTCGTCAAAAACCGGCCGGACCTCGCCGCCTGGATCACGTGGTGCGACCACTGCGATGTCCGGAAGCACTCGCTGCTGGCGCTGGTGAAGCGCGAGCGCCTGATTCGCATCCTTCGGCGGATGCTGGACGAACGCGAGTTTCTATCACCGTTCGGAATCCGGTCAATGTCGGCGGCGCATGCGACCGAACCCTTTGTCTTCGATGTTGATGGGGTGCGGCACTGCGTCGCTTATTCACCTGGCGAGGCGCCATCGGGAATGTTCGGGGGCAATTCGAATTGGCGCGGGCCGGTTTGGTTTCCACTGAATTATCTCCTCATTGAAGCGCTTGAGCGGTTTCACCATTTCTATGGAGACGACCTGAAGGTGGAATGTCCCACGGGCTCGGGGCAGTGGATGAACCTGGCCGATGTGGCGGGCTTTATCGCGCGACGGCTGGTGGCGCTCTTTGAGAGCAACGCTTCCGGCATCCGGCCGTTTGAGGGATCTTCACCGCGCCCTCGCACGCCCGATTTGGTCCAGTTTCACGAGTATTTCCACGGGGATGACGGCCGGGGCTTGGGGGCTTCGCATCAGACGGGCTGGACGGCGTTGGTTGTCCGCTTCATCGAAGACGTTCGCTGCCGCTGACAATAGCCTTGTTCCGGAAGCCGGCCGGGCGCATGATCCGCCGAGTTCCCTATGTCCCAGACTTCCTCTTCTTCGACGGAAGCGAATGTTCAACATTCCTTTGCCATCCTGATTTCAGTCGCTGCCGCGCTTGGCGGTTTTTTGTTCGGCTTTGACACGGCGGTGATCAATGGAGCCGTCGACGCGCTACGGCAGCATTTCCAGGTCGGGCCGTGGGAGACCGGTCTCGCGGTCTCGCTCGCGCTGCTGGGCTCGGCGGTGGGGGCTTTGATTGCGGGGCCGATGGGTGATCGCGTCGGCCGGACAAAAAGCATGGTCATCGCTGCGGTGTTGTTTCTCGCGAGTGCGATCGGTTCGGGGATGCCGTTTTCGATTTGGGATTTTATCATCTGGCGTGCGATTGGCGGAATCGCGGTGGGGATTGCGAGTGTCATTGCTCCGGCCTACATCGCCGAGGTGTCACCGGCCCACCTGCGTGGACGTCTCGGTTCGCTTCAGCAACTGGCCATCGTGGTCGGGATCTTCGTGGCGCTGTTGACAAACTACCTGATTGCGCTGGGAGCCGGCGGCGCTTCGAATCCTTTCTGGTTCGGAATTGAAGCGTGGAAGTGGATGTTCTGGTCGGAAGCCCCGGCGGCGATCCTCTATGGAATCGGCGCATTGCTTGTGCCGGAATCGCCGCGGTTTCTTGTCGCGAACAAGCGCGAAAAAGAAGCGGTCGTCATTCTGGAAAAGATTGTCGGTCCCGCACTGGCGCTTGCGAAAGTTAACGAAATTCGATCGACCGTCCGGTCGGAGCAAAAGCCGCAGTTCCGCGACCTGCGCGGCTCGTCGTTTGGACTTTTGCCGATTGTTTGGGTCGGTATCGGGCTCTCGCTTTTCCAACAATTTGTCGGGATCAATGTCATCTTCTACTACAGCAGCTCGCTGTGGCGGGCGGTCGGATTCTCGGAAGGCAACGCCTTGGCGATCACCGTCATCACGGGTGCGATCAACATCCTGACCACGCTGATCGCGATTGCGTTCGTCGACAAATTCGGTCGCAAGCCGCTTCTGCTAGCGGGGTCGGCCGGCATGGCGATCACGCTTGGGGTCATGGCGTTTTGTTTCCAAACGGCGACGCGCGACGCAGGCGGTGCCCCGGTTCTTGAGGGCGCCAACTCGATCCTGGCCCTCATTGCAGCGAACCTCTACGTCTTTTGCTTTGGATTCTCGTGGGGGCCGGTTGTCTGGGTGCTGCTTGGCGAAATGTTTAACAACCAGATCCGGGGAGCGGCGCTGTCACTGGCCGCGTGTGCGCAGTGGGTGGCGAATTTCGCGATCTCGACAACATTCCCGCCGCTGGCTGAAGTCGGCCTCGGTCTCGCGTACGGCCTCTACGCCACTTTTGCGACGATTTCCTTCTTCTTCGTCCTGAAGCTTGTCCGCGAAACGAAAGGCAAGGAACTGGAGCAGATGTGAAGCCCGGCTGGGCTTAGCCGCGGAGGAGTTTTCGGCGCAGGATGTTGAGGGCGGAGGTGACTTCCTCGACGCGGAGGAGCCACGCGGCGGTGAGGTAGGCGAGCGCGGCGGAACCGATGATCGTGAAGACGGCGAGAGCTTCCTGCCAGAGGACGGGCTGGGGAAAGAGGCGTTGCATCCAAAGCAATCCGGTCCAGCACGTCAGCCCGAGCGGCACGGCCGCGAGGGCGCAGCGGAGGGTGGTGGAGGCAAACTTTCGGGAGTCGAGCGATTTGGCGGGTCCGCACATGAGGAGGTAGAGGACGGCGAAATTGAGGAGCGCGGAGATCGTCGTCGAGAGGGCGAGTCCGCTGTGGCCCCAGTCGAGCCGGAAGACAAAGAGGTAGTTGAGGCCCAGGTTGAGGCCGATCGAGACAAAGCTGACGATCATGGGAGTCCACTTGCGATCGATGGCGTAGAACGCCGGCGAGAGGACCTTGATGCACGAATAGGCCACGAGCCCGGCGGCGTAGAATTGAAGGGCGAAGCCGGTCTGCAGAGTGTCGTTGGCGACAAACTCGCCGTGCTCGTAGATGAGTCCGATGATCGGGTGCGCGAGAAACCAGAGTCCGACAGCGGCCGGGAGGGTGAGAAAAACCGCGAGCCGCATGGCGCGGCCGAGCGTGGGGCCGAACGCGGACCGGTCGGTGCCGGCGGCAATCCGGGAGACGACCGGCAGCGTGATGGTGGCCACGGCGACACCGAAGACGCCGATCGGAAGCTGCATAAGCCGGAACGCGCTATTGAGCCATGTCACAGCCTCCGTGCCGACGAATGAAGCGAAGCTGGTATTGACGAGCACGTTGATCTGGACAGCGCTGGCGGCGATGACGGACGGCACCATGAGCACAAGGATTTTGCGGATGCCCGGGTCGTTCCAGCGGAAGTCGGGGACGAAGCGAAAGCCGACCTTGCGCAGGCTGGGAAGTTGGATCGCGAACTGGAGGAACCCGCCGACCAACGTTCCGAGCGCGAGCCCGGCCAGCGCGTTCCGGCCGAACTCGGGATCGATCCACCATCCGAAGAGCGCGCCGCCGGCGATGGAGCCGATATTGAAGAAGCTCGAGGCCATGGCGGGCGCACCGAAGACATTGCGCGAATTCAGCATGCCCATGACGAGCGCGGCGAGCGACACGAGCAGGATGAACGGATACATGATCCGCGTGAGGTAAACGGTGAAGGCGGCATCTTCCGGGGCGAACCCCGGTGCGAGAACGGCAATCCATTGCTCGGCGAAGACGACGCCGAGCAGGCTCACGACACTCATGAACACGGCGACGAGCGTCATCATCTTCGCGGCGAGCGCCCAGGCGGAGGCGGGGCCTTCCTTCTCGATGCGTTGGGAAAAAACCGTGACGAACGCCGTCGAAAGAGCACCCTCCGCAAACAGGTCGCGCAGAAGATTCGGAGCGCGGAAGGCGATGAGAAAAAGCCCCATCGATGCCGTGCCGAAAAGCGAATTGAACAGCACCTCGCGCACCAGCCCGAGCACGCGGCTGAACATCACGGCGATCGCAATGACGCCGCTTGCTTTCGTGTTGAGTTTTTTGCCGTCGCTCATCGGGCAGCTGCCTTTTCGAGGCGTTCCATGATGGCAGCTCCGAGGCCGCGGGCGGGGAGGGGCTCGGCGACAATGCGCTTCCAGCCGCCCTGGTCGAGACGGCGCATGGCTCCGTAGAGATTTGCCGCGGCTTCGCGGAGGTCTTGCGATCTGCTGAGGAATTCCACCGCGCCGAAGCCTTCGCCCGCGAGGCTCCAGGAAAGCAGGGCGGCGTCCGGCGAGGGGCGCGGAACGGCCTCGATGCTCAACGGCGTGCGCGGCGCGTAGTGGCTCTTCAGGCCGCCGGGGGTGGTGACGTCGGCCCGGCCGCTGGTGACCTCGCCGAAGCGTGCGAGTTCCTCCGCCGTGATCGGTCCGCGGCGCAGGATGTGGATTTTCGAATCGACGAGAACGATGGTTGATTCCAGCCCGTGGGCGCACGGTCCGCCGTCGACGATGAGCGGGATCCGTCCGTCGAGTTCAGCGAGTACATCGGCCGCGGATGTCGGGCTGATCCGGCCGAACCGATTGGCGCTCGGTGCGGCCAGCGGGCACCTGGCGAGGCGGATGAGGTCGCGGAAAACCGGGTGGGACGGCAGGCGGATGGCGACGGTTTCCTGTCCGCTTGTCACAATGTCGGGAACGATTGAACGCCGTGGCAGGACGAGGGTCAGCGGGCCGGGCCAGTAACTCTCTGCGAGGCGTCGGGCGGGTTCCGGAAACTCCGCAAGCCGGTCGACATCGGCGGCATCGGCGACGTGGACGATAAGTGGATCGCTCAGCGGGCGTTCCTTGGCTTCGAAAATCCCGGCGCAGGCAGAGGGCTGGAGCGCATCGGCGGCGAGGCCGTAAACGGTTTCAGTGGGAACCGCAACGGTCTCGCCGGACCGCAGGAGAGCGGCGGCTTCGTCCAATCCAGCACGCGGGTCGACCAGCCGGGTCTTCAATCGAGCTGGCTTTCGAGGGCCTCGCGCGTCTGGCGTCGACGGAAGGAATCCAACGCGCGGGCGATCGCGGCGTCGTCCGGTGCGAGGAGCGCCGCGGCAAACAGGGCGGCATTTTTCGCTCCCGGAATGCCGATGGCAAACGTGGCGACGGGAATCCCGGCGGGCATCTGGACGATCGAAAGGAGCGAGTCCTGGCCCTTGAGCGAACGGCTTTCGACCGGGACGCCAAGGACGGGCACGGTGGTGTGGGCGGCGACCATGCCGGGCAGGTGGGCGGCCCCGCCGGCACCGGCGATGATCGCGCGTAAACCCCTGCGCTTTGCCGACTTGGCGTAGTCCGCCATGAGGTCCGGCGTGCGGTGGGCGGAGACGACGCGGCATTCGTGCGGGATGCCGAGGTGCGTGAGGATGGCGGCCGCTTCCTTCATGGTTTCCCAATCCGAGCGACTTCCCATGATGACGCCGACGAGAGGCGATGATTCGGAGCGTGGTTTGCCCATTTGTTACGAAATTGTCACCGAGCGGGCGTTGACCGCCGACCGGCCATTTTTTGGACTGGCACCATGCAGGGTGTTGTTCTGCCCGGCAGCAATACCAGACCGTCCATGCCAAGAGGAACAGTAAAGTGGTTCAATGACAAAAAGGGGTTCGGGTTCATCATTGATCCGGAGACCAGCGGCGACATTTTCGTGCACTTCAGCGCGATTGATTCGAAGGGCTACCGCAGTCTCAAGGAGGGTGAGACCGTCGAGTACGAGCTGGCGAGGGATCAAAAAGGTTCCCGAGCTTCGCGCGTTGTGCGAGTGTGAGCGGGTGCTTCCCAACATCGTTCTGGTCGGATTCATGGGCTGCGGCAAGTCGTCGGTCGGCCGGCGGATTTCCGCGCTGACCGGCCACCGATTTCTCGACAGCGACGACCTGATCGTCCAGCGGGACGGGCGTTCGATACCGGAAATCTTCGAAGCGGAAGGCGAGGAAAGGTTCCGCCAGATCGAAGAAGCGGTGCTGGCGGATTTGGTCGGCGTGGCGGGCATTGTGCTGGCGACGGGCGGCGGGGCGGTTTTGCGGGAGGCGAACCGGGTTGCCCTGCGGAAGATCGGGATTGTGGCGTGGCTGGATGCGGCGCCGGAGATCTTGTTCGAGCGGGCGACACGGAGCGGACGACGGCCGCTCTTGCAGACGGACGATCCGCGCCGGACGTTCGACAGCCTGCGCGAATCGCGGCAGGCGATTTACGAGGAAGCGTCGGATTTTCGGTTGGATTCCGGCGAAATGCCCCACGACGAGGTGGCGCAAAGGCTTTTGGAACAGGCGATGCGCCGGTATCGCGGTTCGGAATAGAACCGCCCGGCGGTGCGGGCTGGCGGATTCGTGCTGGCGGCTGCGGTGGGACGATTGGTAATCGTGGACGGTGCGGTTCGCCTATTTGTTTGAGAGATTCCCGACGTTCACGCAGACGTTTTGCGTCCGCGAAGTGCGGGCCGTTCGCGGGTTGTGCGGGGACGTTCCGGTTTATTCGATCCGGCGTCCGACAGGCGAACCCGAGCAGGATTTTCCGGACGAGGTGCGCGCGGATGTCACCGATCTGCCCGACGATATTGAAGAGGCATTGGGGAGCGAACCGGCCGGGCTCGGCACGCGCGTTCGGCGGCGCTGGGCGCTTTGGCGGTTGCGCGAGGAAAAGGACCGCAAGCGTGTCTATGAAGCGCTCTGGCTCGGGCCCTTGCTCCGTGCGCGCGGGATCGGGCATGTGCACGTCCATTTTGCCGGCCTTGCAGCCCGGACGGCCTGGTGGCTGAAGAAGGAATACGGCATCACGTTCAGCGTCACCGCGCACGCGAACGATTTTTTTGTCGGAGCGAACGACAAGTCGCCGGTGCAACTGGCAGACATTTTCCGCGAGGCGAAATTCGTGGCGACGGTCAGTGACTTTTCGCGTCGGTTGCTGGCCGAGCGGTTTCCGTTCGCTGCCGACCGGATTCTGCGGATTTACAATGGGATCGAGATGGAACGTTTTGCCGGGCCGCGCGAGCCGGTGGACCCTCCGTTGGTTCTGGCGGTTGGGAGATACATTGAAAAGAAGGGTTTCCGGTATCTGGTCGAAGCGTGTTCGCGCGTCCCGGAGCAGCCGCTGCGTTGCGTGATTGTTGGCGGCGGGCCGCTGGATGCGGAGTTGCGGGAGTTGGTCGCGAAACTCGGTCAGGAGGTGCGGGTCGAGATTGCGGGACCGATGCCGGAGCGGGACATCATCGCGCTACTGCGGAAGGCGAGTGTGTTTGTGCTGCCCTGTGTGCGCGATGCGAAGGGCGACAGCGACAACCTGCCGACGGTGATCATGGAAGCGATGGCGGCCGGAGTTCCCTGCATCTCAACGCCGGTGGCAGGGGTGCCGGAGATGATCGCCGACGGCGCGACGGGATTTCTGGTGCCGGA
This sequence comes from Terrimicrobiaceae bacterium, assembly GCA_033763515.1. Lineage (GTDB taxonomy): Bacteria > Verrucomicrobiota > Verrucomicrobiia > Chthoniobacterales > Terrimicrobiaceae > JANRKJ01. The sequence continues at coordinate 82,206 of JANRKJ010000019.1, read as the reverse complement.
GGCGGATCCCCAGGCTTTGGCGAACCGGCTCAGTGAGTTGCTGGCTGACCGGGAGCGTGCGTCGGCCATGGGCGAAGCCGGCCGGGCGCTTTGTGCGCAGCGATTTGCGATTGGCGTGACGAGCGCGCAATTGGCGGAGCGGCTGCGTCATGTTTGAGGGTGTTCCGGAATCGTGGTTCGCGCCTGGCGCGCCGCCACTGGAAGTCGACTTCGGTTCGCATCGGGGCGTCTTTTTGACCGGCATGGCGGCATTGCATCCCGGAACCAACTTTCTCGGAATCGAGCGGCAGAGCGAGCGCGTTCGGAAGACGCTGGGCAAAATCGAGCGTCGGGGGTTGAGGAACGCGTGGGCGGTTCGCGGAGAAGGCACGGAAGCCTTGCGCGAGGGCTTGCCCGATCAGTCAATTGCGGTGCTGCATGTTTCGTTTCCGGACCCTTGGCCGAAACGGCGTCACGCAGGCCGGCGGTTGGTGAATCCCGCGTTTCTTCGCGAAGTCTGGCGCGTGCTCCGGCCCGGCGGTGTCCTGCGCTTGATGACCGACAACGAACCGTATTTTCGCGAAATGGAGGAAGCCGTGTTGCCATTTTGGTCGGTGGTTCCCTGGGACGATGGACGCGAGACGGTGGCGACTTCGTTCGAGTTGACGTTTCGGGCGCTGGGTTATTCGCCGCACCGGTTGGCGGTGAGACGGCCGGGCGTCAGCCCTCCAATGCCAATTCAATCGCCGCCTCCCGCCGAAGGTGACGACCGGCCTGCCAGAGCGTCTCGTACTCGGACGCCGGAAGCCGTTCCCGAAGATCACTGATCGACCGGTGGTATTGAACCTCCTCGGACGGCGTGAGCCGGATCGCCAGAGCTTCGCGCAACGACTCGGCGGCGCCGAAGAGACGGGCGGCGAGATCGAGTTTTCCCTCGAGGCGTGCAGCGTCGGCGAGGTGTTGGACGAGGTAGGGGAGCGACCACCGGTTTCCGAGTTCCCGGGCAATGCCGGCCCATTCGCGGAGGGCTTCACGAGCCCGCCCCGGCTGGCCGAGAGCGAGCGCAACTTGCGCGACGCCCCAGAGACTGTAGCCAACGATCCATCGGTCGCCAACCGCCCGAAACCGGCTGAGTGTGTCGAGCTTGATTTCGAGCGCCTCCTCCAGCCGGCCCTCTTGGGCGGCGATGCTGCCAAAGCCGGCGTGGGCGATGGCGAGAATTTTCGGATGCTGCAGCCGTTCTCCGATCGCCAAGGCATTTTCGAACGACTTCCGGGCTTCTTCGATGTCGAGGCTCGAGAACTCCAGAAACCCGCGATAGCCATGGAAAAATCCCAGAGCTGTTTCATCACCGGTTTCTTCGAGCAATGGTTTGGCGCGGTCCTGGAGGGCGAGGCCGTCCGCGTAGCGGTCCTGCGCCCACGCGATGCGGGCGGCGCAGAGGAGGGCGCGCGCGAGCAGGTTCGGAAACTCGGAGGCATCCGGTCGAGAGAGGATGGCGTCAACAGCCTTTCGAGCGTCCTCCAGGTTTCCGCAGATTTCCCAGAAGCGTTCGAGTGAAACCACGAGGCGAAGCGCGGTTTCGGCGCCTCCGGCCCGTTCGGCGGCGTGCTCGAGGGCGAAACGGAGGTTGAGGAATTCCGAGCGAAGCCGATGGACCCATCCGGCGGGATCGGGGCCGTTCAGGTGCGGGGCGGCGGACTCGGTGAGGGCGAGGTAGAAATCGAGATGCCGGTCGCGGAGCGTGTCAAACTCTCCGGATTCGCGCAGGCGTTCGCGGGCGTATTGCCAGACGGATTCGATGAGCGTGTAGCGGGCATCGCGTCCGTCCTCGGCCTCGATGAAGATCAGGGATTTGTCGGCGAGTTGCTGGAGGAGATCGAGAACATCGTCCGACTCGATCTCGCCGCCGGTGCAGACAGCCTCGACAGATTCCAGCGTGCGTCCGCCGGCGAAGACTCCGAGCCGGTGGAAGAGGAGGCGTTCGCGAGGTTCCAGCAAATCATAGCTCCAGTCGATGAGCGCGCGAAGGGTCTGCTGATGCGGCAAAACGGTGCCGGCGCCGTTTTTGAGCAGGCGGAATTGGTCGTTGAGCCGCTCGGAAATCTGCGCGGGTGTGAGGACACGCAGGCGCGCGGCCGCGAGCTCCAGGGCAAGCGGAATGCCGTCGAGCCGCCAGCAGATCCGTGCCACGTCGGGCGCGTTCGCATCGGTCAATTCAAACGAAGGCTGCACGGCGCGGGCGCGTTCGACGAAAAGTCGTACTGCCTCAAAACTGCTGATCTCAGCGGCGGTGACCGCACGATCGCGGGCGCGTCCCCACACATCGAACGACGTGAGCGGACGCACGGGCCATGTCGTTTCGCCGCGTGCACGGAGTGCCTGTCGGCTGGTGGCAAGGATGCGAATTTTCGGGCAGGTCGCCAGCAGGCGGGAAGCCACACGCGAGCTCTCGTCGAGCAAATGTTCGCAATTGTCGAAGATGAGAAGCATTTCGCGCGGCTGGAGGAATTCACCGACGCTTTCGAGCAAGTCACGGCCCGGTTCTTCGCGCACGCCGAGCGCACCGGCAACCGCTGGGGCGACCTGATCCGGCTCCGTGGCCGTCGCAAATTCCACGAGCCAGACACCGTCCGGGTAAGCCTCAAGCATTTCGCGGCCGGACTCGATGGCGAGCCGGGTTTTTCCGGTGCCGCCGGTCCCGAGGAGCGTGAGGAGGCGGCTGCGGGTCAGCAATTCCTTGATCTGTTCGATCTCGGACTCGCGGCCGACGAACGTAGTCGGCGCCACCGGGAGGTTGTGTGGCAGATTTTGCTGCGAGCGGAGCGGTGGGAAATGGGAGGGGAGCCCGGGAACCCGGACTTGGTAGATCCGCTCAACGCGGTTCAAATTGCGAAGCCGGAAGTCGCCGAGCGCGAGGAAATCCACGCCATCCGACTCCAGCATCGAGCGCAAAGTTTCGGACGCGAGGATCTGGCCGCCGTGCCCGGCCGCGCAGATTCGCGCCACGCGGTTGAGCGTGCCGCCGAAGTAGTCGTTGTTCCGGAATTCCGCCGGACCGGCGTGCAGGCCCATGCGAACGCGGAGTGGACCGGTCGCGCCCCAATCCTCCGAGAACAACCGCCGCTGCGCCTCGACGGCGGCGGAAAGGGCGGACGCCGGGTTCGAGAAGGCCGCGCAAAACGCGTCGCCGACGGTTTTAAAAACGTGCCCGGAGGCATTTTCGATTTCAGTTCGCAGGATTTCATCGTGCCGGACGAGTGCGGGGCCCATGTCGACCGGGAAGCGTTCCCACAAACGGGAACTCCCCTCGATATCGGAAAACAAAAACGTGACGGTTCCTCCCGGCTCGGACATTGAGGCCACAGTAGATCACGCTGCCGCAAATTCCAGCAGGTTGCGGCGCCGCCTTGAGAAAAAAGCCGTTTGATTACTTCTGCCGGCTTGCGAGATCCGCCTCGACCCGCGCGAGAATGTCCGCCGCGCCGATGAATTTGTAGTCGTCGAGGATGAATTTGCCGAGCTTGCCGGGTTCCGGCTCATAGGCGAGGTCCGCGATGCCCTTGTTTTCCCAACGCCGCTTGCTGAATGCGCGGATTTGCTCCAGAGGGATTTTCCGGCCATCCGGGAGGAGGATCACCTTTCCTTCCATGCGCAGCGTGGGGCCGAGGCCACGGAAGTAATGCAGTCCGGCGGCAATCGCTCCCAAAACCAGAAGGCCGCCCAGGGCCAACTGTGTGGTGATGTCTCCAGGCGTGTGAAATTTCTTGGGGACTTCCGGGTTCCAGTTGTTTGCCTTGCGGGCGGCGGTCCATGCCTCTTCGAAAGCCTGCGTGTCCTTGCCATGCTGTTCCTGCAGGGCGGTGTAGGACTGGTATTTCAGGTTTTCCTTCGGGTAGGTCACCAAGCCATCAAACAAAAACCAGAGCGCACTGCCTGCGAGGACAGCGACGATCAGAAGCATCCGTTGCTTCCATTCTTTGCTTACCACGGTGGTGATCGAATCGCTCATCGCTCGAAAAAATTCGCCGCACCGTAAACCGCGGCCCGCAGCCGGGCAAGCAATCTGGCAACCCGGTGGACGTTCGCGCGCCGGGTCTGCCGGACCGTGAAAGGCGGCTTTTCACCGGCGGATCCATGGGCGAAGCTGGTCGCGTTCTTCTTTGAGGAAATGCCATACATCAACGTCCAGATCACCAAGGGTGCGACCCGCGAGCAGAAGAAGAGGATCGTGGAGGATTTCACGGCCTCCCTGGTCAACCACCTCGGCAAAAAGCCGGAACATATCCACATCGTGATCGCCGAAGTGGAGGAGGAGAACTGGGGATACGCCGGGCTGTTGACGGACGATTATCGAAAGAAAACCGCGGAGAACCGAGCCACGTGACTCCGCGGTGGTCGGGAATGTCGAACTTTGCGGGTTGGGACTTGGAGGGCTAGATTGGAGAAAATGCGGGGCGTTGTGCGAGTCGGGCTTTTGTTGGGCGTGCTGGTTGTGGCCGGGGTGGCGGGCGTCTACTGGGTCGGGCGTTCGGGAAGTTACGAATGGCAGGAGTTGGTCAACCGCGAGCGCTATGGGCGGTATGACGGGCTGATCGCACAGGCGGCGAAGCGGCACGGCGTGAGCCCCGCGTTGGTGAAGGCGGTGATCTGGCGCGAATCGAAATTTCAGCCGCGGATGACGGGTTCGGACGGAGAGCGCGGCCTCATGCAGATCACCGAGGCGGCGGCGGCGGATTGGGCTCAGGCCGAGAAGATCGAGACATTTGTGCCGGTTGATCTCTTCGATCCGAAGGTCAACATCGAAGCGGGCACCTGGTATCTTGCGCGGGCGATGCGGCACTGGTCCGCCAAGGACGATCCGGTGCCGTTTGCCCTCGCAGAATACAACGCCGGCCGTCAGCGGGTGAAACGCTGGGAGACGATGGGCGAGGCGGAGCGGGAGTTCGGAGCGGAGGAACTTCGGCGCGTCATGGATTTTCCGACCACCCGGCGTTACATCGCGGACATCGTCGAGCGCTATCGGCGGTTTGAGGAGGACGGGGAGTTCGGGAAGTTTTGAGACTTAAGAATTAAGTTTTAAGGAAAGTCCGTTCGCGGCGGGTGGTCGTTCATCCTTCCTACTTGTTACTTCCTCCTTCATCCTTTGCCGATGTTCGTGAGGGTTCTGCCCGACCAAGCTGCCGGCAAATTGCTCGACTACCGTGTTCCCGAGGAGGTTCGTTCTTCGGTGGCGGTGGGATCGCGCGTGCGTGTTCCGGTGCGCACACGGACACTTCTCGGAACCGTCGTCGGAGTTTTTGACGAATCCGATGTACGCGGCATCCGTGACATAGCCGGCGTGCTTTCGGACCGTCCGTTGATCCGTCCCGACCTTCTCGAACTCGCACGTTGGATGGCGGATTATTACTGCTGTCCGCTGGAAGTGGCGATTCGCAGCGTGCTTCCGGTGGCGGTGCGGGACGGGCGTGTCAGCGACCGTCGGCGGAATGTGGCGGAACTGGCGCGTGAGGTCACGGACGACGAGTTGGCGGCACTTCAACGCAAGGCACCGCGGCAGGCGGACGCTCTCCGGGTCCTCCGTGATGCAGGCGAGCCGGTTCCGGTCGCTGCGGCTGCGGAGCAGGCGGGCGTGGCCGAAAACGTTTTCCGCGCGCTCGAGAAACGCGGTTTGGTTCGCATTGAAACCAAGGTGCTGGCGCGTGATCCCTACGCCGAGCGCTTTGTGGGGTCGAGTGATCTCGTTTTGAATCCGGCGCAGGAGCAGGCCCTCGCCGAAGTGATCGGGTCGATGGACGGGCAGCGAACTCCGATTTTATTGTTCGGTGTAACGGGTTCCGGGAAGACGGAAATCTACCTGCGAGCGATCCGGCATGCGGTTGAAACGGGCCGGACGGCCCTGGTTTTGGTCCCGGAGATCGCGCTGACGCCGCAGACGGTCGAGCGGTTCAAATCGCGCTTTTCGGAAATCCAGGATCGGATCGCGGTTTTGCACAGTCACCTCTCGGACGGCGAACGCCACGACGAATGGCACAAGATCCACACGGGCGGGGCGAGTGTGGTCATTGGAGCGCGCAGTTCGGTGTTTGCGCCATTGGAGAACATCGGGATCCTCATCGTCGACGAGGAACACGAGTCTTCCTACAAGCAGGACGAGGCGCCCCGTTATCACGCGCGCGACATGGCCGTGCTCCGGGGCGCGCGCGTCGGGGCTGCGGTCCTGCTCGGGAGTGCCACGCCGTCTCTGGAAAGCTGGCACAACGCGCAGACCGGAAAGTATCGGCTCGTCCGCCTGGACCAACGGGTCGACGACCGGCGGATGCCGGTTGTTCGCGTGCTCGATATGCGTCCGGAAGCGCGTCGCTCTCCCGAAGGTGGTGTGATCTCCCGACCGCTCCGGGAGGCCATCGAGGGACGCATGGCGAAAGGCGAGCAAACGATTCTTTTCCTCAACCGCCGCGGGTTCTCGACCTCGTTGATCTGCGAGGCCTGCGGGTTTGTTGCAGAGTGCCCGGATTGCAGCGTTTCGCTCACCTACCACCGGGCGGCGGGGCGTCTTGTTTGCCACATTTGCGGCCATACAGCGCGGGCGCCACAGGTTTGTCCGAAGTGCTCGGATCCGAAAATCCGGCATGGCGGAGCCGGTACCCAGAAAGTGGAGGACGTCGTCCGCCGCGCGTTTCCGCAGGCCCGGATCGCGCGCATGGACGCGGACTCGATGACGCGCAAGGATGCGTATCGCGAGACCCTCGGGGCATTCCGCGAAGGCCGCATCGACATTCTGGTCGGCACGCAAATGATCGCGAAAGGCCTGCATTTTCCGAATGTGACGCTCGTTGGCATCGTCAACGCCGATCTCGGCCTGCACCTGCCGGACTTTCGGGCGGGCGAACGGACTTTCCAATTGCTCACGCAAGTCGCGGGCCGGGCGGGCCGTGGCGAAATGGAAGGCGAGGTGCTCGTTCAGACGTTCACGCCCTTCAGTCCGTCCATTCAATTCGCGCGGCATCACGACTTCGAGGGATTCATCGAACAGGAAATGGAATTCCGCCGGAGCTTTGGATTTCCGCCCTATGGCCGGATGGCGTTGGTCACACTCCGCGGAACCGTCCGCGAGCGCGCGGAGTTCTCGGCGGTGACACTGGCGAGGAAGCTTCGGGCGGCAGCGGCACCGGGCATGGTGATCGGTGAGGCGGTGCCGGCCCCGCTCGAAAAAGCCAAGACCTTTTATCGCTTCCAGGTTTCGCTGCGTGGGCCGTCCTCGCTGGCGCTGGCGCGTCTGGTCCGTACGACGTTGGACGCGCTTCCGATGCCGGAGGATGTTTTTGTGGCGGTGGATGTCGATCCTCTGCATCTTCTTTGAGCGTGGATCGGGAGAGGAGTCAGTTTGCTGTGGCGGGCGGGTGGAGATGAAAGTCCACCCGGTCATCCATTTTTTGTCCAAAAGCGCAGCCCGTTTGCTGATGCTGCTGGTGTTTGTGGGAATTCCGGCGGTTCTGGTCTTTCTCCGGTTTTCCGGGATCGGCTTTGGGGCGCCGCAAGCATTGAGTCGTGCGCTGAGCACGCCGGGTTTGCAGGTCACAATCGAGCGCCTGGCGTTCGACCCGTTTTCCGGTCTGTTGGCCCGCGAGGTCGTGCTCCGAGAGCGTGAAACCGGTCGAACGTTGGCTCGACTGAGCGAGTTGGAAATTTCGCTCAACCTCAGCGAACTCGCGCAACGACGCATTCAGGTCGACAGTCTCTCGCTCAATCGCGCTTCGATCTCCGTGCCGATCGACGACGATCCGGCCGCCCCGCGGATCGAAGTGGAGGATGCCCAGGCGGACGTCCTGCTATACGGCGAGCAAATGCGCGTGAGCCGTCTGGATGGATTCGTCGAAGGCATTCGCGTCGAGTTGACGGCGCAGATCTCGAATCCGGATCGGTTCCGACCGCCTCCGCCGCGGGCCGATGGCGAGAAGCAACCCACGCACCGGGAGGCTTTGGTCCGCGCCCTCCGGGAACTGGCCAAGGTCCGGTATCAGACGCCTCCGCTGATCCGTGCGCACGTGGAGGTCGATCTTGCCCATCCGGACGAAGTCGAGGTCGCCCGCTTTTCGGTGCGGGCTGGCGGAGTTCGTGCGCCGGCGTGGAGCATCCAGGGATTGGAACTTTCGGGAAGTTATGTGGCCGGGCGCCTCCGTGTTCCGCGTGTGCTGGTTCGCGATGCGGCCGGGTCCTTCGAGGCATCTGCGGAATGGTTGCGGGACGGTTCCCAGTTGGAAGCGGCTTTTGTATCGACGCTCGACCTGATGCCGTTCCTGCGAATGGCCGCCGAAAACACGCCCGCTTTGGAGAACGTCCGAATTGTGCCTCCGCGCATTGAGGCTCATGTGACCGGTCGGACGGAGCGGGGAATCGACGGACTTCGGGCGACCGGGCTGGTGGCTGCTCCCGCGGTCGAATTCCGCGGCGCGCGGTTCAGTGACATCGCGTTGGAATTTGCCTGGAAACGCGGAACGTTCTTCGCAAGGGATGTCCGCGTCCAGGCAGGAGGCGGACAGTTGGATGCACGTATTTGGGTGGGAAAGGACGGCTTTCGGGTCGCCGCCAAGAATTCGATTCCGCCGACCAGCATTCTCGACATCTTTGACGAGAACACCCGGAAGTTTCTCGCGAACATGGAGTTCAAAGACCTGCCGGACGTGGATGTGAAACTGCATGGGTCGCGCCCGACGTTCGCGGAGATCCGCGGATCGGGACGGCTCCAATTTGGCCGCACGGCCATGCGCGGCGCCTGGATCGACTCCGGTGAGGCGGATTTCGAGATTGGCGACCGCTGCGTCACTTACACGAACATGGTCATCCGCCGCGGAGAGGGACGCGGAACCGGATCGTTCGCCTATGATGTCGGACGCCAGGAGGCGCGGCTGGACAAGATCCGTTCCACGCTCGTGCCGGCCGAGGTTCTGATGTGGGTGGACCCCCGCATCGCCGAAACGATCAAACCGTATCGGTTTCGCGGGGCACCGGCGGTGACGGTGGACGGCATGGTTCACCTGAAAGATGCGACCAAGAACAACCTCGCTGTCGGCGTTGAGGCCTCCACCGGGCTGGACTACGACCTGCTTGGAAAAACCTTGCGGTTCGGCCGCACGAGCGCCGACGTGAAGGTCGTCGGCACGCAGGTGCGGGCGAACGTTCGTCGGGCGGCGTTGATGGGCGGCACCGTCGGCCTTCAGGCGCTGGTTTCCACCGACTCTCGCAATCCGGTTTTCGGCGCCGACATCCGTCTCGAACGGGTGAATTTTTCGGACCTGACGAAGCTGTATTTCGACTATGACGATTCAAAGGGCGTGATGAGCGGGCGGTATCGCTTTGACGCCCGGATGGGACAGGAAACCAAAATGAAGGGCGATGGGACGATCCGCGTGGAAGACGGAAACGTTTTTGCCATTCCGATCCTGGGCCCGTTTTCGGAGATTCTTGGGGCGGTTTTGCCGGGGGTTGGTTACGAGACAGCGCGACTGGCGACGGCGGACTTCACGATTGCCGACGAGATCATCCACTCCGACAACTTGGTGATCGAAGGCAGCGGTTTCAGCATGTTCGGAGCGGGTGACATTCATTTCATGACCAGCCGGCTGGACATGACCATGCGGCTCAACGCGCGTGGAATTCCGGGGATTGTCTTTTATCCGGTCAGCAAGCTCTTTGAGTATATCTCGACCGGAACGGTGCAAAAGCCGGACTGGCGGCCGAAGCTGATCCCGCGTTTTCAGGGGGATGGGGCGGGCACGACACCGCGCGCACCGGGGCGGGGGACGCCAAAAAATCCGGGCGGTACTTGATCTTTGGGAGCAAATGCGGCATGTCATCGCGCATGAAGAGACCCTTGTTCTTCCTTTCGCTGGCTCTGGTTGTCGCCTCGGCACTTCCGGCCTGCAACAAGAAGAAATCCGATTTGTACGCGGGGATTGATGGCGATTACGTGAGCGGCACGCCGCTGGGAGAACGCTTTGACGGAGCCAGTTTCTTCGGCTCGACCGTTCAGCGCGGGCAGTTTTCCCCGGTCTATTTCGGCTATGACAGTTTCGAGGTCGGCGGGGGCGAGCAGGCGAAGATCGAGCAGGTCGCGACAGCGATGCGGGACAGTTCGAGCAACCTGATCGTGGCCGGGTTTACGGACGAACGTGGCACGGAGGAATACAACCGCGGGTTGGGCGAGCGCCGTGCTCTGGCGGTCCGCCAGGCCTTGATCGATGCGGGCGTTCCGGCCGGTCGCATTCAAACGGTGAGCTTCGGCGAAGAAATGCCGGCCGATCCCGGCAGCGGGGAATCGGCGTGGGCGTTGAACCGCCGCGCGGAATTCGGCGTCGTCAAGTAAGGCGCCCGTGGGCGTTCCATTGCTCGACCTCAAACGGCAATACCCTGCCGTGCGGGAGGCTGTTTCCGAACGCGTCGATCGCCTCTTCGAATCCCAGCAGTTCATCCTGGGTGCGGCGGTCGAGGATTTTGAACGTGAGTTCGCGGGCTTCCTCGGTGGCGGGCATGCGGTCGGCATGTCTTCCGGAACCGATGCGCAGTTGGCTCTTTTGATGGCGCTGGGGATCGGTCCGGACGACGCGGTGATCACAACGCCGTATACGTTTTTTGCTACGGCAGGCTGCATTCATCGCGTGGGAGCCGCGATCGTGTTTGTCGATGTAGAACCGGACACGCTCAACATGGACCCGGCGGCCTTGGAGAATTTCCTGGCTACCTGCCGCCGTGATGATTCGGGCCGGCCGCTGACGGCCGGTGGGCGGGTCGTGCGGTTGATCGTCCCAATCCACCTCTTCGGACTCTGTGCGCGGATGGACGAGATTGGCGAACTCGCGAGGACCTTTGGATTGATGATCCTGGAGGACGCCGCCCAGGCGATCGGGGCCGAATATGCGGGGCGCAACGGTATTCAGCGAGCGGGCCTCATTGCTGAGACGTCTTACTTCAGCTTTTTCCCCACAAAAAACCTTGGCGGTGCCGGAGACGGTGGAATGTCGGTCTGCAAGGACGGCGAATTGGCGGCGAAATTGCGCGTCGTGCGGAATCACGGGATGGAGCAGCGCTACTTCCACAAAAGCGTCGGCGGGAACTTCCGACTCGATGCGATCCAGGCCGCTGTCCTTCACGCCAAGCTGCCGTTTCTTGCCGGATGGAATGCGTCGCGTCGTCGCAATGCGGCGATCTATCGGAACGGGTTTGACTCGGCCGGACTCCACGGATTGGTCACGCCGCCGCCGGCGCCGGATCCGGGCCTCGAAAACAGCCACATCTACCATCAATTTGTCGTCCGCGCGGAAGATCGCGATGGGCTTTTCGCGTATCTGCAGCAGAACGGCATCGGCTGCGCGATTTATTACCCGGTGCCCTTGCATCTTCAGGAATGTTTTGCATCCCTTGGATACAAAGCGGGGGACTTTCCGATCTCGGAAGCGGCTTCCCGTGAATCGCTGGCGCTCCCGATTTTCCCCGAACTGCGCGAAGAGGAGATCGCGGAGGTGGTCGAAACCATCGCGAGGTTTTATCACCGCTAAAATGAGCGATCCGGTCGAGACTTTCGCTGAACTCGATCGAATCCGCGGGGTGAAAGCGGTGTTCATTGACCGTATTCCCGGCGTCAATGTGGCGACGGATCGCGAAACCGCTCTGGCGCTCCTTACACCGTATCACGACGAGATCCTGGCGCGCCAGGGTTTCGCTCCGCTGTCGACCGCCGAGCAGGTCCACGGAAATGTCATCGCGGTCGCGGACCCTTCGTCGCCGGCTGTGGGAGCCGACGGGCTGATCACCGCAACGCCAGGCGTGGCCCTTGGGATTTACGTGGCGGATTGCGCTGCTGTTTTCCTCGCGGATCAGGGTGGCCGTGCGATCGGGTTGGTCCACTCCGGCCGGAAAGGTACCGAACTCGGGATTGTCCCAGCGGCCATCCGGGAATTGCAGCGCCGTTTCGCCGTGGATCCCGGCAACCTGTGTGCTGTCATTGCACCGTGCATTCGCCCCCCGCATTACGAGGTCGATTTTGCGGCTGAAATCCGGAGGCAACTGGAGGAAGGCGGGGTTCTGAAGATCGTGGATTCGGGGGCGTGTACGGCCTCGGATCCGGAGCGCTACTATTCGTATCGGCGCGAGCGTGGACAAACCGGAAGGATGCTGGCCGCAATGCAACTGTTGCTTGTTTGATTTAGGTCAAAAAACATTGTTGATACGGTCTGGAGCGCATAGTGACCGTGTATGCGATCTGGTTTTACCGCGGCGAGTGTGGCGTTGGGTTTTGGGTGGATGGCGATGGAATCGGTTCAAGCTCAGAGCCGGTGGGAGGGGGATGCGGCAACTGGTTCGGATCGGTGGGGGAGACTGGCCAACTGGGACGATTTCTTGCCGCCGGTTACCCCCCTCCAAGACGCCTTGTTCCAGGACATTGCCGGCAATACCAATGTTCGAGTTGTTGGTCTCGGAGGCGGTGCCCTCCTGGCCTTGCCGCGCAATCTCCGGTTCACGAACAACATGCGCAGCTACACGATCGCGGTGCCGTCCGGCTCCGGCCTGCGTCCGCAATCCATTACGGTGGACGGCAGTGGTCCGATCACGTTCAATGGCACCGGAGTCATTCGCGGGCAATTGCTGACGCTGGGGCGACTGACAATCAACGGCACGGGGAATTCGACGTTGACGATCGACACGCTGATCAGCGACGGGGCCTTTGATCTTCCCACCCGTTTGGTTCTGGACCGAGAATCCGGCCAGACCGTGATCTCCGGTTCAAACGATTTCAGCGGTGGGACGACTTTGCGTCAGGGCTCATTGGTATTGGCTGACGATGATGCCCTCGGCACGGGAACGTTGCGGATCGAAGGCGGCCTGCTGGCGAATGATGGCAACGCGAGGCAGGTCGGTGTGGACGTTGAGATGGAGGGGGATTTTACGCTGAGTGATTCGGGCGGAGGGGTGTTTTTCACGGGCGGCTTTGAGGCGGTTTCCGGTGATCGTCAGATTCTGCTCGCTGGCAACGATGGCGAAGCGTGTTTCGAGAGCGTGTTGTCCGGCGATGCCGATTCGCTGACATTGGCGCTGGCGGATGGGACCGATTCGTTTTCGATTTCGTTTTGTGGTCCGGATTCCAATACCTTTGCCGGGCAGCTTGTCGTTGCGGATGGCGTCGGGGTTTCTCTCGAGAAGGATGCGGGTTTGGTGGCCGTGGCCGGAGATTTGGACGTGCAGAACGGCGGCGCAGTCCAGATCCTCGGCGGTCTCGATCAAATGGCCGAGACGTCATCAGTGAACGTCGATGGCGAGATGGCGTTTCTTTTTCTCAGTGGATCGTCCACCGCGTCGTGGAATGCGCTGACCGGCTCGGGTTTGGTCGAGAACGTTCTTGGGCCGGCGACCTTGCGGCTGGCGGGCGGTGACTATTCCGGGCAATTTGTCGACGCGGGTCCGGATGGCTCGCTGACGATCCAAAAATGGAGCGAGGAAACACTGACGCTCAGCGGCCTGAGCACGATCACCGGCGGACTCCAGGTTCAGGGCGGAACTGTTGAAATTGTCGAAGGAGGCGTGCTGGAGGCCGGGAGCAGCCTGATCGGGGGAGTCGACTCGTTTCTGTCGCGCGTCGAGGTCGTTGGTGCGAAGTCGGCTTGGTATGTGCTCGGAAACCTCACCGTCGAGGGATTTGCCAAGAACGGGAAGGAAATCCCCGCCACACTGCGCGTCGCAGACGGAGGCTTGCTCGATGTGACGGGCACTCTCTCGTTGAAGACCGGGAGCGTTGTCGAGACGGACGGCTCAAAAATCGCGGCGGAGGGCGGAGCGCGGATCGAGTCAGCCGTCATCCGCCTGCTCGCCTCGGCGCTTCTGGACCTTCCCGAACTGGCCGTGGAGACAGCCTTGTTTTTCGACACCGCGGGATTTGATGGTGAGTTTGACGGTGGTATCGAATTCGATGGAACGTTCCCGTTCCTTTACAAAGACGGCGAAGGCAGCCTTTCGCTCGGTGGACTGATCAGCGGAGGCGGAGGTCTGATCGTCCGCGAGGGAACGCTTTCTGTGCTGGGTGCGAACACCTTCACGGGTGCCGTGCAGGTGCTCAATGGAACGCTGCGGACCACCAACACACAGGCGTTGGGCGCGGGTCCCCTCGTGAGCCTCGAGGGTGGTGCGCTCCGGCCGGAAGGTGGGCTTTCGGTCAATGCGATGGATTGGCTCGGTGGCACGATCGAATTGACATTGGGAACGGCGACGGATCGGCTGACCGTGATCAACGAGCTTTACCTGACGCCGACCAGCGGGACGTTCGCTTTCACCGACGGAGCCGGTTTTCTGCCGAATACACCGTATACGATCGTGACGGCCGGCAGCTGGAACGAGGTCCTGCTCGGGGCGTTCTCGGGTAATTCGCTGCTGGGCCTCTCGCCGACGTTTACGCGGACCGGTGCGGATTTGATGGTTGAATTCATCGGAGCGATCACCGGACCGGTCCTGCAGAATGCCGCGCCATTTTACACGCCGGTCGATGCCGATTTTTTGGTCGACGGGGCGGTATCCACCGGAACGCCGGCTGATAACAACAGTGTGAACTCGCTGCGGTTTCTGGCGGGTGGATGGCTGCGGATCTTTAACACGCTTCTGGTTCAGCAGGGTCGGTTTGATGTTCAGAATGGCGTGGCCGGGCTCACCGGCGGGACGGTCGCCGTTCCCGGGAGTTTTCTGAAGACCGGGCCGGGATCGTTGACCGTGAATTCCACCGTTTTCGTGGACGGTTCGACGCTTGTTGAGCAGGGGGCTTTGTTTGTCAACGGGCTGTTTCAGTCGAAGGACGGCGTGACCGTATTCGACCAGGCGATCCTCGGCGGCATCGGACAGATCATCGGGAACCTCCTGAACCGCGGGACGCTGGCACCGGGAAACAGCCCCGGAACGCTTCAGATCAACGGCGACTTCACGCAGGCCTCGAGCGGGACGTTTGAGTTGGAAATCGCGGGCCTGTCGACCTTTGACCGGCTTTTGGTCAGCGGAACGGCGAATCTTGCCGGCACCCTCAACGTGGTCAATCTCGGATCCAGCCTGGAGTATGGTCAGGCCTATCCGTTTCTCCAGGCCGAAACGATCGATGGGACGTTCGATACGATCTCTGTTCCGAATCCTGATGTCTTCCGCGGACGATTCGTGGCCGAGAACGGCACCGGAACATTGCTGATCGCGCCGACGAGCTACACGCTGGTGGCACAGAATCCGAACCAACGGCGGGTGGCGGCGGCATTGGACGGTTTCATTCCCGCGACCGGTGGCGATCGTCTCACGGTGAGCACCGCACTGGACCGCCTGCAAGCGGAGCAATTTCCGGCCGCATTCGACCAGATCCTGCCGGGCCTCCATGCGACCGTGACGGATTTGCTGATCGGGCAGGCGTTCAATCAGACGCAAATGCTCAATCAGCGACTGAGTTCAGTCCGGCTGGGTGCGGAAGGCTTTCAGGCGTTTGGGATTCCCACCGAGCCGCTGAAGCATGACATCGATGGGAAGAGTGTCGCCGAGCCGAAATCCGCCAAGACCTTCATCCAAACGATCGCCCGCCCACGCTGGTCGGCCTGGGCGATGGGCAATGGCCAGTTTGCCCGGATCACGTCGGTGAACCAGCTGCCGAACGGCCGGAGCGATTCCGGTGGCGTGCTTGCGGGGGCCGATTACCGCTGGAGTGAGCAGTTCACGACCGGCCTCTATGTGGGTTATCAGGGAACGTATGCGGATTTCGGAGCGGCCGGTGATCTCCGTTCGAATGCGGTGCTCTTCGGAGGCTACGCGACATTCCAGTCCGGCGGCTTCTATGCGGATGCCATCCTGGGAGGAGGCTACTCGAACGCCAAGGTCCGACGGTCCATCGATTTCAGCACGATCGATCGCACGGCACGCAGCCAGCAGGACAGCGGGCAGTTCAACGCTTCTTTGAATCTGGGGTATGATTGGTCGGCGGCCGGTTTCACTTTCGGCCCGGTGGCTGGCCTGCAATACACCTATGCGGGTGTTGCGCCGTTTACAGAGACGGGCGCGCAGAGCCTGAATCTTGCCGTCGCGCGTCAGCACGCAAACAGCATCCGCAGTACTCTGGGCGGACGGATCGCCTACACGTGGAACCCGACTCCAAAGTTTGCGCTGATCCCGGAAATCCGCGTCCTTTGGCAGCACGAATTTATCAATTCCTCCCGCACGTTGCAGTCGGCTCTGGATGGAGGAACCGGCGACTCGTTTGGCTATCGGGTTTCCGCGCCGGGTCAGGACAGCGTCTTCGCGGGAGCCGGGGTTTCGGCGCAGATCGGTGAGTCATGGAATGCCTCCGTGTTTTACAACGTTGACTTTGGTCGTCAGGACTACCTTGCCCACTTGATCAGCGCCGGTCTGGCCTGGAAATTCTGAGCGCCTCACGGATGCCGGGCCAGGGCGAGCCACTGGTCGAGAGCCGCTGCATTTCCGAGGCTGTCGGCCCACGTCATTTCCGGAGCCTCGAGTGCAGGGAGGGCACGGGCGACGGCATCGGCCTCGAGCGCGTAGACATGTTCGGAGCCGGAGGGAGGTTCGATTTCCAAATGGTCACCATTGCGGATTTCAATGGGCCCCGGCGGTTTCCAGAACCGTGGGATCCGCAGGGAGCCTTCGGTTCCGGTGATCAAAAGGTCGTCTCCGCGTGGCAGGTCGACACCACAGACCAACTGCGCGAGGATGCCCGAATCAAAATGCAGCGTCGCCGCGGCGACGCCGTCCACACCGGTCGGGGCAGGCAGGATTGCGCCGCCCAATGAGGAGGGATTCTCGAAATCGCGGCCGCAAGCAGCGCCGGCCAGCTGGCGGGCGATCGAAATCGTATAGCACCCAACGTCCAAAATACCACCTCCGCCCAATGCGGGCGCAAACAACCGCGACTCGGGTCGAAATGGTGCCGCGAAACAGAATGCTGCCTCAATCAGCCGGACCGACCCAATCCGCCCGGAGCGGATCAGGTCGGCGATGCGGCGGGTCCGCGGATGACACCGGTACATGAACGCCTCCATGAGGAATCGGCTGTTTGAGCGCGCTTCGGCGACCATGGCTTCGACTTCGGCCCGGTTCATCGCGAGCGGCTTTTCGCAGAGGACGTGTTTTCCGGCCCGGAGCGCAGCGATCGAATGTTCGGCGTGCCACGGGTGTGGAGAGGAAATGTAAACGGCATCAACGTCGGAGTCGGTCCAGAGCGCATCGGCGCTGCCGTGGGGGCGAAGACCGGGAAACTCCTGCGCGAACCGTTCGGCTGCTTCGCGCGTGCGGCTTCCGACGGCGACGAGGCGGCCGGTTTCGGAGTGCGAAAGCTCCCGTGCGAACACACCGGCGATGCGGCCGGTTCCCAGAATTCCCCAGCCGATTTTTTTGCTCATGTGGCCAGCATGGACGGGAGAAGGAACGGGCCAAAGGTAATTTTCGGGATTGCGTCGCGCGCGGCGGGCGTTACTTTTACCAGCCCAACACGGGTTGGTAGCTCAATGGTAGAGCAGCGCCCTTTTAAGGCGTTGGTTGTGGGTTCGAGTCCCACCCAACCCATCTCGCTTCAAGTCGGAGCGAGGACGGTGAGCCGCGTTGGAGGGATTTCAAAACGCGCCGGGAGCGATGAGGCAGGTTCGCCATCGAGTTCCACCGGGGTTTCCCCGTCGCTTTCCAACGTCATGGCCCGTGTCTGGAAGTAGTCGACGTCGGGCAAGGCCGGATGGTTCCCGAATGCAATGGCCTGGATGTAGCGGACCACGTCCCAGTGGCTCTGGTTCTTGAAGACGAGAACGTCCAAAAGACCATCATCCGGCCGCGCATCTTTGAAGAGCACGAACGGGCCGCCATAGAACCGGCCATTGCCGACGAGGATGAAGGAACCGGCGCGCTCGTGAGAATCGTCGGGCTGGATCCGGATGGCCGGAGGGCGGTCTGCGGCGACCTGGGCGAGCGTGAGAAGGTAGCTGATCGGGCCGAGTGACTTTTTCGAATCCGGGCTGGTGCGGCGGACGACTTCGGCATCGAGACCGGCTCCGGCAAGTTGGACGAAATGGATGCCGTTTACCGTGGGGAAGTCGACCTTGCGGGTGTGACCGGCGTCGATGATCGACCAGGCTGCCTCGAGGTTCCCGGTCGGAATGCCCAACTCGGTGGCAAAAACATTCATGGTTCCGACCGGGAGGATGCCGAATTGGGCCGGCGAGCCGGCGAGGCCGTTCGCCACCTCGTTGACCGTGCCGTCGCCACCGGCGGCGACAATCGTCTCGAACCCATCGGCGACCCCGTCGGCAGCCATTTCCCGTGCGTCTCCGATGCTGCTGGTCATGCGCACCACAGCACGTAATGAGAGGGTCTCGATCTTTTCCCGAAGCGATCGGGCGCGCTCGCCACGGGCCGCCGGATTGAGGATGACGAGGGTTTTATTCACGCTTCACATTCGGGGAAAGTCGCGTAGGTTCGCGCCGTGCGGAAATTTGCCAAGCCAATTCTCATCGCGGGCGGGGCGGCGGCGGGGTTGGTGGTGCTGGTGGTGCTCGCGGCGAATCTCTATCTCCAATCGAAGGACGTGCAGGAACGTCTCCGGCTCGCTGCCTCGCAGGCGGCGGGAGTTCCCGTCCAGATTCGCGGAACTGCCTATACGCCGTGGGACGGGCTGCGGGTGACAGGAGTGGTCGTCCCGCACGGGGGCGAGACGAGGGTGCCTTTTTTGGACGTCGCCGCGGTCAGTGTCCGATTCGAATGGCTTTCGCTTTTTCAGAGGCAGTTTTTGGTTCGCGAGGTGGTCGTCAAGAATCCCGTTCTGAACATTTTGCAGGCTGATTCGGGCGAGTGGAAAAAGCCGCCGCGTTTTCCGGAACCCGACGCAGCGGTCATTCCGACTTCGGAGCCGCCGGTTGCCGAGGGACCGTTGGTTGTCACTGTGCCGGCGGAGGAGTCCACCCCGCGGCCGGATTCCGCCCGGCCGCGCGTGGCACTGACCCGTCCGGTTGCTCTCGAACAGGTGAAGGTGCGCGATGGGGACATCTATCTGGAGGACGCCAAACGTGTTCGGATCGGGAGCGTGCACGGGGTGGACGTCGATGGCGCCCGGCAGCCCGATGATTCGTGGAAAGGAACGTTTGTCATCGCCGAGGCCCAATTTTTCGGACGAATCTACCCGCGAAAAATCCGCGGGCAGTTCACGTGGGACGGTCGGGATCTGGAGGTGAGTGGGATTGAAGCGAAATGGGCGGAGGGTCTGGTCACCGGGCACTTCTCGCTCCAGACGGGAACAGAACGGCGCTTTTCCGGCGTTCTCAAGGTCCTCGATGTCGCGCTGCGGAAGTTGGTGGCCGAGGCCGGTCTGACGGAGGAGGGGACGAGGGGAAAATTGTTCGGCGATCTTCAGATTGAAGGCACGCCCGGACGGCCGGAGAGTGTGGCAGGCCGCGGCCGTGTCGAGTTGCGTTCGGCCCGTTTCGAGCCGGCGTCGTTTGTCCGGCAACTCGGCGAGTTGCTCTCCATTGAGGAGCTGCAAATGCTGCAACTTCGAACGGCGGAAGCGGATTTCACAATCGCGGATCGGGAGGTGCGTGTGGACCGGATGGTGATGGAGTCGGAAAACCTTGTGGTCGATGCGAAGGGCCCGGCGGCGTTTGATGGGTCGCTCGATCTGGATGCAAGGTTGCACTTGAACGAGCGGCTTCGGCGTGACCTCCGCGCCCTCGTCGGGAAGAATCTCAAGCCGTCCGACGATCGCCCGGGGTATATGCACATCCCGTTCCAGGTTACCGGGACGGTGGAGCGTCCGGAGTCCGATTTGTTGGACAAGGTGGTCGGCGAGCGCCTTGGCCGGGATATGGGCGGCCTTTTGCGCGGGTTGCTGGGAACTCCCGGTGGGAAAAAAACGAGTCCGGCGCCGACGGAGGGGCGTTGATGCGGATCATTGCCGGATCAGCCGGGGGCCTTCCGCTCCAGAATCCGCCGGATGGAGTCCGGCCGACGATGGACCGTGTGCGCGGGGCAATTTTTTCCAGTCTGGGCGAACTGGTGCCGGGGGCTGTCGTTTTGGACCTCTTTGCCGGTTCCGGAGCGATGGGGCTGGAGGCCATGAGCCGGGGAGCATCCGCGGCGACGTTTGTGGAAAGCGACGAGCGGTGCGTGCGCTGCATTCAGACGAATCTTCGCCGGACGTCGCTGCCAGGCAGTGTGCAGCGGATGGACGCGCATCGGTTCCTGGAGCTTTACGGTGGCGAGGATGCGTTCGACCTGATTTTTGCAGATCCCCCCTACGCCAAGAAGCCCGGGGATCCCGACCACGCCGTGGCGCTGGCGGGTTCGGCCGCGCTGGCAGCGAGCCTCCGGCCATCCGGGCTTTTTGTTCTCGAGCGGCAGATTTCGCGTGCCGTTCCGGTGTCGACGCTCGAGTTGATCCGGACCAAGCGGTATGGGGGGAGCGAGGTGCTTTATTTTCGCCGGCCATGATCGTTTGGATTCGGTTGTTGTATAATCTGGCGTTTCCGCTGGTTCTGCTGCTGCTGTTGCCGGGCTTTCTTCATCGGATGCTGCGGCGGGGGAAGTATCGGCATAAATTCTGGCAGCGGTTCGGCATCTACTCGCCGCGGGTCCGGGAACGGATCGGGCGGGGAAGGACTTGGGTGCATGCGGTCAGTGTGGGCGAGGTGATGATTGCATTGAAGTTGATCGCTGCGCTTCGGCAGCGTGATCCCGGACTGCGCGTGGTGCTCTCGACGACGACGACGACCGGATTCAAGCTTGCGGCGCGCTCGAAAGCTCCCTGGCTGGAGCCGATCTATAACCCGCTCGACTTTTTACTGACGGCCCGTGCAGCCGTGCGGACAATCCGGCCGTCCCGGCTGGTTCTGGTGGAGGCGGAGGCGTGGCCGAATCTGGTGGCGGAGGCGAAAGCATGTGGAGCGCGTGTGACGATGGTGAACACGCGCCTTTCGCCGCGGTCCGAGCGTCGTTTTCGGGCGGCCCGTTGGCTCGCTGCGCCGGTATTCAATCAGGTCGATGTGTTTTGCCTCCAGGAAGAGGCGGACGTGGCGCGTTGGGTCGGGCTCGGGGTTGAAGCCTCCAAACTGCGTGTGACAGGCAGCGTCAAGTTTGACGATGAATCTGCGGTTGCCAGAGAATCGAAGGACTTTCGGCCGGTTTTGAGGAGCCTGGGGTTGAACGATGGGAGCCCGATCCTGCTGGGCGGGAGCACATTCCCCGGCGAGGAGGAACTGCTGGCGCAGGTTTATCTGAAGTTGAAATCGGCCTTTCCTGAATTGTTCCTGATAGTCGTCCCACGTCATGTGGAGCGCTCAAAGGAGATTATTCCGGCGATGGAGGCATTGGGTCTTCGGGTTGTCCGGAGAACGGCTCTCGGGGGCGCCGAGACCGCGGATGTTCTCCTCGTGGATACGACCGGGGAACTTCGCGATTGGTATGGGTGTTCGAGTGTGGTGTTCGTGGGCAAGAGCCTGCTGGCGCGCGGCGGGCAGAATCCGGCCGAGCCGGTTGTCGCCGGTGCACCGGTGATCTTTGGACCCCACATGGGGAACTTCGCAACCCTGTCGCGCCAATTCCTTCGCCTGGGAGCCGCTTTGGAGGTCACGGACGGCGACTCGCTCCGGTTTGCGGTTGATTCTCTTCTGCGGGATGCGGGGAAACGTCAGGCGATGGTTGCTGCGGGGCGGAACGTCCTTTTGGCCCACCGCGGTGCGACCATCCGGACTTGTGAGATTCTCGAAAAGAGCTGAGCGGTCGGCTCAGGGCTTTTCCATCACGCTCACATCATCGATATAAAGAACTCCGTCGCCCGGTGAGAGGCTGAAGATAATATCGGTCGTCCAGCTTCCGACCTGGGGCACATCACGCAGGTCCCGGTTGTCGAAGCGCACGGTGAATTCCTTGCGAACTTCGGTCCATTGCGCCCCGGCGTTGAACGAAATCACCTCATCCTTTTCCTCCCGAACCTCGTTGCGCCGAACAACGGCGGAGTCGCGTCCCCCGCGTTCCACGCGATCTTCGCCGAGTCGTTTGGTGACAGAGTAACCGATGCGGACCCCACCGTTGGAAGCGCGGGTGCCCTTGACCCGCATTGAAAAAATGTAGGTCTTGTTGTTGAGAAGCGGGCCACGTCCGCCCTGACTCAGGCGGAAGAAATTGGCGGGAGCGGCGCCCAGGTCCCGGAACGATCCGAGGTCCGTCGGGCGAAAGTTCGGAAATCCCGGTGTGTATTGGTTCGGAGCCGGCATGAATTTGTTGATGCTGGGGACGTAGCCGGCCTTCAATGCCGCTTTGCCTTCAAACGGCTGCGCCTGATCGTCCTCCTCGGCTTTGACGACGGAGACGAAGCCGTTGAAGTTTCCGCGTGCCAGACCGAAATCCACTTCCCATCCGGAAGGAAGGTTGAACGGTGTCGTCCCTGCCTGGCCTTTCACTTCGGTGGGTGTTGAAAACTTCGGAGCCGTTTTGGATCCGGTGTTCAGCGCCATGGCGACTTTGCCGTTGCTCTTTCCGAAGACGAGATCGAAAAGGCCGTCTCCGTTGAAGTCACCAGCCGCGAGCGTTGCGATCCCGCCGAGCGACAGAAGCCCGGATGCCTTGGCCGCTTCCAGCGGGTCGGCGGTTGTTCCGGCGGCAGGCGGTGTACCTCCGATGAAGTGGCTGAAAGCGAGGGTTTCGCCGGGTTTCCAAGGTTGTCCGGAATTCAGGTAGACGGCCACTTTCCCGGTTCGTTCGGTGACGAGCAGGTCCATATGACCGTCTCCGTTAAAGTCGACGATGCAGGGCGTCAGCTGTTCCAAGCCCATGCCATAGGCAAGAACGGTCCGGTTGTTCTCGTCGAACTGCGGCCGGGCTCCGGTGCCTTGGTTGACCAGAAGATGGATGCTGTTGGCCGAGTAGGAACCTTCGCCGACGAGCAGATCATCCCGGCTGTCACGATTCCAATCCCAAGTCACCGGCGCGAAAACGTTACCCCACTTGTCGTTCGAGTTTTTCATCGTCGGGATGACCATGCGGCCGACGTCGGCCGGTTGGCGAAACTCGGGACGGGCACCCGAGCCGGCATTGGGAATCAGGAAAATTTCTCCGAAGTAATTCCCAATGACGAGGTCTTTGCGACCACTTCGCATCATATCGGTCAGGTGGATGCGCTGGCCTTGACGAAGAATCTCGGCACGGGGTCCGGTGTAGAGCGGCGAGGGCGGAAAACGCGAGAGGAACAACGTTGAGAGTTCGCCAACGGTGAACGCCGGAGCCTCCTTTGTCCCGGAGTTGAAGAAAATTCGCAGATACCCGAGAATATCCATCGTTGCGATATCCAGAAGACTGTCGCCGTTCATGTCGGCCACCGAGACCGAGATCGGCATGCTCGTATCCGCGATCGTGCCGCTCGTCGTGAGTACCGGAAGCGCTCCCCGTTCTCCCGCGAGAAATCCCGACGCATCGACGCCGTCCCACAAATTGTCCCGCCGGAAACCGGTTTCAAAGCCGGGATTTCCAATCAGGTTTCGCGGGGCCGCGGGCGCCGGAGCTTGCGCGAGAACGGAATGCGAGAGGCCGGCAAACAAGGCCAGCGAGCACAGGAACTGGGAGTGACGCATGACAGAACCATCATCTATGCCCGCGCGCGGCCGCGAAATCAAATCAATCTCAAGCGGATATCGAAACCCGCTGGCCGGTGGCAAACGTTGACTTTGCCGCCGGGCGCGGCGATGAAAAGCCGCCGTCGTGTCAGTTTCCAATCAATCGTCCCGAACCGATGAAAAATGCCCTGGTCCACCACGAACCCCGCAAGCCCGTTTCCCGGATCAGCCGGCGGGATTTCCTGAAACTTAGCGGAGCGGCTGGGGCCGCCTGGATGCTGGGTGGTCCGCAGCTTGCCGCCCAGACGAATCCCACCGGGCCGGGTGCCGTTCGGTTTGCGGTGATCGGCGATTTTGGAGAGACACTCGCCGACGAAACGTTCCCGCTCGACCACGTGGCAGCCATGGTGCGGAGCTGGAACCCGGATTTTGTCGTCTCTGTCGGCGACAACAATTACGTCCTCGGCGAAGCCGCAACGATCGACGTTAACATCGGGAAGAATTTTACCGGCTATATCTATCCGAAGACCACGGAAATCCCGGTTCAATATCCCTACCCGCCGGGCGCCCCGGCTTTCAATCGGTTCATCCCGTGCCTCGGGAACCATGATTACTCCGACGTTGCCGACGACATGCTGCCGTCTGTCGCGAATGTCGCAAAGAGCCAGCCATACATCCAGTATTTCCAGGATGCTCTCCGGACCGGTCTCGGCCTGGCTCCGCATACCACCGTTCAATTTGCCGACAACGCCGTGGGGCACACCTGGACGCAGGCGTTCCTGAGCGGCAATGTGGAGGACTACGCACCGTTCAGTGAGGCGGAAAACCTGCGGTTTTTTGACGTGCGACTTGGAACCGCCACCGGACCTTCCTCCGTGCATCTCTTCGTCTTTGACAGCAATCCGGCGACTCCCTATGGACGGTATGCTGAAGACCGGGTGATCCCGAACCGCAACGGCTCGCCGAGTGCCTTCACCGAATACGCCGTCCAGGCGCGCTGGCTCCAGCAACGCTTGGCGGCCAGCACGGCGCAGTGGAAAATCGTCATCTTCCACCATCCGCCCTACAACTCGGCACCGGGAGCGGAAAATCTGCAGTACCCGTTCCTGCGCTGGCCGTTTCAGGCCTGGGGTGCGACGGCCGTCATCACCGGACACGTGCACAATTACGAACGTCTGGAGATGCCGGACGCTGACAGCAATAATCAGCCGGTCTATGGACAGCCGACGATTCCGTACATGGTCAATGGCGCGGGCGGATTCATCCCCGAGCAAGGCTTCGATCCGTCGTTTGTGATTACCGGAAGCAAAGTCCGTGTTGCCGAATACGGGGCGCAGTTGATCACCGCCGACGAGAACTCGATCAACTTCCTCTACTTCGACCTGAACGGCGTCCTGCGCGATGTCCGTACGATTTATGCGAACCCGCAAACCGGTGCTCCGCAGGTCGAATTCGGCGGCCGGGAATTCCCGGTCGATGCCTCCGCCGGAACCGTGCTTGTGCCGGTGACGCGTCTGGGCGATGCCAGTGCTGCCCTCACCGTTGACTATGCCACAATGGATGGAACGGCGCTTGCAGGGGTGAATTACCAGGCGGCTTCTGGAACGCTCCAATTCGCGCCCAACGAGCGGGAGAAAACGATCGCCATCACGATTTTTCCTCCGCCGATCTTTGGCAGCGACACGGTGCCATGGGAATCGCTCGTCTTCAGTGTCGGTCTCTCATCACCCACGACCGGCACGGTGGGTTTTTTCAATGTCGGGACGGTGATCATGGTGAACACGGTGGATACGCCCATCACCAACCAGGACCTGTTCATTGTCCAAACCTACCGGGATCTTTTCCAAATCGAGCCCACCGCCCAGCAAATCCAGTCGGCGCGGTCGGCGATCGGGGTTCTCGATCTTTGGATCGAACGTGCAAAATGGGTTTACGACCTGTTGATGTCGAACTACCCGAACGAGGATGTTTTCCAAGGCACGCTTTGTTATTCGGCACTGATCCTCGCCGACGTCGCGGTTCTGGAAGGACAGGCGGTGCCTCCGAGCTATCCCGACCTGGTCGACGCCGTCACGTTGATCCGTGGCGCGGCCACGCCCGACGATGCACTCACCGCCTTGAGCGAGGCCTTCAACGACAACATCCTGTCGGTCCTCAACAGCAAGGTTCCGGGCTTTGAAACCGACAATACGCTGTTTATCAAGACGATCTATCTGGTCCTGATTTCCTCGGAGGCATCGGATTTCAGCAGCACCCGTCTCGGCGCCGCCGCGAACTCGCAGGACCTCGCGTACTGGCTCTCGCAACTATCGAATGCCAGTCCGACCGAGCGCGCCCGGACGCGAAATCTCATGCTCGGGCGAATCGCTTCCCAATCGTTCAACCCGCCGCCGGTCGCGGGCATGACGCCGTTTGATCTGACGACGGAGAACCGGAATGAGGTTCTCCTCGGCATGGCGATCGCCGGCTTGGCCCGGATTCAACTGACTTACGCCGAGTTCGCCAAGGGTTACCTGATTCCGGCCCGCTTGGGCGAAATTGTTTTTATCGATCTGCTCGCGAGCCTGCTGCAGTCTCCCGCTTACGCCGCAAGGTTCCGGGTCACTTCCTACGAAGGCTTTATCGATTCGGTCCGCGGGAATCTCAGCCTGGCTGATCGCGCCCCCGACGCAGATCCCGATGGCAATGGCTTCACGAACTTCGAGGAATATTCGTTTGCGCTGGCCGGCGGGTCCGGACGGGTGGAACCGCTGACCGAAATCCAAGTCGAGTCGGCTGGCGGACAAACGTTCGCGCTCTTCAGCTACCGCCAGGCGGCCAATGTCCGCCGGGTGGAGTTTTTGGTGCAAACTTCGCCGGATTTGGTCACATGGACGGCGGCCGGGACCGCGATTCCTGCCGGGGGGACAGATTTCGGAACCCATGTCGTCCGGCGCGTTCGCATCCCGGTCCCGACAACACCCAACCGTCTTTTCGTACGGGTGCGAGTCCGGGAAACTCCTTAGGGCCGAGTGGCCTTGGAGTGGGAGAGTGGTGCTCGGGGGGGGACTTGAACCCCCATGCCTTGCGGCATACGCCCCTCAAACGTACGTGTCTGCCATTTCACCACCCGAGCACAATTGGAAGTGGGACGGGAAATAAACCCGCTGGGAGAAATTTGCGCAAGCGGGAAATTTGGACTTGCACGGATTTGGGAGGGGTAGCAATCTACCCAGTTCCAACCGAAACGGAATTTTATGGCATACGCAGTGATTCAAACCGGCGGCAAGCAATATCGCGTGAGCGAAGGCGACGAGATCGAAGTCGAGAAGCTCGATGTCGAGGCGGGACAGGCCGCCGAATTTTCGGACGTTCTTCTGGTGGCCGACGGCTCGTCGGTCGCAATCGGCTCACCCCTCGTCGCCGGGGCCAAAGTCACCGCGGAAGTCGTCGAGCAATTCAAGGACGAGAAGGTGATCGCCTTCAAATTCAAGCGCCGCAAAGGCTACCACCGCACGGTCGGCCACCGCCGCCAGCTCACCAAACTCAAGATCAAATCCATCTCCACCAAATAATCCGCCATGGCTCATAAAAAAGGACAGGGAAGTGTCAAAAACGGACGCGATAGCGAGAGCAAGCGTCTCGGCGTGAAGAAATTCGGCGGCGAAGCCGTCATCGCCGGGAACATCATCATCCGTCAACGCGGGACGAAGTTCCTGCCCGGCCGCAACGTCGGCCTGGGCCGCGATTACACGATTTTTGCGCTCGCGGATGGGCACGTGAAATTCGACCAGAAGGGTCGGCGCGTGAATGTCGAGACAGTCGCCTCGGCGAACTGATCTCCGCTGAAAAGCGCACCGGGGTTCGTCGACTCGAACATCCGCGTGAACCGCACGAAAAACTCTCAGCCCCGGTTCGCCGGGGCTTTTTCGTTGGTGGAAATCCTGGTGGTTTCCGCCATCGTGGCGATCCTTGCGGCCCTCGCGGTCCCGGCGATTTCGGGCGCGTTGACCCGAGCGGATCGGACAAAGTTTGTTTCGAACCTGCGCTCGGTCGGCATGGCCATGAACCTCTACGCGGCCGATCACCAAAGCCGCTTCGTCGGACCGCTCTGGCCCGGGCAGGTCGTGGAATATGATCGCGATCGCGCCGGGCGTCTCGTTCGCGAACTCGCGCCCTATCTCGAAATTGCCGATCGATCCCCGGCTTACGTCGTTGATCGCTTCTTGCCGGGTGCTTTTCGGAAGGCGCTGCCGAACGTCGCACCCAAGGACATCCGAGTCTGGGTCATGAATATGGCCGTGCCCACCGGTTCCGGCGCCACCGCGAACCCCTGGGGATCGCTGGTCGCCGGCCAGGAATCGGATTCCCTCCGTCGGAGTGCACTGCCGGCAGCCGCGGAGAACGTCTGGATGATGAGTGAGGCCTATCAGACGCACCCCCGCGTCGCCGGCGCGGCCTGGCGGATGAACACCGTCCCACGGCCGCCATTCGGGCCGCTGCCGTTGGGGTTGTTTTTTGACGGACGCGTGGAGACGTTCGACCCGTCGACCGAGTAGGGTTGGTTGTTGCGTCGGCGGAACCGGCCTGATTTGGTGGAAACGTTGACATGAGCGAGATTTTTTCGGCGCGCGATCTGATCGATCACCCGGCGGTGTTTCGAACCGATCCACCAGTTCGATTGGGGGTCTTCGGCGATCCGGTGGCGCATTCGAAAAGCCCGGCCTTCCACAACGCCGCGCTGACCGCCTCCGGTATTCCCGCGCGCTACGCCAAAGTTCACGCATCGGCGGATGATGTGGATGTGGCATTTCGTGCGCTTCCCGCCGCCGGCTTTATCGGTGCCAATGTCACCATTCCCCACAAGGCTGCCGCGCTCGCTTCCGTCGATGAAGCCGACGACTACGCGCGCCAGTCGGGCGGAGTAAACACCATCGTCGTCGAAGGCGACCGTTTGCTCGGATTCAATACCGACGGACCCGGCTTGGTCCGCGCCATCCGGGAGGAGTTTTCCGTCGACCTGCGTGATTTGCGCGTTTTGCTGATCGGCGCCGGCGGCGGTGCGGGGCGGGCGATCGCTGTCCAATGTGCCCGCGAAGGCTGTGAGCGGTTGGTTCTGGTCAATCGGACCCTCGAGAAAATCAAGTCCCTGGCCCGTGAACTTGGCCCGCTGTTTCGCACGGACCGCCTGACCGGTCCGGCGGACCGACTGGTTTCGATTGCGTTGGACGACCCGGCTCTGCGGGACCAACTCGACCACGCCGACATCGTCATCAACGCGACATCCGTTGGGATGCGGCGAACCGATCCGGCGTTGTTCCCACCGGGCTGGATCACGCCGAACCTCATGATTTACGACACGGTCTATGCAGCCGGTCGCTCGAGGCTCTTGGAAGACGCGGCCGCGGCCGGAGCGAGGACGGCCAGTGGACTTTCGATGCTGCTTCACCAAGGCGCACTTTCGTTTGAAATCTGGTTCAACCGGCCGGCACCGCTTGAGGTGATGCGCGCCGCACTTCTTGCTGCCGGATGATTCTTTCCCTCGGATTCACGCAGTTCGTTCTGCTTTCACTCGGCATCCTCGCCCTAAAAGTGTTGCTGAAAGCCGGCGGCTATGCGGCGAATGTGGCCGACACGTTCCCTCCATTCGCCGTTTTTCTGGCGAACCAAGGGATCTGGTTGTTCTCGGTGCCGCTCGCATGGGTGGCCTTCGGCATGATGTGCGTCACGGTGAACCGCGGTCCGCTTCGGCCCGTTGTCGCGCAATGGAGCGGCGTGGCCGTCGTGTTGGCGATCATCGCCTGTTACTTCTTTGCTGCGACGACGTTGTTTTAGATCAACGGCCGCCGAGTTGCTCCAGCGCAAGGCGTGCGCGCTGCCGGGCGTCCTCATCTTCGCGATTTTTGGCTGGAAGCGAGAGCGCCTTCTCGAATTCTGCATGGGCCTCCCGCGTTTTTCCAAGCAGGGCCAACGCCCGGCCGAGTTCGGAATGGTTGGCGATGCGCACCGGACCGTGCTGCATGCTGTTTCGAAATGCGGTTTCGGCTTCTTCGGCGGAAGCCTCCGGAAGTTTGCCAAAGAATGTTTCGGCGAGCGATCGAACAACCGGCGGGAGGATCGCGAGTTCCAAATGCCATCGTCCAAGAACGTGCCATGCGAGCGGTTCCTTCGGATCCAGCCGCAGCGCGATGTCCAGTTCCTCGCGAATTCGGCGGGCCGCCTCCAGTCGCTTGTTCGGCGGCTGGATCTCGGAAACCCGCCCGAGCACGATCGCCAATGCGAGGTGGGACTGTGCGCTGTTCGGGCTCTCCGCCACGGCCCGTTCGGCCTCAGCCAGAGCCTGCCGGGCCAGTTCCGGACGCTCGGTTGCCGCCGCATCAGGAATCTGCCCGGCCATTGCCAAGGCCCGATCGGCGGCCGAGTCGGCCGCGAAAAGCACACCGGCACCGGCCAGTGTGATCAGCGCGACGGCCTTTTGAAGAGATAGTGGCTGACGAGCCATTCGTTGCCTCCGCGGAATCCCCAGAGTTCGGCGCACGCCATGAAAAAGACGCGCCAGTAGGCCCGCCACTTGGCGGCCTGCGCGGCGCCGTAGGTCTTTTCGAGGATCGGCCGGATCGCCGCTTCGTTTTCGTCCATCTGCTGCAGCCACGCCTCGGACGTGCGTTGGTAGTGCGTTCCGCTCACACGCCAGTGCCGCTCGATTGTCAGATCGTCCTGAAAGTAGAGCAGAAGGTCGTCGGATGGCATCGTGCCGCCCTCGAAGAAATACCGTGTGATCCAGTCCGACGGATCCTTGCCTTCGAAATGGTAGGCGAACTCGCGATGCGTGAAGATGTGGACGAAGAGCTTTCCGTTCGCTTTGAGCCAGCGGGCGATCTTCGCAAGGAGCAGTTGGTAATTCTTCATGTGCTCGAACATCTCGACCGAGACCACCCGGTCGAACGCACCGTCCCCCGCCTCAAACTCGTTCATGTCGGCCGTGACAATCCGAACGTTCGAAAAACCGCGTCGAGCAGCCTCGGCATCAATGTGGGCCTTTTGCGTGGCGGAATTTGAAACCCCGGTGATCTGCGCCGCGGGATATTTCTCGGCCATCCAGAGTGTCAGGCTGCCCCAGCCGCACCCGAGTTCCAGAATGTTCTGGCCGTCGGTGAGTTCCGCGCGCCGGCAGGTGAGGTCGAGCATGGCCTCTTCGGACTCTGCAAACGTGGTTTCCTCGCGCGGCCAATAGCCGCTGCTGTATTTCATGCGCGGCCCGAGGCAGTATTGGAAAAACTCGGTTGGAACTTCGTAATGCTGCTCGTTGGCCGCGTCGGTTTTGATCGCGATCGGGCTGGATTTGAGTTCGGAAATGAAGGACGCGAGGGCCTCCGACTGCGCCACGGCATCATCCTTGGTTTCCTCGCGGATTTTCTTGGAGAGCAAATTGCGGATGCCGATGCGGATCGCCGCGTCCGGCAGGAGGTCACGGGCAAGGAGGTCGTCGAGTGAGATCATGAACTTTTTGGAAACCAGGGAACAAACGCGCTCGTCCGGCGCTGGTAGTCACGGTAGGCGTCGCCGCGAGAGGCCAGCGAATGGGCTTCGGATGGCGGAATGCCGGTCACGCACGTGAGAAAGTACAGCATCAGGAGCGGAGCAATGATTCCCGCGATGCCCCACGGCGAGCCAAGGGCGAAGACGAAGTAGGCAATCCAGATCACCCACTCGAAGAAATAATTCGGATGCCGCGAATAGCGCCAGAGTCCGATGTCACAGACACGGCCTTTGGATGCCGGGTGGCTCCTAAAGATCATCAATTGCGTGTCGGCCACCGCCTCGCCGCCGATCGCAACCAACCACAGGACCACGCCGGCGATCTCGAAGAAACCGATCCCCGACCCCGGATTCGTGCATGCCAGTGCGATCGGAATCGAGAGAAGCCCGATCAGAACCGCCTGCATTTGGAAGAACCCGAAAAACATCAGCCATGTCCGCTTGGGAAACTGCTTCCGAAGTTGCGCATAGCGCGGATCCTCCTCCGGATGGTGCGCCATCACGCGCTTGTAGAGATGACTGCCCAGCCGCAGGCTCCATGCGCAAACCATCGCGCAGATCAGGGCATTTCGGACCATGTGTCCGCTGCCGAAGAGTCCGTAGAAAATGGCGACGGGCGTGAACCCATACGACCACCAGATGTCGACGATCCCGGCGTTGTTCATCCGCCGTGCGAAGAACCAGACGACCGACATCATCACCATCGCGACGAGGGTGCCGCCAAGGATCAAAAAAACCGTGTTCATGGCAGCGAATAGACCGGGCTTGTCAGGCCCGCGTTGTCGGGGCGCGAGAAGACGATTTGAGCGACCGTGATGTGACGTGTTCCAAATGCCGCCTCGCAATAGCAGAGATAATACCGCCACTTGCGAATGAACACATCGTCGAAGCCGAGCGCGCGAACATCATCCAGCCGGGCCTCGAAATTTTCCCTCCAGATCCGGAGCGTCCGCGCGTAATGCGGAGCCATGTCCTCGTAATCAAAGAGGTTCATGTTCCCGGCGCGATTGACCGCCTTCGTGATCCGCGCGTTGCACATCAGGAGCGAGCCCGGGAAGATGTGCTTCTGAATAAAATCCACGCCATCGCGCAGGATCGGATACTGGCGGTCCGGGCACAGGATCGCCTGGAGCGCTGCGAGGCCGTGTGGATGCAGGAGCTGGTCGATCTTCGCAAAGTATCCGTCGACATAGCGATCACCGACGGCTTCGAGCATTTCGATCGACACGATCTTGTCAAAGCGGCCGTTGAGCGTGCGGTAGTCCGCCAGGAGGATCTCAATCCGATCGGCGAGACCGGCTTCCCGGATCCGCGTCGACGCTTCGGCCAATTGTTCCTCGGAGATCGTCACCGTCGTGATCCGCGAGCCATAGGTCTTCGCAGCATGAAGACTGAATCCGCCCCAGCCACTTCCGATTTCCAGGACGTGATCCGTGGATTTCAGACGCAACTTGCGGCAAAGGCGGTCGTATTTCTCGATCTGGGCGGCCTCGAGCGAGGAATCCGGCGGATCGAAATACGCGCTCGAATACGTCATCGTCGGGTCGAGCCAGAGTCGGAAGAATTCGTTGCTGAGATCGTAGTGATCGCGAATGTTTTCCCGGCTGGTGCGAAGGCTGTTCGGCCGGGCGAGGTGCGCGAGCCGGTTCGCAAGGTGGAGAAGGTTGAACGCGCCCGTCGAGCGGGAACCCTGTGTCTGGAGCGCCTCCGCGTCTTCTGCATTCCGAATGAACCACGCCAGAAGCCGCGTCAGATTCGGCGTGTCCCACTCGCCGGCCATGTAGCTCTCAGCGAATCCGATTGCCCCGTAAAGCACACACCGGCGAAAGAACTCCGGGTCTTTCACCGTCAACTCCGCCGTCTGCGATTTGTCGAGGCCCCCGAAAACCTGCCGCGAGCCGTCCGGCAGGCTCAGGGCGAGCGACCCGCAGCGGAATTTGCGAAAGCTTTGGAGGACGAGGCTTTGAAAGGGCATTGCGATCTGAGGCTCTACGTCCCCGGGCGTCCCGCGGCGACGAGAAAATTCACATTGTCCGGCGGATTGGGATTAGTCGAGCGTGTTGCGAGCATTCGGCGGTTGCGGGGCAGGGGATCCTGTGATCAACTCACCGTTTGCCCATGAATGTCGTTTTGGATCCACAACCGAATTGCGTCGTCAACCTGCAGGTCGAACTTCCGGCCGATCGCGTGGCGCGCGAGTGGGAATCGGTCGCCCGCGAGTTTCAGCGCCACGCGCGCATCCCGGGTTTCCGTCCCGGAAAAGCCCCGCAGTCGCTGATCGACACCCGCTTTGCGAAAGACATCCGCGAGGAACTGCAAAACAAGCTCCTCCGCGAGAGCATCAACGAGGCGATCAAACAGAAAAACCTGCGCGTGCTCACGGTTTCGAAAGTCGAGGACGTCCAGATCGACGAGAACAAGACGATGCGCTTCCGCGCCAGCGTGGTCACGCAGCCGGACTTTGAGCTGCCGGACTACTCGGCCATCCCGGTCGAGGCGGCCAAGCCGGCCGTCTCGGACGACGATGTGCAGCGCTGGCTGGAACAACTCCGCGAGCCCCATGCCTCGTTCGACGCCGTCGAAGGCCGCGCGGTGGCCGATGGCGATTACGCGGTGATGACCTACGAGGGCAAAGTCGGCGACCAGCCGCTTTCCGAAGCGGTTCCCGGCGCGCCGGCGCAACTCCAGGGACGTCGCAATGCGTGGATTTTCGTCAACGAAGGCACTTTGGTTCCCGGGTTTTCCAAGGCGATCGAAGGCATGAACATCGGCGACGAACGGACGTTCACGCTCGACGTGCCGGCGGATTTCCCGCTCGCCGCCCTCCAGGGCAAACAAGTCACCTACACGGCGACACTTCACGGCATCAACACCAAGACCCTGCCGCCGTTCGATGACGCACTGGCCGAGAAAATCGAATCCGGCAAGACCCTCGAAACGCTCAAAACCGAAATCCGCGAGCGCCTCGAAAAGATGGCCGAGTCGCAGTTCGAGGGGGCCAAGCGAAATGGCGCCATCCGCCAGCTCCTTTCCCACGTTCAGTGCGAACTCCCCGAGCACGCGGTCGCCCGCGAGGTCTCATCGATCCTCCGCGAAATCGTGCAGGAAAACCAGGTCCGTGGCGTGAGCGACGATGAACTCCGCCAGCATCAGGACGAATTGATCGGCGTCGCCCAACAGAGCGCACGCGATCGCGTCCGGGCCAATTTCATCCTCCTCCGCATCGCCGAGAAGGAAAAGCTCCAGGTCGGAGAAACCGATTTGATCATGGCGGTGAGCGAAATGTCCCGGCGGTACGAGATCCCGGTGAAGAAGCTCATCAAAGACCTGCAGGCCCGCGACGGATTCGGTCCGCTGCGCGAGCAGATTCTCATGGGCAAGGCACTTGATTTGGTGGCGTCCAATGTTACCGTGCGCGAACCGGCGGCTCCGGCGGCCGGTGCCTGATCCATTTTATGTTGGTCCCTATTGTTGTTGAGCAAACCGGGCGCGGCGAGCGCAGTTACGACATCTATTCGCGACTCCTGAAGGATCGCATCATCTTCATCGGCACGCCGATCGACGATCATGTGGCCAATCTGGTCATCGCCCAGCTCCTTTTCCTCCAGATGGAGGACGGCAAAAAGGACATCAACATCTACATCAATTCGCCCGGCGGTTCGGTGACGGCCGGTCTGGCCATTTACGATACGATGCAATTCGTAACGTGCGACGTGAACACCTACTGCATGGGCATCGCCGCGAGCATGGGGGCCGTTCTTCTTTGCTCCGGCACGAAAGGCAAACGCTACGCCCTCCCGAATTCCGACATCATGATCCACCAGGTCTCGGGCGGCGCGCAGGGCCAGGCGAGCGACGTCGAACGCCAGGTCGAATTCATGTTCAAGCTCAAGAAGCGCCTGAACAAAATCATCGCCGACCACACCGGAAAAACGGTCGAACAGGTCGAACGCGATGCCGATCGCGACTATTATATGACCGCTGCCGAGGCCAAAGCCTACGGGCTCGTCGACGAGGTGGTCCAATCGCGCAAGGAGATCAAAGGTCTCGAGAAGTCGGGCGAGTAAGCGTTTCCCATGGCCCGCGCGAACAATCTGACGATGTGCTCTTTCTGCGGGAAGAGCCATTCGGAGGTTCGTCGCCTCATCGCCGGTCCCGGCGTTTACATCTGCGACAGCTGCATCACCGTCTGCAAAGGCATCCTCGACAAGGAGGTTAAGGACGAGGCGCGCAAGGCCAAGACCGCCATCCGCGTTCCCAAGCCGGCCGAGATCAAATCCCAACTCGACCAGCACGTCATCGGACAGGAGATCGCCAAGAAGGTCCTGTCGGTCGCCGTCCACAATCACTTCAAGCGTATTCTGCAGGACGGTCCGTCGGTCGTCGGCGATCCGCTTGCGGAGGTTGAAATCGAGAAGAGCAACATTCTTCTCATCGGTCCGACCGGTTCCGGCAAGACCCTGCTCGCGCGCACGCTGGCCCGGATTCTGGATGTGCCGTTCTGCATTGCCGACGCCACTTCGATCACCGAGGCGGGCTACGTCGGGGAGGATGTCGAGAACATCGTTCTCCGGCTCCTCCAGGCGGCCGATTATGACGTGAAGCGGTGCGAAATGGGCATCGTTTACATTGACGAAATCGACAAGATCGGACGGAAAACCGAAAACGTCAGCATTACGCGCGACGTCTCCGGCGAAGGCGTGCAGCAGGCCCTGCTCAAAATTCTCGAAGGCACGGTCTGCAACGTTCCGCCCCAAGGCGGCCGAAAGCACCCGCACCAGGAATATATCCAGATCAACACGGAGAAAATCCTGTTCATTTGCGGTGGCGCTTTTGTCGGATTGGAAAAGATCATCCAGCGCCGCATGGGCGGACGTGCCATGGGGTTCCATGTCCGCGAGTCCGGCGATGCCGACATTGTCCGGCGAGAGGCGTTGGCCCGCGTGGAACCGGAAGACCTGCTGAGCTTCGGACTCATCCCCGAGTTCATCGGACGCCTCCCCGTCACGGCCACGCTCGAAGAACTCACCGAGGACCAGCTCGTCACGATTCTGACCGAGCCAAAGAACGCCATGGTCAAGCAATACACGAAGTTGCTCGGCATGGACGGCGTTGCCCTCAACCTCACCAAGGACGCGCTGCGGGCCCTCGCCGCCGAGGCCGTCCGCAAGGGAACCGGTGCCCGTGCGCTCCGTTCCATGCTGGAACGCATCATGTTGGATGTCATGTTCGAGGCGCCCGGTCGGGATGACATCGCCGAGATCACGATCAATCGTGCCGTCGTCGAGGGCAAACGCACGCCATTGATCCGGAAGAAGCAGGACAAGGACGCCGCTTGACGATCCTCGCGCTGGAAACTTCCTGCGACGAAACGGCGGCTGCCGTGCTGGAGGGATTCGGGAATGTCCTCGCGCACGAAATCTTCAGCCAGGCCGAAATCCACGCCGAGTTCGGCGGCGTCGTGCCGGAAGTCGCCTCACGAAATCACCTGGAGTCCCTCCCATTTGTTGTCGACCGCGCGCTGGCGGCCGCCGGCCTGCAGCCTGGCGATCTGGACGGGATTGCCGCCACAACCGGTCCGGGTCTGGCTTCCGCCCTGCTGGTCGGAGCCTCGGCGGCGAAAGGACTGGCAATCGGTGCGGAGAAGCCATTCGTAGCGGTCAACCATATCGAAGGACATTTGCTTTCTCCGTTTTTTGGTGAACCGGAAATCCCGCCGCATGTCGCGCTCGTGGTCAGTGGCGGACACACGCTGCTCTTCGACGTCCAGGGATTCGGAAAATGCCGACTGCTTGGTCGAACGCTGGACGATGCCGCGGGCGAAGCCTTTGACAAAGTCGCCAAGTTGCTTGGACTTGGATACCCGGGCGGCGTCGAGATCGACCGTCTCGCCCGCGACGGCGACCCGGCCCGCTACGATTTTCCGCGTGGGATGATCGATTCGGCCGATTTGAATTTCAGCTTCAGTGGGTTGAAGACGGCTGTTCGCATTTTCCTGGATAAGCAAACCCCATCCCTCCCGGACCTCTGCGCCTCGTTCCAGCAGTCGGTCGTGGATGTCTTGGTTGCCAAGGCGTTCGCCGCGCTGGCACTCACCGGGCACTCGTGTCTGGCGATCAGCGGGGGAGTGAGCGCCAATGCCGCCCTCCGCAGCGCGATCACGCGAAGGGCCGGCGAGACCACCGAGATTCGATTCGCGCAGGACGGACTCCGCACCGATAACGCCCTGATGATTGCCTTCGCGGCGGCCCACCAAATGGCATCTGGCGGCGCGAGCAGCTTGGGAACCGACATCGTTCCCAACTTTGACGCCGCGCACCTTTGCCGTTGAAATCCAACTCCCTCAGGCAGATGTTGGCGGAGTTATGCAAAAACGACTCGCCCTCACGCTGTTAGTTTTCAGTCTCACGTTCCCCGCCTTTGCCAAAGAGGGGTGGGGCACCGATTACAAGGCCGCGCTCGAACAGGCGGCTGAGAAAAACAAGCCCGTCCTCCTCGAATTCACCGGTTCGGATTGGTGCCCGCCATGCAAGAAGCTGAGTGCCGATGTTTTTTCCAAGCCGGAATTCCAAAAGTTTGCTCAGGAGAACCTGGTCCTGGTCGAACTCGACTTTCCGAACAACAAGCCCCAGAGCGACGCACTCAAGAAGCAGAATCAAATGCTCGCTCAGAAGTTCGGAGTCGAAGGTTATCCCACCGTTGTGCTTCTGAATAGCAAGGGAAAGGAAGTCGCCCGCGAAGTCGGCTATCAACCCGGCGGACCAAAGGCGTTTATCAAGTGGGTCGAAAGCTCGCTCGAATAAGTCACGTTCGGTCGGCGATTTGCCGGACCGCTTCGTAGAGAACGATCCCCACCGAGGTGGCGAGGTTGAGACTGCGCGCGGCCTCGCGCATCGGAATCGTCAGGCACGTGGGTTGGTTTTCCCGAAGGAGGCTCTCTGGCAGCCCGCGGCTTTCGCGGCCGAACACCAGAAAATCCCCGTCGCGGAACGCCTCGTCCCAGTAGGCGCGTCGGGCTTTTGTCGTGAGGAAAAAGAAACGCGCGTCGGCGTGGGCGGACTTCACGGCGTCAAACGATTCCCAAAGATGCACGTCGCATTGGTCCCAGTAGTCCATCCCGGCGCGGCGCAGGGCCTTTTCATCCAAGGAAAATCCGAGGGGCTGGACGAGGTGGAGTCGCGATCCCGTGGCGAGGCAGAGCCGGGCGATGTTCCCGGTATTCGGCGGGATCTCGGGTTCGACCAGAACGACGTGCAGCATGCGGGCTATTCGCGCAGGAGCCGACGGACCCAGAGGTCGGCATTGTCGCGCGCATTGAGGGCGCGAAGAACGCCCGACTTGTCGACAACGAAAACAGTCGGCAGCGAGTTGATCCCGATCGGACGCGCAAACCGGCTTTCCCAGCCCAGCCCATCGAAAGCCGTTGGCCACGCTTCAATCTGAAGCTCCTTCATTGTCCGGAGGAGTTCGCGCCGGTTTTCATCCAGCGAAACGGTGACGACCCGCAGGTTCTTTTGCGGAAGTTCTTCCAGACTCCGCCGAAACCCCGGAAGCCACAACAGGCAATGCGGCGACTCGGCCGACCAGAAAACAATGACCACCACTTTGCCCTCTTCGTCGCTCAGCCGGAACTCTCCACCCTGCACCGCGGCGAACTCGAGTTGGAAGGGTTTGTCCAACATCCCCAGCCGGAAGAGATCGTCGGTGATCCGGCGGTTCAAGGCTTCCTCGCGCGAAAGCCCGCGCGCCTCGGTCAGGAGATCACGCTTCAGCTTGGGGTCATGGTCGCAAATCGTTGCGACCTCGACCAGCAGCCGTGGCCCCCGGCGGTCACCGGGATAGCGGGATACAAAATTGCGGGCCGAGTCGACGATCGACTGCCGCATCTCGATCTCCCGGCCGCGCATGCTCTGGAGATAAAGCGAGACGCGGCGGAAACCCGCATCGGCGCGCTTCTCGGCCGGGGCCTGCGAAGTCTTTTCCAACTCCGCCAGCAGGCGCATCGCCTCGTCGACGGGAGCCTGGAGCCCATCCATGTTCCCGACGGCCGCCTGGATGTCCGCCAGCCGCATCCGCGCATCGAACGCCCGCGGGTCGTCCGGGTGCTCGGCCACGAATTGGCGGAGGAGGGCGGATTGGTTTTGGAAATGTCCGCGGGCGAGCATCTGCGCTTCCTCGCGGCTCCGTGGTTTTTGCGACGGGCCGGCGTCGAGCGCTGTGATCGCCTGCCAATCGGAGTCCGCTCCGGCCAACACCCATCCCGCAGACCCGAGCACCACCGCGGCAGCCAGCCACGTTCGAAGCAACCGGGGGGACACGTCCGCGATGATCAGACCGGCTTGTGCGGTTGTTTTTCGGCCGGTTCCTTGATCGCCACGTCCACGGAGGATTTGTGAATTTCCTTTTCGAATTCGTCGCGGGCCTTCTTGAACTCACCCAGGCTCTGACCCAACCCACGGGCCAATTCAGGCAGCTTCTTTGCGCCGAACAGGAGCAGCACAATGACAAGAATGAACGTGATCTCCGGCCATCCGGGCATCGAAAGGGCGAGCAAAGAATTCATGGCGATACGAAAACCTTAGGGCCGGACGGAAAAATTGCCAACCATTCTCACAATTCGACCGTCTCCCCGATCGCCGGCAGCAGGAGGTTCACGCCCGCCTTTTGGAACGTGGCAGCCGCTTCGTCCTTGGAAATCTCGATCCAGGGAAACGTGTTGTAATGCACTCCGACCACGGTCTTTGCTCCGCAGAAATGCGCGGCCTTCGCCGCGTCCGCCGCGCCCATCGTGAAATTGTCCCCGATCGGCAGCACGGCAAACCGCACCGAAAACTCCTCGGCGATCAATTTCATGTCGTAGGTGAGCGCCGTATCGCCCGAGTAGTAAAAAGCGCCCTCGCTCGTCTCGACGACAAAGCCCCCCGGATTCCCGCCATCCACATTTCCCGGCAGCGTGCTGGAGTGGATGGCATTCGTCATCTTCAAGCGGCCGAACGGAAACTTCCGGGATCCGCCGTGGTTCATCGGGTGCAGTTTCTCGAGGCCGTGCCCGCCCAGCCACACATAGACCTCCCAGTTTGAAACCACGGTCGCCCCGGTCTGCTTGGCCAGTTCCACCGCGTCGGCGACATGGTCCTCGTGACCGTGCGAGAGCAGGATCGCGTCGGCCTCGATCGCCGAAATGTCGACGCTGGCAGCCAGGGCGTTCGGACGGATGAATGGATCGAAAAGAATGCGGGAGCCGGCGGACTCCACGAGAAAACACGAGTGGCCGAAATACGTGAGTTTCATAGTGCCCCGAAAGAAGCACACGACCGGCGGGATTGCCAGCGGTTCAGTAATGAACCCGCATCGGGCTCACCTGAAACTCCCTCCAAACCGCCACTGCCTCGTCGTGACAAATCTGAACGGTCGGCAACTTCCGCTCGCCCGGACTCCGCCGCATTTCATCGTAAATTTCTTGGTCATCGAACCCGCCGTAGACCAGCGCGTCCTGGATCGTCGAGGCGTAGAAAATCCGGTCGATCCGGGCCCACCAGGCCGCCGCCGCGCACATCGGACAACATTCCGCACTCGTGTAAAGCGTGCAGCCCGCCAGCACATGCGTATCCAGCGTCCGGCAGGCCATCCGGATCGCCTCCATCTCGCCATGGCGGGTCGGATCGCGTCCGACGATCACGCGGTTGAATCCCTCGCCGACGACCTTCCCGTTTTTCACGACGACCGCGCCGAACGGCCCGCCGGCCCCCTCTTCGAACGCCCCGCGGCGCCCCAGTTCGATCGCCCTTCGCATGAAGCGAACGTCATCCCCCGTCGGTTCCATCTGGAAATCCTGTGGCCGAACCCTGCGCACCCGTCAATCCTGCAATCCGACTGACGCGATTCCGCCCGGCGTCCAGAATTTGATTCGAAGCAAGGGAATTGGGGTCGCGGTGAGATCGGGTTCGACTTGCGTCGGCGCGTGGGCAACGTTTTTTGGGAAATGATTCCGACCGAGCACACCGATCCGATCAATGCCCGCATTTTGGCGATTTCGGAGGACCAGATTTCCGGATTTTCGAGGGAACCGTTCCGGGAGATCGCTTTGCGGGCGGGGGTGGAGCTCGATGTCGTGCTGGCGCGGATTCGGGCGATGTTGGAAGGCGGGACCATCCGGCGGGTCCGCCAGACGTTGCTGGCGACGAACCTGGCCGAGGGAGCGTTGGTGGCGTGGAAGGTGCCCGCCGAGAAACTGGACACGGGGTTCGATTTTCTGTTCCGCGAGGATCCGTTTTCCGGGCATGTCGTGATCCGGTCGACGGATGCGAAGATTCCGGGCGAGGCTTACCGGCTTTGGACGACGTTGAAAGTGCCCGCGGGCGAGTCGCTGGACCGGCATTGCCAGCTGCTCCAGCGGTTGATTGGGGCGGAGGCGTATCGGATCATGCCGGCGAAAGGGATTTTCGCGCTGGGAGTCGGGCACGTCCGGCGGCAGGCGATCGAACCCGGTGATCGGTGTGAGGGCCCCGCGAGGATGATCCCAGTGGGAACGGTCCATCTCGATGAACACGAGTGGAGGATCCTGATGGCGCTGAAGCGCGAGTTCGAACCCGAGGAGATCCGGGAACCGGCGTGGGATGGCCGGGCGGCCGAGGCGGGGGTGGATTTGGATGAATTTTTCCGCGTGGCGGAGTCGCTCCATGCCCGCAAGTTGCTCGGACGCTTTTCGACGTTTCTCGAGCACGTCAAGCCGTCACAAACGGGCGTCCGGGTCACGCGGTTCAACGCGCTTTTCCACTGGGCAGTCCCGGCGGGGCGGGAGGTCGAGGCGGGGTCCGAGGTCGGACGCCACGAAATCCTGACCCATTGTTACTGGCGGGAGGGTGGTCCGGATTTCAACAACGTGAACATCATGGCGGTGGCACATGGCGGTGACAAAGAGCGCGTCCTGGCACACAAGGCGGCCATCGACCGCCATCTGGCCGAGGCGGGGATTCCGGTTGGCTATACGAATGTGTTCTGGGGTGGACGGAGCGAGATCAAACCTTCGGAAATTTCGCCGTTCGTTTACAGAGAATGGCATGCCCGCTGGGAGCAGGCCGGCCCGTTGGTGAGCGTTGGGTGAGGTGGAACCCTTTCAGGGTTCGGCGGTTTTTTTCTTAGACCCAGGCTAGCTTCGCAACCCTGGGCTGATTGGAGGGGACCCCGACGGGGTCCGGGTTTTTCGAGCGCGGGAGTTGTCCGGAGGCTTGCAGCTCTCGAGTGGTTTACGGGCCGACAGGATGTTAGGACCCCCTCGGGCCGGAGGGGGCAGTGGCGCCTGGAGCGACCTAACTCTTCGGCCGGAGGCGCAGGGTGATTCGTTTGACGCGGGCGTCGTCTGGTGGGCTCCACGTGGCGATTTCCGGGTCGTCCTTGAAGGCATTGTGGACGATGCGGCGGTCGTACGAATTCAGGGGCTCGGTTTGGATCGGACGTCCGGTCGAGCGCACGGCTTGGGCGAGGTGGCGAACCTTGTCGACGAGGGCGTCATCGCGCATGGCGCGGTGGTGTTCCACGTCGACGATGACCCGGGGGCCGGGAGGTTCCTGCGAGGCGAGGACGCGGTTGACGAGGTATTGGAGGTCGTCGAGAACCTCTTCGCGGCGACCGATGAGGCGGTCGTGTTCGTGGGTCAGAACCTGGAGGACGAGGTTGCCGTCGCGTTCCTGTTCGATGATTTCGACGGGGAAGCCGAGGTAGCCCAGAATGGTATCGAGGACTTCGGCTGGCGTCTGGTTCATGGCAGGGCTCGTCTTTTCTTTTTCTTTTTGGTTGCAGCCGCGGCGGCCTCCCGCTTCGCCACCGCGCTCTTCTTTTCGAGGGTCGGAAGCGG
Organism: Terrimicrobiaceae bacterium; assembly: GCA_033763515.1. Classification (GTDB taxonomy): domain Bacteria; phylum Verrucomicrobiota; class Verrucomicrobiia; order Chthoniobacterales; family Terrimicrobiaceae; genus JANRKJ01. Next base: position 39,249 of record JANRKJ010000019.1, on the reverse strand, counting down.
ACGGTTCCGCGTCAAGTAAAGTTGCACGATAGAGAAGATGTTCTGAGTTGTCCAATACAGCGCGAGGGCGCTGGCGTAGTTGTAGCAGAACACCAGAAAGATGATCGGCATGAAGTAGAAGATCCGTTGTTGAACGGCATCTCCACTCTTCGGCGTGATGATCATTTGCCAGACCATCGTGCCGGCCATGATGATCGGCAGGAGGTTGATCGGAAACCCGAGGACATGCGCGACCGTGTCGGGTTGCGAGAGGTCGTGGATCCAGAAGAACGAGGCATTTCGCAGTTCGATGGCGACACCGAGCATCGCGTAGAAACCGAAGAAGATCGGGATCTGGATGAGCATGGGCAGACAGCCGCTGAACGGGTTGACGCCGTACTCGCGGTACAGCTTCATGATTTCCTCGTTCATCTTCTGCGGGTCGTCCTTGTACTTCTCCCGCATCTCGGTCATCTTGGGCGAGAGCGCGGCCATTTTGCGCATCTCGGTCGTGGCCTTGTTCTGGACGGGCCAAAGGAGGGACTTGATGATGAGCGTCAGGACGATGATCGCGGCGGCGTAGTTGCCGAACAGCGCGTAGAGGCTGTTCATGCCCCAGAGCAGGATTTCGCTTACGAAGCCGAACCAGCCGAAGTTCATCACGTGGTCCTGGTTCGGACCGAGCTTGCGCAAGCGCGAGAGTTCCTTCGGTCCGGCGTAGATTTCAAATGTCCGGGTGACCGTTGATCCGGGCGGGACGGTGAACCCGGGCATGCCGAGCGCGCCCTGGATGCCGAAGACCGGGGTGTTGTTCTGCTTGCGGGTGTCGAAGCGGCGGGCCCAGACGGCGTTGCCTTTGGTGTCCTTCGCGGTGACGATCGTGCAGAAATACTGGCTGGTCACGGCGGCCCAATCGACGTTTTCGCGCCGTTCGGAATAAAGCGGACGCTCGCCGCGCAGCGGGATGCCAATGAGGGGAATCGAGCTCGCCGAGAACCAATTCACGTCGATGACTTCCATTTTACCGCCATGCGACCAATCGAACCGCGTGTACATCGGGAGGTCGGTGACGTGGATCGGAGCAGCGCCGCCGGTGGAAACGAAAAACTCCGGAACTTCGAGCGGGGTGGTGCCGGGGTTGGTGAACGAAACCTGAAGTCCCACGGTGTAAAGGGGGCCCTTGTCGTCCGCGGGCGGGACGCGGAATTCCTTTTGGATGACGAGGCCGTCGGCGGTCGTCTTCGTGAAGAGCGCTTCGCCGTCGGGCTTGTCGGTGGTCATTTCGAACCCGCCGAGGATCTCCCCGGGCCGGAAGCCGAGCGCTCCGATCGGGACGAGCCGGTCGCGGTTCAGCGAAACGCTGGAGTTGTTTTCGCCCTTGTGGAGCTGGAGGATGACCTGCTCGATGCCGCCGGAGTCGTTGTTGAAGACAAACTCCGCGCCTTTCTGGGTGAGGCTCTCGGCCCGCACGGCCATGATCGGCGGCGCCGGCGTCGGAACCGGCGTGGGAGCTGCGACGGCGGCTTGCTCCGGGGCCGGTGTGGTCGGCGATGCGGCGGTCGGGCTTGCTCCGGGCGCCGGCGCCGGCGGGGTGGGCGGATAGGTGGTCGAGACATACCATTGCCAGGCGAAGAGGCCGACGATGGAGAGAGTGATGGCGATCCAGGCTTTGCGGTCCATTAACGGGAAGGTTTGAAAGGGGCGGGCACCGGGTCGTAGCCACAGCCGCCCCAAGGATGACAACGTGCCATGCGGCGCAACGCGAGCCAAAGCCCACGTCCGACCCCGTGCTGACGCAGGGCATCGATGGCGTAATTCGAACACGACGGCTCAAACCGGCACCCGCACCCGGGCCCACAAAGGGCGTGCAAAGCCGGCGATACGACCCACTGATACGTGCGGATCAGAGCAACAAGAACAGCCGTCATGAAAGAGCGGGCAAAATAGAGAGGCGACGCGCGAGAAGCAACCATTCCGCTCTCAATTCTTCGAACGGGGCACCCGCGCATCCCGGTTTCGCCACAATCACAATCAATGAACCCGTCTGACACTCGCCCAGAGAATGGCGGACAATTTCCCGCAGCCGGCGTCGGGTTCGATTTCGCTGGACGGCCCCGCCGACGCGGCGGGACGTGATCAGGCCGATGCGGGGAGGTTCGGAAGATTGCCGGGTGAGGTGACCGACCCGGAGGAACTTCCCTTGAGCTGTGCGGCCTTTTTCGCGAACGAGGGCGAATTCCGGCCCCGTGGTGAGCCGGGATGCTTTGGAAAACTTCAGCCGGCCTGAATCAGGCTTGGGTGTGCCTTGCGTAGTGGACTTCGACACCCTTCGGCAGGAGCCGCTTGCGGCCGTGGCGGCGGCGGCGATTGAGGGTTTCCCGTCCGGCCTTCGTCTTCATGCGGGCGCGGAACCCGAACTGGCGTTTGCGCGTGCGCTTCGAGGGCTGGTAGGTACGTTTCATGGCAAAATGGAATCAGTGGAGCCGGTGAGGATAACCAGACGATCCGGGAGGTCAACCACAAATCCGTTCTGTTTTGACGTGGGGATTCGCCCGGGTTCTGATGCGGGTTTTCGCATGAACCGCCCGAAACGATCCCGCATGCTCCGGCTCCGCCGCGCCGCCGTGCTTTACGGTTTGCGGTTTTTCCGGCTGAGGGGTTCGAATGAACGGGCGGCGCGTGGGTTTGCCACGGGGGTGTTCCTGAATTTCCTTCCGACCTTCGGTTTGGGCGGGGTGATCGCGGCGATCTTCGCGCATTTGATCCGGGCCAACGCCGCGGCGGCCTTCCTTGGCGGATTCAGTCTCGGATTTTTCTGGCCCGTCCTGTTTTTCCTGAACATCCAGACGGGCGCGCTGTTCATTGCCCCGGCCGTGCCGGTCGATGACCTGGCCGACACCTACGCCGCCGGCGCACAGGCGTTGGTCTGGGGAAAGACGTTCCTGCTGGGCGCGGCGATCAATGGGACGGCGACTTCGGTCGTGACGTATTTCCTTTTCCTCGCCGCCTACGAAAAAATCCGCCATTCGGCGTTGGTCCGCCTGCGTTGGATGGCGAGCCGCCTGCGGTGAGGTTCTGCAGAAACTTTCCAGTGGAAGCGGGCGGTCGTTTGGTGGACTTTCCAAACGATGAAGAGGCTCATTGTGTGGCTTTTGGCTGGTTCGACGGCGGTGTCGTTTGCGCAGGATGCGGGTCCCGCCCTGGCGGTTTTTCCGGCGATCGCTGCGCAGCCGTATGGGTCGGCAGTGCAGGTGGTTGAAATTCGAGGAGAGCGGGGTGATCCCGATCCCGGGCAATGGACCGCGATCATGAAGGATCCGGGGGCGCGCGGTGGCGTTCGCGAGATCACGTTTTCCGACGGACAAATCACATCCGAACGCACGCCGCTGCGCGGGGCTTCGGAGGTCGCCGATCTGCCGCCGATCCCACGGTCGGCGGTTTCCGTGGACTCTTCGCGGGTTTTCCAAATCGCCCAGCGCGAGGCAGTGAAGAACCAGATCGGGTTCCATTGGATCGACTACCGCCTCGCGGCGGATCCTGCGGCGGGTGGCCCGGTTTGGGATGCACGCCTGATCGACAACATGGGCGCATCCGTGGGTTCGCTGCGGATATCGGCCGTCGATGGGACGCTCGTGCGCGGGTTCACGCCCGAGGCACCGGTTTACCAGGTCGAACCGCGTGAGGACGGCCGCGTGGGCGGATTGGTCGGACGGGTTGTTGATCGGGCCGAGTCGGTCGGCACCACGGTCCGCGACACGACGCTCCGCATCATTGGCAACGTTCAGGAAACGCTCGTGGGAGAGCGCACGGTCGGCCCGGGCGACGACGAATAGAGTTCCTCTCCGGCATTCGCGGTGCTTTCCTGAAAGTCTATGGAGCAGGCGATCATTGTTCTGGTGGTCATGGGATTTTTGATGATCGCCGCTGAGGTCTTTGTCCCCGGGCTCGTGCTCGGCGTTCTCGGGGGAATGTGCCTGCTGGCCTCTGTGGTTCTCTGCTACGTGGCATTTGGTCCGCTGGTCGGAACGGCGGCATTCGTCGGCCTCGGCGTGCTCACATTTTCCGGATTCCTGATCTGGCTGAAGGTCTTTCCATACACGCCGATCGGACGGCGATTGATGCTCCAGAAAGTCCAAAAGGCGGAGGATCCCACGCGAGGAGGCGAACTGGTGGGTGCGGAGGGAACGGCCATCACGCCGCTCCGGCCCGCGGGAACGGCGAAAATCGGCGGCCGACGGGTCGACGTGGTCGCGGAGAACGGTTTCATCGACGCGGACACGGCCGTCGTGGTCGTCGCTCAGGATGGGATGAGTGTGGTCGTCAGGCCCGCACCAACTGCCAGCACGCCAGAAAAACCGGACTGAAGTCGTCCGGATTCGCAGCGGTCCATCGCGCAATCATCTCGGTGGAAAAGAAAGCCCCGGTCTCGACTTCCATCGCCGCCGGTTGGAAAGGACCCTCGTGGCGGGTGACGTAGATTTCGATGAACTCCCAGCCATTCATCTCAGACGGAGTGAGGCGGCCGATGCGTTCCAGCGGCGGGCAGTCCACTCCCAGCTCCTCGCGAAACTCGCGGCGGGCGGCCTCCAGATACGTTTCTCCGCTGTCGACATGACCGGCGGAGGACGAATCCCAACGACCGGGATTCCGGTCTTTCCAGATCGAGCGTTTTTGAAGGAAAACCTCGCCGGCGGCATTGAACGCGAGAACGTGAACGGCGCGATGTCGCAAGTTATTCACATGCACGATCTTTCGGGGTTCCGCGCGGAGCACCCGATCATTCTCGTCCACGACATCGAACATCTCCTCGCCGCTCTGTGCGGACGCCGGGGAGACGCGACGCGTCAGTTCCTCCCATTGGGACAGCGTGAGTTCCTCGGCCCGGACCGTCTCGGGAACGCCGAGCATGGCGGTCAGTTCCGGCCAGCGCGGCCGGAGTTCGTCGAGCAGGTTGCGGAGTTGCTTTCTCCGCTCGGAAAAACCACGGCGGACGAGGGAGTCGAAGGCGCTTTCATCCAGCGGGGCGACGGTGCTGCCAGGCCGTTTTTCGAGCGTGACCACAGCGGAGTCCACGTGGGGTGCGGGAAAGAAAACGGAAGCGGGCAATTTGCGCAGGTACGAGGCCTTCCAGCGGCGGTTGACGCACACGCTCATGGCACCGTAATCCTTCGTCGCCGGGGCGGCATCCAGACGGCGTGCGAGTTCGAGCTGCAGCGTCAGAACAAGCAATGATGCGGGCGAGAGGGCGGATGTGAATTTTGCGATGAGCGGAGTCGATACGTAATACGGCAGGTTGCCGACGAGCTTCACGGGTCCGCGTCCCCACAATTCCCGCAGGTCAAAGTCCAGCGCATCCGCGTGGAACACACGGGTCGTTCCACGCTCAAAGCGCTCGCGCAAGTAGTCGATGAGCCGGTCGTCCTTCTCGATGAGTGTGAGAGTGTTTCCGGTCTCGGCCAGGTATTCGGTCAAGGCGCCGAGGCCGGGTCCGACTTCGACGATGTGGTCGCCGGGTTCGATCTTCAATTGGGCGACGATCCACCGGGCCAGATTTTGGTCGTGGAGGAAGTTCTGGCCCAGACTCTTAGTCGGAGAGGTTTGCAGACGCGAAAGGGTTCGCTGGATTTCGCTCAGCGTCACGGATTTGTGGCAGGTTTTCCGATCTCGTTCACAAGAGAGGTGTGAATAACCAACGGGGGATGGCGGATCTTTTTCCCAACTTATTCACAAGTGGGTTTCGCGGTGTTCGGCACCGCTGGGTCCGGTTCCGCGAGCGGGTCCGGTTCGGCCATTTCGGGTGCGCATTCCACCAGCGCGCGGTGCGCGGCGCGTGTGATCCAGACGGTGACGCCGATGGTAATGGCGAGTTCGATCGTGTAGGCGAGCCAGGCCCAGGGGCCTTGGTGCAATCCGCCCTTGGCCGCTTTCCCAATCACGGCCCCCGCATATGCATAGGCCGCGCTGATCGGAAGAAATCCGATCCACGATGCGAGCAGGTAGCGGGTCCAGGGGATTTGGGAGATTCCGAAGGCGCAACTGACCAGGCTGTGCGGCAGCACCGGCGAAATGCGGGTGAGGATGATGAGCTTCCAGCCGTCGGTGGTTACGGCACGATCGATTGCGCGGAACCGGCGGCCGTGTCCCCAGCGGCGCGAGATCCATCCGCGGAGGAGGTAACGGGCGGAAAGGAAATTGGCCATCGCGCCGGCGACGGAGCCGAGGGAGACGAGGACCGTCGCCGGCCAGAATCCATAGACCGCGCCGGCGCCGAAGCTGAGCACGGACCCGGGCAGGAAAAGAACGCACGAGAGCGTGTAGAGGACAATGAACCAGAGCCAGCCGATCCAGCCGCTTTGCTGGATCCAGAGCATGCATTGCTCAAGCCACTCTGTCCAAACCTCGAACATCAGAGGATGTGGAGATGGAATCCGCCGTCGACGTTAATGACCTCGCCGGTGCTGTAGGGAAAGGCCCCGGTGGCCACGGCGGCGACGGCGCGTCCGATATCGTCCGGGCGCCCCCAGCGGTTGATCGGCGTGAGGCCTTCGGCGAAAAGCTTGTCGTATTTTTCCTTCACCGGACCGGTCATGTCGGTCTCGATGACACCCGGGCGGATTTCAAAGACACCAATGCGGAACTCCGCGAGCCGCGCTGCGAAGAGTTTCGTCATCATGGCGAGCCCGGCTTTGGCGATGCAGTAGTCGCCGCGATTCACGGACGCCGTGTAGACCGAAATGCTGGTGATGTTCACGATGGCTTTCGGGAATTCCGGATGAGCGGGTCCGTCGATCATCCACTTGGCCGCTGCCTGGGTGAGGAAATAAGGACCCTTCAGGTTGATCGAGATCAGGCGGTCGAAACTTTCCTCACCGGCCTCGAGCAGGTCGGCGCGGACGTTGGGCGCCACGCCCGCGTTGTTCACAAGGACGTCGAGGCGGCCGAATGTTGAGCGCGTGAATTCGAGGAGGCGTTCGCGATCGGCCGCGACAGAGATGTCACCCTGGCAGATCTCGACGCGGATCCGGCCTCCGCCGGCTTCGGTGGCGAGCGCCTGGCATTCGCGGGCGGCTGCTTCGTTGCCGGCGTAGTTGATGACGAGGTCGTGGGTGCCGGTGCGGGCGAGCGAGAGGGCGATGCCACGGCCGATTCCGCGCGAGGCTCCGGTGATGAGGGCGACTGGATTCATTGCAATTTCTTCTCGAGGATTTCTCCGGCGATCGCCGGATTGGCTTTGCCTTCGGAGAGCTTCATGACCTGGCCCTTGAGGAAGTTCAGTGCAGCGGTCTTGCCGGCTTTGTAGTCGGCGACCGGGCCGGGGTTGGCGGCGATGACCTGGTCGGCGAAGGCCTCGATGGCCCCGGTGTCGCTCTCCTGCTTGAGGCCCTTTTCTTCAACGATCGCTGCGGCGGCTTTGCCGGTGCTGAACATGTCGGCGAAGACCTCTTTGCCCTGTTTGGAGTTGATCGCGCCGGAGTCGATGAGGTTCACGAGTTCGTCGAGGGCCTGAGGCGGGATTGGACAGTCGGTAATCCGCAATGACGCGGATGAGAGGGCACTCTGGAGATCGTTGAGGATCCAGTTGGCGATGTTCTTGGGCTTTTTCGCGCCGCGTGCGGCCGTCTCGAAATAGGACGAAAGGGCAAGATCGTCGGCGAGGACGGAGGCGTCGTATTCGCTCACGCCGTAATCCGCGACAAAGCGCGCCCGTTTTTCCCAGGGCAGCTCCGGAAGCCGTTCGCGCGCTGCGGCGACGAGGGGTTCGGTCTTCACCGGCAACAGGTCGGGATCCGGGAAATACCGGTAATCGTGGGCGCTTTCCTTGATGCGCATGAGCGTCGTTTCGCCGCGCACATCGTCCCAGCGGCGTGTCTCCTGCTGGAGCGTGCCGCCGGACCGGAGGATCTCGATCTGACGCGGGATCTCGAAGGCGAGGCCGCGGCGGACGCCCGAGATCGAGTTGAGGTTCTTGAGTTCGATCTTGGTTCCGAATTTCTCGGTTCCAACGGGCCGCACCGAGACGTTCACGTCGCAGCGCAGTTGGCCCTTTTCCATGTCGGCATCGCTCACGCCGCCGTAGATCATGAGTTGTTGGAGGACGGTAAGATAGGCGAACGCCTCCTCCGGCGAAGCGATGTCCGGCTCGCTGACGATTTCCAGAAGCGGCGTGCCCGCGCGGTTGTAATCGATGCCGGTCGCGGTCTCCATGTGGAAACTCTTGGCGACGTCCTCCTCGAGATGGATGCGAACGAGGCGGATCTTCTTGTCCTTGGTCGCGATCGATTTTTGCGCGTCCTTTGGATACGCGAGATCATGCAGCGGGACTGCGCCGCCGAGGCAGAACGGCAGGTCGTACTGGCTGATCTGGTAGTTTTTCGGCATGTCCGGATAGAAATAGTTCTTCCGGTCGAACTTGCAGACCGGGCCGATTTCGCAACCGAGCATGAGGCCGGCGAGCGCGGTGAGGCGCAGGGCTTCCTCGTTCATCACCGGGAGGGCGCCTGGCAGCCCCATGCAGACCGGGCAAACGTTCGTATTCGGCTCCGCGCCATATTCAACGGCGCAGGAACAGAACATCTTGCTGCGGGTTTTGAGTTGGACGTGGACTTCGAGTCCGATGGTGGCGATGTATTCGGTCATGGGGCTGGCGTCGGGGAAGATTGCGCGGCGGGGAGAGCGTAATCGAGTGCTTTTTGCAGATCGAGCTGGGTGAGGAGACCGGCCAATTCCGGGTCAGTGGCGACCGCGGCGAGCTTGGGATTGGCGGCCAAACGCAAAAAGTCCCGGTGTTCGGCTGCATCAATCACATCGGGATCGGCGAACAAGGCGGCCATTTTCGGGTGCTGCATGATTTTTTGGACGCCCGGGTAGTCGAGGAAGCGCATCATCGCATCCGGGTCGTTGGTCAGGCGGCCGATGCCCGTGATGAGGTCGTAGGTCTCGCCCGGAACGATGTCGACGGACTCGACGACTTTGCCCGCGGGACCGAGTTCCAGCGAGTCCCGGAGTCGGACGAGGAGGCGGGTGGGGGCCGGCAATTCGGAAGCGGGTCGTTCGGCCGTCGCTGCATCCGCAAGCGCGCCCGTGGCCCGCACAATCGAGATGGCTCCCCAGAGCAGGAACAAGCCGGTGAGCAGCCCAAAAACCGCGCCGCCAATGCCGAAGAAAAGGCGCAGGCTGGAACTGCCCTGCTGGCCGGTGCGTTTGAAAAGCAAAGCACTGAGGAGCAGCGCGACGGCCAGGATGCCCAATGTGAGAATGGACCCGACGAAGAGCCCGGCCAGGACACCGTAGCCGGGGAAAAAGCGTTCGAGCAGGATCGCGACCGCCTGACCGGCAAAAAATCCAATGATGCCGGATAGCACAAATGCGCCGAAGTGGATCGCACTCCGGACGACCCCGCGACGCCATCCGGCCCAGATTTCCCATGCCAGGAAGAGTGCGGCCCCAACAAAGAGTGCGGCCTGCAGCACCGGCGAACCGAGCGATCCGCTCATGCTCGCGGAAGCGCGTCCAACCCGCGCTGGCGGAGGACGTGATCAACCACGACCAAAGCCGCCATCGCCTCGACCATCGGCACAGCGCGCGGGAGGACGCAGGGGTCGTGGCGTCCGCGGGCGGCGAGGGTGGATTCCTCGCCGGCGGTAGTGACGGTCGATTGGGACTTGGCAATCGTGGCGGTCGGCTTGAAGGCCACGCGGAAATGGATGTTTTCCCCGTTGCTGATTCCGCCCTGCACACCGCCCGAACGGTTCGAGCCGGTCCGCACCCGCCCGTCGCGGATTTCATAGCTGTCGTTGTGCTCGGAACCCCGCAGGAGCGTGCCGGAAAACCCGGAGCCGATTTCGAATCCCTTCGTGGCGGGGAGACTCAACATCGCTTTTGCCAAGTCCGCCTCGAATCGGTCGAAGACGGGCTCGCCCAGCCCGGCCGGCACACCACGCAGGACGGCATCAATCAAACCGCCGACGCTGTCGCCTTCGGAGCGGACTTCCTTGATCCGTGCGATCATCGCCTCGGCAGCGGTAGGATCCGGGCAGCGGACGGGATTGGCTTCGATTTCCCCGGACGTCACGTGATCGGCGTCGACCGTGGCCGGGATATCGTGGATGCGGGAGACCCAGGCGAGGATCTCGATCTCGGGGTAAAGCGTGCGAAGAAGCTTCTTGGCAATCGCGGCCGCGGCGACCCGACCGATCGTCTCGCGTGCGGACGAGCGTCCGCCGCCCTCCCAGTTCCGCACCCCGTACTTCGTCTGATAGGTGAAATCGGCGTGGGACGGCCGGAAGTGCGTTTCCATTTCCCGGTAAGCCTCGGGACGCGCGTCCGTGTTTGGAACGAGGATTGAAATCGGTGTGCCCAGCGTGACGCCCTGAAAGACGCCGGACAAAATCCGGCAGGTATCGGACTCCTTTCTCGGAGTCACGATGTCGCTCTGGCCCGGTCGTCTGCGGTCCAGGTCGGGCTGGATGTCGGCTTCGCTCAGTGGCAGCCGCGGCGGGCAGCCGTCGATGACCACGCCCACGCCGCCGCCGTGGGATTCACCCCAGGTGGAAATGCGGAAAAGCGTGCCGAACGTACTGGCCATCAGTGGCGGAAATGGCGGGTTCCTGTGAAGACCATGGCGACCGAATGTTCGTCTGCGGCCTTGATGACATCGGCATCGCGCACGGAGCCGCCGGGTTGGATGGCGGCGGTGGCGCCGGCCTCGGCGGCGGCGATCAGGCCGTCGGGAAATGGGAAGAACGCATCGCTGCAAACGGCGGAGCCCTTCAGGGACAGCCCGGCTTCCTGCGCTTTCCAGACGGCGATTCGGGACGAGTCGACGCGTGACATCTGGCCGGCTCCGATGCCGAGCGTGCGGTCTTTGCCGGCATAGACGATGGCGTTGGATTTCACGTGTTTGACGACCTTCCAGCCGAATTCCATGGCCTCGATTTCATCGCGGGTCGGCGGCCGGGTGCTCACGACCTTGTGTTCGAGTTCAGGGATATCGGCCGAGTCGGAGTCCTGCACAAGCAGCCCTCCGAGGACGCTCCGTACATCGCGTCCGTTCTGGCTCGCGGGCTTCAGCAGTTTCATGAGCCGCAGGTTTTTCTTCTTCTGGAGGAGCGAACGGGCATCGGACTCGAAATCCGGCGCGATGATCACCTCGCTGAAAATTTCGGAGATCGCTTTGGCGAGGGCGAGGGTGACGGGAAGGTTGCAGATGATGATCCCGCCGAACGGCGCCTGCTTGTCGGTGGCGAAAGCCTTTTCCCACGCCTCGCGCAGGTCCGGATCCGAGCCGACGCCGCAGGGATTGGTGTGCTTGAGGATCGCGACCGTCGGCTTGCTGAATTCCGCAATGAGGTTGGCCGCAGCGGTGATGTCGAGGATGTTGTTGTAGGACAGTTCCTTGCCGTGGAGCTTCTCGAAAAACGACCCGAAGTCGCCGTAGAGTTCCGCCTGCTGGTGCGGGTTCTCGCCGTAGCGCAGTCGCATTTCCAGGGGCAGCTCGAAGCGGAAGGCTGCACAGGTTTCTTGCTCCCGGTTCAAATAATCCGCAATCGCCGCGTCGTAGCCCGAGGTCGTCGAGAACGCCTTGATGGCGAGGCGCTCGCGGAGCTTGAGCGATGTGCCGCCGCCTTCCTCCCTGAGATCGTCGATCACCGAGCCGTAGTCGGCTGGGTCGGTTACCACGCAGACGGATTGGTAATTCTTTGCGGCACTCCGGATCATCGAGGGTCCGCCGATGTCGATTTGTTCGATCGCCTCGGGCAGGGTGACACCGTCCTTTGCGATTGTTTCGCGGAACGGATAAAGGTTGACCACCACGAGATCGATCGGTCGGATTCCGTGCGCCTTGGCCTGTTCTTCGTGGTCCTCGTTGCCGCGGAGAAAAAGGAGTCCGCCGTGGATCTTCGGATGCAGGGTTTTGACCCGGCCCTCGAGGATCTCGGGAGATCCGGTGAATTGCGAAACTTCGACCGTCGCAATGCCGGCGGCCTGGAGGGCTTTCGCGGTGCCGCCGGTCGATAGAATTTCAATGCCGAGGGCCGCAAGCTCGCGGGAGAACTCGACGATCCCGGTCTTATCGGACACCGAGATCAAAGCGCGTTGGATTTTCATGTCAGGCAGAACGATCACGAGTATTCGCGCGAGGCGGCGAATTCAATCCCGCATTCGCTCAGCGCGGCATCGACTCGGCCGCGGTCGGACCCGGCTTCGGGGGATCGAGGCGAAAAATGACCTCTCCTTCGCGCATCACGCCCAATTTGTCCCGCGCGATCATCTCGACGTATTCCGGATCAGTTTGCAACAGGTGAACCTCGCGCGTGCGCTGCTTCTGGAGCAGTTGTTCAGCCGCGAGTTTCGCCTGTTCCTCCTCCAGTTGACGGGCCAGTTCGTTCCGACGGTTCCATTCCGGCCGAAACGCCAGAGCCACAAAGATCAGCGCAACGAGGAAAATCGCCGCCGTGAGCAGGCGGTTGACTTGGTGCCAGACTTCGGGATTCCGGCGGCGGCGCGGATGGATGGAGTCCACTGAGTGCAACGGCTACCACGTCTCCGCCCGGCTTGCGAGCATTCAGTCGCCGAGTTCGACGTTCCAGTAGGCAATGTCGAGGAAGTGACGCCAGCTCTCGTGCGGATGGTTCGAGATCGAAACATTGACGAACGGGCGCCATTTGGGTCGCTTCGGCTTGCGGATCAACTGCATGCCGGCCTCATGCGGCAGGCGGTTGCCTTTTCGCGTATTGCAGGGAATGCACGAGCAGACGATGTTTTCCCAAGTTGTCTGGCCACCGCGGTCGCGGGGCAGGACGTGGTCGAGATTCAGGCCTTCGCGCTCGAAAAGCTTTCCGCAATACTGGCAGGTGTTTTTGTCCCGCTCGAAGACGTTGTGGCGGGTGAATTTGACCTCCTTTTTCGGCAGGCGCTCAAACAGGAGCAACACGATGATCCGGGGAATGCGGACCTGCATGGAAATGGTCTTCACCATTTCGGGTTCGGGATTCGAGCGCGAGAAATCGCGCCAGCTTTCAAAATCGTGGGTCAGAAACCCCTGTCCGCCTTCCGTCGAAACGACTTGGGCATGCCCTTGGTAGAGCAAAGTGAACGCACGGCGGGCGGAGCAGGTGTTAACCGCCTGCCAGAGGCGGTTTAGGACCAAAACCGGTGTATCGAGGACAGTTTGCATGATGTTGTGCCCGGAGCTGATCCACACCACGACATCTTGGGACATCCCCGCGACGGCGCGGAAACTAACAACTTGTTCACAATCGTGTCAAACCGAAAGCTGACGCCGGCAAACGAAAACCGGACGGGGAAAACGGCGGCGCGTTGCCGGCCTCAGGGCACTGCGGTGGCGGCGGCGAGCGGCGGGGTGATGGGGGGTGTCTTTGCGAGGGCGGCGGCCTCGGCGGCGGCTTTCACTTTGTCCCCGAACCACTTGTCGTACACGTCCTGTGGCACGACCCGGATCCGGGCTTTCATGTTGTAGTGGCCGGTTCCGCAGAGCTGACTGCAGGCGAGTTCAAATTCGCCGGTCTTGGTCGTTTCGAACCAAACCCACTTGATCGTTCGGCCGGGAACGGCGTCCTGATAGAGACGAAACTGCGGGATGTAGATCGAGTGGATGACGTCGCGCGAGCGGAGCAGAACGTGCACCGGCCGGCCGACCGGCATCACAAATTCCGTGGAGGTGAAATCGTCGGTTCCCGCGGGGTCTTCGAGGTCGACGCCGAACTTATTCTCCGTCGAGATCCGTTTCACATCCGCCGAGCCGAGTTTTCCGTCGGCACCCGGATAGCGGAAGTCGAAACCAAATTGGTAGCTGACGATATCGACGACGAGCGCGTCGGCCGGCGGCGGGGTTTTGGTGAGTTCGAACCAGACGCGATTGCTCCAGATCGCGAGCGAGAGGAAAATGGCGGTCGGGATGGCGGTCCACCAAAATTCGAGGGTGTTGTTACCGTGGCTGTAATGGGCTTTGTGTCCCGGACGCTTGCGGTAGCGGATCAGGTAAACGACGTAGACGACCTGCGTCAGGATGAAGACGATCAGGGTCAGCCCGAAGATGAAATTCAGGAGCTGGTCGACTTTCTGGCCACCAATGGTCACCGTCTCCGGAGCCCAGAATAGATTGCCAGCGCGTTCGGCGGCCGAGGCCGGAGCGACCAGAATGGCGACGATTAGGATCTGAAAGAATGCGCGAAGGGAGGTCTTCATCCTGGGAGCAAATCGCTGGAAGGTTGTCACGCGGCCGGGACCGCAGGCGAGTCAGAAGTTGAGGCGGCGGCCGGTGCAGCCGGTGCGGCGGCATCGGCAGGCGGAGCGTCCGCCGGAGGCTCGGTGCCGGGCGCCGGTGCGGGTGCATCCGCGGGCGCTTCGGGCGGTGCGGCTCCTGCTGCGGGGACCTTGGCTGGCGGAATGGCCTGAAGTTCGCGCTGCGTCCAAGGTTCCGTGCGGGCGCCGGTTTCCTGTCGGATCTGCGCGACAAATTCGATGGTGATCGGCGGGGCGGAGTTCCCCCATTCGTTCCGGATGTAGGTCAGGACGGCCGCGATCTGTTCATCCGTGAGCTGGGCCCAAGGCGGCATCGCGTTGTTGTAGGTATTGCCCTTGACTTGGATCGGGCCCTGCAGTCCCTGCAGCATCAATTTGACCAGGTGGTTGTCTCCATGCCAGTCACCACCGAGGACCCACTCACTGCCGGCGAGCGGCGGGAATTGGCCGGCGACACCCAAGCCGGTTGTCTGGTGGCAAACGACGCAATTCTGCGTGAAGACGCGTTTGCCGACGACCATTGGATCCGGCGGACCGGCATCCGCAACGGCACCGCCGCCCGACCACGAGACCAATGTTGGATCGAAGACGTCGGCCCGAAATCCTCCGCTGTTCAGCGCAAGGTAGAGCCCGCCCCAGAAAATGATCGTGAAAAAGACGGTGATGAGCCAAAGCGGGACGGGTTCGTAGCCATCGCGCGGCTCGGCGCGTTCACGGAGGATCGAACCGTGCACCTTGGCGACATTCATGTCGCTGGCGAGTTCGCTTTCCTTGAAGTCTTCTTCGGGTGGCAGGTTTTCTTGCGACACGTCAGTTCGAGGCAGGCTCCGGAGCTTCCGGGAGCGGGTAATTGCGTTTCAAGGAAAGCAGGTAGGCAACCAGGGCTTTGGCCTCCTCGGTGGGGACCACTTCGTAGCCCGGCGGGGGCGCGTGCGGACCGCGGAGACCGCGCACGGCATCGTCCGATGGCTGCCCTTCGATCTTCTGCATGCGGTAGAGATAGCGGTAGGACGGCATGATCGACCAATCGGTCACGGTCTTGGGCTCATAGAGGTGCTGGTGGTGCCAGTTTACGTCGGGTTGGCGGACGCCGATGTTCGAGAGGTCGGGACCCGTGCGCATGGTTCCGAGGAACGCAGGTTGCTCACGAATGTAATCGCGCGCCACGGTTTGCCGCGGTCCCAATCCTTTTTGAATGTCGGTCGAAAGCGGCGAAAAACGGACCTGCTGACTGTGGCAATAAACGCAGCCGTTGGCCGCGTAGGCCCGCTGTCCGGCGACGGCGAGACCTGGGCGGGCGGGCGGAAGGTATCCACCCGTATCTTCATCGGTGAGCGGTTCGAGGCGGCCCAGGTTGAAGTACGGATAGGCCACCAGCCCGACCCACGACGACGCAAACGTCAGGAAGATTCCCAGGAAGAGGAGCGGCATCCGGTTCATACGGCGACGGCCTCCTTGGATTCGGGCTTGGCGAAGAGGGCTGGGCCTTCTTTCGGGGCTCCGAGCTTCAGGACCATTTGAATGAACAACACAGCAAAGACCAGGTGCGCGCCCAGGAGGAGGAAGCCGGAGATCCCACGCACGATGCGAAACGGCGTCGCGTAGTCGAGCGAACTCCGGAACGAAACGGCCGGATCATAGAACGCCAAACCTTGGAGGATGCCGCCGATCGTGAGCGAAACGACCATCATCCCAATGCCGATCGCCGCGAGCCAAAAGTGCCAGCGGATCATGGTCGCGGACGGCCATTCCCAGCCGACCAGCCGCGGGATGATGTAATACATGGCACCGAACAGGATCATCGTGAAAAAGCCGTAGAGCCCGAGGTGGGCGTGGCCCGGGGTGTGATCGGTGAAATGAACCAGAGTGTTCCAAGACGGGATCGCCATCATGCTGCCCTGCAGGCTGACGAGCGTGTAGGTCATCGCACCGAACACCGTGAAGCGGAGTGTCGGGCTCCATTTCAGCGCGCCGAAGTGGCCGCGCATGGTCATGTGGTGGTTGATCGCGACCGTGATGACCGGGATGAACATCATGATACTCGCCACCACGCTGGCACTGACCATCCATGCCGGGAACGGCCCGCCGATCAGGTGGTGCATGCCGTTCCAGCTATAAAACAAAGCCAGCGACCAGAAGCCGAGGATGCTCAGGTAATAACTATGGATCGGCCGCCCGATGACTTTCGGGATCATGTAGTAGGCACTCGCGAGCCCGATCGGAGTGAACCAGAGGCCGAGAACGTTGTGCGCATACCACCAGTTCACCGCGGCTTGGGCGGAGCCTTGGATCGGCTGCCAGATCAGGAGAATGTTCGCCGTCGCGTAAAGCCATGGAAACCAGAGGAACGCCGCAAGCAAATACCACTGCGAAACATAGACGTGCCCCGGTCGGCGGTAACGGAACATGATGATCGTCCAAACGCCGATGAAGGCGTAGGCGACGAAGAGGATCGGTGTCGAGTAGCCGGGGAACTCCAGCCATTCGATCGAGCGGCTGTCACCGGCGATGATGCCCAGCGTTCCAACAAGGACACCCAGATTCCAGAAAATCGCGGCAGTCACGAGGAGCTTCGTGTGCATCAGTGCGACGCGGCACAGGCGGGCCATCAACCAGATTCCCACGCCAATGCCGGCCGCGGAGGCCCAGCCGTAAATCACCGTATTGAGGTGGGCGGGACGGAGCCGGCCGAACGTCAACCAGGAAGCCCCATCGAGGAGCCCGGGATGGGTCATCTTCCACGCGGAGATCAGACCGAGCAGGCTTCCGACCAGGAGCCAGAAAATGGCGGAACCGAAAAAGAGGAGGACTGGAAGGCGCGTCGAGGCGTCGATCTGCGCGCGTTCCACCGAGTCCAGCGTGTCCGGCTGGGTCGATGGGTTGATGGAAGCTAGGAAACTCGGAGACTTCATGAACGGGTCTTGGACGGGAATTTGTCCGTGGAAACGCCGACCGGCTCGTCCTCGTCGAAAATCGATTTGGCACCTTCGGCCAGATTGTTCAGCTGTCCGGTTTTCACGGACCAGTAGAATGCCGCCAGAGCGCTTCCACTCAAGAATACGAGCCCACCGACCAGAAGGATGACTCCGGCGGTCATGGCGTGGCGGGTGCGGGTTGGGCATCGTCCGCCGGCGCGGCGGGCGTTGCAGGATTGGCGTCGGGGGTGACTGGTGATTGAACCGGCGCGGCGTCGTTGGCCGTTGGGGCGGGTGCGGCTTGGACCGGGTAGGCGGGACGTGGTTCGCTTTCGCGGAGGCGGGTGACGATCAGGCTTTTGGCGACATCAATCGGGATGCGGACTTCGCCCTTCGCGCGGTCGACCCATTCGTAGGAATTGAGCTTGGCAGCATCCTCGGCGCGGAGTTCTTCGAGGTTCTTGACGCGTTGGGCGGAGCGGGCCGCCTCTTCGGGATCGGTGTTGCCGACCGAGCCGCCGATCATCCATTTGGTGGCCAGCCAAAAGAGGCCGAGCAGGACGATGCCGAAAACAAAGAACGGCCACAGCGCGGGCTTCTTCGCGGAATGCTCGAGTGGGAGAATGGGAGATTCGACGGCCATCAGTTTTTCAAGGCGATGGATTGTGGCAGGCGCGGGTCTTTGAGCGGCCAGAGCGGGGCGTCACCGAGGCGTTTCAGGAAAACGGCGGCGAGCGTGCAGCCGATCGCGCCGACGCAGATGATATCGAGCCAGTGCGGTGAGAAGCCGGCTTTATGGAGAGCCGGGAGCACGATGATGTAAATGTCCAGCATGTGCATGATCAGGATCCAAACCGCCATGGCACAAAGGAACGCTGGCTTCTTCTTGCCGGCATTCGGAAGGAGCAGAAGGAACGGAACGAAGAAATGCCCGATGACCAAAGCCGTGCTCAGGATGTTCCAACTCTCGGTATTTCGGCGGAGGAAGTAAGTCGTTTCTTCCGGAATGTTCGCATACCAGATGAGCATGTATTGGCTGAATCCGATGTACGCCCAGAAGATCGTGAATGCCAGGATCAGCTTCCCGAGAATGTGGTAGTGCTCCGTCGAGATCACATTCTGAAAGTAGCCGGCACCGCGGAGCGCCGTGATCAGAAGCACGAGGACGCAAAGCGAACTGAGAGCCGTTCCGGCGAAAATGTAAACCCCCCACATCGTGGAAAACCAATGGTAGTCGAGGCCCATCAGCCAATCAATGGCTGAAAAGGTGAGAGAGACTGCGAAGAGCGGGAGACTCGCGAAGGTGATGCGGCGATTGAGGATCGTGTAGCGGGCCGAGCCATCCTTGTCCTGAAGGACGGAGTTCGCGCGGAGCCAGAACGCTGCGATGACGAAGAACACGAAATAAAAAGCGGCACGCAGCCAGAAGAACTCGGTCGTGAGATACGGCCATTTTTCATCGAGCAGGACGTCCTGTCCCGGGCTCTTGGTCATCCAATACCAGAGTTTCGGGGCAACAGGGACCAGCGGGATGAACAGAACGGCCATCGCCAGGAGAAGCGTTGCGATGTTTTCCAATTGGCGCCGGACGACCACGCTCCACTCGGCATCGACCGCGTGGTGGACGAGCGTCCAAAAGAGCCCTCCCATGCAGATCGTCAGGAAGAACGTGTAGGCGAACAGGTAGGAGAATGCGAACTGCTTCGTTTCGGTGAAGGCACCGTATCCGACGAGCGCGAAGAAAAACACGGCCAGGGCCACGAGACCAAGCAGACGGCCGCCGACGTGCTTGTAGTCGAAGGTATGTGGAGAGGCGGTAAATGGGACGTGTTCGCTCATGGTTGCTGCGACTCGAGTTTCGCACGTTCTTCCGGGGGAACGTCGTTGATCCCCGCGCCGCCCTGCGAGAGTTGCAGTGCGCGGATGTAGGCGATGATGGCCCAGCGGTCCTGGACCTGGATTTTGTCGCCGTAGCCCATCATGGTGTTCTTTCCGTGCGTGATCGTGTTGAAGATTTCGCCGTCCGCCATGTCGCGAATGCGTTGCTGGTGGAGGTTGGCGATGGCGACGAGTCCGTATTTGCCGGCGATGCCGTTTCCGGCGCCGGTGGCTCCGTGGCAAACCGCGCAGCTGATCTGGTAGCGTTCCTGTCCACGCGCAACGAGGTCGGGTGACGCCTCCAACGGCAGGCCGGTTCCCCACTGGTCGCCGATTTTTCCGGTGTCGAAATAGACCGGTGCGGATGAGAAGAAGATTTGCTTGTACGGTCCCGAAGGCTCTCCGACCGAATTGCCGGCCGGCTTGTGTTGCGGGGCGGCGTAGCCGAGCGGAACCGTTCCCGGCACCGGCTTGCGGTTGCCGCGGCCGTCGGCGAAGAACCCGCTCGGGACCTGCGCCTTGACCTTGGGCTGGCGGTCCATGTCCGGGAAAAGCTCGATCGGCGGACGGGTGAATTTTTGTCCGCGGAAGCCGGCGACGGCCACGACGAGGACCACGAGAAAGGCGAAGATAATGAAGAAGTATTTCAGCATCGTCTCAGTCCTCGTGGATGGTGGTGACGTTGGTTCCGCCGAGACTTTCGAGGAGCTCGCGGACGCGCACCGGTTCGAAATTCGGGTCGGTCGATTCGATGGCGACGAAGAATTTGTCCTCGGTCACCTTGGCGAACCGGCTCCAGTTGAAGAGCGGATGGTTCAAACGGGGCAGGCCGTTCATGATGAGCATCCCGAAGACCGCCGTGAATGCGGAGAAGAGGATCGTCAGTTCGAACATGACCGGGAAGAACGCCGGGACAGTGAAGAAATTGGTCGGCTTGCCGGCGACGATGAGCGGGTAGATGAACGACGACGTGATGAATTGCAGCGACACCGCGGTGAGGAAGCCCGTGAGTCCGCCGAGGAAGACAAACTTCCCGAGCATCGACTGCTTCATGCCCATTGCCTGGTCCATGCCGTGAATCGGGAACGGTGAAAAGACGTCCCAACGCTTGAAGCCTGCATCGCGCAGTTTTTCGGCGGCGTGGTAGAGTTCGGACGCGCTTTGGAATTCCGCGGCGATGCCGTAGACCGGGGCTTGGAGATTTCCGGAGGATTCCATTAGTGATGCGCCTCCCCGTGATGCGGGTCCGCCTCGGGCAGGACCGCTTTGACTTCAAACATACAGATCATCGGCAGGAACCGAATGAAGAGCAGGAACAACGTCGTGAACAGGCCGAACGTTCCCACAAACGTGCAGATGTCGACCCAGGTCGGGTGGAACATGCCCCACGCGGACGGCGTGAAGTCGCGGGCCAGCGTGGTCGCGATGATGACGAAACGCTCGAACCACATTCCCGCGTTTGGGAATTGCACGATGACCCACACCCAAATGAGGTTGGTCCGGAAGTATTTGAACCAGAAGAACTGCGGAGCGATGACGTTGCAGAACATCATGGCCCAGTAGGCCCACCAGTAGGGTCCGAAGGCGCGATACCAAAAGGCCGCCCGTTCGTAGGGGTTCGCGCCGTACCACGCGATGAAGAGCTCCATGAGATAGGCGTAACCGACGATCGATCCGGTCAGCAGGATGATTTTGCACATCTTGTCGACGTGGTTGATCGTCACCAGGTCGTGCAGCGGCTTGTAGATCGCCGCAGCCGGGATCATGATCGTCAAAACCATCGCGAACCCGCCGAAGATGGCGCCGGCCACGAAATAGGGCGGGAAAATTGTCGTATGCCAGCCCGGGATGACCGACGTCGCAAAGTCAAACGACACGACCGAGTGGACCGAAAGCACGAGCGGAGTCGAGAGACCGGCCAGGAGCAGGTAGGCCATCTCGTAATGGCGCCACTGGCGGTTGCCGCCGCGCCAGCCCAAGGCGAGGACGCCATAGACAAACTTGCGAATCTTCGTCGTGCAACGATCGCGGATCGTCGCGAGGTCAGGAATGAGCCCCGTATACCAGAAGAGGACCGATACGGTGAAATACGTCGACACCGCAAACACGTCCCAGAGGAGCGGACTGCGGAAGTTCTGCCAGATCGCATTCGAATTCGGAACCGGTGCGAGGAACCACGCCATCCACACACGACCGACGTGCAAGGCCGGGTAAATGCCCGCGCAGACAACCGCGAACAACGTCATCGCCTCGGCCGCACGGTTGATCGACGTGCGCCATTTTTGGCGGGTCAGGAAGAGAATGGCCGAGATGAGCGTTCCGGCGTGGCCGATGCCGATCCAGAACACGAAGTTCGTAATGTCCCATGCCCAGCCGACCGGGTGGTTGTTTCCCCAAACACCGACGCCGGTCGCGATGAGGTAGGCCAGCATCGCGAAGCAAAGCAGCGTGAGCGGCACGGTGACGCCCATCGCCGCATACCACCAGAACGGGGTTTTGTTCTCGACGATCGAGCTGATGTAACTGCTGATCCAGCCCATCGTGCGCTGGTTGAGCACGAGCGGCGGACGGACGATTTGCTTCTCGTCCTCGGAAACGGGGCGCTGCCCGGCTGTGGCGGTCGCTTCGGACATGGGTCAGGAATTCTGTTGGGCCGCGGTCATCAGTGGTGGGCGGCTTCGCCGTGGTTCTCGGCGGGGTGGTGGGCGTCGGTCGCCGGTTTTCCGTGGGACTCGGCCGAACCGTGGCCGTGGGAAGCATCGTCGCCATGGGCGCCATGCGGCACGCCATTGGCCATCCCGACCAATTCCGCACCCGGCATGCGCGGGTTCGGGTTCTTGATGCGGGTGAGGTAGGTGATCCGCGGGTTGGCGTTCAAATACTTGAACATCACGTAACCGCGGTCGGCCTGGCGCAGTTGGTGCACACGGGTGTTCGGGTTGTTGATGTCGCCGAAAACGATCGAGTCGTTCGGGCAGGCCTGCTGACAGGCGACTTTGAACGGGCTGATCGGCGTTTCGCTGGCAGGCGTCGGTCCGGCTTCGACGAGACGCGCGATCTTGGCCTCCTCGATCCGCTGGATGCAGAACGTGCACTTTTCCATCACGCCGCGCATGCGGACCGTGACGTTCGGGTTCTTGACCATCTTGACGCTGTCGGCCATGCCCTTCGGCGCGAGTGGGCCCCAGTAGAGCTTGTCCAACGGGCGCTGGTTGTAGTCGAAATAATTAAACCGCCGGACTTTCCACGGACAGTTGTTCGCGCAATAGCGGGTGCCGATACAGCGGTTGTAGGCCATCAGATTGAGGCCGTCTTCGCTGTGGACGGTGGCGTTGACCGGGCACACGGTTTCACACGGGGCGTTCTCGCAATGCTGGCAGAGCATCGCCTGCGAGAGCATTTCGGGATCGTCGGGATTCTCGCCGGCGAAATACCGGTCGATGCGGATCCACGCCATGTCGCGATTCTTGCGGACCTGGTCCTTGCCGACAACGGGCACGTTGTTTTCGGCCTGACAGGCAACAACGCAGGCGTTGCAGCCCGTGCACGTGTTCAGATCGACCGTCATGCCCCACTGTTCTTTCGACGTGAGGAGCGGGTGCGAGTAGAGCGAAATGTTCGGTGGGATGTGACCGTCCATGCCCATCGTCTGGGCAAACTTCGGATCCTTTTGGTAGCGCTCGAGCGTGCCCTCGCGGACGAGGTCGCGGCCTTCCATGCTGCGGTGTTCCTGCGTCTGCGCGAGCGGATAGGTTTTTCCCGTGCGCTTGAGCGTCACGCCGGTTGTGAACCGCGGATTGGCCGACGAACGGAGCGGATAGGCATTGAAGCCGACGTTCTGCATCAACGCCGAGACATCATTGCGGCCGAAGCCGAGGGCGATCGAAAGCGAGTTGTCGGCATGGCCCGGGGCCACGATGGCGGCGGCTTCGATGGTGGTCTTGCCATCGCTGAGTTCGACGATATCGCCGACGAGGTCGTAGTTGATCTCGTTGCCCATCGCCTCAGCGATTTTTTTGAAGGCACCGAAATTGTTCGCTTTGACCCCGAGTTCCTTGGCGGTCGCCGGGCTGAGCAACACGGCGTTGTCCCAAGTGAGTTTGGTGACAAAATCCGGCGTCTCGAGCATCCACGAGTTGTTGGCGTAACGCCCATCGTCCGTCTGCGTGCTCTGAAGGAAAACCAACTCCAGGCCCTCCGCCGCTTGCGCACGGTTTTCCGCGATCAGGCGTGACGCGCCCGATGTCGAGAACGTCGGCGAGACCTCCGGGGCTTGTGTGCCCGGGAGGAAGCCGATGCGAAGGAAACTGTTCCAAAGCAGGTCGATGCCGCCGGCTTCCGAAACCGCCCCGCCATCGGCGATTTGCTCAAACGTGGCGCGAACCGCATCCGGGCCCTCGGAAGGCGTGCCGCCCAGGAGCCGCGTGAGCAAATCCAATTCCGGAATGCCTCCCCAGAGCGGAAGGATCATCGGTTGGATCGAGGTATATGTGCCATCCGCCGTGCGGACGTCGCCCCAGCTCTCCAAGTAATGGGCTGCCGGGACGTGCCAACGGGCAACTTTGGACGTTTCGTCCTCGAAAAGCCCGTGACGCACGACATTGGGAACTTTTCCGAGGAGGTCGGCAAAGCCGAGGTCGGCCGGTGCGTTGTAGGCGGGATTGCCTCCCAGGATGAAGAGCGTCTGGACTGAACCGGCTGCCATTGCCGATGCCAGATCCGAAATCGATGCCACCGGCGGAGCTTCCGAACGCAGCGCGGCGAGCGTCGTGCCCACGGCACCCAAGGCTTTGTTGATCGCGAGGACGAGAACTTGCAGAGCGACCGGTGATTGCGGGCCGGTCAGGACCAGGGACCGGCCAACATTGGCTGCGAGGTCGTTCGCGCATTCCGTGACCCATTTCTCATCGATCGTGGCTGCGGATTTCGGGGTCGCTCCGACGACGGCTGCCAGATCGCCATCGCCGGTGCGGGCGGCGATCACTTCACCGAGGCGGCGTGCAAATTCCCCGATGTCACTCGCGCGCAGGCGGAGCCGGTGGTCGGCCATCCCGCCCGTTGGCGTGTAGTGGTTTTCGACCACGTAAAGCCGGTTCATCGGCGCGCCCTTCTGGTCGGGATTCCGACGGGCTGAGAAGCCGGCCGCGTAGCCGATGCCGACCTCGGACGGGTTCAGAAAATCGCTGTCGAGTGCCAGAATGACATCCGACCGATCCAGGCGTGGCAGGAGCGAGACGCCCTCGCCGAAAACCGCCGCCGTGGCCGCCGCCGCGGGCGCGTCGCCCAGCGGTTCGTATTCCGCCCAGAGCAGGCCCGGAAAATTCCGCTCGAGTTCGGCCCGAAGGCGGTCGCGCGTCGGTGAGTTCTTTTTCTCAACGAGAAATGCCACTCCACGCCCGCCCGATTGGCTGACTTCCTGCAGAAACGCATCAAACGCCCCGTCCGCAGCGGGCTTGCCATTCTCCAGAACCGCTTTCGAGCGATGCGGATCATAAAGATCCAACACCGAAGCCTGCGCAAAGGCATCGGTTCCGCCATTGCTGAACGGGTGGAGCGGGTTGCCTTCGAGTTTCGTCGGCCGTCCGTCCGAGGTCGTCGCAATCAGCGGAACCGCCCCGTAGCGGGCCGGCATCGCCGTGGCGTAAAAAAGAAATTTCCCGGGAATGGTCCATTCGACGCCCTTCGTGAACGGCACCAGATAAGCCTCCGGACGGCGGCATCCGCCCAGTCCGACGCCGGCGAGCGCAATTGAAGCGCCCATGAGCTTCATGAAGTCGCGCTTCGACAGTCCGCTATCCTGGTAAACTTCCGCGCCGCGCGGGAATTCCGTCTGGAGGTGCTTGTCGAACTCCGGATCGTTTTCGAATTCGCGCAGACTGCGCCAGATCCGCGGTTTGGCCTCGCGCGGGGGATGATTCACAATTCTCTTCATCGATGGCAGCCTCCGCAGGTCACGGGCGGATTCACTTCCCACTCTTCCTTGAACTTCAAGCCGATCTCGCGCTGGGTCTCGCCCTCGGCCGGTTTCCACTTCATGTTGTAAATCTCGGAGGGCGGGCGGAGGAAATTCTCCGGCTGACGGTGACAGTCGAGGCACCACGCCATGCTCTGCGGCTCATGCTGGTAGACGACCTGCATTTCGTTGACCGCGCCGTGGCAGCTGTAGCAGCTCACTCCGCGGTTCACGTGCACCGCATGGTTGAAATACGTGTAATCCGGCACCTTGTGAATGCGCACCCAGTCGACCGGTTCGCCGGTTTTCCAGCTTTCGCGGACGATTTCCAGCTTCGGGCTGTTCGCCTGGATCTGCGTGTGGCAGGCCATGCACGTCTGGGTCGACGGGATATTCGAATGCGAGGCAACTTCGACGAAACTATGGCAATACCGGCAGTCCATCCCGAGCTGCTCGACGTGGATGACGTGCGAGAACGGCACCGGCTGGGTCGGCATGTAGCCCACCCGCGTGTATTTCGGCGTGAAGTAGTAGGTAATGCCCAGCACCACCGAGGCTCCCAACACACCAAGGATGATGACCACCTTCAACGGCAGCCAGTTTGTCCATCTGGGAAAAAAATTCGGCATGTTCGATTCCGCGCGCTTCGCTCAACTTGCGGCCAGGAATCCATTACGATTCCATCCACCTGCGAAGCGCCCGGAATTTTGCGAAACTAATTTGACGCAGAACAAAGACGCGGTCATCGGTTGGCAGCGCAGTGAAGTTGCAAAATCCCGGTCGGCGGTGTCAACAGAATCGATAAACTTTTCTTCCGTGAAAAATCTCCTTTTCGTCGCCTGGATTCTCCTCGGCGCACCAGTGGTCGCGCAAACCACGGCCCAGCCGTCCCTGCCGACGATCTCCGTCAAAATCGGGCAAGCGCCTGCGACTCTGGAAGTTGCCGATGAAGACCCGGAACGTTCGACCGGACTCATGTTCCGCGAATCGCTCGCGCCCGACCATGGAATGCTCTTCGTCATGCCGCAGATTGCGCCCGCCGGGTTTTGGATGAAAAACACGCGGATCCCGCTCTCGATTGCGTTTCTTGCGGCCGACGGAACCATTCTCGAGATCCACGACATGGAACCCCACAGCGAGAAAATCACCCGCAGTCGCTTCCCGCAAATTGCGTTCGCGATCGAAATGGACCAGGGCTGGTTCTCGAAGAAAAACGTTCTCCCCGGCGACCGCGTCTCCGGCCTGCCCGCTCACCCGCTGACGCGCTGACGATCGGGATAACGCACGGCTTAATCGCTGCGGGCCCGCCCGGCTTCGACAATGTCGACCCAGATCGGCAGGGCCAGCTGACCGCCGTAACCGCCTTTGCGAATCGTCTTCGGCTGGTCGAAGCCAACCCAGACTCCGCAAGTCAGGCGGTCGTCAAAGCCGACGAACCACGCATCCTGATAATTGTTTGTCGTACCTGTCTTTCCGGCGGCGCGGTGGCGGAGACCGAACGTCCGGGCTCCCGATCCGGTCCCGCGCTGGACAACGTCCTCAAGGAGCGAGGTCGTCATCTGCGCGGCCGGTGGATTCAGGACCTTCAATCGGCCGCGCGTGCTGCGGTAGAGAACATGGCCGGCGGAGTCGGTGATCGATTCGATGAGGTACGGTTGGAGCTTCACGCCGCCGGTCGCGAAGACCGTGTAGCTGGCTGTGAGGTCCTTGAGGTTGGTCTCGAACGCGCCGAGGCACAGCGAGGGAAATCGCGGCGGATCCTTCGCGATCCCGAGTGCGATCACCTTCTCGGCGACCGCATCCAAGCCCGCCTTCAAGCCAACCCGCACACTCATCGTGTTCCGCGAATCCACGAGTCCTTCACCCGCCGGCTGGATCCCCCGGTAGGTGCCATCCGAATTGCCCGGACGGTAACTCCCGAACTGCCGCGGGATTTCGCCGTCCAGGATCGGTCCGTCGTCCACGCGGTCGGATGGCCGCATGCCCCGCTCGAAGGCCGTGGCGTAGACAAACGGCTTGATCACCGAGCCGGCCTGTCGCTGTCCGTAGAGCGCTCGGTGAAATTTGCTCCGCCGGTAATCGCGTCCGCCGACGATTGCCCGGATGCCTCCCGTTTCATTGTCGATCGCGACCGCGGCCGCCTGCAGGAACGGCGCCGCATTTTCGGCGTCAAAGACAGCATCGCCGAAATCCGCCAGCGACGGATGCGGGTAGCCGGGCGCGGCTTCGATCTCGACGAGGCGCTTTTGCACGGCGCGCTCGGAGGCCGACTGCAGCGCTCCATCGATCGTTGAATAGATCCGGAGTCCGCCGGCGTCCATACGGTCGGATGGGAGGACGAGTTCGAGTTCTCGCTGAATGGCATCCATCGCCCAGTTGTCCTGGGCGGTCACGCGCTGGCGTGGGACGGTTTGCATGGCGGCGCTTAGGGCTGCATCGCGCTGGGCAAGCGTGATGAGTCCGATCGCCTGCATGCGACGCAGCACGGTGTCGCGTTCGCGTTTCGAGCGCCCGGGATCACGCAAAGGCGAGAACCGGTTCGGACTGCGGATCAGGCCGGCGAGTGTGGCCGCCTCCGGCAGGTTCAAGCGCGACGCCGGCTTGCTGAAATACGTCTGGCTCGCCGCCTCGACGCCGTAGGTGCCCGAGCCGAAATAGATCCGGTTCACGTAGGCTTCGAGGATTTCCTCTTTGGTCAGCTCGGTTTCGATGCGGAACGCGAGGGCCGCTTCGATGAGTTTGCGGTGGATGTTTTTTCCGCCGAGCGGAAAGCTGTTTCGGGCGAGCTGCTGCGTGATCGTGCTGGCCCCCTCGCGGAACCCGCCGAGCAGGAGGTTCCGGACGACCGCCCGTGCGATGCCGATCGGGTCGATGCCATGGTGCCGGTAAAAGCGCGTGTCTTCACGGCTGATGAGCGCATTGATGAAATCATTCGAGACCTTGTCGAATGAGACAACGAGCCGGTCCTCGCCCGGGAGCCGGCTGTAAGGGCGTCCGCGCCAATCGTAAACCATCGAGCGTTCGTCCATCTCGTGGATCTCCCGCAGGTCGAACGTCAACGCCCACGCATAATATCCGAGCGCCACAACGATCCAGATCAGCAGCGTGACCAGGCCCAGTTTCACCAGCGTCCGGAACCACCGTCTGCGAGGGCGGGCGGCCGACTGTTTCCTGCCGCGCTTGGTTTTCCCCGGTTTTTCCCGCGTCTTCTTCACGGCCAACGTTCGTTGAATCGAATCCGCCCGGATTGCTCCATTTCCCGACAAACGCTAGGCCACCGGGTCTGGCCGGTCAAGGCGGGCTGCCGCTGCGATCTTTTCCATCGCCAGAGTGCCGGGGAGTATTTCAACCTGACGCATGCGTTGGATCGGCTTGGGTGCATGTTTTGCGGTGTTGGCAGTGAGCTTCGGAATCTTTGCGTCGTTCGGCACGGGCGATCTTTTGCAGCCAACCCTCGCAACGCCCTACGACTCGCTGGCGAAGAGTTTGATGCGCGGAGAGGTTGGCGTCCCGGACGGAGCCGTGGCCTACGAGAACATCCGGGTGAATGGCAAGAATGTCATCTACTTCGGGGCGTTCCCGGCGATGTTGCGCATGCCCTTGCTGGTGGTGTTCCCGTGGACATTCGGTGAACTGGCGCCCTTGCTGAACTGGCTGGGAGGGCTGTTCTGCGCCGGTGCGCTTTACGTGATGTTCCGTGAGGCGACGCGGCGGGCGAAATTGTCCGGCCGATGGGCCGTTGCGCTCGCATTGGTCTTCTCACTGGGCTCACCGGTGTTGTATCTCGTCGCGGTTCCGACCGTTTACCAGGAGGCGATCCTTTGGGCGCTTGGATTTTCCCTTTGGACTATCGCGATCGCCTACCGGGCGCTGCGGACCGGCTGGAGCATCGGAACCCTTTTTCTCCTGTCGCTCACGACAGCCGGTGCGATGCTCTCGCGGCTGACCTTCGCCGTGCCCCTCGTGGCCATTCTGGGCGTGGTCTTTCTCCTGACCTCCTGGACCCGCCGCGAATGGTTGCTCTCCGCGAAGATGATCGGAGCGCTCGCGCTGGGCCTGCTTCCGATGGTCCTCGGTGGATTGTTCCTGCTCTGGTACAATCACGCGCGCTTCGGGTCGCCACTGACTTTTTTGACCTGGGTCGGCTACGAGATGGAAAGTGAGTTTGCGGCGAAGAAGCGGGCGGAGCTTGGGAGTTTCAATGCCCGGCGTGTCCCATTTTCGTTCGGCGAATACCTCGGCGTGCACGCGGATTACGTGACGCCGGCCTTCCCGTGGCTCTCGCCCTGGACCCCGGCCCGTCCGACACGGCCGGATTTGTATTTTTCGGACGGAAGCGAGGCGATGATCCCGCTGACGATGGCAAGTCCGGTGCTGATCCTCTTTTCACTCCTCGGCCTTGCATCGCTGGTCCGAACGCGGTCGCCGGCACTGATCTTTGCGTCCGCCTGTTTCCTCGTGCAAGTGGCCTTGATTTGCGCCTGGTACTTCATCACCTACCGCTACACGGCCGAGTTTGTGCCAATGCTGGCGGTGTTGACCCTGGCAGCGTTGGAAGGTCCGTTCTGGCCGAAACGGCGGGCGACCGTGTCGGCCCTCTTGGCGGTTTCCGTTCTTTCGGTTGCCATGACATGGGTCTCCACCGCCCGCTTGGTGATTCACCAAACCGGCATTGCCGATCCTTTCCGCCAGTATTTGATCCGGACGATCGGTACGGGTCGCTGAAGCCCCGGCTTGCTGATCGCGGGCCGACTGATTCAGGATGCCTGTCGTGAAAATCCAGATCCTCACGATCTTCCCGGAGATGTGCCAGGGCGTGCTGGGATCGAGCATTTTGAAACGGGCGGTCGAAAAGGGGCTGGCGGATCTGGAGGCGGTCGACCTTCGCCACTGGGCAACCGACCGCCACCGAACGACCGACGATGCGCCCTATGGCGGCGGGCCGGGGATGGTCATGAAAATCGAGCCGATTGATCGCGCACTCGAAGACCTGCGCCGTCCCGGGGCCAAAGTCATCCTCATGTCGCCGCAAGGTCGGACGTTTTCCCATGCGGTGGCCGCGGAACTCGCCCGCGAATCGCATTTGATCTTCCTCTGCGGCCACTACGAGGGCATCGACCAACGCGTGGCCGATCACCTCATCGACGAGGAAATTTCCATCGGCGACTATGTTCTCACCAATGGTGCCCTGCCGGCCCTGGTGGTCACCGATGCCGTCGTGCGCCTGATCCCCGGTGTTCTCGGAGACGACCAATCCGCCGTGTGCGATTCGTTTGCTGCCGGGCGGCTCGACCATCCGCACTACACCCGCCCGGTCGAGTACAAGGGCTGGAAAGTTCCCGACGTCCTGCTCTCCGGAAACCACGCCGAGATCGAACGGTGGCGAGCCCGCGAAGCCGCCGAAATCACCCGCCGCCGGCGCCCGGATTTGGCGTGACAGGAAGTTGAGGGATGAGAGTTGAAGGTTGAGTGGCGACCGCTGGTCCCTCAACACTCAACCGTCCACATTCAACCAACTAGATCGCCCGTTCTCCCGGGGAGCTGCGGAGGTGGATCGTCTTGGCGGAGAGGTTGTGGACGGCGCGGATGTAGCGCACCGTGCGGCTTCTCGCACGCATGAGGATCGAGTGCGTGATGGCGGTGTTGCCGACGAGTTTGACCCCCGGGAGGAGGGCGCTGTCGCTGATGCCGGTCGCGCAAAAGATCGAACTGTCGCCGTGGACGAGTTCGTCCGTGTAGAACACGCGGCTGATGTCGGACGGAGAGCAAGTTTTGAGCAGCTCGGAGTGCTCGCCGTCATCGCGGGGCCACATGCGCAGTTGGATTTCGCCGCCGAGTGCCTTGAGGGCCGCGGCGGTCAAGATCCCCTCCGGCGCACCGCCGATCCCGACATAAAGATCCACTCCCGAATCCGGCAGCGAGGGTGCGACTGCGGCGGCAATGTCGCCATCCGAAATCATCCGGAGGGAAGCGCCTTCGGCGCGTGCCGTGTCAATGAAATGCTTGTTGCGCGGACGGTCGAGGACGACGACCACCAGGTCGCTGATGCGCTTTTTCAACGCGGTGGCCGCCACGACGAGCGAGCGGTGAAACGGCGCATCCAGGCGGATCGGCGCAAGGTCGTTTTTGCGAATGGCGGCGGCGACCTGCGGACCGTAGGCGATTTTTTCCACGTAGAAGCTCGGGATGTTGACCATGCACCGCTTCTCGTCCTGAGCGACGTAGGCGGCAGCCATCACGGAAATCGAATTCGGAAGACCCTTCGCGATGTTGCTCGTGCCGTCGATCGGGTCGAGCGCGATGTCGAAGTGCGGCGAGTTTTCCTTCCATGTCCCGAGTTTGTCTCCGAGGAAAATCCCGGGGGCGTTATCCTTGATGCCCTCGCCGATGACGACCTCGCCGCGGATGTCGACGAGGTCGAATACGCCATAGATCGCATCGCACGCGGCGGCGTCGGCCGCCTCCTTGTCACCGCGACCCATCCAGTGGATCGAATTCAGCGCGGCATTTTCGGTGGCGCGGACGAATTCGAATTCGATATTCCGTTCGACGTCGTGGGTGGCGGGGGAGTCCATGGAATCAATCTTCGTGAGCGAGGCAGGCGGCGATGAACCCTTTGAAGAGCGGGTGGGGGGAATTTGGCTTGGACTGGAATTCCGGATGGTACTGGCACGCGATGAACCACGGATGATTCTGGAGTTCGATCACCTCGACGAGGTCGCCCTCCGGGGACGTACCGGCGATGACAAAGCCTTTCTTCTCCATCGTTTCGCGGTAGGCGCTGTTGAATTCGTACCGGTGGCGGTGGCGTTCGGTCACCTCGGTGCGGCCATAAACCTGGTGGGTGAGTGTGCTCTTCTTGATCGCCATCGGCCAGACGCCGAGTCGCATCGACGCGCCCTTGTTGGTGACGTCCTTTTGTTCCTCGAGGATGCAGATGACCGGGTGCGGCGTGGCCGGATCGAATTCGGTGCTGTTGGCGTTTTCCAGTCCGCAAACATTCCGTGCAAACTCGATTGTCGCCACCTGCATGCCGAGGCAGAGGCCGAGAAATGGGGTGCGCGATTCGCGGGAGAATCGAACGGAGTCGATCTTGCCTTCGACTCCGCGGTCACCGAAACCGCCGGGAACCAAAACGCCCGCGACGCCGCGGAGGTATTTGTCGGCTCCCTCGGACTCGATGTCTTCGGCGTCGACGAGGACCAAGTCGATCCCGCAGTCGTGCGCGGCACCGGCGTGTGTGAGCGACTCATAGATGCTCTTGTAGGCGTCCTGGAGTTCGATGTATTTGCCGACGACGGCAATACGGACGCGCTTTTTCGGTGCTATGACGCGCTGGACGAATTTCTTCCAATCCGACATGTCCGGCTGTGGGGTTTCGAGCCGGAGGGCGCGGCAGACGGTCGTGTCGAGGCCTTCCGCCTGGAGATTCAGAGGCGACTCGTAGATCGTGTGTTCGACATCGCCGGCTTCGACGACGGCGTCGAGCGGGACGTTGCAGTAGAGCGAAAGTTTTTGCCGCACGTCCTTGTCGAGCGGCATTTCTGTCCGGCAGATCAGGACCTGGGGCTGGAGACCGATTTCGCGGAGTTTTGCGACGCTCTGCTGCGTCGGTTTGGTTTTCAGTTCGCCGGCGGCCTTGATGAACGGGACGAGCGTCACGTGCATGATGAGCGCGTTCTCGGGACCAACCTCGAGCGAGAATTGCCGGATGGCTTCCAGGAATGGCAGGCCTTCGATGTCGCCGGT
Organism: Terrimicrobiaceae bacterium; assembly: GCA_033763515.1. Lineage (GTDB taxonomy): Bacteria > Verrucomicrobiota > Verrucomicrobiia > Chthoniobacterales > Terrimicrobiaceae > JANRKJ01. The sequence goes on along the minus strand of JANRKJ010000019.1, from coordinate 6,510 downwards.
GGTTCCGCCAATTTCGGTGATCAGGACATCCGCTCCCGAATCCTCGCCGAGTTGGCGGATGCGCGCCTTGATTTCATCCGTGATGTGCGGGATGACCTGAACCGTTTTCCCAAGGTAGTCCCCGCGGCGTTCCTTCTGCAGAACCGTTTCGTAGACCTGTCCGCTCGTCAGATTGTTCGCGCGGGTCAGCGTGCAATTCGTGAAACGCTCGTAGTGACCGAGGTCGAGGTCGGTCTCGGCGCCATCCGCCAGCACGTAAACTTCGCCGTGTTGGAACGGGTTCATTGTGCCCGGATCGACGTTGAGATAGGGATCGAGCTTCTGGAGCGTCACCTTCAAACCCCGGTGCTCGAGGAGTGTTCCGAGTGAAGCGGCAGCGAGGCCCTTGCCCAGCGAACTGACCACACCGCCCGTCACGAAAATATACTTCATGCGCGGCGATACTACGGACCCAAACCGGAAAATCCAGCCTCCACCGCCGGAATGTCACAAGACCAGCCGGCCATGTTCGCTCAGGGGGCAACCCGAGGACGCCAACGGCGTCCAACCCTTCAGCCCAGGGTTGCCGAGCTCGCGAGGCTACCCTGGGTCGCCGTCGCGGAACGCGCCAACCCTGAAAGGGGTTGGACGGCCCCGGAGTATCCAACCCCTTCAGGGTTGCTCGCCGTATCGAAAGAGAACCCAAGGTAGGCGCTCCTGCGTCACGCCAACCTTGGGCTTACGGATGGAACGCCGTTGGCGTTCCTGTTTCGGCCAGCGCTCGGGATTCCGGGACGCCAACGGCGTCCAATCCTTCAGCCCAGGGTTGCCGAGCTCGCGAGGCTACCCTGGGTTATCGTTGCGGAGAGTGCCAACCCTGAAGGGGGTTGGACCATTCCAGGGAATCCAACCCCTTCAGGGTTGCTCGCCTGTCGGAAAGGGAACCCAAGGTAGGCGCTCCTGCGTCACGCCAACCTTGGGCTTACGGATTGAACGCCGTTGGCGTTCTTGTTCATCCTTGGTTCAGATTTTTCGGGTGTCGAGGCGGTGTTCGAGGGCGGACGTTTGGCCCCAGGTGAGGCGCTGGTCGATGGCGGCGGTGATGTAGGCCTTGGCCTGTCGGACCGCTTCGGGGAGGGGGTGGCGGTGGGCGAGGGCGCTGGCGATGGCGGCGGAGAATGTGCCGCCGGTGCCGTGGGTGTCGGCGCGTGGGCGGAACGGCGCGGTGAACGTATGGGTTCCGGTCGGTGTGATGAGGACGTCGACGGCTTCGCGGGTGTGGAGGTGGCCGCCTTTGACGAGGAACGCACAGCCGAATTCGCGGACGAGTTCTTCACCGGCGGCGGTCATTTCTTCGACGTTGCGGCACGGTTTTCCGGAGAGGATGCGGAGTTCGTCGAGGTTGGGGGTGATCAGGGTGGCGAGGGGGAAAAGCCGTTCGCGGTAGGCGGTGAGCGCGTTTTTCTTCAGGAGGGGATCGCCGCTCGAGGCGACCATGACGGGATCGACGACGAGTGGGATGCGTCGGCCGGTGAGGGTCTCGGCGACGGCCCGGATGATCGGCGCCGAGAAGAGCATGCCGGTCTTGGCGGCGGCGACCGGGAACGCTTCGAGGCTGGTCCGGATCTGCTCGGCGACGATCGCGGGGGTCACGGCCTGGATCGCGGAAACTTTCCCCGGAACCTCGGCGACCACGCAGGTGACGGCCGTCTGTGCGTAACCGCCAAGTGCGGTGATGGTCTTCAGGTCGGCCTGGAGGCCGGCTCCGCACGAATTGTCGGAGCCGGCGACCGTGAGGACGACGGGCGTCTTGCGTTTCAACGCCGCGAGAGCAGGAAGAAGTAAATGAGCTGCCCGAGTGCGGCGACAAACGCGGCGACGTACGTCAGCGCGGCGGCGTCGAGGACCTTGTTCACGCCGGTGGCCTCCTCACCTGCGCGGACCATGCCCATCTGCTGCAGGATGATCTTCGCGCGCCGCGAGGCATCGAATTCCACCGGCAGGGTGATGAGGTTGAAGATCGTGAGGACCAAAAAGCAGGCGACGGCGACCATCGACAATTGCATGAACCCAAAGAACAGGCCGGCGATGAAAATCATCGGCAGCATCTGGGACGCAAACTGCGTGATCGGCACGATCGTCATCCGCCACTTCAAGGGCGCGTAGGCTTTCGCGTGCTGGATCGCGTGTCCGCATTCGTGGGCGGCGATGCCGAGCGCGGCGACCGACGGCGTGCTGTAGACCTCCGGTGAGAGGCAGAGCCGTTTGTGGATCGGGTCGTAGTGGTCGCCGAGCATGTCGCGGATCGGCACGACCTCGACGTCACGGATGCCCGCAGCCGCGAGGATGTTCTCGGCGGCCTGCGCACCGGTCATCCCGGAGGCAGCCCGCACGTTTTTCCATTTTCCGAAGGCGCCGGACACCCGGGATTGCGCCCAGAGGCCGATGATCATCGGAACACCAATGAGAAGAAGCCACATCATCATAATTTCGAAAAGATTTTTGCCGGATCAGACAACGCCGGGCCGCGCTTGTTCAATTGGGGCATACCTTGACGGGATCGGTTCGGTTGGCAAGCTTGGCGGGATTCGCATGGCCATGAATCCGCAGGACAAAACCATCGGGACCCCGCAACGCCAGGCGGTGCTTCGCGAGATCAAACAGAGCGCGGGTCTGACTGTCACGGAACTCAGTGAGCGCATCGACCTGAGCTACATGGGGACCAAGCAGCACTGCCTCCTGCTGGAAAAGAAGGGCTATCTGTCCAGCCGGAACCATCACCGGGGCGCCGGCCGGCCGGTCCTGGTTTACCGTCTGACCTCCAAGGGGGAAGCGCTCTTCGAGGCACCGGACAATGCCGTGGTGGTCACGCTCTTGCGCAATGCGCAGACACTCTTCGGACCGACCGCGGCGGGGAAGCTGCTCTTCAAATTGTTCCAGGATAAAGGGGACGCGTATCTGAAAGGTCTGCCGGCCGACCCGGCCGAGCGGTTGAAAAAACTGGCGGCGATCCGGGCGGCGGAGGGCAGCATGAGTCGCGTGGACGAGGGGGTGCTGGTGGAGTTCAACAACCCCCTCTCCGGAATTTTCCGCGAATATCCCGAAGCGGCCGGCTTGGAGGAGAACATGATCGGTCGCGTTTTGGGCCGAAAAGTTCGCCGGGCCGAGTCCGCTTCGGGAGGGATTCGATTCGAGTATTTATAGCCTCAAGGCAGCCGGCCCATCAGGAACTCGCCGGACTCGTAAACCGGGATCCGGTCGGTTTTGACCGGGGTTCCGGAGGTGAGGCCTTGGAACGAGGGATCGTTCGCCGGATTCCATGCGGTGGCGGGCAGGCCGTTCGGCAGGGTGATGCGGAACTGGACTTCGCGGCGGAACGCGCCGTTCGAGCCGGGTCCGATCAACACCCCGGGGAAGTCGACCTCGACGTAGAACAGCGAGCGGGTGCGGTCATACGTTTGGATCGGCGAGACCCGTGCGCCCTGCGAGTAGCCGGTGGTGATCCGCAGGTTGGCCGGGTCGCCGCCCGCTTGCAGGTATTCCGTCAGATCGAAGAAATACCGGAAGCTCAGGCGGTCCGAGAGCTGGGCGGGGAAGGCCGAGCGGTTGTTCAGGAACGCCCGGATTTCGGTGAACCCGGTGCCGCTGACATTCACGCCCGCCTCGACAAAGAATTCGTCGTCCGGCTGGAGCGGCGGCGGGAAGGAAGCCAGGGGCGAGCCACCTTCGACCTCCACGAGCCGCGCGACGGCGCCGGTGAAGCCGGCGTTGTAATCCAAGGCGACTTCGTTGGCGATGTAGTCGGACCGTGAGTCCGCGTAGGCGAAATCATCGGCTGCCTTGGGGCCGCCGACGAGCGCTCCGTAGAGGACGTGACGGTTGTCTGCCGGCAGCGAGATGTTGTCGCCCCACGACCCATGGGCGGTGCGATGGTGCGGGTTCCGCGGCGGATTGTTGCCGAATCCGACCACGTAGCTGGCCTGTCGGGGATTTTCGCCGAGCATGTAGCGGATCTGACGCCGGGCAAAATCGCGGTAGCGCGTGCCATTGTCACCGACCTTGTCGGCGAAGACGAATGCGACAAACGCCGTATTCGCCGAGTACCGCAGCGAACCCCACTGGGCCAGCCAGGCGAGACCGCCGGAGGTGGTGGTGATCCGGCGTCCGTTTTGTCCGACGGTCCAGAAGTTCAGCCAGCGCGAGGCGGCGTCGCGGAATTCGGGACGGCCGGTGGTCTGGGCGAGGAGAACGATCGAGCCGGCGAGTTTGTCGTCCCAATCGTGTGTCCACTGCAGGTTCGCGTTGGCGAAGTTCTGTGCATAGAGCTGGTCGGCCTTTTGCAGGAACACCGCTTCGCCGGTCGCCCGATACATCCAGGCCGAGGCCCACAGGAGCTCGTCGAAATACCCCGAGTAGGAATTGTAGTAGGACGCCGCATCCGGCACGGCCCGCGTGTAGGTGCCGCGATACTGATTGGCGAACTGGTAGAGCTGCCGGGCGCGCTCCAACAACAGCGCCGAATACGCGGCATCGCGGTTCCGGAACAGGATGGACGCCGATGCCAGCGAGGCGGCGGCCTCGGCGGCGACTTCGGTTCCGGGCTGGGCGGCGGTGATTTTGAATGCCGGACGCGCCATTCGCATCGTCTCGGCCGGGCCCCAATACGAGTGGTCGAGATCACCGCGACCGACCTGTGCGTAGAATTCAAACGGAGCCGAGTGCGCCTTCATCACCCAGTCCATCCCCCAACGGATGATCCCGAGGAGGTGGGCGGTCTGCTGGGCGCGGTCGTAGCCGGTCGGATACTCGATGCCGCCCCAGGACAACAGGGTCATCGCCGAGAGCATCGGCAGGGTGAATTTCACGCCGTCGCCGGCGTCGTAGAAGCCACCGGTGAGGTCGACGCCGACATCGGCTCCGTCGGTCAGTCCCGAATCCCCGCGCCAGCCGACGCGGAAGTCATCCGGCAGGTCCCCACTGCGCTGCGCGTCGTAGAAGAACAGCGACTTCTGGAGCACCTCGCCGTAGTTGAATGTTCCTCCGGGTGTTGGATTCGGCGTGGGCGTGGGCACCGGTGTCGGCGTGGGCGTCGGTGTTGGAACCGGCGTCGGCGTCGGATTCGGTGTCGGGCTGGGCGCCGGGGTCGGCGTTGGCACCGGAGTCGGATTGGGCGTCGGCCCGGGAGTTGGGGCAGGTGTCGGCGTGGGATTTCCGCCGGACGATCCATCGCTGGTGAAGGCCACATTCGTCGGCACAACGCCCGCGAGTCCACCGGGCGATCCGTTGAAGCCGAAGCTCACCTGACCACCGGCGGGAACGTCCCGGTTCCATGTCGAGCTCCCGGCATCAAACCGGACCCGGTTATTCCCCAGGGCCGTCGCCTGGGCATTCCAGATCGACGAGACCGAACGCGGCAGCGTCCATTCCAAGCGCCAAGCGGGCAGCGTGCGCGAGGTCTTGTTGCGGATGGTCACCTCGCCCGTGAATCCGGAACCCCAATCGCTCCGCACGCGGAATTCGACCCGCACGTCGGTCAGATCATAAACGGTCCCGCCGGACGGCGTGGGCACGGGCGTGGGGGCCGGTGTTGGCGTGGGCGTTGGCGTCGGAACTGGGGTTGGCGTCGGGGTGGGCACCGGTGTCGGCGTGGGTGTTGGAGTCGGAGTCGGCGTGGGCGTCGGATTGGCTCCACCGGGCACTTGCAGCGTCAGGACGGGCGGGGTTTGGGTCAGGCCGCCCGGGGAGGTGATGAATCCGAACGAGACTTTTCCCCGTGCCGGCACGGTGGCGTTCCACGGATGCGGTTGCGCGTCGAAGAGGTAAAGATCCCCGGTTCGCGAAACAATCCGCGCGTTCCAGATCGATGTCACCGACCGCGGGATTTGCACCTGCACCTGCCAGTCGGCGAGCGGCCGGGTCGTTTTGTTTTCAATGTCGATCTGCGCCTGCATTCCGCTCCCCCAATCATTCACCACGCGGAACGTGACAATCGCGTCCGTGGTTTCAGAACGCCACTCGGTGGCGAGGGCGGGCAGGACGGTGAGGAGAAGCGCGAAAAGGAGGAGCTTTTTCATTTTGCCCGCATTCTCCGGGACATCCCCGCCGTGTCACCCCGGACTCGCCGAATCCGCCGGAAAACTCGTTCATTCATCCGCAGACAGCCGCCATCCGCGCCAACGCTGCATTTCTCCGGACGGAGCGCCCCGGCTGAGAGAAAGCAGAAACCTGGGCCAATCACATGCAGCCGAAAGACAGGAGCGCGAAGTGTGGGCACGCGCTCGCACAGAGCCGTTGACGCACCACAAACTGGAATCCACTTCTATTTCTGTTTTCTCGAGGATTCATCCGTTGAGCTAAAAAACTCACTTTCTAATTGAGAGAGTCCTGCTCTGACCTGACCCCGAAAAAGTGGACGTGACATAACTGGAGAACTGCCAAAAGAAAAGGAGCAGGAAAAACCATGAGAAGAAGTCGATTTAGTGAAGAGCAGATCATCGGAATATTGAGGGAGGCGCAGGCGGGGAGCCCGGT
>JANRKJ010000018.1:0-145275 GCA_033763515.1 Terrimicrobiaceae bacterium | reverse complement strand
CGTATTCGAACCCTGTATCGCGCACCAATTTCCGCATCCGGGTCTTGCCGCTGGGCGACTCCGCCGGAAGTCGAGGATCAAAGCCTTTGAATCGGATCGATCCTCGGTGATTCGGTGAAAACCAAATCCGATTTCCCAATTCGACAACAAAGCTCTCCGGAGGTAAGCCCACTGCATGGAAGTGATCATCCTGCAAGAGCCCTCCGACGTTACTCTCGCCGCTGCCCTGCGCATCCGGAGAGTCATGATGGCGAAAGCCGACGCCGTTTTGGGATTGGCTACAGGCAGTTCCCCGGTGGGAATTTATCGTGAGTTGATTCGGCTCCACCGCGAGGAGGCGCTGGACTTTTCGAAGGTCACGACATTCAACCTCGACGAGTATATCGGACTGACACCGCAGCATCCGGCCTCCTATCGCCATTTTATGCAGGAGATGCTTTTCGATCACGTCAATATCGATCCGAAGCGCACGTTTGTGCCGAGCGGGCTTGTTCCCGGCGCTGAGATGGATGCTTATTGCTTACGCTACGAGGAGGAGATCGCAAATGCCGGAGGGATCGATCTGCAAATTCTGGGCATCGGTTCGGACGGCCATATTGGATTCAACGAACCCGGCTCATCACTTGCTTCCCGCACGCGAATCAAGACGCTGACCCAACGAACCCGGAACGACAACGCCCGGTATTTCAGCGCCCCGGAGGATGTTCCGCACCATGTCGTCACCATGGGGATCGGAACCATCATGGACGCCCGCGAGATCATTCTGATCGCCCTCGGAGAGTCAAAGGCCAGCGCGGTGGCGAGCGCAGTCGAGGGACCAGTCACGGCAACGTGCCCGGCGTCCATTCTCCAGATGCACCCACGCACCAAGATCATTGTTGATGAAGCGGCTGCCATACATTTGCAGCGCAGGGACTACTACCGCTGGGTTTTCGAACAGAAACCCGCCTGGCAGAAAGATGATTGTGGCTTTGCGGCCACGGGAGGTGATGCGCCTTAGGCGCACTTGAGATGATCCGGTGTGATATTCGTCTCTAAATAAGGAATCCGCGACGTGGCGGGGGAGCGCGTCGCAAGGGAAAGGTTGGCTGCACGGGAACACCCGCGAGGCTGACGTTTACCGGAGCGACTCCTCATAAGAAGCCAAGATCGTCACCAACAAATGCGGGTCGCGTCATCTGTCGGCCGTTGATGACAGGGGGCCCGGATGGGGTGGCGGTGGGGCGCTTGACGGTGATTTGGACGGCTTGGGACTGCCCCATCCGGTCACCGGGGGAGAATCGGAGGGCGCAGGCCGAGATGTGCTCCGATGCTTTGGGACGACCGGCAATTTGGCCGGCGTTCTGATCCCTATGAAAAACACGACGAGCGACTTCATCATCCGGCGCCTTGCACAGTGGGGAGTCGGGCGCATCTACGGGTATCCGGGCGATGGGATCGGCGGCCTCATCGGCGCTCTGGACCGTCAGCAGGACGCTGTCCGCTTTATCCAAGTCCGGCATGAGGAAATGGCTGCCTTTATGGCGTGTGCCCACGCGAAATTCACCGGTGAGGCCGGCGTTTGTCTGGCGACGTCGGGTCCGGGGGCGATCCATTTGTTGAACGGGCTTTACGATGCCAAGCTCGACCACCAACCCGTCGTGGCCATCGTTGGACAGCAGAGTCGCGCCGCTCTGGGCGGACATTACCAACAAGAGGTCGATCTCCAGGTCTTGTTCAAAGATGTGGCCAGCGAATTCGTGCAAACGGCAATGGAAGCCACGCAGATCCGGCATTTGATCGACCGGGCCTTGCGGATCGCTCTCGCGGAACGCACTGTCACCGCGATCATCATTCCGAATGATATCCAGGAACTCGATCCGGTCGAAGAACCGCCACGCAAGCACGGGACGAATCATTCGGGTGTGGGATTTTCGTCGCCGCGGGTGATTCCGAAAGAATCCGACCTGCGCCGCGCGGCCGAGGTGCTGAATGCGGGCGAACGGGTTGCCATGCTCATCGGAGCTGGTGCCCTGCGGGCGGCGAGTGAGGTCATCGAAGTTGCGGAAATTTTGGGAGCCGGCGTGGCAAAGGCCCTCCTTGGGAAAGCGGCGCTTCCGGATGAATTGCCCTTTGTAACGGGTTCGATCGGGCTTCTTGGTACGCAGCCGAGTTGGGAGATGATGAACCATTGCGACACGCTGCTCATGGTTGGCTCGAGCTTTCCGTACTCCGAGTTCCTGCCGAAAGAAGGCCAGGCACGCGGCGTTCAGATCGACATCGACGGGCGCATGCTCAGCTTGCGTTACCCGATGGAGGTGCCTCTCTCCGGAGACTCGGCCGAGACGCTGCGGGCGTTGATCCCACTTCTGGAGCGAAAATCCGATCGCACGTGGCGCGAGAAGATCGAGAGCGGCATTCAGGAGTGGTGGAATACGCTCGAGGCCCAGGCCATGAAGGATGCCGACCCGATCAATCCCCAGCGGGTCTTCTGGGAACTGAGTCCGCGAATTCCCGATGGCTGCATATTGACGGCGGATTCCGGATCGAGCGCGATTTGGTATGCACGCGATATCAAGATTCGTGCCGGCATGATGGCCTCGCTGTCCGGCAAACTGGCCACGATGTGTCCGGGCGTTCCCTATGCCATCGCGGCGAAATTCGCCTTCCCGGATCGTCCCGCGATTGCGCTGGTTGGCGACGGGGCAATGCAGATGCTCGGAATGAACGAACTTCTCACCATATCCAAATATTGGAAAGAATGGAGCAACCCGCAGTTGATCATCCTCGTTTTAAACAACCACGACCTGAACATGGTTACGTGGGAGCAGCGCGCGATGGCTGGCGACCCGAAGTTCAACGGTTCGCAGGAGTTGCCGGATTTTCCCTATGCGCGCTTTGCCGAGATGATCGGCTTGGAGGGAATCCGCGTCGACCGTCCCGAGGACATTGGACCCGCCTGGGACCGCGCGCTTGCGTCTTCGCGTCCCGTCGTTCTGGAGGCCGTCACCGAGCCGAACGTTCCGACGCTTCCGCCGCACATTTCGATTGATCAGGCAAAGAACTACGTCAGTGCACTCTGGCAGGGAGATCCGCAAGCCGTGGGAATTGTTCGACAAACCGTGAAGACCGCTGTTGAGACCTTTCTGCCGCATCCGAAGTAGGCGGAACGGCGCGCGGCCGGGGCGTCCGTAAACCGTTGACGTTGAGGAGGTCCTCGTCTTGGATTCTGCTTCCGGGCGACCGCCTGTCGAGTTAGACTCCCGACGCCCGGTTTGAACCTCCCACAAGAATGAAAAATCCTATCGTCTCCATTGGCGTCCTTCTTCTGACAGTCGGCTCGGCGTTTCCCGCCAATCTGGTTGTAACCACTTTGAGCGATTCGGGGCCGGGTTCGCTACGGCAGGCGATCGTGGCGGCCAATGCGGATCCGGGAAGTCTGATCGAGTTTGACGTGGCCGGGACGATTTCGCTTTCGACTGCGCTTCCTGCGGTGACTGCGCGGACCTCGATTGATGCGCGCTCGGCGCCGGGATATGTCGACGCACCGGTCGTCGGAATCAACTTCAACGGACGTCCCGGCTTGCAGTTGGCGGCGGGTTCGAGCGGTTCATCGGTTTACGGTCTGGCGCTCTTCAATGCACTTGGCGCCGGGCTGACGGTGGCCTCGTCGGACAATACGATAGCGTCAAACTTCATCGGCCTCGACCTTGCGGGAGATCCCGCGGGTAACACAGGTGATGGCATTCGGCTGCTTTCCACAGCCTCTGGAAACATCATCGGCCGGGTGGATCCGGTCAAAAACGTGACGTTTTTCGAGGCCGATGATCCGGCCGAGTTTCCCATCCAGCCGGTGACGGCGTGGCAGGGTCTCCGCAATTTTCCAGGGTCGTCCAGTGACTTTGTCCTTTGTGGGACGAGCGGGTCGGACGGTCTTTTGTACGTGGGCCCGATCGACGGGGGCGGGGATGCCTACCAGGTGATTTTTCCAGGCTCCGCGACAATCGCCACCAGCGTCTACGGTCCCGACACGGAAGATGGCACGGTTTTCCGCCTCGTTGGTTCCTACCGTTTGTCGACCGATACCACCATCTTCAACCGCGGATTCATCTGGGAAGGTGAATTGTCCGATCTGCCTTCTGGCGGAGTGTTTCGATCAATCGATTATCCGGGAGCGGTCTATCAATTCACACATAGCACGATGGGTGGACTCGCCGTGGGTAATGCCGACGGCCCGAAGCGGGTCGGCAAACAGACGCTGCCGATCGGGCCGGGCGTGGCCTACATCTACGACGTGGAGCAACAAAGGTTTGTGGCGAACGTGGTTTTTCCCGGATCCAAGAGCAACACAGCGTACGGGATTTGGTGGAATGGCGGGAGCAGCTACACCATTTGCGGTGGATACAGCCCGCTGCGGACGCAGAATCTCGAGGATCAGAGCCGGCCGCTGGATCAGGGGCGGGCCTATCTCGTCGATTACGACGCCAGCACAGGGAAATTTTCGAACTGGAAATCGTTCTCCTACCCGGCCGCGCCGGGAGGGGAGGCGTTCATCACGCACTTCGAGGGGATCAGCAGCTCGGAACCCGGTGTTTATCAAATGAGCGCGGATTCCGTTTCCGTGTCCCAGGACGGTCCGGTTCAGGGTTCGTGGGTGACGGTGCGGCGGAATCCGGACGGTTCATTCAGCGATGCGGAATGGGCGCAGCTCACCTACAGCGAGACCTCGGTCGCGAGCAGCAATTCTGTGTATGGCCAGCAGGTTGTCGGGATCGTGGTCGACGGCGATTCCACATTTTCTTTTCAGGCAACGGTGAACCTGGATTTTCAACTTTCGAACGTCATTTCGGCGAATCGCGGCAATGGCATCGGTATCTATGGATCGCATCGGAATGTCGTGAGTATGAACTTCATCGGTTCGGATCCGAACGGCTCCGATGCCGCCGGTTTTGGGAATACCCAAAATGGAATTCTGATCACGAGCCGCTCTCGGGATAATCTCATCGGCGGCCAGTCGGCCGGGCCGAACAACCCGACCGGAACGAAGGGCGAGACCACGCCCGTTTTCTTCCGTCCGCCCCAGGGGAATCTCATCTCCGGAAACGGCCTGAGCGGTGTCAGTATCGCCGACCGTTCACAGGGAAACATTCTCAGCGGCAATTTCATTGGCACCGACGAGTCCGGGAACGCCGCGCTGGCCAACCGTTTGCACGGCGTTTGGATCCACGATTCTCCGTCCAATTCCCTCATTGGCTGCACCTTGCGGCAGAATCCGTTTGTCTTCTACAATGTCATCGCCGGTAACCTGGGAGACGGGGTTCGAGTGACCAGTTCGGATAACGTCGTGATTCACGCGAACTTTCTCGGGATCGGCGCGGACAACGCGACCATCGTCGCGAACCGTGGGAACGGGTTAACGGTCAATGGAACATCAAAAAACACAACAGTCGGCGGAGTAATTCCGTTGGGCAACGTGATTTCGGGCAACGACGCGAATGGAATTGCCGTGCTCGACTCGGCCCGCGGGTTCATTTCTTTCAACACGTTCGGCGGCGTGTTTGCCTTTGGTGGAGCCGCTCCGAACGGGATGAACGGCATTCTGATCACTTCGACAGGGGGCAACAATTCTATCCAGACATGCATCCTTTCGGGTAATGCCTGGAACGGCATTCACATCGGCGGGGCAGCAACCGGAGTTCAGGTGCTTGATACCGCATGCGGCACAAATACCGTCATCGATGCGGCGATTCCCAACGGTATGGATGGCATCTTGATCAGCGGAACGGCGAGCAACAATGCCATCGGCGGATTCAAGCCCTCGGTCGAAACCCGGAATCACATTGCGGGCAATGCGGGATACGGCATCAACATCACCGGCCAGGCAGGAGATAATGCCATCTACAACACGCACATCGGGCTCGGCGATACGCTGAGTGAAGGTCCCGAACCTTCGATTCCGAATGGTTGGGGCGGAGTGATTCTGGATCAAGGAACATCCGGAACGACCATCGGCGGAACGCGTCAACTGCTGGGGAACCGGATCGAAACGAACCTCGGAGGTGGTCTCATCATCAACGCATCCACACGCAACAACATTCTCGGAAATACAATCCGGGAAAACGACGAATTTGGGATCTATGGGTACGGGGCGTGCGATCGAACACTGATTCAAGGCAATACAATCACCGGAAACGGAGCCGGGCCCTCGGACAATGTCGATATCGCGGAGGCGACCGGCATCCGCTACGTTCCCTGAGTTCACGCGCTCCAATCGGCGATGCGATCACGCGCTCCATCGGTGGACAGCAAGAAGCGCGGGGGATGAGGGTGAGACATCCGGTCATTCGGATTCAGGGACTGGAGGTCTCGCGAGGCGCTGTCGCAATTGTCCGGAAGCTGGATTGGACAATCCATCAGGGGGAGCACTGGGTTCTTTTGGGCGCCAACGGATCTGGAAAAACCTCGCTACTTGCGGCCTTGACCGCCTATTTAACGCCATCGGCCGGTTCGATTGAACTGCTAGGAGAATCCTATGGAGCGTTCGACTGGCGGGAACTCCGCCGGCGGGTCGGGATCGTCAGCACGGCCTTAACCCGCTCCGTCCCGCCGTCCGAGACAGCTCTGGAGACCGTTTACTCCGGGGACCATGCAGAACTCGGAACCGTGAGGCGGATGGAATTGCGCCACAAAGCCCGGGCTTCGCGATGTCTGTCGCTCATGGGCATTCGCCGGTTGGCCGATCGACGTTGGGAGGTGTTGAGCCAGGGCGAACGGCAAAAAGTTTTCATCGCCCGCGCATTGATGCCCTCTCCGGCGCTGTTGATTCTTGATGAACCCTGCGCTGGTCTGGATCCCGTGGCGCGAGCGGCTTTTTTGGAGCGACTTCAGAAACTCGCCGCCAGGAAGGGAGGACCGTCAATTGTTCTCGTCACGCATCATGTCGAGGAAATCGTGCCGGCCGTGACACATGCCTTGCTCCTGAAATCCGGCCGCGTCCTGGCATCCGGGCCGATCGAAGAAACGCTGACCGATGCCCGGCTGACGCAGGCATTTGGCCGCCCGCTTCATGTGCTCCGCGACTCGTCGGGCCGCTGGAGTCTGGAGTTCCCGGGCAGCTAGAAGCTCAGCGACAGGACCGAAGCCGGTCGAGGACATCACGGGCACTCCCGTTGTCGAGCGCATCGCCGGCCAACGTCCATCCCGCTTGCAGATCGGAAGCAAGGCCGCAGACGACAAGAGCGGCGGCGGAGTTGATTTGTACCACGCTGCGCGCACCGTCACGGCGATTGCCGGCCACGAGGTCGGCAATGATTCCAGCATTCCCCGCTGCGTCGGCGCCGGTCAACTCTTCCATCCTCACATCCCGGATTCCAAATGTCTCCGGAAATATCTGGAACGATTTCCTTCCACCCGCGCCGGTTTCGACCACATCGGTGCGCCCCAACGGCGAAATCTCATCCAGCGAGTGACCCGTCGGGGTTGTGCCATGCACCGTCCATGTCCGGCGGCGGCCGAGCAACTCAAAAACGCCGGCGTAGGTTTCGAGCAAGCGAGGGTCGTAAACTCCGGCAAGCTGGAACGACGGACGGGCTGGATTGAGGAGCGGGCCCAGCATGTTGAACACGCTCCGGAGTCCGCGTTCGGCGAGCAGTTTGCGAACAGGCGCGACGGCCTTGAACGCCGGGTGGTACGCCGGAGCAAACAGAAAACAACATCCGGCCGCATCCAACGCCGCTGCCGCACGGTCCGGAGGGAGCGAGATCGAAACGCCAAGCGCCTCGAGAACATCGGCGCCACCTGCTCGCGAGGTGATGCCGCGATTGCCATGTTTGACGACGCGCGACCCGCAGGCCGCTGCAACCAGCATCGTCGCCGTGGAAACGTTGAACAAACCTGCGCGGTCTCCACCGGTGCCGCAAACGTCCAAACATCCCTCTCCGGAAAAAGGCAGCGGAATCGCGCGCTCGAGCAGGATGCGCACAAAGGCGGCAATTTCAGCGGGTGACTCGCCTTTCTCGTGGAGGGATTGCAGAAAGGCCGCGCGACGTTCGAGCGGAGCGCCTTCATCAAAGAGGAAATCACACGCGAGGCGGATTTCATTTTCTTCGAGATCGCGCCCGTCCCGGAGCGCCTGAGTGAGCTGGTCGATCATGGAAAGTTAACCGCCCGCGACAATGAGGACAATCGAGGCGAAGAGCAAGACTGCGCCTGCCAGGCGGAGGCCCATCACCATTGTACCCGCCTCCGCGTCGCGGGCCCCAAACCATTTTCCGGCCCACCACGCGAGCACAACACTCCAAAGTGAGCGCGAAGCGTAAAGGATGTTTGTGGCGGCCGCATCGTTGAAGAGGCTCAGCGCGATGGCGAGCAGAACGACCTGGGTTGCGAGAAGAAGCGCAGATCCTGCCAGCCACGGACGCGCGGCCCGCACCGGCAGCCACTTGCCGGGTGCTTCGACAAAGTACCATGCCGACGAACAAAAGGCGTTCACGATGAACATCGTCGCCAGAAAACGGCCCATTGTTTCCGGTTCGCACCAGACCTGCAGGAGAAGATCGGTGAGACCGAAGACCATTGCCGAGAGAACCGCCAGGATCGCCGTAAATCCCGCATTGTTCCCGCGGCGGTTGCCGGGGTGAAGGGTGATCAGGCCGACCGCCAGCGTGCTCAGGCCGATCGCCGTCCACCATTGCCAGCCCGCATCAACGCCAAAGAGCACGGCGGCGAACAGCGCGATGAAGAGGATTTTCGTGCCCATCAACGGAGTCGCCACGGAGACGTCTCCGCGGCTCAGGGCTTCAAAGGTCAGACATTGACCGGAAAAAAAAAGGATGCCGCAGGCCAGGGGTTGCCACCAGACCGGTGACGCGCTTTCGAGCATCCAGAACGCCTGCATGACGACGCCCATCGCAAGGTTCACCGAGAAATTGACTTCTCGTGAGGAGGCGCCGTTCGCGACAGCCCGCTTGATGACGAGCGTCGCAACGACATAGATGAACGCCGCAGAAAGCGGCAGCGCGATCGCCGCGGGGCTCACGGAGTCACCCGCCCGACCAGCCGTCGCAATTCCGTCGCTGACCACTGACCCGAAACGTTTGGTCGGTGCAGCCAGCCGTAGTTCAGGCGCGATCCGGCGGCGGCAAGAACCAGTCGCGAAGCCATGCCGAGCGGCCCCATGCCCATCAAAGCCAGCGGGCTTTCCACCCGGTCGAACAATCCCAGCAAGACCGCCACGTCGGCCGGCGTGTGGGTTCCAACAGCAATTTTCACGATGTCGGCGCCGTGATCCGCCGCCTGACGGATGATTCGGGAAAGCGTCGGAGCCGGCGGGGTTTTCTCAAAGTCGTGAAACGAAGCGATGACCTGCTTTTGCGCGGCGTGGGCACGATCAACAACGTCCGAAAAAGCGCGCAGGTTTGCACATTCGATGTCCACCAAATCCGAGCCGGGGAGCAACCGGAGAAGCACGTCGCGCCGCGCCTCGGCCCGGAATTCACCCTTTCCGCCCTCCGCCGGATCGCGCACCGTCAAAATCCAAGGAAGCCCAACAACAGGCATTTCCAGACTTGGAAGGCAGTCGGCGCGCCACTCGAGAAGATCGACCTTTTGCGGCTTCAACAGCCGAGCGATTCGCACAGCCGCCTGAGAGTCCACAATCCCGACGACACGTGGGACTGCGGCGGTTTCGTTATTTTTTTGACGCATGCGAGAAGTGGGGACTATGGTCCCGATCTCCGTGATTTTCAATCGGTTGTCGGAGTGACCGCATGATCGCCCGCAAACAGGAAATTCATCTTCAGCTCAACCAGTTTATCGACGCGTTGTTGCTCGGGGGAGTCTTTTGGCTCAGCCACCTCCTTCGGGACAACCAGCTCATCATTCTCGACAACCTCTTTGAGATTCAGGGCTTCGGGCATTTCGTCTGGATGCTGGCGGTCATTATGCCGTTCGGTCCGTTCCTGCTGGAGATGCAGGGATTTTACAACTATCCGCTGGAAAAGACGGTTTGGCGTTCGCTTCAGCAAATGATCGCGGCTGCGGTGTGGCTGGGTTTGATCCTTGGCCTTGCGGTCATTTTCCTCCGGTTGGCGGTCCCGAGCCGCTCGGTCTTGATCATCTTCGGCATGCTGGCACCGGTTGCTTTGCTTCTCCGCGAGCGGATGATGGTTTGGTGGTATATCCGCCGACTCAAGGGCGGGGCGGATGGCGAGCGGATCATCCTCGCGGGCGAGCCGGCCAGCATGAGGGAGTTGATGAATACGCTGACTCCCGCACAGCGGCTCGAGATCCGCGTCATCGCCGAAGTGGACCTGCAAGTCGAAGGAGTGGATGCGCTCGTGAGTGCGCTGCATCGGCACAGTGTCGGGCGTGTCGTCCTCGCCTTCAGCCAGATCGAACTCGACAAGGTCCAGCGCGCGATCGAGGTGTGCGAGACCGAGGGCGTCGAGGCCTGGCTCAACGCGGATTTCATCCACACATCTGTCGCCCGTCCGACCTTTGAAGTGTTGGCCCGCCGTCCGATGCTGGTATTCCGCGCCACCCCGGAGCTTTCCTGGGCGCTTCTCGTGAAAAACACGATTGATCGCGTCGGTGCCTTCATCGGCCTTGCCGTTCTTTCGCCCCTCTTCCTGGCGGTCGCTTTCCTGATCCGACTCACGTCGCCGGGGCCTGTTTTCTTCCGCCAGAAGAGATGCGGCCTGCACGGCCGGCCATTCGAAATGTGGAAATTTCGTACGATGTGCGCCGACGCGGAACAACGCCGCGACGAACTCGTCGGCAAGAACACGATGTCCGGACCGGTCTTTAAAATTGATGACGATCCCCGGATCACCTCCATTGGCAAATGGCTTCGCCGGACCAGCATTGATGAGCTTCCGCAACTGCTCAACGTCGTCCGCGGCGAGATGAGCCTTGTTGGTCCCAGGCCGCTTCCCACCTACGAGGTCGAACGATTTGAGCAGACTCAGCACCGCCGGCGTCTCAGCATGAAGCCCGGCCTCACCTGTCTCTGGCAAATCCGCGGACGGAACAAGGTCACAGACTTCCGGGATTGGGTTCGGATGGATTTGGAATATATCGATAATTGGTCGATCCTGCTCGACATTTACATTCTGCTGATGACCGTGCCGGCCGTCTTGCTGGGCCGGGGAGCGAAGTGAGGTCCTGTGTCGGGACTGCGCCCTTGCAGGCGCCGGGGGATCGGTTTATCCAGAAGGGCTCTCCCGATGATCACCGTTGAAAAACTCACCAAGCGATACGGCGCGACCCTCGCCGTCGATGCGGTCGACTTCGAGGTGAAGAAGGGAGAGATCGTGGGATTTCTCGGGCCCAACGGGGCGGGCAAATCGACGACAATGAAAATGCTGGCGGGCTTTCTACCGCCGACATCGGGACGTGCGGAGGTGGCCGGTTTCGACGTGTTCGGCCAATCCCTCCGGGCGCGTGAACACATCGGCTACCTGCCGGAAAACGTGCCGCTTTACCCGGACATGCGGGTCGCGGAGTTTCTTCGATACCGTGGCGCTTTGAAGGGCGTTCCGGGCCGGAGAATGCGCGAGCGCGTTTCGGACGTCCTCGAACTGTGCGGCCTGGCAGAAGTCGAACGAAAGATCATCGGCCGGCTTTCCAAAGGCTACCGCCAGCGGGTCGGGCTTGCCGATGCGATGATCCACGAACCGGACCTGCTCATTCTCGATGAACCAACGATTGGTCTGGATCCGAACCAAATCCGGCAGGTGCGGGATTTGATCCGCAATCTTCGCCGGCATCACACAATCCTCCTTTCGACCCACATTCTTCCCGAGGTCGAGATGCTTTGTTCCCGCGTGATCATCATTAACAAAGGCCGGATCGAGGCGCTCGATACACCGCAAAATTTGCGTGCCCGCCTCGGCGCGGCCGGGCAGATTCATTTCGACGCCCGCGTCTCTGACGCACGCGCCGCTCTTCAGGAAGTTCGTCGCCTCGCGGGTGTTGCTTCGGCATCGACGCGCGCGGATGGCGATTGGACGGTCTTTACGGTGCAGGCAAATCCCGGCGAGGATCCACGGGTCGAGCTTTATGAGTTGGCGGTGAGGAACCGTTGGCCGGTCCGCGAGATCAGCCGCTCGGCTGTTTCGCTCGAGCAGGTGTTTGCAGAAGTAACCCATTCCGACGAGGCATGAAAAAGTTCTTCACGCTTCTCGGCCGCGAAATCGGCGCAGCGTTCCATCAGCCGCTCGCCTGGGTCGTGCTGTTCTTCTTCCTCCTGATCACCGGGTTCAACTTCCACGCGGGTGTCTCGCTGTTGAATCGCTCGGCCGGAACGGTGACGATGGTCGAGGCGTTTTTCAACACCGTTTACTTCTGGTTTCCCTTTCTGTTGGTTTTTCCTCTGATCACAATGCGTGTGTTTTCCGAGGAGGTGAAACTCGGAACGATCGAGATGCTGATGACGGCACCGGTTCGCGATGCCCAGGTCGTGCTGGCCAAATTCTTCGGCGCGCTGGTCTTTTACATTGTCCTTTGGGCGCCGAGTTTCCTCTACTTTCTTCTCTTCCAGACGGTCGCCGAGGTGAACGCGGCCGGGGCCACCGGTTCCTATCTTGGAGCGGCCTTGATGCTCCTTCTGGTCGGCCTCTTCTATTGTGCGATCGGCTGTCTCGCTTCAGCCCTCACGGACAACCAGATTGTTGCCGCCGTGATGGCGTTTGCGGGGATCGTGTTCCTGTTCTTCCTCGGACTGCTCTCGCTATTCCTGCCGGGCAGCGGGGGATTTGTGCGCGAGCTGACGTATTTCTTTTCGCCGGTGCAGCACATGATGGACTTCTCGCGAGGGATTTTTGATTCGCGGCCGGTCGTCTTCTATCTCAGCGGCACCATATTTGTACTGTTCGTGACGTTCCATGTATTCCAGTACCGGAGGTGGCGCTCGTGAGTGCGCGACGTTCACGCGGGGGGATCCGGATGGGTGTTGGCCTTCAGGTTTTGGCCATGGCGATCATCTTCGTGGTCCTGAACGTCTTCTCGTTTCAGCATTACTTCCGCGCCGACTTCTCGCGCTCCCAAAAGTTTGCGCTCGCGCAGCAGACAAAGCGGGTCCTGAAGGAACTCAAAAAGCCGGTCGATATCGTGGTGATTGCCTCGCCGAGCTTTGCTTCGCCGGTCACACAGATTTTCCGTGATGTCAAAAGCTTGCTCGACGAATTCGAATTTTCAGGCCGTGAGCGGATTCGGGTCGAATATGTGGATCCCACCCGTGACCTCACGCGGATGCGGGAGTTGCAGGGCCGGTTCAAATTCAATGCCGCCGACAGTTTGTTGATCCTCGACTACGATGGCCGGAGCCGGATGGTCCCGATGTCGGACATGGCGGACTTTGACTTCCGACCGGTCGCCCGGGGCGAACAACCGATTCTCCTCGCCTTCCGCGGCGAACAGGTTTTGACCGGCGCATTGATTTCGCTCCTCCGCCCGGAAAATCAGACCGTGTATTTTCTCCAAGGTCACGGCGGGCCGGATTTTTCGAAACTCACGTTGTTCGCGGAGTATCTGCAAAAGCAAAACCTCGAAGTTCGTGGCCTGTCGCTCGCTTCGACCGACATCATCCCCGAGGACGCCGGAGCGTTGATCATTGTCGGACCGCGATTTGATTTGGAGGAACGCGAACTCGCCGTGCTGCGGGCTTGGTGGCAAAAGCGGGGACGCCTCCTCGTGCTTCTCGATCCGGAATCGGATACCCCGCGTTTGCGCTCTCTCCTGGAGGCGGCGGGCATCGCGCCTCGCAATGACAGGGTTCTTCGCACGATTCGGCTCCCATTTGCCACCGGTATCCTGCGCGACGTGACGGCCTTCGTTCTCCCCACGACCGAATGGACGCGGCGGCTGACCGGTGCGGCGATTCTCCTGACGGGTGCAACCCAGTCATTGGCGCTCAATGAACCACTCGCTGCCAAGGAACAAATCCAACTCCGCGCATTGCTGGAGCCGGCGGAGGAGTTCTGGGGCGAAGTGGACTACGCGCCGAACAACCCGGATGGTGTCCGTTATCAGGACGGCACGGATCACGGCCAGCCGCTCGTGGTGGCTGCGGCGGCTGATCGCGGCGGACTCGAAGACGATCGCGTCGAGGTGGAAACGTCGCGTGTCATCGTTGTCGGGAGTTCCCAGTTTGCGTTGGACGCCGACGTCAAACCGCAGGGATTGGATTTTCTCCTCGGCGCAGTGAATTCACTTTTGGATCGTTCCCGGATCTCCGGGGTGGCTCCCAAGGCCGTTTCCCACTTTTCATTGAATCTCACGGAACGACAGCTCGGTTGGATTGCATTTTTCAGTATGCTGGTCATCCCCGGCGTGGCGGCAATGGCCGGCTTGTTCGTCTGGTGGCGTCGACGATCATGAGCCGCGTCGCCACGGTTTTCCTGGTTCTGGTCGCCATGGCGGCGGTGGTCCTTGCCATCATCTTCCTTCGGGGCGGCTCCGCGGCGAAGTCCGTCGGCGGTGCGTTGTTTGAGTTCGGGCCGGAGGACATCCGCGGAATCACGATCAGCAACGGCGACGACCGCTTCGAAATCCGGCGCTCCGACCGTGGTTGGCAGATCTCGCCGGAGCCAGACGACCGTGCCTCTGCGGAAATGGTCGCACGCCTGCTTGAGATCGCCCGGTCGACGGTCGTGCTGGACCGGGTGCCGGCGTCGGAGATTCATGACAGTGACCAACTCGCGGAGTTTGGTGTCCGGAAAAGTCGGGTCACCCTGGATTTTCGCGGCGACGGCGATCATCCGCTGCTCTTCGGAAAAGACGGCGCCGACGAGTCCCGCATTTATGTGCGCTTCGAGGAATCGGACGATGTTTATCTGGTCAATGACGACCTGTATCGCGCAGTGTCCACGCCGCCAGCGGATTTTCGGGACCGGCGATTGACGTTGCTCCGGCCGGAACGCATCGAACGATTCATCATCCGCCAACCGATGGGCGAACTCGAGGTTCGACGCGAGGCGTCAGGATGGAGGATTGTGCGGCCGATGAACGCGCCTGCCAATCCGGCCGCGGTCGAGGATTTTCTTTCCAAAGTCGTCCGTCTCCAAGCCGAAGGGTTTGTCGGCAGCGGGCGGGCAGAGGCCCCCGAGACCGGCTTGGCGGAACCGCGGCTTGAGGTCCGGCTTTTTGCCGAAGGTGAGAGGGAACCCGAAACACTTTCGATCGGCGAACCCGCGGGCGAAGGTCTGTGGTTTGCTCGATACGACCCGCGAGGGGTGGTCTTCCGAATGCCGGATGCGGCCCGGAGCCTGCTCACGACGGAGTTTGCCAAGTTTCGCGACCCCGCACTCTCCCGGATCAATCTCGATGTCATCGACAAGATCCGAATCGTAACCAACGGGAGAACGCTCGAGTTGACCCGCTCCGGCGAGGCCTGGACCGCCACCGTCGGAGATCTCACAGCGAGCGCGAGCGCCGTTGCCGTCGACCGTCTCGTCGCCGCTCTCGCTGAAACAGCCGCGACGCGCATGGAGGATGCGGGAGAAGCCCGCCTGGACGCAAACGGCTTGCGGACGCCGCCGTCGCGAATCGCCTTTCTTTCCGTCGTTTCCGAGAACACTCCGGAAGCGCCCGCCGGCGAGCAGTTGGTTCAGGAGATCGCCTTTTCGGCGCCTCGCGAGGACGCAACGGTCGCTGTCCATGTTTCCGGTTCTCCCGAAATCGCCTTCGCACCGGCGACGATCCTCGAGCTGCTTTCGGCCGATCCCGCCGCCTGGTCTTCGCCCTAGTCGCACGGATTGGGTTGTCATGCCGCCCGGTTCCGTTTTTCCTTCCCGTTCGCCCATACCATGACGTCCGCCGAAATCCGCCAGTCATTCCTCGATTTCTTCCACCGCCGTGCTCACACGATCGTACCATCGTCGAGCCTGATGCCCGATTCACCCAACCTGCTTTTCACCAATGCGGGGATGAATCAATTCGTTCCGATTTTTCTCGGACAAAAGGCGCCCGATGTTTCGCGGTGGGCTGGTGCGCATCCGGCTTCCGACACGCGGGCGGCCGACACGCAGAAATGCATCCGCGCGGGTGGCAAGCACAACGACCTCGATGACGTTGGGCTCGATACCTATCACCACACGTTCTTCGAGATGCTCGGAAACTGGTCGTTCGGCGACTATTTCAAGGCGGACGCCATCGCCTGGGCATGGGACCTGATTGTTGAACACTGGAAGTTCCCGCCGCACCGGCTCTACGCCACGATCTACAATCCCGACAAGTCCGCGGGCGATCCGGCCGAGCGTGACGAGGAGGCTTGGGAACTCTGGGCCGGGCGGTTCCGCGCTGCCGGTCTGGACCCGGCCGTTCACATTGTCAATGGGAACAAGAAAGACAACTTCTGGATGATGGGCGATACCGGGCCCTGCGGACCGTGTTCGGAACTCCACGTCGACCTCACGCCGGCCGGAGACACACGCGGTGCGCTCGTGAATCAGGGAAGTGCCGAGTGCATCGAGATTTGGAACCTCGTCTTCATCCAGTTCAATGCGAATCCGGACGGTTCGTTTTCGCCGCTGCCGGCGAAGCACGTGGATACCGGCATGGGCTTCGAGCGCGTTTGCTCGATCATCCAAGGCACCAAGGGGTTCACCGAATTCGCCAATGCACGGATCTCCAACTATGAGACCGACGTCTTCCGTCCGATCTTTGACGAACTCGAAAAACTCAGTAGCCGGCATTACGGATCGACCCTCCCGGCCGCCGGATCGACCGGTCACACGGACCAGGAAAAAACCGATGTGGCATTCCGCGTCATCGCCGACCACATCCGGACTTTGTCCTTCGCGATCGCGGACGGCATCCAGCCGGGCAACTCGGACCGCAACTACGTTCTGCGGCGCATTCTCCGCCGGGCCGTTCGCTACGGGCGCACGCTCGGCTTCCACGAGCCCTTTTTCTACAAGTTGGTGGATGTTCTCGTGCGGCACATGGGCGGTGTATTTCCCGAGATTCAAAAGCGTCAAAAGCACATCGAAGACGTCCTTCGCCGCGAAGAAGAAGCGTTCAACCGGACGCTCGACAACGGCATTGAACTCTTCAATTCGGAAGTCGCAAAACTCGAGAGCCAAAAGACCCGGACGATTCCCGGAGCGTTTGCTTTCCGGCTTTACGATGAACAGGGATTCCCGCTCGACCTCACCGAATTGATGGCGCGTGAGCGCGGCCTGAATGTCGACACCACGGGCTTCGAAGCGCTCATGGACGAGCAGCGGACCCGCGCCCGCGCCGCTCAGAAGAAGACGGTTATCGAACTCTCCGAGATCGAGACCAAGGAACCGACGAAGTTCGAGGGCTACGAGAAAATGGCTCTGCCGGTGCGCGTCCTCGAGACGGTCATGCTCAAAGACCGGGCCGCCGTCATTCTGGATGCAAGCACGTGCTACGCGGAAATGGGCGGTCAGGTTGGCGACACCGGCGAACTGGAGGGTCACGGGCGCATCTGGCGAATCAGCAACACCCGGAAATCCGGTCAAACCTGGTTGCACCTGCTCGAGGAAAATGAAGCTCCCGAGGAAGACATGGAACTGCTGCTGCAGGTCGACCAGTCGCGGCGGGCCGCCATCGAACGTCACCATAGCGTGACGCATTTGCTCCACTGGGCGCTTCACGAAGTTGTCTCCAAGGAAGCCACCCAAAAGGGATCGTTCGTCGGACCGGACAAGCTCACCTTTGACTTCAATAGCGGTGCCCTCACGCCGGCGCAGGTGAGTGATATCGAGCGTCTCGTCAATGAACGCATTCTCGAGAACGCCAGCGTTTCGTGGACCGAGGTCCCCTACGCGGACGTCCGCGGACGGGCGGACGTCATGCAATTTTTTGGAGACAAATACGGCGACATCGTCCGCGTCGTTCAGATCGGCGGAGAAACTGGAAATCTCAACGGCTATTCGATGGAACTCTGTGCCGGAACGCACGTCCGTGCCACCGGTCAGATCGGTCTCTTCCGGATTGTCTCGGAGGCCGCCATTGCCGCCGGTGTGCGGCGCATCGAAGCCGTCGCCGGTTTGGAAGCCGCCAGTGCCAGCGCCGGTGATGCCCGCCGATTGCACCGGATCGCGGCGGCGTTGAATGCGCCCGTCTCCGAAATCGAGAAGAAGATCGAAGCTTTGCTCCACACGCAAAAGGAACTCGAAAAATCCCTGCAGGCGGCGATGGCGCGCGAAGCCATGGCCCGTGCACGTGACCTCGCGTTGAACGCGGACCGGAGCGGTGCTGTCCCGTTCCTGGTCGCCGACCTCGGAGCGGTCGAAGCCGATTTCCTGCAGGCCGTCGCGGATGCACTGAAGGGAACATTCGAAGGCGCTGTCGTACTCGCTGGCAGCGGAGGAGGATCAGTCGGCCTGGTCGCCGGAGTGGCTCCCTCGTTTACGGCGAAGGTGCAAGCCGGCAAACTCATCCAGGCGATCGCTCCCATGGTCGGTGGCAAGGGTGGGGGACGGCCCGATGGGGCCCGCGGTGGTGGCCGCGACGTCGCGAAGGTTTCCGATGCTCTGGCGGAGGCCCGCCGGATTCTTCTCTCCGTGTGAACTTGCTTCTGGCGGAGTGGCGACCGACTTGTTATTCCCGGCCGTCAATGAGGGCTTTGACACTCGCGGTCGGGATCGCCTTGCTCGCCGGGTGCGGCAAAAAGCCGGACGCTGTCGTGCCCCCGCCGCCGGTCACGGTTGCCACGGCGACGGTTCAAAATGTTCCGCTGACATTGGAGACATTCGGAAACTGCGTGACGATTGCCGACGTCACCCTGCAGCCGCAGGTGACCGGAAACCTCCTGCGCTACGCTGTCGAGCAGGGTAGCATGGTCAAGTCGGGCGACCTGATCGCAGAGATTGATCCGGCCCCCTTCCAAGCAGCCGTCGAGGAGGCCCAGGGCAATCTCGATGCCGCCAAGGCAACGCTCGCCAATGCACAGGTGACTCTCGCCCGGCAGCAGAAACTCTACGAAACCCGGACGATCGATATTGCCGACCTTCAGAACGCCGAAGCGAACGAACTGCGCGCGCAGGGCGATGTCCTCACCGCACAGGGCCAGTTGGCGCAGGCACAAATCAACTTGGGATACTGCCGGATCACCGCACCGGTCTCAGGCAAAACCGGCATCTATCTCCTGGACGCTGGCAATCTGGCCACGGCCAATCAGTCGAAACTTCTCAATATCCAAACCATCGATCCGATCTTTGTCGATTTCACCATTCCGGAGAACGCGTTTCCGTCGGTGCGCGGATACTTGGCGAGTGGCTCACTGGACGTCGAATGCAAGATCCCGGGCGATGCGGGCGGTCCGATCGCGGGGAAACTCACCGTCATCGACAACGCTATTTCCAGTTCGACCGGCACGCTGCTGCTGCGGGCGACGTTTCCCAATTCGGACGGGAGGCTTTGGCCCGGGCTCTTCGTTAACGTGAGCCTGATTCTCACCACGCTCAACGACGCTGTGCTTGTTCCTGCTTCGTGCGTGATGGTTGGTCAGCAAGGACCCTATGTCTTCGTCGTCAACGCCGATGATTCCGTCACGCTCCGCCCGGTTGAGACCAGCCAAAGGCAGGGAGACGATGTCGTGGTCGCGCAGGGGGTTTCCGCCGGCGAGCGGGTCGTGACGGCGGGCCAGCTTGGGCTGGTCACCGGCAAGAAGATTTCCCCGCAGCCGGTGCCCACACCTTCTCCGGTGGCCACGAAATGAATCTCTCCGAGCCGTTCATCCGGCGTCCGGTGATGACGACGCTCTGTGCGTTGTCGGCGGCGATCTTTGGATTGGTTTCGTATTTCCTTCTTCCCGTCAGCGACCTTCCGGACGTGGCGTATCCGGTCATCTCCGTGACGACGAATTATCCCGGTGCGAGCCCGGAGATCATGGCGAACAACGTTTCGACGCCGCTGGAAATCCAAATGATGCAGATCGAGGACCTGCATCTGATCACCTCGCGGAACCAGGAAGGCGTGAGCAATATCGTGCTTCAGTTCGGTCTCGACAAGGACATGGGCCGCGCGGAGGCGGAAGTGCAGGCGGCGATCCAACGGGCCATGGGCAATTTGCCGAACGACCTGCCGTCGCCCCCGAGTTTCCAGACAACCAACCCCAACACGCAGCCGATCGTCTACATCACGCTGACGTCGGACACGCTCACGCGGCCCGACCTTTACGATTACGCGAACAACATCGTCGCCCAGCGCATGATGATGATCGAAGGTGTCTCGAACGCCCAGGTCTATGGTTCGCCCCGTGCCGTTACACTGAGCGTCGATGCAAACGCTCTGGCCTCTCGCGGCCTGACCATGTTGGACGTGACGAATGCGGTTCAGAGCCAGAACGTCCTGATTCCCGGAGGCCAGATTTTTGGTCCGAACATCCAGTACATCATCAATCCCAAGGGCCAGCTTCTGAAAGCGGCTGATTTTGAGGATATCATCATCCGCTATGTGAACGGCGCACCGGTCCGTATCCGCGATGTCGCTGCGGCGCGTGACGCGGTTCAACAGGAGTACCTCAACATCGAGTTCTGGACCGACGAACATCCGGAACGCGCCGCCGAACTCGTGGTGGCCGTCACGCCCGCTCCCGGCGCAAACGACGTGGCCGTCGCCGCAGCGGTCAGCGCGATGCTCGAGAAACTCCAGCCCTCGCTGCCGGCTTCGATCGATTCGTGGATCAATTACGACCGATCCGTCCAGATCGTCGAGAGCATCAACGACGTCAAACTCACCATCCTGATCGCATTCGCGCTCGTCGTTCTCGTTGTGTTTGTCTTTCTGGGCCGGGTCCGCGAGACCGCGATTCCGACCATTGCGCTTCCGTTGGCCCTGCTCATGACGTTTGCGGCCATGTTGTTGCTGGGCTACAGCCTCGACAATCTTTCGCTCATGGCGCTGACGCTGGCGGTCGGGCTTCTCGTCGACGATGCCGTGGTGGTTTTGGAGAACACGGTGAGGCATCTCGATGCCGGAAAACCGCCGGTCGAAGCAGCGTTGCTCGGCGCACGAGAGATCAGCTTTACCGTCCTCTCGATGACGCTTTCGCTGGCGTCGATCTTCATTCCAATTGTCTTCATGCCCGGTCTGCTCGGGCGGATGTTCCATGAGATGGCCGTGACGATCGTTCTCGCCATCGTGTTTTCCGGAGTGATCGCGATCGCCTTGTCGCCAATGATCTGCGCGCGGTTGCTCCGGGCCTCCGCCACACCGAACCGCTGGCAGCGTGGCTTCGACCGGCGATTTGACCGCTTCAAGGACGGCTATCGTCGCGCCCTGGCATGGATGATGAAGTTCAAGCCGCTCGCCGTTCTGATCTGGGTTGCTTCGCTCGCCGGCACCGTCTGGCTGCTGGTGGTGATCCCGAAAGGCTTTTTGCCCGTTGGTGACAGCGGAATGGTCCGCGGGGTCTTCCTCACACAGGAAGGAACATCACCGGCGAAGATCCAGGAATACCAGTCGGCCCTCATGCGCATCTTTGAGAACGACCCGGCGGTCTCCGAAGTTGTGACTGTCACGGGACTGCAAAATTCCAACATGACCACGTCGATGGGGCTGGTGGTTGTCATCTTGAAGGATGAGTCAAAAAGACCGCCGATTGCCGAGGTTTCCCAACGTCTCATCACCAAAGCCGCTCAAGTCGTCCCCGGCGTCCAGTTGTTAATCCAACCGTTCCCCACCCTCAATATCGACACCGGCGCCACGGCCAACCTTCAGGGACAGTTTGCATTCCAAATGACCGGAACCGATCCGGATCTGCTCTACCGCACGGCCCGGAGCATGGTCGATCGCATGAAGACCAACCCGGCGTTCGCACAGGTTTCCAGCGACCTCCGGATGAACATGCCTGTCGAGGAGCTCGAAATCCTGCGGGATCAGGCATCGAGCTACGGAGTTACCGCCGAGCAAATCGAGCAAACGCTTGCCGCCGCTTTTGCGCAAGGGATGGCAGGTCAGATCCAGACTCCGTTGAACGTCTATTGGGTGATCGTTGAACTGATCGAAAGCCAGCGGAGAAACCTTTCCAACGTGCAGCTTCTCTGGGTGCGAAACAATCAGGGTGATTTGGTGCCGATGGGTTCCCTGGTGCGACCGAAATTGCGCACCGGGCCGGAATCCATCAGCCATGTGAACCAGATCACTTCGACGACGATCTTCTACAATCTGGCACCGGGCGTGCCCGCGGGCACGGCGTCGGACGCCCTGAACGACATTGCCAGAGAGTTGATCCCGCCTGCAGTGGCGGGGCAGGCCGCCGGCGCCGGCCAACAATTTCAGCAGACGATCCAGGCCATGATGGTCCTGCTCGTAATCGCCCTCTTCGTCATGTATGTGATCCTCGGCATCTTGTATGAGAGCTACATCCATCCGCTGACCGTTCTCTCCACCCTGCCGGTCGCGGGTTTGGGCGGTCTCGCGACGATCTGGTTCCTCGGCATGCCGCTCGATCTCTATGGCTTCATCGGGCTTTTCCTCTTGCTCGGGCTGATCAAGAAGAACGGGATCATGTTGGTTGATTTCGCAATCATGCGTCTGCGGGACGGCCTCAGCGTCGAAGCTGCTGCGATCGAAGCCGCTGTCGAGCGCATCCGGCCGATTCTCATGACCACATTCGCAGCCGTCCTGGGAGCACTTCCGATGGCGCTCGGCTTGGGAGCGGACGGCGCGTCGCGCCAGCCAATGGGCCTCTGCATCGTCGGCGGCCTTTTGGTGGCTCAGGTGCTCACCCTTTTCTGCACGCCTGTGTTCTACGTTTACATGGAACGATTCCAGGACAAATACCTCGACCGCGTTCCATTCTTCCGCAGAACCGAGGATCCGCAGGCGTCCCAATCGTCAGCCCATTAAAAAAATTTCCGTGTCGGGTGGATTGTTTATGCGCCCGGTTGCTAAGGAGAAGAAGAGCAAACGTTAATTAGTGCCCGAACCCGAGGGCGGGGAACAAGGCGTGCCGCAGTCACTCTGTGAAACGCAAACGGTTGCAAGCATTGCCCGGGGTTTTTGTTTTACCGAAGGACGGCTTTTCCTTAAAAGCGATCCATGGCTAAGTCGTTGTTCTCCCTGCCATGTCTCGCGGTTGGATTTGCCATAGCAGTCCTTGGCGCCACATCAACCAACGCCCGGGCGGTGGCCATTGATGCATCGTACCGTGGTTTCTATCTCGATAATGGTTTTCATACGGATGGCTTCGATGGGTATCTGACCGGTTGGGATGGCAACGAGTATCGCAGTTTCTTCGTCTTCGAGATTCCTTTGCTGAGCGAACCGGCTCTTGCGGGTTCGCTGCGCCTTTGGATGCCGCCGGGGAGCTTCTTCAGCACGCTTCCCAGTGAGCCATTGACGTTGTGGAGTATCTCTACTGCCGTGCCGGATTTGATTGCTTCCCACGATGTCGACAGTCCTGAAGGAGAGGCGATCTTCGCAGACCTCGGCAGCGGGGACGTCTTCGGCACAGCGATTGTCTCCAATCCGGGTATCGCTGGAACCTATCTGCACATCACCCTCAATGAGAATGCGTTGGCCGCCATCCATGCCGCGCAGGAGACGCAGTTCGCCATCGGTGCTTCCTTTTCCAGCGTGAACGTGGGCGGTGATCCTTCGATCGGATTTCTCAACACGGCGACCGGTGATGGAGACAATACCGGTCCCACCGCTGCGCAGCTTTCGCTGGTTCCGGAACCCGGGACGGCAATGCTCTTCGTTCTTGCGGTTTGCGGACTCGTTCTCGTTCGTCGTCGTTTGTCGCCGCGACACTGAAGCCGCCGTGTTTCTCGACGGCGGTCGTTGGGCAAAAAGAAAACCGCCGGGTCCGATGGACGAACCCGGCGGCTTGAAGAGTTGGCGGATTATTCGGTGATGATGTCCTTGTACGTTTTGCCGGACGGAATCATCGGCAGCACGTGCTCGGTGTAGGGGGTCATCACGTCGAGAACGTAGACTTCCTTGGAATCAAGCATGCGCTTGATCGCGGCGGGCAGGTCTTTCTTGTGGATCACGCGTTCGCAGGTCACGCCGAAGCCTTTGCACAACTGGACATAGTCCGGGTAGATCCGGTTGGTGTCCTTCGGATCGCCGAGGAACGTGTGGGCGCGGTTGCCGCCATGGAAGCGGTCTTCCCACTGCACCACCATTCCGAGGTGCTGGTTGTTGAGGATGATCGCCTTCGCGGCGATGCCTTCGATGTGGGCGGTGGCCAATTCCTGGATGTTCATCAGGAACGAACCGTCGCCGTCGATATCGATGACCTGCTTGTCCGGGCGGGCGACTTTCGCACCCATCGCAGCCGGATAACCAAAGCCCATCGCTCCCAGCCCGGCCGACGTGATGAACGTCCGCGGCTTGGCGAAGTCATAGAATTGTCCGGCCCACATTTGGTGCTGGCCGACACCGGTCGTGATGATTGCGTCGCCCTTGGTCATTTCATGCAGGAGCTGAATGACGTGCTGCGGCTGGATCGCGTCCGGCGTGTCCTTGAACGACAGCGGGAACTTTGTCTTCCACGTCTCGATTTGCCGGTACCAATCGCCAAATCGGCCGTGGTTCTTGGGATTTCTCCGGTGGCCGGCCTGCTCGAGGAATTTGTTCAAACGACCGAGGGCATACTTGAGATCGCTCAGGATGGGCAGCCGCACCATCTTGTTCTTGTTGATCTCGGAGTTGTCGATGTCGATGTGGACGATCACCCCGTGTTCACAGAACTTCTCCACCTTGCCGGTCACGCGGTCGTCAAAGCGCACGCCGATGGCGAGTAGAAGATCGGCTTCGTTCACCGCATTGTTCGCATACACGGTGCCGTGCATTCCGAGCCATTTGAGGGAAAGCGGGTGGTTTTCTGGAAACGAACCGATGCCCATGAGCGTCGTCGCCACCGGGATCTGCGTGCGTTCCGCAAATTCCAGCAACTCGGCCGAGGCATTGCCGGAGATCACGCCGCCACCGCAGTAGATCATCGGCTTCTTCGCATGGCCGATCATGCCGATCAGTTCATGCAGCGCCACGTCGTCGGCCTTCTTGTCGATCGAGTAGCCGCGGAGGCTGATCGATGACGGGAAAATCGGCTGGGTCGTCTGGTTTTGAATGTTCTTCGGAATGTCGATCAACACCGGACCCGGACGGCCGGATTCCGCGATGTGGAACGCTTCCTTCACGATGCGCGGGATCTCATTGATGTCCCACACGAGATAGCTGTGCTTCACCATCGGAAGCGTCATTCCGAACACGTCGGTTTCCTGGAAGGCTCCGCGGCCGATCATGTCCTGCGGGACCTGGCCGGTGATCGCGACGAGCGGGATCGAATCCATGTAGGCATCGGCGATGCCGGTCACCAGATTGGTCGCCCCGGGGCCGGAGGTCGCCATACAAACGCCGGCGCGTCCCGTGGCACGTGCGTACCCTTCCGCTGCAAACACGCCGCCCTGTTCATGGCGGGGCAGAATGGTGCGAATCTTCTTGGTCTTGGTCAGTGCCTGGTGGATCGGCATCGAGGCACCGCCGGGATAAGCGAAGACAACATCAACACCCTCGCGCTCGAGGCAGGCGACGAGAATTTCCGCGCCGTTCATCACTTTGCCCCGCTCGGGAGCGGGCTTTGCGGAGGGTTTGGTGGATCGTTTGGTCTTCATGTTGGAGAATTGACAGAACCTTTTATGTTGTAGGGATCAGAAGGAAGTTGGCGAGCCCAAAATAAAAGAGGAGTGTCCCGATGTCGGCGAGGGCGAGGGTCAGCGGCCCGGCGGCGATGCGGGGATCGAGCCGCAGGAACCGGGCTCCGGCCGGGATGAGGACACCGAGGAGACACGCGGTGACCATGGAGAGCAGGATGCTGGCACCGATCGAGAGTGCCGCCGGGACGTCCCCGTGCCACACGGCGACGATGCTGCCGACAACGAACCCGCAGGCACCGCCGAGCAGGAGGGCTGTGAGGAATTCCTTCCGCGTGGCCTGCAACAACCAGGCGAGTGAAGGTTTCGAATGATGCATCGCCTGGAGGGTGACGGCTATCGATTGGGCGCTGACGCTTTCACCGAGTCCGAGCACGAGCGTGATGAAAAATGCGAGGACGATCTTCTGTTCGATGGTTTCTGCAAACGCGCTGGAGAGGAGGGCGCAAACCGTTCCTCCGGCAATTGTCGCGAGGAGCCACGGAAACCGCAGGCGGAAGCCTTTCCATGCGGACGCGCTGCGCACTTCGGAAACGCGGAAGCCGAGCGATTGAAAAAGGTCGCTCATCTGCTCGCGTTCGGCAATGTCGAGGACTTCCTCCGTGAAGACGTTCACGTCGACGATGCCGACGATCTTGCGATCTTCGTCGACCACCGGAAACGCGAGGAATTTGTGCAGAACGAAAAACTCACACGCTTCGAGCAAAGTCGCCCGCGTCGGAATGGCGACAACGCGCCGGATCACAACATCGGCGACGCGGGTGTCCGCCGGGTCGGTCAGGAGCCGACGCGCCGGCAACACGCCGGTCAGCCGTCCGTCGGAATCGGTCACGTAGAAATAGAGAATCTTGTCGCGCAGAGCCTGCCCGCGGAGGCATTCGATGGCTTCACCGGTCGTCAACGACTCATCGATGCGCGGGAAATCGCGCGTCGCGAATTCCATGACCGGGCGATTCAGTTCGTCGGAGGCGAGCATCCGCGGACCATCGCGGACGGACGACGATTTTTCCAGCGGCGAATCGGTCAGATGCGCAATAACTCGCGTCGAAGCAAGTCGAGTGCCGCTTGCGAAGCCAGTTGCTTGAACGTCTCGCGGTCCGTCGGGAACATGCCGCGTCGAACGGTCGTTGGAGCGTTCCGCGAAGCCAGCGCGTAAAAGACCAGCCCGACCGGTTTGGCATCCGATCCGCCGCCCGGACCGGCGATGCCCGTGAGGGAGAGGGCAAAGTCAGCCCCGGCCGCGGCCAGAGCGCCCTCGGCCATCGAGGCGGCGACCGGTTCGCTGACCGCTCCGTGTTCGGCGAGCAGGGATTCGGGCACACCCAACAGGCGCACTTTCGCGGCATTCGAATAGGTTACAAATCCCTCGCGGAAAATTTCGGATGCTCCGGGAACATTGGTGATCCGGTGGGCGACGAGCCCGCCCGTGCAGGACTCGGCGGTCGTCACGGATTTTGACAACTCGATCAGTTTCCCGACCACCCAGGCCTCAAGATTCTCACCGGAATGGGACACCACGTGATCGCCCAGAGCCTTGAGGATGGCGGGTTCGACGGCCTCGATATCTCCAGGTGTCGCAATGAGCCGAAAGTCCACCTCGTTGGGCCTCGCGCAATAGCCGACTTCGAACCGGTGGTCTTTCGACAGCGAGAGCCCAACCCGTTCCTCGACTTCGCTTTCGCCGATGCCGACCACCCGAAACACCCGGCAAATCCGCGCGGGCAGCCCGCCGGCCAACTGGCGGAGGACCGGCAGGACGGATTCCTTGAACATCGGGTGGAGTTCCCGTGGCGGACCGGGCAGGAGGAAAAGATGGGGAGTCGAAGAACTGACGCCCTCCGTCGCCGGCAGGTAGAGGCCGGGTGCCGTCCCGTTCTGGTTCGGCAGAACGATGGCTCCCTCGGGCACCATGGTCTGCCGGAGCATGCGTTCGCGGAGAGGAATCCCACGCGCAGCCAGGCGGTTCGCGATGTGTTGACGGATCGTTTCATCCGCGATCAGGCGGCGTCCGAGCAACTCGGCGGCCACCTCGCGCGTGATGTCGTCGGTTGTCGGTCCCAATCCGCCGGTCACCAGAACGACATCGGCGCGGCGGAAGCACTCGATCAAGGCAGTTCGGATCGCCGCGCCATCGGGCACGGTTGTTTGGCGGGAAATCCGGAGTCCGAGCGGGAAGAGTTGTTTTCCGAACCAAGCGGCGTGGGAATTGACGACCTCGCCGAGGAGCAGTTCGGAACCGGTATTGAGAACCTCAACGATCATTCGCCCGGCCGGCCGCAGGCGAGGGCATGGATCCAACCGTGAACCATGGCATGCCGGCCGCGGTCGCCGGTGATGTCGTAAACATAGAGAACGTTCGCCAGCATTCGCACGAGCATCTGCCGCGGGGTCGCCGGCCGCAGGTGGCACTCACGCAATTCGATGCCCTGCCGAAGCAGGATCTGCTCGATGTCGCAGCGGGTCAGGATTCTTCCCCGGTGGAACGGATCGAAAAAGACCTCGCCGTGCCGCGCGACGAAGTGCCCCGGAAGGTTGATTCCCTCGATCTTCATCGCGGCCCGGGCTCCGATCATCATGTAGAGGAGGGTCAACGTGATCGGAATCCCGGTCCGTGTCTCGATGACCTGCGGGAGCACCGAATTTCGCACGCAGTAGTAATTTTCGGTGTTGCCGCGGAAATCGAGTTCACCCGAGATGAATTCCGAAAGCAGGCGGACCCGCTCGCGATTGCTTACAGCGCTGGAAATTTTGACCAGGAACTGGCGGCCCCAAGCATTGATTTTTTTCTCGAACGAGGTCGTGCAGACATCCGGCTCGAGCGCCCGCGACAGGGCCCACCAAGCCTGCTCGAGGTCGAGTCCGTCGCCGAAAAAGTGACACAACAGCGCAAATTCCTCCTCGGCCGACCGCCCGGTGATCTCGGCGATGACTTCACGTGCGTGGAACGAGACGGACGCGTCATCCATTCGGCAAAGCTGCCGAAGTTGGGGCAGGCTGTCCTCGCCGGATTCCGCCAATTGTCTCTTTACCAGGCGAACGGTCTCCGGATCATCGTCGCGGAGCAATTTCGCCAGCGCGTCGTTCAGTGCCGACATCTTGGAATCCAATAAACCCATTCCGGAGGCCTCTGCAAGTGATCTCAGGCCGGCGAGGTTTCGACCGAATCGACCAAGCCGCCCCGACACCGGAGAAAAACCCGCATCGGCCGGCAGCAAACCGCGCAGTCTTCGATGAATTCCGATTCAGCGAACGCGGTCTCGACGGAGATCGCAAAAAGCTCGCCACAGTGCGGGCAGGAGATTTCCACGTCTTCGACGAGGTCCACGGCTCAATCCTCGATCGGGATTCTTTTGGCGTCGCTCCACAGACTCTCCAAGTCGTAGAACTCGCGCTTTTCGCCCAGAAACAGGTGGCAGATCACGTCGCCGTAATCGAGGACCACCCATTGGCTCAACGGATAGCCGTCCTCCGCCAGTGGACGCCGCGTGAATGCCTCGCGCACACGCTCACGAATCGACGAGGAAATCGCCTTCAATTGCGGCTCCGACCCCCCCGAGCAGATCAGAAAAAAATCCGTGAAGCTCGAAACGTCGCGCAGATCGAGCAGGACAACATCCTCCGC
Organism: Terrimicrobiaceae bacterium; assembly: GCA_033763515.1. GTDB lineage: Bacteria > Verrucomicrobiota > Verrucomicrobiia > Chthoniobacterales > Terrimicrobiaceae > JANRKJ01. The sequence goes on along the minus strand of JANRKJ010000018.1, from coordinate 116,034 downwards.
CTTTTTGTCGAGGGCCGCCGAAGCGCAGGTTCGGGCGAGTGATTCGGAATCAGTCATTCCGATAAAGGCGTTCGCGGGTGAGAATGTCGCATACCGATTCCGGCAGCAGATAACGCACCGGGCGACCGGTGGCAACCCGATTCCGGATGTCGGTCGATGAGATGTCGATCACCCGGTGGATGACCGGCAGGCCACCGGTGTTCTCTTCCTCGATCCCCCGCGCCAGAACGACAAACCGGCAGAGCGTCTTGAGGATCTCGATGTCCTTCCAGGTATCGAGCGCTGGAAGATTGTCCTCGCCGATGAAGTAGAAAATTTCGGCGCCATGCTCGGCGGACCGGAACTCGCGAACGGTATCAATGGCGAAGGACGGTCCGTCGCGCCGGATTTCCGTGTCGCTCCACGTGAACCCGGGTTCGTCGGCGATCGCCGCCGCGACCATTTCGCACCGAATCGCCGCCGGCGCGGGCGGCCGATCCAGTTTGTGCGGAGAAATCCCGGCCGGAATAAAAACGATGCGATCCAGCCCGAGTTCTTCCCGGGCCGTCCGGGCGAGGATCAAATGCCCGTGGTGGATCGGGTCGAAGCTGCCTCCGTAAAGCCCGATCTTCCGCGGTGGAATCATTTCGACAGTGCCGGCCAAATTTGGTTTTCCCTTCGGCCATTATGCCATCCGACCATCCAGGTCAACTTCTCCTCGTCGGGGTGCCCGGCCCCGTTCTCGATTCGGAAACCGCCGCCCGCTTCCGCGAGATCCAGCCGGGTGGGTTCATTTTGTTCGGCCGTAACATCCAGTCTCCGCCCCAGTTGCGCTGCTTGATCGATGACCTGCGCGATCTCAGCGATGTCGAACCGATCGTCACGATCGACCAGGAAGGCGGACGCGTTTCGCGGTTGAAACTCATCGGCAACGAACCCCCAAACGCCCAGCAACTTCGCGACAAAGGCGACATCGGCCTGATCCGCCGGCATGGTGACATCACCGGCCGGCTCCTCCGGACTTTCGGATTCAACCTCGACCTCTGTCCCGTGCTCGACCTTTCGTTTGACGATGAAGCCGACAATTCGCTGCGCGGACGGTGCTATGGTCGGACCGTGCCCGAAGTGATCGAAAAAGCCGGGGCCTTCAATGATGCGCTTCAGGCTGCGGGCATCCTGACCTGCGGGAAGCATTTCCCGGGCTACGCGTCCGCCGCGCTCGATCCCCATCATGAACTCCCGCGGTTGGAGCGCTCGCGGGAACTCATGGAAGCCGGTGAACTGGCGGTTTTTCGGGCGTTCGCGAAGCGGGTGGATTCCATGATGATCGGCCATATCTCGGTCTCGGGTCTGGACCCCGTCGACCGGCCCGCCTCGCTTTCTCCGGTTCTGATCAAGGATCTGCTCCGCCGCGAGATGGGATTCGAGGGGTTGATCATGACCGACGATCTCGACATGGGCGCGATTCTCAACCACTACGGGTTCGAAGAAACGATGCGAATGGGCATCGAGGCCGGCAATGACCTCCTCATGATTTGTCACCGCATCGAAATGGCTGCGGCCGCCTTGGAAGCCATCCGCCCGCTCGGCGAGCGGCTCAGCCCGGCGCTCGAATCGGTCTCGCGCTTCAAAAAGCGACTGACTCGGCCCTTTGTTTTCGACGAGGACGAATTTCGCCGCGTGGACGCGGAGGTTTACGATCTCCGCGTCGCGGTTCTGGGCGAGGAAGCGGCCGCACTCCGAAGTCCGGAGGATGGCAAACGTTCGCCGGTCGAGCTCTACTGAGCCGTGGCGCCTCAGCGTTTGCGGCGGGCGCCGAATTTGTAGCCTTTGTGGGTGCGAACGCCCTTGGCGGCTTTGAGAGCTGCGGCGGCTTCGGTTTCGTTGAAGAGCGCGGTGTAAACGTAAGGGAAGTTTTCCAGTTTCAGACGCGGCACCGTCTGCCCGATGAACCGCTCGATGTCTTTGACATGCGGAAGCTCTTCGGCGGTCATGATCGTGAAGGCATCTCCCACGGTCTGGGCGCGGCCGGTGCGGCCGATCCGGTGCACATAGTCTTCCGGATGTTGCGGCACGTCGTAGTTGATGACGTGGCTCACGCCGGCAATATCAATTCCGCGCGCCGCGATGTCAGTCGCGACCAGCACTTCGTAACGCCCGCCTTTGAAGCCCTCGAGTGCTTCGACCCGCTCGGTCTGCGTGCGATTCGAGTGCAGCGTGGCCACCGAGTGGTTCTTGGATTTCAGCTGTCGCGAGATTCGGTCCGCGCCGTCCTTCGTCCGGCAGAAGATCAGGACGCTGTCAAAGTTTGTCCGCTCAAGCAGTGAGAGAAGCAGATCGAATTTTTGATCCAGGGCGACCGGGTAAAATGCGTGATTCACTGTTTCGGCCGGTGAACGCCGGGCTCCGATCTCAATGCGTTCCGGATCCTTCAGGCACCACGAGGCGAGACGGCCGATTTCCTCGGGAATCGTTGCCGAAAACAGGAGCGTCTGGCGCTTTTCCGGGCACTTCTCCACGATCCGGCGCACATCCGGCAAGAAGCCCATGTCGAGCATGCGGTCCACTTCGTCGAGCACGAGAAACTCGAGCCGTGTCAGATCCACCGCCCCCTGCTGCATGTGGTCGAGCAGACGGCCGGGTGTCGCCACCACGACGTCGCTTTTCCTCGCGAGGTCTTCCTTCTGTTTCCCGTAGCCCACTCCACCATGGATGAGCGCGACATGCGTATGCATGAACCGCATGTAGTCACGAAAGGCCGTCTCGACCTGCATCGCCAGTTCCCGCGTCGGCTCCAGCACGAGGCAACGGATTTGTGGCTCGGGGTGGTCGAGCTTGGATAAAATCGGCAATGCAAAGGCCGCCGTCTTCCCGGTCCCGGTCTGGGCGGAAGCAATGAGGTCGCGGCCGGAAAGGATAACGGGAATGGCCCGGAGTTGGATCGGCGTCGGATCCGAATACCCCATGCGCTGCGCGCCGTGGAGGACGGATTCCGAGAGGCCGAGATTCTGAAATGACATATCTTCGTGCGAGCCGATATCAGCTTCTACAGATCAAACCAGCCTTTTACTTCGAAATCCTCGAACGCAGCAATACAGCCGACAACGCCCTCATACCGGAATCGTTCGCAAACGATCGGGCGACCCTGCAGGCGGACTGTGCCCAGCGTTTGAACCGCCCCGATCGCCGTCGCAAGGCCCTCTCCGGAGAGTTTGACCGCGGCTTCTTTGACAACCCAGGTTTGCAGAAAATCGGCGAGGGGATTGCCGGATGCGGAGATCCGCGACGCCTCCTCAGGGAGAAAATAGCGGTGCGCCAACGCGATGGCGTCCACCCTTCTGTCCGATCGCTCGATGTCGATCCCGATCTCGGCCGCGGAGAATGCCGCACAGATTTCCGAGCCCGAATGGCTAACGTTGAAAAACAGCTCGCCGTCCATAAGCCGTGGTTTGCCGTTCAGGGGGCGCTCAACTTCGACATCATGCAGGTCACAGCCAAGATATCCGGCCAGGATCCGCCGGAGGCCGGCGCGCGACTTAACAAAGGTGCTTTGCACCGGTGCAGCAGGAATTCGTGCGGCTGCAGCTGCTTCCGCTTCGCTCATCCACGACGGCTCCGCAGAGCGGATTCTCCAGACATGCACCGTGTTGCCTGATGGCCGGATCGGGGATTTCCCTGCCTTAACAAAGTTTGCCTCAGTCATCAGAAACCACTTGCCAACATGGAGATGTCATGACTCACTAAGTTTTCCAATGGACGTTACCCATATCACCAGCAGTGTTCTTCGCAAACTTCTCAGCCTCTCCGAGCGTAAGGAAGCTTTGTTGAAGCAAATCCAGGCAATTGAAAGCGAAATCGCGAGCGTGACATTTGGCGGAGCCGCGCCGGCGAAGGCGTCGGGATCTGCCAAAGCAGCCAAGGCCCCGAAAGCCCCGGCTGGCAAAGCCCCGAAGGGCCGTGGACGCGGCAAACGTGGCAAGCGCGGCGCCCTGAAGGACCAGATCCTTTCGATCCTGCACGCGGCGGGTGACAGCGGAGCCCGTGTCAAAGACATCGCGGACAAACTCGGCATCAATGCCCAGAACATCCATGTTTGGTTCAGCAGCACCGGAAAGAAAATTCCGGGGATCAAGCGCCTTGATGCCGGTCTTTACAAGATCACCGGCGGCTCGGCCCCGAAAGCGGAAGCCGAACCGGCCAAGACTCCGGCCAAGCGTGCCGGGCGGCCGAAAGGCAAGCGCACGTTCAAGCTCAAACCGAAAGCCTGATTCATTCGCGCTTTCCCAAAGGGGCGTCTCCGGTTTCCGGGGACGCCCTTTCTTTTTATCGGGACCGCAGGACATCTCCGCTCGTGGCGGAAACCTCCACTTCGCCCAAGGTGTTGCCTTTGGCATCGAGCACTTTCACGGTCCAGACTCCGTCCACGTCCTTGCCCGGCACTTTCAATGAGTAGTCGGCCGATGCTGCGGCCGCACCCTTGGATTCGAGGGCTCCGACGGCGATCGTCCAAGCCTGGCGTGAGTCAACGGCAACCTCATCAGGGTTGATGTAATCGGATCCCCGAAATGCCTCGGCGGCGTCGAGCGATGTGCTGCGTGACTCGACACGGCCTCCTCTCAAAACAAAACGTTCGAGCGTCGAAACATCCTGATTCTCGCGGGCGAGCACGATCCAGTCCGACGGATCGGGAGCGCCGCTCCGGCCGGTAACGACAAGGATGCCGTCGGAAAAATCCGGCGGGATGGCGCGCATCGCCTCCAAGGCTCCACCGGGTGTGGACTCAGCGACAGGGATCGTCGGAATTCCGGATCCTCCGGTATCGGGAAGGAGTCCGTCGACGACAGGAGCCGGTTGGGCGGCGAGCATAGCGGTGGCGAGGAGGAGGGCAAGGGTGGTGGATTTCATGGACGAGTCATGTTTTCGGCAACGACCCAGCGGTCGAAGTCTTCGGGTTTCACAAACCCCAAATCGAGGGCGGCTTCCCGCAGTCCGATTTTGTCGTGGTGCGCCTTCTTGGCGATCTGCGCGGCCTTGTCATAACCGATGTGGGGATTGAGGGCGGTCACCAACATCAGGGAATTCCGCACGTAGTCGGCAATCCGCTCCGTGTTCGGCACGATTCCGATCGCGCAATGTTCGTTGAACGAACGGCATCCGTCGGCAAGCAGGCGGACGGAGTGAAGAAAATTATGGATGATGACGGGTTTGAATACGTTGAGTTCAAAATTTCCCTGCGAAGCTGCGAATCCGATGGCGGCGTCATTGCCCATGACTTGCACGGCGATCATGGTCAACGCTTCCGACTGGGTGGGATTGACTTTTCCGGGCATGATGGATGATCCGGGTTCGTTTTCGGGAATGGTGAGTTCGCCGAGGCCGCAGCGTGGACCGGAGGCGAGCCAACGGATGTCGTTGGCGATTTTCATCAGCGCACAGGCGAGCGCCTTCACGGCACCGCCCGCAACAACGAATTCATTATGAGCCGAGAGGGCGGCAAACTTGTTCGGGGCGGAGACAAACGGATGTCCGGTGATTTCGGAAATGTAAGCCGCGGCGCGGTCGCCGAATTCCGGATGGGCGTTGAGACCGGTCCCGACGGCGGTGCCGCCGATCGCGAGAGAACGAAGGCCCGGGAGTGATCGCTGGAGATCGTCCATGGCTTGATCGAGGAGGGCGACATAGCCGGAGAATTCCTGCCCGAGCGTCAATGGCGTCGCATCCTGCAGGTGGGTCCGGCCAATTTTGACGATCGATGAGAATGCCTTTGCTTTCGCGTCCAAAACATCGCGGAGCGACTGCACGGCCGGCAGAAGGTTTTCGGAGACGGCGAGGGCTGCCGCGATCGACATGGCGGTGGGGAACGTGTCGTTCGACGACTGCGACATGTTCACGTCGTCGTTCGGGTGGATTGGCCTTTTGCTTCCCATTTCTCCCCCGGCGAGTTCGATGGCGCGATTGGAGATCACCTCATTCGCATTCATGTTGCTCTGGGTGCCGGAACCGGTTTGCCAGATGCGCAGAGGAAAGTGGGCGTCAAGTTTTCCAGCGATCACCTCGTCGGCGGCCCGGGCGATCAAATCGCACTTTTCCGGGGGCAGTTTGCCGAGGTCGCTATTGGCCAGTGCAGCCGCTTTTTTCAGGATTCCGAGCGCCCGGATGAGTTCGGGAGGCTTGGTGTCGTTTCCGATGTGAAAATGGATGAGCGACCGCGCGGTTTGCGCGCCCCAATAAACGCTGCGGGGAACGGCAATGCGTCCCATACTATCCGATTCCCACCGTTGGGTTTGGGGATCGAAGGTTTCTTCAGTTTCCTGGACCATGTTTGTAGAGGATTGGGGCCGGACAGGAGATCATCGTCTGCAGAGCATCAGCGGGATGGTTCCGGTTGAGGTCTGATTGCGGGAGCGGCCGGTAGGCGGAAAAATGCGCGCGTTCCAATGCCGGGTTCACTCTCCAGGTGAAGGTCGGAGTTCAAATCCCGCAAGAATTCACGGCAGAGCCGCAGCCCGACTCCGGTCCCGATCTCAGCCTGCGTGCCGGAGTCAGCGTCGGCCACCGGCGATTCGATCACCTGCCTCATGCGTTCCGGGGTCATTCCGACACCGCCATCCGAAACTTCAATGAGCCAGTCCCCCCCTTTTGGCATGGCGGAGATGCCCACGGCACCTCCGGGCGGTGAAAACTTGATGGCGTTTGAAATCAAATTGCGAAAGATCGCCTGAAGGTGGCCGGCATCCCCGCGAACCACCGTGTCTTCGCGGACGCGGTTCTGGATCGAAATGGCTTTCTGACGGGCCACCAACGCCAGCAGGCGTTCGGTTTCGGCCACGATCGGCCGGAGGCGGACGGAGAGGATTTCCGGCTTTTCATGCAGCAACCGCTTGGCCCAGATCAGGAGGCTTTCCAGCGATTGGTGCACAGCCCCGGTTTCTTCACGAATCTGGGCAATGACCTTCCGGAACTCCTCGGGAGAAAGAAGGCCGGCTTCGAGCATTTCCAAAGATTGAAGCAGAGCGCCGATCGGTCCACGAAGATCATGGGAGATAACGGAAAGAAGTTCCTCTTTCGTCCGGTTGGATTCACGCAGTTGCTGGTTTGTGGCTTCGGCTTTTCTCCGAGCGTCCGTGGTCAGCCAGCGGAAGAGCTCGAACATGCCACAAATCCAAAAGACAAAGACCAGCAGGTTCGCCACATACGCGGTGCGCATTCCTGCCGCCACCGCCGCCATCTCATGGTTCGAGAGTTTGACGACGACGAACCCGGCCCCGTAAACCATGCAAAGGAGCCAACGTTCCCAGCGCGAGTCGATCATAAAGATCGTGGCCGCCAGGGAGATCATCAGAAAATTTTCGAGTCCGTTGCGAAAGAAGTATCCGCCGATGACAAAGACAATGGCCGATCCGCCGGCAAGAAGGCTGAACGCGCTGCGCCGGGAGCCGAGCCGAGCCAGCAAAAGTCCACCGACTGCAGTGGCAGTCAGCATCGTATTCAAAGGAAGCAGATGATGGCGCCCGCTGATCCCATTGAAAACAAAGAAGGCCACCCCGGTCACGAGCATCGCCCAGCCCGCGGCATTGGTGAGGCAAAGCCTCGTCCGTTCGGAAAACGACAACCGCTCTCCGCCGCCCCACAACAGCAAGGCCAGCCAGAACGGTTGATTTCCGAACATGACACGAGACTGGCATGCACACCGTGGCTGCGAAATCTCTTTTTTTGCGCCGTCCTGGTTGTCGCCGCGAGCGCGCAGGCGTCCGATGGATGGTCTTTGTCGCTGCCGGGCTGGACTTACGAGTTTCCGCGGGATCATGGAAGTCACCCGGACTTCAAAACCGAGTGGTGGTATTTTACGGGCAATCTGGCGGACGCGGACGCACGGGATTTCGGCTATCAATTGACGTTCTTCCGCCAGGGGGTGATTCCACCGGGCGGGCGGGTCGCCGAAGGGGAGTTTGGGCGGCGCGATGTGAAGTTTGCACACTTTGCGGTGAGCAATCTTGGCGGCGGAAAGTTCCACCATTTTCAGCGCTTGGTTCGCGGCAGTTTCGGCGAAGCCGGCTTTGATGAGGGGCCGCGGCTGGCCTGGATCCGCGATTGGGAATGCCGGCTGGTGGGCCCGCACGACTTTGATCTCGTGGCCCGCGAGGGGGAGGTGAAAGTCGATCTTCGACTCCGGAGTGAAAAGCCGCCGGTTTTTCACGGACGTGATGGAGTCAGCCAAAAAGGCGCCGGCGAAGGTCGGGCCTCCCATTATTATTCGCTCACGCGTCTGGCGACGACGGGCACGATCGAGATTGGCGGGAGAGTGCACGAAGTCCGCGGTTGGAGTTGGTTTGATCATGAGTGGGCGACCAACCAGCTCACAGCTGATCAGAAGGGGTGGGATTGGTTCAGCCTGCAGTTCGAGGATGGAACCGATCTGATGTTGTTCCAGATACGAACGCGTTCGGGAGGGCGTGACCCGTTTTCATCGGGAACATTTGTCGCCAAAGACGGATCGAGCCGCAAAATTGACAACGATTCGTTCCACCTCGAGCCGGTTCGCTGGTGGACGAGTCCGAAGACCGGGGGCCGTTACCCGGTCGGTTGGACGCTCAGGATTCCTTCGTTGAACCTGGATGTGCGAATTGAAAGCCGTCTCGACACCCAGGAACTTGCGGCCGATCCGGTGATCTACTGGGAGGGATCGGTTTCAGCCGAGGGCACGCGCTATGGGCAGCCAATCTGGGCGAGGGGATATCTCGAAATGACCGGCTACGCCGGCGAGGTGCAGGGCATGCAGGAGACGCGTTGAATATCAGCCTTTTCGGAAGGCGTCGGCTTCTCTAATGATCGATTCAATGAATCCGGAACGCACGATATCGGAGTTGAAAGAACTCCGACGGCTCACCGGCGACGAGAACGGGGCCCAGCGTGTCGCATTCACGCCCGTCTGGCTCCGCGCCCGGGAATGGCTGCGCGCAAAACTCGCGGAGTTGCCCGTCGAAGTGCACCAGGACGCAGCCGGCAACCTGTGGGCAACCCTCCGCGGTCGCGCGCAGCGTGAGGTTTTGATCGGCGGACACATGGACTCCGTGCCGAATGGCGGATGGCTCGATGGTTGCCTGAATGTGTTGGCGGGTCTGGAGATCCTTCGCCGGATTGCGTCCCAAGGCGAGCCGGCGGTAACGGTTCGTCTGGTCGACTGGGCTGACGAAGAGGGGGCGCGCTTCGGCAAGAGCCTCTTCGGATCATCGGCGTGCTCGGGAACACTCGATCTCGAGGAAGCGCGGAATCTTGTCGACCGGGACGGCGTGACCCTCCCGGATGCACTCCGCGACGTCGGGATTGAGTTGGAGCGCGCCAAGGACGCGGGAACCGAGTTGAAAAACGCAGCGGCCTATATCGAGCTCCACATCGAACAGGGGCCGGTCCTCCTGGACATGGGACTGCCGCTGGGAGCGGTCTTGGGCACATTCGGTGTCGAACGACATGCAGTTCATTTTCACGGTCAGGCGGCGCATTCGGGCAGCACGCCGATGAACCGCCGCCGCGACGCTTTCCTGGCCGCTGCGCGGATGAGTCCTGAAATCTATCGCATCGCCGCTGCTCATGGCGGGGTCTGCACGATCGGGTCGTGCAAAACGGAACCCGGCATCGTGACCAGCGTCGTGGAAGACTGCCGGATCACGCTGGACCAACGTCATCTCGACGCGGCGGCACTGGCCGCCATGTTCCGGGATGCGCGTCGCGCCTCCGAGCAGTTCGCCGATGAAGGCGGTGTAGCGGTGCATTGGGAGCGGATCTGGCATATCGAACCGGCTTTGTTTGATCCCGATCTGATTCAACTCTGCGACGACGCAATCCTTGAGACATGCGGGCGGTCGCACCTCCTGCCATCCGGCCCCCTGCATGATGCCGCCGAGGTCGCCCGTGCGGGAGTTCCCACCGTCATGATGTTTGTCCAGAGCTTGCACGGCATCAGCCACAATAAAATCGAGGACACTCGCGAGGAGGACCTGACGGCCGCCGTGCTGGCCTTTGACCGTCTCGCTTCGAAAGTGATCGACCGCGTGGCCGCCGCACGCTGAAGATTTGGCCCCGAAAATGCTTTCCACCCCTTACAAGTTGTAACCTGCCATGCCCACCCTGGAAACCACCGTCGACGGACTGAAACTGCCGAACCCGTTTGTCATCGCCTCCGGGCCTCCCGGAACCAATCTCAATGTCATCTCCCGCGCGTTCCGGGAAGGTTGGGGTGCGGTCATCGCAAAAACCGTGAGCCTCGACTCGTCCAAGGTGGTCAATGTGACGCCCCGTTACGCCAAGCTTCACGCCGCTGACGGAAAGGAGATCATCGGATGGGAAAATATCGAGTTGATCAGCGACCGGCCATTCTCGATCTGGCTGGAGGAATTCAAAAAGTGCAAGGACATGCACCCGGACGGCATTTTGATCGCGTCGATCATGGAGGAATACAATCGCGACGCATGGACCGAAATCGTCGAGCGCTCGCAGGACGCGGGAGTGGATGCATTTGAGTTGAATTTTTCCTGCCCGCACGGGCTGCCTGAACGGAAAATGGGCGCGGCCATGGGGCAGGATCCGGAGATTCTGGAGGAAGTGTGCTCGTGGGTCATGGCGGCGGCGAAGAAACCCGTGTGGGCAAAGATGACGCCCAATATCACGCATATCGAAGACCCGTCGCGTGCGGCCCTGAGAGCCGGCTGCCACGGGATCAGCGCGATTAACACCATCCGTTCGGTCATGGGCGTAAATCTCGAAACGCTCCGTCCGGAGCCGACCGTGGAAGGTTACACAACGCCGGGCGGGTATTCGTCCAAGGCGGTGCGGCCGATCGCGCTCCGCATGTGCATGGAAGTGGCGACTTTGATTCGAAACGAATTCCCAGGTCGCACGCTTTCCGGCATGGGCGGGGTGGAGACCGGCGGAGACGCGGCGCAGTTCATTCTTCTCGGTGCCGATACCGTCCAGGTCTGCACGGGAGTGATGAAGTTCGGATACGAAATGGTCAAGCCGCTCCAGGACGAGCTCCTGGCGTTCATGGACAAGCACCAGTTCGCGACCCTTGAGGACTTCAAGGGCAAAAGCCTGGAATACTTCACGACCCATGCCGACCTCGTCCGGCGGCAGAAGGAACGAAAAGACGCTCAAAAGGCTTCGAACATGATCAAGGCCGACGGCGAGTGGAGCGGAGACAAGTTTGTTGAACAATCCCAAGCCCTCTCGCGCTAAGTCGATGCGCAAATGCCCGCACTTTGTTGATGGAACCTGGCGGGAGGACAGTGTTGCCCTCTCGCCCGTTTTTAACCCCTCCCTCGGTGAAGTCATTGCCGAGGCACCGATGGCTGGAGCGGACCTGGTCGACTCAGCAGTCCGGGCCGCCGACGGCGCTTTTGTTGATTGGTGGGAAACACCGGTCGTCGACCGGGTGCAGGTCTTCTTCCGTTACAAAATGTTGCTGGAGGAACATCTGGAAGAACTCGTCACGCTGGTCGCAACCGAACACGGGAAAACCCTCACCGAAGCCCGTGGAGACGTGCGCCGCGGGATCCAGATGGTCGAATTCGCGACCAGTGCGCCTTCCCTGCTCATGGGCGAGACCCTGGAGAATGTCGCGCGGGGCATCGATTGCGAAGCCGTTCGTCAGCCGCTGGGTGTGTGCGTCGGGATCACGCCGTTCAATTTCCCCGCGATGGTCCCGCTGTGGATGTTCCCGGTGGCCCTCGCTTGCGGGAATTCATTCGTCCTGAAGCCGAGCGAAAAAGTTCCACTGACCGCCGTGCGTCTGACCGAGTTGCTCCTCGAGGCCGGGCTTCCGCCGGGGGTTTTTCAGTTGGTGCATGGCGGCCGGGAGGCAGTGGACGCTCTTTTGACGCATCCATTGGTGCGTGCAGTTTCGTTCGTCGGCTCGACTCCGGTGGCCCGGGAGGTGTTCCTGAAGGGGACGGCTCATGGCAAGCGCGTGCAGGCCGCAGGCGGTGCGAAAAATTTCATTCTCCTCATGCCGGACGCGCCGGTGGACGAAGCGGTCCGCGGACTCACGGAGGCTGCGTTCGGCTGTGCCGGTGAGCGGTGCATGGCCGGTTCGATGGCGGTCGCGGTCGGCGAGGCGGGAGACCGGATTGTTCCAGCCCTGGTTGAATCCGCCCGGTCGATCAAGGTGGGGCCGACGTTCAATGATCCGTCTGCACAAATGGGTCCGGTGATCACAGCGGCTCACCGGGATCGGGTGGAACGCCTCATCGCGCAGAGCGAAGGCGAGGGGGCCAAAATCGCGGCGGACGGCCGCCACGTGCTGCCGGGCTCGCGCGGATTTTTTGTCGGTCCGACCGTTCTCGACCAAGTCTTACCGGGTTCGACGCCCATGAAGGAAGAGATTTTCGGGCCGGTGTTGAGTGTTCTGCGCATGGACGACCTGGATGCCGCGATTGAAATTGCCAACCAATCCGTCTACGGAAACGGCGCTGCCATTTTCACGAAGTCCGGTCGCGCCGCGCGGGAATTCAAACATCGGATCCAAGCCGGCATGGTTGGGATCAATGTCGGAGTTCCGGCCGCAATGGCGATGTTTCCGTTCAGCGGGTGGAACGAGTCGTTTTTCGGCGACCTCCATATCCAGGGCAAGGAAGCGATTGCATTTTACACGCGTCAGAAGGTGACGACGTCGAGATGGTTTGGTGACGCTGACGTTTGGGCGCGTTAAAGTTTCTCCGATGAGCCTCCTGATTAAAAACGGCGATATTGTCACCGGTGACAGCCGCTACGTGGCCGATATCTATTGCGAAGACGAGACGATCACCGCGATCGGCCGGGACCTTCCGGTTCCTCCCGGGGCCGAGATCGTCGACGCGCGGGGGAAGTATGTTTTTCCCGGCTTCATCGACCCGCACACGCACATCTACCTGCCGTTCATGGGCACGTTTTCCAAAGATGACTACGTGAGCGGAACGCAGTGTGCGATTGCCGGAGGGACGACAACGCTCTTTGACATGTGCTGCCCGTCGCGCGCCGAGGCGAGCATCGACGGCTACCGCACGTGGCGCGAAAAATCCGATGGCAAGGCCTGCTGCGATTACACGTTCCACATGGGCGTCACGCAGTTCGGACCCGAATCGGAATCCCAGTTGCGCGAGATTGTCGCGGATGGCATCCAGTCGTTCAAAATCTTCCTGGCTTACAAAGGTGCGTTTGGAATCGAAGACGGCGAGCTCTTTCAGACGCTTTCGCTTGCGAAGAAACTCGGGGTGATCACGACCGCCCACTGCGAGAACGAGACGTTGGTCGCCGAACTGCAAAAGCGTCTTCTCGCCGAAGGCCGCACCGGTCCGGAATGGCATCATGAAAGTCGCCCGCCGCGCGTCGAGGCGGAGGGCGTGCAGCATTTGATGACGTTCGCCGAGCAGACCGGTGCGCCCGTCTATATCGTGCATCTCAGTTGCCGCGAGGCACTCGAGGAGGCGATCCGAGCGAGACTCCGCGGCGTCGATGTCCGCATCGAAACCCTCATCCAGTATCTCGTTCTCGACAAAACCTACGCTGAGCTTCCGCACTTCGAAGGTGCGAAATACGTCATGTCGCCGCCGCTGCGTGATCGTGTGAATCAGGAGGTCCTCTGGAACGGTCTCCGGCAGGGGCTTGTCGACACGGTCGGCACCGACCATGCGCCCTTTGATTTTGCAACCCAGAAGCCGATGGGCCGTGACGACTTCACGAAGATTCCGAACGGCATTCCGTCGCTCGAGGACCGCATCAAGTTGCTCTACACGCACGGCGTGGCTGCCGGTCGCCTGGACCTGCATACCTTTGTCAATGTCGCGAGCACCAATGCTGCAAAGATCTTTGGTCTGTTTCCGCGAAAGGGAACGATCCAACTTGGCTCCGACGCGGATCTGGTGGTCTTTGATCCGGAGTTCCGTGGCAAACTCAGTGTCGAGTCGCAGGTCTCGGCGGTTGACTATCACGCCTTTGAAGGATGGGAGATCCAAGGCCGACCGTCCGTCGTGACATTGCGCGGTCGGATCGCCGCTCGGGATGGGCGCTTCGTCGGCGAAAGCGGACGCGGTCAGTTCCTGAGGCGGACCGTCTGAATTTCTCGTCGACGGTTGAGCCGTGAAGCGACGTTTTGATCGCTATGTCGGGATCGACTACTCCGGTGCGGAGACTCCCGAGGCCCGCCTGCCGGGAATTCGTGTTTTTGTCGCGGAGGGAGATCAGGAGCCGTTGGAACGGCAACCACCGCCGCCGGCGCGCCATTGGTCGAGACGTTCACTCGCGGAATGGCTCGCCGATCTCCTCAGCCGTCCATCGGCCACGCTGGTTGGAATCGATCACGGCTTTTCGTTTCCCCTCAGCTACTTCGACGCTCACGCCCTGCCTGCCGACTGGCCGGGGTTTTTGGACGATTTTCAGAAGCATTGGCCAACGGATCAACCGGGGACATCGGTCCGTTTGGTGAGGGATGGGCTCGTTGGGGACGCTAAGCGTCGGAGCGGTGATGTACGATGGCTTCGACTGACTGAGCGATGGACTCCCTCGGCGAAGTCGGTCTTCCAATTTGACGTTCAGGGACAAGTGGCCACATCGACGCATGCGGGATTGCCGTGGCTCCGGTATCTTCGCAGGCATTGTGGTGGCGGCACACATTTTTGGCCGTTCGATGGATGGCAAATCCCGACCTCCGGCTCATTGATCGCCGAAGTCTATCCGTCCCTGTGGATGCGACGGTTTGCCACGAGCGGAACCATTGACCAGCGGGCTGCCTTTGCGGTCGCCGGCTGGCTCCAGTGGGCCGACCAGTCAGGAGTCTTGAGGCAATACAGCGAGCCGCCTCTCCGTTCTGACGAGCGCGAAATCGGATCGATCGAAGGCTGGATCCTCGGTGTCTGCTGAAAATTCTAAGGCAACTCTTCAATACGGAGCCGCAGGAACCGCCGGCGGCTGGTGGCTTCGTTCACGACGACATCGTCCGTGAACGTGAAGACCTCGCCGGCGACCACGCCGGTCAGCACAAACTCCTCGGTCCAACCAGACAGGTCGTCGGATGCCTCGACCACAAAGCGAAGCCCTTCGGTGCGTGCCGGTTCGAACGAAAGCGCCAGATGCCTCTCGTTTCCCACTTCAGCCAGCGTCGGCGTGGGCGACGCAGGAACATTCCCTGCATTCGCCGGCTCTCCGCCGAGTGCAAACTCTATCAGGTTCGGAACTCCGTCGCCGTCGGCATCGTCGCCGGCACCGGTCAGATTCCCGACCGGGTGCCGGTCAATCCAATCCGCAAATGGCTCAGCGGGTGTGGTCGCCGACGCCATGTTCGACGGGTTGGACGAACCGCCTTGTGCGAACGTGATGAGCACGAATTCGTAGGTGGTCTCAGGATTCAAACCGGAGACCGTGCCTGATGTTGTATTGGCCGTGAATTCTGGGCCCGATGTCCATGTCGATTGACCCGAGACCCGGTAATCAGCGCGGAACCCGGTTGGTGATCCGCCCGGTCCGGTCCACGAGAGTGCCATTTGCGAACTTGAGATCGGCTGAGCCGCGAGGCCGGTCGCCGCAGCGGGTTGGCCGGACTGGACCGTGACATTGGTGGTCACTTCGCGAGTGTCTCCCAGATTGTCCGTGGCCGCCGCTGTGATCGCATAAGTCCCCGCTGCGGGAGCGGTCCATGATACCGAGTAGGGCGCTGACGTAACGGGATCCCCAACAGCCGTTCCGTCCACAAAGAACGCCACCGACGCAACGGTTCCGTCGGAGTCAGAGACGCTGGCGGAAATCGTCGCCGGCACTCCCGCAACGGGGTTGGCCGGAGCGTTCAGTGTGAGCGTCGGCAGAATGTTGTAAGTGAGTACCAATTGGGGGCGGTTGGCCACTGTGGTCGCTTCGCGCGAATGGTAATCGGTTCCGCTGAATTGGTTGCCGGCGGCCCCGAGGGTCAGGGAAAGGACCCCGTCGCCCGCGACTTCCTGACGTGCGGATTGTGTGACATCGATCTCAACCGCTGCGTTGGCGCGAACGGAGAATCCGGTCACCATGGCTGTGCCTTTGGAGGGTTCATTCGTTCCGGTGACGGTGGTTTCGCCCCACGTGTCATCCGGTTGGAAGAAAAGCTCCTGGCGGTCACGGTCGCTTGTTGGAACAACCCGCAAACGTGCGGCTCTCAAGACCGCTCCGGTCGGAATAGCGACCGGGAAACGAAGGTAGCTCCACGTTTTGTCCTGAGTACGGAGAGTGGCAAGCGTTCCGAAGTTGGTGTTCACCCCGTCGGCCACATAGGCGTCAGCAACCGGCGAAGCCGCGGCCTCCGTTCCCGGTGTGTAGGCGAGGGTCACCGAAACCGGGGCGGATGTCGTCTGTGTTCCTTCGTTGTCGGTCGCGCGCGCCGTCAGCGAGTAGGTTCCGGCGGCGACGTTTGTCCAGGTGAACTCATATGGCGCCGTGCGGTCTTCGCCCAAAAGCGTGGTGCCGGCAAAGAATTGGACGCGATGGATCGATCCATCGGCATCACCGGCATTCGCCGTCAGAAGAATCGAACTCAGCGGGGCGATCAGCGTCGACCCGTTTGCGGGTGATGTGATCGCTGTTGCCGGAGCCTGATTGCTGGCCGACGTGACAAAGAGCGTGCGTGTCGCCGAGTAGCCGGCCCCGCCGAGATCATCGATCGCCACGGCCATCAACGTGCGCGTCCCCGCGGCGGCAGGAGTGTAGGTGATTTGGTAAGGCGAGGTGTTGTCGCTGCCGACCAGTACGCCATTGTCATAGAAATCCACCCGGGCGATCGTCCCGCCGGAGTCGCTGGCATTTGCTGAAAACGTCGTGGACACACCAAGGTTGATCCGGCTGAGATCACCCGGGTTCGTGAGGGTCGCGGTCGGGAGCGTGTTTGCAGGTGTCACGACGACCGCGACATTCGGCGTGGTGGCCGTCGCGTTCATGTCATCCACCGCCTCGGCCCGGACCGTGTAGTTTCCGGTTACTGTGGGACGCCAGGTGTGCGAATACGGCGCCGTCGTGTCCGTCGCTGCAAGGACGTCGTTGATGAAGAAACGGACGGAGACAATGGCACCATCGGCGTCGGATGCGTCGGCGCTGAGTGTCGTATCGGCATTCACTGATACGCCGGCTCCGTCGACGGGCCGGGTGAGCTGAATTGTTGGCTGCGAGTTTCCTGAACCCACGACGACCGTGACCGAATTTGAACGCGCCGTGTTGTTCCGACTGTCCACGGCCTGGGCCGAGATCCCATAGACGCTCTGGAGCGGCGGAGTCCAATCGAAGCTCCATGTGCCATTGGTCACCGGAATTCCGGTGCCGATCTGCTCGGATCCGGCGAAGAGATGGATGCTCACCGGTCCGTTTTCCGGATCGCTGGCGGTGCCGGAGATTGTCACGGCCTGGCCGGCGGGCGATTGGAGTTGCGCGGATGGCTGAGTGATGGCGAGAGCCGGAGGTTGGTTGCCTGAGAGCACTTCCACATTGAAGTCGTCCATGTAAAAGGAGGTGCCATCTGCAAAGGGGGCTCCGATTCCGATGGCACCGCCACTCCAGTAGCCTTTGTACCACTGATATTTGTCGCGCCATCCGAACGTCAGATCTTCGGTCACGATATCCGGCGTGAGTGTGCACGTGCCATCGTCGTTCAAGCGCATGCTGATGTAATTTGTGCCGTTCCGCTTGATCGTGATCACCTGGCCGATGCGCGAGATTTCGATGTCATGCCAGGCGGTGTTGTTCAGGAAAAGCGGTTGCTGCCACGTGCCGATCGGCTTGTCTCCCCAGCCGACATATTGCATCGAACCGGGATTCGAAGCCGTGCCAAAGGCCATGTAAACCAGGTTCCCAAACCAAACGCGCAGGAGACCGCTGACCAACTTGGCGCGGAATGTCAGCCGGAAGTCGCCGTCGAAACTCGTGTCCGCCACATACATGTCGGCATTGCGTTTCGTGTAACCGAGGCTCGACTCGACAAACCACCGAACGTCGCCATCGTGGGTCGCCAAAGAAACACGGTTCTCGTTCGGGAATGGCGTCCAGTATGCGAGATCACCGTAGATCGGCACATTGCTGTAAAGCCGGCTGGCGCGCAGCTCGACGGGTGCGGTTTCCCGCGAGTCGCCGGCAGCGTCCGTCGCCCTTGCCGAGAAAACGCGGCGTCCGACCGTGAATGCCGAGGCGGGCACGGTGTAAATCCACCGTCCGGCAGTGACCGGTGCTGTGCCCAGCAGGGTTGTCCCGGAGAACACCTGCACCGATGGCGTGCTGCCCTCGGGATCCGATGTCGATCCACGCAGCACGAAAGGCTGGTCCGCCGGGAGGCTGGAGCCGGCCGCCGGCGCAGAAATGCTGATCGACGGCGGAACTGTCTGGTTCACGCTGATCCGAATGATTTTTTCCGACCACTCGGCGTTGTCGTCGGTAGCCCGTGCGCGGATCTCGTGCGTTCCCCGCGGCATTGTTCCGGAAGCGAGCGACCAACTTGATCCCTGCAGATTTGCGTCGCCCAACTTCGAGCCGTTCAGGAAGACCTCCACGCTTCGGATGGGAGTGCCGGCCGGCGACGTAACCGTGCCATGGATGTTGATCTGCTGCGGTCCGCCGGTGAGGGCGGCATCGGCGGTTGGGGACGTGATCACGACCTGCGGGCGTTCCCATCCGGTCACTTGAATTTCATCGCCGGAAATGGTGTAAGCCCGGCTGCCGAGTTGGACGACGCCATTGCCGGGTGTTCCGGTGAGCTGGGGAATTGGCGCCGTGTTTCCGGAGCGGACCAGCGCGAACGTGACAAGGAACGAGCCGTCGGCTGAAGTGAAGTCGACCCAGTTGTTCTTCAGAAAATCCGATCCGCGAAAATTGTAGGCGCTGCCGCGGGTGAAATCACCGGTGCGGAAAACCGGATTCGCCGGATGCAGGACCGTTCCTATGAGCCGGTGGCCGGTGAGCGTGTTTGTGACAGTGAACTGATTGCCCGAAGTTGTAATGGTGTTGAACTCCGGAGTGTTGAACCGCCAGTAGCGTCCGCTGTCGCTGGTGTCCGAGACCACAAAGAATGCCTCGGTCCCGGTCTCGGCCCCGTAGTCGACGATGAACCGCCGGGTCCAATTCCGCACGCCCGTGTCGCTGAAGGGTTGGTTGCGCCCGACCCAGTAACCGCCGCCGCCGGGACGCATGTAGTAGTTCGGAACGGTTCCCACCACGCCTTGGTATCCGACACCGCCGAGCGGGTCGCTGGCGTAGATCGTGGACTGACCGGCTCCATCGACCGTGCGGCCCGAGCCGACTGCCCATGGCACGCCGAGGCCGAAGATTCGGAACGTCAACCCATCGGGTCCATTGTGGCCGCCGATGTTCTGCCGCGACTTGGTGTGAAATTGCGTGAGGATGTCCTCGGGGCCATTGAATGCTTTCCGCGTGCTGAAGAAACCGGATACCGGATCTTCCCAGTTGCGGCTGAACGAAGGAACGTTGGCGGGATTTTGCTCCGGCACATCGACCGGGTAATAGAGCAAGGCATAGAGCCCGCCGACCGACATCGAGTCCCATTTGTTGTCGCCGAGGTCGCCGAACGACCGCCGATACATCCACTTCAGCGCCGGCTTCATTTCGTCCGGCGCGAACGCAAACGCCAAGTTCGCGGCGCCTTCGCCGAACCATTGCGGATTGTCGTCTGTGAAATCCGGATGCAGTCCGATGAACGTGCCCGGGTTGGTTTGCAGGCTCATCAACCCCGAATAGAGGACCGGCAGGGCATACCGGATCGCCGGAACCTCGCTTTGCAAATTCACGTTCCGGTTCCGCGAGAGCGCCAGCAGGGCGGGGAACGTGAATTGTGACGGATAAAACGAGTAACCGTAGCCCTCCGGATTCCATCCGCGCGCCGAGGGATTCGTGCTCAGGCTGTCGCGCAGGTAGGCGCGAAGTTGGGTGAGGGCCGTCGTGTATTCGGTGTCCATCCCGGTTTCGTCGGACGCCAGCAAACCGATGAGCGCGCCCCCGTAGCGGACGGCAAACCAGTTATTGCCCGTCTTGTCATTGCCCGGCCAATCTCCACCGCCGCTTCGGATCAGGGATTGAACGTTGGCCTTCAGCGCTTGAGAGACAGCCGTGTTGAGGTCGAGGCCGACATATTGGGGCGGCACCTGCACGGTTTCCCCACGCCAGGTCACAGAAGCCGGAACCGTCTGTCCGGACCACGCGTCGTAACAGAAATCGTAACTGATCGCCGCACCGCGCGAGAGAGCCCCGCGGCGGAGGGAGCGGTAGCTGTCGTTCGCCCACCACTCGGTTTTTGAAATGTGGTACAGCGTTTCATCGCGCGCCTGCGCCGCGAAGGTCGCGTTTCCGGTCGCCAAATAGAGGATCGCGTAGTTTCCAAATTGTTTGTGGAAGTCGTAGCTGAACGGATCGTTGCTCACGCCGTTCGTCGATTGCGTCATCCACTGGATGGCCTGCACGACCGGCGCCAATTCGGCCGACTGCGCCCGTGCTCGAATTGCGGACACGTCGCTCGGGCCGACGAAAAGTCGGGGGTGGACCGGATTCGCGTAGACCGCACCGACCAGACCAAGAGCGACAAAGACACGTCCGAAAAGGGGAGAAAACATGCGTGACCCACGATGCCTCCGGACACCCCCGCCTCACAACCGCGATTCGGGACAAAGTTTTTATGAAAATCAGACATCGGAGGTTGATCGGCCGGGCGAGGTATCCGAGGATGGTGCGGGAGATGAAAGCCGACTTGGGATTCCTGGTGGCCTTGATGGATCTGCGTTTGAGCATGCCGCGGGAAGTGTGGGAGGGGATTTGTGCCGAGGCAGGCCGGACGTCCATTCCGTTCAGCGTGGAGGTGGTCAGTGAGGGAGCACTGGATCAGTTCCACGGATTGCCGGTCCTGGGCGTGATCGCCGCGATTTTCAATCAGGAGGTCATGGGAGACCGGCGTCCAGCGTTCCCGTTGATCAACGTCAGCAACTCGTCGGGTCCGATTTCCGGGGTGGGAAACCTGCTGAGCAATGACGTGGCGATTGGACGGTCGGCAGCCCGCCATCTGTTGGAACGCGGCCACCGCGAACTGCTGGGGATCGGCATGCCCGGACGGGTATTTTCGAATGAACGCCTGGCCGGCTTTCGCGAAGTGGCCGAGCAGGCGGGTGTGCGTGTCCGGGTGAAGAATTTCGAACTCTGGTCCGACCGTCGGATCGGCAATTATTGGGATCCGGGTGAGCGCTACCGCCGTACCGCCGAGATTCTTGCACCTTGGATTGAGGAACTGGCCCCCGATGGAGCGATCTTCACAACGGACGAATGGATTGCCCGGAGTGTGTCGTTTGTTCTCCGGGACGGTTTCCCGGAGCAGGAAGTGACGACCGGCCTGTTAACCGTCGAAGGAGCGCCGGGCGGCTCGCTCGTTCCCGGCCTTTTTGGAGCGATCACGTCGGTCGTTCCCCCCTTTCGGCGCATCGGCGCACAGGCGCTTCTCTGGATGCGCGATCATGGCGGCGATCGTGATGCCTGTCGGGATCTGCTGGTGCGCTTTGAGCCCGAGGGGATCCGCGAGGCGGTGTCGACGTGTGGTCCGGCTTGCGGGCATGCTCCTACGGCCCGCGCGATTCGTTGGGCGTGGCAACGGGTGCAATCGGGCGATCCGGCCCGGACGCGGGAATTGGCCTCCTTTTTGCGCGTCTCGACACGAACTTTGGACCGCCAGTTTCTTCAGCACACGGGCACGACCGCGCATGCGTTTCTCCTCGATTTGCGACTCAACCGGGCCAAACAACTGCTGCGGCACCGACCGGACTGGAGCATCGATCGGATTTCGGCGACGTGCGGGTTTTCGAAACAGAGCAATTTCTCGCACCGCTTCAAAGCGCGCTTTGGAGAAACCCCGGGCGCCTGGCGTCGCCGCGCCGGCAGTCCGTCTTAAGCGCGCAGGCTCTGCAGGAAACGGGTGAAGAATGTCGCCCCGGCTTCGAGGTCGGCCAGCTCAATGAACTCGTCCGCGGTGTGCGCTTGTGCGATGGAACCCGGACCCAACGCGACGGCCGGACAGCCTTGGGAACCGAAGACCGCCGCGTCGCAAAACCAAGGAGCGCCTACGGGTCGGGCACCAAGGGCCGCGAGTTGCCGGATCAAAGGATGATCGGGAGCGGTCTGGAGCGGCGCTGCGCGCGTGACCGTGAACTCGATGTCCGGCACGGCTTTCAGAACAACCCGTTCAAGCAAGCCGGGCGGCTGGCCGGGAATCGTGCGCATGTCCACCGAAGCCAGGCACTCGTCGGGAACGATGTTCACTTTCGACCCGCCTCGGATCACGCCAACGCTGACGGTCGCATGTCCGAGGACCGGATCCTGAAGCAACCGGAGTTCGGTGGCGACGTCCGTCTCAATGGCAGAAATTGCGCGAACCATTTTGTAGATGGCGTTCTCTCCCTCGTCGGGGCGGGAGGCATGGACCGCGTGGCCGCGCGTTCGCAGTTGGGTCCATTGGGAGCCTTTGTGCGTGTGAACGGTCTGTAGGTCCGTTGGCTCACCGGCGATGACAAAGTCGAAGTGTTCCTCCGCAGCGAGCGCCTTGGCGCCGTGTTGGCCGGCTTCCTCCCCGACCAGACCCGCAAACCAGATCTCGTGGCTGAGGTCCGGCAGGATGTCGCGGCACTCGATCAAAGCTGCGAGCATCGCCGCCATCGGGCCTTTCGTGTCGGTGGCTCCGCGGCCGTAAAGCCGTCCGTCGCGAATTTCCGCTCCAAACGGATCAATCGTCATCCCAACCACACTCACGGTGTCCGTGTGCGGCGCCAGAAGGAGGCGCGGTTTGTCCGGACGGCCCGAAGGAAAACGCGCGACCACATTCGGGCGGTCCGGCAGGACCTCCCGTAACTCGACGTTCGCTGCGACGGGCGTGAGAATCTCAGCGATCTTCTCGGCGCAGGCGCGTTCGCCGGTTTCCCCCGTGCCGGGATCCCCGTCCGGATTCACACTCGGAATCCGAACCAGGTCCGCCGTGAGGGAAACGACCGGGCTCATCGGCGCGAGAGATACCACTCGACGAACTTTGGAATGCCGTCGGCGATTTTGGTCTTCGGATTGTAACCGAGCAACTGGCGGGCTTTCGTGATGTCGGCCGATGTGAGCGGCATGTCACCGGGCTGTTCCGGCAGACGATCAATGACGGCCTTCTTTCCAAGCGTTCTTTCAATGACCTCGATGAGTTCGCTCAGTGTGACCGTCTGGTTTTCTCCGAGATTGAAGATGTCGAAGGCCGGTCCGTCATAGGTGAGCGCGCCCATCACGCCTTGGACGATGTCGTCAATGTAAGTGTAATCCCGCCGCGTGCTGCCGTCGCCGTACTGTGGAATCGGCCGTCCGTTGTGGATCGAGTCCGTGAACTTATGAATCGCCAGATCCGGACGCTGACCCGGTCCATACACAGTAAAAAATCGCAGGCAGACCGTTCGCAGTCCGAAGAGATGGGAGTAGTTCCCGCAGAGGTGCTCGCCGGCGAGTTTCGTCGCGGCGTAGGGCGAAAGCGTCTGCGGCAGCGCGACGTCCTCGCGGAACGGAACCGTTTTGCAGAGACCGTAAACCGACGAGCTGGACGCAAAAACGAACCGGCCCACGTTTGCCTGCCGGGCGGCATTCAGCAGGTGGTGTGTGCCCGTGATGTTCGTGTCGATGTAGAGCTGCGGGTCCTGCACCGAGGGACGCACTCCAGCGCGTGCGGCGATGTGCACGATCGTATCGAAATTTCCCCCGCGCACGCAGGAATCAACGCGGGATTGATCACGGATGTCGCCCTCAACGAGTTCCACCGCGCCGCCGAGTGCGGCGACATTGGCCCGCTTGATCGACGGATCGTAGTAGTCGTTGAAGTCATCGAAGATCGTCACGGAATGCCCGTCCGCAAGCAGCCGGCGGCAAATGTGAGACCCGATGAACCCGGCCCCGCCGGTAACCAATAGCTTCATCCGCAGGAACGTAACGGTCGGTCGAAATTCCGGGCAAGGAATTTCCCGGTCAGCGCCATTTGATGCTGCAACCCATGCTTGGCTGGGGTGGGCTGGAAAGCGGTTGGCCGGCCAACAGTGCATCGAGGGCCTGGCGGAGATCGCTTCCGGTCACCGATTTGCCATTTCCCGGTGTACTGTCATCCAGACGGCCGCGATAGAAGAGCCGGAGTTCGCCATCGTAAACGAACAGGTCGGGCGTGCAGACGGCTCCAAAAGCTCGCGCCACGTCCTGTGATTCGTCGAAGAGCACGGGAAAGGGAATGCCGAATTCGGAAACCATTTCCCGCAAACGATCGGGAGCGTCGTCCGGATACTTCACCGGATCATTCGCGCTGATGCCGATCGTCTTCACGCCCCGCGGGGCAAATTCGGACGCCACCCGCACGAGTTCGTCGCGCACATGGACGACGTACGGACAGTGCCGGCAGATGAACGCCACGAGCACCGCCGAGGCGCCGGCGAGTTTTTCGTTGGTGAAAACGGCGCCATCCGAGACGTCGGGCAGCGCGAATTCCGGCATCGGAGTTCCGGGAGCATCAAGAGCGGGTGCATTGACAGCCATGGCCGGGATTTTGCGCGAAGCCGGTCCGGGACGCAACCCTGCTTGCCCTCACACAGCCCACCAGCTATGCCTGCGGCATGCGCGACCCTTTCCTGCAGGCGGCCATCGACGAAGCCAAAGCCGGACTTGCCGAAGGTGGCATTCCCATCGGATCGGTGATCGTCCACAACGGTCGCATCATTGGCCGCGGCCACAACATGCGCGTTCAGAAGGGTGATCCGCTCCTGCATGGCGAAATGAGCGCATTCCAAAATGCCGGACGCCAGCCCGCTTCGGTCTACCGCGAGTGTGTGCTTTACACAACGCTTTCACCCTGCCCGATGTGTAGTGGAACGTCGCTTCTCTACAAAATTCCGAAGATCGTCATCGGTGAAAATGTCACATTCCAAGGCGCTGAAGAGTGGCTCAGCCATTCCGGAGTCCAGCTTGAAGTCATTCAAGATGAAGAATGTATAGAAATGATGCGCCGGTTCATCGCCCACCGACCCGAGCTCTGGAACGAGGACATCGCCGTCTGAAAGCCGTTGCCTGATCCACGCGCTCTTCACGCAACAAATTTTATGGGGCGGGATTGACACTTTTGACGGAATTTGTGAATATCTTTCTCCGCTGCTGATAGTTGCTGCTCTTTAACCCACCCAAGAATTTATGGCCGAACCCAAGAAGGAAACAGTCCGGATTGTTCTTCCGGCGCGTCGTGACGGTCCCCAAGTGGCCTCCAGTCCGCGTGAAACGGCGATGATCAACCTGCCGCCGAAACCGGTTCCCGCCCCGACAGCGGCGGTTCCTCCGGCTCCGTCCGTTCCGAAGCCTCCGGTTTCTCCTTCGATCCCGAAGCCGCCCACGGTCCCGCCCCCTCCGGCGGCCGCGAAGTCTCCCGGTGCCCCGGTTCCGCCTCCCGCCGCCGCTGCTCCGGTTGTTCCGCGTCCTCCATCGGCTTCGGTTCCTCCCGTTGCTCCCAAGCCTCCCGGCGCACCGGTTCCGCCTCCGGCGCCTGCTGCGGCGACTCCCGTAGCGCCAAAGCCTCCCGTTGCTCCGGCATCGGCGGCACCTTCGATCGGAACAAAGCCGGTTCCCGCACCTGCCGCAGCGACCCCGATCGCTCCGGCACCGGTTCGTGCCGAAACGAAGAAGGAAACGGCAAAGGTTCCGGTTTCGGCGGCACCCGCCAAACCGCTTCCCCAAGCAACCGTCCAGTTGCAGCGTAAGCCGGATGCATCTCGCCCGGCCTCGGTTTCAGCCTCGGCTCCGCTGACTGTTGTTCCGGAGAATACGCAGTCGGCCACGGACGACATCAGCCCGATCCTCGGCGTTGCGGCGCTGGTGGTTGCGCTCGCCGCATTGGGCGTTCAGGTTTGGATGATGGTGGGCTAGACGAACGCCAGTTTCTGGCTATCTTCACCCGCCTCAAACCAATTAGCCATGTCCAGTCCTCACGTTACCGAACTGTCGGATTCCAATTTTCAATCATTCATCTCCTCGGCCACCACGCCGGTCCTGTTGGATTTTTGGGCGACTTGGTGCGCTCCGTGCCGGATGCTGACTCCGGTTGTTGAGGAAATCGCAGCGGAAAATGCCGGGAAGTTCACGATCGCCAAGGTGAACGTGGACGAGTGCCCGACCGCCGCCTCGCAGTTCGGCATCCGCAGCATTCCGACCCTGATTTTCTTCAAGGGCGGGGAGAAAAAGGATCAGGCGGTTGGCGTCATGGGCAAAGCCGAAATCGTCCGGCGCCTGGAAGCGCTCGTCTGACCTTTGGTGATATCGCGCCGCCCATCGGCGGCGCGCCGGAACCCGCCCTTGATCGGGCTCTGGGGGACAAACCTGACGGCGCCCAGAATCGCGTGGCGCGATTTTGCACGTCATGGAAGCTTTTGCCACCGCGGGACTTTGGCGGGCCGGTGAATCGGTGAGTCGCGAGCCGGATCGTTCGCGCCAAGCGTCCTATTCGCTGATTGTTCATTCTCGGCTTCCGTGGGATGGGCCGCAGTGCGCCCCGCGGCGGCTCTTTGGAGGAATGGCGAGGCATCTCCGGGTCCTTTATGTGCACGGCGAACCAGCGGTTGATCCACCCGATGCATCTTCGATCCAGATCCGGCCGGCGAATGAACATCCGAACATCCTGATCATCACTCTGCGGATCCCGCCGGAAACGGATCCGGACAGTGCGGCATCCGAACAGCGTCGAATGCTCAAGACGATCCTCCTCGGGCCGGTGGGTCTGGCGTTTGAGCGACCGGTCCAATGGTTTGATGACCCTACGGCCTTCCGGGTTTTCGGTGGATGCTTGAATGAACAGGCCGTGGTTTACCATTGCACCGAACCGCTGGCCTTCGAAAGCGGCGAAGCACCGGCTTTGGTCGAGAATGAAAACGAATTGCTGGCGGCGACCGACGTGGTTTTTGCAGACGGGCCATCGCTCCAGCGCGCCAAGCGCGAGGTCAATCCGAACTGCCACACGTATGGCTGCGGAGTCGACGCGGCGGCGTTCCGTCCCGATGCCGCGCGGCAGCGCTCCGGCGGACCGATTTTCGGGTGCTTCGGCCCGTTTGAGCGACGCTTCGATCAGGATCTTGTTCGACGAGTGGCGGAACAAAACCCGAACGCGACCATCGTGATAGTCGGGACGTCCGGCGAGCGGCCCGAGGCGCTCCAGCGATCGAACATTCGGTGGGTCGTTCTCGACCGGGATGAAGACGTTCCGGCGGTGGCCAAAACTTTTGATGTTTGCCTCCTGCCGTATGTCACAGACGCATCGACCGAGTTCTGGAACCCGCCGGCGGCGATCCAAGCGCTCGCGTGCGGTCGGCCGGTCGTTGCGACGGCGGTGCCGGATGTCGTGAGCCAATTTGGTGGGCTGATCGCGGTTGGTCGGACGCCGGAGGAGTTTCTTCAACGAGCCCGGGAGGCCGTCGAACGCCTGGATTCAAAAGCCATTTTGGAAGGCCTTGCCGTCGCCCGTCGCCACGACTGGGCCGTTCTTGCAGAACGGATTGACCGTCACATCCTCGGTGTGCTCGACCGGCGAACATTGCGACCGGGCCTGACCCGGGCGGCCTAGGCGGGAACGAACTTCTGGGCGATCGGCATACGCCGTCCGATACCGAACGCGCGTCCGGTGACCTTGATTCCGGGGGCGGCCTGCTCGCGTTTGTATTCGTTGAAATCCACCCGGCGGAGGACCCAGCGAACGGTTTCGGGTTCGAATCCGCGGGCGACGATGTCGGCAAGCCCGAGGTTCTCCTCGACGTAGAGCCGAAGAATTCCGTCGAGGATCTCGTACGGCGGCAGGGTGTCCTGATCGGTCTGGTCGGGCCGCAGTTCCGCGCTTGGTGGTTTTTCGATCGTTCGGCGTGGAATGATATCCCTCCCGGCTGCGGCATTCAGAAACTCCGCCAGGCGGTAGACGAGGGTCTTGGGAACATCGGAAATGACTGCGAGTCCGCCGCACATGTCGCCGTAGAGCGTGCAATAACCCACGGCCAGTTCGCTCTTGTTGCCGGTCGTGAGGAGCAGATGCCCGAACTTGTTGGACAGCGACATCAGCGTGAGGCCGCGCAGGCGCGCCTGCATATTTTCCTCGGTGGTATCCGGGTTCAGGCCGTTGAAGATGGGTGCCATTTGCTCTTGGAAAGCGTCGAAGCTTTTGGCGATCGGGACATCCCGGCAGGTGATCCCAAGATTCTGCGCCAGCGCGTGAGCATCCTCGACGCTGTGTCCGGAGGAAAACGGCGACGGCATGGCAACGCCCGTGACCTGATCGGCCCCGAGTGCTTCAACGGCCAGACACGCCGTCACAGCGCTGTCGATGCCCCCGCTGAGGCCCAGCACGGCCGAGCGGAAGCCGCATTTCTGAAAATAGTCCCGAATCCCAACGACGAGGGCGTCCCGAAGGTCGCGGAGTTCGGAATCGTCGGGGGTCGCAAACGGGCGGAGAATCGCGGTCGGGCCGGTGGGCGCTGAAAAGGCCGTCTCGTGGTTCATGTCGCCGATGTCCGCCACAAACCCGCCTTCGGCAAATCCGGGTGCTTCGAGCCAGATGGCGCCATCGGCGGTGGCGACCAGCGAATGGCCGTCAAAGACAAGTTGGTCGTTCCCGCCGACGGCGTTGCAGTAGAAAAACGGCACGTGATGGCGTCCGGCCTGCAGGCGGATCATCTCGCGACGTGCCGCCGGTTTTCCCATCTGGAACGGAGACGCGCTCAGGTTAAGAATGGCGGCCACTCCCGCGGTCACCAAATCATGGACCGGATCGCGCACGTAGAGCCCGCGTGGGAGAAACTCGGATGTCCAAATGTCCTCGCAGATCGTGATGCCAAACCGCCGGCCCTGGATTTCCACCGGTTCACAGGCGGGTGCCGGTTCGAAATAGCGCGCTTCGTCGAAGACATCGTACGTCGGCAGCAGGCTCTTGAAGACGGTGCGCACCGGCTTTCCCGCCTCCAAGACGGCGGCGGCATTGAAGAACGGACGGCCATTCGGCGACGGGTTGGTCTCCGCAAACCCGACAATCCATGCCGCCCGGCCGACCCGTTCATGCAGTCGGGCGAGCGCTTCGCGTCCGGCCGGAACAAAGTCGGTTTTGAACAGCAAATCCTGTGGCGGGTAACCGCAGAGGGCGAGCTCAGGCGTCAGGATGATGTCCGCTCCCCGTTCCTCCAAGGCCGCACAGGCGGAGGCGATTCGTTCGATGTTTCCGGCGTAATCGCCGACCGTTGTGTTGATTTGCGCGAGGCCGATTTTCATTTACCAGAACCCCCATTGCCGGGTGCTCATGATATATACGCCGAGAATCAGATTCGTGAGCGCATGCGCGGCAATGCAAGCCGCGAGACTGCGGGTGCGGACGGCAACGAAGTTGAAGATCACGCCGGTCAGGAACGCCGCCGGCCAGTCCGGCATGCTGTGGACGAGCATGAAGAGGAACGCCACGCCGAAAAAAGCTGACGGCTTATAGGTTCCAAACGGGAGCGATTGGAAATCCTCGCGAATCAGATAGCGCATGAGAAACCCCCGCCAGAAAATTTCCTCAACGAGGGGGACCACGATCACGAGGCGGAAAAAGCGCGCGAGGACGGTCAGCCCGTAGAGCATCGGATCGTTCTCAAAGACGGTGGGATCGAATCCACCGGTCCGCTCCGGAAGGCCAAAGAACACCTGGGGCGATACCCAGAGGATCAACGCGAGCAAACCGCCGCCGATTGCCCAACCCCAGCCACCGCGGCCGAAGTCGTATTTTTTCCAGTAGAAGATCAGGGCGATCGCACAGGCGAGGCTTTGGAGCGGATAGACCCAAAACTCGGGTCGTTGGAGCAGAAGGGATTCGGAGGCACCGGCCATCGACTTCACGGTCGACACGAGCATCAGGCCGAGCATGAAAATGACGAATGGGACGACATAGGCCGCAAGCGGTGTCCGCAAATTCATCCGCGAACCCATAGCCGAACCGGTTGAGGCAGGGAACACTTTTGCTTTCCGGTGCGGCAGAAGGCTGCTAGTCCTCCCCCGGTGACGAGCAACCCCGTTTTTCACTTCTTCAATACGCCGGGGAATTTGGGGCCAACCATCCTGCGCCTCGCTGTCTCGGCATTCTTTCTTTACCACGGCGCCCAGAAGGCGTTCGGCTGGTTCGGTGGGAGCGGCTGGAACGCCACGGTCGAAAGCTGGGCCGAGACATTCGGGCTCCCGGTCGTCCTCTCCGGTGTCGTCATCGTTGGCGAACTGCTGGTCTTCGGCTCGTTGTTCTTCGGCCTGTTCACGCGGTTGGGCGGACTCGGGGTGACCTTGATCATGATTGGTGCGCTGGTGCTTACCGGCCGGGGTGCGGCCTTCGTCGACCTTCAGGTTCCGTTGCTCTTGTTGGCGAGCGGACTGGCCTTGTTCTGCCTGGGCGGCGGCTTGGTTTCCCTCGACCGCGCCGTCAGCCGGAATCTCCTGCCGGTCGTCGGTTGATGCGCTGGCCGCTTGCGTTGGTTTGTGGATTCAGCGCGATTTTCTACCTTCTGACCCGCAGCTTGCTTCGGAGATGGTTGCGAGACCAGCCCGATGCGGGTGGCGAGTCGTTTCCACCAATCACCTTCTTCCGTCCGATCAAAAGCGGTGAGCCCGGGGCGATGGATGGATTGGCAATGTTCCTCCGCGGCGTCCGACCGGGGGATCAAGTGCTCGTTGGCGTCTCCACGTCGGCGGACGCAGAACAGGCTCGATCGCTCCGCAAGATCTTTGAGGACATCGAGATCCTGGTTTGCACTCCGGGGCTCCACCCGAATCCCAAAATCAACAAACTCGCCCAGCTCGAACCCCTCGCGCGGAACGATCTCTGGATCTCGCTCGACTCGGACACGCGTCTGGACGGTCCTTGTTTGAACCGCCTACGCAACGAGTGGGAAACCGCCGGGACCGAGGCGCTGACGGCTCCCTATTTTTTCGTCGAGACGGAAACACTGCCTGCCCGGCTCGATGCGGCGGGGACAGCCCTCGGTCTCTGGCCTGGTGTGGCGATCTTGCGTGCAGTTGGGCCGCTGACGACCCTGTTTGGAGCTTGCCTGGGAGTCCGGGCGACCACGCTGCGAGGGCTGGGGGGATGGGCGGCGGTTGCAAACGAACTCGCCGAAGACCACGCCCTCGGCCATGCCGTCACCACATCGGGTGGCCGGGTCCACCTGGCGAGCACGGCGATCCCGATCCGTGCCGGCCGTGTCCAGGCACGCGAATGGATTGCCCACCAACACCGCGCGTTCGGGACGTATCATCAGTGCGATCCGGCCGGTGCGCTGGGCCTTCCGCTGACATTCGGTGCGGCGTTTTCGTTCCTTGCGTTTCTGATCCGGCCGTCGCGCCGCACGCTCGGGTGGCATGTTCTTTTGGTTGGTCTTCGGGTTCGTCTGGCTGACGCCCTGCCGGGCGGACCTCGTCACCGACCGGTCACCGTCTGGCTGGCATCCCTGGTCGAGCCGTTCTTCTGGCTGCTCGGTCGCCTGCCGATGGACGTCCATTGGGCCGGATGGCGCGTCGGTCGGAAGAAAATTGCGCCTTGCCCGCGAGGCGAAAAGGGCTAATCTCTTTCCCCCACGCCAGGGTAGCTCAGCGGTAGAGCAGGGGACTCATAAGCCCTTGGTCGGGAGTTCGATTCTCCCCCCTGGCACCAAATTCTTTCAATATGGCCAATACCAAATCAGCAGCAAAAAGCGCCCGTCAGAGCGTTCGTCGTCGTGCGCGCAACACCAGCGTTATTTCTTCCCTCAAGACCGAACAAAAGGCGCTCCGCAAAGCCCTCGCCGACGGCAATGCCGAAACGGCAAAGGCCGGCGTGGCCAAGTTTTCCGCTGCTCTCGACAAGGCAGCCAAGCGCGGCGTGATCCACAAAAACGTCGCGAATCGCAAGAAGAGCCGCCTCGCCAAGGCGCTCGCCGCCAAAAAGGCCTGACCCCTACCGCCGACGATTCCAAGCGTCGGTGGAGTATTTTTCCTCCTCCAGCCGGGCGGCTTTTTCCAGTACGCTCCGGCTGATTTCCAGCGGCTTCCATCCCGGACAGAGCGTTTCGGCCAACCGGATCGGAGCCGGCGCGGAAATGCCTTGGATGGACCCCTGGTAGAGAACGCCCGTTTTGGTCCGGCGCAGGGCACCGCCACAGATTTTTTTCGAGCCCAACAGGACGTCGTGCAAGGCGGGGTGGGCGAAGCATTCCGAACCGACCTGCACATCGTCGGGCGAAGCCAAACGCACGGCCGTCCCGCAGGCGGCTGCAATCGCCCGGTGGATGTGTTCGTAAATCGCGCCGCTCGATGCGATACGGCTGGACGGGATGGCAACGGCGACCGTGAGGTCGTCTCCGTGGACGACGATTCCTCCTCCGGTCCAGCGCCGAATGGCCGTGCGTTCCCCGGCGACCTGCTGGACGGATTCCCAACGCTGGGGATAGCCGAATGTCAGGGCCGGTTGGCTCCAGCGGTAGGTGCGCAGAACCGGAACTTGGGCGTCGTGGAGTAGCGCCTCATCGAGCGCCATCTGGCGGGCGGGACTTCGGGCGGCGGTGTCATCCCAGACGGCGAGTGCTTCGAACATCGTCCGAGTTTGCCAAATGTTGCAGGACGAAATCCATCCTTCTGCTTGTCGGTCTGGTCGCGGGATGTTTATCTCGACGATCAAACCCATGGCAAAGCAGGCACTCGGCAAAGGGCTCAGCGCGTTGATCAACACGCGTGTGGTGAATCCGGCCCCCGCCGAAGAACTCGGCGAACGCGTCCAGAATCTGGACATCGGCCGCATCGTGCCCAGCCCACTGCAGCCGCGCGTGGAGTTTCGCGGTGAGCAGCTGCAGGAACTGGTCGAAAGCATCCGCGAGCGCGGGATCATCCAGCCGTTGATCGTCCGCAAGGTTGACGGGAAATTTGAGCTGATCGCCGGCGAGCGACGCTGGCGTGCGGCCCGTGAACTCGGGTTGACCGAGGCCCCGGCAATCGTTCGCGAAGCCACCGACCGCGAAGTCCTCGAACTCGCGCTGATCGAGAACCTGCAGCGCGAGGACCTGAACCCGATCGAAGAAGCGAGAGCCTATGCGCGACTTTCGCGGGATTTCGGTCTCACGCAGGAGGACATCTCGAAGCGGGTCGGCAAAAGCCGCGCCTCGGTGGCGAACGCCATGCGTCTTTTGGATCTGGCTCCGGACGTGCAAGGGCTTTTGAAACACGGCCGCATCTCGGTCGGGCACGCCAAAGTCCTGCTTTCGCTCAAAAGCCACGAGGAGCAGAACCTGCTCGCCGACCAGATCGTCCGCTCCGGCGCGTCGGTTCGCGTGGCAGAAAAGCTGGCGGCCCAGCACCTCGCCAAATCCGGCCAGCCCGCCGGTCGTGCCCCGCGCGCTGGCGCTTCCCCGAAATCGGCGGCCCCGTCGATTCAGCGAATTCAGAATTTATTGACGCACCGACTCTCGACTCGCGTCGTAATTCAACACGGTGAGAAGAAGGGCAACATCCAGATCGAATACTACGGCGAAGATGACCTCAACCGTCTCCTCGGGGTTCTTGGCGTTCAGGAGGATTGACGAATGACGTTTGCTGCGCGCTTGTTTCGTCCGATTCTGGAAATGATCGACTCCGACTATTTTCCGGAAGGCGCCGAAAAGGTCCGGCAGGGTCCGGAGCGGTTCGAATTCAAGCGGAGCATTCCCTTCATCATCCTGCATCTGGGATGTCTGGGCGTTCTCTGGACGGGTTGGAGCTGGCCGGCAGTCGTCGTGGCGGTGGCGCTTTATTTTGTCCGAATGTTCGCGGTAACCGCATTCTACCACCGATATTTTTGCCATCGGGCCTATCGGACGTCCCGCTTCATGCAGTTTCTTTTCGGGTTGATCGGTCTCACGGCGGTCCAGCGTGGCCCGCTTTGGTGGGCCGCTGTGCACCGGCATCACCACGCCCACTCGGACGAGGAAATTGATGCGCACTCGCCAATTTGGAAGGGTTTTGTCTGGTCGCATATCGGCTGGCTGACCAGCAGCCGGAATTTCCCGACGGATTACCGGCTCGTGCGTGACCTCGCGAAATATCCGGAGTTGGTTTTCCTTAACCGCTTCGATCTGATTGGGCCGATCCTGCTGATTGGGATGTTGTTTGGATTGGGCGCGGGATTGGAGGCTCTCGGCGTGGCGACGAGCGGATGGCAGATGGTCGTCTGGGGATTCTTCATCAGCACGACGGTCCTGTTTCATGCGACGTGTGCGGTGAATTCGTTCGCTCACACGCTCGGCACGAAGCGGTTTGAAACCGAAGATGAGAGCCGCAACAGCCTGCTCCTCGCGCTCTTCACGTTGGGTGAGGGCTGGCATAACAACCATCACCATTACCAATCCTCCGCCCGCCAGGGGTTCTACTGGTGGGAGGTCGACATCTCGTATTACCTGATCCGCCTGATGGCCTGTCTCGGCATCGTGTGGGACGTCAAGACCGTGCCGGCGCGCGTTTACGAAGACGCACCGCGTTCGAGACGGTGAAGCCCCGTCTGGCGGTCATCGGCACCGGCGTGGCCGGATTGGGCTGCGCGTGGAATCTGCGCGACGTCGCAGACATCACGTTGATCGAACGCGACAGCCGCACGGGCGGTCATTCGAACACGGTCTTTGTTGAGGAGAGTGGAAAAACGGTTCCGATCGATACCGGGTTCATCGTTTTCAACCACGCGACGTATCCGCATCTGACGCGGCTTTTCGATGAACTCGGGGTGCGCACCAAGCCCTCGGAAATGTCATTCAGTGTTTCGCACCAACCACTGGGGATTGAGTACAACGGAATGGGCGCGAACAAAGTTTTCGCGCAGCGTCGAAATCTGGTTCGTCCACGTTTTTATCTCTTCCTTCGACAGGTGCTCCGGTTTTTCGCGGTGGCCAAAGCCGCGTTGAAGGACCCGGCGACCGAGGGGCAGACGCTCCGCGAATTCACCGATGTTCATGGGTTGGGGCAGGATTTTCTGGACCTCTATTTGGTGCCGATGAGCTCGGCGGTGTGGTCGACCGAACCTGGGCGCGTACTGGATTTTCCTGCACTCAGCCTTCTGCGATTTTTTGACAACCATGGTTTTCTGGGAGTCGACACGCATCACCAGTGGTACACGGTCGATGGCGGATCGCGTGCGTACGTCGACAGGATCCTTGCGGCTTTTCAGCCGGCGCGGCTTCCGGCGCGCGTCGTCCGGGTGGAGGAGAGCGCAGACTCGGCAACGGTTGTGATCGAGGGCGGTGAGCGGCTGAATTTCGATCGCGTGGTCATTGCCGCGCACGCGGACGAGGCGCTCGCCATGCTGGCCGAGCCCTCGCATTTGCAGGAGCGGTTGCTCGGGGCCTTTGGATACCAGCGCAATACGGCCACGCTGCACACGGATGCCACCGTGATGCCCCGCCGTCGGCGGGCGTGGGCGTCCTGGAATTACCGCATCGAGAACGATGGTTCGGACCGAACCGTTGCCACCACCCACTACTGGATGAACGCTCTGCAGAACGTCTCTCCGGATCGCGATTACTTCGTTTCGATCAACGCCCGCACAGAACCGGCTGGCGTCCTGTACCGCACGGTCTACGAGCATCCGGTCTACACATTGGAAGCGATGCGCGCGCAGGCCGACCTTCCGGAGTTGAACCGCCGCGCCCCCTCGCAACGCATTTTCTTTTGCGGAAGCTACTTTCGGCATGGCTTTCATGAGGACGCCTATGCATCGGCGGTGAACTTGTCGGAGGTGCTGCGTCCGATCCTCGCCGGCTCATGAATTCGTGCCTCTATGAGTGCACGGTGATGCACCGGAGGATCCTTCCCAAGGAACATGCATTCGTGTATCGCGTCTTTCTCTTCCTGCTCGACCTCGATGAGTTGGACGCCGTCTCGAATCGTGTGCCGATCTTCTCGTCCAATGCTCCGAACGTTTATTCGCTGCGTGACGGTGACTATTTTCAACTGAGTTCCGGCGGGCTGCGGCGGAATATCGAGCTGTTCCTCGAATGCGAGGGAATCTTCGAGAAGCCCGGCCGAATCCGTTTGCTGACGTTGCCGGCTTTGTTCGGCTACACGTTCAATCCGATCTCGATCTTTTTCTGCGACCGGCCGGACGGCTCGCCGATGACGTCTGTGATTCAGGTTGGAAATACATTTTCCGAGCTCAAGCCGTTCCTTGTTCCGCCGGCCGGAGATGGCTTTGCCCGGCGCGTGGCAAAGGACTTTTACGTGTCGCCGTTCTCGGATGTGGACCTCGCGTTCGATTTTCGCTTCGATCCGCCGGGCGACCATTTGGGCGTTTGGATCGACAACCACGCCGGAAACGAAAAGACGCTGATCAGTTCATTGACCGGTGAGCGGCGGGAACTGACAACCGCGAGCCTGCTGGCGATGACGCTCCGTTATCCGTTGATCACGCTGAAGGTCATCGCATTGATCCACTGGGAAGCGCTGCGGCTTTGGTGGAAGGGCCTGCCATTCCGCTACAAAGAGGCGGACCCACACAAGCAACGCGGCATCTTCCGGCATCGGCCGGATGCGCCGCGTTCCTGAGAGAGTCTTAGCCTGGGAGCCCCTTCAACATCTCCGCATTTGTTGGGTATTTGCGGATGAAGAAGAGAAGGCGCTCGATGGCTTCGATCGGCTTGTGGCCGGCGAGGCCGCGGCGGATGACATTGATTTTGTGGAGGTCTTCGCCCGGCAAAAGCAATTCCTCGCGACGCGTGCCCGAGAGGAAAATGTCGACGGCCGGATAAATCCGCTGGTCGCTGATCTTGCGGTCGAGGACGAGCTCCATGTTGCCGGTTCCTTTGAACTCCTGGAAAATCAGCTCATCCATTCGGCTGTTCGTCTCGATCAGTGCGGTGGCCATGATCGTCAGCGACCCGGCTTCCTCGGTATTTCGAGCCGCCGCAAAGAGCTTGCGGGGAATCTCCAGGGCACGGGCGTCGACGCCGCCGGACATCGTGCGTCCGCCACCGCCCTGCGCGTTGTTGAACGCGCGGCCGATTCGGGTCAATGAATCCATCAAAACGAACACGTCTTTGCCCATTTCGACCAG
This sequence comes from Terrimicrobiaceae bacterium, assembly GCA_033763515.1. Classification (GTDB taxonomy): domain Bacteria; phylum Verrucomicrobiota; class Verrucomicrobiia; order Chthoniobacterales; family Terrimicrobiaceae; genus JANRKJ01. Next base: position 78,959 of record JANRKJ010000018.1, on the reverse strand, counting down.
GCGCTTGGCGCGCTCGATGGCAAGCTGCGCGATCCGTGTATGTGTTTTGATGTCGGAATCGTTCGAACTCGCCATGAGTTCGGCGGTCGGCACGGTGCGACGGATTTCGGTCACTTCCTCGGGACGTTCGTCGACGAGGAGGATGATGAGTTTCATCTCCGGGTGGTTTTTGACGACGGCATCGGCGATGTGCTGGAGCAACGTGGTTTTGCCGGTCCGCGGCGGTGCGACAATCAAACCGCGCTGGCCTTTGCCCACCGGAGTCATGAGGTCCATGACGCGTGTCGTGTAACGGTCCGGAACGGTCTCCAGCTGGATTCGCTTGTTCGGGTTGATCGTGGTGAGTTCCTCGAAAACGGGGATCGACTGGAAGTTGTCAGGATCTTCGCCTTCGATCTCGGTGAGTCGGAAAAGCTGCGGGCCGCGGCTGCCGCGGCGGGTTTCGCCCCGGATCCACATGCCGTCGCGGAGGCCGTGTTTGCGGACGACCTCGGGGGTCACGAAGATGTCGTTGTTCGACTGGGCGTAGTTTCGCTTCGATTCGCGGAGAAATCCGAATCCTTTGCCCGAAACTTCCACGATGCCCTCCGCATAGGTTGGCGGGGGCGGGGGGGGCGGAGGCGCAGCGGGTGCGGGCGGCGGTGTGGGAGCGACCGGGGGTGCCGGCTGGGGCTCCGGAACTGGGTTTTCGGCCTGCGGAGCGGAAGCTTGCGGAGGAGTCGGTGCAACCGGACCCGATGGCTCGGGAGCAGATTCCGGCGCGGGAGATTCGGTGCCATTGGGACCAACGGATTCGACCACCTTGGCTTTCCGCGGGGCGCGAGGGCCACGGGGCGTCCGCGGAGCACGGGGCCGGCGCGGGGCGCGCGGCTTGGATGGCGATTCGGTGGAGTCCGCCTCGGCTGGCGGCTGGTTGGGTTCTTCGGTCATTGGAAAATCGTTCAGTTGGAGGAGGCCCCGGCGAGGATGTCCTCGGGGATCTCGAAATTGGCGTGCACGCTGAGAACATCGTCGTTCTCGTCCAGTGCATCGCAAAGGCGCAGCACCTGCCGGGCTGCCTGAGGATCGACAACCATCGTCGTCGTGCGCGGAACAAATGTCAATTTCTGCGAGTCGGATTCGAGTCCGGCCGATTTCAATGCCTCGGCAACGGCATAAAGACGGTCCGGCTGGGTGATGACAATGTGGTGTTCGTCGTCGCTCGTCAGTTCATCGGCTCCGGCTTCCAGCGTGGCTTCGAGGACCTGATCCTCGGCGGCGTGCGCGAGGGGAATGGTCACCTGGCCGACCCGGTCAAAGAGGTAGGAAACGCTGCCGGAGCTGCCGAGATTGCCGTGGTTCTTCGTGAAGATCGACCGCATGTCAGCCGCGGTGCGGTTGCGGTTGTCGGTGGCGGTTTCGACCAGAATGGCGACGCCTCCTGGGCCGTAGCCTTCATAGACGATTTCCTCGATGGCACCGCTCTCGATTTCACCGGATCCTTTTTTGATGGCCCGTTCGATGTTGTCGTTTGGCATGCTCTGGGCGCGGGCGGCGAGCACGGCGGCGCGGAGGCGGGGATTGAAGGCGGGATTGCCTCCCCCGAGTCGCACAGCGACCGAGATTTCTTTCGAAAGTTTCGAGAAGAGCTTGCCGCGCTTTGCATCCAAAGCACCTTTCAAGCGCTTCACCTTCGACCATTTATTGTGGCCGGCCATTGATTCAGTCTAAACAGAGTCGATCAGTTCCGGCGTCGGACTTTGGGGGCTCCGGCCGGCAAAAGATATGAAAGTGATGTGTGTGGGAGTCGATGAAGGAGCGGAGGAAAATCCGCACCGCGGATCGAAACAACGGCTGAAGGAAAACCCGGGATGCTGGGAATGTCAACCGTGATTTTGCCGGATGGATATCGGGCCGGCTCCCGGGGAAATGGTGGAGTTCTCACAGAACACTCGCCCGCGCGCCGAGGGTGTGTTAACCATCATCCCAGCATGTCGTCCCTCGGAGCAGGCCATCGTTTTGTCGAATCGATTCCCGTGGCAAGGCGGTCTGTCCGTCCTGCGTTCCGGCCGCTGAATTATGTCCGCCAAATCGTGGCGATCGCTGTGTTCTTCGGGATTGGAGCGGTCTTTTCGCCGGCGTGCTGGGTCTTTTGGAAACTGTTCGGCCGGCGGATCCATCCCGCTTCTGGTCAGCGCCTGTTGGGAGGACTTTTCCGATTTTTTGTCGGCTGGATGCGGGCGACGGGTGCGCTCGTCCTCGACGTTCGCGGTTTGGACGCACTCAGCGGCGAGAAAGGTTTGATCGTTGCGGCAAATCACCCGGGGCTTCTGGACGCCGTCTTTTTGCTGTCCACTCCGCTCCGCGCCACCTGCGTGATGCGGGCCGGTCTTTTGCGGAGTCCGGTGCTGTGCGGAGGCGCGCTGATTGCCGGCTACGTGACGAATGACAGCGGACCGGCGATGGTGCGCCAGTCGATGGAACGGATTCGTTCCGGGGGCAATCTGCTGATCTTTCCCGAGGGCACCCGAACGGGTTGCCAACCGGTGAGCCCGTTCAAGCAGGGCTTCGGCCTGGTGGCGGTCAACACAGGAGCGCCGGTTCAGACGGTGCTCATCGAGCGAATCGGTAACGGTCTTTCGCGCGGCGTCTCGCTGTTCGAGCCGTTCGAGCTTCCGCTGCGTTATTCCATCCGGCTCGGTGAACGATTTGTTCCCGGTCCCGGCGAATCGGCCCGTGCGTTTACCCGGAGACTGGAGACGTGGTTCCGGGGGCGTTTGGAGAATTCGGGCGTCGATATTCGCATCAAGGATCCCTCCGTTTGAACGATCGCCCGGACGGTCAACGGCTCGTCATCCTCCCGAGCTACAACAGTGGCGCGCAGCTCCGAAAAACCGTTGAAGCGGTCCGCACGGTCTGGTCGCCGGTTTGGGTGGTCGTCGATGGGAGCACCGATGGAAGCGACCGCGGGTTGGAGGATGGCCATGGACTGCGGGTTCTCCGGTTGTCACGAAACGGCGGCAAGGGAGCGGCCATTTTGCACGCGTTCGACGAAGCCCAACGATGCGGGTACGATCATGCATTGGTGATGGACGCCGACGGGCAACATCCGGTCGAGCGGGTTCGTCCGTTCATGGAGGCATCCCGGGAGAATCCGGGTTGGCTGATCGCGGGGGTGCCGGTTTTCGGACCCGACGCGCCAGTCGAGCGTGTCAAAGGACGCCTCGTCGGGAACACGCTGGCGACGATCGAAACGTTGGGAAGAGGAGCGCGGGATTCGCTTTTTGGATTTCGGGTTTACCCGATCCGACCGTCATTGAGCATCCTCCAATCGACGCGTGGCGCCCGGCGGTTCGATTTCGACACGGTTCTCGCGGTGCGACTGGCCTGGCTGGGCGTGCCAACGTGCAACCTCGAAGCCCCGGTGGTTTATCCCGATCACGGCGAGGGGGGCGTCACGCACTTTCGATATGTTCGAGACAACCTGCTCCTGGCGCGGGTGCATGTGGGCTTGTTTTTTGGCATGTTCCTCCGTATCCCCCGGTTGCTTCGACTCCCATGCCGCTGACCAAACGCCGTCGTCTTTTCGCCGCCCGCACGGTGGCGCTCGGGGCCGCCATCCTTCTGCGCGGACGGGCTCGGGCTTTTGCGTGGACCGTGCATGAGATCCTGCGAATTGGCCCGACGTTGGTTCGGAATGGGGATTGGTATGGCCCGGTCGCGACCGGCTTTGAAACCCAGGAACGCGAAGTCTGGCTGACGATCGACGATGGCCCCGAACCATCTCAGACACCCGGGGTGCTCGAGCAATTGGAACGCCATGGAGCCCGCGCGTCGTTTTTTGTCGTCGGGCGGAAAGTGGATTGGGCACGGGCTTTGGCGCGACGCATCGTCGAAGCGGGACACTCGCTTGAGAATCACACCTACAACCACTTCGCCGGCGCATTCTGGGCAGCACCGCCCTGCGCGGTGAGGTCTGAGATCGTCCGGTGTTCGCATGCGATCCGTGTCGCGACCGGACGTGACGCTCGATGGTTTCGTTCGCCGGCGGGATTGACGAATTCGAGCGTCCACCCGATTGCCGCGCGATCGTGGCTGCGGATTGCCGGATGGTCGGCGTCCGGCGGCGACGGGCTTCCGGGGCGCGAGCCGGCGGAGGTGGCGGAGCGCCTCATGGCGCGTGTGCGTCCGGGTGCGATCCTGCTGCTGCATGAGGGCCGGGGCCGCGAGCCGGTTGCTGTCCTTGAGCATTTGCTGCCACGTTTGGCGGAGAGTGGATATCGGTGCGTGCTGCCGGGTCCGGCGACCGTGGTTTGATCGATGCCCGGGAATGACCATCGGGAACGTTCGTTCTATCGCATCGGCTACACGGCCGGTGCCTTCGAGTTTCTCAGCCGGGCGGCTGAGCGGCTTGGACGAAAGGGTAGCGGGCTGATTGGACGCACGGCGGGCCGGTTTTATGCCGCCACGAATCCCGGCATCGTCGACGTGATCCGGCGCAATCTGGAGATTTTGGAGAATCGGCCGTTCTCTCGAAAAGAGGCGGCGAGGATGTTCGAAACTTACGGGCTCACGCTGGCGGATTATCTTTGGATGGGATCGCGTGCGCCCGGTGACGGCTTTGCCATGGCCGATCTGGATGGCGGGATCGAAAACATTCGTGGCGCGATGGAGAATGGCCGCGGGGCCATCCTGGTGACCGGGCACTTTGGATTTTTTGAATTTGGAGCCTTGGTTCTCGGCCATATGGGCCTGCCGGTTTCGGTTGTGACCTATGCCGAGCCGAGTCCGGAACTGACCCGCTGGCGGGCGGACTTTCGTCGCCGTTGGGGCGCGGAAACGATCGAACTTGGAGCGGATTCGTTCTCCTCGCTGCGGGTGAACCAGGCTTTGGAGGACGGTCGTCTGACAGCCATGCTGGTCGACCGGCCGGTCGGCGGCCGCTCGCTTGATGTCGCCTTGCCCGGAGGGAGCATCGCGTTTTCCATGTCGCCGGCGATTCTCTCCTGGATGACCGGCTGCGCGATCATTCCCGTCACCGCGTGGAGGACACCGGCGGGACGCTATGCGATTCGAGGCGGTACGCCGATTGTGTGCGACCGGTCGAAACCGCGAAATGAAGAAATTGAAGCGACCACGAGGCGGATGGCCGCCACGCTGGTCGAAGCCTTCCGCGCCGATCCGCTTCAATGGTATCAATTTGTCCCGCTGCAATCATGAGAATCTTTTGGTTGGGCCTCGCGGTCCTATCGACTTCCTTCGCTCAGCCCTTGAGTTCGGAGGAAACGAAGGAACTTTTGGAGCGGCTTTCGGCACAGCGCGCCGGGCGGACGATTCAGGCGGAGTTCGTCGAGCGGAAATCGATCCCAATGATGCGGGATCCGGTTGTTGAGGAGGGAACGATCGCCTTCGAAGCGCCCGACAAGTTCTTTCGTCGCACGAAAAGCGGAAGCCTTGCGATAAGCGACGGCCGCGAACTTTGGATGTATTATCCCGAGTTCTCCCAGGCCGAGAACTACCGATTGGACAAGCGGTCCGGTCCCGGCGAACTGCTCCTTGCGCTCTCGCGAATCTTCCAACTGCATGACATGGGGGCGACATTTCGTGTGACGGTCGAACAAACGCAAAACGGGTGGCGTTTGACCTTGCGGCCGCGCGCTTCCGCCATCCGGAGATTTGTCCGTGAGGCACGACTGGATCTCGACGCGAACCTTTCGTTGCGGTCGAGTCTGATCGAAAGCCCAAGCGGCGACCGAACCGAAACCGATTACTCGAATGAGCGCATCGGCCCGGCGGGTTCGGTCGATTTCCGCTTTGTGCCTCCTCCGGGGACCACGGTCGTTTCTCCCGACCGCTCGTGACGGACCGGACCGCGATCAGTCGACCGGCGCGGCCGGCGGCGTGACGGTGGTTTGGAAGAACTTTGCGGTCGAAAATCCCTCGACCGGGGCATGGGGCCCGATGACCAGCGAGTGATCGCCGGGCAGGATTCTCCGTTCGCCGTCGTCGCCGACGGTCAGGAACTTCGACGTCGGAATTGAGACTTTTACGTCGACCGCTTTTCCTGCCGGAATGGTCACGCGTTGGAAGGCCACGAGACGGACGGCGTCCTCGCCGGGCGGCCGCAGGTAGCATTGAACGACTTCGGAGATCTCGCGGGTTCCCGGGTTGTGAATGGTCACGGCTGCGCGGCACGTGCCGGCCTCTTCGGAAACGTCGAAATCGGACCAGGTCGACTCACCATAGTTGAGGCCGTAACCAAACGGAAAGACAATGTCCTCCGATCGCATGAACCGATACGTGCGGCCCGCCATGGAATAGTCGGTGTAGGGCGGAAGGCAGTCGGTGCTCCGGGGAAACGTGATGGGGAGCCGTCCGCCCGGCGATGCCTTCCCGAGGATTGCGGCGGCGACCGCTTCGCCACCGGCTTCCCCGGGATACCACGCATGGAGGATCGCATCGGCTTGCTCGACCAATTCCGGAATGGCAAACGCCGAGCCGCCAAAGAGAACGACGACGACTTTGGCTTTCGAACCGGAATCGCGGATTGTCTTGGCAATCTCGGCGGCGAAGACCCGCTGGCTTTCGGGTAGTTCGATTGTTTGCCGATCGCCCTTGAAGTGGCTTTCGACCGCGTCGCCTTCTTCGCCTTCCAGGTCCGGCGTGAGGCCGAGGCAGCAGATCACGACATCTGATTTGGCGGCTTCAAATGCAGTCCAGTTCGCAGGATTCGGCCGCGGACGATCGATCAAGCAGCCTTTCCGATAGTCGATTCGCGTTCCTTCCGGGAGGTGTTCGGCGAATCCTTCGAGCACGGTGCTAATTGATCCGCTGAGTCCGAAATAGTTCCCCAGCATGGCTTCGACGCTGGTCGCGAGCGGGCCCGTGAGGAGGATGTTGTTCGTTTCTGGAGCGAGCGGGAGAACGCCATCGTTTTTGAGTAGGACCAAAGACCGCACGGCGGCTTCGAACGAAAGTGCACGGTGTTCCGGACACGCGACCCGGCTCATCGGGGTGTTCGACCATGGCACCGCATCCTCCGGATCAAAAAGGCCGAGCCGGAAGCGCGCGCGAAAGACCCGGCGCAATGCCGTGTCGATTTCGGCTTCGGAAACGAGCTCCTGCAAGGCAGCGCCTTCCAACCCGAGGCAATACTCGTCACCACAATTGAGGTCGCAGCCACTCTTCACGGCCAGGGCTGCCGACTCCTCCGGCGTGTTGGTCACGTTGTGCCCGGAGTGGAAATCGCGGACCGCCCAGCAGTCGGACACCACATGTCCCTCGAATCCCCATTTTTCACGGAGCACGGTTTGCAGCAAAAACGGACTCCCGCAGCATGGCTCACCATAGACGGCATTATATGCACCCATGAACGACTCGACACCTTCCTGGCAGAGACGCTCGAATGCAGGCAGATACGTTTCCCACAAATCGCGCCGTGAGGGTTCGACGTTGAATTCGTGGCGCAATTCCTCTGGTCCGCTGTGCACCGCATAGTGCTTGGCGCAGGCTGCCGTTTTCAAATACTTCGGATGATTTCCCTGGAGGCCTCGGACAAAAGCCGCGCCCATTTCGCCGGTCAGTGTCGGGTCTTCGCCCCATGTTTCCTGACCCCGGCCCCAGCGGGGATCCCGGAAGATGTTGATGTTCGGTGTCCAGAACGTGAGTCCCTGGTATTGCTGATGGCTGCCGTGCCGGATCGCCTCATGGTGCTTCGCGCGCGCTTCGTCGGAGATCACACCGGCAATGTGTTCGATCCACTCGGGGTCCCACGATGACGCCAGACCAATGGCCTGTGGAAACACAGTTGCCCGACCGTTCCTCGCGACGCCGTGCAGACATTCGTTCCACCAATTGTAAGCCGGGATGCCCAGCCGCTCGATGGCGGGTGCATCGTAACGCAGTTGGGCGCACTTTTCGACCAGGCTAAGCTGCCCGATCAGGTCTTCGATACGTTGCTCAAAAGGAAGGGTCGGATCACGGAAGAGAGGCGAGGATGACATCGACATTATCAAAAACACTCCGCAACGATGCGGCAAGGATTTGCATCTGTTCTCCGGGTGGACCGAATTTGACGCCGATCGCAAAACGGCAATCTTCTCGCTCCGGCTTCCTCCCTTGGTTAGCGTTCCTGGCTGATGAATGACGCCCGGATCGTAAACATTGCGGCGTACCGCTTCGCGCCGCTCAACGACCTACGGAACCGTCGGGAGGTCCTGCTGCGCCATTGTCGAGGGGCGGGGTTGAAGGGAACGATTCTGCTCAGTCCCGAGGGAATCAATCTCTTTGTTGCGGGCGACGAAGCCTCCATCGATGGCCTTCTTGGCCTTTTGCGTGCGATTCCGGGATTGGAAATGCTCGAGCCGAAGGTCAGCCACACCGATCACCAGCCGTTCACGCGAATGCTGGTTCGTTTGAAAAAGGAGATCATTGCCTTTGGAGTCGAAGGCATCGCTCCGGGCACCGTCACCTCGCCCAAATTGCCTCCAAAAACCCTCAAGCAATGGCTCGACGAGGGCCGCGACGTTCTCCTGCTGGACACCCGGAACGACTATGAGGTCAAACTCGGCACGTTTCGCGGGGCGCAACCGATCGGCATCGACCATTTCCGCGATTTCCCCGCCGCCGTGCGCAAACTCCCGGACGAATGGAAAGAGCGGCCGATTGTCATGTTTTGCACCGGCGGGATCCGCTGCGAAAAGGCCGGACCGTTCATGGAGCGGGAGGGATTTCGTGAAATTTTCCAACTGGATGGCGGTATTTTGAAATACTTCGAAGAATGCGGTGGCGCTCACTATGACGGAGAGTGCTTTGTCTTCGACCAACGGGTGGGCGTTGATCCCAGCCTCCACGAAACCCGTTCTGCGCAGTGTTACCGCTGTCAGTCACCACTCACAGCGGAGGAACAAAACGACGAGCGGTATGTGCCGGGGGAGTCCTGCCCGTTTTGTTTCCGAACGCCCGCGGAGCGAATGGTCGAAACCGTTGCACGCCGGGAGCAGGCGATCCGTCGGCATTCCACGCCGCTTCCCGGGCGCGAACCCTGCACGAATGAACGCCCGGTGACCGTCCCCGCCTCGGCCGACGGGTTGACGGTTCCGGAAATGTTTGCGCAGGTGGTCCGGCACATTTCCGCCGGAGAATGGACGACCGCTTGCGAGGAGGGACGGATTTGGGATGCCGAGCGCCGGACGGTTGCCTCCACCCACACGGTCCGCGCCGGCGAGCGGTATTTTCATGTGACGGAGGGAGCCGTCGAGCCTGACGTGAATGCCAATATCCGCATCCTGCACGAAGATGAAGCGCTCATCGTTTTGAACAAACCGGCACCGCTTCCGATGCACCCGGGAGGGCGCTATCACCGGAATACCCTGCAGCATTTTCTTCAAGCCGCCTACGCGCCGCAAAAGCCCCGGCCGGCCCATCGCCTGGATGCGAATACGACCGGCGTCGTCCTCGTCACTCGAACCCGCCACTTCGCTGCCCGCCTGCAGCCGCAGTTCGAATCCGGCGAGGTGGAAAAAACCTACCTCGTCCGTGTGCACGGCCATCCGGCTGCCGACGAATTCTGCTGCGATGCCCGGATTGGCTCCGAGCCGGGAGCCTCCGGGTCCCGCAAAATCGATTCCTCGCAGGGTCTCCCGGCACTCACCGAGTTTCGCGTCCTTCAGCGTGCGGCCGATGGCACCGCATTTCTTGAGGCCCGTCCACGAACCGGCCGAACCAACCAGATCCGTCTTCACCTCCGTCACCTCGGCTGGGCGGTTTGCGGCGATCCGCTTTACTCAAATCAATCCCTCGCCGCACCCCCCGCGACCCTCGGCCTCAACGACCCGCCCCTGTGTCTCCACGCGTGGCAGGTGACGATCCGCCATCCGGTCACCGGCGAGCGGACGACATTCACGGCACCGCCACCGGGCTGGTTATCGCCGGCCTGAGCGGGCGCGGTTGGAGAACCCTCGGTCAGTTCATCGAAGGGAGCCGTTGGCGGCATCCGCATCAAGCCGCTTTCGCTATGTGTCCGTGCCACTGCAGACGCATGTGGCGTCCGGGTGATGCTGGCCACTTTCCTCGACGCGCCGCCCTCGGTGGCCGTAGCGGTCATGGTGGCGGACCCAGTCCGTTAAGTCGTGATTTGGACCATTTTCGTTGCGTCCGAGAGGGGTGAGGTCGAGATAGTTGTAAGCTCCGATCAGTCGTTCGTCTCCGCGATTGAATGTCGAGTAAGTGTGGTAGATGCTGCCGTCGGTGTCTTTGTAGAATACGCTGTGGCCGCCGATTTCATCAATGCCGGGGTCACGGTGGCGATAGTTGACAAATGCCTGTCCCGAGGCCCGTTGCTCCGGGGTGAACGACACATGGAAGTCGTAGTTGAATTCGCTTCCGAACGATGAGACCCAGAGAAACTTCCATCCCATTCGTGTCTGAAAGCGTTCGATCTCCGGCCAAGTCGCCCGAGATACCACGACGAGGCTCACATCATGGTATTGGAGATGGAGATTGGCTGCGTCGACATGGTCGGCGGTGAACGAGCAGCCGACACAACCCTCCTTCCAGCCGGGGCCGAACATGAAATGCTGAATGATCAACTGGCGCTTGTCGGCAAAGAGATCACCAAGAGTCATGACTCGATTCGGGCCTTCAAACAGATAGTTCTTTTCGATGCGAACCCATGGAAGCTCCCGGCGAAGTTGACAAAGACGATCGTATTGACGCGTGAGTTCCTTTTCCTGCTCAAGAAGGCGGATGCGGGCGCCGAGCCATTCGCTTCTGTCGGCAATCCGGGGTGCGATTTTGCGAATCACCTCATCTTTGATATGAACGAAAGAATTTTCCGAGGTTGGCTGCTGGTTTGTTGGCTGCTGGTTTGCCGTGGCACGTGCAAGGTGTTCGTCGTCCAGACTTTGGAATGGCCGGCCTGTTCCGCTTTCAAGCAACAATGCGAGACTTTGCAACGTTTGGTCCCAGCCGGATTCACAGATGGACCAACACTCCGATTCGGTAGTGAGACCTTCATGGAAGAAAATGAGCAGGGTCTCCGCTCCCTTCGGCTGCAAAATCCAACGCATGGTCTGGCCGACCCATTCGGCGTCGTTACGCAACGGAGCCATGCCCTCCGGCATGACGATGCGTTGAGCGACGCAAAGCCAATCCACCTCCATCGTGTCGCCTGCTTTGGTGATGCGAAAGGTTTTGAACGTCGAACCGAATCGGACGGTGAACTCTCCGCCCAAGTGGTCTGCGGCCCCCTCAAAGTCCGACGACCACCATTCCGGTATCCGCTGCGTGAGGGCATGGTAGACCTCGGAAGGGGAGGCGCTCAGGTATCGGCTCCGCTGATACCCCCTCACGGTGGGAGGATTCAGGCCCTCCACCGTGGTCGTGTCTTCGGAGCGGACATTATGCGAATTCATCGCCGGACGATGACTCTGAATCCCCCGGTCATCATGCGTCCGACGTCAAACGGTGGCTTGGCTTCCGGGTTGTCGCCCGGGCAGAGATCTTTCATTCGAGGATCCGCCATGACTTTTGCGTTTACGGAGTCCCTGTGCTCGCGGGACTCATAGACAATATATGCAAAGATCAGGGTTTCTCCGGGTTCCGTTTTGAAGACCTCCAAGGCACCCCGGCATTCGGGCCCATGTGCGTCGAGGTCGTCGCCGATCGCTTCGACATAATCCAATGCTCCATGCTCCCTCCAAATCTCCGAACAAAGCGTGGCAATTTTCTCGTATTGGGAGACCGCGGAGGGTGCGATGGGGATGACAAAGCCGTCGATATAGTGGCTCATAGGAATGGTGGTTCTCAGGTGCTTGGTGGATGTTCGATCAATTCATCGAGTGGAGTCCGATCGTATTGCCCTCGGAATCTGCGATGATCGCGATGAACCCGTACTGGCCGATCGGCATTTTTTCCTGGTAAATCCGACCGCCGTTTTCCGCGGCGCGGCCGGCCTCCACGGCGCAATCCGCACACGTGAAATAGATGATCGTTCCACTTCCGCCGGGTTGACATTCCTTCATCCTGCAAAGCGCGCCCGAACAGCCGGGGGCATCCATGTCCATGGCTCCGGGAAACATCCACATCTCGATTTCCTGATTTGGATTGGGCGAGGGGAGATGCTCGAGCTGGATTTGGAAGGTGGCTTCATAGAACGCTCTGGCGCGGGCCATGTCTGTGACATAGATTTCGAACCAGCCGACGGGTTTGCTTGGGTTTTTCATGAGGTTTTTCTTGTGGATGTTCTGTGGGGGAACAGAGTGCGGATGTAGGCTCTCGCCTGTTGAAGATTTTGGATGATCAGCTGTTTGTCGTCCCGGGTTTTCGCAAGGAGCATTGAGCCCTGCCAAACGCTGTTAAGAAACCAGGCCACCCGCTCCGCGTTGAAGCCGTCGGTGGGTTGGTGCAGGGTCGCCGCTCGCTCAAGCAAAGCCGCCACATGGGCGGTCCAGACGGCCAGTTCCGCCGCACAATGCTTTCGGATTTCCGGGTGAGTCTCCGCCAGTTCCTGAGCCATCATTCCGATCGCGCAGACACACGGTTCCGACGGACGGCGAGCGAACCCCTCCATGATATCCAACATCGTTTCCAACTGGTCGAGCGGATCCATCGACTCGTTCTCCCACGCTTTTGAAAATTCGCGGGTTCCCATCGCACTCCACCAGGCGATCACGGCCAGACCCAGCTGATCTTTGTTCGCAAAATGGTGAAAAAAGCTGCCCTTCGTCACCCCGGCTTCCTCGCAAATCGCGTCCACCCCACTCCCGTGATACCCGTTTTTCACAATCAACCGGACCGCCGCGGTCACCAGCTTCTCGCGGGTGGCAACCGGGTCGCGTCTGGAGAGTGGCATACCAACCAGTATGTATGTTAGCGAGCGGATGTCAAGGGTGGGATTCCCAGTGTGTGAGGTCGGGCGACGGCATTATTTGAGGGACGCACGTTTGAGTGCATGGTCCGCCGTCCAGCGCAGCCAGAGGGTTGCTGTGCCGCCGAGGATGAGGTTGAAGCCGATCAGAATTCCGAACAGGGCGTCGCGTTCGCCGACCGTTCGGGTGAGGAGAAGGGCGGCGACGACAAGCATCGCGAGGCCGGCGAGGAGGGAGCCGATCCATCGGACAAACGGCCGGCTGCGGACGGCAACGATGACGCGGGCGAGGCCGTTTACGGCGAATGCGATTCCAAAGAGGCTGCCGGCCCATTTTGCGGCGACCTGGGTGTCGAGGAACAGAGCGAGGCCGCCGAGCATGTTGAGCAGCGCAAAAAAGCTGGTGCCCAGGAACTGGCTCCAGTTTCGTCCGTGGAGCGCATAGACGATTTCGGACAATCCCGAAACGACCAGGAAAATGGCGAGAACCAGGACTGACCGGTGAGCCGCCACGGTTGGTGCGAGGAAGGACCCGATTCCCAGGCCGATGGCCAGCAATGCGAGGAGCGCCGAGGCCGGAACGGTCGGTTGCTTTTCCTTCCAGAACTGGCTTTCGCTGACCGCCTCCGACGGTTGGGGCGGCTCGGGTAATCCGCGTTCCTTTTGGATCCGCTCGGTGCGGCGGGCCACGCGATCGGCCCAGTCCTGACATTGATTGCTGAAGAACGAGTAGTAGTGACCGTCGTCCACCTCAGCGAGCGCCGCCCGCGCGGCTTCCGGGTGAAACCGCCGTCCGACCAGCCAGTAGCCATTCCGCCGGAGATCCTCGAGGGTGTTGATCGGCTTGCCGTAGTCTTCCTCGCGGAATCGCTGGCCCTTCTCTCCGTAGCCGATGTTTTCGGTGACCCGCTCCCCGTCGATAAAGAAGAGTTGTTCGTGGACAAACTCAATGTTCAGAGCGTCGCCGAGTCGGTTGTTGGTCACCGGGGCAATCCAGGAAAACCCGTCCAGAAATCGCTTCCCGAACTGGCAATACGAGGCATCCATCTCCCGCTATCCAACACCCGCCGTTGCCAAATCGAAACCAGAAAAAGATTGGCTCGTGACGGGCATTGCGACGGCGCACGGAATCGAGGTTCAGATTTCAGTGTTTCACAGAGCTCTGGCTGGATTCGACGTCCAGTTCAACGGAAGCGGTTCGTCTTCGGGGACGTTTTGGCGCGGGGAAACATGCCGGCAAGGTTTTTTTGCTCACGAAATGCAACAGGCGGTCGACCCGTTTGTTTCCCGTCGAGATCCATGTTGGGGCTTGTGGAAGGGAGATTCTTGATGCGTCGGGCAGGTTGCTAAAACGACATCACCGTCGCCGTAACCGGCCGCGCTCTGCGATTCGGATTGACGAAGACCGACCGGAATCAACAGTCGCTGCATGATGGTCGACTGTGGGGCGTGCAGTCGATCACCGCACCCCGAGTGTCGCGTTCGAACCGGCAGCAGGCATCCAGACTTTCCCGTAACATGATCCGTCCGCGCTGGACGCGGGATTTGGTGGCAGAAATGCTCAGCCCGAGCCGCTTGGCGACCTCCTTGTGCGGCAGTTCTTCGAGATCGGCCAGAATGACCGCCTCGCGGTAGCCGTCGGGTAGGGCGTGGATCATTCGCCGAAAAGAGGCCATGAGGGGTGCAAGGTCAGGGGCCGCACCCTGTGTAGCTTCCTCGGGAAGGGATTCATCCAGGGGCTCTCCGGGCTTGCGGGTGCGGTAATGATCGATGACCGCGTTACGGGCCGTTCGGTAGAGCCATGGTCCCAAGTCGTGGATCGTGTGCTCGGCCTGCAGTTGCTTTTGCAGTTTGAGAAAAACGTCCTGCCGCAAGTCTTCGGCTTCGGTTTCATTGGCCACCCTCGCCCGGAGGAATCCGCCAAGTTGATCGGCGAATTCCCCCCACAGACGTTCGGTTTCTTTGGTGGCAGTCATGCTCACGGTTTCACTGCTTGAATACTGGCAGAAGCCACGTAGTCGGCAACTCCACGCCCGGGGAACCAGTTTTCGAGGATGTCCCGGCTCTCGCCTTTGCGAGTGATGCGGATCGCCTCGAAGCCCACTCCTTCCAGCATGGCTCGCAGGACGTCAACAGTGGAGGCCCCGGCGACGCACCCGGTGTAAAGTTCCCAATCCTTTTGCAGTTCGGTGGGAATGGGAGCCATCGCCACGACATCCGACACCGCGAGACGGCCCCCGGATCTCAGAACGCGGAACGCTTCGCGGAAAACCGCGGGTTTGTCGGGAGAGAGATTGATGACGCAATTGGAGATGATCACGTCAACCGATGCGTCGGCAACCGGCAGGTTCTCGATCTCTCCCAGACGGAATTCAACGTTCTCGTGTCCTGCCTGAGCCGAGTTGGCACGTGCCTTGGAGAGCATTTCAGACGTCATATCAACGCCGATCACGCGGCCCTTGGTTCCAACCGCCCGGGCGGCGAGAAAGGCATCGAAGCCCGCCCCGCTGCCGAGATCGAGAACGGTTTCCCCGGGTTGAAGTGAGGCGATGGCCTGGGGGTTGCCGCAGCCGAGGCCAAGGTTGGATCCCTCCGGAGCCGCAGCCAGTTCCTCGTCCGTATAGCCATTTCTCCGGGAAAGATCGGCGGGGTCGTTTGCGGCAGCACTTCCGCAGGACGGCCCGGAGCAGCAGGTTCCGCTGTTGGCAGCGATCTCGCCGTAACGAGCGCGGACGGTTTGTTTGATTTCTTCTTGTTCTACAGTGTTCGTTGTCATGGTAACTCTTTGGTTATGCCGGTCGGGGACCAGCGGGTTCACACATGCAGACGAATGACCCGGAAAAAAGATGCAAATTCCAGTCTGTCCCGTTCGCGGAAATGCTGACCTGGGCCTTCTGAGGCGAACGCGCGAGTGCCTCGGAGCGGGAGGCGAACTCTTCGCAATAAACAAGCGTCCAGGGGCCGAGGAATCGCTGGGTCGTTCGGGTCAGGGTGTGTGCGGGATCGTTATGCTGCTGGAGCCGCCACTCCAGACGATCGGTTTGCCCGATGTACAGTTTTCCGTCCGGGTTCCTGATGACGTAAACGTGAAACGCCATGATTTCCTCAATTGGCTCCGGAGGTAGGATTTGAACCTACGATCCGCCTGAGGCGGATTAACAGCCGGGCAACTGATTTTTCAGCCAGGCGCGGCCTTGCCCCGATTTGAGGGCCTTCTCGCGCATGAAGGCCTCGGAGCGGGAGGCGAACTCTTCGCAATAAACAAGTGTCCAGGGGCCGCGGAATCGCTTGGTCGTTCGGGTCAGGGTGTGTGCGGGATCGTTATGCTGCTGGAGCCGCCACTCCAGACGATCGGTTTGCCCGATGTACAGTTTTCCGTCCGGATTCCTGATGACGTAAACGTGAAACGCCATGATTTCCTCAATTGGCTCCGGAGGTAGGATTTGAACCTACGACCAATCGGTTAACAGCCGACCGCTCTACCGCTGAGCTACTCCGGAATGAGAAAGGTGGGAAAGGATTGCAGAGCCGGGACGGAATTCAATCGGAAAGTTTGCCAGCACGGGAAAATTGGCGCCCGGGCCGCGGTCCTGGCGCCGGATCACTGGCTGACGCGTGGGGTGGTGGATGGGCTGGCGAATTCGGGGGTGGTTCCCGCAGTAGAGAATATCTCGGCGACGCGTTTTTTTGCTTCGGTGGCGGCGGCTGTGAGGAGATCGGTGGCGAGAATCTGGCGGCGGGCTTCGAGGCGAAGATCGCGGATGGCACGTTCGCGATCGTTGGCTGTGAGTTTGTTCCAAAGTCCATCCTCGTCCCGAAGGATGCGCAGCTCGCCCATTTCCAGGGACAGCAGTTTGGCGCGGGGCAGGCGGACGATGGCACGCTGACCTCCATTCAGCAGATCGACGGAAAACTCATCGCGGAGCGGGATTCCGGCTTTGGCGGTGAACGGGGCTTCGATTTCGAATTCCTTGGTGCTGTGCAGCCACGTTTCGCGGAGCGTGTGGCGAACGAGAACCTCACGCTCCATCGTGGTGAGTTCAAAGGTTGGGGAGTTCTGGGAAATGACAACGGCTTGGTTGATGGCGATGCGCGGGGTCATCTGAATCGCGCTTTCGAACGCGGACGCCAGCGTGTTGGCGGTCTTGACGGCCCGGTTCATCGGCTCCACGAAGAAGGCCCAGCTGATCCACGCGGCGAGGCCGGTGACTGCCGCAGCGAGCGCCAGAGTGCCCCAGAAGATCGCGTTCTTCATCGAATGGGAAAGTGCATCTGCGAACGGATAAGCGGGAACCGGCGGGCCATCAAGTGCCGGGCTTTCCATCCGGACGAGCCTCTGAAAGAGTGCGCGGTCATTGCATGGATCGTTATCGCCGGAACATCCCATTGTTCATTGCCTTCCGCGTGTTTTTCAACGCACGGTTTTACTATCCAGTGCTCGGGGTTTTGTTCATCGACCTTGGGTTGACGCTGGAACAATACGTCATTCTGAACACGGTCTGGGCGGTGACGATCATCCTGTTGGAGATACCATCCGGGGCGATGGCGGATTGGATCGGGAGGCGGACAATGGTCGTTGTCGCCGGGTGCTTGATGATCTTGGAAATGGCGATTCTGGCGTTTGCGCCGGCGGGACCGCTGTTGTTTTGGTTCCTCGTTTTCAATCGGATTTTGAGCGGTGCGGCGGAGGCGAGTGCCAGTGGGGCGGACGAGGCGCTCGCTTACGATTCATTGCCGCCGGGTGATCGAACAACCGAGTGGCAGCGGGTTTTATCCCGTTTGGTTCGCTGGTCGTCGGGAGCGTTCTTCGTTGCGATGGTGGTTGGCGGAGCGGTTTTTGATGCGGGATTGGTGACGCGTGTGGCGACCGCCTTCGGATTCGCCGGCGAGTGGTCGCCGGCGGATACGGTGCGGTGGCCGATTTATCTGACACTGGCAACGGCGGTGATGGCGACCGGCTGTGCGCTCGCGATGCGCGATGTTCCGCGGGAGTCCGGAAAGGCGGCGCGACGTGCGCGTGCGGTTCTTGATAACATTGTCGGCGCTGCGACGTTTGTGTTTTCGCGACGAGCAGTTGTCCTCCTCTTGTTGGCCGGGGTTTTGTTCGACAGCACGATTCGGCTCTTCCTCACGCTTGCGAGTAATTACTATCGGCTGATCCAGCTGCCGCCCGCTGCGAATGGCCTGCTCGGCTCGGTTTTCGCGCTGCTGGGGATCGCGGCGGCCGGTATGGCTCCGGCGTTGGCGAGGCGCCTGCCACCGATGGGCGTGGCTTTTGTTCTGGGGCTCACGCTGACAGTGGCGCTCTTCGGGATCAGCCTTGCGACGCCGATTTGGGGTGCATGGGCGGTTGTTCCACTCGGCTTGGTGATGCCGATGGTCGGGTATTTTCTTTCGAATTATCTGAATGCCTGGACCGGATCGGAATTGCGCGCAACGGTCCTGAGTTTCCGCGGCGTGGCACTGAACATCGGCTATGGCCTGGCGGGGATCGGATTTGCTGCGATTACCTCCTCGTTGCGCGCGCAGGCTCCGGAATTGGACGAGAACGCGCTTTTGGCGCGCACGCTCTATGTGCTCCCCGCGGCATTTCTTGCGGGAGCGGTGGTGTTGGTTCTCTTCTCGGCGACTCCGCTCAGCGGCGGGGGACGACGCCAATGAAATTTCTCACGCGGCTGAATTCCGGCCGGGAGACAACCGGCGGTCCGGCGGCCCAAAGACCACTGGATCCGCCGCCATCGAGATTCAATGCGGTGCGCGGAGTCCAGTCCCCGAAAACGCCGGGCGTGAGCAGAATTCCGGCAGCATCGGCGAGTGTGACCGACGTCAGGTAGGCGAGCGCCCACCGTCCGCGGCCGTCGGTTGCAACGACGGTTCGCCTCGCCGATGTGACCGCGTTCAGTCCGGCGACTGCCTCACCTCCGTCAACCAACATCGGACCGCATTGGATCGCCTCGCGCACGTCGCGCGCGGGCGAGAATCGGGACGAGCGGACGATGGCGATCTTTCCGGCACGAACTTCGAGGACGCCTGAGAGAAGTTTGGCCCGTTGGAACGGATGGATTTCCCGGCCGTCGACGATCATCAGTCCGACCGGCCGCTGGTCCGAATGGAAGTAACCTCCATTCACACCCGCCACGGCTCCAACTTCCTCAAGCGTCGGTGCGAGCCGGC
The DNA here is from genome assembly GCA_033763515.1 of Terrimicrobiaceae bacterium. GTDB lineage: Bacteria > Verrucomicrobiota > Verrucomicrobiia > Chthoniobacterales > Terrimicrobiaceae > JANRKJ01. The sequence continues at coordinate 59,938 of JANRKJ010000018.1, read as the reverse complement.
TTTCGCCCGGTGAGGGGCTGTCGACAACGCGGAGCGTGAACGCGCGTTCGCCGAAAACGATCGAGGTGACCGTGACCGGACGATCGGGGTTGCCCAGTCGGGTCTCGCAAATTTCCAGACTCCGGGCCGGTGCTGCGAGAACTTCGCGCGACTGCACGTCCCACGCCGTCGCGGGCAGAACGGCGAGGGCCAGAAGTGTGGCAACGACCTTCACTCGTCAGCCGACCGCAGTTTCGTGAGCACGCTGAAGTCCTCCAGAGTGGTTGTGTCGCCGGTGATGGCGGTGCCCGCGGCAATCTGCTTCAGGAGCCGTCGCATGATTTTTCCGGATCGGGTCTTGGGAAGTGCCTCGGCGAAGCGGACGTCGTCGGGTTTGGCAATCGCACCGATGGCCGTGGCGACGTGTTTTCGAAGCTTGTCGGCGAGTTCGTTGGTTGCCTTCGATTTTCCGCGCAGGGTCACAAATGCGACGACGGCCTGGCCTTTGATATCATCCGGCCGGCCGACGACCGCCGCCTCGGCGACATCGGGGTGGGAGACGAGGGCGCTTTCGACCTCTGCGGTTCCGAGTCGGTGGCCGGCGACATTGAGAACGTCATCGATCCGGCCGACGATCCAGAAATAACCATCCTTGTCACGGCGGGCCCCGTCTCCGGTGAAGTAACATCCTTTGACCTCGCTCCAGTATTGTTTACGGAAGCGGGGCTTGTCGCCGTAGATCGTTCGGAGCATCGATGGCCAGGGTTTGCGGACGACCAATTTACCGCCTTCGTTCGGTCCAACTTCGCGCCCGGAATCGTCAACGATCGCCGCATCGATGCCAAAGAACGGCAACGTGGCCGTGCCCGGCTTGAGAGGCGTGGCTCCGGGGAGCGGTGAAATCATGATCGCGCCGGTCTCGGTTTGCCACCACGTGTCGACGATCGGGCAGCGTTCGCCGCCGATGTGTTTGTGATACCAGATCCAGGCCTCCGGGTTGATTGGCTCGCCGACCGTTCCGAGCAGGCGCAGTGAGGAAAGGTCGTGTTTCGCGGGCCATTCGTCTCCCCACTTCATGAAGGCGCGAATGGCAGTTGGCGCCGTGTAGAGGATCGTTACCCCCAACTCGGCGATGATTTTCCAAAAGCGGTCCGGCTCAGGCCAATTCGGTGCGCCCTCGTACAGAACGCAGGTGGCGCCATTGGCCAGCGGTCCATAGACCAGATAGCTGTGTCCGGTGATCCAGCCGACATCGGCCGTGCACCAATAAACATCATCCTCCCGCAGGTCGAAGATGTATTTTGTTGTCGAGGCCACACCTGTGAGGTAGCCGCCCGAGGTGTGCAGGATGCCCTTCGGCTTCCCGGTCGACCCGCTTGTGTAAAGAATGAAAAGCGGATGCTCGCTGTCAAACGCCGGCGCCGGGCATTTCGCATCGACGTATTCCGCCTCGCGGTGCCACCAGACATCGCGGCCTTCCTGGATGTGAATGTCGAGGTGCGTCCGGCGAAAAACAATGACACGCCGGACCTGCCTGTCGCCCTCGAGGGCACGGTCGACGTTTTGCTTCAGCGTGACGATCTGCCCGCGTCGGTAGCCGCCGTCGGCCGTTACGACCACGGTCGCTCCACTGTCGGCGAGGCGGTCTTTGATGCTCTCGCTGCTGAACCCGCCGAAAACGACGCTGTGCACCGCGCCAATGCGCGCGCAGCCGAGCATGGCCACGACGGCCTCGGGGATGAGCGGCATGTAAATCAACACGCGGTCGCCGGCCTTGACGCCGTTTCGGAGGAGGATGTTTGCGAAGATGCAGACCTCGCGGTGGAGTTGATGGTAGGTCAGCGTCCGGTGTTCACCGGGTTCGCCTTCCCAAATGATGGCCGCCTTGTTCCGGCGGGCGGTCGAAAGGTGCCGGTCCAGGCAATTTTCGCTGACGTTCAATTTGCCGCCGACAAACCACTTCGCAAAAGGCACTTTCCAATCGAGCACCTTCGACCACTTTTTCTGCCAAAGAAGTTCCGCCGCCTCGCGGGCCCAGAATTTATCCGGCTGCCGGAGAGATGCGGCATGGAGCTTTTTATACTCGGCGAACGAGCCGATGCGTGCGGCTTTGGAGAATTCCTTTGCCGGTTTGAAGACGCGTTTTTCGATCAGGTGGGATTCGATGCTGTTGCTCATGGCGGGGATGAATGAGCGCGAGATAAGCAGACCCGCGGACTCTCGGCAACCCCGCCGGCAGGGCTCCGCGACCTACCAGTCCGCGTTGAAGCCGCGGGTGTCGATGTGAGTAAAATTCGAGTAGCGTCCGACCCCGCCTTTGAAGACCCCCTGTTTTTTCATGTCGCGGGCGACGGCGGCGACCCGGCGTGGGGGGGATTTGAAGCGTACGTCGATGGCGTTATTCCGGACGTGGTAGGAGTTGCTCTTGGCGCCCGGGCAAAGGGCATTGTAAGCCGGCGAGCGATACACCGATATCACCTCGCCGACAGGCTCACCAAGGCGGGCGGCGACCTGGTCGAGAACCTTGAGGGTGTTGCGGATGTTACCCCAAAGGTGCCGCGGCGGGATTGTGTTGTGAACCTTGCCACGCGCCTTCGCGTGCGAGTCAATGATCTGGCGAACGGAAATTCGACGGAGGTTCAAGCGGGAAAGGAACTTCGCATAGGCCTCGCTCTGGGCACCCAGCACACCGCGCAGGGCCGGCGGGATCTCTTCTCGGGATGGTCGGGCACCGGATCCCGAACGTTCGCCATCGAGGCTGCGGAGAACGTCCATTACGCTCCACATGGCATCCGAGCGGTTGGCGCCCAGCAGCAGCCCGGTGCCCACGCAGAAAATCGTCCCCAGAAGCCGGCGGCGCGGCACGAACAAGGTTGTTGTCGTATCAGGCGTCTCCATGAAAAAAGCAGAACAAACCACATTTCGAGCATCGCGAAAGCGATTTTTCCTGAAAATGAACAGCAACCCGCATGCCATTGTTTCGTTTCGCGGGCGCCCTCACGTGACATTTGTCAAAAAAGAACTTCTCACCCGATGTCCGGTGTAGTACGCCGGAACCCGATGGCGGGCAGATTGATGCATGGCGTTCTTCGGGCCGCCGCGGTGGCGATGGTGTTCCTGGCGGGTGAAGTCCCCCTGGCTTCCGCCCAATCGCCCGGTGAAATGCGCCGGGTGACCGACATGTTCCAGCCGCTGTCCAAGCCGGCGGAAATGATCCACGAGTCCGCGGTCCTCGTTCTCCTGATCACCGCGGGGATTTTTGCCGCCGTGACCGGCATTCTGATTTTCGTCGTCTGGAAATTCCGGCGTCGGGGCCCGGAGGATGATCTGAAAGAACCGCCACAGATCTACGGCAGTTCGCACATCGAGCTCGCCTGGACGGTGGTGCCCATTCTCATCACGTTCGTTTTGATTCTGGTGACGAGCCGAACGATCGGCGACATCCAAAACGCCGAACTGCCCGAAGGCGCGTTGCGTGTGCGGATCGTCGGGCATCAATGGTGGTGGGAAGTGCACTACCCCGATCTCGGCATCGTGACAGCCAATGAAATTCACGTGCCGGTGAGTTCTCGCGACCCGGGGCAGCGGCGTCCGACGGAAATTTTCCTGGAGTCCGCGGATGTGATCCACAGCTTTTGGGTTCCGCAACTCGCCGGGAAAACCGATTTGGTTCCAAACCGGAAAAACCGGACCTGGATTGAGCCGTATGCGACGGGAACGTTCTTCGGGAACTGCGCGGAGTATTGTGGGACACAGCATGCGAACATGCTCCTCCGCGTGATCGTGCATGAACCGGCCGAATTTGAAAAATGGGTGCAGGTCATGAAGCGTCCGCCGCCGGTTCCGGAGAGCGGCATCGCCGCTCAGGGCCGGAGAGACTTTTATGCCACCGCATGCATCAATTGCCATCGCGTCGACGGCACGGTGGCAGAGGGGGTGTTCGGGCCGGACCTGACGAAACTCATGACCCGGCAGACGATTGGAGCCGGCGTAGCCGACCTCACCCCCGAAAATCTTCGCGCCTGGGTGCGCAATCCCCAGGACCTCAAAGTCGGTTGCCTCATGCCCGACATGAAACTCGCCGAGGAGCAGGTTGACTCCATCACGGCCTACCTCTTGACCCTCGAATGAACACGGAAACCGTCGACGAGAATTTTCGGATGCCGCCACCTGAAAAGGTCGGCGACGAACGCGGGTCGGCCACCCGGGTCATTCAGGAGATGATGTTCACGGTCGACCACAAGCGGCTCGGGCTCATGTACATCGGGTCGGGGCTCCTGTTTTTCGTGGCGGCGGGGATCATGGCCGCCTTGATCCGCATCCAACTGGCGTTGCCCGGGAACAAGTTTCTGGAGCCGGACGACTTCAACCGGTTTTTCACGATGCACGGCACATCGATGGTGTTCCTGGTCGGGATGCCGATCATCTTCGGGTTCGCAAACTACCTGGTGCCGCTGATGATCGGGGCGCGCGACATGGCATTCCCGCGGCTGAACGCATTCGGCTTCTGGGTCTTCTTCTTCAGCGGGCTGCTTTTGTATTTCAGCTATGTCGGCGCGCCGGGCCTCTATGCGGCGGGATCGGCTCCGGATGTCGGTTGGTTCGCCTATTCGCCGCTGACGGCGAAGGCGTTTTCACGCGGCCATAGCACGGATTATTGGACGCTTTCGATTCTCCTGGGCGGCATCGGGAGCATTGTCACATCGATCAACATCATCGTGACGACGCTTTGTCTCCGCTGCAAAGGAATGACGCTGGGACGCATGCCGCTCTTTGTTTGGTTGTTTTTGGTCGTGGCCTTCCTCGTGATCATTGCGGTGCCGCCGCTGTCTGCCTGCCAGATCATGCTGACGCTCGACCGGTATTTCGGAGCCAAATTCTTCGATACCCAGGCCGGAGGCTCGGCGGTCCTCTGGCAGCACTTCTTCTGGATCTTCGGGCATCCGGAAGTTTACATCCTGATCCTCCCGGGATTTGCGGTGGCCTCGGAAGTGATCCCGGTGTTCTCGCGGAAGCCGATCTTCGGATACCCGGTCATGGTTGCGGCGAGCGTTATGATCGCGTTCATCAGCCTGGGCGTCTGGGCACACCACATGTTCACGGTCGGTATGACGTCGCTCGGGAATACGTTTTTCGCGATTTCCACACTCCTCGTGGCGATCCCGACCGGCATCAAGATCTTCAACTGGCTCGGCACCATGTACGGTGGCCGGTTGCGCTTTGAGCTGCCGATGCTCTTCTGCATCGCGTTCCTGTTCCAATTTTTGATTGCGGGCCTCACAGGCGTGATGCTCGCCATCGCACCCTTCGACTGGCAGCTCAGCGACTCGTATTTCGTTGTGGCGCACTTCCACTACGTCCTCATCGGCGGACTGCTCTTCACGATCTTTGCGGGAATCTACTATTGGTATCCGAAGGCGTTCGGAAAAATGCCCGACTACCGGCTGGGGCTGGCCCACTTCATCCTCTTCACGGTCGGTTTCCACCTGACATTCTTCCCGCAGCACATTTCCGGGTTCCTCGGAATGCCGCGCCGGATCTACACGTACGAGGCCGGCCGCGGATGGGAGGTCTGGAATTTTCTGTCGACCGTCGGCGTGCTCTTCCAAGCCGCGGGGATCCTGTTTTTTGTTTTCAACCTGATCTACTCCTATGTCCGGGGCAAGAAGGCCGGAGACGATCCATGGGACGCCTGGACGCTGGAGTGGTCGACCTCGTCGCCACCGCCGGTTTACAATTTCGAAAAGCTTCCTGAAGTACGCAGCCGCCGCCCGCTCTGGGACATGAAGCACCCGGATGATCCGGACTGGAAATACGAATCCCAATGAGTACCTCCGCCGTCTCCGACCCCACCTGGAAGCTTCCGTCGACGCGGAAGGTGGCGATGATCGCTCTGATCGCCACCGAGTCGGCGCTCTTCACGATTTTCCTCGTGGCCTATCTGTTCTATATGGGCAAGAGCCTGAACCCGCCGTATCCGCGGGACGTGCTCGAATTCCCGCTGCTGGCCACGATCGCGCTGCTCGGCAGCAGCGTGACGATTGTCTTCGCGGAAATCGGCCTCAAGCGCGGAAACCGCGCGACGTTTCACCTCTTCTGGGCGATCACCGTCGCGCTCGGCACCTACTTTCTGTGGTACACGGCGATGGAATGGAAGCATCTCATCTTCGAGAAAGACCTTACGCTGGCGACGAATGTCTTTGGCACGACCTTTTATTCGCTGGTCGGCCTCCATGCCAGCCACGTCATCGTCGGACTTTTTCTGCTCACCCTGATTCTGGTCCTGAGTCTGCTCGGGAAAATTGCACCCGATCACCACGAACACATCGAAATGATTTCGTGGTACTGGCACTTCGTCGACGCGATCTGGATCGTGGTTGTCACGGTCGTATACATCCTCAGCACCCAGCCGAGCCCATGAATCACGACGAGCGAGAAGATCACATTGAATTGCCGGCCCCCACGGCGTGGCCGGTGGTGGCGGCGTTTGGCCTCGCCCTGCTTTTTGCAGGACTGGTAACGAGTCTGGTCGTCTCGATTGTCGGGCTCATGACCGGCGTGATCGGGGCGATCGGCTGGTTTCTGGACGTGCATCCGCATCCCAAGCACGAGGCGGTTCCGCTGGTGCCGGAGTCCGAGCGAGCCGCCACCATCAAGCGTTCACCGCGCACGGTCGAGCACCTGCAACTCGGGCAAGGAGGGCACCGGCTGCGGCTGCCCATTCATGTTCATCCTTACATGTCCGGCGTGAAGGGCGGCATTGCAGGTGGAATCGTCATGGCGGTTCTGGCCTGTGCGTGGGGACTCTTCAAATACGGCAGCATTTGGTATCCGGTGAATTTGCTGGCCGCCGCCGGTGTTCCCGGCCTGGCCGAAGCGAATGTGGAAACACTGATGCAATTCAGCATGGCCGGGCTCATTGTCGGCATCCTGACACATGGCACGATTTCGATTTTGATCGGCCTCCTCTATGTTGTCCTCCTGCCGATGTTGCCGGCAAAGTTCGAGTGGTTCTGGGGTGGCATCTTTACCCCGTTGATGTGGACCGGGCTTGTATTTGCATCGATCCGCCTCGTCAATCCCGCCCTGGCCGCGCACGTCGATTGGCCGTGGTTCATTGTCTGTCAGGTCGCATTCGGAATGGTCGGTGGTTTCGTGGTTTTCAAATCCGAGAAAGTCGAGACGATCCAAAATCTGCCGTTGGCAGCGAAACTCGGCGTCGAAGCCGGAGAGCGCGAATCATGAACATTCGCATCTCCGTCCTTCTCCTGGCCCTGCTGCTGCCGTCCTGTGACTGGATGCCCGGCAAACCCGACCCGTCCAATCGCTGGCAACCGCCGTCGGCGATCAGCGATTTCTCGGTTCTCTACCGGAACAACTGCGTGGCGTGCCATAGCTTGGGCGATTTCAAGTCGCCGTCGATCGCGATGAACGACCCGCTTTACCTCTCCGTGATTCCGGAGGACGCACTTCGTGAGGTCATCAGAAACGGCGTGCCCGGCACGACCATGCCGGCCTTCAGTGGGGCGGCCGGGGGTGTCCTGACCGACGCACAAATCGATATCCTGGTGAAAGGAATCCTCGCCGCCCGTCCAGCCACTCCGTCCGTTCAACCCCTGCCGGCCTATGCCGCGCCGCTGGGTTCGGTGGCATCCGGCGCCGAAGTCTATGCACTGGCGTGTGCTTCATGCCATGGGCCGGACGGCCAGGGCGGCACGGCGGGTGCATTGACCGCTCCGGGATTCATCAATCTGGTCAGCAACCAGTACCTCCGCACGATTACGATTGCCGGACGGCCGGAACTCGGTTGTCCGGATTTCTCGAAGCGGATTCCGGGCCGGGCGATGACCGAAAGTGAGATTGCCGATGTGACGGCGTGGCTGGCTTCCAACCGCGTCAATGAATTCGGCGAACGCATCCAACCATGAACAAGCCAACCGACAACAAGCCACCGTGTTCCTGCGAAGGCCGTCCTGCAGCCAGCCGGCGTGATTTTTTGCTGAAGGTCGGCTTCGGTCTGAACGCCATTGCCGGCGCAATGATCGGCATTCCGCTGGTGGGATATGTGCTTTCGACATTTTTCACGCGCTTCGAGAACGCATGGATCGATCTGGGGCCCATTGACGACTTTGCTGAGAATACGACGCGGTTGGCGACTTTCATGAATCCGGTTCGCCGCGAGTGGGATGGCGAGACGGCGCACATCCCGTGCTGGGTCCGGCGGATCAGCGGCGAGGAATTCCAGGTGTTTGCGATCAATTGCACGCACCTTGGGTGTCCGGTCCGTTGGTTCGAGGAGTCGAAACTTTTCATGTGCCCGTGCCATGGCGGGGCCTTCTATGCAAATGGCGAACACGCGGCCGGCCCGCCGCCGCGGGGGCTTTACACGTATCAGAACAAAGTCGAGAACGGGCGCCTTTTGATCTTCGGCGGTGTGCTGCCCAACCTTTCGAACACGTCGGCATGAACGGTCTCGCCAACAAAGCCTTTCAAGCGGCCCGCGGAGTTTTCCTCTGGGTTGACGACCGCCTTCATATTGCCAAGCTCTACGAGTCGACGGCCGGCCACCACGTGCCGCTCAGTGCGGCGAGTTGGTTCTATGTTTTCGGGAGTGCGACGCTCCTTTGTTTTCTGATCCAGATCGTCACCGGGATCATGCTGGCCATGGTCTATGTGCCGTCCGGCGCGGAAGCATACACAACGCTTGAGTATCTGACTTACGTTCAGCCGCTCGGCTGGTTCCTGCGGGCGGTGCACTATTGGGGCTCGAATTTCATGGTCGGCATCATGTTGCTGCACATGACGCAGGTTTTCCTCTTCGGTGCTTACAAGTATCCGCGGGAAATCACGTGGATCACGGGTGTCTTCCTGCTGGTTTGCACGCTGGGTCTGGCCTTCACCGGGCAGGTCATGCGGTTTGACGAAGATGCCTACTGGGGCCTCGGCATCGGCGCGGCCATTGCCGGGCGGGTTCCATTCCTCGGCGAACAGGTGGTGAACATGACGCTCGGCGGCCCGATCATTGCTTCGGAAACGCTCTCGCGGTTCTTTGCGCTGCACGTCTTCGTTCTTCCCGGCGCGGTGCTCGCGATCGTGAGCATCCACCTGCGCATGGTTTTGACGAAGGGGATCAACGAATACCCAACTCCGGGCATGCTCGTCCGCCGCGAAACTTACGACAAGGAATACGCCGCCATCCTCAAGAAAGAAGGCGTTCCCTTCTTCCCCCAGGCAATCAGCAAGGATCTCGTGGCTGCATCCGTCGTGATCATGGGCATTCTTTTCTGCGCGGTCGTCTTCGGACCCAAGGGACCCACTGGTCCGCCCGATCCGGTGCAGATCGACACCTTGCCGCGTCCGGATTTCTACTTCCTCTGGATCTTTGCAATCGCGGCGCTCATGCCGGATTGGATGGAAACTCCGGCCCTGCTCGGCGGTCCGGTGATCATCGGAATCATCCTGCTCGCGCTGCCATTCTTCAACAACACGGGTGAGAAGAGTTGGCGGCGTCGTCCGGTGGCGGTGATCATCGTCGTGTTGACCTATCTTTCGCTTGGCTTGCTCACGTATCTCGGCCACACGTCACCGTGGTCGCCGCAGATGAATGGCTGGACCGCAGCTGCGAGCGACACCCGGTTCATCGAAGGACGTTCACCATTGGAATTGCAGGGCGCTCTCGTCCTCCAATACATGCAGTGCCGAAATTGCCATGCAATCCGAGGGGTGGGTGGCGAACGCGGGCCCGATTTGACTTATGTCGGCCAACATCTGACGAAGGACCAACTCATCCGGCAGGTCATCCAAGGCGGAGGCAACATGCCGGCCTATGGAAACAACCTCTCGCCCGATCAGGTCGAGGCGCTGGTTTCTTACATGGTCACGCTGCGTGGCGAAGGTGTTCCTCCCGCCCGGGATTCCACGCTGCCCGCGTTGCCGACCGGCCAGAATTAACCGGTCCACGCCCGGAGATCACTCGTCGAGAACTTCGAGTTCGCTGGTCGTGACGCGGAGGACTTCCTCGATCGATGTCACGCCGTCGGCGACCTTCTGCCAGCCGTCTTTCCGGAGCGGAACCATGCCTTCGCGCATGGCGACTTCGCGCAATTCCGGCCCGGTCGCACGGCGTTGGATCAGTTCCTGGATTCGGGCCGTCATCATGCAAATCTCGAACAGAGCCGTCCGGCCGGCATAGCCGGAATGGCGGCAGCGTTCGCAACCGACGGGACGCCGGATCCGGTCCATGAACTCCAACGGAAATCCGATTTCGGTGAGTTCCTCCGCCTTGAAGTGGGCAGGCTGCGAACAGTGTTTGCAAAGCCGGCGGACGAGACGCTGGGCGATGAATGCCCGAACGGACGAGCCGACGAGAAACGGCTCGATGTTCATGTCGAGCAGACGCGTGATGCCGCCGACCGCATCGTTCGTGTGCAGGGTGCTGAACACCAAGTGTCCGGTGAGCGCCGCCCGAATGGCGATCTCCGCGGTTTCAAAGTCGCGCATCTCGCCGACCATGATCACGTTCGGATCACCGCGCAGAATGCTCCGGAGGGCGTTTGCGAATGTCAGCTGGATCTCCGGTTTCACCGCGATCTGGATAACGCCGTCGAGTTTGTGTTCGACCGGGTCCTCGATCGTGACGATGCGACGTTCCTTGACGTTGAGCGCGCTGAGGAACGTGTAGAGTGAAGTGCTCTTGCCGCAGCCGGTGGGACCGGTGACGAGCACGATCCCGTTCGGCAGTGAGAGGAGCGTGCGGATGCGCTTCTCGGCGGTTCCGTCCAGGCCGAGGCGGGCAAAGTCGAAGCGTTCCTGGCCCAGCAAGCGCAGGCTGACATTTTCGCCATAGACGCTCGGAATCGTGGCAACGCGGACGTCAATGGGACGCCCGGAGTGTTCGAGCGCGATGCGTCCATCCTGCGGCAGGCGGCGCTCGGCGATATCGAGCCCGGCCATGATTTTCAGGCGGGAGACCACGGAATCCTGGAGCACTTTGATCCGAGGTGGAACCGGAGTCTCGTGGAGCATGCCGTCGATCCGATAACGGATCCGGAGGTCCTGTCCGAGCGGTTCGAAGTGAATATCGGTGGCGCCCTGCTGGAGACCCTCTCTGAGGATCTGGTTCACGAACTTCATCACCGAGGCTTCGCTGTCCTCTTCGTCGACGTCGTGCGATTCCTCCTGAGTTCCGCCAGTCTCGTTTTCGCGGCCCTCGATGAGTTCTTCGAACGTGTCCGCGCCGACGCCGTAGGTGGTTTTGAGCGTGTCCCGCAGTCGGCGGCGGGTCGTCATTACGAGACGTACCGGCCCCCCCCAATGCTGGACGACCGCCTGCCATCCGGCATGGTCGAATGGATCGAACGTCAACAGGCGGAGCTCACCGCCGTCGGTCGCGGCTTCCGGAACCATGGTCAGCCCGAGCGCGAGCCGGGCGGGGAACTTTTCGCGGACGTTCTCGATCGTCTGGACATCGGACTCGGCGCGCCAGGGAAGGTCGAGTTTCTGTGCGAGTTCCTCGAGGAACTCAGGCTCGCGGACCATTTCACCGTCGAGCAACGATGATACCAACGAACGCTGCGAATTCGCAGCTTTTAGCAGGAATTCGCGGCAGCGCTCGGAATCGGGACAGCCGGTGGTCCGTGCAATTTCGACGAGGTCTTCAACGAGGTTGACCATGGATCATCTTCTTCCGCGGTGTCGGCGAAGGATTGGCCCGTTTCACCGGCGGCGTCCACGGCGGCGGGGGAACTGCCTGCTCGGCCAGCGGAGCGGTCATCATCTGGGCGTCCCGTCCGAGCGGGGACCGATCGCCTTCGTATGCGCTCGCCTTGTGCATCTCCTCATTCGAGTCAACCACGACCGGCTGGATCAAAACGATGAGTTCGCGTTTTTCCGAGCGATTGTTGTCGCGTCCGCCGAGGAGAGGACCGAGAACGGGAACGCGCGCCAGATAAGGCAGGCCGGATGTGGTGCGATCTTTCTCTTCGGTGATCAAGCCCCCGAGGACAATCGTCGAACCGTTTGGAACCCGCACGCTCGTCGTGATTTCCTGCGTCGCAATCCGGGGCACTTGATTGCCGGAGATGCTGTCAAAGCCGACGATGTTGTCGTTCGTCTGAGCGATCACGAGATTCACTTCGCGGTCGGAATTGATCAGCGGGATGACTTCCAGCTTCAGGACGACATCCTGGTACTGAATGTTTGCGGTGACTGCGGTTCCGTTGTTGTTGACGCCGCCGCCGGTGGCTGTCGTGAGTGTCGAGACTGGAACCGGCACACGCTGGCCGGAGAGGATCGTCGCCTTTCGGTTGTTCGTTGTATAGATGACCGGACGGGACAGCGTTCGAAAGCGCGTTGTCGATTCGAGAAACTTCGCATAGACATCCACCGAGTCAGCAATTGTGCCGAAGACCGTGAGACCAGAGATGGCCTGCAACCCATTCGTGAGCGCCTGCGTGCTGGTGATGGCTTGGGCGGGTGGAAGAGCGCCGGTCACGCCGGGGAACAATCCGGGTGTGAGCAGCGCGGCGGCGAGGCCGTTGCCGCTCGCGCCCTGGTAGCGGATGAGGTAGTTGATTCCGTAATCGAGGTCGTTGTTGAGCCGGAGCTGGCCAATGACGACGGCAAGGTAGACCTGTTTCGGGCGCTGGTCGATGAGGTCGACAATCTGTTTTGCGCGAAGTTTGCTTTCGGGCGGACCGAAAACGATGACGCTGTTCGAGCTGTTGTCACCGATGAGCCGGATTTCGCCGATTGTGGCGGATTGGGGCGCGGCTTGTTCGGATTCCTCGGAGAGCCGGTCGGGTCGGCTGAGTCCGCCACCGCCGGAGAGGCCGCCCTGACTCCCGCTGTCGCCGAACGAATTGTTGTTCGTGTTCTGGTTGACGCGTGTTCCCCCGGTGTCGCCCGTCTGTGCAGTTGAGCCTTCCTGCGCTTCATTGTCAGCGTCGGCGAGCATGTCGACCAGAACGGGGAAGATGTCGGTGACGGGCACGTAGTTCAGGACGCGGACGTAGGGCTGTTCAAAATCCGCGGCGGCATCGAGTTGGTTGATGACATCACGGACGTAGCGGTAGTTTTCGGTTCGGGTTACGACGAGTACCCGGTTGGTGCGTTTGTCGGCGACGAATCGGGCCCGGCCGGAGATGAGCCGGTTCTCGTATCGGGCTCCGCCACCGGTCGCCGAGGTTGGTGCGTTCGGGTTCGGCTGGCCATCCGGCGAAGGCGGTTGGGCGGGTATGTTCGGAGCGGTTCCCGTGCGGTTCGTATCATCCTTGTTGAACATTTCGTCGAGAATCTCGACGACGCGTTCGGCATTGGCGCGCTGGAGAGGAATGAATTCGGTCACGACCTGCGCGGGTTCGACATCGATCAGCGCAAGGAGTGCGAGCGCCTTGAGCACCAACGGGGTTTTGTCCGTGATGACCAATGCGTTCGTATTCGGCACTTGGGCGATCATGCCGAACGGATTGGTTTGGATGACCTGGTCGAGCACGGTCTTCGCCTCCTCGGGAGAAATGAACGCGAGCGGCTTGTAGAAGCTGATCAATTGGTCGCCGCCGGCGGGCAGCATCGAAATATCCGTAAAAAGCGGCACGCCCTCGGTCCGCGGTGCGCGGCTGGGTCCGAGGATCTTCACCGTTTTGTCGTCGACGGGAATGATCGTGTAGCCGTTGAGCAGGAGCGAACTTTCGATCAGCCGGATCGCCTCGGCGCGGGGGACCGGCTGGGGCACGATGATCGACAACTCCGGACCCGCGAGATTCGAATCGCGAATGATGCGTTTGCCGGTGAGCGTTTCGTAAAGTTGGATGACCTCCAGCGACGAATTCCGCGGCAGCGAGATCGCTTCCACCAAATCTCCGGAAGGCGGTGTCGAGGCGGGGGATGGTTCTTGGGCGTGCAGGGCCGCCGCCGCGATGAGGAACGTGGCAGCGAGGAAAGCGCGAAAAATCATTGTCCGGGTTGTCCGTTGATAATCCGCCGGCGAATGATCCGGCGGGGAGGCTGTTGATCACCCGGGCGGGTGACGGTCATGGCTGGCGCACCCGGCTGGGCATTCACGGCGGGCGGGGCGCCGGGCACCGGCTGCGGCATGGGTTGGGGGATCGCGGTCGTCTGGCCGCCTTGCATTTGAGTCGGATCCGGGCCGGGTTCGGAATAGCTCAGCGTGGCGATTTCGCCGTTTACGCGGATGGTCGCCCGCATCCGTTTCGGATCCGGGTCCGGGAGGAACTCAACGAGGTTCACATCGGCCTTGGGTGTGGTCTTTGAAATCATGTGCCGTTCCTGCGTATTGCGGTCCATGACGAAAACGAGGGGTTCGCCATTGATCGAAACGGCTCCGGTGACGGCGTAGCGGTCGGCGAGCGGGGAACTCTCCTCGGCCGTGGGCAGCGAAAATGGCGAGCGTTCGAGAAGAAACTGGAAGGAACTCAGTTCCCGCGGCTGGGCCCAGCGCTCCGGCGTCTGCTCGGCAGCGAGCAGTAGGCCCGGAGCGAGCGTGATCAGAATGGGCAGGAGCGGGATTTTCATGGGCCGGCAGGCGGTGCCGTTGGAGACTCGGGACGATAATACTGCCGGATTTCCATGTCCACCACGACATTGGGCGGTTCCTCGTCGCTTCGGATGTTCAGGCGAGGGATCGAGCGCCATTTTTCCGGGGTTTGGATGGCAAAGAGAAACTTGGTCAGGGCGGGAAATCCGCCGGCCAGTTTGACCTGCAAGGCGGCGGCCTCGGCACCGACGACAGCGGGCGCTGGAAGCAGATTCTCTTCCACCTGGCGGAGGCCTTGGGCGTCCGCCGTCTGACGAACCTCCTCGAGCAAGTTGGAACTCGCGGTCTGAGGGGTGAGGGCGGGCGGCGGGTTCTGGTCGATCCAATCGCGGGCCGAGCCCAGCGCGGATGCGGCATCCATCCAGGCACGGCCTTCATCGATGGACGTCCGGAGCGATTGTTCCTCGATCGTGAGCCGGCTGCGTTCCTGCAGCCAGAATCGCGCGCCGAAGAGGTTCAGGGCGATGAAGACAGCCCCGCCGAAAAGCAGGGCGAGGCGGGCCTCACTCGTTTTCAGTTTGCGCATCGGGGCGGACTCCTTCCATTTCAAAGCGGACTTTGGATTTGCCGGCGAGCTGGGGCTGACGGTTCGTCCAATCGTAATCCTGGAGATCGGGCGAAGCTTTCACCCGTTCGAAAAATGCATAAGCCTGCGAGACATCGGCGGCCTCACCGGTCACGAGGAGCCGTCCGTTGTCCAGTGAAAATTGGGTGAGGCGGACCTGCTCGCCGGGCAGGGCTTGGGCGACGGCAGCCAGTTGGTCGAGGGCAAACGTCCCGGGGTCGAACGCCTGGCGGAACTCGCGCCATTCGGCCACGTCCTGGCGCGCGCTTTCCGCTTTGGGAGCATCCTGCGCGGCGGCATTGCGCAGGCCGGCGAGTTGGAGATTTTGCCACGCGAGGGAGCCGGCGAGAAGAGCGACAGCGGCGAGATAGACCGCCCCGCCCGCGAGACCCACGGCGAAAAGCCGTTTGCGGGTGGTCCGCCGCGTCGCCTCGGCCATCGCGGCCGGCGGCGCGGCATCGATCGCCGACTCCGGGAGGCGCGGCGGTGGGATCTCGGCCGAATGGTCGATCTGAACCCGGAGCCCGCCCGCCAAGGCGGACTTCTCGTCGTCCGTGAACGCTCCAATCAGGCGCAAGGCCACCGGCATCCGATCCAGCACGCCTTCCGCCTTCAGCCGGAGGGCGGTTCGCGAAACGGCTCCGCAGAAGGCCGGACCCGGCGTCGGCTCCCCGCTGCCCGAAAAGAACACGCATTTTCCGGATCGCACGAACGCGAAGCAAAGCTCACCCAATTCGCGCCAGACCAGGAGATCGGCCGAGCCCGGATCCCAAAGGCGCGCGGCGATGTCGAATTGCCGGGCCGGCGCAAAGTAAGGCGCGGCCAGCGCGTCGTCGGCTGTGGCAATGGCGAGCACGAGCGAACGGCCGTCCTTGCTCTCCAGCGGGAGAGCATGCGGCGCGGCATTCCGGCGTAGGAGATGGCGGCTGGAGAGTTCGAGTTCGGCCATCTCGGCGGGATCGGCCTCACTCGAGATCCAAATCGGCACGGAGAGAACATCGCGTGCCGGAAGGGCGACCAGCAGGTGCTGGGTTTGCGCGAGCGATCGACGGTCCGGGTTTTCCTCCATGGCCGGCGCGCCTTTTCCATTGAATTTCCAAAGCTCCCAATGGGTGGCGCCGGGACGGAGAATGGCATCGGCGGTCTGGCGTTTCATTCTTCCTCCCAGCTCAAAACCTGTTGTGCGCCGCCGTCCGGAACGAAGACCGTGATCTTGTGGGACGTGCCATTGCAATACCCGGTGCTTTCGATCCGGCGCACGCTCCCGCTGGTTTCGAAATAGGCGTCCAGAACGGTTTGTTGCAAACCGTCCGCCCCGATGAGCGCAGCCACGCTCTCGACGGATTCAAACTGGACGTCATCCGCATTACCCTCGACGCCATCCGGGCCTGCACGCAACTCGAAAAGCGCCTGGATTTGCTGCGGAGTCAGCGAGGCGAGGGCCGAGAGCACCGGTTCGGACGCATACTGGATGTTGACCTTCCCGTTGTGCCAGATCGTGAAAAGGTCCCGCCAATCCCCGCGCGCGGCCAGCACGTCGCCGAACCCGAGAACCGCCTCCAGTTCGCGAATGTGGACGAGCGGACGGTTCGCAGGAAAACCCGGACGGCCGAGGGCGATGTATTCGGCGGACTCGGCCCCGGCGAGCGAACGGAAATCATCGGCATCGATCCAATCGGTGAGTCCGTCGAGTGCCGCATCGCTCATCCGATCATCGACCTGCCAGTTTTCGAAGAGCCGCTGGAAGATCGAGCGGTCGTTGACGCCGATCCAGTAGTTCGGATTGATCTTGCCGGCCTCGTTCGTGATTTTGACCTCGTAGCCTTCGGATTCGGGCGTTCCCGAACGGAGGAGGGGATCCCCGGTTTCGATCGCGGGATTCATTCCGAATGCGAGTCCGGTGAGCGCCATTTGGCGGGCCCGGAATGTCCGTCCGGCACGCGCTTCCTCAGTGATCCAATCGCCGACCGTTCCTCCGACCAAAACCACCAGGCCGGCGATGAACGCGATCGACCAGAGCACAATCGGCAGCGCAAGCGCCCGCTTGTGGGGGCGATTCGTGATCATTGCGGCGAGGGACCGGGTGACGGCGCCGGTGCGGGTGCAGCATCCGCGGCCGCGGGTGCGGTGCTGAGTTGCGGGATCCAAAATTGCACGTCGACCGGGCGCCCGCCAACGTCGAGGCATTCGGCCTGGAGGCGGATCGACACCGGCCGGCCCGAGCCTTCCGGCCATTCCTCGCGCCATTCGCCCGCCTGGAAAAACAGCCACCGGACCCGTTCAACGCGGGGCAGGAGCGGTATCCACGGACCGTCGGCCATGTAGCGGTCGAGTTCCCGGCCCTGGATCTCACGCGGCACACGCAGGACCGAAAATGTCCGGGTGCCATCCGCCCGCGGCCGCGCGGCGAGGACGAGCGATCCGCCCCCCAGGCTGGGAATTCCAAAAACGCCGGATGCTTCACGGAAGACGATCTCCGGCACCGGTGCGCCCGACGGAGCACGTCCCATGCGAAGAAAAACCTCGCCTTCGCGCGGCAGGCTGCGAAACGCATCGCGCGTGACGCGGATGAAGCTCTCCAGGCGGCGCACGGCAAATTGCTCGTCCAGTGCGGTTCGGCTGGCGTCGAGTGCGGCGGCGGAAATGGCGTAGATCCCGCCGGTCAAAAGCGCGATCAACGCCAGGGCCATCACAACCTCGACGAGGGTGAATCCTCCACGCGGTGATCTCATGGGAGAAAGAGAATCACGTCGGCAGTTTCCTCGCGCGATCCGCCGAAGTCCGCTGCGATCGTCAGTTTCCAGAGCGAGGGGACGATCGCGCCATTGGTCGTCCGAGCTTCGAAGGGAACCAAAGTTTCCTCGACGCGAATCCCGCGGTTCTCGCGGGCTTCGATGACGCGCCGGCCGCTCCGCGGCGGGTCGACGAGGCAGGCGGCGAGGCGGGATTCGAGTTCGATGCGCGCCAGCGCGCGTCCGCGGGCTTCCAGCGCAGCCTGGATGCCGCTCTCGAGCGCGAGCGCCAGGCCGGTGACCGCGATGGCAAAAACCGCCAGCGCAATCAGGACTTCGAAGAGAGAAAACCCGGACTTATTCATCGCGGATGACCAGCGCGGTCAGGGGATCGAACGTGACGGTGATCGATTCCAATCCGTCCCCGGCCGAGAGGGTGATTGGTTCACAAATGCCGGCGCCATTGAATTCCCAGAATTCGTTTTTGGCGGGACGTCGGAGTTTGGATTCGGTCAACCGCCGCACTTCCAATTTCCACCCGGCCGGCAATTCCGCGGGCGGGATGTCGTCGGAATCGGGAACGAGTCCGCGATCGGTGAGGCGCACGCGCCGTGCGGTTCCGGATTCCAGCGCGCTGCTGCGGGCGGCGGCGGCGGTTTTTTCGAGGGCCTCGATGGCGGAGTCGGATTCAGAGGCTCCGAAGGCGCCGGAGAACATCGGCACGGTGATCCCGAGGAGGATCGCAACAATGGCGATGGCCAGCAGGACCTCAAGCAGCGTGTAGGCTGCGGTCCGGGCGCGGGCTTTATTTGCCGACGTCGTCATCGCTCTCCTTGCCATCCGGGCCGAGCGAGAAGATGTCGTAGCCATCCGGGTTGATCTTGCCCGGGTTGCGGTAAACGTATTCGTTGCCCCACGGATCCAGCGGGACGGCCTTCATGAGTTGCTTCCAGCGGCGGGGTTTCGGGTCGCTGGTGGGCGGGGACACGAGGGATTGGAGGCCCTGTTCGGTCGTCGGCCGGCGGTAGTTGAGCATCTCGTAGGTGCGCAATTGCATGGAGATCGCCTGAATGTCGCTTTCGACGCGTTGTTCCTTGGCGATATCGACGTTGCCGACGAGCATGAAAATCGCGGAGCCAACGAGCACGGCAATGATGCCGAGCACGAGCATGATTTCGAAAAGCGTATAGCCGGCTCGGGATCGCCGACGGCGGGAGATTGGAGAGTTCACGGGCGGCGCCAAGCTACTCGGAATCCGGTTGCTCGGCAAGTGCGCTCGCGTCCGGAGCGGGTGTGGAGGCGTAGCTTGGAAAGATGCCATCCATAGCCGTCATCGGAGCCGGACTCGCCGGATTGTCAGCCGCAAAGATTCTCGACGAAGCCGGATGGCGGGTGGTTGTCTTTGAAAAATCGCGGGGATTTGGCGGACGGTGCGCCACGAAACGCTTGGACGGCGCGGTCGTCGACCACGGTGCGCAGTATTTTACCATGCGGGATGCGGCGTTTCGCGATGCCGTCCACCAGGCGTGCGGAGACGATGTCCGGCGGATTTTGGCTCCGGTCGTCAGTGAAAACGGCGACGAACTTCCGGATACCGGGCGCTTTTACCATGTCGCCGGGAACAGCCGGCTTGCGCGGGCGCTCGGGGCAGGACTGGACGTGCGCACCGGAGTTCGCGTGGAGGAAATCCGCGATCGAATGGTCCATGGCGAAACCTTTGACCACATTCTGACGACGGCGCCCTGGCCCCAGACGCTCACCCTCGCCGGCCGCGAGGCGGAAAACCCCTATGTTCCCTGCCTCACGGCAGTTTTGGTCTTTGACGGGGACCCGGCCGGACGGGCCGAGTCGACCTATGCGGTCAGCGACCGTTCGGGCGCGCCATTGCTCTGGTCGGCCTGCGAGAACCACAAATCTGGCCGCATCGAACCCGGCCGCACGGTGATGGTTGCCCAGGCCTCGTCGGCGTTCAGTCGCGAATACCTCGAACGCGATCCCGCGGAGTGGTCGGCCATTCTCCAACGCCTGGTCGAGGAACGCTGGAACTTGAGCGCCCCACGCGAGGTGCTGGCTCACCGGTGGCGGTTCGCGCGGATCGGGCATCGTGTTGAATCCCCGGAACTGCCCGCAGGCTGGACGTTTGCAGGCGATGCGCTTTCGACTTCCCGGGTCGAATCCGCGTGGCTCGAAGGTCGCATGGCAGCGGTCCAGCTTCTCGAAGCGGCCTGACCGAGAATTGTCGGACGCGCAGATCGGGCGTCGGCGACGATTCCCGATGTGTCCGAAAAAAGCCGATCGACCCGAGGGGTCTCCGGGGAATCCGGGCGCGTCGAGATCGACGAATCGCGGTCGCCTCCGGTCATCCGGTTGATCGGCCGGCTCGACGCCCGTGCGATTGCGCCAGCCTGGACGTGGGTCGACCGGGCCGATGAGAAATGGACCGTGGATGCCAAGGGCGTCGACGGAGTCGACGGCGCCGGCCTGGCTTTCCTTTGGTCGCTCGAAAACGACCGGCACGCTCGCGTTGAGGGCCTCGGCGAGGAAATCCGTGAGTTGCTCAAATCGTTTCACGATTTTGAAATCAAACCGGCTGTGCCGCCGGAACGGGAGTCGTTCGTGGAAGGTGTTGGAAAATCGGCCGACGGACTCTTCCGCGATGCGGCTTCGCAGATCGCGTTTGTCGGCGAGGCGACGGTCGCCGTGGCATCCGCGTTGGTCCGACCCCGAACAATCCGGTGGACCGAAGTCTGGAGTCTGGTTCAGACGGCCGGGGCCAATGCGTTGGTCGTCGTCGGCATGATTTCCTTTCTCACGGGTGTCATCATGGCTTTTCAATCGGCTGCGCCGCTCCGGCAATTCGGAGTGGATCTTTTTGTGGTCAACTTGGTGGGCCTTGCGGTGCTCCGCGAACTCGGTCCGATCATGACGGCGGTTGTCCTGGCTGGGCGCACCGGCTCGGCTTTTGCCGCGGAGATCGGAACGATGAAAGTCAACGAGGAGATCTCGGCACTCACGACGATGGGACTCGATCCCGTTCGCTTCCTGGTCGTGCCGCGGATCCTTGCTGGTTTCGTGGTGACCCCGCTTCTGACGATTTACTCCGACTTTCTGGGAATCCTCGGCGGCTTTCTGGTCATGATGGCACAAGGTTTCCCGTTCGCGACCCTCTGGAATCAACTCGTGAGTGTCGTCACGGTTTCCGACGTCTACACGGGAATCATCAAGTCCTTCTTCTTTGGTGTGATGGTTGCCGGCATCGGTTGCCTGCGTGGCTTGCAGACGGGGAAAGGGGCGACGGCCGTTGGAGCGTCGACCACCAGCGCGGTGGTCACCTGCATTTTTCTGATCGTCGTCGTCGACTCGATCTTCGCGGCCGTTTTCAACGCGATCGGATGGTAACCGTGAATGCTGTCGTTCAAGTGGAGGATCTGAAGGCGGCCTACGGGGACTTTGTTCTTCTGGAGCACGTCGGCTTCGAGGTCCGACGGGGCGAAGTCTTTGCCATTCTTGGCGGATCCGGTTGCGGCAAAAGCACGCTGCTCAAACACCTCATCGGCCTCATCGAACCGGCTGCGGGCCGGATCCGGGTGGCCGGCGAGAACCTCGAACCGGCGGACCCGGAAGCCTACGCCCGCATCCTGCAGAAGATCGGCGTGATGTACCAGGGGGGAGCGCTTTTTGGTTCGCTAACGCTTGTGGAAAACATCATGCTGCCGCTGGAGGAATTCACACCGCTTCCGAGGCCGGCCCGGGAGCGAATCGCGCAGATGAAACTCGAACTCGTCGGCCTGTCCGGGTTCGCCGGGCACCGTCCGGCCGAGATCAGCGGAGGCATGCAAAAACGCGCGGCGATTGCGCGGGCGATGGCACTCGACCCGGAGATCCTTTTCCTCGATGAACCCTCTGCGGGCCTGGACCCGATCACGTCGGCGGAATTGGACCGGACGATCCTCCGGCTGAACCAGAATCTTGGCATGACGTTCGTGATTGTGAGCCACGAACTGGCCAGCGTCTTCGCCGTCGCGAGCCGGGCGATCATGTTGGACGCACGCGCGAAGGGCATCATCGCCGAAGGAAATCCGAACGATTTGCGTGACCACTGCGACATCCCTGAAGTCCGGGCGTTTTTCCAACGCCAGCCGGCCCCCGATTCTCCATGAGTGCCAAACCCCGCTATTTTCAACTCGGTCTCTTCATCCTGGTTGCCCTGGCCTTGCTCGCGGGAGGGCTGATCATTTTCGGGGGTGGGCAGATGTTCCGTCCGAGCGTGCGTATGGAAACCTATGTCGAACGCTCGGTCCAGGGTGTGGACGTCGGCTCGCCGGTGAAATTTCGCGGTGTGCAGATCGGACAGGTCAGCCAGATGTCGTTCGCATTCACCGAGTATCCGACGGACATCGAGGCGGCGAATTACATTGTCATCCTGATGCAGATCGATCGGGAAATTTTTCCCGACATGTTCGATCGCGACATTTCGCCATTGCTCAACGAGGCGATTGGCAAGGGATTGCGTGTGCGCATTGAACCCCAAGGCGTTACCGGATTGAACTACCTCGACCTCGACTACGTGGAAGCCGATCGCTTTCCGGCCTTCAAGCCGGGATGGACGCCCCATTCGTACTATGTTCCGTCTGCACCGGGCCAAATCACCAGCGCGCTGGAGTCGGTGAACAATATCATGCGGGAACTGGAAAAGTTGAACATCGCCGGGATCAGCCAGAATGCGATCGAACTCCTCGAAAATCTGAACGAAACCGTCCGGCGCGCGGAAATCGAAAAAGTGAGCCTCGACATCCAAAGCTTTGTCAAGCGGCTCGACCAGACATTGACCGAAGCCGACATCCCGGCTTTGTCATCGCAAATGCGCGATTTCATTGGCGAATTGGAGTCGTCAAATCAGGAACTTCGCAAGATTCTCCAGAACTTGGAACCGGCCACACGGCTGGACGCCAGCCGGGTCCGCCAGATCCTGAACAACGTCGCGGCGACAACAAAGAATCTCGAGCAGTTCAGCGATCAACTCCGCCGGAAACCGTCGCTCCTGCTTTGGGGGACGCCGCGCGAACCCGAAGAAAAACGCGAACCTCGCCGACGCTGACGCTCAGAGCGCCGGTCCGACCATTTTCTTCAGACGCAGCATGCCGCGGCGGATCCGGGCCTTCACGGTCCCGAGCGGCTCGTCCAAACGCGCCGCAATTTCCTGCTGGGTCAGGCCGCCGAAGTAAGCCATCTCGATGACCTCTCGCTGTTCCCGGCTGAGTTTCATCACGGCCGTGCGCACGATGTTTCCTTTTTCCATGGCATCGAGTTCATCGACCGGGCGGCGTTCCTGAACAAAATCCTGCGGGTTTGCCTCGCGTTCGACCTCGTCCTGGAGGCGGAATCGACGCTGGACCGAACGGAGTCGGTCGATCGCTTTGTTGCGCGTCATTGTGACGGCCCAAGTAATCGGCTTTCCGCGTGCCGGATCGTACATCGGGGACTTTTCCCAGATCATGAACATCACGTCCTGCGTCACATCCTCGGCATCACTCGCGTTGTTGAGCACGCGGAAGGCGGTCGAGTAGACGAGATTCGAGTAACGTTGGTAGAACATCTCGAAGCTGGGGCGGTCGCCCATGCCGATCTTGCGGATCAACGCGATGTCGTTCTCGAGATTCTCGTCGGTCGCTTCCATCGGCCCCTAGGCTAACCTCAGGACCGGCTGGATGCAAAGAAAACGATCCGACGAAAATCCCGTGGCCGGTCCGTCACCCCCGCGCTAGGGTCTGCGCCATGACCGCCAAGACGACCCCGCTCCGCAAGGACGTTCCCGACGCTCACACCTGGGACCTCACGCCGCTTTATGTCGACGATGCCGGCTGGGAACGCGATTTCGAACAACTCCAGACGGAATTCGGCGGTATCACGGCCTTCCGGGGGACGCTTTCTTCATCGGCCTCGCGGCTCGCGGAATGCCTGGAGTTTGAAAAATCCGTCGACATCCGCATCGAACAGCTCAACCAATTCGCCGCCCTGCGGGTGACCGAGGACAGCTCGAACTCGGCCGCGCTGGCCCGCGAGGCGCGGCTCCAGAGCCTGCTCGTCCGTGTCGGCGAGGCGTTTTCGTTCATCGCGCCGGAGATCCAGGAGATTCCGGACGCCACGTTTGAGCAATTCATCGCAGACCCGGCGCTTGCGGACTGGACGATCCCGCTTGCGAAACTTCGCAGGCTGAAACCCCACACGCTCAGCGCTTCGGAGGAACGCCTGCTTGCCCTGGGTTCGGCGGCGATCGCGGGTCACCAGGAAACGTTCTCGCAGCTCACTAACGTCGACATGAAATTCGGAACGCTCACCGATGACGAAGGTCGCGAGCGCGAGCTGACCCAAAGTTCGTTTTCCTCCTTCCTCCAGCAGCGGAAGCCCGAGACCCGCCGCGCGGCTTTCGAGCAGTTCTACCGGGAGTTTCAGGATCACCAATTCACCCTCGCTGCGTCGCTGGCCAGCTCCGTGCGGTCCGACGTGTTCCGCTCGCGGGCCCGGAATTATCCGTCGGCACGGGAAGCGGCGTTGTTCCCCGATCATGTGCCGGTCGCGGTTTACGACAACCTGATCTCGACCGTCCGGGCCAATCTCGAACCGCTGTTCCATTACTTCGAAGTTCGCCGCCGGGCACTCGGGCTCGACGAAATCCATCATTACGACACCTACGTCCCCCTCGTCGAAAATGTGCACACGTCCGTTCCGTGGGACGATGCGGTTGAAAAGGTCATCACCGCGGTTGCCCCGCTGGGCGACGAATATGGCACCGTCCTTCGTCATGGCCTGACGGATGGTCGTTGGTGCGATCGCTACGAAAACAAAGGCAAGCGCAGCGGGGCGTTCTCGTATGGAACGTATCAAAGCCCGCCTTACATCATGATGAATTACAAGGAGGACGTATTCTCGGATGTCTACACGCTGGCGCACGAAGCCGGCCACTCGATGCACACGTGGTATTCCCAGCGCGCGCAACTTTACCAGAACTACCATTATCCCATTTTCCTCGCGGAGGTCGCATCGACCTTCAACGAGATCCTGCTCACCGAGCATCTGCTGAAGACGACGGACGATCCGAAAATGCGGGCCTACATCCTGAACCGCCAGATCGATGACCTGCGCGGAACGCTTTACCGTCAGACCATGTTCGCCGAGTTCGAGCGCGACATTCACGCGGCCGAGGAAGCCGGCGAGGCCCTCACGCTCGAGACCTTCCGCCGCATCTACCGCAGCCTGCTGGACACCTATTTCGGTCCGAACTTTGCCATCGACGAAGTGCTCGAGCTGGAATGCCTGCGCATCCCGCACTTCTATAGTGCGTTCTATGTTTACAAGTATGCCACCGGCATTTCCGCGGCAGCGGACCTCGCATCGAAAGTGCTGGAATCCGGGGATGCCGCCGACTACCTCGGTTTCCTCCGCAGTGGCGGAAGCCGGTTCCCGATCGAGACGCTCGCCGCAGCCGGTGTCGACATGGACAGTCCGGCACCGGTTCAGGCCGCGCTCGACCTCTTCAAGCGGCGAGTGACGGAACTGGAGGAATTGCTCGGGAGTTAATCCGGATCGACACGGTTTGGGCGTCCTTTACGAGGCGAACAGGTCCTGTGCGCTGGGCGGTGCGGGCTTTGTAAACGCCTCGAGCTGATCCGCGAGCTGCTGCGGCGTGTGGGAGGCTTTGACTTTTGTAATTTCCAGATTGGCCAGTTCATCGCATCGCTCGTTGGCTGGGTTACCGGCGTGGCCTTTCAGCCAGAGCCATCGGATCCGGTGACGCGAGGCCTGTGCGTCCAAATCGCGCCAAAGATCGGCATTTTTGACGGGTTGCCGGGCTTTGGTCGTCCAGTTGCTGCGCTTCCACATGGCGATCCAACTCGTGACGCCGTTTTTGACGTATTGGGAATCCGTGTAGAACTCGACTTCGCAGGGTTCCTTGAGTGAACGGAGGGCCTCAATGGCGGCCTGAAGTTCCATCCGGTTGTTCGTCGTGGCCGCAACGCCGCCGCTGATCTCGCGGCGGTGGACGCCATATTCCAGGACTGCCGCCCAGCCGCCCGGACCGGGGTTCCCGTGGCACCCGCCGTCTGTGTGGATCACGACTTTCTTCATTGGACCCCTCCCATGTCGGTATTGGTCCAATGTGACTGATGCACCCTAGGCTTTCGCGTAGACTTCAGCTCCTTTTTCCACGAACTCGCGTGCTTTGTCGGCCAGGCCGGCTTTGAGGGCTTCTTCCTCGGAGATGGCCTGTTCGGCGGCGAATTTGCGCACGTCTTCGGTGATTTTCATCGAGCAGAAGTGCGGGCCGCACATCGAGCAGAAGTGGGCGGATTTGGCGCCTTCGGCGGGAAGGGTTTCGTCGTGGAATTCGCGGGCGCGTTCGGGGTCGAGGCCGAGGTTGAATTGGTCCTCCCAGCGGAATTCGAAACGGGCCTTCGAAAGCGCGTTGTCGCGGTATTGCGCGCCGGGGTGGCCTTTGGCGAGGTCGGCGGCGTGCGCGGCGATTTTGTAGGTGATGACCCCTTCCTTGACGTCCTCTTTGTTTGGGAGTCCGAGGTGTTCCTTGGGCGTGACGTAGCAAAGCATGGCGCAGCCATACCAACCGATCATGGCGGCTCCGATGCCGCTCGTGATGTGGTCGTACCCGGGCGCAATATCGGTCGTCAGCGGGCCGAGTGTGTAGAATGGCGCTTCGCCGCACCACTCGAGTTGCTTGGCCATGTTTTCTTCGATCATGTGCATGGGCACGTGACCGGGTCCTTCGTTCATGACTTGAACGCCTTTCGCCCAGGCGCGGCGGGTGAGTTCGCCCTGAACTTCGAGTTCGCCAAACTGCGCGCGGTCGTTGGCATCGGCGATCGACCCGGGGCGGAGCCCGTCGCCAATCGAAAAGCTGACATCATAGGCGGCCATGATGTCGCAAATGTCGTCCCAATGCGTGTAGAGGAAGTTTTCCTTGTGATGCGCGAGGCACCATTTGGCCATGATGCTGCCGCCGCGGCTGACGATGCCCGTCATGCGTCCGGCGGTGAGCGGAACAAAGCGCAGGAGGACACCGGCGTGGATCGTGAAATAGTCGACGCCCTGTTCGGCTTGTTCGATGAGGGTGTCGCGGAAAAGTTCCCATGTGAGGTCCTCCGCCTTGCCATTCACCTTCTCGAGGGCCTGATAGATCGGGACGGTGCCGATCGGCACGGGAGAATTGCGCAGGATCCACTCGCGCGTCGCATGGATGTTTTTGCCGGTTGAGAGGTCCATGACCGTATCGGCCCCCCATTTGGTCGCCCACCGCATTTTTTCGACCTCTTCCTCGATCGAGGACGCAACGGCGGAATTGCCAATGTTCGCGTTGATTTTGACGAGGAAGTTCCGGCCGATGATCATCGGTTCGAGTTCCGGATGGTTGATATTGGCCGGGATGATGGCGCGTCCGGCGGCCACTTCGCTCCGGACAAATTCCGGCGTGATCTGCGCGGGGATGCGTTGCGGGAAGTCGCGAAAGACCCCCGGCGTGAACCGGCTGCCGGGCTGCTGGGCGGAGCCGGCGTGTTGTTTCTCGAGATCCTGACGCGCGATGTCGTCCTTCATATCGGCAATGCGGGCCCGACCAAGGTTTTCTCGAATCGCGATGAATTCCATCTCCGGCGTGATGATGCCCTGCCGGGCGTACCAGAGCTGGGTCACCGGGTGGCCGGCGGATGCGCGGAGCGGCCGGCGGGCCGTCAAGATGGACGGGTGGAGAACGAAGGTCGAAGACGAGCGGGCATGGACATCGGAGAGGTATCCATTGTCCTGCGGCTTGACCTGGCGGCCTTCGTATTCCTCGACATCGCCACGGGCGCGAATCCAGTCGGCGCGCAGGGCAGGCAGACCTTGTTCCACGTTGCCATCGAACGCCGGGTCGCCCCACGGCCCGCTCGTATCGTACACGCGGACCGGTTCGTTTTGTTCGAGGGTTCCGTCGAAGCGCTTGGTGGGAGCGAGGGCAATCTCGCGGAAGGGAACCCGCACGCCGGGCAATGTGCCGGGAATGTAGGTGCGGGTGGAATTCGGGAGTTGGTCGCTGCTGTGCATGAACGTTTTAAGTTTTCGGATTCGGTTTCAAGCGGATCGGCGCGAACGGGCGGCGGGTTTGGCGCGACTTAAAACTTAAGACTTTAGACTTAAAACTCATGGTCTGCTCCCTCCGCCGGTTTTTGCCGGATCAGGTTCCAAGGGTCGTCCCGCGGTTGCGGGACCTCTCAGCCCCTTCGGGCTCCCCTGCATGTGGGGATGAATGGATCGGGAGTCGACCGGCGTCAATTCGGAACTTGCACCGCGACCGCTTTGCCGGTGAGCCGCGCGACTTCGACGGCTTCAACGACACGCATGTAGGCCAGGCCGTCCCGGAACGTGGGATGGGGACGCTGCGCGTCCGGGTTCCGGACAGCGTCGATGAAATCTCTTTCCACCTGCCAAGGACGGGAGAGCGCGGTCGGCGTGTCGAGTTCGGCGGTCGCGCCACCGCGCGTCAGTTGGATCGATTCGCTGGCAAAGTCGACAGCCAGCGTGCCGGCGGAACCGGTGACGTTCAGGGATTCCTCGACCGGGCCGTCGTGGATGTTGCTGAATTCGAGGATGCCATCCAGGCCGGTGGCGAATTTTGCCCGGACGGTGAGTTGTTCCGGAATGGTGACGTCGTAGCCCTGGCGGATCGGTGTGCGGATTTCGCCGGTGGCGGAAAGCGACGAGATATCGCCAAACCAGCGCTGAAGGACCTCGGTGTAAATGCCGAGCGTCATCACGTTCTTCCCACTGATCTCGCGTCGTTGCCGCCAGTGGGCGGGCGCGTTGGGATCGAGGAAAAGCCCGTTCCGGCTCACGAGCCGAAGGGCGCGCGGTTCGCCGATCGCATTCGCGAGGAGTTCACGAATATGCGCATCCTGGCGAAGCCCGAAGGGTGGGGGACAAAGCATCGTCACCAAATCCGGCCGCTCGTCGGATGCGGCCAGCATGCGTTCGGCTTCGGCGAGATCGCGGGCCATCCGGGCCTGGCAGAAAACGTGCTTTCCAGCGCGCAGCGCGGCGATGGTAACGGGTTCATGCAGGTTCGGATGGGCACCGATCCAAACGATATCGATGGCCGGATCTTCGACCAAAGCGGACCAATCCGCCACCGGCCTCGCATCGGGGGCACATTCAGCAACAAACCGTCTGGCGCTCGCTTCGGTCGAATTGGCGACTGCAACGATCTCAACCCCCGCGAGCTCCCGCAATCCGGGAAGATGCCGTTGGCGGACGATGCCCCCCGCGCCCACGATACCGACCCGGCATTCAGCTGGCACGCGAGCCCTCCAGTGCGTAATAGGCCGCTCCGAGTTGGGCGGCGTGGTCGTTGAGAATGACATAGACCGGCATGGCTTCCATGACCGAGGTGAGTCGACCCTTGTCGGTGAAGGCGTGGATAAATCCCACGCTCTGGATGCGGCTGAGCAATTTCGAGGGGATGCCACCGCCGAGGAAAACGCCTCCGTAGGACATCGTCTTCAGGGCCATGTTCCCGGCCTCGGCGCCGAGGCAGCCGACAAAGATCTCCAGCGTCTTGGCGCACATCGAACACTGGCCATTGTCGGCGTATTTGGAGATGACAACATTCGGGTCGTTTGTCTTCATCTCGGCGGCGACAGCGGGAATTTCGGTGCCGCGCCCGGTCTCGCGAAGGAACTTGTAAATGTTTTCAATACCCATTCCGGAGACCACCCGTTCGACGCTCACGTGACCGTATTGCTTTTGCAGGAACTGGAGCAGGGCGATCTCCAGGTCGTTGCGCGGGGCAAAGTCGGAATGCCCGCCTTCGCACGCCCAGACATGGTATTTCCGGCCATCCCAGAACAGCCCCGCCTCGCCGAGCCCGGTGCCGGGTGAAACGACGCAGCGGTTGCCTTTGGCGTCGGCTGCACCCTTTTGGATGATCGCGAAGTCGGTTGGTGCGAGATGCGAAATTCCATAGGCATTCGCCTCGAGATCGTTGAGGACGGCGACATTCCGGATTCCGAATTCGTCGGCGATCTCGGCGGCGTCGACGCCCCACGAAAGGTTCGTCGGTTTCGCGCGGCCCTCATGAACCGGCCCGGGGACACCGAAGCAGGCGGCGAGCACCGGCGGATGGTCGGTATCGAGATATTCGCGGATGATCGCGTTAAGGCCCGGAAATTCGGTGCTCGGAAAACGCTCCGAACGCGCCAGGGACAACGTACCGCCGACGACGCGATAGGTCGCCAGATTGCATTTCGTTCCGCCGATATCGCCGGCGAGGATCAGGGGAGTGACTGCCATGAAACGTCAAACCGCCGCGGCTCAGGGGCAGGCGGTTTTGAGGGGATAATGGTGCCAGGCGTGGCCGCTCTTTTCGAGCAGGTGGTCGGACGCGGCGGGACCCCACGTGCCCGAAGCATAGTTCGGGAAATCCCGCGCCGGCAGCGCCTGCCAGACGTCGAGGATTGGATTCACGATCCGCCAGGAAGCATCCACGCTGTCGTAGCGGTGGAAGAGGGTCGTCTCGCCGATCATGCAATCGTAGAGAAGCGTCTCATAGCCAGTCGCCGCGGTGTGTTCGCCGAATTCGCGGTAGGAAAAATCCAGCGGAACGTTGACGAGGTTGATGTTCGGTCCCGGGCGCTTGGCATGGATATCCATCGTGATCCCTTCGTCGGGCTGCACGTGGAGGACGAGCCGGTTGGGTTTGACGTTTTCCTGAATCTCGTCACCGAAAAGCAGAAGCGGCGCACGGCGGAAACCAATGACGACCTGTGTCGTATGGGCGGCGAGGCGTTTTCCCGAGCGAATGAAGAACGGGACTTCCGCCCAGCGCCAGTTTTCCACGAACAACTTCATCGCCACGAACGTCTCGGTGTTCGACTGGGGATTCACGTCGGGTTCGGAGCGGTAACCCGGCACGTTTTTTCCGGCGATCGCCCCCGGGCCGTATTGGCCGCGAACGGTGTTGGAAATCACCTCCTCGGGCTGCATGGGCCGGATGGCTTCGAGCACCTTGACCTTTTCGTTCCGGACGCTGTCGCCCGAAATCGAGCTGGGAGGCTCCATGGCAACGAGGGAGAGGACCGACAGAATGTGATTTTGCACCATGTCGCGAAGGACGCCCGAATGGTCGTAATAACCGCCGCGGAGTTCGACTCCGAGTTCTTCGGCGACGGTGATCTGGACGTAGTCGATGTAGCGCCGGTTCCAGATCGGCTCGTAGACGGAATTCCCGAACCGGAAGACCATGATGTTCTGAACGGTCTCTTTGCCGAGGTAGTGGTCGATCCGGTAAATCTGGGACTCGTGGAGGTGCTGGGTGAGGCTCAGGTTGAGCTCGCGCGCGCTGGTGAGATCGCGACCGAACGGCTTCTCGATGATGACGCGGCGCCAGGCCCCGGGGGATTCATCGGTCAGGCCGACCGCTCCCAGTTGCTCGACGACTTTCGAGAAAAATGTGGGAGCCACCGCGAGATAGAAGAGAACGTTCTTCGGGAGTTTCCATTTCGTCTGCGCTTCTTCGATGCGCTTCGCGAGCTTTTGGAAGGTCTCCGGGCTGTTGAAATCGCCTTCGAGATAATACGATCGGTTTCGAAAATCCTCCCACTCCGAGAGGTCGACCGGACGAGTCGCGAACTCGTTGATGTCGGAGGTGATTTTGGCGCGGTAGGCCTCGTCATCGCTGGCGGTCACGGCCACTCCGATCACGGCAAAGTCCTGCGGGAGCAGGCGCAGGACCTTGAGGTTGTAGAGCGCGGGGAGGAGTTTGCGTTTCGTGAGATCGCCGGAGGCGCCGAAAATCACGATGGTGCACGGGTCGCCGGGACATGCGTGGCCGGTCAGGGGTTGTTCAGGCATGGTGCCGCATTCCTAATCCCACAGACCCGTTCCCGACAAGCCGCCAATCACGCCGATTTTTCGTCGGCCGAACGAAATCATTGCAGGCCGCCGAAGGTTGCCTGTATTATTTTTTCTAATGCCAAAACTTTCGGAAGACGCCTCTGTCTCCCCAACGGAATTCATCAAGGCCTACCGCGTGATGCTTCTTGCGCGGGTTCTCGAGGAAAAGCTCGCGAGTTTGTATCGTGCCGGTTTGATCAAAGGCGGCGTGTTTCTCGGTCGCGGCCAGGAGGCGCTCAGCGTTTCCGTGGGCCTGCAACTGCGCAAGGGCGACATTTTTGCCCCGCTCATCCGGGACCAGGCGGGCCGGATGGCATTTGGAGATACCGTGCTCGACACCTTGCGCACGTATCTCGGTTCGCACCTCGGGCCGATGCGTGGCCGGGACGGCAATATCCACCGTGGCCGTCCGCGCGAGGGCTATTATGCGATGATCAGCCATCTCGGGGCCATGATCCCGGCGGTGGCCGGCGGGTTGCTGGCGCGGCGGCTGAAGGGCGAGTCCGGCATGCTTGGGGCGACCTGCATCGGGGATGGTGGCACTTCGACCGGCGCGTTTCACGAAGGCCTCAACGCGGCGGCCGTCGAAAAACTCCCCCTCATCGTCGTTGTCGCCAACAACCAGTATGCCTACTCGACCCCGAACACGCGGCAATTTGCCTGCCAGGACCTCGTCGACAAGGCGGCGGGCTATGGTGTGCAGGGCTATTCCATCGATGGCACCGATCTGGAAACCTGTCTGAAAACCTTGAAGACGGCCGCCCGCGCCGCGCGGGATGGTGGCGGTCCCCAGCTCGTTGTCGGCACGCTGTTGCGGCTGGTCGGACACGGTGAGCACGACGATGCGGCCTACGTCGATCCGAATTTGAAATGTTCGAATGTGGGACGCGATTGCGTGCTGCTGGCCGAGCAGCGGATTGTTTCAGAAAAATGGGCGAAAGCCGAGGAGGTCGCCGGATGGCGCCGCGAGGCTGAGGAGGAGGTCAACAGCACCGCGGATCGGGTTCGGCGCGAACCGGGACCGGACCCGGCGGACGATGATTGGATGGCGTTCTCGCAACCCGAGTTTGCCGACTTGTATTGCATTCGATGAGCATCACGTATCTGGAAGCCATCCGCCTCGCGCAGGAAAAGGCCCTCAACGAAGATCCCCGCGTTTTTCTCTATGGGCAGGACGTCGGGAATTTCGGCGGCGCCTTCAAGGCCACGAAAAATCTGGCCAAGGAATTTCCCGGCCGCGTGATCGATTCGCCGCTGAGCGAGGACGCGATCGTGGGAATGGCCGTGGGTGCGGCGATCGAGGGGATGCGCCCGATTGTCGAAATGCAATTTGCGGACTTTTCGACCTGTGGGTTCAACCAGATCGTCAACCACGCCGCCACACTGTTTTACCGGACGGGCGTCCCGTGTCCGATCGTTGTCCGCCTGCCATCCGGCGGGAGTCTGGGCGGCGGGCCATTTCACAGTCAGAGCATGGAGGCGCTTTACGCGCACTATCCGGGCCTGGTCGTCATGACTCCGGCGACGGTTGAAGATGCGTATTCCATGTTGCTCGAGGCGATCGCGATTGATGATCCGGTGATCTTTTGCGAGCATAAGTTTTTGTATTACCACCTCAAGGCCGACGCACTTCCGGAGTCGACGCTCCCGGTTGGCAAAGCCCGGCTGGCCCGCGCGGGTCGTGACGCGACGATCGTGACCCATGGTGCCATGCTCCATGAATCGCTTGCCGCAGCGGAGGATCTGGCAACGGATGGCTACGAGCTCGAGGTCGTTGACCTTCGTACGGTCAAACCGCTCGACACGGACACCGTGCTGGCCTCCGTGGCGCGAACCGGCCGTCTTTTGTGCGTCAGCGAAGAATGGCCATGGGGCGGCGTGTCCGCCGAAGTGGTCGCTCGCGTGACCAGCGAGGGGTTCGGATTGCTGGATGCTCCGCCGGTCCGACTGAACGCCAAAGACACTCCGGTTCCCTATCATCCCGAGTTGTGGTCGGTCCATCGGCCGACTGCCTCGGCCGTTGCCGACGCGGCCCGCCGGCTCTTACATATCTGACCGCCATGGCTCTTGTCCCGATCCTCATGCCCCAACTCGGCGAATCCATCGCCGAAGCCACCATCGTGCGCATCCTTTTCAACGAAGGCGACACGGTTCAGGCCGACTCGGATATTCTCGAAGTCGAAACCAACAAAGCCGTCATGGGCGTCACGGCGCCGGCTTCGGGAAAAATGGGAACGATCCTCGCCGAGGTGGGGACCAGCTACGCGGTCGGCGCCATTCTCGGCCACATCGAAGTCAGTGAGGAAGACGCCCGCCGCCTCGGCATTGAAGACGAACCGGTCGCACCGCGCGCGGAGAAAAAGAAAAGCCGCCAGGAGACGCCGGCCCAGCCCCAAACCGTCGAGCCCACGGTGAAGGGCAGCCTGCCTGTTCCGGCACATGCCGGCGGTGCCAGTTATCTCTCGCCACGCATGAAAGCACGCATGGCGGAATTTGGCCTTCGCGCAGCCGACCTGGCGGGCATTGCCGGCAGCGGTGCCGGTGGACGGGTCACGATCGAAGACCTCGAGCGCTTCATGGCCGGTATCGAGCGAAATCGCACGACGGGCGCATCACCCATGCGCAAAGCCGTCGCGGATGCGATGATTCGCAGCTGGTCGCGGCCGCTGGCGACAGTCGTTCGCCCGATCCAGCTCGACAATCTTCTGAAACACCGCAAGGCACACCCGCAAAAGCCCGGTCCGGCTCTTTATACCTTACGGGCTCTGGCGATTGCTCTTGGCGAGAACAGCACGCCGGCGGGGCGGCTCATCGGCGAACGCATTGTGCACCCGCCATCGGTCGACATTGGATTTGCGGTCGAGGCGGAGGATGGCGTGATGGTTCCGGTGATTCGAAATGCCGACCAAGTGCCGCTCGACGATTTGGTGCCCCGCTACAACCGGCTCGTTGAGTTGGCTCGGCAACGGCGTTTGCCGGCGGCGGATACGGGTGGTTCGATTGCGACGGTGACGAACTACGGGACGTTTGGGCTGACGCTCGCAACGCCGATTCCGCTCCCCGAGCAGACCCTGCTCATTGGCATGGGGGTGGGACAAACCGTGCCCTTCTGGAATCCCGCGATCGAGGAATTCATTCCCGTCGTCGAGGCACAGTTCACGCTGAGCTTTGACCACCGAGTCCTCGATGGCGGAGCCGCGGGACGCCTGCTGAAACGCGTCGCCGAGTTGCTCGATCACCCGGAACAACTCTGACCCCGGATCAACGCGGCGGACGCCGGTTCGCCTGACGGAACCAGTTTGCGAAGTGCTTTTTGAGCCCCTCGCGGAATGTCAGATACTGCCCGGAGGGCCGCCCGCCTTCGCGGATCGCGGCAAGAACAGCCGGAACGGTCAGCTCAGAAAGTTCGAATTCCGTCACGCTGACGCCGACCGCGGAGGCATGGTGCGCGTCGGAGGCCGCGATCATCTTCAACCCGCGGCCGGTCGCATACTGCAGCGCGCGTTCGTTGTAGGCCCGCGAAGTCACCGCGGCATTGAAAACCTCGAGAACACCGATCCGAAGGGCATCAAGGACAGCCGGCCGGATTCCGGCCCGCCACCGGTCAAATGGATGGGCCGGAACCGCCACGCCGCCCGCCTTTTCGATCTCGGTCACCACGTCCGCGGCCGGCGCCCCGCGGAGGCGCGGGAGCGTCGCTCCGAGGCAGAGTAAATGGCCTTCCGCGGTGCTGACTTCCACGCCGGGAATCACGAGAAAACCCGGCGGGAGCGTTTGGCGGGCCAGATAATCGTGGGCCTCGCAGGAATCGTGGTCGGTGATGGCAATGCCACTGAGCCCGCGTGCCACGGCGGCGGCGATGAGATCCTCCGGCGGGCTGCACGCGTCCTTGGAAAAGAACGAATGCACGTGGAGGTCGAATCGGTGGAGCATGTTGCATTTCCCTTTGACGCCGCACACGTGGCAAGCATGAATTGGTAGGAATGAGCGTGGCATTCAAAGAATGGGCGTTGGTCTGCGAGGCGTTGGGCGACGGCCGCCAGAGCATCCTTCTGCGCAAGGGCGGGATCGCCGAGGGACGCGCCGGATTTGCCTTCCAGCACGGTGAATTTTTTCTCTTCCCGACCTGGTTCCACGAGCAACTTTCCAAAACCACCCTGCCGCCCGGCACCACGCTGCCGGAGGAACTTCCGGACGAGGTGGAAATCCGCTACGCCGCCGTGCTGGAGTCGACCCGGTTGGTCACCGACCGCGGCCGGCTTCAAGCGTTGCGATCGCTGCACATCCTGCATGATGACGTCATCGAGGAACGATTCTGTTATGATGAACAACCCGGCGTGCACGTCGCGATTGTTCGAGTTTTTCGGCTCGAGCCGCCGCGGCGGCTGGCGATGGAAAAGCGATTCGGCGGCTGCCGGTCATGGGTGGAGCTGCCGGACCTGGAAGGCGTTGCGATGGTTTCCGTGATCAGCGACGAGGAACATGCCCGCCGCTGCCGGGAGATCGAGGCGATCCTCGGCTGATCAAATGGCCCGCTTGCGCATCAGCCAGTAAACCTCGCCGGGCCACCACGGGAACGTGCGTCCCCACCAGAGATTGAACCGCAGCCATGCCGCGGAATTTTCCAGCGGGCTCCCTTTGCTCCGCAGGAAAAAGGCACCGCTGAGAAACTCGACCGTGCATCCGCACTCCGCCGCCATCGCGCGGACGCGGGCTGGCGAAAAGACGCTGACGTGACCCATCGGCGCGGCGGTGCGCCGGACTTGTTTTTCACGAACCGGTGCCAGTGCGTCCGGCAGCACGGGAAACCCACCGATGAGCGAGCCCCCGGGCGCGATGCCTGCCGCCACCTTCTTCAGAGCTTCCTCCGGGTCGTGCAGGTGCTCGAGAATGTGCAGCAGGATGGCCGTATCATAGAGCGCCGGCAATGCAAACGCCGGATCCTCAAGGTTCGCTTCGAAAAAATCTTCGTATCCGGCCTTTTGCAGCTTCTCGGTGAGCATCACCGCATCCACCGCGGTCCAGCGCGACCACGACACCGGGGGCTTGGCCGAGCGGACAAACTCAAACATCTGGCCGCGATGCACGCCGATCTCGGCGACGGCGAGCGGCCGACCGGCGCGTTCAAATTCCTCACGCAAAAGATGGTAGCCAAACCAATAGCGGAGGAGCCGGATCGGATAACGCACCCGCTTGGCGTCCTCCGGCATGCCGAAACGCTTCGAGCGGACGACCTCGTTGTCCCGCAAAAAATCAATGCCCCAACGGGCGGAATCGATGGCACTCAAGATGGGCGCGAATCGTGAGGCGGCACCGCCCGCACGTCAAGCGGTCTGGGCTTTCCGACTTTTGATCCGCTGGAAGGCTGCCTGGAGCTCGGCGGCCAGAGCGTGGCTCCGGATCGGCTTGGTCAGGAAACCGTCCATCCCGGCAGTCATGGCAAGGTCCCGGTCGCTTTCCATCGCGTTTGCCGTGATCGCGACCAATTGAGGCCGTTCGCCCTTCGGAAAAAGCCGGCAAATTTCACGTGCTGTCAAAAGGCCATCCATTACCGGCATCTGAATATCGAGGAGAATCAGATCAAATGCGTCGGTGTCGAGAAGATCGAGGACCTGGCGCCCATTCGAAACCATCCTCGGTTCGTAGCCCAAACGCTCAAGAAAAAGAGTCATCAAGCGTTGGTTCATCGAGTTGTCTTCTGCAACGAGGATCCGCAACGGACACGTGTGCGCGAGAACTTCGGCGCACCCCGAATCCGATCGCGTTCCGGCCCCGCGGGGCTCGCCGAGCGGTGCGGGGGCCATGGGAACCTTGAACGTAAATCGGGAGCCTTCGCCGGGTTCGGATTCGACCCAGATCGAACCGCGCATGAGTTCGACAAGGCGTTTGCAGATGGCCAGGCCCAGTCCGGTGCCGCCGAAGCGGCGCGTTGTCGAGGCATCGACCTGATGGAAGGCCACGAAGAGCTTGTTGATCTGCTCCGGCGGGATCCCGATTCCGGAATCGCAAACGCAGAAGACCGTGTAATCTCCTTCCCGCCGCACCGACACCAGGATGCCCCCTTCGTCGGTGAATTTGACGGCATTGCCGACGAGGTTCATGACGACCTGGCGCAGGCGTGTCGGATCGCCGAAGAGACATTCGGGAACCGCGGGATCGACCCGCCATTCCAGAGCGAGACCTTTGGCTGCCGCTTGGGGCATGATCACGTGGATGGCTGCCGGCAGCCACTCGCGGATCCGGATGGGAATGCATTCCAGCTCCACCTGGCTGGCCTCGATTTTCGAAAAGTCGAGGATCTCCGTGATGAGCGCGAGCAGCGCATCTCCGCTGTCCCGAACGATGCGAAGGTACTCGCGGGCCCGCTCCGGGTCGCTTTCGGTCTCGAGCAATTCGGACATGCCGATGATGGCATTCAGCGGCGTGCGAATTTCATGGCTCATGTTCGCGAGGAACCGGCTTTTTGCCACGTTGGCGCTCTCGGCCCGGTTCCGTGCCTCCACCAGTTCGTCGAGGAGAAGCTTCCGCTCGGTGATGTCCTGGATGAAGCCCGTGAGCCGGAAAACTTCCCCGTTCCGAAACTCCGGACTGCCCTCGACCCGCACCCAGATCCGGCGGCCTTTCGCTGTCACGAACGGAACTTCAAAATCGAACGGCGTACCGTTTTCAAATCCCTCGGAAACGCATTGCCGGATCATCTCCTGCTGCTCGGGAGGGTAGAAAACGATTGCCGTCTCGAGGGTCGGCTCAAACGAGTCGTCGACTTCATGGATGCGGCGCGTTTGCTCGGTCCATCGCGGAATCATGCTGGCCTTCTCCAATTCCCACCCGCCGATGCCCGCGATCCGGCCGGCCCGGTCCAGGAGACTTTCGCTCTGACGCAACCGCGCCTCCGCGGCCGCCCGGCGCGTGACGTCGGTTGCAATCCCGAGATAACCGGTGATCTGGCCGTTGAGATCGCGGATCGATGTGACAGCAAGGGAGACGCGGATTCGCTGTCCGTCGTTTCGGATATAGGTCCACTCTCCGTGCTCTTCCCCATGGCGTTGGGCCATGAGCGTCAGGACCTCGAACGCCTCCACCGGGCGCCCCAGCTGAAGCTCAAGTTCCTGCCCCCGCGCTTCAACCTCCGCTGGATCGTGGAAAAGGAGGACACTGCGACCCATGACTTCGTTTTGCGAATAGCCCAAGAGCGCTTCCGCTCCCGAGTTGAAGAGTTCGACGGTCCCATCCAGCTTCGCAGAAATGATCCCCACGTCGCTTGCCGCCTGCAGAATGTCGGTCAGGCGGTGGTTGGTTCGCTGGAGTTCCTCCTCGGCGAGTTTCAGTTGGGTGATGTCTTCCTTGATGGCGATGAAGCGGGCGATTTTTCCCCCCGGATCAAAGACCGGAGCAATCGATGCCGACTCCCAGAACAACGAGCCGTCCTTCCGACGGTTATGCAGAAAGCCCCGCCAGACCTGACCTGCCGAAATGGTGCTCCAAAGAGCGTTGTAGAATTCCGGCGGTTGGGACCCGGACTTCAGGATGCGCGGGTTGCCACCGAGCACTTCCTCGCGGGAATACCCGGTCGCGGTTGTGAAAGCCGGGTTGACGTATTCGATGCGGCCGCCTGGATCGGTAATAACTATTGAACTGGGGCTTTGCTCAACAGCCGTCCGGAGATTCAGCAACTCGGCTTCCCGCTCCCTCCAGGCGGTGATATCGGTTTCGACCGAGATGTATCCGGTCAGTTTCCCGGACGCACTCCGGTGCGGAACAACTTCAATCGATACCCAATAGGGCTCCCCGGATTTTTTGTAGTTGAGAACGTCTTCCCGGAACCCGGCCTCGCGGTTCAGGCATGCCCGCATGCGTTCCACCGTCTCCGCGTCGGTGTCGGGGCCTTGGAGCAGGGATGGACTTCTCCCGGCGACCTCGTCGAGGGAATAGCCTGTCAGCCGCGAAAACGCTTCATTGACCCAGGTGATTTTCCGTTGCGGATCGGTCAGGATGACAATGTTCCCCGTGTGGCGGGTCAGGTGCGTGGATGCCTCTTTCCATGGCGTGCGGCGATGATGGCCATTGCCGGAAACGTCCCCGCTCGGGGTCAGTGTTCGCCCGTGGTCGGCTCCACCCATACCCGGATTGTTCATGCCTCGGATCGATTCGACTGCGACGTTGTTCTATCACATCGTTGCCTTGGCGTGCAACTGTTGTGCGTCCGATTGTAGGACCCCGCCAATTCGTTACTTGACGTTTCCGGGCGCATGCGGCATTCCCTGCCGTCTTGCTCGGAGTTTTGCTGCCTTCGAGTTCTGCCGAGACCATGACATTTTCCAGATTGCTCCTTTTCAGGATTCTACCGGTTTTCCTCTTATGGGCCGCGACGCCGGCTGCTTTCGGTCAGGCTGGTCCGATTGTCCGCGAAATTGCCGTCGAATATGTTGGCGCGCCGAGTATTTCCAGGGAGCGCGTCATGGCCAACTTGGCGACGAAAGTCGGGCAGCCGTACAGCGAGCGTGCCGCCGAGCAGGACATCCGCGCGCTCTATGCGACCGGCGGTGTGGCCAACGTGCGTATGTTTGCCGAGCCACTTGGCGACGGCGTCAAGGTGACCGTCCTCCTCCAGGGCCGCCCGGTGATCGAGGAAATCCTGATCGAGGGTGCCGAACGAATTCCGATGAATCGGGTCCGACGGGAGATCGGTTCCAAGGTCGGCGACGTGGTCAGCGAAGAACGGGTCGAGGACGACCGCCAGAAGATCCTCAAGCTTTACGAAGACCGCAATTTCTCCGAAGTCGATGTGCAGTATCGAATTCAGGAGATCGAGGGTACGAACCGCGTGCGGGTGATTTTCTCGATCATTGAAGGACCCAAACTGGTCGTGCGTCGGATCACATTTGTCGGCAACGAGTCGATCCTCGCTCGCGACATCCGCAAGGTCATGAAGACCAAACCCCAGGATCTTCTAACCTTCTTCAACAAGAGCGGTCGTCTCCTGCCCGCCCAGGTCGAGGAAGATCGCGCTGCCATTCGCACGCTTTACCAAAACCGCGGGTTTGCGGACGTC
The DNA here is from genome assembly GCA_033763515.1 of Terrimicrobiaceae bacterium. Taxonomy (GTDB): domain Bacteria; phylum Verrucomicrobiota; class Verrucomicrobiia; order Chthoniobacterales; family Terrimicrobiaceae; genus JANRKJ01. The sequence goes on along the minus strand of JANRKJ010000018.1, from coordinate 19,121 downwards.
GAGATCACTGACATTCAAACCCAGCCGCTCCAAGGGGACGGCGTGGAGATGATCATCACCATCGTCGAGGGCATCCAGTACCGGGTTAACAACATCGCCCTCGAAGGCGTGAACATCGTGCCGCAGGATGAAGTGCTCGGTCGCATGCAAATGCTCGGCGGTCAGCTCTTTACCCCGGAAGGCATGGGCAATGATCTGAAGGCCATCCGGGACTTCTATGGTGCCCGCGGGTACGTGGACATGATGGCCATTCCGGAGGTCCTCCCGGCAGGACCTGGTGCCGTTGACCTGACTTACCGCATCGACGAAGGCGTCCAGTCCTACGTGAATCTCATCAACATCCAGGGCAACACGCGGACGCAGGATCGCGTCATCCGCCGCGAACTGGCGCTCAAACCGGGTGATGTTTTCGACACGACGCTGGTCGACGTCAGCCGCAAGCGTCTCGACAATTTGAACTATTTCTCGCGTGTCGACACGGCTCCGACCGATACGATTGTGCCCGGTCGCAAGGACCTCAACGTGATCGTGGAAGAAAAACGCACGGGTGCGTTCAACTTCGGCGTCGGTTTCAGCACCATCGACTCCCTCCTCGGCTTCGCCGAACTTCAGCAGAGCAATTTCGATTTGTTCAACTGGCCGTCGTTCACCGGGGGCGGACAGCGTTTCCGCATTCGCGGACAATACGGTTTGCAGCGTCGCGACTTCGTGATTGCGCTGACCGAGCCTTGGTTCCTCGGGTACAAGTTGTCGGTCGGCGTGGAGGCCTATTACCGCGATGCGAACTTCCTGTCGACCGTCTATGATCAGGCGAACTACGGAGTTGCCTTCCAGGCCCGCAAACAACTCTGGCGCGCACTCTCTGCACGCGGCGAATACCGCATCGAGGGCATCCGGATTTATGATGTCGACACCGATGACGTCGGTCCCGAGATCGAGGAGGCCGCCGGCAATTACACCAAGAGCGCGCTGACTGGCGCCCTTATCTGGGACACGCGCGACAGCCTCTTCCTCACCCGTCGCGGTGAAGTGGTGGAATTGGAAGGGTTTATCTCCGGAGGATTCCTCGGAGGCACCGTTCAGGATTACGGGCTCAGCCTCACGGCTTCCAAGTATTTCCCGCTTCCCTTTGACCTCATCTTCCTGGTCAAAGGCCAGATTGCCGTCGTGGACGGCTGGGGCGGATCTCAGGATTCATCCGAATACGGCGACGGTGTTCCAATCTTCGACCGCCTCTATCTCGGCGGTGCAAACAACATGCGCGGTTTCAACTTCCGCGAGGTCGGTCCCGTGGACGAGGACGAGAACCCGATCGGCGGTAACTCGCTTGCCTATATCACGTTCGAAATGACCTTCCCGATCGTCAGCCGCGTCCGCGGTGCCGTCTTCACCGACGCCGGCTTTGTCAACCGGAGCGCATACGATTTCAGCACGTCCGGCGCGAACGTGGACATCGGCATCGGTCTCCGCCTCGACCTGCCGATCGGGCCGATCCGCGTCGACTATGGCTACCCGGTCGTGTACGACGACTTCAACGGGCCTCCCGGGAAGTTCAACTTCAACATCGGCTATCAATTTTGAACGAATCTCGCGAACCCGTGGTCAGAACTTGACCTGATCGCCGCCCGCGGCACACTCAGTCTCACAAATCCAACCATCCAACATGCTCAAATCCATCCTCTCCATCGCCGTCGCGGCCACCGCTCTCTGCGCTTTCGCCCCGACCGCCCACGCCCAGATTAAAGTCGGTGTCGTGGATATGAACTCGGTGTTCACCCAATATTACCGCACGAAGGACGCCGAAGCCAAACTCAATGAAGCCCGGGCTGCCGCCAAAAAGGAACTCGACGACCGCTTGGAGACCCTCAAGAAGTCGATGGACGAGATCAACAAGCTCAATGCCGATCTCGAGAAGCCCGAGCTGAGCAAGGAAGCCAAGGACAAAGCGACCAAGACTCGCGACGAAAAGGTCAATGAGGCCCGCAACCTCGACCGCGAAATCACCGAGTTCCGTGGCACCCGTGAACGCCAGCTTCAGGAACAGTTCGTGCGCATGCGCAAGGACATCATCGACGACATCATGAAGGTCGTGAACGACAAGGTGAAAAACGCCGGTTTCGACCTCGTCTTTGACAAGTCCGGCATGAGCATGGGCCAGATCCCGGTTCTCATCTACTCCCGTGGGGATCTCGATTTCAGCAAGGAAATCATCGACTCGCTGAACAAGAACGCACCGAAGGCGACGCCGGCGGGATAATGACGCTGCGCGAGGTCGCTGACCGCACCGGCGGCTGGGTTGCCCCCGAGGCCGCCGGTCAGGAGATTCATGGGGTGGCTTCCCTTTCGGATGCCAACCCCGGGGATCTTTCTTTCTTCGGAAATCCCAAATACCTTCGAGCCCTGCGGAAATCGCGGGCAACTGCCGTGCTCGTCCCGCACGGTTTCGGCGAGGAACTTTCCGCGACGCGAATCTGGGTGGACAATCCGGCCGTTTCCTTCGCGTCGCTGCTCCCGGTTTTCGCTCCGCCGACCATCGAACACGCGCCGGGGATCCATCCGACTTCGGTGATTGCAGAAAATGCGCAGATTGATCCTTCGGCTTGCATCGGTCCCTTCGTTGTGGTTGAGCCGGGTGCTGTCGTTGGGGCCCGGACGATTCTGGGAGCTCATTCGTATGTCGGTCACTTCGCGAAAATTGGCGAGGACTGTCACCTTTACCCACGCGTCACCGTTCGCGAACGCTGCGTGGTCGGAAATCGCGTCTGCCTGCACAGCGGGGTTGTTCTGGGGGCGGATGGTTTTGGCTACGAATTCCGCGACGGTCGCCAGCAAAAGATTCCACAAACCGGGATCGTCCAAGTTGATGACGACGTGGAAATCGGCGCGAACACAACGGTCGACCGTGCGCGGTTTGGCCGGACGTGGATTCAAAAGGGAACGAAGATCGATAATCTCGTCCAGATCGGACACAACGTAACCATCGGCGAGCATTCCATCCTTTGTGCCCAAGTCGGTATCTCCGGAAGCACGCGAATCGGTAACTATGTGACGCTGGCCGGAAAGGTGGGCGTCAACGGCCACATCGAGCTTGGCGACCGGGTTATCGCGACAGCCATGTGCGGAATCACAAAGGACGTTGCCTCGGGCGAGGTCCTGGGGGGCATCCCGGCGCGTCCATTGAAAGAGTTCAAGCGGGTCTACGTCCTCTGCCAGAACATCGAAAAGCTCCAGCGTCGCGTTGCCGCTTTGGAAGCCCAGGATTCCTGACCCGGCCGAACCGTCCCGTCCGTGACCTGCATCATGGACGTGCAACGACCATCGGTGGCAAACGAGACGCGTGAACGATTTTCTGCGCCGCTGTAATTGTATTCACCCGGTCGACGCCCAATGCCAGAAGTGCATGCGGGAAGCCACACCGCGCCGGGAACCACGCAAGATCAAGACGCCGCGTCCCGGGACCCTGGATTGGATCAAGACCCGGGAATCTGCAGGCTGAGCGAGCTTCCTCCCGAACCGAAAGGCCGTTTCGCCGGGATCTTCAGATGCGAACCTGCGGATCGAGCGAATCCGCGGGATTGACCTGAGTGAATGCGGCGGGCGTGGAGTTGCTGCTGATGATCACGCTTTTTTCGATGCACTTTGATTATTGGCCAGCATTCCGTAGAACGGTAGGTGGGCATTGAAGATCTCCAGCGTTTTCGGTGCGGATGGGCGTCGCCAATCGGCTTGGAGCATGGCGCAGACAACAGCCCAGTTGACGACAATGGCACCTGCCTGAGACATGCGCAGACAGCTCGTGAGTTCACTCATCGTGTCCCAACACCCGGAAGCATCGTAAACGGCCCAAACTTCATAACCCCGGGCCAATGCGGAGATGACCGGAAAGTAGAGGCAGACGTCGGTTGTAACACCGGCCATGATGAGCTTGCGGCGGCCGGTGGCCTCGACCGCTTTGACAAAGTCCGGGTCGTCGAACGAATCAATCGGGCCGGGGCGATAAACAGGCGTCACGTCTGGAAACATCTCAAGCAGTTCGGGCATCAGGGGTCCATTCGGGCCTTCGGCGTAACTGGCCGTGAGCACGGTCGGAATCCCGTGGGCCTTGGCTGTCTTGGCGAGTGCGAGAACATTGCTTTTGAATTGGTCGAGGCGGATGTCCTGCACGCCAAGCATGGTCCCGGTTTGGTGATCGATGAGAAGCATCGCGCAGTTTTCGGGAGTCAGTTTTTCGAGGAAGGAGCTCATCGTTTTGAAAATCTGTCTGAAAAGAGTGGCAGAAATTTCCTTCTGGAAAATCGGGCCTTGGAGGGAGAAACCCATCTCGCAGCAGATGGGAGAAAAAATCTGTCTGATGGGGGTAGTCGGGCGGCGGGGCCGATCTCAGTTCGTTCGCTCCTCTCGTTCTTCCGGGTTGCTGAAACGCAGGTGGAGGGCGAAGTGGCGAAACGCTGGGACGCCAGCATTTGTGCCTTCTGGAGGTGGCGCAGCCGATAGGACTCGAACCTATAACCTTCTGATCCGTAGTCAGATGCTCTATCCAATTGAGCTACGGCTGCTTTTTGGAAAGGAGGGAGATGATTCCCCGGAGGTGGCGGTTCGTCAAATTCCAAATTCGGGAAAATCGAGAATTGGAATTGGAGGGCCGGTTTGGCCATTGTGCGCATGGCATGGATTTCTTTGAACGTCAGGCCCAAGCCCAGCGGAACACCACTTTGCTCGTGGCGTATTTCGTGCTCGCCGTTGTCGGGATCATTTTGGCGATCCATATCACGTTCTCACTGATACTGGGTTATGACTGGACGAACTGGGAAGCACTCGGGTGGACGGCATTGGGGGTCTGTGCGGCGGTATTGGTGGGGAGCCTTGCGAAAATGGCGGAACTCGCCAGTGGCGGCCGGGCGGTCGCCGCAATGCTTGGCGGTGTGCCCGTGGACTTGAATACGACCGATCCCGCCGAGCGACGGCTTGTCAACGTCGTCGAAGAAATGTCCATCGCGTCCGGGGTTCCCGTCCCGGAACTTTTTGTCCTCGATGAAAAGGGGATCAACGCCTTCGCAGCCGGGCACGGGCCGGGAGACTCGGCGATTGGTGTGACTCGAGGATGTGTGGAGCGATTGACTCGTGACGAACTTCAGGGCGTGATCGCCCATGAATTCAGCCATGTCCTCCACGGCGACATGCGGTTGAATATCCGGCTCATTGGCGTGCTGAACGGCATTCTGTTCCTCGCGGTGATCGGCGGGATTCTGATGCGGCTGTCGATCTATTCGCGGGGTGGCGGAAGCCGGCGCGACGGCGGAGCTTCGGTCGTCGCCTTCCTGGCGCTCGGAATCGCACTCTACATCATTGGCTGGATCGGGGTTTTCTTCGGCAAGTTGATCAAGGCGGCGGTGAGCCGTGAGCGGGAGTTTCTGGCGGATGCGGCCGCCGTTCAGTTCACGCGCAACCCGGATGGCCTCGCGGGCGCTCTGGCGAAAATCGCAAAATTTTCCTCCCGCCTCCAGAACCCCCGGGCGGAGGAAGCGAGTCACATGTTTTTCGGAAACGGGGTGGGGGACGCGTGGATGTTGTGGTTCGCAACCCATCCGCCAATCGACGTGCGGATTCAGCGGATTGCGCCGGGTTTCGATCTCGAGGCGGCCAAAAAGGCGATCCCCGTGCCGCCACGGAAACCTGCCTATTCCGAACCGGGCAAGATGGTGGCGGGAGGCCGGCTCGCCGAAATGATGATGCCGGGTCAGCCACAGGTTGTTGTGGCCGCGGCGTTGCTGGACAGTTTGCCGGAATCCGCGAAGACCGCTGTCCATGAGCTGCATGGGGCGATGTGCCTCGTTTACTCGCTCCTGCTTTCGGAAGACGAGGCAATCCGGGAACGTCAGCTTGCGCTGGTTGAACCGACCTGCCGCAGCGAGACGACCGCGATGCACGCCACGCGGGGCGCTCTGACGTCCGCCCAGCGACTGGCGATCGTTGACATCGCGGTACCGACACTGCGCCATCTTTCGTTGGAACAGTATCAACGCTTCCGCGAGACGGTTCGCGGGCTGGTGGAGGCGGATGGCGAGATTCATCTTTTCGAATTCACTTTGCAGAAGATTCTTGTCCGCCACTTGGATCTGTATTTTTCGGACCAGACCGGCCCGGTCGTCCGCTACAAAAGTCTCATCCCGCTGCTTCCAGAGACCGGCGTCCTGCTCTCTGCGCTGGCGATCGCCGAAGGTGGGGATGCAGATGCCCGGAAGGCCGCCTTCTCGGCCGGAGTCCGTGAGCTGCTGGTGAAGCCGGCGGCCTACCCGCTCGAGTGCGGCGAAGCGATTGATCTCGCGGCGTTCGATGCCGCGCTCGAGAAACTCGCCACCGCCGCGCCCGATGTGAAGCGCACCATTCTCACGGCCTGCGGGGCGGTCGTGGAAACCGGAGATCCGGCGAATGACACGCAGATCGAGCTGCTCCGCGCGATTGCGGACGCGTTGGACTGTCCGCTTCCGCCCTTCTTGAGGACTGCCTGATGGGCCGCTGGCTCGATGTGGGGGCCTGGGCGAACCTGCTGGACTCGGGGACTGATGCTTTTCGTTTGATGAGCGGGACCGGTGGACAGCGGGTGGAACGCTTTGGAGAAAGCGTGCTCGTTTCGGTCGGGAGGGATGATGAACTTCCGGATTTGCTGCGGGACTTGGACGACTACGGCGTGAAAGTTCAATGGGTGCCGGGGGCGATCTATGGACGGCATTTGGTGCGTTCGCCGGGTCGGTCGGACGTTCCGTTTGTGATCCGTGGAACGCCGGCGGCCGAGCCGGTCGCCCACGAAGATGGTTTGGCGTTCACTCTGGATTTCGGGTCCGGCTATTCACCCGGGTTGTTCCCGGATCAGCGGGAGAATCGCCGGGAGTTGCGGCGGCTCAGGCCGCTCCGTCTGCTCAATACGTTTGCATACACCGGCGCGTTTTCGGTCGTCGCAGCGGCGGTTGGTGCTGAGACGGTCAGTGTCGACATCTCCAAGGCCGCCCTGGACCGGGCACGGCGGAACTTTGAACTGAACGGGCTGGAGCTCCACCCGCACCGCTTCGTTGTTGAGGATGTGCCGACTTATCTCCGTCGATTGGAACGACGCGGCGACCGCTTCGATGCGATCGTTCTGGACCCGCCGACATTTGGCCGGGGCGGCGGCGGCAAAACGTTTCGCATTGAACGCGACTGGCAGGAGCTCGTCACGCTGGCCGCAGCGGCTTTGCAGCGGCCGGGCGTGATTTTGCTTTCGTGCAATTTCGCTTCGTGGACGGCTTCTGATCTCCGGGAACAGTCCGCAGGCGCGCTGCCGCGCGGGACTGTTTTTCGCGCGTCTCGAAGGCCGGAGGATTTTCCGCCCGGGACCGGTGCCGAGTCGGTCTGGGCCGTCGTCAGCTGAGCGCCCGGCAGTCGATGACTTCGTCGGGCGTCACAACAAAATCCATGCGGACATCATGTTCCTCCATGGGAATGCGAGGATGGACCGCGGAGCAGACGCCCACGCGCAGACCGGGAGTTTTGGCGAGGAACCGGTCGTAATAGCCGGCGCCGCGGCCCAGGCGGCCGCCAGAGCGGTCAAACGCGAGCCCGGGAACGAGGATGATGTCGAATTCAAAACACGCCGCCGCATTGGGTGGAGGTTCGAGAATTCCGAACCGTCCGGAGACCAAGGCTTCGGGATCGCGAACGAGAAAGGTATCGATGTGCTCACCGACGACACGCGGCAGGGCGACGGTTTTTCCGTCCGGCCAGGGATCCTGCCACACGGGCTCACCGGGGAGCGGCCAGTAGGCACAGACCGACGCAGCGTGCTGCCAGATCGGCCAGGATTCGAGCGCCGGACGGACATTGCCGCCAACGGAGGCGGCGTTCTGGCGGATCGCTTTTCGCAATCTTTGCTTTTCTTCCGGGATCATCCAAAGTGTGGGTCGAAATGGTTCGCCGTTTGATCAACCGCCTCCCGCGTGGAAAGAAGAAGCCGGATCACCATGTGGACATGCGCCTTGGGGACGGATGGCACAAGCGCAATTTTTTGGCCGAGGTGGTCATTCCGTCGATGTTCACGCGACGTCATGGGGCCCAGGTAAAGCCCGTTTTTCCGGAGCTGAAAACCGGCGAGGTCTGCATCACGTGGATCGGCCATGCCTCATTCCTTGTGCAAACCCCGGAGCACAGTGTCTTGATTGATCCGAACTGGGCCAAGTGGCTCAAGGTCATCAAGCGCATCCGGCAGCCCGGATTCGAAATTCACGACCTCCCGGCGATCGATCTGGTGCTGGTCACGCACGCGCATTTCGACCACCTCGACCGGCGGACACTTCGCATGGTGGCCAGCGACCAGCCGATTGCGGTCCCGAAGAACTGCGGGGGTTTGGTGCATGACCTGGGCTTCCGGCACGTCCACGAACTTGGGCATTGGGAAAGCTTCGAACATGGATCGTTGAAAATCACGCTTACGCCGGCGCGGCATTGGGGCGCGCGGGTGCTCCATGACAGCCATCGTGGATTTGGCGGATTCCTCGTGGAGTATGCGGGTCGCTCGATCTTCCATTGCGGCGACAGCGCGTATTTTGAGGGGTTTCGTGAAATTGGCGAGCGGACCGAGGTCGAAATTGCGCTTTTGCCGATTGGCGCCTATGAAGCGCCGACCAAGCGGGACGTTCACATGAATCCCGAGCAGGCGCTCCAAGCCTTCATGGAACTGCGCGCTCGGATCATGATTCCGATGCATTTCGGATCGTTCCGGCTGAGCTATGAGCCGCTCCATGAGCCGCCGGCCCGACTGCGTCGGCATGCCGAGCAAATGGCTTTGCTCGACCGGGTGGTCGTGCTCAACGAAGGCGAACCGCGGGTTTTCTAACCGCGGTTGACGATCAGGCTCCGCAGTTCGGTCATGTCCTCCATGGCGTAGCGGACGCCTTCGCGGCCGAACCCGCTTTCCTTCACGCCACCATAGGGCATGTTTTCCACCCGGAAGGTGGGCACCTGATTCACCAGCACGCCACCGGCTTCGATCTCCTCGAACGCGCGCAGGGCCTTGTTCAGATCGGAAGTGAAAATGCCAGCCTGGAGCCCGTAAACGGACGCATTGACCAGATTCAAAGCCTCGTCGAAATCGCGGTAGCGTTGGAGAACGGCGAGCGGAGCGAACGCTTCCTCATCCAAAGCTGCGCAGCCGGGACGGACATTCTCCAGAAGCACCGGAGGGAGCAGCGACAGGCCGGACGGTTCCACTGGGGTCAATGTTGCGGCTCCGGCGTTCACGGCCTCTTCAATCCACGCGAGCACTTTTTGGCGGGCCGCGGAGTTGATCATGGGACCCACAACGGTGGTCCGCAACGTCGGATCACCGCAGGCGACTTTCGCGACGATGTGTTCACAAAGCGCATCGCGGAAAGCGTCGTAAATCGATTCCTGAACGAGAATCCGCTGCACGCTGATGCACGATTGTCCGGCGTATCCAAAAGCGCCGGAAGCAATCCGTGGAATCGCAGTCCGCCAATCGCAATCCGGTTCGACGACCGCCGCGGCATTTCCGCCAAGTTCCAGTGCGACCTTCTTTTTTGCGGCATCGCCCTTGAGTTTCCAGCCGACGGGAGCGCTGCCGGTGAAACTGATCATCCGGATCCGGGCGTCCGAAAGCAGGTCGGGGACCAGTTCGTGGCCGAACGGAATGGTCTGGATCTGTCCGGATGGCACGCCGGCACTCTCGAGCGCCTCGGCAAGGAGCAAGGCGGAGAGCGGCGTTTTCAGAGCCGGCTTGAGAACCATGGTGTTGCCCGTCGCAAGGCACGGGGCCACTTTGTGTGCAACGAGGTTCAGCGGAAAATTGAACGGCGTGATGCCAAGAATCACGCCGACGGGAAATCGACGGGCAAAGCCCCAGTGTCCGGCACCCGGAGCGCTGGCGTCGATCGCAAGGCCGTGTCCCTCGTCGGAAAGCGCTTCGGCGGAGGCGAAGCGAAATGTCAGGACGGCGCGGTCGACCTCGGCTTCGGCAAAGGTGACCGGTTTGCCGGCTTCCGCGACGATGGTTGACACAAACTCGCTGCGGCGGGCGGCGATGGTGTCCGAGATGGTCCGCAGAATGCCGGCCCGCTCGGAAGCCGGCATCCGGCGTGTCGTTTTGAACGCCTCGGCCGCGCCGGCTACGGCGGATTCGACCTGTGCGGCATCGGCCAGGGTGACTTCGGCGAGTTTCTCGCCGGTCCACGGGTCATGGACCGCTTCGTGTGACGGGCCGGTGACCCATTGTCCGTTGGAAAAAAAGGGTTTCACAGGCGTTCGACCTCCCGCTTTTCAACGAAGATCGGCAGGCCTTCGCGCGTGAAATTGTTCATGAGTTCCTCCGGGTCGAGTGCTTCGGGCATCATCACACCCCGCTCGGGGATCTTTCCGGTCGCCAGCAACTTGGCGGTGAGCGCCGGTGGAATGCCGGTCTGGACCAGTGTCAACGAATAGCCGTAGCGTTCATAGGTGTCCCGGTGGCTGTCCATCGAATAGACAAAATACTCCACCCGTTTGCGGTCTTTGGTCCCGCGCACTTCGGTGCCGACGCACGAGTAACCATCGACGGTCGCGCCGAGTTGGGCGGGTTTCGGGAGGTGGGCGCTGGCGACCCGAACGGGGGCGACTTCCACGCCATCGACGCGGACCTTTTTCCACGTGTCCAGATTCAGGAGTTGGAGCGATTTCGAGATGTGCACGACTTTGTCGGGAATGCTGTATTTGAAAACCGAGTAGCGGACGCCCTTCTCGACGAAAGGCGGGTAGATCCCGAGGCTGACGCCCTCTTCGTGCGCGACGGCATAGGTTTTCTGAAGGCCGATCGGATCGGGGAAGCGGACCCATTCGACCTCGGTCTCGAGCGGTTTGCCGCTGACGACGCGGCCGTCTTTCACATAGTAGGGCGCGGCGCCGAGTTCCTCGAAGAATGTCTCCGGCGAAAACAGAACCGCGAATCGATAGCCCCGCACCTCGGCATTGTCGGCATCGAGCACGCGGATGCTGGATGCTGTATCGAGGCGGTCCATGGCCCACCTTGCAAAAACGTTCACCGCGCCCGGATCCATGCCCATGCAAAGGATGCCGGCGAGATCCCGGTCGAGATAGGCCTGGTGGAATTTTTCGATTTCGGCCTCAAAGGAATTTTTCCCGGGCCGCTTCACGCCAGGGGGCGAATAGATATCGGCCGCCATGTCCAAGTAGTGAGAACCCGCACGCAGACAGGCTTCCAGGACCGAGTGGTTCGTCTGGCAAACGCACGCATTACACGTCACGCTGATGGCGTGCTCTTTCATCAGAGCGGTGAGGCGGTCCGTGTCCATGGCATTCGCCTGGACAATGACAAACCGATTCTTCGGCGTTCGTGCCGCCAATTGCTGAGCGAAGACCGGATCGACGTCCGCGAGGACAATCCGATCAAAGCAATCAAAGTCGTGCAGTTTCTGACCGATGACCGAGCCGACTCCCCCGATCCCGATAACCATTGCGTTGGGCATAAGACGCTCCCCCATCGGGGAGCTTCCCGAAGGTAGCGCCGGGGCCGCCTGCTGGCAAGTGAGCGTCGTTTCGGGCGCGGTGCGCTCAGTTCTTGCGGTTCATCGCGGCCGTAAACCAATCGACCTGCGGCGGGGCATTACGTTGGCCGCCGGAAGGACGTGGTCCGCGGTTGTCGGGACGGCGTTCACCGGACTTCGAACGCGCGGCATCCGGGCTGGACTTCATGGAAAGCGCGATGCGTTTCCGACCCATGTCGACCTCGACGACCGCGACGTTCACCCGCTGCCCGACTTTCACCACGTCGGCCGGATTCTTGACGAATTGGTCGCTGAGTTGGCTGATGTGCACGAGGCCGTCCTGGTGCACGCCAATGTCAACGAACGCTCCAAAGGCGGTGACATTGGTCACGATGCCGGGGAGCTTCATGCCGGGCTGCAGCTGTTCCATTTTGTCGATGCCCTCGGCGAACTTGAACACCTCGAATTGTGCCCGGGGGTCGCGTCCGGGTTTGGCGAGTTCCTGCAGGATGTCGCGGAGCGTGGGCAGGCCGACGTCGTCGGTCACATACTTCTCCGCCTTGATCCGGTCGCGCCGCGCTTTGTCCTGGAGAAGGTCGGAGACCGAGCATTGGAGGTCCTTCGCGATGTGATCGACGAGGGAATAACGCTCCGGGTGGACGGCGCTGGCGTCCAGTGGGTGGGCTCCGTCACGGATGCGGAGAAAGCCGGCGGCCTGTTCGTAGGCCTTCGGGCCAAGGCCGGGGACCTCGAGCAATTCCTGCCGGGAGCGGAACGGACCGTTCTTGTCGCGGTGCTCGACGATGTTTGCGGCGGTGCGGGAGTTCAGCCCGGACACGTAGGTGAGGAGATGTTTGCTGGCGGTGTTCAGTTCAACCCCGACATTGTTCACGCAGGAAACGACCGTGTCGTCGAGGGAGCGCTTCAGAGCGCCCTGGTCGACGTCGTGCTGGTACTGGCCCACGCCGATGGATTTCGGGTCAATCTTGACCAGCTCGGCGAGAGGATCCATGAGCCGCCGGCCGATCGAAACGGCACCGCGGACGGTGAGATCGAGGTCGGGGAATTCTTCGCGGGCAACTTCCGAGGCCGAGTAAATCGAGGCTCCCGACTCATTGACCATCACAACCGGGATGTTGAGTTTGCATTTTGAGACAAACGCCTCGGTCTCGCGGGAGGCGGTGCCATTGCCGATCGCGACCGCTTCGATGTTGTATTTCTTTTTGACCGAGATGAGGAATTCAGCGGCCTCGAGTTGCTCGCGGGCGCTCTTCTCCGGATAGATCACGTCGTGATAGAGCAGCTTTCCCTGGCGATCAAGGACCGCCACCTTGCAGCCGGTGCGGAACCCGGGGTCGATCGCCAGGACGGTCTTTTGGCCCAGCGGTGAGGCGAGCAGGAGCTCGCGCAGGTTGTCTGCAAAAACGCGGATCGCCTCCTCATCGGCCTTCTTTTTGTAGAACATCCGCGCCTCCGCCTCCATCGCGAATCCGAGCAACCGTTTGTAGCAATCCTCGACCGCGAGGCGGACCTGCAAGCCGGCGGGCGAGCTGTTTTTGACAAACTGTCCGACGAGGATGGCGATCGCATCCTCCTCCGGCGGGGTGAGGCGCGAGAAGAGAAACCCCTCGGCCTCGCCTCGGCGGATGGCCAGGATGCGATGCGAGGGCGCGGCTGCGGCGGGTTCGCTCCAATCGAAATAGTCTTTGAATTTTGCGCCTTCCTCTTCTTTTCCAAAGGCGACTTTGGATTTGATCACACCCTTTTCGAGGTAGAGCTGGCGGAGTTTTGCCCGGGCCTCGGCGTCGTCGTTCATGCGTTCGGCGAGAATGTCCCGGGCCCCGGCCAGCGCCGCTTCGGCATCGGGCACTTCCTTGGCCGCGTCCACGAAGGCTGCGGCCTCGGCGACCGGATCGGTTTTCGGATCTTGTGCCCAGAGAATCTCGGAGAGCGGCTCGAGCCCCCGCTCGCGGGCGACCGTCGCCTTTGTCCGCTTTTTCGGCCGGAAGGGGAGATAGATGTCCTCGAGAGTGGAAAGGGTCTCCGCCCCGTCGATCTTGGCGCGCAGTTCGTCGGTGAGCAATTTCCGCTCCTCGAGCGAGGACAAAATCGACTCACGGCGTTTGTCGAGTTCGGCCAGTTGCTCCAGACGGTCACGGATGGAGGTGATCTGGACTTCGTCGAGTTCGCCGGTACGTTCCTTGCGATAGCGGGCGATAAACGGCACCGTCGCGCCCTCTTCGAGGAGGACGGCGGTCGCGGCGACCTGCCGGGGTTGCAGTTTCAGTTCCTGGGTGATTTTGACGATGTGCTGCTCGATCATCGGGAGAGAAAGTCGCGAGATCATGCGCGAGGATTTCCGTGAGTCAATCGCCCGCTGGCGGGAAATTTTCACGCACTTGCGCCGCAACGGATCGCGTGGAATGATCCGCGCCATGGCAAAGGATCTGGCTCCGGGCGACCCCGCCCCCGATTTCACTGCAACGGCCGTGGGAGGTGATTACGGCACAGGAAAAACGGTCAAACTCTCCGACCTCCGCGGCCAGAAAGTTGTCCTGTATTTTTACCCGAAAGACGACACGCCCGGCTGCACGACGCAGGCCTGTGCGCTGCGGGATCGGTATTCGCACCTCCGGGAACAGGGAGCGGTCGTCTTTGGAATCAGCCCGGATCCTGCGGAGAGCCACCGCAAGTTCATCGACAAATTCTCGCTGCCGTTTCCGCTTATCAGCGATGACCGCAAGGAAATCGTCCAGGCGTACGGTGTCTGGGTCGAGAAGAGCCTGTATGGAAAAAAATACATGGGGACCGAGCGCTCGACGTTTGTGATCCGTCCGGATGGCACGATCAAATCGATCTTCCGGAAAGTAAAACCCGCCGAGCACACGGAAATCGTGCTCAACGACATCGCGCACTTTGAACCGTGAATCACTGCTGACGGTCTATGACCGGCTGACCGGGCTGATTGAGAAACTCCCGGGAGGGCTCCAGAAGCCAATCCTCAAGGAACTGGTGCCGATTCGCAGTCTGTTCTTGGAGCACCGTCCGGCCCGGTTGCTCCTGGTCGGTCGCGATCCGCGGTCAACCGAGCAGTTTTTGGCCGACATGGGCGCGAAGTTGGTGCAAACCGGCGACTGCGACAATGGATGGCGGACGTTCCTGTCGCCCGGACTCGGTGGCATCCAGATCCTGGACGCGCGGGAGAGTTGCTCCGATGAGGTTTTTCAAATGGGCATCGCGCGTTTCGAGCCCGATGTCGTCCTTTTTTTCGAGGCGCAGGAATTGGCGGAGCCGGAGTGGCAGACGGCGGCGGCACGCGCGGAGGCGGTCGATGCGGGATTGATTGGTCTGGCCGGGCCCGGACTGGCCTTTCGCCTCCAGGCCCGTCTGGCGGCGCAGACGCGTCTGGCGCGCCGGGTTCCAAAGGTTCTCGAGGCAACGGACGCGGCGTGTGACGAAACCATCTGTGCGGCGCTGCCCTTGGCGGCCCAGCTGGAGTTTGCCCGGGTCACGGGCGCCCGCCGAGCGCAGGCGCACATTGCCGCTTCGCTCCTCAAATCCTTCAGCGCGGTGTGCGGTGTGATTGCGGTCCAGCCGATTCCGCTGGCTGACATGCCCATCTTGACGACTCTGCAGACGCTGATGGTGGGGCTGATCATTCACACGACCGGAAAGCCGTTCAGTGCGCGACTCGTGGCGGAGTTCATCGCGGCGCTGGGATTCAATATCGGAGCCGGATTGGTCCTGCGGGAAGGAGCGCGGGCGTTGGTGCGAGTGGTGCCGATCTGGGGCAATGCGGTGTCCGGTTTTGTGGCGGGAGCCGGAACGTACGCGATTGGCCGCGCGGCCATTGCGTATTTCATCGAGGAAACGCCCATTGACGAGACGCGGCGTCTTTTCAAGCGTCTCCTGCCGAAAGGGCGGAAACCACCGAAGCTGCCCGAGTTGCCCGGCTGAGTTCAGGGGCTCGAGGATTTCAAGACGACCGCCGATCGGGCGCAAATGGTCCACGGTTCCTCTTCGAGCGCGCGTGAGCCGTCGCCGCCGTAGCGGGGATCTTCGCTGTGCCAGATTTGTCTCCATGGGCCGCGTCCGGAGGGAGCGAGCAGTGGCTCGGGAGCCGGCTCCATTTTCAGATCATTTCCTAGATTGAAGAGGAGAAGCCGGTCGTCGCCGCTCTCGCCGAAATACCGCAGCAGGAAAGCCTCGTCACCGAGCACCGCGCCGTCGAGTCCCTGCCGCGTCGCCCCACCCAGAACGGAATCGGACCGCCGCAGGTGGATCAAGTCGCGGTGCAGATTCCAGATCTCCCGATGGCGCTCGATGTCACCGAAATCGAGGCGGCTTTTCTCAAATGTTTCCACATTGGCGGGGTTGAACAGGAGCTCGTCCACACCGGGCTGCGCAATGTTTGGAAACTGGCGGAGAAATTCCTTTCGTCCTTCTGCGACCGCGGCCGCGAGCTCGGGGTGGTGGTCGGCGAAGTAGAGAAATGGCGAACTCGCCGCGAACTCCTGGCCTTGGAACAACATGGGCGTGCCAGGGCCGAGCAGAAGGAACGCCGTCATCGCGCGCAGACGTCCTGGATCGCTCCAGCAATGGACGCGCCGCCCACGCAGCGAGTTCGCAACCTGGTCGTGGTTCTGCAAGCACGTGACGAATTGGCAGGACGCCAGATCCATCGCCGACGTGCCGCGTGGCTTTCCCTGCCAGCGGTAGCGCTGCCCTTGGTAAAGAAAGCCATGGCGGGCGACCGAGACGAGTTCCTGCGGGCATCCGGTGTAATCCGAATAGTAGGCATCGTGTTTTCCGCTCAGGGCCACGACCGCGGAGTGGTGAAAATCGTCGTTCCAAAGGGCATCCAAACCAAACCCGCCGAGTTCAACGCTCCGGACCAAATGCGCATCCTGCGGCTCGTTTTCGGCGACGAGGAACGTGTCGCGCCCCGCTGCCGCAGCTCGAACGGCACCCGCGATTTCGCGCAGGATGTGCACTTTGGAGTTGTCGAAAATCTGCTGCGTGGCATCGAGCCGCAATCCGTCCAGGTGGTATTCGCTGACCCAATGGGCCGCATTTGAAATGAACAACGCCCGGACGGGACCGGCTTCCGGCCCGTCGAAATTCAATGATCGGCCCCATTCGTTTTTGTAGCGATCGGTGAAATACGCCGTGCTGAAATCGCCGAGAAAGTTGCCATCGGGTCCGAGGTGGTTGTAGACCACGTCGAGGATCACGCCCATTCGCAGCGCATGGGCGCAATCGACGAACCGTCGGAAATCGTCCGGCGTTCCATAGAGCTGGCTGGGTGCGAACAGGTCAACACCGTCATAGCCCCAGCCGAACCGGCCGGGAAATGCCGCCACGGGCATGACCTCGAGAACGGTGACGCCGAGATCCGCGAGCGATGGAAGCCGTTCTGAAGCGGCTGCCCATGTTCCGCCGAACGTGCCAACATGCAATTCGTAGATCACTTGGCCCTCGCGCGCGACGCCGTGCCATCCGGCATCCGACCACTCGAAGCGGTCCGGGTCGACCACCTCCGAGAATCCGTGTGGACCGTCTGGCTGGAATCGCGAGGCGGGATCGGGAAAGTCGCCGTGGGGCAGGCGGAACTTGTATCGCGTTCCGGCTTCGATGCCGTTCCAGACAAGTGTGAACCACCCGTCTTCGAGCCGCTCCATTGGACGCTCGGACCCATCGGCCAGAACGACTGCGACGGTGGGATGATCCGGAGCCCAGACACAAAAGTCGGTTCCATCCTGGTGAACCTCTGCCCCATGCGGATGCCGACGGGGTGACTCGGAGGTTTGCATTCAGCCTGAAATCGGGAGCCCGGGTTTGGCGGAGGTCAGGCGGACTCCTGAGCCATGGCTCTGAGAAATCGCGTTGCCGGCTCCGGCGGATCGTGCAACCGTGGGCGCATGTGGCGGGTCATTTTCTTGCTCGGAGCTGCAGCCGGGCTGGCACTAGCCGAGCCGGGAGTAGCGGACGCGGTCAAGGCCAGCCGGGAAGGGGATCTGGCCGGGGCGAAGTTGATCCTGGAAGCCGTGCTCGCCAAGGAACCGGGAAATGCGGCGGCGCGGAATCTTCTCCGAACGGTCGATCAACAGATTGCCGGACGCGAAAAAGCACGCCGGATCTGGGAGGCGGTGACGATTCCCCGCATTGACCTGCGGGATGCGTCGGCTCGCGAGGCGTTCGAATTTGTCGGCCAGCAAATTGCCCGTCAGGCGCCGGGTGGCCGCGGCCCGAATCTGGTCTGGATGGTGCCAGCCGAACATCCGAATCGCGTCACGCTCAGCCTGCAGAACGTGCCGGGTGCGACGGCATTGGATTATGTCGCCCAAACGGCGGGGCTTGAGGTCGTCTTTGAGACGCACGCGCTGCGCGTTTCGCCGGCTGTCGATTAGGCGATCAAAGCCGCGAGATCAGCAGTTCGCGCTGGAACACGAGCTCCTTCGGAAGCTGGCTGTAGAGCTTCATGAAGAGCTCGTCCTGCATCAGCAACTCGCGATGCCACTCGGCCATGTCGATCTTTTGGGCTTCGAGAAATTGTTCTTCGGAAACCTGATCTTCCAAGCCGCGCATATCGATGTCGTGGTATTCGGGCAACCAGCCAACGGCGGTCTCGATGGCGTGCATGCCATGCGCGCAGCGCTGGACGATCCATTTCAACACCCGCATGTTGTCCCCAAATCCCGGCCAGAGGTAGTGGCCGTCTGCGCTCTTGCGGAACCAGTTCACGTGAAAGATGCGCGGCACGTGCCGGACATAGCGCCTCATCTCCAGCCAGTGCGCGAAGTAGTCGGCCATGTTGTAGCCGCAGAACGGCAGCATCGCCATCGGATCGCGCCGCACCTGGCCAATCGTCCCCGCCGCGGCGGCGGTCATTTCCGAGCCGACCGTCGCGCCCAGATACACGCCGTGGACCCAGTTGAATGATTGGCAGATCAACGGCATCGTCGTGGCACGGCGGCCGCCGAAGACAATCGCCGCGACCGGAACGCCTTCGGGGTTCTCCCAATCCGGGTCAATGATCGGACAATTTTTCGCCGGCGCAGTAAACCGGCTGTTCGGATGGCTGGTGAGCACACGCTGGCCGTCCGGTCCTTTCATCTGGGGAGTCCAATCATTTCCCTTCCAGTCGATGAGGTGGGCAGGCGGTTCTTTGGTCATCCCCTCCCACCAGACGTCGCCGTCATCGGTGAGTGCCACATTGGTGAAAATCGTATCGCGCCGGATCGAATCCATCGCCATCGGATTGCTGGAATACGACGTGCCGGGTGCGACGCCGAAAAAGCCGGCTTCCGGGTTGATCGCGCGGAGGGCGCCGTCTTTCCCGGGCTTGATCCAGGCGATGTCGTCGCCGACGCATGTCACCTCCCAGCCTTCCTCGCGCAGGTGCTTGGGTGGGATGAGCATGGCGAAATTGGTTTTCCCGCACGCGCTGGGGAACGCCGCCGTGACATACGTCTTGTTGCCCGCGGGGTCCTTCACTCCAAGAATCAACATGTGCTCCGCCATCCAGCCCTCATCGCGACCCATGACCGACGCGATGCGCAGGGCGAAACATTTTTTACCCAGCAGGGCATTGCC
>JANRKJ010000017.1:0-168405 GCA_033763515.1 Terrimicrobiaceae bacterium | reverse complement strand
TCCGAATGTGCATTCCTGAAGGCTGCGAGTCTTTCCTCGGGAGGAAGAGTGCTAATTTCGGAAATTGACTCGTAACTCGGAAAAAGGTTCATCGCAAAGAAGTGAATTTTGCTGGCTAACGTCCCCAGTGACCTATCCCTGCTTGCTTCTGGCATCCGAGCCTGCTCCGCAGGCGAAATGCCAGAAGTGCCGCAGGCACAGGGATTAGGTCGACTGGCCTGTTCGGATTATTTTTCATACTTCTGTAAGCGCCAACTATCGGGATCCCCAAAAAACGTCCAAAGGACCAGATGCCCATCCTCCTCAGTAAAATCCAGTGAAAAAGCGTAGCCGCCATTCGCATCAAGTAAGATATCCATTTGGTTTCCTGTGGCCGGGTCTGTTCTTGGTTTGAGCTTCCACGTGCCTTGATAATCTACGGCTCTGGTTGGGATCTGCCGGATAGAGCGATAGCGCAGGGTGCCATCCTTGCGAATCTCAATCTGATAATCCTTGTGTGATCCATCGATGCCCGAAGCATCTGAGTCAGTTTTAATGTCTCGGAGACTATCCTCTGTCATCGTCCAGACTCCAGTGATCTCTTCTGGCGAAACGTCCCGTTTAAGTCGAATATCTGGCAACCAGCATCCAGTGAGAAGCAAGGACAGGAATATTGCTAGCGCGGGCTTCATTTTGTTTCCGAACGTCCCCGGTCAGGTATGCCCACTTGCTTTTGGCATCCGAGGCTGCTCCGCAGCCGAAATGCCAAAAGTGCCGAAGGCATGGGGATTAACTGCACCGGCCCGTTCGGCCTATTTGTTTTTATTGGTTGCTTCAATTCTATCCAAGATTTTCTTCATGGCAGAGTCCATATCATTCCAGATTGGCTGATAGTAGGTCCTCAATCGTGAATTCTGATGTTCTCGTCCGGGCACCGTTGCCCACTCGGTATATGCAATGCGCTCTTTACTCCAAAAATACTCGTGTCTGAGCATATTTGATTCTCCGATGAGACTGGGGACGTTGTGCAGGAACTCAATCTCGGCTTGAATCCAATCGAGATCAGCTGACGCGACCGCTTGCCGCAACATGATAAAGCCAGCTTGCAGCAAGCGAGCATAATGAGCTGACAGCTCAGAGATCAGCGTGTCGTCATGATCGCGCATATATTTTTTGCCGAACGTCCCCGATCAGAAATTCCCGCTTGCTTCTGGCGTGGCTCCTGCTTCCGCAGGAGACATGACAGAAGTCCCGGAGGGACGGGAATTTGCTGCATCGGTCTGTTCGGCTTTATTATCATGCGTTCTTTCCTTGCAGTCGCAAAAACGAATCTAAGATAAAAGCGCCCACAAACAGAATCAAAACGACGCCATAAGTATGAAACTGAATCACAAAAAGTGGAGGGATCGCCAGGACAACGCTTGCGATCATAAATCCCACTAGCGTGGACACTGCCTTTAGCGGTATGAATAATCCGATACTGATACAGATGAAGACAGCCAAAGGTAGGCTTGCAATCACCATCGTGGAAAAGGGAGGACTGTTCCATGTGGAAAAGCCCAGCACCACAAGCCAAAATAGCGTGGCTGGAATCAGCAGAATTAGTAAAATGACTCGTAACGCGCGCATTTCTTTTGTGCCGAACGTCAAAGGTCACTCACGCTCGCCCGTGGCGCGGCTCCTGCCAAGGAGCGAAGCGACAGCAGGAGACGTGACGCGGGTGAGCGTTGAGTGCACCGCCTTGTTCGATCTTTTTCAATTTATGACCCATCGCACAAGTAATACCGTCACCAGTAAGGTTCCGTAAAATGGCCAAACTGAAAAGGACCAAAGTGAGAACCATACCGTCTTGAATAGCTCGCCGCGTGGCGTAATCACAAACAGATCCTCGGGTTGAATCTGCTTTTTGTGGAGCTTAGTAAGGAAGTGCTTGTAGGAATTACGAAACATTCGCTCAAGGGCTAAATAATACGCATCCAATATAAGAAATAACAGCGTCGGCAAAACTGCAAGAAATGCCAAATTCACTTTTTCCTTTTCGGCCACTACAATCAAGATTGCCGAGACTAGAGCGATACACCACGCCTTACACGAAGCTGAATTAGTCGACATCCGCTGGATGACACCCTGCTCAATCGTGAGGTGGGCTTGGACAGCGGGGGATGCCTCATCAATTATTTCCGGTGCAGACATGATGCTATTTGTAATTGGATCGCGCTGTGACGGCTGCATCGATCCATGATGCTAAATTAGTCGCGATGTAGTTATATGCCGATTTACTGTCAGTGTAGGGAGGGTCATAAGTCTTCACAACAGACGTTAATGGAACTGTTCCATTCTTAAGTGTAAAAGTAGCAAATGGATCGGCTCCCTTGGATGATTGATTCCCTGAGCTATCTTTCAAATTGTGAATGTAGATTCCGAGAAGCCCCTTTCCGTCATCCCAACATTTTTTTATTTCATAGTTAATCCACTTCCGTCCTGCGGTTTGTGCACCAATAAGGACGATTCCACAGGACTTTCCTGAAATCTGTCCGTCGATCCATTTCTGAATCGCAGAATCGCCGCCTTTCTTGATTGCTTCCCATTCGTTGTCGGTTGCGACAGAGCTCCCGTCAATCGCACCGATACTGCGGACAGTGGCGGCGCGCCAGTTGTCAGGTTGGTAGTGAAAGCTGAAGAATACTCGTTTTGCCATAATATGTGGGGTTTGGTTTATTTATCGAACGTCAACCGTGTGCCACGCGCGTTTCGCGCGTTGGCTCAACGGTCTGGTTCGATTTCTTCTATTTCATATCCACCGTTGCCACCACTTAACAGGGTAGCGCTGAAGGTGTAAGACTAAATCTGAAAATATTTCGTCGGGACAGCCCTCGGGCTGATCTATCCAATAATCCGACAATGGTATAGTCACCTCGAAAGAATGACCTCGATAGGTAAATGAAGCGTAAGAGTCATCTGTTATCGGAAATTCATTGTATTTGACCATCTTAAGATCGGGAAGCGACGATAAGACCTTTATCAATGTGCGGAATGATGCGACACCAAGCTGAACGCCGACCGCATCACCAGATGTTGAATGTAAAAGTTCCATTTCTATATCGAACGTATTTTAGGATGCATCCCCATTTATT
Source organism: Terrimicrobiaceae bacterium (assembly GCA_033763515.1). Taxonomy (GTDB): domain Bacteria; phylum Verrucomicrobiota; class Verrucomicrobiia; order Chthoniobacterales; family Terrimicrobiaceae; genus JANRKJ01. The sequence goes on along the minus strand of JANRKJ010000017.1, from coordinate 165,292 downwards.
GGGATAGGATGCCATGTTGACTTATTGGGATAGGATGCCAATAGTGCTCCTATGAGCACTAATGGAATGAAGTCGGACTGGGAGGTGCGGTGGGAGCGGTATGCGATGGCGTTGAAGGCCGGGGGCATCGAGCCGAGGAGCCAGGAGTATTTTCGCATTTGGGTGAGGAGGTGGCTTGGGTTTTTGAAGCCGGACGGGTTTCGGCGGGCAGATGGGGAGCGAGTGGCGTCCTTTCTAGCGCAGATGGAGGAGGAGGGCAAGAGCATTTGGCAGGTCCGGCAGGCGGAGGAGGCGCTGCGGATTTTCTATCAGGAGGTGGAGCCGGCCGGGTGGGCGCGGGTGTGGCCGGAGTGGGTATCGAGCGGAAGTGGGAAAGATCGATTGGACAGCTTCGATGCGGGGGACGTGGGGAGACGGCCGACCCGGGGGGAGGCGACGGAGGATTTTTCCGGTCGGGAGGATACCGGGGCGATGCCGGAGAAGTATGAGGGGTTTCTGGAGGGGGTGGAGGAGAGTTTGCGGGTGGAGCGGTATTCGTATCGGACGGAACAGACGTATCTGGATTGGGTGAGGCGGTTTCTCATTTTTGCGGCGCCGAGGACGCGGAGGGAGATCCGGTGGTGGATGGCGAAAGAGTATCTGGAGTATCTGACGCTGAAGCGGCGGGTGTCGTCGTCAACGCTGAACCAGGCGTTGAGCGCGCTGCAGTTTCTGTTCCGCAAGGTGTTGAATCAGGGAGCCGGCGGGTTGGAGGATGTGAAGCGTCCGGCGCGGAGCGAGCGGCTGCCGACGGTCTTGTCGCGTGAGGAGGTTCGGGCGGTGCTCGGGGGAATGGAGGGGGCGGGGTTGTTGATGGCGCAGTTGATGTATGGGGCGGGGTTGCGGGTGAACGAGTGCGTTCGTTTGCGGGTCAAGGATGTTGATTTTGGAAATCATTACATCGTGGTGCGTGGCGGAAAGGGGGACAAGGACCGGCGGGTGCCATTGCCAAGAACGGCGGTGGCGGGCTTGAAGGAGCAGGTTCAGATGGCCAAGGTGCGGTGGGAGAAGGATCGGGCCATGGGTGTTGAGGGAGTTTTTCTTCCGGAGGCGCTGGCGATGAAGTTTCCCAACGCGGAGAGTGAGTGGGGTTGGTATTGGCTGTTTCCAGCCGAGGAGTTGTCAGTGGACCCATGGACGAAGAAGGTGCGGCGGCATCATGTGGGGGCGAGCGGCGTTCAGCGGTTGGTGAAGCGGTGTGCGCTGCGGGCGGGGATCACGAAGCCGGTGAGCCCACACACGTTGCGGCATTCGTTTGCTACGCATCTGCTGGAGTCCGGGTCGGACATACGGACCGTGCAGGAGCTTTTGGGCCATAGCGATGTCTCCACGACGATGATTTATACGCATGTGCTGGGAAGACCCGGGTTAGTGGCGGCTTCGCCGCTAGACCACTAGCCAGCAGATGCTCCGGTTGCCCACCCTGGGCCAAACATTTGTCTTGGGCCCTTGGAAGGTGGCGCTATCGCGCTGGTTTTGCTACGCATCTGCTCGAAGGGGGTGCCGACATACGGACGGTTCAGGAGCTTCTGGGGCATAGCGATGTCTCCACGACGATGATCTATTGACGCGCTCGCTCCCGCTCGTCTTGCCCCCGCGGATACGCTGGGGTCGAGCGTTGCTCGATCTCCCGAGCGGCTTCCCGAGCCGCCTGGGTCGCATGTGCTGGGGCACCCGGAAGTGGCGGCGGTGTTGCTACGCTGACGCTTCGGTTGCGCTCCCTGCGCCGAACACTCGACTTTTCCCTTAGGTCCCGAGCGCTAACGCGCGGGTTTTGCCGCTAGACCATTAGCCAGCAGATGCTCCGGTCTTCGACCTAGGTTGACTCGCGCCGGCCCAGGCGTTTGCCGACGGCGCTCCCGCGCCTGTCGCCCCTTGGGCTGCCTTGAAGGCAGGCGACCCCGCCCTTTCCCAAATGGCAGGTGTTCGCCCCCGCGGACGCGAGGGTCAACCTCCGGTTGATCTCCCGAGCAGCCTGCCCCGGCTGCCTGGGTCGCATCTGCTGGAGTCCGGGTCGGACAGTGCTTCGCTGGCGCTGCGGTTGCCCTCCCGGGGCTACACGATCGTCTTTACCGCAGGTTCGGGGCGCTATCGCGCGGGTGTTCGGACGGTGCAGGAGCTTTTGGGCCATAGCGACGTCTCCACGACGATGATCTATTGACGCGCTCGCTCCCGCTCGTCTTGCCCCCGCGGACGTGGGGGTCGAGCGTTGCTCGATCTCTCGAGCGGCTTCCCGATCCGCCTGAGTGCGCCCCCCGGGGCTACACGATGAACTTTCCCGGCAGCCTCAAGCGCTATCGCGAGGGTGTTCCGACGGTTCAGGAGCTTCTGGGGCATAGCGATGTCTCCACCACGATGATCTATTGACGCTCTCGCTCCCGCTCGTCTTGTTTCAAGGAATGCGAAATGCGGGATTCGGGATTCGGAATTGGCGGGGGGAGGTGGAGACAGGCTGCCGCCTTTGGTCACGAACGGGAATTTTCGTGATCAATCGCGAATTTGGAATACGGGTGCGTGCAGCCAAGCCCTGAGACGTAGGAAACAGGAATTTTGGGCCGTGTCGAGAAAAAGTGGTCTTTGGGGCGTGCTGGCTGTTTTCCGCACGTGCAACTGGATGCATCCAAGGGAGTGCCATTGCTGTGCGGGATGTTGATGGGTTATGGGGCGCACAAAAGTTTTGACAGTGGGTGGACGGGATGGTTTTTGAGCCGTATGAAGGAGGGGCGATGAAGCGTGTGGGATTGGGGCGGGAGAAGATATCCGAGATGTTTGTCGGGTTTCGGTGTTCGTCGGATTTGCACGAGAAGTTGCTGGCGCGGGCGGCGCGGCGGCGGCTGAGTTTGTCGAACTATCTGAGGGAGTTGGTGCGGACGGATGTGTCGGGTTCCTGCTCGAGGACAAAGAAGGCGTCGGCTGCGGGTTCGTAGGCGGGTGGGATGGCGAGGTTTTGGTGGGCGGCGAATTCGCGGAAGGATCCGCGGAAGGTGGTGCGGAGCTGGAGTTGACGGCCCCAAAGTTCGACGTCGTCGAAATTGACATCGGCGGTGATGTCGCGTTTGCCGAAGGCGGAGTAGACGTTGGTGAGGCGTTGTTGGTGGGCGTAGGCGCGGAGGGTGCCGTGTGGGCGCCGGTGGTAGATCGAGGGGGCGGATCCGCCGTAGTCGATGGTGAGGAGGCGTCCGGCTTTCCAGTGGGGGCGCCAGTCGGCGAGCCATTGGCGGGCGGCGGAGTGGACTTCGACGCGGGAGCCATCCGGGGCGGGGAGGGCGAGGGCGGTGGATTCGGGGAGTTCGGCGTCGATGGTGGTTTCCTGAACGGTGGAGTCGTCGATGCGGAGGGCGAGTTCTTTCCAGGTGTCCAGGTGGCGGATGAAGACGCGGCAGGGGAAGGCGTCGATGAGTTCGTTTGAGTAGATGTCGGCGGTGCCGTTCGTGGCCTGGAGGGCGGCGGTGACGGAGTCGTGCCAGGTGACGCGGTGAGGGCGGAGGAGTTGTTGCTGGGATTTGCGGAGGATGGGGGAGATCTCGACGATGTGGAGGTGAAAGCGGAGCCGGCGGAGGAATCCGAGGTGGCGGAGTGTGGAGGAAGCGAGCTGGCCGCTGCCGGCTCCGATTTCAATGGTGTGGCGGAGTCGGCCGGCGCGGAGCCAGGAGGCGAGGGCGCGGGCCGGAGAGGCGTCCATGGACGGCCAGGTGGAGAAATCCCCGTGGCGTCCGACCTGGCGGATGGAGGTGGTGTAGTAGCCGAACTCCGGGTGGTAGAGCGCGGCCTGCATGAAGCGCTCGAAAGGGATCTGTCCGCCGCAGGTGTCCTGGAGATCGCGCAGGAAGGCAACGGCGGGGCTCAAGGGAGCATGAGTTTCTCGTCCGCGGCGACGAGGTCCTGCCAGGCTTGCTTGTAGTCGGGGTCGTAGCGTTGGTCCTGGAAGTCGGCCATCTGGGAGCGGTGGGCGACGAGTTCGGCGATGCGCGGCTGGAGTTCCTCGTGGATCTCGCGGAGGAGGCGGAGGGCACCGGGTTCGCGGTCCCAGAGGACGGCGTAGGATTCGATGAATTCGGCGGCGTAGCCGGGTTCGGCGCGGTCGTTGGGGAACCAGAGGTTTTTTGGGGGTTCGTCCTGCTCGAGGAGCATGGGGGCGAGATAGATGTTGCGGAGGCTGCCTTCGATGTATTTGGCGCGGGCTTCCTGTTCGCGGCCTTCGAGCGAGTAGCAGAGTCCCCAGCCGAAGAGGAACGAGGGTTCGGCGTAGTCTTTCGGGTAGTTTTCGGCGTAGCGCTGGAAGGCGGCGGCGGCGCGTTCGGGGGCCTCGGCGAGGAGGTGGAGCATGGGGATGAGAAAGCGTGCGCCCTGGTTGTCCTTGGGGTTGAGGGCGAGGAGTTCCTCGAGGGTGCGGGCGGCAATGGGGTAGCGGGCGAGGTGCCAGAGGGTCATCGCCTTGCCGTAGATGGCGCGTAGGAAGGGGCGGGTGGCGCGGTCGGTCCACCAGGCATGGTGGCCGGTCCAGCGGGTGCTCTCGCGTTTGACGACCTCTTCGTAGGCGGCGAGGCAGGCTTTCCAGTTGCCGTTTTGGAACTCGAGGTCGGCGAGTTCGACGCGGGCGGGGGCGCAGTCGGGGTCGCGGTCGAGGGCGAGCTTGAGGAGGGCGGATTTTTTCGATGGGGAGCGCATCCGGAGGGCGGTGCGTGCGAGTCCGGCGGCGAGTTCGCGCGTGGCGCGGGGGCCCTGGGGTTGACCGCCGACGCGCATGACGATTGTTTTCGTGAGGGCGCGGATTTCGTCGGGCGAGCGGGCGTCGATTTCCTGGAAGCGGAGGTCGATTTTGCAATCGGCGGAGAAGGCCTTCCATGCCTCGGGGTCCCATTCGTCGGAGGCGGTGATGGTGAGGCGGTCAGGCTGGCCGAGGCGGTCGAAGAGTTTGTAGAGGAAGTTTTCGATCCGGGTCTGGTCGAGTTCCTCGAGCATTTCGGGCGGGGCGAGGGGTGTGCCGGCGCGGTCGCAGACGATGACGAGGGTGGGGAGGAACCAATCGTCACCGGAGGGCACGGGTTCTTCGAGGTGGACCCAGTAGAGGAACCAGTTGGATTTCGGGGCTTTGATGGGCTGGATCATGCGGGCCAGCAGACTTCGAGCCGTTGTTTCCGGCCGAAGCGGTCGTGGAAGAAGATTTCTTTGTGTTTCGCGCCGTATTCGTGGACGAGCCGCGTGACTTTGACGTCGAAGCAACAGTATTCGGCAATGTCCATGATGCGGCCTTCGCGCCACCAGCGGATGGCGTCGAGGCCCTCGGCGATTTTTCCGACGCCGAGTGTGCCTTGGGCGATGTCCTCGAGTTTGAGGCGGTGGCCGGCGACTTTTTCGACTTCGAGGAGGAGGTCGAGCGTGCGGAGTTGGTCGGGGAGCGAGAGGATCGTGTAGGCCATGAGGACTTCGTAATCGAAGCGCAGGATATTGTAGCCCACAACGAGGTCGGCGCGCTGGAGTCGGGAGACGAGATCACCGGCGCGGGATTCCGGGAAGATCTCGTAGCGACCGTCTGCTGTGCTATAGGTCACCCCGACGGACATGCCCATCTTGTCCTTTTTGTCCCAGCCGCCGACATCGTTGGCGGTGCGTTGGGTTTCGAGATCGAAGTAAACGACGTCCATCTTGGGGCAGGGATGATGGCGTGTGTTTTGGTAATGTGGAATGCGAAATGCGGGTGTGCTGGGGGGGGCTACCGTCGGGCCTCGAGGACGAGGAGGGTGTATGGATGGACGCGGACCGGGCGTGTGAGGTCGACCGGGGTTGGTGTGGGGGTCCAGCGTGGTTTGGGGTCATTTGGGCTGCGGCCTCGCCACTGGCGGAGGGTCCAGTGCCACTCTCCGCGGATGGGGTTGTCGAGAACGACATGTTGTGTGCGCGAGCCGCGGGTGAGGATGAAGACGGTGAGGCGGGTGCGGTTGGCGTTTGTGGTGGCGAAGACGCGGAGGGAATCCGGGGCTCGGGCGTCGAGCCAAAGCGGTTGGGCATGCCGGGCCCAGAGGGCCATGGCGCGGCCGGTGGGGAGGAGGTTGTTTTTTGCGTCGAGGGCATCCCACAACTCCGGGTTGCGGGCGTTGTTCAACCAGCGGGTGTTCCATACGAGGACCATTTCGAGGTCGTTCCGACGGAGGGCAGTGCCGAGCAGATCGAAGAGAACGAGTCCGTGGCCGATGTTGCTCCGGTGTTTCCAGCCCGATTGTCTGGGGTGGCCGAACCAGTCGGCGGAGTTGGTTTCGGTGAGCGCGATCGGGGTGCTGGCGGCGTTCGGACCGCCCCATTTGGCGAGGGCTCGGCGGGTTTCGTCGATGTGGGCGTCGATATCGGGCAGGCGGTGTGCGTAGGCGCGATAGCTCATCCAGCGGTAGCACGGGTAGATGTGCATCGAGAGGAAATCGAACGAGCCGCGTGCGTGGCGGAGGAGGGTTTCGAGCCAGGGCGAACGGTCGGGTTTTCCTGCGAGGTTGGGCCAGTCGGGTGTATTTGCACCGATCCGGATGAGCGGGTCGGCGCGTCGCATGGCGCTCGCAAATTCGCGGAGATTCCGCGCATAGGTCCGCGCGGGGATGCGGTCATTGAAGTAGGATTCGTTGCCGACTTCCCAGTTGCGGACGGCGTATCCCTTTCGGCGGGCGTAGGCGACCCATGAAGCGGCATTGCGCACGAGCAGGTCGCGGGGCAGCGACTCGTGTTTTCCGGGGGCGCCGCCGGATGGAACGACGCTGTCGTGGTTGACGACGACGATGGGCCTGGCACCGATCTGGCGGCAGAGGTGAATGAAGGCGTCGAATTCGAGGACGGGGTTGCGGAACGTCCGGCGATCGGGGTGGGTGAAGCGTCTGGTGTCCATTGCCGGCCAATCCCATGGGCCGGTGGTGGCGGGCCGGGCGGCGGGTCGGGAGAAACCCGGGGGGGTGGCCCAGAGGTAGTTGTCGCTTTTCTCGCCGCCGGGGTAGCGGATCCAGCGCACGCCCATTTCGCGCAGCGCCTCGGCGAGCGGGCGACCGTTCGGAGGGTTCACCGCCTCGGCGTCGAGGAGGTAATTGGCATTGATGCCGAGTCGTTCGAGATGGACGCGCTGGTTAGACGGTGCGTCGACCAATTCAACGGTCAGCGGTTCGGCGGCGAGGGCGACCCGTGTGAAACCGAGAAGGGCGAAGGCGACAGCCTTCATGAGAACAGAGGATCTTCGCCGGGAAGGGTTTCGAAGTCGGCAGCGAGCCGGTCCACGGTGTTCGGGCGGATGACCTCCTCCACGAATTTTTGGTGGATCGGGTGGTCGGCGTAGGCCGGCAAGCGAGAGGGGGCTTCGAGAGTGACGGCGAGGAAGAACCCCCAGCGGTCGGAATCGGCGATGTTTTTCCCGCAGCGGACGGCGAGCACCGCCGGGATCTTCAGCAGGCGGAGACGGGTTTCGCGCATCATCCAATCCTGCCGCTCGTCGTCGACGCCGGGGGCGAGTTGGAAGAGAACGACGTGTTCGATCATCAACCGGGGGCGCGCCCCGCGGTCACCGGGACCAGTCGAGAGCGCCTTTCTTGACCGCGTAGACGTAGCCGAACATCAGAATGACGACGAAGCTGAGCATGCTCCAGAGGATCTGCTTGCCGTATTCGGCGACGAAGTCCTGGAACACCACGGCCCATGGATACATGAAGACGATCTCAATGTCGAAAAGGATGAAGAGCATCGCGACGAGGTAAAACTTCACGCTGAAGCGGGGCTGGGGTCCGGCGTCCGGGAGCATGCCGCACTCGTAGACGGTGTCTTTCGCCTGGTTTCGCGTTCCGGCTCGTCCGAGCAGCAGGTTCGTCACGAGAGCGACCGTGGCGAATCCCACGGCGACGATGATGTGCAGCAAAACCGGAACGTAGCTCTCGAGCATTCGAAAACGAATAGCGGCCGGGTCGGTTGCGCGCAACCGCAAATCCGGCACCGAACGGCCAGGTTGTCCCATCGCCGTTGATAATCCGCGAGCTGTTTGATCCCTTTCTGCGACCGAGGGACGGCTTGGGATCGATTTGACGGCATGAAAGCGACTGTTCTTGTCCTCCTTTCCGCCCTTCCCCTGCTGGCACAGGAAGAAACGGTCACGGCCGAAATGCAGGGGCACGTGACAAAGCCAAAGGCGGTCGAGGCCACATCGGAGCGGCTCAAAGGCCTGACCGTTCCGGAGGGATTTGAGATTTCGACCTTTGCAAAAGGCCTCGATGCGCCGCGGATGATGGCATTTGGGCCGGACGGATCGCTTTATGTCACAAAGCGGGGGAAAAGCGGCGAAGTCCGTCGCCTGAAGGACGCGGATGGCGACGGACGCGCGGAGACCAATGAGGTCGTGGCCGAGATTCCCCACGTGCACGGGATCGCGATTCGGGGCAAAACGGCCTACCTCGCGGCGATCCGGAATCTCTATTCCGTACCGATCCGAGCGGACGGAACGTTCGGCGAGCCCAAGGTGCTCTATGGTGATCTGCCGGATGCCGGGCAGCATCCGAATCGCACATTGGAATTCTCGCCGGACGGCGAATTGTTTCTTTCGGTCGGGAGCACGTGCAATGCCGCGCTGGAGCCGAATCCGGAGAGCGCCACCCTGCTCCGCGTGAAGGTCGACGGCTCCGCGCGCGAGATCTTCGCGACCGGGCTCCGGAACACGATCGGCTTCGACTGGCATCCGGAGACGAAGGAACTCTGGGGCATGGACCACGGGATCGACTGGCTCGGCGACGACGAGAACCGCGAGGAATTGAACAAGCTCACCAAGGGTGCGCAGTACGGCTGGCCCTTTGTCTATGAAGACGGCAAGCGGAACCCGTCGGACAATCCGATGGACGCGACCGGACTCACGTGGGAGGAGTATGCCGCGAAGTCGACATCGCCGGTTCTCACGTATCAAGCCCACGCTGCGCCGCTGGACATGATCTTCTATACCGGCCAGCAGTTTCCCGAGAAATTCCGGGGCGATGCGTTTGTCACGATGCGCGGATCGTGGAACCGGAAAAAGCCGGTCGGGTACGAGTTGGTGCGCGTGGTTTTTGATGATGGAAGGCCGACGCGCTTTGAACCGTTTGTCCATGGATTCCTGCTGCCCGAAGAAGTCGTCCAGTTTGGACGTCCGTGCGGGCTGGCGCTCGCCCCGGACGGATCACTTTTCCTCAGCGATGACAGCGGCGGGGCGATCTATCGGATCACCTATTCAGGCGAGTAGTCGAGCGGGTTTGCCGTTCGCAGGCCTGCAGGGCAGCCTCGAGCCACCAATTTGAGCCGCCGGTTTTCAAGGCTCTCTCGAGAAGGGGACTCCACCGTGACGGGTCGCGGCCCATCGCAGAAACGACCATCTCTCGCGCCGAATCCGGGCCCTTGCGGAGGGTTTCGAGAAAATGGGCGGTTTGTTTTGCCGGGCTCGTGCGAACGTTGACGGTTTCTTCAAATGGCCCTTCGCGATCCAATGTTGCGGTGACAAATACGAATTCGATTTTCTGCGGGCCCGCGGGGAGGTAGCCAACGATGCCGTCCGGTGCCTGATGCCATCCCTCGGTGCCCGACGACCGCCAGAGCCACTCGCCTTTGGCGGCTTCTGCGGAAACAGTGGTGAATCCCATTTCATCCACGGCGAGCCGCAAGTCCGTGATCTGGCGTTTCGGCGGAGGCAGACGGATGAGGAGATTGTCATGGCGTTGGAACCATGTTGCGCCATGCCGGTCGACCCGGACGAGACCCTGCGGCGGCTCGTCGAGAAACGGGTGGGGCTGCGTCCTGCTCAAGATGAGTGCCGTTTTTCCGCGGATGTATTTGTAGAGCTGTCCATCGGCAGCAATCCACGTGAAGCCAGCATTATCAAGCTTGGTCGATGACACGCGCGGATTCCTGGGTGAAAAGTCCGGCGGGAGGGGGACATGAGGGGATGAATTTTGGGGGCGCCGACCGAAATCCGGAGTGAGGTCGCCTTCGGCTTTGGTCGCCTCGCGGGTGTTTTTGTAAGTGGTCCAATGCTGAAGATCGGCGGAAAGAATGGCGATCGGAGCTTCGTCGCCGCGGCCGGCCGCCCAGATTCGGTTTCGGGCATCCACGCGAAGCTGCGAAAGAAGGGAATGGTTGATGTTCTCCGGAAGCGGAATGCTTTTCCAATCGGAACTGTCGAGGATTTCCAGATTGGTCGAGTCGCGCTCGCGGATCATGGCCAACCGGTCTTCCTGATCCACTGTCCAACCCCGTTGCGGCCGAAATTCCTCGACGGGCAGATGGGCGCTCGCCGGAAAGTCGGCCAGCGAGCCAATGATCCATGGCACGGGTCCGTTGCGGCGGGAAACGGCGACGAAGCGATCGGCTCCGACGGCTGTGATTTCGGAGGGTTGATCCATCCCGAAATTGCGACGCCAGTCGAGAACGACCGTTGGACCGCCGTCGGCCGGGACGAAGACCAGTCCGCGTTCCCGGATCAGCAGGAGACCGGACGCCAGTTGGGCGGAGCCGGGCAGGATGTGATGCGATGCATTGTCGATCGCATCTTTTGCGCGTCGGAGCGTCCATTTTCCATCACGGAACTCCCAAAGCGCGTCGTCGGCGATGGCCAGAAGTCCGTTGCCAAACGGATAGAGAAAATCCGGGCCGAAACGCTCGGGGAAGGGAACACGTTCGGCGTGCCCGGATCGAACGCGAAAGAGATCCCGCTGGTTGCCGAGCACCCAAAGCTCGTTCTCGCCGGCGGGCAGGATTTGGTGGATGCCCCGGGCTCCAAATCCCTCCCAGGCTTCGACTTCGGCGAGTTCGCCATTCTTCCATTGCAGGGGGCGGCGGAGGGAGATGGCGTTGCTCGCCTGGTCTCTGGTGTGGATCCAAACCGTTCCTCGCGGATGCTCGAAGACGCAGACGAAGTTCCAATTCGGGAACGACTGGGCGGCATAGCGGGCGAGCGGGATCGTCTCGGCGCGGCCGTTTGCCAGGTGGACGACCTCGCCACAAGCACCGCTGAGCCAAACGGCTCCGGTCGAATCGGGCGTGAGTGCAAAGAAATCCGAACCGCGCCGGGGCCAGGAGAACGGGATCGGGCGGACAAGTTGGTTTCCGTCGAGTTCAGCGAAGTGCCACCGGTCGTCGCGGATCCAGCGGAGGATTCCCAGCCGGCCGCTGGCGAGGCGGACGATCTCGCGGATTTCTCCGAAATTCTCGCCGCGCCGGATGGGCAGGGCGACCCAGCCGTCGTCACGCCACTCTGCGAGAGGAGCGTTGTTCAAGCCGCCACGGACCGCTGCGACGATGCGGCCGGAGCCATCCGCCGCCACGCTGTCGATGAAAACCGGGTCAGCGTGAGCCGCGGCCGCAAAAGCCAGAGCGGCCAGAGCGGCGAGCGTTTTCACCACGTGTAATAGACGGTGTAAGTGATCAGGCGTTCTTCGCCGGGTTTCACCTCGACGAGGAACTGGATCTCGTCGGAAGCGACCTGTTTGAAGGTGGTGTTCTTTTCGGTGATCTCCCAATTCGTCCAGCGGTAGAGGTGTTCGACGACCCGGATTTCGACCGGTTCCTTTTTGCGGTTGCGGACGCGGATTTCAAATTTCTCCTCGGCCCAGTTGTTTGACGTATCGACTTTGAAACTGATGCGTTTGCGCTCGCCGACGAGGTCAAACGCGTCGCCGGTGTAGATTTTGACCAGCTCGTCGGTCGGCGTGTGGTCGATTTCGTTTTCACCGGTGAACTGGAGCAGGGTGCCGTCGGTGCGATAAAAACGCACGCGGCCTTTTGGGAGCGGGATGCCGAGTCCGTTCTTCTTTGTATTCTCGAACTCGCGCATGACGGCGACCTTCGTCTGGCTCTGCGAACCGAATTCCTCGTTGGTGCGGCGATATGATCCGTCGGCCCCGCGCCAGCGGTTCCAGTCGATGAGGAGCCCGTCGTAAACGTAGATGGTGCGGCTGGTGACATTGGCGGCGCGGACGAATTCGACCTGCTTGGTCTCGCGGTCGCGGAGTGTGGCCGGACGCTCGAGTGTGTAGAGGTGGTATTCGTCGAACGCTTTTTCGGTCACCTGGGGAGCGGCCGGTGCACTCGCCATCAATCCGGCGCTGAAGCGCTCCCTTCTCATTTCCTCCGGCGGTTGGAGGCGGTTCACGTCGCCGGCCATGAGCTGGATTTTGGCGTCCCGGAAATCGCGTCCGCTTTGGTTGTCCATGGTCACCCAGCCGACGATGTCGAGGGTGTCGCCTTTCTCGGGGGCGACGACGTTGTAGCTCGCCTCCCAGGACATGCCGCCGGTGATGTAGCCGAGCTCGGCGGTGGTTTGGAGCGGCTTGGGCACATTGATGAGCCAGGTGAGGCGGGGCTTCAGGATCGTGTCGTCGCCGAGCGAGGGAAACCGTGGCTCGCCGGGGAGCGAGAACTGGATTTTGCCGTCGACTTCGATGATCGGTTGGCCGGATCCGCCGACATTCGCCATGGCCATTTGGCTCACCATGTATTGGTTGCCGTAGCGCTGCATCGCTTGCTGCGAATGGGGCTGGTATCCGGAGCGAATGATTTTGCCGACGACGGTGCGGTCGGGCTTCATCCCGCCGGGGACGAAGAATTCAATCTCCTGGCCTTCAAATAACGACAGCAAAAGCTGCTGGGTCACCGGGTCGTTGCGGAAACTCTGCTCAAGGATCTGGATCGGCGTGCCATTCGGATCGCGGAGAATCACCGAATCCGGTTCCAGGTGCACGGTGGCCCCGTCGTAGTGGACCTCGTTCACGCCGGCGTCGAGTTCCAGAGATACGGTGTCGCGGACGACGGCGAAATTCTGATTGTAGATTGTCAGACCGGGAGCGGCGAGGACAACAGCCGGGAAGAGCCAAAGGGCAGGGAGGAGAGCGCGCATGACAGTCCTTTTAGCACGCGAGGCCGAAATGTCACTGGCGGGTGTGACCGAATCCGGGCCATCAACCCGTCTTAATCAGAGGGGCGCCCGCGGTCGGGTAGGGCGAGGATGCGGGTGCGCTTCTCGTCGTAGCCGAGGGCATGGAATGTGCGGATTTCCTCAATGCGGCGTGTGGCGGCGAGGCTTTCGAGGAACTTGGTGTATCGGGCTGCGAGGTGGGTTGTTTCGGAATACCGGGCGCGGAGGCCCTGATCGCGGTAGCGGGCGCCGGTCTGCGATTCAAACATGTGGAAGCGCAGCCAGCGGCGGTCGGCGCGGGTGATTTTTCCGGGGCGTCGGAAGAAGGCGACGAAGAGCAGGAGGACCAGATAGGTGTCGACCTGGGCCTGAAGTTCCAGGTTTCGCGCGTAGGCTTCATCAGGGACGGGCAACTCACCGCGACGGAACCGAATGGCGGCATGGAGAGCGTGGTTGATTTCTTCAACAAACGGGATCAACGCGCGGATGTTGGCATCATTGAGGCCGGCCCGCGGGTCGTTGGCTTCGAGTTGTTCGATGAGCCACTGCGAATAGTAAATGCCGACGCGGAGCCGTCCATCGGCTGCGCGCAGAAACGTTCGGGCGAGCGAGCTGAGTTCGCGCGCCTGGGCACCGGCGAGGGCTTCGAGTTGGGCGCTGCGCCGGCGGTCGATGAGGCATTCCTCGAGATTGATTCCCACGCTGGCGTAGGTCCGCTCGAAGAGCCTTTGGATCTCCGAGAAGAGCGTGGTCATGATTGCGCGATGAGGGGAGACTGCGGGCTGTCGAGGTGGAGGAGGCGGCCGGCGAGGTCGTTGAGCGCGAGTCGGGCTTCGTGGAAGCCGCGGGCGAGTTCCTCGTAAATTGACTGGAGCCGGAAGCGCTTGGCGTCACGGAATTCGGCTGCCACGCGGTAGTTCATGCCGCCCATCTTTTCGTAGAACGAAATGTCCGGTGCGCCGCGTTCGCTGCGCTTCCCGACGTTCTCGGCAAACATCCCGCTGACGAACAGCGAGTAATTCGCCATGTGGGACCGGATCAGGAAGGCCTCGCGCTCCCCGGCTTTGGAAAGCGCCTGGAGCATGTCGGTGAGGTACTCCGCATGGAACCGACCGGTGCCATCAGCATCATACAGCCGCGCGGTCCGCGAAAAGGCCTCGAGCAGGGACGCGACATAATCGGCCGCGTCGCGGCTGCGGACGGCCGTGTCGCGCAGGACCCGGCGGCACAAGACGTAGAACAAAAGGTGCGGAGAGATCGCGAGACGACCGGGACTCTGGAGGATCGCATCGGCCAGCGCGTCGAGGTCGAGAATTTCGTCGCGCGTTTCTTCGTCCGTCAATAATCGCTCGAGCGAGACGCGGTCGGAGTTTTTGATCGAGAGTGCCCGGACGATGAAGTCGAAATCGTCCGCCGTCAGCCTGACCCGGGAGTTCGCGGTGATCATCTCGGAATTTTGGAGTAGCATCGTTCATGCCAAGTCGCCGCGCAAGCGGGGCGGCCTGTGTCACAGGAAGTTCGTGCCGGCGGTCCGTTGCGGATGCGCGCACTGCGGCGAGCTTGATGTCCGGCGGTTTTCCAGACAGACGTTGCCCGGCATGGAGTCCGGGCTGGCGGCATTCGCGATCGGGATTGTTTCCGGGTTTTTGACGGTGACGGCCGGCGCGGCGGTCACGGTGGTCGTTCCGGTTCTGCTGGCCTTGGGCCTCTCGGCGGACGAGGCCAACGCCACGAGCCGACTCAGTCTGGGCCTGGCCGGAGTGGTGGCGGGCTTGATGATGATCCGGCGCGGTGTGATCGACTGGCCGAAAACCGTTCCGCTTTTGGCAGCGGCTGCCGGAGGGACGGCGGCCGGAGCCCTGGCGGGTGCGCGCATTGATTCCGGCACGATGCTGACGATCATCGTGGTGACGTCGTGCGTTTCGCTGGTCCTCGTGTGGATGCGTCCGGATCGGTGGCTGGCCGAAGAGCCGCAACGGGCCGTCGTGCCGGGACGGGGTGCGGCTTTGGTTTTCTTTTTTCTTTGCGCCTACGAGGGGATTGTGGCGGTCGACAGCGCGTTGTTGCGCCTGATCGTGTTCGTCATGATTTTTGGCTATCCGATCGCTGTTGCGAACCCAATCAAATTGGTCACCGGTTTGGTGATGTTCGGGGTTTCCTCGGCGATCTATGGCGCGAAGGGCCAAATCGTCTGGGATACAGCCGGTTGGCTCGCGGCGGGAAGCACGCTCGGCGCGGTCGCGGCGGTCCCGTTTGCAACCTCGATGGCGGCGCAACGGCCGATTTACCGCCTCCTCCAGTGCGTTGTCACATTGGAGACGATCTGGCTGGTCCATCGCTGGTGGGCGCGCTGACGGTTTCCTCCCTTGGCTCCCGGTCGCAAGGTGTTGTAGGTTCCCGGCATGAAATACCGCACGATTCGAGGCACGGAGCTTTCCGTCAGCGAGGTCGGGTTCGGACTGTGGACGGTTTCGACCGGTTGGTGGGGCCAGTACACGGATGAAGAGGCCGTGCGGTTGATGCGTGTGGCGCGCGATCTGGGGATCACGTTGTTCGATGCGGCCGACACGTATGGAAACGGACGAAGCGAGGAATTGATCGCAAAGGCCTTCGCCGGGCGGCGCGATGACATCGTGATCGCCACGAAAGTCGGATACGATTTCGTGAACCACGGGGACGGCCGGCGGGGCCAGCGCGAGATCCCGCAGGATTTTTCTCCGGAGAATATCCGCCGGGCGACCGATGCGGCCCTGGCGCGGCTCGGGACTGACCGAATCGACATCCTGCAACTGCACAACATCCGCATGGAGCAGGTCGACGACGATGCGGTGTGGGAAACGCTCGAAGACCTGCGCGCTGCGGGCAAGGTGCGGATCGCCGGCGTGGCATTGGGCCCGGCGATCGGCTGGCTCGGCGAAGGCGTTCGGGCGATCCGCGTGCGGCGGCCCGGAATCGTGCAGCACATCTACAACCTGCTCGAACAACATCCGGGCCGCACGATCCAGCGCGCCGCCGGGGAGGCGGGAACGGACACGATGTTCCTGATCCGCGTGCCGCATTCCTCGGGAATGCTCGAAGGCAAGTACACGGCCGAAACCGTTTTTCCGCCGAATGATCACCGGAACCACCGTCCGCGTAGCTGGCTCCTCAATGGCGTGAAAAAAGTCGAACAACTCCGATTTCTCGAAACCGGCGGACGCACACTCGGTCAGGCGGCGATTCAATGGCTGCTCGCCGATGCGCGAACCGCATCGGTTTTGCCGAACATCTACGACGAGGAGCAACTGCGCGAATTTGCGGCGGCGCCGGATCGGGCGGGCTTGACCGAGGAAGAGATGAGTCGCGTGCAATCGCTCGTGGATTCGCATTTCGGACTCGAGCCCGAAGAGGGCAAATTCAAGGGAACCATGGAACTGCCCGAAGAAATTCCCGCGTGAAACGTCTCGCGCGATTTGTCCTTCGGGGTGGACGCCGGCGCGTTGGCGCGGCCGGCCCGCTCGGGGCGAGGCCCAAGCTCCTCATTTTCGACTTCGACGGCACGATCGCCGACACGTTCGAAAGCGGGCTCGAGATCTTGAATCAGTTGTCGGGCGAGTTCGGCTTTCGGGAGTTGTCGCGCAACGACCTTTCGAAGGCCCGTGACATGCGCACGCGCGAGTTGATGCGGTTCCTCGGCATTCGAACGACAGCGATGTCCCGCATCGCGCGCCGGGGCACCGAGGAACTCCGCAAGAGAATCGATGCCATCCAGCCGCTGCCCGGAGTTCCTGAAATCCTGACGGCGGCGAAACACGCGGGATTCCAACTGGGGATTGTTACGTCCAACTCGGAGGAAAACGTCCGGCGGTTTCTCGCGAACCACGGGCTGGAGATGTTCGCATTCGTCCGGAGTTCGTCCAAACTGATGGGCAAGGGGCGCGAAGTGCGCGCGCTGATGAAGGAACATGGGCTGGAAGCGCGCGACATCCTGCTGATCGGCGACGAGACCCGCGACATTGAAGCGGCACAGGAAGTCGGCGCCCACATCGCCGCCGTCACCTGGGGATACAACAGTCGTACGGCACTCGCCTCGCTCCAGCCCGACCACATCGTCGAGAGTCCGGGTGAGCTGCTCGCGCTGCTCGGAGAATTTCCCCAGCCATGACGATCACCGAAGTTCAAGAGGCAGGCACCACCACCTGGATCCTCGTCGGCCGGTTTGATGCCCATGGATCCCAAGTGGCACAAAAGCACCTCGATGCCGCGCAGGCTCCGGCGGGTGGGACCGTGCGCATGGATTTTTCCGCGGTGCCTTATCTGAGCAGTGCAGGGCTCCGGGTGCTCCTGCTGGCCAAGCGCAAATTCGAAGCCGCGGGTGCGCGGCTCGTTGTTGCCAGTCTGCAACCGTATTGCCTCGAGGTTCTCCGCATTGGTGGCCTTTTGAGCGTTTTGGATATTGAGGCGGCGAACCCGCCGGGTGCTGCATTGGAAACGCCGGTCGGGTCGTTCCGTCCACGGCCCGGGCGCGATGGTGCCGGGGCTATCGAGGTTCTGGGCCACATCGAGGATGTGCTCGCCAGCCGGATCACGGCGGCGCATGTGAAAAGCAAACCGTTTTCCGCCAAAGAGTTTTCCCTCGGGCTTGGAGCGATGGGACCGTCTGTCGAAGACGTCCTGCCGCGGATGGGCGAGATGATCACGATCGGCGGCACGATGGTCTGGTTGCCGACCGATGGAAATGACACCCCGGACTTTTTGGTTCCGAAGGCGGAGAGCGAGGTCGTCACGATCCGGACCGGCTTCAATGCGTCGATCGCGGGACCGTTCAACGAATTCTTCGAATTCCGCAGTTCGGAGCCCTCGGGCACCGATTTGGCGGCGCTCTATCGGGCACTGTTTGACCTCGCGAAGTCGCGTCGGAAGGATTTTCGCGGCTGCATTGCGCTGGCGATGCGGGCGGACGTTGAGGCTGCCTATGGTGCCGGTGTGCTGAAATCACCGATTGCGGAATTCGCCCCGGCGAACGGGAAGTCGATCACCGATCCCTCCAATTTCTCCGAGTGGTTCGAGTTTGATCAGGAGCCGCGGCACGGTCGGCTCACGGGATTGATCAGCGGGGTCGGCATCGACCTCACCGCCGACCTGGACGTCTTCGATTCGAAGTATCTGGGTGCCACGTTTTACATCAACCCGGCGAACACCGCGACAGCCGGCGAGATGCTGCACAATCACGGCGTCTTTTTCAGTCCGCTCCCATTTCCGGAACCGGCACGAACGCTCGACGAGGAAATTGCCGAGGTCGTCGAAACCGGGGACTTCCTGGACATGCGTCACCTTTTGGACCGCACGCGGGTGTCGCGCGCGCTGATCGGCGTGGTTTATGTGCAGGAATTTCGTCCGGACCCCGCGAGTCTCTGAAATCCGCTTGGCGGTTCCTGTCCGGGGGATTACGGTTTCGGCATGGAAAAGACGCGCCTGTGGCTGATGTTTCCGGCCCGACTGATCACCCGACCGGTGATCTGGGAACTCGGCCGCAATTTCTCGGTCGTCACCAATGTCCGGCAAGCCAGTGTCACCGATGAAATCGGACTGGTTTCGCTGGAACTCGATGGTGAGCGGCCCGAGATCAAAAAGGCGATCGCGTGGCTTGAAGAACTCGGCATCAAAGTCGAGCCGGTCGAGATCAACACTATCGAAAGCTGAATGAACGGCAGCGCGGAGAAGACCGTCTGGATGCGGCTTTTGTGAGCGCCACCGAAGACGCCTTGGCCGACCTGAGCCGCCGATTGCGCGGCGAGCTCGACACCGGACTCACGCTGCGCCGGCTCTTCTCGACCGACGCCTCCGAGTATCAGGAAATGCCGGTCGGTGTCGCCTTTCCTGTGGACGATGCGGATGTCCGGATGCTGATTGAGTTTGCGGCGGCGCATCGCGTGCCTTTGATTCCGCGAACCGCCGGAACTTCTCTGGCTGGCCAGGTTGTCGGGAGCGGGTTGGTGGTCGATTGTTCGCGTCACATGGGCGCGATCCTGGAGATCGACGAGTCCGGTCGTCGGGCCCGCGTCCAACCCGGTGTGATCCGGAACGACCTGAACCACACGCTGGCACCCTATGGCCTGTTCTTTGGCCCGGAGACTTCGACCGCGAATCGCGCGATGATCGGCGGAATGGTCGGCAACAATTCCTGCGGGTCGAATTCGATCGTCTATGGGAGCACCCGCGACCATCTGGTCTCCGTGCGGGGCTTTTTTGCCGATGGGAGTGAGGCGGTTTTCGGACCGCTAACCACCGCGGAGTTCGAGAACAAATGTGCCGGCCCGGATTCCGCGGAGACGCGGGTTTACCGAAATGTGCACCGCATTCTTTCGGATCCGGAGAATCGTCGGGCGATCCGGGAAAGTTTTCCACGGACTTCCATTCCGCGACGGAACACCGGGTATGCACTCGACCTCCTCATGGATGCGAATGTTTTCGATCCAATCTCACCGCATCCGTTCAACATGTGCCGGCTCATCGCGGGCTCGGAGGGGACGTTGTTTTTCGGTGTCGAGTTTGAACTGACTTGCGACCCGCTGCCGCCGCCAGCGGCCGCGCTGGTTTGCGGGCATTTTCGATCCGTCAACGAGGCCCTGCACGCGAACCTTCCGGCGCTCCGGCACCGGCCGTCGGCGTGCGAATTGATCGACCGCCACATTCTGGAATGCACCAAGGCAAACATTGCCCAGCAACGGAATCGTTCGTTCGTGGTCGGCGATCCGGGCGCGATTTTGGTCGTCGAGATCCGGCGCGAAACCGACGCGGAGGTCGACGCGGACGTGGCGGCGCTTTTGTCTGAATGGAGCGCCGCCGGCCTCGGCTATGCGGCCCCGGTGCTGCGGGGTGCCGAGCGCGAGAACGTCTGGGAACTGCGCCGCGCCGGACAGGGGCTCATGAGCAATGTCGTCGGCGATGCCAAACCACGTGAGGTTGTCGAGGACACCGCCGTGGACGTGCGCGATCTGCCGGCCTACATCGCGGAGTTCGACGAAATCATGCGGACGAAATACGGGATCGACTGTGTGTATTACGCCCATGCGGGATCCGGCGAATTGCACACCCGCCCGCTCTTCAACCTCAAAACGCCCGAGGGTGTCCGCATGTTCCGGGATGTGGCGACCGCTATCGCGCGCCTCGTCAAAAAGTATGGTGGTTCGCTGAGTGGCGAGCACGGCGACGGCCGCCTCCGCGGCGAGTTCATCCCGTTCATGGTCGGCGATCACTGTTACGGCTTGATGCGCGAAGTGAAGGCGTCCTTTGATCCACTCAATCTTTTCAACCCCGGCAAGATCGTCGACACGCCGCCGATGGATTCGTTTCTGCGCCACGAACCGGGTCACTCCACCCCGGCTTACGAGACGGTTTTCGATTTCAGCGATGTGGATGGCGTGGTGCGGGCGGCCGAAAAGTGCAACGGTTCGGGGGATTGCCGCAAATCGCACCTCGCCGGCGGAACCATGTGCCCGAGCTATATGGCCACGCGGCACGAACAGCACACCACCCGGGCCCGCGCGAACATCCTCCGGCACATCCTCAACAATCCCCCGGATCCGCTGCAGCCATTCAACAGTCCGGAAATCAAAGAGGTGATGGACCTTTGCCTTTCTTGCAAAGCCTGCAAGAGCGAATGTCCGTCGAGTGTCGACATCGCCAAGCTGAAAGCGGAGTTTCTGCAGCACTACTATGATGCGAATGGCGTTCCGGCGAGGGCTTGGATGATCGCCCATTTCACCGATACGGCGCGCCTGGCCTCGCTCTTTCCGGCTGCTTACAATGCCGTTTTCCAAACCCCGGCGCTGCGGCGCGTGCTGAATCAACTCTTTGGCTTTCACCCGGATCGGACCATGCCGCGGCTGAACCCCCGGACACTGCGCAGTTGGTTCGCGGCGCGACGTCCCCTCGCACCGCGCGGTCCCCATCGGGGCCGGGTTCACCTGTTCTGCGATGAGTTTACGAATCACAACGACCTATCGGCCGGTGTGGCAGCGATCGAACTCCTCGAACTTTTGGGCTACGAAGTGGTTCTTCCGGACCACGTGGAAAGCGGCCGCGCTTCGCTGTCCAAGGGCCTCATTCGCCGCGCCCGCGCATTCGCTGAGGAAAACGTCCGGAGTCTCGCGGAGCGGGTCAGTGAGGCCGAACCTTTGGTTGGAATCGAGCCGTCTGCCATTCTCGGATTCCGCGACGAATACCCGGTCCTGGTTGGATCCAGCTTGCGGGCGGACGCGCGGCGCCTCGCTCCGAATTGTCTGATGCTCGATGAATTTCTCGCCCGCGAAGCGGATGCCGGGCGAATCGAACCCGGTGCGTTTACGGATGAGGAACGGACGATCCAACTCCATGGACACTGCCACCAGAAGGCGATCTCATCCGTCGATCCGACCGTGAAGGCGCTGTCCATGCCCCGCAACTACCGCGTTCATGTGATTCCTTCCGGATGCTGCGGAATGGCCGGCTCGTTCGGATATGAGGCGGAGCACTATGACGTCTCGATGAACGTCGGCGAATTGGTTCTTTTCCCGGTCGTGCGTCGGCAACCCGCGGATGTTTTGATTGCCGCGCCCGGCACGAGCTGCCGTCACCAGATCCACGATGGAACCGGGCGGAACGCGCTTCACCCGGCCGAGATTCTGCGTGCCGCTGTCCTGAAAGCTTAGAAATCCGGACTCCATGTCGGTTGGCCGGACGTTTCCTTTGCATGGAGGCGACGAGATATCAACGGATCCGGCTGTGGGCGGGGATCACGTCGATCGGCACCAACCTCGCCGTCATCTGCGCAGCGGCCATCGCCGCATGGGTCCTGCCGTGGCAATTGTCTCCGGCGACAACAGCCGTCGCCTTGCTCGCGTTGGCGGTCTTGATTCCGCTCTCCACGCTGCCAATGGATATCCTCGTCGGCCAGGCCATCGAAGAAAACGCCGAACCGTTTGCAGTCTGGTTCGGCGAGTGGGTTCGCGGAAAAGCCCTTTGTGCTTTGGGGATGGCGATGGGATTTGGCCTTTGCTGGGCTGCGTACGTGGTCGGGCCATGGGGCCCGCTTGCCTTCGCTTGTGTCGTCGTCGCCGGGGTGCTTCGCGTCAGCATGGGTGGTGGCTCACGTGATGCCACGTTGGACCAGCCGGTCCTGAAAGCGGCGAAACAACTCGGCGGGAGCCAACTGACGCTCCGATGGTTTGACGGCGATCCGGTGACTCCTGTGAATGGCTACAGCGTGCCGTGGAGTCCCGGCGTCGTATTTCTTTCCCGATCGACGACGTCCTATCTATCGCCCAAGCAGATCGCTGCCCTTGCCCTTCGTGAACTCTGGCTGCAACGCACCGGCCGGCACGCCCTCGGACTGATCGCTGCTGTTCTGTGGGCTCTCGGAAGCATGGTCGCCGCATTCACGATTCCGGCACCGACGGCGTTGGCTGCCGCGTTGGGCGGAACCGCGGTCGTTTCACTGCTCGCTTTTTCCTCTCTCTTCGTCGTCCCGGCCCTGAACCGCCGCTGGAACTCCGAGGCAGATCGGGAGATGGCCGCCCGCATTGGCGCGGTTGAGGCTGCGGCAATTCTCGAAGCGATCCAGAAAGCGAATCGCACGGACGTTCATCTGCCGGCGGCGAAGACCGCGGTTTTTCACCCGATCCCGCCTCTGGACCAACGAACCGCGCCGCTCGCATGAATCAAATCCCGCGTCTTCTGTTTCTGCTGACACGCTTCCTCGGGAGCTCGATCTCGACTTCGTTGCACTGTCATGTCGGACGCCCGCGGTTGTGGTGGCGCCCTCCGAACTGGTCCTAGAATTGCCAGGTCACCGCAACGCCGACCACGTTTCTGTCAAACCCGGAGATGTTGGAAACCGATCCGCGAAACGCATAATTATAATAGACGCTGCACGACCACTCCCGCGTGATCGCATAAAGGAAATCCCGGATGCCGGGACCGCTGGGTGGCGGGTTTGCGGCGGAACGAAGTTGTGGATTCATAGAGCGTGTCAGTCAAGGTGTCGGTAAGCGGCCGCACCGAACCAGCGGTTCAGAGTTCCGGGCAGATTCCGGCAAATTCCGTTCGACCAACCGGCTTCCTTCGCCATCGCGGGGAGGGATTCACCGTTGGGTGTCTGCCGTTCATAGTGGATCGGAAATTCCCGTGTCGACCACCCGCGCTTGAATCGAAGCAGACCAATGTTCCCTGGGCTTGTGCGGCCAAAGTCGACAAACTGAGCGCCCCTGCGTGCGGCTTCGCGAAGGCCCGTCCAGAGGACCAGATTGTTCGGACGGAGTGATTGGAACGTCAGGTCGGAAGCCCCGAACTTAAAGACCGCCGAGTGCCCCCAAACCAGAAAAACAGAGGCCGCGATGGCCTGCGATCCCGACCTTGCCAGAACGACGAAGCCCAACCCGTTCGAAAGGACGTGTCTTTGGATCGACTCGAAAAATTTCCACGGCTGTGGCGGGACGCCGTGCCGGCGGCGGGTTGCGACATGGAGACGGTAGAATTCTTCCAGTGCGTCCCGGCCGGATTGCACGTCGGTGGTCAATCCCGAGCGAACCGCTTTTTGGACGCCTCGCCGGACCGGGGCGGGGAGACAGGCAGGGAACTCCGACAGGTCGAGTTCGTGCCCGATGAATGTCGGCCTTGCCCCGCGTCGGGTGCGCAATTCCACATGATGCCACCCTCGGTCCCGCGCGAGGAGGCGGGCGGCGTTCGCGAGGCGGGAGGCGGATTTTTGACGAAACTCCAGGACGCCAGCGTGATCGGAGAAGGGCAGGCTGACTCCCCGCCGGCCAGTCAACCAGCTCCGGACACCCGCGATGGGCAAGAGGCCGTGGGTTGATCCGCCATGAACGTCGATCAGGCCGAAGATCTCGTGGCCATACGAATCGTGGAGGACGGACGCCCACGCCGACGAATGGAAGATGGTCGCGTCCGGATGTCCGGCAACGAGCGAATCCCAATCGGGATTGGTCAAGGGATCGACGAGGCGAATCATGCGGCGGCGTGGAGATTCTTGAGCCGAATGCGGCTCAGGGCTTCCCGGAGAGCGGCGGCGATGTAGTCGATCTCGCCGTCGTGAAGTTCGGGATGAATTGGGAGAGAGAGAATTTCCGCCGCGCGGCGTTCGGCGTGTGGGAATCCTCGGGTGCAGAACTGCCGGAATGCCGGCTGGTGGTGGATCGGTGTCGGGTAGTGGACGCGCGCATCGATTCCGCGTGTGTTCAAGTGGCGTCGGACCCAATCGCGATCCGGAACACGGACGACGTACGCATGGTGCACATTTGCGAGCCGCTCGGCGGCCGGAGGTGGAATGTTGACGATGTCCGCGAGCAGTTCATCGAACCGTCGGGCGATTTCTGCACGTCGGTGATTCCATGCCCGCAGGCACGGAAGTTTGGCTGAAAGCACAGCAGCTTGGACGCCATCCATCCGCGCGTTGGATCCGATGCAACAATGGATATCCTTCACGACCTGTCCGTGTTCACGGAGCGCTCGAACGTGCGCGGCGAGATTCTCGTTGTTCGTGACGACCGCGCCGGCCTCGCCGAAGGCACCGAGGTTTTTTGACGGATAGAAACTGAAACATCCGGCGTCTCCCCATGTTCCGGCCGCACGGTTTTTCCAGACGGCCCCGTGAGCCTGGCAGGCATCTTCCACGACCGCCAACCCGCGGCGCGAGGTGACTTCGAGAAGGCGGTCCATTGCCACCATGCGGCCGTGGAGGTGGACGGGAACCACAGCGCGTGTGCGGTCGGTGATCGCCGCGTCGAGCAGATCGACGTCGAGCAATCCGGTATCCGGGACGATATCCACAAAGACTGGCGTGGCGCCAACGAGAGCGATCGCCTCGGCGGTGGCCACGAACGAATTGGGTGCGGTGATCACTTCGTCACCCGGTCCGATCCCCAGCCCTGCCAATGCCAGCCAAAGGGCGTCAGTTCCACTTGAGACCCCGACAGCCGACGTCGCGCCGACCGCGCGGGCGAAGGCCTGTTCGAACTCTTCGACGAATGGCCCGCCCGAAAACGCCTGCGCGTCGATCACCCGGTGGATCGCCTGTTCCAGCATGCGGGCAATGGGCGCGTGGAGTCGTTCCAAATGGACAAAGGGAATCGTCATTGTTGGGTCCGTCTGGCGGCGGCGGTTCGCTTCGAGTCGATGGGGGTCGCAGGGTTCCCGGCAACGGTGGCCGCAGCGGGCACATCGCGGGTGACGACGCTGCCGGCACCGATCATGGCACCGGGCCCGATGCGCACGCCGCACAGGATCGTTGCCCCTGAGCCGATCGAGGCGCCGTGTCCCACGTGAGTCCGCTCACATGTCCAATCGAGCGCGGACTGTGGTGATCCGTCCGGACAGCACGCGCGCGGAAACCGGTCATTCGTAAAGATCACACCGTGTCCAATGAAGACTTCGTCGGCAATCTCGACGCCCTCGCAGATGAACGTGTGACTGGAAATCTTGCACCGACGGCCAATGCGCGCGCCCTTTTGGATCTCGACAAATGGTCCGATGCGCGTCGAGTCACCGATCTGGCAGCCGTAGAGATTCACGAATCCCCGGATTTGCACGTTTTGTCCGAGTTCCACGTCGGCGGTGATGAGTTGAAAGGATTCAGGCGGCATCTGGCACGGCGATCGTGGCGCTCGATGGAGCCGCCAGCGTTTCGAGCGTGGCGCGCAGGACGACCGAGATCGTCCGGATCAAAATCGAGAGATCGAGTGCGTGGCTGGTGTGGCGGACGTAAACGGCGTCGAGCGCGAGCATGCGGCGCAGGGTGGTTTCGTTTTTCCCGTTAACCTGCCACCACCCGGTGAGGCCGGGCCGCACTTTCAGGCGGCTGCGTCCGAGTTGCCGGCAGGCGGCGAGCTCGGCGGGTGTCACGGGACGCGGGCCGACCAGGCTCATTTCGCCGCGGAGAATGTTGAAGATCTGAGGGATTTCATCGAAGCCCGCCGCGCGGATCAGACGGCCGAGCGGGATCAGTCGCCCGGCCTTTTCATCGGTGGCATCGAGTTTCAGAAGGGGAACATCGTGTGCAAAAAGTTGTTCGATGTGGCGGGCGTGGCGCGCTTCATGGTCCGTTCCCTGCAGCGTCCGAAATTTCCAGAGCACAAACGGTCGGCCTGCCCGACCGATGCGCGTTTGGCGAAAGAAGACCGGACCCGGCGAGGTTGTCCGGATCCACAGTGCCAGCACGAAGCCAAGCGGGAGCCAGAGCGGGGAGGTGATCGTCAGCAAAAGCAAATCCCGGATCCCTTGGGCTGGAAGTCTCGGAGTCCTCATCGCGAAGTCGTTCCACGCTGCCGCACTTGATGCACCCTGCGGTTCACCTTGCATTCTTTGTCTGATGTTCCGGGCCGCGTGGTTGGAAACCTTTCGGTCTGGAACGGCGCCACAATGGGGGAGATCCTCTTTTCCCACCAGTCGGCGAGGTTCCGATGCGCATGTGGTCCGCCCATGCGGTGCCAGTCGGAAGAACTCTTCGGACCGATGTCATCCGGCGGACGACACGTCCTCATCGTTTCCCCGACGCTGCGGATTCCGGCTTTTCGCCGGTCCGTCGGTGTGATCAATGTCCCGCATGGCACATGAACGACCCGCGGTTCTGCTGACACCGGAGGCGCTGGCACTGACGGCGCTGGCCGGCTGTGTGGATGCGGCGGGATTCATCACGTTCGGCGGACTCTTCGTTGCACACATGAGCGGTAACAGCGCGGCACTCGGGGCGTGGTTCGGCCAGGGCTTGTGGGAAAAGGGCCTGCCGCACTTGTTTGCGATTCCGGTCTTTGTTGGCGGTCTGGTGATCGGTTACTCGGTCATGCAGGGGCATCCCACTGCCCGGCGGTGCGCCGCTCTGCTCGCGGCCGAGGCGGCCTTGCTTGGCACTTTCGTGATGGGACATGTGCTCCATGGACGGCCTGAATTTCTGACGCCCGGCTACTTCGGTCTCGCCTCGCTGCTGCTGCTGGCGATGGGAATGCAAAATGCGACTCTGCGGCAAATAGGCCGCTCGGCGTTTCCGTCAACCTATGTCACCGGTGTGCTCGACACCCTCGGGCGTTCGCTCGCGGCCCTCATAGCGTCGGCGAAGAAACGTCAGTCGGCGGGGGAGGATGCCCGGCAGGCCCTCGCCGCCGCCTCGCTTTGGATCTGTTACGCTCTGGGCGCCGTGGGTGCGAGCGCGGCACTGGTCGCATTCGGTGCGGGCATTCTGGCCGTTCCGGTCGTCGGCCTCCTGTTGCTCGCCGCTGTCTACTTCTGGCGCGGCGAAGCCTGATGTCGTGGGTTGTCGACGATAAATCTGGGGGCACACGGATTCGAACCGTGAACCAAGCAGTTATGAGCCGCCTGCTCTGACCGTTGAGCTATACCCCCAAAGTGTTGTCCTCAAGCTACTTACAGAGAAATCGATGACCTGCAAAAATGCGTTTGTCACCCATCTTTGTAACCCGGTAGTCTGAGCACGTGAAAAAGAGCGCAGAGAACCAGAAGGATTGGGTGAAGGTCGGACCATGTCTGTATCGCTATCGGAACGGGGGATATTACACCCTGTTCAAAATGGGCGGAAAGCAAATCCGGCGGTCTCTGGAGACGGAGGATCTGGATTTGGCGCGGCGTCGGGTGCGGCAGATGCGGCACGACATGGAAGTTTCGAACGCAGCCAGGACGAAGCTGACGCTGGATGAAATGGCGGAACGCTACCTGGCCACGGTGCGGGGTCGGCCGTCGACGGTGAAACACAAGACACACGCGGTTCGACTGATGCTCAAGGATTGGCCGAAGGAGGCCCCCCGGGAGCTTGCCAAGATCCGGCGTTCGCATGTCGAAAAATGGATTGCACTCTACCCGGACAAGGCGGCCGCGACGGTCAATGACTACATCGCAACGGCCCGGGCCATGTTTGAACAGGCGGTCAATGACGGGGAACTGGCCGGATCGCCGGTTTTGGGGATCAAATACAGCCGGAGGGAAAAGCCGCTGCGACTGACGCCAACCTACGAGCAATTCCGGGCGATCATTGCGGATCTCCGGTCCCCGGAGCGACACAACACGCACGGACAGGAGGAGACGGCGGATTTTGTGGAGTTGGCCGGGGAGGCGGGACTCGGACAGGCGGAAATCGCCGGTCTGCGTCGGTGCGACATCGATCTGGCAGGCGGAACCATGACCTGCTTCCGACTGAAAACGGCCACTGGCTTTTCGGTTCCGATCTACCCGAACGCCCGTCCGATTATCGAGCGCCGGCTGCAGGTCGCAGCGCCGGAACCGGATGCGAGATTGTTCAACTTCGACAATTGCAAGAAGGGTATCGAGGCGGCGTGCAAACGCCTTCGCTTTCCTCACTACACCCTCCGCAGTCTGCGTCGGATGTTCATCACGCGGGCCATCATGCGCGGGGTCGATGTGCAAACCGTCTCCCGCTGGCAGGGACACGTTGACGGCGGGGCGCTCCTCCTGCGAACTTACGCGCACGTCCTGAGCCGGGACCACTCGCTGAAAATGGCGGGCCTGCTCGGGCCGGAAGCGTAGGAAAGTGAACGACGACGAAGAGAATCTGCCGCATCTGGAGGGACGTTGGTTCCACTCTGCCGCGAAGCAACTCTACCGGATTGAGAAATCGGCACCGTCATTCTTCGGAGGTGCCGTCGATGAAATGCCGGATTGGGCAGTCAAGCCGCTTATTCGGACGCTTCGGGAGATTGTCAATGTGGCCGGCTACTTGGACCGGTCAGCATTCCTGCACATGACAGATGGAACGTTCGGGGAACTGCTCGGAAACAAGGTGGCTTGCGCTCGGCTTTGTAACAATTTCGTGAAACGATATGAGAAAGCGAACGACTCAGAGAGAGCGTCACTGACACGAATTGCGGGAGGCGTCTTGGGTGTTGAGGATTTCAGGACGGGAGCCCGTTTGGCCGAGCGGGTTTTCCGTGTGGAAAAGAGCGTCTGCAAAAAGGTCCGCAAAGAAGATCTGAGTTTGCAGGGAAGGTTCTTCGAAGGCTACGGCAAAGGACTTCAGTTGTTCGACCGCGTCGAGGCTATTCGGAATCTCCCCGAGCAAGTTCAGAAGCGAATCGTGGTGAGCGCCTACATCGTCTCGCATTGGGTGGATATAGACCGAGCAAGAGAAGTAGGCGGCTGGCCCTGCATCTACGAGGGGTTCATCAAGTGGGCACCCGAATCTGCGGAGATAAGCGAAGAGATGTTCCAGAAGTCACTTCGGCGGCTTGGAATCGGTCCTGTGGGCAAGGTCGGCAGGCCAAAAATATCCGGACAGGAATCTAGGGTGCTGTCCTAGTTGTTCACGACGGCGGGCCATACGGTCGCCCGCATGACAACGCAAGACATCACACGCCGGCTGGCGCTGAACCGGGTGGAGGCGGCCCGGTTGCTCGGCCTGAGTCCGGCCACGATTGACCGCCTGACGAAGCGGGGCCTGTTGCGGCCCTCCCGTGCGGTTCGTCGACCCCTTTACCACGTGGAAGAGCTGGAGCGGTTCCTACGGGAAAGCACGGACCTTTCCACGGGTTCCGGTGCAACTCGCATCGGCGGCACCTGCCGTGGAAAGGAGGTGAATACAAATGGACAAGATCGTTGAAGCGATCCGCCTGGGCAAAATCCTGCTCGTGGGCGAATACCGCGGACACCGAGTCGAAACGATCCGCTACGTCGATAAAAAGACCGGTCAGGCCATGGAGTTTCTCTCCATCGTTTACCTGATCGAGCGGGACAACGGCCGGGAAGTCGTGCTGGTGAGTCAGGATCCGGGGACGAAAAACCCGGCTGACGTCAAGGTGAAGCTGGAACGGGGCAAATTCTACGCCCTGGAGCTGACCTCCCTCGAAAACGTCCGCGGCACCATGCGCGCCCGGATGCCGATCAATGCGCAGGCGCTGCCTGTGTGACGAAGGGATGGGGTCGGGATGGCCCGCGCGAGCGGGCCGCCCGGCCCTAACCTTGTTCTATATGAAACAACTCCACAGGATCGAATGACCAAGAGCCAGGTTGCCTTCCAGTTTTCGGCGGAACGACTGGCCGAAAGCGGACTGTATTTCTGGACTTTCACGTTCCGGGAAGTCCTGGACATCAAGGACACCCGCAAACGGTGGAACCATCTCCTGACGCTGATGAAACGGGAGTGGCCGGATCTTTGCGGGCTACGGGTGTTCGAATTGCACAAGAAACACGGACTCCACGTCCACCTTTTGACGAATCGCTACATTCGAGTCGAGAGAGCCAGAGATTTGGCGACAAAGGCGGGATGGGGGCGCATCCATGTTTGCCGGGCGAAACCCAGCGCCGCGGATTACCTTGCCAAATACTTGAGCAAGGAGAGAGAGCCTTGTTTGAAGCGCTGGCGGTTGTGGGCGACGTTCGGGGAATGGGAGCACTCTCGGGTCAAGAATGTTGCATTGCAAACCGCGAGAGCGAGGATTTGGGCGGTTTGTAAAGAAAAATTCGGCTGGAGTGGCAACAAGGGGCTTTTTGAGCGATCCCGCCTCGTCGAGGAGATTTATCTCACGGCAATCTTGGAGAATTGGCAAATTTCGAAGATGGAAGATTCGGACCCAGGCGAAAGCGCAGCGAGCCAAGATCAAAAGTCGATTCCTACCTGCTCACCGCACGGACGTGCTGCCATGAATCAGCTGCGGAACAAGTCAAGCCGTGACGACGAGCGGAAGCAGCAATCTTGCGGAGAAAGCGCGATTTGAGATATGAACCTCGTCTGGATGGACGCAGAAACTTTAAAACAGCCGCGACGTCACTATATCCGCCCTCCCATCGCCGAACGCGTTGCCACCGTCTGGGGGAATATAGACGAGGAACACTTCCTCACAAACTTTGAGTCGTGGCGTGAACAGGTGCAAAGAGCTTATCCTCATTATGAACCGCACAAGGAATGGCTCATCATGGTGAAGGAACGCGACGGCGTTCCGCTTTACGACACATTGCAACCGGAGCTTCGGATCACGCATCGATTTGCCCGGAAATCGGATGATGGCAGACGCGAGTTCGGTATGCGGTGTCCACAGGACAGCTTGGCGTTCCATCTGTTCACTCGACCAGATGTTAGGCACGGCTACGCAACCCTCTTCGGTGAGATCCAGGCATGGCTACCGCAATGGATGCGGCACTTCTCGGTGCAACAGGTCACAAAAGTGAACCTCTATTACGCAAATCTGATCGATCCGGAAACGGCGAAGCCATTCGTAGACAATGGTCAGCTTGAACTACAAAAAGTATTGCGTTCATTCCTCGCGCTCCCGGGTGCGCACGAGGCGCTTATCCCTCCATACGACTGCACCGCAACCGTCCTTTTGAGCGAAAATCCCAAAAGTGTGTTGACATTTCGGATCCATGGCGATACCGAAACGCGTCTTCAACCGACCGTGCGGGTGGATTTCGGAGTGGAGATCTTTCCGGAAAAGGCCGGACTTGATGCGGACGGGGCGCTGCGCTTGTTTGACTACGCGCATGAGCGCATTCTTGAGCGATTTGAACTTGTATTTACTGAAGAAGCGAAGCAATTTTTTTCTAGCGAATGACATACTCAGCGGCGGATAGGCCAGATACCCAAATCGACTTCCGTCAAGAGGTCGCCCGCGGTCTTCGCTCACAACTCGTTGCCCGTCAGGAACCAGCCAAAGTCGAGCGGCCGCGTTATATGTTCCGCCAACGATATGTGCCAATCGAGGGAGGCCGGTTGCTTCTCCGTCTAACCGCGTTCCCTCAGTTGGAGGTGGACCCGGCGACGATGGAGTTCGAAGCGGTAAATTGGGGAGTTCGGCTCCCGTGTTCGAAAGCTGAGGAGTTGCCAAAGATGCTGGCACGCCGGTTTCTCGATCTTTTCAGCAAGGCCGACGCGGAAATGCTTTCGACCGAAGAAGAAGCATGCTGGCTGAAAGTGCTTGATCAGGTTGACTTTACCGCATTTTGCATCGACCGGGCTGCCCCGCATTACCTTGAAGGCACCCTGCTGCAACTGGAGCCTATCTGCCGTGTCGAATGGCACGACGGGGTGCGACAGAAGCTGGATGGTAGCGTGGCATGCACGTTGCAAAGCCTTTATCCCGGTGACCGGTTTGGAGCCTACGTAAAGCTTGGCCGCGACAACGTGGTGAGGTTTATCGAACGGTTGGTTCTCCTTCCTTCGGTGTGAATGGTGCGCGGTTGCGTGTCGATTTTTGGGACGTGGCTCAGGCTGATTGCAGCGTTGTCACGCTGCCGGATGGGCGCCTGATCATAATTGATGTTGGACGCGTCGGGAGCCCGCTCGTTGATTGGCTCAACGAACGGCGAGGAGCGCCCCCTGAGATCGAATCCATTGTGCTGACGCACAATCACGTCGATCATGCCGGTGCACTTTGCTCCATTGTAGCGGAACACAAACGCCGCATCCGAGCAATCTGGATGCTGGCAGATCGGAATGCGAGCGATCTTCGGGAAATGTCTTTATTCCGTTGTGCGGAGCAGGCACAACGAGAGGGATGTTTTCCAATTCGGAGACTGGAAGCCGGGCAAATCATCTGGAGCGATTCGGGACTGGATGCCTCACTCCGTGTGATTCATCCTTCCTTCACTGAGAATATCCAAGCTACGTCGCCTAACCCGACTTCCGGTCTCGTCCTCTTCGAATCGGCCGGATGTCCATTGATTGCATGGCCAGGGGATTTGGATATTACGCGAGTAGCCGAGAAATGCGGCAGTGGAACTCCTTGGCTTTTGTTCGGGCCCCATCACGGCGGACCAACGGACATCAAAACCAGCAAGATCGCCGCCTCGGAAGCGATCCACCGCTTGTCACCGCGTCGAGTATTCATTTCTGTCGGAACTAAGAACAGCTACAGCCATCCGCGACCCCGCTACATTCAGACGCTCGGGAATGACGGGTGCCATGTGCTTTGCTCACAGTTGACGCAGAGATGCGAGATGGAACGTATCCGCGACGAAGCCCACGTTTTTCAAGGCTCGGCGGCCCTCGGACTGAGACCTCCACGTTCCGGGGTATCGTGTCGCGGTTCATGGCGGGTTTATCTGCATGACGGCCGATTGATTCCCGACCAATTCGACTCCATTCATTTAGAACGAATAGCGAAACTGAGACGACCGCAATGCCTCTACGGCCGTCGATGGCGGCGAGGTATAGAACTGCCCAAGGCCGTCGCGTGAAGGCTTTCAGATACGGGCTATCGCCCATGATCCGCAAATACCGTTAGAGTGGAGCTGGCCGGGATTTCGAAACGACCATTTCGCGTGGGCAGCCTGTCGCTGACGACCCATTGACTTGACAAATCAACGACGAATGGTGTTCCCCCTAGAGGAGGGGTTCGGGGAACCGTGGTTCCCCGATTGATTGATCCCAACAAGACGGTTCCCCCTCTTACTCGGGGCCGAAGGCGCCGGGACGTTTGGCGCTCGATATCGGTATCGTTCCAGCTCGTTCGCGCCCCCGGAGTCTCGGCGGTTGCGGCTGGGTGAAGGGGCGCAGCCGGTGAGGCTCCGCGAAAGGTCGGGCAACTTCGCGCTTCGTCCACAGCCGGAAGGATGGCCGCCGCTCATCCTGGGCTTGATCTGCGAGCTGGGGTGACCCCCGCGGAGCGGCACCTAGAGGGTTACAAAGGTTACAAGGTTCCAGCAGCGCGACGGAATTGGACGAAGAATGGCGAAAAGCGGTGCTCTAGCCGCCTGCTATGGTGGAAATTTTGTAACCCGATTTTGTAACCCACCCCCCGAAAAATGGGCAGATTCGGGATGATTCGGGAAGACGGTGCATCTGGCGGAACTCGCTGGACATCAGGGAAATGAAGACACCTGATGAGACCGGCAAAAATGGGCAAAAATGCCGATTGCGTCTTATGAGCCGCCTGCTCTGACCGTTGAGCTATACCCCCGGATTGGAAAGCGGTAGCCGAGATCGGGGGCGGACGCGAGTGCGGAGTTCCGGTTCCGTCTGCTTCGGGGTGGCGGGCCTGCAATTCCACGTTAGGCTGGCGGTTATGGCGAATCCAGTCGGATACTTTGAAATTCCGGTCACGAACATCAACCGGGCGGTGGAATTTTATTCCGCGACGTTCGGGTTTTCTTTCGAGCTTTGTGAGATCGACGGGAACGAAATGGCGTTGTTCCCTTTTGCCGAAGGCGCCGAAGGCATAACGGGTGCGCTGGCGCAGGGCGAAAGTTATGTGCCATCCGGCGCGGGGTGCCGGCTCTATTTTTCGACGGCCGAT
The DNA here is from genome assembly GCA_033763515.1 of Terrimicrobiaceae bacterium. Classification (GTDB taxonomy): domain Bacteria; phylum Verrucomicrobiota; class Verrucomicrobiia; order Chthoniobacterales; family Terrimicrobiaceae; genus JANRKJ01. The sequence continues at coordinate 131,140 of JANRKJ010000017.1, read as the reverse complement.
CTCGATGGGACGCTTGCACGCGCGATCGAGTCCGGCGGCAAGGTTTTGTATCCGAAGACGGATGCCGGCGAATACGGGTTTGTCGCAGAGATCGAGGATACCGAGGGCAATTGCATTGCGCTGCACATGAAGAAGCCATGAGGAGCGCCGCAGGTCCGACGACTGCACTTTCGGCTCGATTTTCGGGGCGGGGGACGACGGAATAGCCGCCCATGCTCGCCAAGCGAATCATTCCCTGCCTCGACGTAACCGGCGGCCGAGTGGTCAAGGGTACAAAGTTTTTGGAATTGCGCGATGCCGGTGACCCGGTGGAGTGCGCGAAGGAATACGACCGTCAGGGCGCCGACGAGCTGGTTTTTCTGGACATCACGGCATCGAGCGACGGGCGCGAAACGATGGTCGGCGTGGTCGAGCGCACGGCCGAGCAATGTTTTATGCCGCTTACGGTCGGTGGTGGTATTCGCACGGTGGAGGATTTTCGCACCATGCTGCGGGCGGGCGCCGACAAGGTCAGCGTGAATACATCGGCACTGAACCGACCCGAGCTCATCGCAGAAGCGGCCAATCAGTTCGGAAGCCAGTGTGTGGTTGTTGCGATCGATGCCAAGCGCGAGGCGCCGGGACGCTGGGGTGTGTTTACTCACGGCGGGCGCAAGCCGACCGGGCGGGACGCGGTGCAATGGGCCAGACAGGCATGGGAACTTGGAGCCGGCGAAATCCTGCTCACCAGCATGGATGCCGACGGCACATGCGACGGCTATGACCTGGAATTGACGCGGGCCGTCTCAGCGGCGGTGAGGATTCCCGTAATCGCGAGTGGCGGGGCGGGCGAACTTTCGCACATGGCCGATGTGCTCGAATCCGGGGGCGCAGACGCGGTCCTCGCGGCGAGCATTTTTCACTTCGGGCGTTTCACGGTCGACGATGCAAAGGACCATCTGGCCGGGCGCGGACTGCCGGTCCGGCGTCGATTTGCCGGTTGAGCTTGCAGGGCCCTGCCGGTAAGCTCCCGCCATGCGCAGTCCCGACGTGCCCTTCACGTTCGAAACGGTTCTTGAGACACTTCGGCGGGAGGGCCTGCGCATCACGCGGGGGCGAATGGGGATTCTGCGGAGTTTGTTTGTCGCGCGCACGCCGATGAACCTTCAGGAAATCCAGGCGGCGGCGGCGGAGCATGGCGGGCAGAGACCGGACTATGCGACAGTCTTCCGAATGATTTCGCTGATGGAGAAACTTCACCTCGTACACCGGGTCAATCTCCAGCGATCCTGCAGCTACTTCGAGTTGAATGATCCGCGGAGGCATTACGATCACCTGATCTGCCGGAGGTGCGGCCGGGTCGAGATCATCGACATCCCGTGTCCGCTCGGCCCGGCGGAGAAGGACATCGCGCAGCGCTATGGCTTCCGCGATTTGTCCCACTCGCTGGAATTCTTTGGATTCTGTCCGGCGTGCGTCGCCGGGTAGGCTCGTTCAGGCGCGTCGCTCGCGGATTGCCGTGATGACGTCGGCGACGGCTTCCGCGCGGGGTTTGGCTCCGAGATTGCCCTGACCATGCACGCGGAGGCTGACCACGCCGGCTTCGACGTCGCGTTTGCCCACGACGAACATCGTGTGGACCTTCTGTTGTTCGGCCTTGGCGATCTTCGCATTCACCTTGTCGGGTGATGGATCCTTGTCGCAACGCACGCCCGCCGCGCGGAGTTCGGCGACGAGAGAGTCGGTGTATTCGACGACGACCGGGTCATCATTGATCGGCAGCACGCGAACCTGGTCGGGGGCGAGCCAGAGCGGGAAATTGCCTGCGAAGTGCTCGATGAGGACACCCGTAAACCGCTCCATCGACCCAAAGGGTGCGCGGTGGACCATGACCGGCACGTGATCCTTTCCATCCGGACCGACATACGAGAGTCCGAACCGGATCGGGAGATTGTAATCGACCTGAACGGTGCCGAGTTGCCACTCGCGGCCGAGCACGTCTTTGACGACGAAATCGATTTTCGGCCCGTAGAATGCCGCTTCGCCGGGTTCCTCCGAGAAATCGACTCCGAGCGAGCGGGCGGCCGCGCGGCAGGCTTCCTCGGCCTTGTCCCAATTTGCCGGATCGCCGGTGTATTTGGCGGAGTCCGGGTCGCGAAGTCCCACTCGCACGCGGTAGTTTGTCATCCCGAGGGTGGTAAGAACCTTGGAAACCAGTGAGAGACAGCCGAGGATCTCGGCCGGCACCTGTTCCTCGGTGCAGAAGAGGTGGGCGTCGTCCTGGGTGAAGCCGCGCACGCGGGTCATGCCATTCAATTCGCCACTTTGTTCCCAGCGATAAACGGTGCCAAATTCCGCCAGGCGCACCGGAAGCTCGCGGTAGCTCCGCGGCTGCGAATCGAAAATCTTGATGTGCATCGGGCAGTTCATCGGCTTCAGCAAATAGCCGTCGATCTCACCGGCCGAGACACGGTTCGACAGCTCTGCACACGAACAGCCTTCTTCCGCCAGCTCGCCCAAAGTCTCGCGGTCGATGAGCGGTGGAAATTGCGATTCGGCGTAATACGGAAAGTGCCCGGATGTCTTGTAAAGACCGAGCCGGCCGATGTGCGGTGTGAAGACCTGGCTGTAGCCCTGTTTGCGCAATTCCTCGCCGATGAAATTCTGCAACTCCTGGCGGATAATTGATCCCTTGGGCGTCCAGAGAATGAGACCCTGGCCGACCGACTCGTCGATGTGGAAAAGCTGGAGATCGCGGCCGAGCTTCCGGTGATCGCGCTTCTTCGCCTCTTCGATCAGCGCGAAGTGTTCCTCCATTGCTGTCTTGTTCTTGAACGCCGTCCCATAAATCCGCTGGAGTTGCGGATTGCGCTCGTCACCCTTGTAGTAGGCGCTTGCCACGTGGGTCAGTTTGAACGCTCCGATGTTCCCTGTGCGCATCACGTGTGGACCCGCGCACAGGTCGGTGAATTCCCCGTTGCGATAAAGCGAGATCACTTCGCCATCCGGGATGTTTTGGACGATATCGAGTTTGAATTTCGACGCCTCTCCGCGCGGCCCGAGCGACGCCAGTTCACCGCGTTCGGCCATGGCCACCGCCTCGTCGCGCGAAATCTCGAGTCGTTCAAAAACATGGTTCGCCTTGATCTCCTTTTTCATCTCCTCCTCGATCCGCGCGAAATCCTCCGGCGAGATCCGGTGCGGGAGGTCGACGTCGTAATAAAACCCATTTTCCACCGGCGGACCCGCCGCGAATTGGGCCTCCGGCCAAATCTTCAAAATCGCCGTCGCCAACACGTGGGCGCACGAATGTCGGATGCGTTCAAGCTCGGTCATGAGAGAACGCGAATAGTAACCACAGAGTCCACGGAGTCCACAGAGGAAATACCCGGGGTCCTCGGTCCGAAGGCTTTTGGCCTGTTACGGGATTCGGAGATTACGGCCGGCTTCTTGGACGAGGCACGGGATGCCGTTTTCGATCGGGTAGAGGGTGGTGCCGTCTTCGCGGACGAGGCCGGAGGGGACTCCGGCCTGTTGGCATTCCTCGGGCGTGGCCGGGCGCAGGGTTTGGTGCGTTTCCGGGCAGCGGAGGATCGCGAGGAGGTCCACTTAGTATTTGGGAACCGAGTGGTCGACCCGGTCGGACCAGGCAAGGATCCCGCCTTCGACGTTGGCCAGTTTGGAGAAGCCGGCCTTCTGGAGTTCCCGAACGGCCGTGGCGCTGCGGGTGCCGACCTTGCAGTGGATGACAATTTCGTCGGCGGTATCGAGTTCGCTGAGGCGGCTGTGAAGTTCGCCGAGCGGGATCAATTTCGCGCCGGGGATGCGGGCGACATCCCATTCGAATTTTTCACGCACGTCGAGGAGGACGAACTCGTCATTTCGGTCCATGCGCGCCTTGAGTTCTTCGACGGTGATTTCCGGCACGGGCGGTTCGGCCTCCTCGGCGGCTTTTGCCTGCGGGATGCCACAGAATTGCTCGTAGTCGATCAACTCGGTGATCGTCGGGTTTTCGCTGCAGACCGGGCACTTCGGGTCCTTCCGTACTTTGAATTCGCGGAATTTCATCTTCAGCGCGTCGAAGTGGACGAGTCGTCCGATCAGTGGTTCGCCGATGCCGACGATCAGCTTGATCGCCTCGATGGCCTGCATCACGCCGATGACGCCGGGCAGGACGCCGAGCACACCACCCTCGGCGCAGCTCGGGACCATGCCCGGTGGCGGAGGTTCGGGATAGAGGCAGCGGTAACACGGCCCGCCGAGGTGCGGAGCAAAGACGGTGCACTGCCCGTCAAACCGGAAGATCGAGCCGTAGATGTTCGGCTTTTTCAGGAAGACGCAGACGTCGTTCGAAAGGTAGCGGGTGGGGAAATTATCCGTGCCGTCGATGACAATGTCGTAGGGCGCCACGATGTCCATGGCGTTCTCGGCGCTGAAGAGGGCGTCGTGGAGGTCGACCTGCACGTTGGGATTGACCTCTTTGATCCGGTCCTTGGCGCTGTTCAGCTTTTTGCGTCCGACGTCTTTCGTGCCATGGAGGATCTGGCGCTGGAGGTTCGAGTAATCAACCACGTCAAAATCCACGAGCCCGAGCGTGCCGACTCCGGCCGCCGCAAGGTAGAGGGCGATCGGCGAGCCAAGCCCGCCGGTGCCGATGCAGAGGACCTTCGCCGCCTTGAGCCGCCGCTGACCCTCGAGTGTCACCTCCGGCATGATCAGGTGCCGGGAATAGCGGGCGATTTCGTCGTTGCTGAATTCCACGGCTTCCAGCCGGGACGGGTCCAAAATACTCTTGCTCATGAATCGAAAGCGGGGAACCACCATAGCGGCGGCTCGCCGGAATGCAAGAGGCCGGGAAAGTCATAGCTTGTCGAATCGGACGGGACGGGCCACATTTCCGCGGGTCAAGAAATGGACGGACTCACGTCTTCGATCATGAATCCGCTGGAAGTGCGGATGGGATACAAGTTCCGGAATGCGTTGTTGCTGGCGGAGGCTCTCACGCATCCGAGCATTTCGCTCGAGCGGAAAAACTATCCCTTTGACAACCAGCGGCTCGAATTTCTCGGCGACGCCGTGATTCAGGTCGTCGTCACCGAGCACCTTTACCGGCTTTTCCCGGACTTCAGCGAAGGAAAGATGACCAAGTTGCGAACCCGGATTGTTTCCCGGATTGCACTCCGCGAACGTGCGCTCGCGCTGGACCTCGGGAGTTTCCTGATGATGGGTCGCGGGGAGGAAGCCAGCGGCGGACGCGAACGGGCCTCAACTCTGGCCGATGCCTTCGAAGCGGTCGTCGGGGCGATTTATCTGGATGGCGGGTTTGAGGCGTCGCGGATGTTTATTCTCCACCAGATGGACGAGGTCTTCGCCGATCTCGCGAGCCAGCCGGAAGAGATCAATCCCAAGGGCTTTTTGCAGGAACTTCTCCAGTCGATCGCGCCGAACGCGCCCCAATATGAACTCCTCTCGCAGACCGGTCCCGAGCATTCGAAGCAATTTGTTTGCCGGGTCGTGTGGAATGGCATCGAACTCGGTCGAGGGGAGGGCCACAGCAAAAAAGAGGCGCAGGTGGCGGCCGCGGAGGTTGCTTTGAGCGAGCGCGTCTGGGAGAAAGACCGCGTCCGCAAGGCAACCGCTGCATGATTTACCTTCTCCCGCTTCAAGTCACCGGATTGGCCGCCGGCCTCCTGCTCGTGGTGGCCCACGCCATCGCACTGGCGCGGCCCGAACCGGTCTCCGCGTGGCTCCAGACGTTCCCCCGGTCGCGCGGACCCGCTGCCGTTTTGCTGGTGGTGGCCGCGGTGTGGAGTTTTGTGCTCGTTCGTTCGATCGACTTGGGCGAGTTCACGCCGCTTCGCATGCCGATGTTGGTGGCGATCGTCGTCGGCGCGATCCTCGCCTGGATCTATGTCCCGGAATTCCTCGCCGTTCGTGCCTTGGGCATGGTGCTCCTTTTGGCCGCCGAGCCCTTGCTCGAATCCGCGGTCCTTCGCGATGAAATCAGCCGGTTGATCCTCGTCCTGCTGGCCTATGCGTGGGCGATTGGCGGACTATTCCTCGTCGGCATGCCGTATCTGCTTCGGGACGCGATCCATTGGGTCACCAAAACACCCGGCCGTTTCCGGATCGCTGCCGGTGCCGGGTTGGCCTATGGGATCATCCTGCTCATTTGCGCGGCGGTCATGTGGTAAATGCCGTCACCCGACGCAACAGCCAGGATTGCGCAACTCGGTTGCGTAAAATGGAGCAGTGCAGGCGAAGGACCTGACAGGGAGGGACTTAGGGCGCGATTGACTCGGTTGTCGACCGCCCTCTCTGTGACATTTCCGTCACAAAAAAACCGTTGCTTTTCGCCCCCGAATTTTGTGCATTTGAAGAACAATGAACTGGTTCAAGCGACTGGTTGGAGTCGTCTTGGTCACCCCTCTCTGCATTGCGATGGCAACGCAGGATTCGGGTCGGTCGTGGGACCAACGTGGGGCCACTTGGGCATCTTGGGAAGGCTCCCAGCTTCGGGTTTCCGCCGGCGAGTGGATTTGGTCGCCTCAGCAGGTCGGCGAGCCGGTAGCGGCGATGGTCTTGGGTGCCGGAACTCCCTACGTGATCTTCACCGGCGCCTTTGAGCAGGACGCACAAAGTTTCGTGCCGAAACTCCGGAGAGTGGCGGGATCCTGGCTGCCGCTGAATCGGGGAATGACGGGTGCGTTTGAGCGGGTGACCGAGTCGACCGTCCCGGAGCCGGGCACCTGGATCATGATCGGAGTCGGCGCGGCGTTCGCGCTGTGGAACTCGCGTCGTCGGCGCCGGACGGCCTGATCAGAAGCCCATCTGGCGTCCGCGTTTGACGATTTGCTCGACCGTCTCGGGCGTTTCCTCCGGCTTGGATGGCACTTCTTCGCCGTGTTCTTTGTCCATTTTCTCCGGTGGCTCGGTGGCTTTGCCGGGTTCGTTTTCGGGTTCTTCAGGCATGGGGTTCTCGGTAAGCGGAGCCATCGGCGGCTCGGGCCGGTTCGGTGACGTAGCGGCTTTTTGAAGGCACGGCAATCTGGACAAATTCAGCCGCGAGGAGTTCGAGGGCCCTGAGCATTTCGGGCCCCCGCATGGCCCGGCCATGGCCGGAAACGATGATCTCCGGTCGAAGCAACGCCAGGGCGGCGACCGAATCCCGCGCGGCCTGCCAGTCCGGCGTAAAATACATCGGCGGTCCGTGCAACTCCGGCTTCTGCACGGCGACGGCGTAGGCCGATTCCTGGTTGGTCGTGATGACGGCATCGCCGGCGATGAGGACGCGGTCGGTTTCGCGCCAGAGGCTTACGTGCCCGGCCGAGTGGCCCGGCGTGTGGATCCACCGCCAGCCCGACATGCCGGGAACGGCCCCATCGGTCGGCAAAGGCTGGAGCCACAGGCCCACGTCGATCGGGCCTTTCGGATAAAGGGGCGAGAGGAGGGACATGAGTCCGCCTCCGCTGGCGGGATCCGGCGGCGGGTAGGAGGCACGGCCGTCGAGGTACGGCATCTCAAGTGGATGGGCGTAGATCGAGACGTTCCATTTCTGGGCAAGATGTTTCAGTCCGCCGACGTGGTCGAAATGTCCGTGGGTCAGGATGATCGCCCGCGGCCGTGATCTGGCACCAAACCGTTGTTTGGCGGCCTTTTCAATAAGGGGAGTCAAACCGGGGACACCCGTGTCAATGAGCACCCAATCCCGGTCTCCCGCGCCGGGGTGTCCAAAAAAAATGGCATTCACCATGGCGAGTCGTTTGTAGGCGACGTCCGATGTGACGTCCTGGGTTTTGTCCTCGGTGAAATCCTTCGGAAGATCCGCGACAGCGGGCGGATCGACCGGAACCTGTTCTTTCATGATGCGGGTTCGCAACCGAACGGCGCAGCGGCCGTGCAAGCCGAAGGACCGATGGCCACGGCCGGGTTTCCCCCGCGGAACGAACGTCTTTCATGAAAGATGATTCCTGGAAGGACGAGCCCCGCCGCGAAAAAGAAACGATGACGGAGCCGCAGGAGGAATTCCTGGAAATTCAATCGCGTCCGTCGCAACCGAAGAAGGACGATGAACACCCGGGCGTGCCGGGCCGCGAAGGGAGTGAATCTCCATGATGCCTTCGGGCCGGCATTGGGAATCCCTGCCCGAACTCTACGCGGCAGAACTGGATGAGCTGTATGCCCTGGTCCTTCTCCAGACGGACGTGTTATCGCGAGCCGGAGAATCCGTTGCTGCGCCGGACCTCGCAAAGTTGGCGCGTTCCGAGGCCGGCGAATCGCGGCAACAACTGACCCGGATCGAGGAATTGTTCGAAGCGCTCGGTCGAACGCCCGGAGTCGGTACGCGGGAATCCACGACCGCCCTTTGCCGGGAAGCATTAGCCGCGACCGAAGCGACCGGCGCGGATCATTTGCGGGACGCCGCCGTCATCGGTGCTCTGCGTCGGATGAAGCATTGCGAGATGGCGACCTGTTCGGCGCTGGCAGCGATGGCGCGTGGTCTGGGCAATCCGGCAGGAGTCGCTGCGCTGGAGGACGTTTGCCGGCGTGCGGGGGAAATGGATGCCCAGCTCGAGGAGCTTTCCGGACGGGTTGATTCCGCTGCGGCTCACACGAAATCCGACGTCAGCATTTTCTGAACGCGTCCGGAACCGGTCCGACGTGCGAACGTTTCCCGTTGTGAAACCTGACGAACCCGAGCAATTTTTCCGCGACAGCTGGCGTCCGGAGGACAAGGCGATGGAATCCGCCGAAGAAGCCGCGCTGGAGCGGGAATTCCCCGAGGAAATTCAACGCCGGAGAGAGGAGCGATATCGCAATCCGGTCGAACGCCAGCCTGAATCCGACGCCGAAAAACCCGAGACCCCGTGAGCCGCACCGGCGTGCTGACGTTCCATCGGTGCATCAACTACGGAACCTATTGGCAGGCCCGGTGCCTTTTGGAAGGGCTCGCGAAACGCGGTGCCACGGCCGATTTGCTGGACCACCGTTCGGCAAGGGTTGACGCGTCCGAATGGACGTGCGCGCTCAATCCGGTTCGCCCCCGACGCATCCGGCCATCGGAAATCGCCGGCTATGGATTGAAACTGCAGCGGACGGCCCGGGCACTCGGGCGGTTGCCGCGATCCGCGCGGTTTGATTTGGACCGTCCGGGAGAAGCTCCAAGGCGGCGGACCGTGGTGGTTGGAAGCGACGAGGTGTGGAATCCGGATCACCCGTGGTACGGGGGCTGCGCGGCGTTTTTCGGTGAGGGTTTGGTGGCGGAACGACTGGTGTCTTTCGCCGCGAGTTGCGGGAATTACGATGGGCCTCCGCTGAATGGATCGCATGCGGCGCGTCTCGCGCGGTTTGGCGCTCTTTCGGTGCGCGATGAAGCCACGGCGCGTGCTGTGGGCGGTGCAGTGCCGATCGTGCTGGACCCGTGCCTGCAATTCCCGCCGGTGATTCCGAAGGGTTCATTGTCCCGGCGAATCGCCGTTTACGGGCACAGTTTCTCAGTGGAAATGGGACGCGCGGTCCGGGCGTGGGCGGAGTCGGCTGGGGCGGAGGTGGTGGCCATCGGTTACGGCGTGCCGTGGGCGCACCGATCCTGGATTGCGGCGGGACCGTTGGAGTTTCCGGAGTTCGTGTCGCGTTCCCTCGCAGTGGTCACCAATTTTTTCCACGGATGTGTTTTCTCGATTTTGACGGGAAAGCCGTTCGCGGCGGAGCTGTCGCCCTATCGCAGCCAGAAGGTTCGGTTTCTCCTCGGGCAGTTCGGTTTATCCGACCGGGCGGTGTCCTTTGGAACGCCAACGAACCTCGCGCCCTTGTTCAGTCGTCCGTTGGCGGTTGATGAGCCGCTGCGGCTCTGGCGTGAACGGACGGAAAGCTTTCTCGAACATGCGGGACTCGTTGCTTCTTGATCCGGCGGCGGTTGTTCGGTCCGGGCTTTGCATTGGCTGCGGCCTTTGCACTTTGGACCGGGTGGGTGTGATGGCACTCAACAGGGCCGGGCATTTCGAGCCGGTGGGGCCGGCGCGCCATGGAGCATCTGCGGATTTCGCGGCGACTTGCCCGTTTTCACCGTCGGCGGCAAACGAGGATCTGATCGCGGCCGAGCGGTTCCGGGACCTCCCGGATCCCTCGAGCCGGCTGGGTCGGGTCCGGTCAGCGTGGGCTGGCCACGTCGCTGATGAGGGGCTGCGCGGGATGGGAAGTTCGGGAGGAATGGTCACGTGGGTGCTCCTGGAATTGCTGCGCAAGCGGTGGATTGATGGCGTCGCCCACGTCGTGCCGGGTGGAAAGGGACGCTTGTTTGAATACCGCATCTCACGGACGCCCGGGGAAATTCTCGCCGGTGCGCGATCCCGCTACTATCCGGTCGAATTGTCTCAGGTGCTGACAACGATCCGTCGCGAACCGGGGCGTTATGCCGTGGTCGGCGTGCCCTGTTTCATCAAGGGAATTCGACTGCTCGCGCGGCGAGACCGACTTATTCGCGAACGGATCTGCCTGACGCTTGGGCTCTTTTGCGGGCATATGAAAGGAACGATGCTGGCCGAGAGCTTCGCCTGGCAGATGGGCGTGTCGGCTGCAGAACTTGCGGGTCTGGATTTTCGACACAAAGATCCCGCCCGCGCTGCCAACATCTACACGGCTCGCGTCGAGCTCGCGGACGGCTCGGTTCGGATGCGTGATTGGTGGAACATGCCCGACGGAGATTGGGGTGCCGGATTCTTTCAAAACCCAGCGTGCAATTTTTGTGATGATGTCGTTGCCGAGACGGCCGACGTGGCTTTTGGAGATGCATGGGTCGAGCCCTACAGCTCGGATAGGAGAGGAACGAACATTGTCCTGACTCGGTCGGCGGCCGTCGATGGGTTGATTCGCGATGGGATCGCCGACGGCCGGCTTGCATTGGAACCGGTCACCCACGACCTCGTTGAACGAACGCAGGATGCGGGCTTCCGCCATCGGCGGGAGGGACTTGCCTACCGGCTGACCTGGCACCGGAAGGGCGTCCAACCGGTCAAACGGGTCAGTCCGCGTGCCGATGGGTTGCCGCTGCGGAGAAAGCTGATCTACCGGCTCCGTGCGCATATCGCCGGGGCGAGTCCGGTTGTCTTCCGTGTTGCACGCTCGTTGGGACAGGCGGGAGTTTACCTGAACTGGGCACGCGGCATTTTGGCTCTCTATCAGGGGCTCGCCTATCGCCGGGGTCGCTGGGGTGCCGTGTTTGACCGGCTGGGATTGAAATGATGAAGCCGGGCGAGCGTTGGGAAGCCGCGATGCGCTCGGGCGACCTGAACGAAGCATGGCGGATCACTGACGCACTCGAGGCCGCGCGTCGTGCTGGAGATTCGGCGGGTCCGAACCACCTCTTGTGGGACGGTCGCGCGCTGAAGGGTGAGCGCGTCCTGATCCGCTGCCTGCATGGCTTGGGCGACACGATTCAATTTGCACGGTTCGTTCCTTCGCTTGCGTCCCTGGCCAAATCCGTGCGGTTTTTGGTCCAGCCGTGCCTCGTCGAACTTCTTCACTCGCAGGCTGGCATGGGCTCGGTTGGGAACATCTGGACGGATTTCCACGAACGCGGATCGGTGGAATTGGAGGTCATGGAACTTGCCTATGCGCTCCGTGCAACGCCCTCCGAGATTGCGGCGGCTGTTCCCTGCCTGCGCGTTGATCGGGACGGGGGGAGGCAGGGAGCAGCATCGCCGCGCATCGGGTTTGTCTGGGCGTCGAGCGCGTGGGATCGCTCGCGATCGCTGGACCCCGAATCGCTTCAGCGGATGCTGGACGTTCCAGACGTGGAGTTTTTCAATCTCACGCAGGCGGCTCCGGTCGAGGGGCACTGGACCGATGTTTCACTGCATACCCGTGACGTGCGGGCGGCCGCCTCGTTTATGTGCGGATTGGACCTGATCATTGCGGTCGACACGTTTGCGGTGCACCTGGCGGGGTCACTCGGCTGTCCGGTGTGGGTTCTTTTGCGCCGGCATGCGGACTGGCGTTGGGGGGCCGAGCCGGATCGGACGTTTTGGTATCCGACCGCCCGTCTGTTCCGTCAGGACGAGGCGCGAGACTGGGTGCGGGTCGTGGAGCGGGTTCGGAAGGCTTTGATTCGGCGCGATTTCTGACCTTTGCGGACGTCGGGTTCTGCATACATTCACGCGATGCGCATCCTCCGGATTCTTCTGGTGCTGGCGGCCGCTGTCCTGCCTTTGCGGGCGAGCGCGGCCGAGTCAGCAGCCGAGCCCATTGAATTTATCAGTTGGAACATCGAATGGTATCCGGGCAAGCAACGCTTCGCGAAAAACGAAGCGGCGGAGGCTCACGCGGTGGTCGTTCGTTCCGAGCTGGCAAAGCTCGCTCCGGATATTCTGCTGGCCCAGGAGATTCGCGACTGGGAGGCGTTTGCGGGACTTTGTGCGGCGGTGCCGGGTCTGCGGCCTGCGGTCGTTTCGGCGTTCCCGCACGAGGAAACCGGCGAGTATTGGGGACAGCAACTGGCCATTGGTTCCCGTCTGCCCTTGGTGGCGGCGTGGTCGGAAATGTGGAAACCGGCGGAGATCCATCCGCGTCGTGGGTTCAGTGCCGTGGCGATTGCACTCGGCGGCGGACGTGTCCTTTTGGCGTACTCGGTGCACCTCAAGAGCAACCGATCCAATTCCGAGGAGGAAACGCGCCTCAATTTCCGTACCCGCGACGAGAGCATCCGGCAGTTGATTGCGCACGTGAGCGACATGGAAAATCTCCTTTTCAAAGGCCGCGTGGCGGGTGTGGTCATCGGAGGCGACTTCAACACCAATGGCGACGGCCAGTTCGGCGACCGTGTTGTCGAGTTGCTCCGGGAGGCCGGATTTCACCACGCGTGGGAAGGCGTGCCCCGCGAGAAACGATTGACGTGGGTTGGCAATGATCGATTCGAACCGACGACGTTCGACCACTTCTTCACCAAGGGTCTGGGCCGTCCAACCGCCGAAATCGTGCAAATCCCGGAGGCGGCCAGTGACCACCTGCCGGTTCGTCTGCTTGTCCAACCACCGGCCTCGCCGACGGAGTGAACGGCCCCGTTGAATTCCCGCCGTGTCCGGTTTAACCTCATCCCCGATGACAGCCACGGCTTGCGCAGAAGACGAATTGGTCGACAAAGTCCTCGAAGGCGGACGCATCTCAGCCGCGGAGGCCAGGGAACTCCATCGTCTGCCCTTGGAACTGCTGGGATCGCTGGCTGATGTCCGTCGGCAGGCTGCCAAAGCCTCGGCATATGGCGGCCGTGGCAACGAAGTCGTCACCTACATCGTCGACCGGAATGTCAACTACACGAACGTCTGCAATGTCTATTGCAAGTTCTGCGCGTTTTACCGGACGGAACGCGATGATGATCACTATGTCCTGAGTCTCGAACAGATCGACGAAAAGCTCACCGAGCTTGCGGCCGAAGGTGGCGTTCAGGTGCTTTTGCAAGGCGGGCACCACCCGAAGCTCGGCATCGATTTCTACCTCGAAATGCTTTCGCACATTCGGGAGAAATTCCCGCAGATCAACGTGCACGGGTTCAGTCCGCCGGAATTCAACCACTTTGCAGAGGTTTTCCAGATGCCGGTGCGCGAGGTCCTGGAAAAGTTCATCGCGGCGGGGCTTGGGTCGATTCCGGGTGGGGGCGGGGAAATCCTCGTCGATCGGGTTCGTGACCGGATCGCACCGCTCAAATGCAAAAGCGATGCGTGGTTGGACGTCATGCGGCAGGCGCACGAATTGGGCTTGCGATCGAGCGCGACGATGATGTTTGGCCACGTTGAAACCCTTGATGACCGGATCGAACACCTCGGCCGGCTGCGGGACTTGCAGGACGAGACCGCGGGATTCACGGCGTTCATCTGTTGGACGTTCCAGCCGGAGAATACCAAGCTCCGCGCGGAAACGGTGACCAGCGCCGAATACCTCCGCATGCAGGCCCTTTCCCGCATTTTCCTCGATAACTTCGAAAACGTGCAAAGTTCGTGGGTGACCCAGGGACCCAAGATCGGCCAGATCGCCCTCAAGTACGGAGCCAACGATTTCGGCAGCGTGATGATGGAGGAAAATGTCGTATCCAGCGCAGGAACGACATTCCGTTTGAATGCGAACGACATCGAGCGCCTGATCCGCGAGGCCGGCTACGAGCCGCACCGCCGGAGCACCTGGTACGAGTTGTTGAGTTGACTTCCGTTTCAGGCCGCCGACGCATTAGAGTAAGGAGGCCATGATCACCGACACACACGCCCACCTGGATTATCCTGATTTCGCCGGCGATCTCGAGGCGGTCATTGCGCGTGCGACCGAATCCGGTGTGAAGCGCATTATCACGATCGGGACCGGCGTTGAGAGCAGCCGGCAGGCGGTCGCATTGACCGAGCGTTTCCCCGGCGTCTTCGCGGTCGTCGGCCTTCACCCCACAAATGTCGAGGAGGAAACCGGCGATTGGCTCGACGTGCTCCGCGGGCTCGCTTCACATCCCAAAGTCGTCGCAATCGGGGAGACCGGACTGGATTACCATCATCTGCCATCCGAAAATCTCTCGTCCGCGCCCGCCGTGTCGGCCCTGCAGGCCGAAATGACCCAGGATACGGAAGCAGTGATCATCGATGGCGCTTACAAAGCTGCGCAGGCTGAGGCCTTCACCGCGCAGCTGGACCTCGCCGCGGACATGGGTCTTAACGTTGTCATTCACCAACGCGATGCTTGGGACGACACGATTTCCCTGCTCCAGCCGTTTACCGGCCGGTTGCGCGGGGTTTTTCACTGTTTCGGGAATACGTTCGAACAAGCGCAGGAAATCCTCGCGCTGGGGCACATGGTTTCCTTTACCGGCATCGTCACTTTCAAGAACGCCGCGCTCGTGCGCGAAGTGGCGGCCGCCGTTCCGCTGGAATCTCTCATGGTGGAAACCGACTGTCCGTACCTCGCGCCCGTGCCCCACCGTGGACAGCGCTGCGAGCCGGCGCACACCCGTCTCGTCGCGGAAAAGATCGCGGAGATTCGGGGGTTGGCTTTTTCGGACTTCGCTGCGGCGACGGAAGCGAATGCGAATACCTTCTTTCGCCGCCGCACTTAAGTGAATTTCAAGTTGGTTGTGAGTTGTTCAACACGGCGAATTTGGGTGTTGGAAAACACGTATTGTCTCCCAGACTAACCGACGAGCTATGGAACCTCCGTCTTCCGACCCGTGCAGAAGTGCATTGCTGCAAGCCGAAATTCGGTGGTTGGAAGGGCGGCTTGAGCAGTTGCGAAAACGTTGGGAAACCTTTGCCAATCAGACTCTCTCGATCGGCGGGGCCGGCTCTCCGGAAGCTGAGACAAAGACCATCTCCGGTCCACTTTGCTGGGAGCGGTTTGCGGAGAACGCACCGGGCTTTGCTGCCTTGTTCACTGCCGATGGGATCCTTCGGTGTGCGCACCAGGATGGACTGAAACGCATCGGGTCACCGCCTGATGTTTGCTTCGGACCTGCCGGCATTTTGATTCAATGGCTTGTCGATTGGGAGGGACGTGAAGCCGCCTTTGCCTCCGCACTCCGGGATGGTTTCTGGACCGGAAACATTCCGGACCGGGGTTCAGGCGGCATGGTCGGCCGCGATTTGATTTGCTCGATCATTCCTGTGCGCGCCGACGGCGAGATTCTCTTTGGAGTATTGACCGACAGTTCCAATGCGCCGGCGTGTTTGCCGGCCACGGTTCACGGGAGCGAGCTGCGGTTCCGGGCGCTCGCAGAGGCTCTGCCACAACTTGTTTGGGAAGCAGCACCCGATGGTCGCGTACTCTATTATAATCGTCGGATTCGCGATTACCATGGTGCGAGTCGAGACCCTGCGACGGGTGCTTGGAAGTGGGAGCCCTTGGTCCACCCAGATGATCAGGCGGAGACCATCGAGGCGTGGGAAACGGCGCTGGCAACCGGCGGGACCTATGAGATCGAGCACCGCGTCCGTATGGCCACCGGAGCCTTTCGATGGCACCTCAGCCGCGGAATTCCCATCCGGGACGGCACTGGTGCGATCTGTCGTTGGTTCGGAACGGCGACCGATATCCACCAGAGCCGCGAGGCTGCTGAGGCCCTGGCACGGAACGAGATGCGGCTGCGGCTCGCCCAGCGGGCCGGGCGAATTGGAATCTGGGAATGGACGCCGGATGGAGCGACGGAGGGCACGACGTGGTGGTCTGACGTGATGTGGGAGATTTACGGGCGGCCGCCCGACCCGACAGCGCACATCGAGCGCCTGTTCCGCGCAGCCGTTCACCCGGACGACATCGCCGGGTTCACCGCCCGATCGTTGGACGTGTTGCGGTCGGACGCGACGGCGTTGAGCGATGAGTTCCGGATTGTCCGCCCGGACGGCGGCGTGCGTTGGATTCGCACACAGGGTTCGATCCACCGTGCGCCGGACGGCGCTGTGTTGGGGATGGTGGGAGTGAACATTGACATCACAGACTCCAAAGTTGCGCAGGAGGAAATTCGCCGCCGTGCGGAGGAACTGGAGCAGTTGATGAACGTTGCGCCCGTGGCGATCTGGGTTTCGCAAGATCCGGAGTGCGCCGAGATCATCGGCAATCGCGCGGCGAACCATCTCTATCAGGCAGAGGGCGGGGAGAATGTTTCGCCCGGTCCGGCGACTCGACAGGAGATCGACGGACCGCGTCGGTATTTCGACGCGGCCGGCAAAGCCTTTGCCGCCTCCGATCTGCCAATGCAAAAGGCGGTGCGCACGAACTCTGAGATTCACAATGAGGAAGTGCGGGTGCAGCTGCCGGATGGAACGTGGCGGACGATTTTGGGATCCGCCGTGCCGCTGCGCGATCCCGCGGGGGCGGTTCGTGGGGCCCTGTCGGCTTTCCTGGACATCACGGCACGAACCGAGGCGGAGGAGGAACTCAAGGCGCGTGAGAGACAACTGGCGAATCTCGCCGACAATACTCCGGACATCCTGGCGCGCTTCGACCGGGATTTTCGTTATGTTTTCGTCAACTCGGCGCTGACCCAGGCCCTGGGGCTGCCGGCGTCTGCGGTTTTGGGTCGAACGAAACGCGAGGTGGGCATCGATCCGGAAATCTGTGATCTCTGGGAGAACGCGATGCGGCGGGCGTTGGAAACCGGCGAGATCCAGCGATTCGAGTTTTCGTTTGGGACCCCGGGCGATGTGCGTGCTTATGACAGCCGGGTGGTGCCCGAGTGGAGCGAAGGCAGCGTGCGGCACCTCCTTGCGGTGATCCACGATGTGACCGCGCAAAAGCGAATCGAGGAGGAACTTCGCAGCGCTCGTGATGCCGCCGAGAGTGCCAGTCGCGCGCGCGACAAATTTTTGGCGGTACTATCCCATGAGCTGCGCACGCCGTTGTCCCCGGTTCTGCTGACATCGTCCGTTCTCGCGCGCGATGCCTCGCTTCCCCAGTCAGCGCGGGAAGCGATGGCAATGATCCAGAGGAACGTGAAGGTTGAGGCGCGTTTGATCGACGATCTCCTTGATCTCTCCCGGGTGCTGAACGGCAAACTGCACCTCGAGCGGCAGGTGCTCGGTCTTCACGGGGCCATCCACCATGCGGTGGAGAATTGTGCAGAGGAGGCCTCGGCCGCGGGTTTGGAAATCTCGGAATTTTTCCGTGCGCCGGTTGATCTCGTTTCCGGCGACTCGGCGCGGCTTCAGCAGGTCTTCTGGAATTTGTTGAAGAATGCCATCAAGTTCACGCCGGCTGGTGGGCGGGTGGAGATCGAGACGACTTGTGCAGGCGGGCATTTCGTGGCGGTGGTGCGCGACACGGGAATTGGGATTCCCGAGTCGGCAATTGGCCGGCTGTTCCAAGCCTTCGAGCAGGCCGGCGAGCATATTGGGCAGCGGTTTGGAGGACTGGGATTGGGCCTGGCGATTTGCAAGGGGATCATCGACCTTCATGGCGGCACGATTTCGGCCGCCAGTGGTGGTGTGGGTCGTGGCGCGGCTTTCACGGTTCGCCTTCCCTTGCAGCGGTCGACCGCGGCAGATTCAAACAAATCTCCGGATGTGGAAACGGCAGCGGGTAGCTCGCTCCTCCGCGTCCTCCTGGTTGAAGATCACGCTGACACCGCGGATGCAGTGGCGCGCCTTTTACGGTCCTCCGGGGCCGAGGTGACCGTGGCCCATACGGCAGAAGCCGCTTTGAACGCGGCCAATGAGTCGCCCTTTGATCTTCTGATCAGTGACCTTGGACTTCCGGATCTTCGCGGAACGGATCTCATCCGGCGGCTGCACGCGGTTCGGTCCATGCCGGGCATTGCGATGAGTGGTTATGGCGCCGAGGAAGACCTCGAGGCGACGCGGGCGGCGGGTTTCGCGGAACATCTGGTCAAGCCCATCGACGCCCGCGAACTGGAAAATGCGATCCAGCGGGTCACGCGCGGCCGGGGATCGCATTGACTACATCCCCGCGCGACCCGACTCACCCGCCGGTGAGGAACGGACGCGCAAGTCCCGCGAGGGCACCCAGCAGGATGAGAGGCAGAACGCCCAACCGGTGACCGGCGAGTGCGGCGAGGCAGACCACGCAGGCAAACACGTCGGGTGCCTCGATCCCTTTGGGGAAAAGAACATGGCTGCCGAACCAGACGGCGAGGCTGGTGATGATCCCGGCCACGCACGCCGATACCGCTGCGAGGCCACCGGAGAGGCGGACATTTCGGCGCATCCGCTCGATGTGGGGCGCGCCAAGAAAGACCCACGCAAAGCTGGGAACAAATGTCGTCCAGGTCGCGATCAAGGCGCCAAGTGTTCCCGCGAGCAGGGGCGGCAGGGCACCCGGCTGATGGTGGGCGGCAAGAAAACCGACGAATTGGAGAACGATGATCAGCGGGCCGGGTGTGGTTTCGGACAGGGCGAGTCCATCGACCATCTCGGCGGGAGAAACCCAGCCGTTGTTCACGGCCACTTGCGCCACGTAAGGCAGGATCGCGTATGCCCCGCCGAACGTGAGGATCGATGTTGTGCTGAAAAATGCGGCCAGTTGGGCCAGCAACCCGCCTGGATAAAGCGCAAGCCCGGCAACGGGAACGAGCCACATGGCGAGGGCAATGAGGCCGGCCCGGTGGGGCGACGGCAGTTTGTCCGCCGCAAGCGGCCTGTCTGCCGGCTGAATGCCGAACGATTGCGGGCAAACCAGACCGACCACGGCGGCCGCGACGAGAATCACCGGAAAGGGTACATGCCAGATCGTGAGCAGCAGGAATGCCACCGCCGCTGTGACGATTGCTGCGCGCGTGCGAAGCGACCGGGAGGACGTGCGCCACGCGGCCGTGACAATGAGCGCGACGACCACGGGTTGAAGTCCCGAGAAGATGCCCTCAACCGCAGGAGCCTGGCCGTTGGTCACGTAGACAAGGCTGAGAACCCAGAGCAGCAGGGCCGAGGGCAATACGAAGAGCGAGCCGGAGATCAACGCGCCGCGCACGCCGTGCAGTCTCCAGCCGATGTAGGTCGCCAGTTGCTGGGCCTCGGGGCCGGGGAGCAACATGCAGAATCCGAGTGCATGCGAAAACCGCGCATCGTCGAGCCACTTGTGGCGGTCAACGACTTCGCGGTGCATCAGACCGATGTGAGCGGCAGGGCCCCCAAAGCTGATGCACCCGATTTTCAGCCAGAAGAGTGCAAACGAGACGAGCGGCGAACGGGCCACAGGTCAGAGCAACTCGCCTTGCGCGCCTTTTGGGGCGTTCAGGCCCAGTTTTCTCCAGGCCTTCGGAAGGGCGACACGACCTTGGGGCGTGCGCTTCACAAAGCCCTGCATGATCAGGTACGGTTCGTGGACTTCTTCGATGGTGCCGGGCTCCTCGCCGATGGCAACAGCGAGGCTGTTCAGGCCCACTGGTCCGCCGTCAAACAGGCCGATGAGCGCCTCAAGGAGCCGCTTGTCCATTTCGTCGAAGCCCTCCTCATCAATCTCCAGCATCGAAAGAGCGCTCGCGGCGACTTCGGCCGTGATTGTTCCGTCCGCCCGTACCTGCGCATAGTCGCGCACCCATCGGAGGAGGTTATTGGCGATCCGGGGGGTGCCGCGGGACCGACGCGCAATTTCCATGGCAGCCTCCCCCGGGAGATCCGTTCCCAACAAAGCGGCGCTCCGTGCAACGATGGCGCCGAGTTTGTCAGCCGGGTAGTAGTCAAGCCGACAGGTCATCCCGAATCGTGAGCGAAGCGGCTCACTGATCATGCCGGCCCGCGTGGTGGCGCCAATGAGTGTGAAGCGGGCGAGGTTCAAGCGCACCGAGCGTGCGTTCGGCCCCTGGTCGATCACGATATCGAGTTTGAAGTCCTCCATGGCCGGATAGAGGTATTCCTCGATCGCCGGCTGGAGGCGGTGGATCTCGTCGATGAAAAGGACGCCACCGCGCTCGATGTTTGTCAGCAAACCGGCGAGGTCACCGGCCTTCTCGATCATCGGGCCCGAAGTGGTCCGCACCTCGGCGCCCATCGCATTCCCGATGATGTAGGCGAGAGTGGTCTTTCCAAGACCGGGCGGACCGCTGAGGAGGATGTGCTGGAGGGTGTCATCCCGCTGTCGGGCGGCATCCACCATGAGCCGCAACCGCTCGACCGTTTTTTCCTGCCCGGCGAATTCTTCGAAAAGGGGCGGCCGCAACGAAATCTCGAACGCGGCATCGATCGGTTCGCTGGCTTTCGGGTCCGGCACGCTCATCGACCGGCCAGCGTGCCTGCGGACCGGCTGTGGCGCAAGGCCGGAACGCACCCGCCTTGCAGAGGCCGCCTGCGGCCGATACGATCAGTGGCCATGTTTCCGTTCCTCGCGCAGGCGGCTGCTGAATCGGATCTCATCGAGGAAGGCCTCCGGTATACGAACCTGACGCTGCTCTACTTCGGGAGCGCGATCCTGATCTACCTCGTGCTTCTTTTCGGTGGGCGGTTGATCAAGCGCCGTTTCGGCCTGCCGCTGGGGTGGGCCTATCATCTGTTCAGCATAGCGGTTGGATTGTTTGTACCGACCCGGTTCCGCGGAATTGAAGTCGTCAATGCCGACGTCGAGAACAAGACGTTTGCAGCGGCCGTGGCGATCACCGGCACTCTCGTGGTGATCGGGTTTATCCGGCATTACTGCTATGATCGGTTCCGTGACGCCGACAGCGCGCAGGTGCCCAAGTTTCTGAGCCAGTTCCTTTCGGCCGTGGTCGGACTGGCGGCGATCCTGATCCTGCTCGACAGCGTTTACAAAGTTCCCGTCACCGGCCTGCTGGCGGGAGCGGGAATTGCGGGCATCGTGCTTGGTCTGGCGCTGCAAGACACGCTGGGGAATATCTTCAGCGGGTTCGCGATTTATTTCGGGGGGCAGTTCAAGGCGGGCGACTGGCTGCTTGTTGACGATCACCATGCCCAGATCATCGAGATCAACTGGCGCTCGACCCGCCTGCGGACGAACGACGATGTCTACCTCGACATCCCGAACAGCCAGATCACCAAGCAGACGGTCATCAACTACAGTTATCCGACCGGGCTTCACGCGGTTCGAATGGATATCGGCCTCCACTACGACGCCCCGCCGACACTCGTTAAACGCGTTCTCATCGAGGCGGCCGGCAACTGCCGGCATGTGGTTCCCGAGCCGGCACCGGACGTCTTTCTGACGGCATTCGGCGATTGGGCGATCACCTACCAACTCCGATTCTGGCTGACCGACCACCTGAATTACGATGCGGCGAATGACGAGATCCGCACCAACCTTTGGTATGCGTTGAAGCGGCATGGGATCGCCATCCCGTACCCGATCCAGCACGAGATGTCCCTGGAGCCGCCGGCGCCGATCCCCTGTGAGGCCGGCCGGATCCGTGAGGCACTCGGAAGAACGCTCATTGGACCGTGTCTGACACCCGAGCAGGTGGACGTGCTGGCGGCGGGTGCCCGAATTGTGGAATTCGGATCCGGCGAAACCATCATCCGCCAAAATGCTCCCGCCGGCGCCATGTATGTGCTGATCAGCGGCCGGGCCCAGGTTTTTCTGGAGAATGCAGCGGGGCGGATGGCGGTGGCGGTCCTCGATGAAGGAGCCTGCATCGGGGAAAACTCGGTGCTTACGGGCGACCCGCGCAGTGCGACGGTCGTGGCTTCGGAGGACTGTACGGCGGTCGAGGTGGCGAAGTCCACGCTCGCACCGATCATCGGGGCCAGTCCGGAACTGCTCGAAATCCTCAGCGATCTGCTCGCCAAGCGGCGACTGCAAAACGAGGGCATCGTCGCCGAATCGGGAGCCGCGGCGGACAGCGGGAAGCGCCAGAATTATCGGGAGGGATTTCTCGAGAAACTGCGGACGTTCTTCGAGGTATGACGCCGGTTTGCGAATTCGACCGTCTGGCTCGGGACGTCGTGATCTGGCATTCTTATCAGGCCGCGGTTCGGGCGGGATGCGGGAGTACCGCGGTACGAGTCCAGACGGGTTGGGTCGTTTTCGACCCACTCCCGTTGGAGGAGGTGGCATGGGCTGCTTTGCTTGGGATCGCGCCCGTCACCGCGATCGTGCTGACGAGTGGGAACCATGAGCGGGCAAGTTCTGATTTTGCTCGGCGCTCCGGGTCCCTCGTCCATGCACCCGCGGGAGCTCGCGGTGAGGTCCGGGCGGACGTCTTCCACGAGGCTGACGCGATTGTTCATGGATTTCGTTCGATTTCGCTTCCCGGGGCCGGGCCCGGTGAGACCGCATGGACGGACGGATCGACACTGGTCATTGGAGACGCTCTGATCAACCTCGACGGGCTGGCGCTCCTTCCGGACAAGTATTGCAGCGATCCGAAACTTCTGAGGCGATCGTTGCGGGTGCTTCTGAGCGAAACGTTCGAACGTGTCACGTTTGCTCATGGCGAACCACTCGTCGAACAAGCCAACGACCGACTCTCGGAGTTTGTGAGCTGCCTTTAGTGATCTGTCAGTTTTCGGAAATCTCGTAATCGTGCAGATAGCATCCGGGGTCCTCTTCCCACGGATCGCCGAATCTCTGGAATGCCCGCACGCGAAAGCCACCTCCGCAAACCTCCTTGTAGCGACAGCTGCCGCAGCGTCCTTTCAGGCGTGGCAGCCGATCGCGCAGTCCGCTCAAGAGCGGATCCTCCGTGCTGTTCGCCCAAATCTCGCTGAAGGGTGTTTCCCGGACATTTCCGAGCGTGTAAGTCTGCCAGAATTGATCGGGGTGGACGTTGCCCTGGCTATCGATGTTGGAAATCCCGGTGCCGGAACTGTGACGACCGCCGCCGTTCCATGTCAGGAGCCGCCAGATCTCCTCGGCGCGTTCCGGATTCCGCCTTCTCATCAGCGACCAGAGAAACGCTCCGTCGGCGGGTTGATCCACTGTCAGGACCTCGCGGTCAACTCCCTCGCGGTTCCAGCGGAGGACGGCATCGGCAATCAACCGGAGTGCCGACCGGGTTTCGGATCGGGGGAGGAGGCCGAGATCGGCCCCGCGTCCGCTGTAAACCAGGTGGTAAAAACAGACGCGGGGGATCTCCTCCTCTTCAATGAAGCGCAGGATTTCCGGGAGCTGATGGACAGTTTGCTTGGTAAGTGTCAGGCGAAGGCCAACCTTTTGGCCGGTCCCGCGGCAATGGCGGAAGGCGTCGACGGCTTTTTGGAACGCCCCGGTGCGCCCCCGAAAGGCGTCATGTGCGGTGCCAATGCCATCGAGCGAAATGCCCACGTAAGTCACGCCGAGATCCTTCAATCGGGCCGCGGCGTGTGAATCGACCTTGGTTCCATTGGTGGAGATGGTAACGCGAAGGCCGCGGGTGACCGCGTATCCGGCGAGGTCAAAGAAGTGCGGGTGCAGCATGGGCTCACCGCCCGAGAGAAGGATGGCGGGGACGCGATACCGGGCGAGGT
This sequence comes from Terrimicrobiaceae bacterium, assembly GCA_033763515.1. GTDB lineage: Bacteria > Verrucomicrobiota > Verrucomicrobiia > Chthoniobacterales > Terrimicrobiaceae > JANRKJ01. The sequence continues at coordinate 107,297 of JANRKJ010000017.1, read as the reverse complement.
CATCGATGACCGCAATGCATTCCGCCAGGGTGAGTTCGCCCTCGTAAAGTTTTGCGGTCGAGTCGGAGTAGCAGTGGATGCAATGAAGGTTGCACCGGCGGGTGATATTCCAGACGACCACCGGTTTCCGCGCCGCTGCGTGTGTCGGCGCATCGGCTCCGAGACCGTAGCGGAGTCCATCGGCGGGCTGGGCGGTGCCGCACAGGAGTTTGGTGACATTGATCATGGGAGGAGCATGGCCCCTTCGACCGGGCGATGGCAGCAAGTGGGGTCTTCTGCGAGATAGTTTCCGGTCGTTGCGAAGGCGCGGGCCCGGGAGCCGCCGCAAATCTTCCGATACTCGCAGCGGCCGCACTTGCCTCCGAGGCGGGCCGGATCGCGGAGTTCCCGGAACACCCGGTGGTTGCGATAGACATCCAGCAGGTTGTGGGTCCAGACATTGCCGCATGGGACGTTCAAAAACCCGCTGGGCTGGATTTCGCCGCGATGGGAAATGAAGACGAATCCACGGCCGTCGTTAGTGGGGGCAAACCGCCAGGGCGGAGCGGCACTTTCGCCACGGGTGCGTCGTTGGAGGACGACGCGTCGAAAATGCGGCCCCTCGGTGGTCTTGACGGGAATTCCGGTCCGGTCGTGAAAGTCAGCCAGGCGTGTCCAGAGATCCTCGGTCTCGGCGGCATCGAGCATTTCGGTGGCCGACGCGCGGCCGGTGGGCACCAGGAGAAAGATGCTCCACATCTTTGGAGCCATCGCGACGATCTGGCGTTCAAACTCCGACCATTCGGCGATATTTGTGCGAGAAAATGTTGTGTTGATCTGGAACTCCAATCCGGCGGCGTTGGCTTTCTCCAGCGCGGCACGGGTCCAGTCCCACGTGCCTCGCAGTCCGCGAAATCCGTCGTGTGTTTCCCGGGAGGCACCGTCGAGGCTGAGAGAAATTCGTTCCAAACCCGCGTCCCGGAGGGCGACGAAGTCCTCGGCGAGGAGTCGTGGAGTGGCACTCGGGCTGATTGCCACGCGGAGGCCGCGCGCCGACGCGCGGCGCACGATGTGCCGCAAGTCGGGGCGGCTGGCCGGATCGCCGCCGGTGAGAATGAAGAACATCGGCTTCGCCTCGGCGACTTGATCCAGGACGATTTCGATCTCGTCGCCCGAAAACTCCAATGGATCGCGGCGCGGTTGGGCCGTCGCGCGACAATGCCGGCAGGCCAGGGCACAACGTCGGGTCACCTCCCAGATTACAATCACGGGACGGTCGTCAAGTGGGGGCGATCCGCGCATGACGGGGATCATCCACGGGCACGTGGGGTCCGTCTTTGATCGCGGTCAACGAATGAATCGGTCACCTTCTGTTTTGACCGGCTACCGTCATTTGCCGTATTCAAAACCGATGTCGGAAGTGGATGTCGTCGTCGACTGGGAACAAATCGAGATGATCTCGGACGGATTCTCGCCGGAGTTTCTCGAGATCTTCCATGAGTTTGCGTTTGAGATGCCCGGTCTCCTGGAGGCGCTCGGTGGAGCGTTTGCTGCGTGCGACTTCGATGCGGCCCGGCGCGTCGCCCATCAGATCAAGGGAAGCGCGGCCAATTTCGGTTTTGTGGGTCTGAGCCGCACGGCGGCTTCTCTCGAGACACTGGCCAAAGCGTCGTCTTGGGACGGGTTCGAGTCGGGACTCGGCGTGGCTCACGGGCAGTTTGCTGCGGCCATGGACCTGTTGAGAGAACAACGGGGCGTGGTCCTGCCCGAACGGTGATGATTTTATGAGAGAAAAACTGCTGCTAGGGCCTGGACCGTGCAATGTGACGGAGAGAGTTCGCGAGGCGCTCGCACGGCCGATGGTCGGCCATTTGGATCCGGAGTTTTTGGAGACGATGGAGTCGTGCAAGGCCCGCCTGCGCGAAGTGATGGGCACGGTCAACGTGGCGACCTTCCCACTCTCCGGCACCGGGAGTGCCGGCATGGAGTTTTTGTTGGTGAACTTCGTCGAGGCGGGCGACCGCGTTGTGGTTGGGGTGAACGGCGTGTTTGGCGGAAGGATGGCAAATCTGGCTGTGAAGCTGGGAGCGGATGTCCGCCGGGTCGAGGCACCCTGGGGCGAGGCGATTGACCAGGACCGAATGGTGCAAGCCGTCGAGGAACACCGCCCAACCTTTTGTGGGATTGTTAACGGCGAGACGTCCACGGGTGTTTATCAACCGGTCGACCGATTGGCAGCGGCGGTCCACGCGGGCGGCGGCCTGCTGGCGATTGATTGTGTAACCTCACTGTCCGGAATGCCGGTCGAGCTGGATAAGTGGGGGGCCGATCTGGCGTTTTCCGGGACACAGAAGTGCCTGGCTTGTCCGCCGGGGCTCTCGCCGGTGACGGTTTCCGATCGCGCCCGTGAAGTTCTTGGACGCAGAAAGCACGCCGTGCCGAGTTTCTACTTCGACTTGAAGGAGATCCTGGCCTACGTCGACGGTTCAGCCGGCCGGAGTTATCATCACACGGCCCCAATCAGCATGGTGACGGCGCTGAACGAAGCCCTGGCCGAGGTCTTGGAGGAGGGATTGTCGGCGAGATACGAGCGGCACCGCAAGGCGGCCGAGTATCTGATCAGCCAGATGCAGAATCGGGGATTCGAACCGTTGGTGGCGCCCGAGCACCGGTTAAATCCCCTCACCACGTTTCGCTTGCCCGAGTCCATGGACGAGGCGGGGACTCGCAAGCGTCTGCTCGTGGAAAAAGGGATCGAGGTCGGCGGGGGGTTGGGTCCGCTCGCCGGAAAGATCTGGCGGATCGGTCTGATGGGGAGGAATGCGACAGTCGAGACGGTCAATCGTTTCCTCGCTGCGTTGGACGAGATCGGAAAGTAGCCTACCAAAAGCTCCGCGGAACCTCGATTTTGTCGCCGGGACGAAGCTTGAGATCCCGGGACGGGTCACGCCGAATTTCTTTTACGTCAACAGTGATCACCTGATTGTCGCGAAGCAGCCGCACTTTGCTCTGGTTCGCGTATTCCGAAAAGCCACCCGCCGCATTGATCGCGCCGAGGACGGTGAGATCAGGGGTAAAGGGGACCCGCTGAGGCCCCCGGACGTCACCCCCCACATCGACAAAACGCGCAGAGGTCGGCACGGCGACGGTGATCGACGGGTTGGTATAGATTTGCTGGCCCTTATAGGCGCCTTCGATGGCTGTCTGAAGCTGGCTTTGGGTCATCCCTGCGGCACGAACTTTGCCGATGTGGGGAAGGTTGATCGAACCTTCGCCGTCAACCGTGTAGATTCCGGTGACTGCGGACACCTCGTCGCCGGGAACACCACCGAGCCGGATTTCCACCTGATCGCCGGCGCGGAGGGCAGCGTCCTGCGCGAGTGCGAATGAAGGCACCAGCAACAGCGCCGCGCAGAGGATTTTAATACGCTTCATCGGTCTTTCCTCCCTCACCACTGGCTTCCGGCGATGCGACTGTCTGCGCCTTCGCGCGGCCTTTCTTCTTGCGGTCCTTGCGTCCGGCCTTGTGGTAGTAGTTGTAGTAGCTTGTGTAGTACTCGTAGTGCTGGTCGTGGCGAACGTCGACGTTGTTGAGGACGACGCCCAGGATGTTGCCGCCGACGTTGATGATGGCCTGTTTGACGCGTTGGAGCATGGCGCGCGGGAACCGGCGGTGCTGGACGACGATAATCGTCAGGTCCATGGCGCTCGAGAGAACGGAAGCATCGCTGACGCCGAGAATCGGCGGGCTGTCGAAGAAAACAATATCGAAGCGTCCTTTGACTTCCTCGATCAACTCCACCATTCGCTGGGAGTTGAGCACGCCGACTGCGTCGGAGGGCAACTGGCCACTGGTCATGAGGTAGAGGTTGTCGACTTTGGTCAGATGGACGACTTCCTCGAGGTCGACCTCGGTGGTGAGGTAATCGCTGAGGCCGAGTTCGTTCTCGATCCCGAACATCCGGTGCTGGGCGGGCCGCCGCAAGTCGGCGTCGACGATGAGCGTGGTGTAGCCACCCTTCGCGAAGGTATAGGCCAGATTGACGAGCGTGGTGGTCTTGCCCTCACCCGCGCCACCGCTGACGATGGTGACCGTGTTGGCATCGGGCGACTTGCGGTTGAACTCGATGTTCGTGCGCATGATGCGATAGGCTTCCGCGTCCGGATTGTCGTCAGTGTCGTTGATGAGGAGGGAGATTCCCTTCGGAATGACGGCGAGGACCGGGACCTGGAGGAATGTCTCGACGTCCTCCATGGTTTTCACGCTGGTGTCCAAGTATTCAATAAAGAATGCCAGGCCAACACCGAAGACCAAGCCAACGACGACGCCGAGCAGGATGTTGAGCATCACACGAGGACGGGACGGGCCGCCGGCGGGCTCCGCCCGCTCCCAGATGACGGCGGGATTCTGCGGCATCGTGCGTTGAAGAGTCTCGGTGGAAAGACGCATCTCGGCGGCCTCGAGAACACGCTTGGCCTGGATGTAGTCGTTCTTGGCCTGGTAATAACCTGCCGCGCGGGTTTTGGCGCCCTGTTGGTCTTCCTGGGTTTGTTTGAGGCGGTTCTCGAGCTCGGTGAGGGAAGATTCGGCGATCCGCAAGTTCGCTTCCAGGCTGGTCCGGAGCGATTTGATCTGGTTGGAGAGCTGGCCCTGCATGACGTCCTTCTTGGCGCGCAGCGAACGAATGGTCGGGTGATTGACTCCCAAACCGGCATTCAACATGCGTGCTTCTTCCGACGCGGCTTCCTGAAGTTGGGGAAGGATCTGCGCGATCGTCGAGTCCTGGATCTCCAACGTTGCGATACTGCGCATGATCTGATCGTCGGTCAGGTTTGAGATGGTTTCATGTCGCGCGCGCAGGCTGGCGACGCGGAGGCGCTCCTGACTGACCTGGCTTTCAACGCTCATGAGCAGTTCGTTGGTGGCCAGCGTCGGATCCTCGGCCGAGTCCGGACTCAGATCCTGAATGTTGTTCTCGATGCGGATCCGCTGGGCCTCAGCCCGGAGTTCGTCGACGCGTTTCCTCTGCTTTTCCACCTCGTCTTGGAGTTGAGCGAGCGAACGATTAACCCACTCCTGCTGGTCCTGAATGCGCTTTTTCTGGTATTCTTCCGCGATCCGGTTGGCAATTTCCGCCGCCTCCATGCGGTCGGTGCTGAGGACCGTAATCTGTATGAGCTCTGTATTCCGGATTTCACGCACTTCAATCATTCCCCGCAGGCGCCCGTAAGCCTGCTCCTTACTGGTGAAGCCGTAGGTGCCTCCCCAACGCTGCTCGAGTCCGAGGGACTCGATAACGGGATAGAGCATTTCCTTGCGCTGGATGATTTCAAACTGGGTCGAGAGGAACCGCGGGTCCATGTTGATGCCGGCCCTTTCGTTGAAGACGGGCAGCACGGTGTCCTGCTGCTTGATCTGCATCGTGACGGCCGAGGCATACTGCTTCGGCATGAAATGGGTTACGACGGCCGCGGTGATGACGACCAAGAGGAAGACGAGGACGATGAGGGGGAGGCGGACACGGATGACGCGCCAATAGTCGAGGAAGTGGAGCTTAAGCTCGCCGGATTCGGGGTTGTTCATTCAGACGGAGACTCAGGTTTCGCTCGACAGGGCAGCGGGTCGTGCAGTGGCTTTAGACTAGCCTGTTCGGCGGCGCTCCGCAAGGCGGAACGCCGCACATTTCAGATGGAAACTTAAAAGGTGAAGTTGGCTCCGACGAAGACAACGTTCCGCGTGTATTCGCGTTCGGGTGCCTCGGGAGCGATGTCGGCGGTGAATTGATATCCCGCGCTGAGCGAAACGAAACGATTCACCTTGAAATTGAGGCCGAGGGAGATGCCCCAGATGGTTTCGTAAAACGAGGAGATGACGTCGGCTTGATCGTAGTAGTTGACTGCGAAGTCCGAGTTCAGAGTCGCCGAGATCCGCTGGGTGAAGGCATGGGACACCCCGAAACCGGTCCGGAACGTCTGCCGCTGGGTGACATCGTTCAGGCCGGACGCTTCCGTTCCGTAGCGGGCGTTCCAGAAGAGGGAGGAGGCCGGGCCGAATTGGTAGCGGAGACTGGTCTGGCCGTAGGGACCGACGTAGACGGATTGTCCATCGACCGGGTTGTTGTTGAAGCGTTGTTCAACACCGAGGCGGGCGGTCCAGGTGAAGCGCGGATTGAAAACCTGATCAAAGCCGACCAGGCCGTAATTCCCAAAGCTGTCGAGGTCGGTGTAGAAGTAGGTCACCGGATTCGCGCGGTACTCGAGAACGAACGTCGTCTTTGGTTTCCAAAGGAACCGGAACGACTGGGAAATGGTTTGCTCGACGCGGCCCTGCGAGTCGTTCAAATCGTCGTCAACGTAGTAGAACGGAGTGATGTTGTAGGCCGTGACGGTCGAGAATTTTTCAGCCCACTGGTAGGCGGCCGAGAGCGACGTGTTCGAGTAGAAGTAGTCACCGTTCGTGCGGTTCGTGCCGCCGACGATTGTCAGGTCAGGTTGGGCGAGGTAGGCGGTTCGGGTCGAGAAGTTCAGCGTCAGGCGCGGGGTGGCGAGGTAGACGGCCGAGAGCCGGAGTTCTCCATTGAGGTCCGTGCGGTCACCCGGACGGGAGTAGTAATACGTGACTCCGCCGCCGAGGTTGGCGGAGAGTTGGAACCGCGGGGAGCCGAAGTCATAGCGGAGTCCGGCTGCAAAGTTTGTGTACCAACTGGCCGTTTTGTTTGTACGGGTGGTAAACACGTTGTCGTCGTAGCCCTCACGGACGGCAAGAGTCAGCACGAAAGGCTTTTGGGCGAAGATGCCGGCATCCAGGCCGCCCTCACCGGGGCCTGTGGTATTCTCGCCGATGCCGGGGTCGATATCTGCCGGGGGAGGCGCGACCGAATAGGGGTTCTGGGCGAGAAGTCCCCCCGGGGCCACAAACGTCAGCACCAGTGCGAGCGCACCGCCATGGAAGAATCGATCGATTTTCATAAGGCTTGAGTTGACAGGGTTGTAATGGCGGAAGGAAAGATGGCAACAATTTAAAAGCAAAAAGTTCGCCACTTTCAGGGAGTTGCATGAACCGGTTATCGGGCCGGCTTTTTGAGGGATTCGCGGAGGGCGCGGAGACGTTGGTGGGCGAATGTTGTTCCGCGTATCAGGAGACAGGTTTCGTAAGCGCGGATGGCGTCGGCGGTCCGGCCGGAGTTCTCCAGGAAGAGGGCATAGTATTCGCGGGGCGCAGGGGCCCCTGGGTCCAGGCGGACGGCTTCGAGGTGTTCGCGTTCGGCATCAATGGGCTGACCGGTGGTGGCATAAGCGATGGCGAGCATCAGGCGGGACCATCGTTCATCCGGATCGAGTTCAACGGAGCGGCGAAGATTGAAGACGGCGGCGATTTGGTCGCGGGTGGTGGTTTCCGATTCGGGGGCCTGGCGGAGGAGGCTTTCGCCAAGGATCCGCCGGAGCCGTGCGTGGTCCGGGGAGCTCTCCAGACCGTGTCGGGCCGCCGCGGCGGCGGTGGTGAAATCCTTCTGCAGGAGGGCGTTTTCGGCGCGAAGCGCGTGCCACTCGGGACGGGCGGATGCGCGCAGTTCGACGGCGAGCCACGAGGCTGCGAGGGTCGCGGCGAGGGCTGTTCCGATGCGGGTGGCGCGGCCCCAGCCTTTGCGTGCGGGCTGCTGGGCGGCTCCTGGATTGGCGAGCAGGCCGAATACGATTCCGGCCAGGATGGCATTGGCCGGGATTTGCATGTTGAAATCGAAGAAAGAATGGGCGCCGCAGGCGGTTCCCGCCGCGATGGCACCCATCGCGAACGCGGCCGAGTTGCTCTGAGGGCGACTGGAGATCGCCATACGTTCCCGAAGTGCGGTCAGGAAATCCGTGAGTCCTCCCGAGAGTGCGAGGGCGAAGACAAGGGCTACGAGCAGGAGGCCGATTGCCCCGTAATCAGCGGCGAGTTGGGCCCAGTCATTGTGCGCAAACGTGTCATCCGCATCGGACTTATAGTCTCTCAGCATGCGGGAAAGCCGCGTGAATGATCCGGCTCCGGTACCGGTCCAGGGCTCGATCTGGAATTGCCGAACGGCCGCCGGCCACAAACTGGTCCGGTAGATGTCGCGCGAGATTCCCTCCAGTCGGGCTTGGACGCGCGGGCTTTGGGAGAAAAGAAAAAAGCCACCACCCACCGCCGTGGCCGCAGCAAGCAGAAGGATCAGCAAGACGGCTGCGCGGCGATCGCGGGCGCCGATGCCGAGGACGGCCAGCGAGAGTACGAGAAAGACGGTGAGGCCGGAGAGCAGTCCGACCATGCCCCCTCGGCTCAGGGTGAGCACGGTTCCGGTGATGCAGCAGGCTGTGGCGTAGCCGATGAGAATTTTTGCCCAGAGGGGCAGGCGGCCCAGGCAGGTTACGGCCAGTCCGAGGAAAGCGACGACGTTCAGGAACCATGCGAGGTGGTTGCCATTGAGGAAGAGACCGGACCCGCGGCCGCCACGGGCGAGGCGTTCACCATACCATTGTCGGATCTGCTCGCTGAACCAAGGGAGCGGCCAGAAGCCCTTCTCTCCGGAGAATTGGATGGCCGCGATCCCGACGTGCACGAGGGCCGCCGCAAGCAGGATTCCCAGCAGGGTGTAGCGGGCGGACGGTGTGGTTGTGACGACGGATGTCACGAGAAACGCCGTGAGGGTGGCAAGCGCGAGCCATGTGTAGAACTGGGACAATTCCTCGCCGGGCGATGACATCGAGCGGAGCACGACATAGGCTCCCGCCGCCAGCGCAGCGGCGACCACCGCGGGGCGCGGCGGGATCGCCCGTCGCCAAAACACCGCAGCAGCGCTCAGAACGCCCGCGAGAACCAAAAGGGAATAGGCGGGAACACTGAATACCGATCGGATCAGGCCACCGTAGAATGCCTGCGCGGCGATCACTGCGAGTGCGAGCAAAACGGTGATCGCGATGCGCATGGAGGCGGCATGATGCGACGGGACCCCCATTGCCCTCAACCCCGAAGATGTGTCGTAGAAAAATCTCCGGGCCCGCGCTAAACGAAAACGTGCTCACCGAAAAGTTCCTCGTCTCGCTTTGCGGCTGGCCGGTTTTCCAGGAAGCCCGGCGCATCCAGGCGGCCGGGCGCATTTCGGAGGCATCCTTCGAGCCGCCGGTTCTGAAAGGTCGGGTGAACTCGGATGGCAAAGCATTCCTGTCCGGGCTGAAAATGCGAAACGCGATCGATGTGGAGAACCTCTGCCCCTGTCGGGATTCGCGGGTTCGGGGGATTATTTGCGCCCATGCGGTGGCCGTTGGATTGGAAGTCCTGAAGCCTCATGTGCGGCAGACAGAGCCGGCCCCCGAAAAGCCAGCCACACCGCGTGCGGGCGAGACAACGACCGAGTTGCCAAAAGTCACGATGACGCTCGAAGGTTCGCTGCGCCACGTGGAGGCGGAATTGAACTTTGAATACTCCCGTCCGGGGATCTCCAACCCAACCGCCGAAACGCGGGCACTGGCCGAACTCGCCGGGGCCGGTTTTGAAGACATCAAAGGCCGGGCGACCCTCCGTGGTGAAGATGCCGTGATGAAATTCTTTGCCGCGACACTCCCGCAACTCCGCGGCCGTTGGGATGTCCGTGAGGGCGAGCGATTCCGCCATGTGACGCGCGACGTTGTTCGAATCGAGCCGCACTTCGCCATTCGCGAGGCCTCGGATGGCTGGCTGGACTTTCATGTCCATTTTACCGCGGGCCGCGATGCGGTGCTCTCGCTCCAGGACGTGCAGCGGTTGCTGCGAGGGGGGAGTCCGACGTTGAAACTGGCGGATGGCCGGGTGGCGGTCCCGGACGCGGCGCTGGCGGGGGATTTGGAGGAAGTGCTCCGGGATTGTGACCCGGCGCAGGAACGTGGGAGATTTCGGATTCGGTCCGCGCAGCGGCCCTATCTCGAGCAAAGTGTCGCACGCTGGAATGGCACGCCGCCCGTTCCGGAACAAATGCCCGATGCCGCCGAATTGGGGTCTCTGCGCTCGGTGCTCCGCTCTTATCAAATCGACGGCGCGCGATGGATGCTGGGCTTGGCGCGACAGTCCTCCGGCGGGCTCCTGGCGGACGAAATGGGACTGGGCAAAACCCTGCAGACGCTGGCCATGCAGGAGGCGGTGGGCGGCACCCATCTCGTCGTCTGTCCGTCGTCGCTTGTTTGGAATTGGCGGCAGGAGGCCACGCGTTTTCGTCCCGGTCTGCGTGTTGTGACCCTCGCCGGTGCCGGTCGGGAGGCGCTCTTCCAGCAGGTGGCCGGTGCGGATCTGGTTGTGACGAGCTATGCGACGCTTCGGCGCGACTTGGAGAAATACCGCGACGTTCGCTTTGCGACCGTTGTTCTCGACGAGGCCCAGCACATCAAGAACCCGGACAGCCAGAACGCCCGCGCCGCGTGTGCGTTGGACGCCGATGCCCGTTTCATCCTGACCGGAACTCCGCTGGAGAACTCGATCCGCGATCTCTGGTCACTTTTCGAATTCCTGCTGCCCGGGCACTTGGGAACCCGGAAGGATTTTCAGGAACGCTACGAAAAGCCGATTTTGGACGGCGAACGGGGTGCGACGTGGGACCGCCTGGTCCGCCGGGTCCAGCCGTGGATGCTGCGGCGTCGCAAGGCTGATGTGTTGTCCGAACTTCCTCCGAAGATCGAGCAGGTCGTCACGGTTGAAATGACCGCTGCCCAGAAGACGGCCTACACGGAGTTGCAGATTGCCGCCCGTGCCGGCATTGATGCTCTGCGGCAGGCCAATTCCGGCGCGGCCCGCATGCGGGTTTTGACGGCGTTGCTCCGTCTGCGCCAAGCGGCGTGCGATCTGCGTTTGCTCGGGGTCGAATCCGCGGAGCCGTCCGGCAAAATGGACGCCCTTCTGGAGTTGCTCGGCGAGGCCGTCGACGGTGGTCACCGGGTCTTGGTTTTCAGCCAGTTCACTGCCATGCTCGATCTGATCGAGCCCGCTTTGAACGCCGCAGGCCATGCCTTTGTGCGGCTCGACGGCAGCACGCGGGACCGGCAGGCGGTCGTCGAACGATTCCAAGGCGACCCGACCATCCCGGTTTTCCTCATCAGCCTGAAGGCTGGCGGGGCGGGCCTCAATCTCACGGCTGCCGACACGGTGATTCATTTTGATCCTTGGTGGAACCCGGCAGCGGAGGCGCAGGCGACCGACCGCGCTCACCGGATCGGCCAGGAAAATGTTGTCACGTCGATCAAGCTCATCGCCCGCGACACCGTCGAAGACAGGGTTCTGGATCTGCAAACCAGGAAGCGCTCGTTGCTCGCCGGCCTCCTCGATGCGGAAGAACTTCCCTCCGCCCTCACGGGGGACGATCTCCTGGCGATTGTCGATTGATCCCAGGACGCGAATTTTTTCGAAACTTTTTCTTGCGCGCCCATGCCCGTGTGGCATCTTGGATTCGTTCTGGGGGGAACAGCAGGCCGCCGTGGCATTCGTCACGGCGGCCTGCACTTTTTTGGGATCAAGGAGATTGCCTGATTGAGACATCAGGGAAAACCCTTGACCCGTCGTCGCATCGGCGGAAAATGAGCCATCGTTCACTCCCGGTGAAAATCCATCTGACCATCCTTCTGGCTGGCGGCCTTTCGATTTCTTCGATTCAGGCTTCGCCGGCGGCGCTCAACGCGGAATCGTTCAAGGTTCGGGACGGCAACCGGCAGCGGGAATTTGTGATCGCACGGGATGAACTGGCCGGGGTCGAGCCAAGCGGCCGGATTCGTTCCGTCCGCACCGCTGCGGCGACGGCGTCCGCATTGGTTTCGCAAGCCGAGGTTCGGGAGCAGATGACCGGGGAGGAAACCGAACTGGTCGTCTACGAAAAAGACGTCCCTCGCAACGCCTTCAACCGGCGCGTGGTCACGCGTGGGATTTTGGTGCAGGTCGTTCCGGGCACGGATGTCCGACGCCTCGCGTCGATCACTTCCACATCCTACCGGGGCGAGAGCACGATCCTCCCGGGCTACCACTTCTTCCAGGTCCGGCGGGCCGGCGAGGCGCTGGCCACGGCGGAAACGTTTCGCTTACAACCGGGTGTGGTTTCCGCCGAGCCTCTCCTCGCACGCCAGCAGAAGCGCCGACTCGTTCCGAATGACCCGCTTTTCGGCTCCCAGTGGCACCTTCGAAACACCGGTCAGGGTGGGGGATTGACCGGCACGGATGTCAATATTACCGGGCTCTGGGAGTCCCGACGCGGAACCGGCGTGCGCATTGGAATCGTCGATGACGGGCTCCAGACCAGCCATCCCGACCTTTCGCCGAATGTGGACACAGCCATCGACTACGACTGGAACGGCCAGGACAACGATCCGAATCCCAACCTCAGGGCAGACGACCACGGCACCGCCTGTGCCGGTGTTGCCGCGGCGCGAGGTGGAAACGGGATCGGTGTGAGCGGCGCTGCGCCGGCAGCCACCTTGGTCGGCATGCGCCTGATTGGCGGTGCCGCCACCGACGCCGACGAAGCATCCGCAATGGCCCATCGGAATGACGTCATCGCCATCAAGAGCAACAGCTGGGGACCGAATGATGATGGCCGGACGTTGGAAGCACCCGGTCCACTCACCGCCGCCGCTCTCCAGAACGGAACGACAAACGGCCGGGGCGGCCGCGGGACCATCTACGTCTGGGCGGCAGGCAATGGTGGAGGCGTGGGTGACAACTCGAATTTCGACGGCTATGCCAATTCCATCCATACCATCGCGGTTGCAGCTCTGAGTGATCGCGGGACAGCGTCCGACTACAGTGAACCGGGCGCCAACATCGTGGTGACCGCTCCTTCCGACAGCCTCGGCCGGCAGGGCATCGTGACGACGGACCTCACCGGCAACAACGGCTACAATTATAACGGACTTTCCAGTGAGTTGACCGATCGGAACTACACGCGGACGTTCGGCGGAACCTCGTCCGCCACCCCGCTGGCCGCCGGCGTCATCGCCCTTCTCTTGGAAACAAACCCGAATCTGGGATGGCGGGATGTGCAGGAAGTTCTGATCCGTTCGGCTTCCCGAATCAACCCGACCGACGCGGGATGGGCGACGAATGCAGCGGGGCTGCGCTTTCACCACCGCTTCGGAGCGGGTCTGGTGAACGCCGGAGCCGCGGCCACCCTCGCAGCGAACTGGGTCAACCTTCCCGGGCAGCAATCCGTCACCTCATCCCAGACCGGGCTTTCCGTCGCCATACCGGACAACAACACCACGGGCGTGACGCGGTCGTTCGCCGTCTCGCAAAACCTGCGCGTCGAACATGTCACCGCCACCGTCGATATCTCGCACTCGCGGCGCGGACAGTTGGAAATTCAGTTGATTTCGCCCTCCGGTATGGTGAGCGAACTGGCCACGCGTCACTCGAATTCCGTGGCGAATTACCCGAATTGGACGTTTATGACCGTTCGAAATTGGGGGGAGAGCGCCGCGGGGACCTGGCGGCTTGTCGTGCGTGATCGCGTTTCGGGCACTACGGGAACGCTTCGCTCGGCACGACTGACGATTTTTGGAGCCAACGGCGGTTCGGTCAACCCAACCCCGACGCCCACGCCGACACCAACCCCAACGCCGACACCAACGCCCAGTCCGACACCGTCGCCGGGCACGACATTTACCGCCACCGGGCTGCCATTGACCATTCCGGACAACAACTCGAGCGGCGCGTCTTCGTCACTCCCGGTCAACTTGTCCGGCACGGTCCGGTCCGCGTCGATCACCCTCGACATTCGGCACACTTATATTGGGGACCTACGCGTCACGCTCACGTCGCCTGGCGGCCAGGTGGTCGTCCTGCACGATTACGCCGGCGGGGCCGCCGAGAACATCCGGCTGACGAATTTCCTCCTGCCGTCGATGGTTGGCCAGACCGCGGCGGGTACGTGGCGTCTGCGGGTGGTCGACAGTGCCTCGGTCGATGTCGGAACGATCCAGTCGTGGTCGCTTCGACTTTCAAACTAACCAGATTTCCGGATTTTTTTCTTGCCGCCTCGGGGCGTCCATGAGATTTTCCCCGACCCTATGGCAAAGAAAGCATGGCTCGAGCGCAACAAGCGCAAGCAGAAGACGGTGGACAAATACGCCGCTCTTCGCGCGGAATTGAAGGCGAAAAAGGATTACGCCTCGCTCTGCCAGCTTCCCCGTGACGCCAGCCCGACCCGGCTCGTCAACCGTTGCCAAATCAGCGGCCGCCGCCACGCTTATATCCGCCGCTTCAAGATTTCCCGTATCACGTTCCGTGAACTCGCCTCGGCCGGCTTGATCCCCGGCGTGACCAAGGCGAGCTGGTAAGCTCCCGGCACCCGCGGTGCCTCCGATCTACGAGTACGAACCCGCCGACGGCGCGGGCTGCAAAATTTGTGGCGGACATTTTGAGCTCCGTCGTCCCGCCGACCGACCGCATCCCGACAAGTGTCTCGTGTGCAAACGGCCGATCCGCCGGGTTCTTTCCGCCCCGAGCACGCCGAAGCTGACCAAGCCGCTCTCGGTCACCGATGCCAAAAAGGCCGGGTTTTCCGTCTATCGCAAGCGCGATACCGGCGTCTACGAGCGCGAGTAGGCGCGGAGACCGGTGACGTTACTTCGTCGTGTAACGCATCTCGTAGTCGAAGACTTCGCCGGGTTGAAAGAAGCGCTTCAACTCGATGTCGGCATTCTCCGGGCTGTCGGACGCATGGACAATGTTGACCATCACGTCGACGCCGAAGTCGCCTCGGACGGTTCCTTTTGCCGCCTTCTTCGAATCCGTCGGCCCGATGAGTTCACGCACGCGGTTGATCGCATTTTCGGCGGTTAGCGCGAGCGCGATCACCGGGGTCGATTGCATGAACGTTTCGACCTCGGGGAAAAACGGCTTGTCGGCGATGTGCGCGTAATGCTCGCGGAGCAGGGCGGCGTCCGCACGGAACATCCGGCATCCGCGGATTTGGAAGCCCGCCTCTTCAAAGCGCTTGATCACTTCGCCAACCTTCCGGCCGGCCACGCAGTCGGGTTTCAAAAGAACGAGGGTCGTTTGCATGAGCAGCGCAATCTAGCCGTCCCCGGCGGGAGGGGAAGCAGATTTGCATTCCCGGCGCGTGGAGAATTTGACACCGTCAGGGCCATGAGCAGCCACACTTACAAAAAAATCGAGCTGGTCGGTTCCTCCCCCAACAGCATTGAGGAAGCCGTGAAGAGCGCCCTCGCCAAGGCGTCCAAGACGCTTCGCAACCTCCGCTGGTTCGAAGTCGTCGAAACACGCGGCCATATCGAGAATGGCGAAGTCGCCCACTGGCAGGTGACGATCAAAGTCGGATTCACTTTGGAGGACTGAGCCATGGCCGGATTCCAGATGTTTTCAGGCGGGCGGTCGCGCGGGTGGATCATTTTTGGTGGCGTCCTGTCGATCGTCGTCGGTTTTCTCGCTATGGCGGCACCGGCTTTGTTTTCCGTCGTGCTCGCCCAGGTCCTCGGCGTCTTTTTGCTGATCAGCGGAGTATTCGGATTGCTGGCGGCGCTCTTTGGCAAGGACACCTCGCACCGCTTCCTTTCGAGCGTCTCCGGCCTGAT
Organism: Terrimicrobiaceae bacterium; assembly: GCA_033763515.1. GTDB lineage: Bacteria > Verrucomicrobiota > Verrucomicrobiia > Chthoniobacterales > Terrimicrobiaceae > JANRKJ01. The sequence continues at coordinate 91,757 of JANRKJ010000017.1, read as the reverse complement.
CCGAATCGCAGCCGGCTGGGCGCTTGCCTTCAACACCGGGGCGAGTTTGCTCGCACTGACGATCATCCTCGCGGCCGTGTTCCTGAGCGAGGGCATCGTTTGTGCCATCACCGCCTTTCGCATGCGGGCGAATCCGGCCTGGATCTGGATCCTGCTCAACGGTGTCGCGGCGCTGATCCTCGCCGGCATGATCTACGCCCGCTGGCCGTCCGACGCGACATGGATGATTGGATTGCTCTACGGCATCCAATCGGTGTTCAGCGGTTCGGCTCTGCTGGTCTATGGGCTCCGCGCCGAAGACCATTCGGCCGGTGCACAAAAGGTGAACGCCTGATCGGCCTGCGGCTTCGATGGAAACCCTGCTGATCGCGCTGGGCACCCTGGCGCTTTACCTCGTCGCTTATCACACCTACGGCCGTTGGCTCGCCCGGAAACTGTTCCGGCTCGATCCCAATGCCACGGTTCCCAGCGTGGAATTGCGCGACGATGCGGACTATGTGCCCACGGCGAAAAGTATTGTCTTCGGGCACCACTTCACCAGCATTGCCGGGACTGGACCGATCGTCGGACCTGCCATCGCAATCATGTGGGGCTGGGTTCCCGCTCTGCTTTGGGTGGTGTTCGGCTCGATCTTTATGGGGGCCGTGCATGATCTGGGCACCTTGGTGGTCAGTCTCCGGAATCGGGGAATGACCGTAGGTGAAATCGCAGGCCGGGTGCTCAACCCGCGCGTCCGCGTTCTCTTTCTGGTTCTTCTGCTTTTCGCGCTTTGGGTCGTCCTCGCCATTTTCGGCTGGGTCATTGCGAGCGTGTTCGTGCAATTTCCGCAATCCGTCCTGCCCGTCTTCCTTCAGATCCCGATTGCGATTTGGATCGGATTTGCCGTTCACCGCAAGGGCGGCCACCTGTTGTGGCCAAGCGCACTGGCGCTCGCTTTGATGATCGGCACCGTCTGGCTGGGAGCCGGTTGCCCCGGGATCACCTGGGATGGCGGGCACGTCGGCGAGGCCATCCGGCAGTTGAACGCTTTTCTGGCTGCCTGTCCGCTCTGGGCGTGGGTTGCCATCCTCCTCGGCTATTGTTATGTGGCGAGCGTGCTGCCGGTGTGGATTCTGCTGCAGCCGCGGGACTACATCAACAGCCTGCAGTTGATCCTTTCGCTCGGGTTGATCTTGAGCGGCTTATTGATGGCCGGACTTTTCGGATTTCCGCCGGCCGAGACGGGCCTGCCGGAACCGGTGCCGCTGGAACTGGTCGCGCCGGCGTTCCAATCCGCTCCGCTGAACGCACCGCCGATTTTTCCGTTCCTCTTCGTGACAATTGCGTGCGGAGCGATCAGTGGCTTCCACTGTCTCGTCAGCTCCGGAACCAGCAGCAAGCAATTGCGAAATGAGACGGACGCGCAGTTCGTCGGCTATGGCTCCATGTTGCTTGAGGGATTCCTTGCAACGCTGGTCATCCTCGCGGTGGGTGCCGGGATCGGTCTCGGGTGGCCGCAGGCGCATCCGGGTCTCACGGGAACCGCTCTCTGGAACACGCTCTATGGGGATTGGGAGACGGTGACCGGCGGGAAGGCGATCGGGGCGTTCGTGGTCGGTTCCGCCAATTTCCTTGGGGCGATCGGCATCGAGGCGTCCATGGCCACCGCGCTCATGGGTGTCTTGGTGGCGAGCTTTGCCGGAACCACGCTCGACACCGCCACGCGACTCCAGCGCTATGTCGTCCAGGAACTGGCTGCGACGTTTGCGGGTCGCGTTTCACCGACCGCCATGGCGGCGGAGGCTTATGATACCGAGTTTGAACGTGGCGTGGTCCGTTCCGGGCTGACATGGAATCCGCTCACCTGGCTGACAACGACGCACGGGGCGACGGCCTTTGCGGTGCTCACCGCTTTTGCCCTGGCGGTTCTGCCGGCTCCCGGCCGGCCTTGGACTGTGGCGAGCATTGGGACGGGCGGATTGATTCTCTGGCCGCTTTTTGGTGCCACGAACCAATTGCTAGCGGGTCTGGCCTTGATGGTGGTTGCGTTCTGGATGCGTCGGCGTGTCATGCCGGTCTGGTTCGTCGCGATCCCGATGATCTTCATGTTCGTCATGCCCGGCTGGGCGCTGGCCTCCGACATCCAGCGGTGGATCGCCGGCGGCAGTTTCCTTCTGGTGGCCGTCGGCATTCTCATGCTGGCCGTGACCGTGTGGATGGCGGTCGAGGGTTTGTTGCTCTGGAAGCGCGCCAAGGGCGTGATCGAGCAACCGACGCCGCGCAAGGCGCTTCGGAAATGACTCAACGCGCTCCGGCCGCGAACCAGGCGGTCGCCGCGACGAAGCCGAGCCAGACCGCGAACAGACAAACCGCGACACTGGCGAGGATGTAGACGGCGGCAAAGAACCATTGTCCGGACTGAAGCATCGCCAGCGTCTGGAGGCTGAACGCTGAGAATGTGGTGAATCCCCCAAAGAACCCGGCCATGACGAGGGCGCGGATTTCCAGTGGCACGATGAGCGGACCCTCGTCGAGGGCAATCGCCGCAAAAACCCCGATACCGAAGGATCCGACAACGTTGACGAGGAACGTGCCCCACGGCAGTGCGTCGCCCCACTTTTCCGAACACCAGGTCGTCACCGCGTAGCGCAGCAGGCTGCCGAGCGCCCCGCCGATCATGACGGCGAGGGCGGCCTTCACAGCCGTGGCACCGTGATCCCGCGCTGCTTCATGTATTTGCCGGCACGGTCGGCGTAGCTGGTCTCGCAGACTTCGTCGGCGAGGAAAAACACAACCTGCGCGAGGCCTTCGTTGGCGTAGATGCGGGCGGGGAGCGGTGTCGTGTTGGAGATTTCCAGGGTGACGTGGCCTTCCCACTCGGGCTCGAACGGCGTGACGTTTACAATGATCCCGCACCGCGCATACGTCGACTTGCCCACGCAGATCGTGAGCGCCTCGCGCGGGATGCGGAAGTATTCCACGCTGCGGGCCAGTGCGAACGAATTCGGCGGGACGATGCAGACATCGGTTTGGATGTCGACGAACGAGCGCTCATCGAAGGCTTTCGGGTCGACCACGGTGTTGAAAACATTCGTGAAGACTTTGAACTCGTCGGAAACGCGGAGGTCGTAACCATAGCTCGAAAGACCGTAGCTGATCACGCGACCGCCGCCGTCGACCTGTTTGACCTGGCCGTCCACGAACGGCTCGATCATCCCGCGTTCATTCGCCATCCGGCGAATCCATTTGTCGGAACAAACCGGCATCAGAGTCCCGGAATCTTGAGTCCGCCTGTCACCTTGCCCATCTCATCACCGGCAAGTGCGCGTGCTTCTTCGAGTGCCTGCTTCACGCCTGCGAGCACAAGGTCCTCGAGCATCTCGACGTCCTGCGGATCGACGACCTGCGGGTCGATCTTGATCGAGACGATGTCGCCTGCTCCGGTGGCGACGACTTTGATTTTGCCGCCGCCGGCGCTGGCCTCGACCGTTTTCTGGGCGAGTTCCTCCTGCGCCTCGGCCATGCGCTGCTGCATGCGCTGGGCCTCCTTGAGCATTTTCTGGATGTTCATGACGCGGCAGTTTGCAGAGTGCTCTTGAAAACTTCGAGGGCTTTCTTGATCAGCGGGTCGTTTTTGAACTCCTCCATCGGGTCCGTTGCCACGACCGGCGCCGGCTCGGGAGCCGGTGGTTCGGGTTCCGGTTCCGAGGCGACGGGCTCCGGCTCGGGTGCGAGCGAGGCATCAAATTGGAACGCCAGCTTAACGGGTGCACCGAGCGCCTGGAGGAGCTTCTTCTCCAGATCGCGCCGCCCCTGTTCCATGAAAATGGACTCCGCCTGTTCGCGGCAGGATTCGGGGAAGGTCACGTGCAGGACGCCATTCTGGAAATCGACGAAGACACCCTCGCGAAGCCAGCCGAAGCGGATAAACGATTCCTGCGCCACCGCGTCGGCGATTTGCGACCAAACGCCGGAGGCAGTGACCTCCGTGACCGCCGCCGATGGTTCGGCCGGCTTGGGAGCCGGAGCGGGAGCGGGAGCGGCGGATGGTTTTGCGGCGGCGGCCGCCAGCTTGGGAGTTTCGGCCTTCGGTGGCGGGGGCGGAGGCTGGGACGGCTCGGGCAGGGGACCGCCGTCGCGCAGAGCGGAGAGCGTTTCGATGACGTCGGTGAGGCTGGTCTCGTCCAGAAGGTGAAGGGCCTTGATGACCGCGACGTCGAGTTGCAACTTTTTGTCGGCAACCCACTTCATCCGCGACTCGGTTTCGCTGAAGTGGTCGATGAGATCGAGCAGCTTCGCCTCGGGCACCGCTCCCCCTCCGCCAGTGGCCCGCGCGATCAATTGGTCGCGGAGGTGTCCGATGAGTTCGGCGGTGAGGCGGGACAGGTCTTTGCCCGCTTCGGATTGTTCGGCGACCAGACCAAGCGCGGTCTGAGCGTCGCGCGCGAAGAGCGCATTCGCAAGCGACGTCACGGTTTCGCGTGCGGTGAATCCGAAGACATCCATGACATCCGCCTCGGTGATCCGGTTTCCGCAGAATGCGACCATCTGGTCGAGCATGCTTTCGGCGTCGCGAAGTCCGCCTTCAGCGCCACGGGCGATGGCATCGCCGGCCGCGGCTTCGAGATCAATGCCTTCCTTTTCGGCAATGAACCCGAGGTGTTTGGCGATAAGCGGGGTGGGGATCCGGCGCAGGTCGAATCGCTGGCACCGGCTGGTGATCGTCGCCGGAACCTTCTGGGCCTCGGTCGTCGCGAAAATGAATTTCACGTGTGCAGGCGGTTCTTCAAGCGTCTTCAGAAGGGCGTTGAATGCCCCCGTGCTCAGCATGTGCACTTCGTCGATCAGGTAAATCTTGTACGGTCCGCGTGCCGGTGCATAGGCCGCGTTGTCGCGGAGCTCGCGGATGTTTTCGACACCGTTGTTGCTGGCGCCGTCGATCTCGATCACGTCGAGGCTCCGGCCTTCGGCGATTTCCTTGCACGCATCACAAACCCCGCACGGTGAAATCGTCGGGCCGTTCACGCAGTTCAGCGCCTTGGCCAAAATTCGCGCCGTGGATGTTTTGCCAATGCCGCGCGGACCAACGAACAGATAGGCCTGCGCGAGGCGGTTGGCGGAAACTGCATTCTGGAGAGTCCGTGTGATGTGGTCCTGGCCAACAACTTCCTCGAACGTCTGCGGGCGATACTTGCGGGCGAAGACACGGTAACTCACGTCGAAACGTTAACCATCGCACCGGAGTGCTGCCAGAAGGATTTGTGAACCGGATGGCCGGTTCATGAGCGGGGGCTCGACAGCCGGAACCGCTCGCGCTAGGAACCGGGCATGAGTTCCCCCGAACGCAGAGATCTCACCCCGGAAAGCGCTGCGCCGACCGACATCGCGCCGCTGGGCCGGGACGGTGCCAAGCCCTCCCACGAACAAACCGCCGCCGACGAAGCGCGTCTCGCGGATTGGGATGCCATCGCGACGGACAGCGATTTTCAGTCGCTGGTCCGCGAGAAGGCGGTGTTCATCGTTCCCGCGACCATTTTTTTCATCGTCTTCTACTTTGCCCTGCCGATCGGCGTCGGATGGTTTCCGGGGCTGATGGAAACCAAAATTGCGGGTGACGTGAACCTCGCCTACGCGTTCGCGCTGTCCCAGTTCTTCATGGCGTGGGCATTGGCGCTGGTTTACGCGGCGGTGGCGACCGGATGGGACCGGCGCGCGGCGGCGTTGCTGGCAAAATTCGGGAAGGAGGGCCAATGATCCTCGCCGTCGGTGAAAGCGGGCAGACCGCCCTCTGGATGTTCCTGGCCTTCGTGGCCGCGACGCTCGTCATCACCTATTTCAGCGCGCGAAAATCCGCCGGAGCCAGCGCCTACTTCGCGGCCGGGCGGCGGATCACCGGCTGGCAGAACGGACTGGCCGTCGCCGGCGACTACATGAGCGCGGCCAGCTTTCTCGGCATCGCCGGAATGATCGCGTTCAATGGTTACGACGGATTCATGTATTCCGTCGGATTCCTCGTCGCCTACCTCACCGTCCTTCTTGTCGTCGCCGAACCCCTCCGCAATGCGGGCAAATACACGATGGCCGACGTCCTGGCCTATCGCCTGCGGCCCCGGCCCGTGCGGGCCGTGGCGTCCCTGAGCACGCTGACCGTCTCGGTGTTTTACATGATTGCCCAAATGGTCGGGGCCGGCGTGCTGGTCCGACAACTGATCTCCGGCGTCAGCTACGAACTGGCCGTCATCGGCGTCGGCGTTCTGATGGTCGTCTATGTCGTCTTCGGTGGAATGCTGGCGACGACGTGGGTGCAAATCATCAAGGCGATCCTGCTGATGAGCGGCAGCATTTTCCTGAGCGTGCTTGTCCTCAACCGCTTTGATTTCGACATCGGGCGCTTCTTTTCATCTCTCACGGCGATCAGCCAGACCGGGCCGAATGGAGAGACCATCACACGGAACTTTTTGACACCCGGGCTGCTCTTCAAGAATCCATGGGATCAGATTTCACTTGGCATGGCCCTGGTGCTCGGAACCGCCGGTCTGCCGCACATCCTGATACGCTTCTACACGGTGCCGGATGCGAAGACCGCGCGGGCGAGCGTGGTTTGGGCCATGCTGATCATCGGCCTCTTCTACATCATGACGACGTTCTTCGGGTTCGGTGCGGCCAGCCTGCTCGGGCCCGACTACATCAAGACGCACGGCGGGACAAACATGGCCGCGCCGGAATTGGCGCGCGTGCTTGGTGGCGAGGTCTTCTTTGCCTTCATCAGCGCCGTAGCGTTCGCCACGATCCTCGCCGTGGTCGCCGGACTCACCATCAGCGCCAGCACGAGCTTCGCCCACGATTTCTTCACCAACGTCCTCCACCACGGCAAAGAGCACCGCCCGGGCGAGGAAGTGCGCGTTGCACGGATCACGGCGTTTGTGGTCGGCGCCGCTTCGATCGCCATCGCCATTGTCCTCGGCCCTTCGGTGAACGTTGCCTTCCTCGTCGGACTCGCCTTTGCGGTGGCCGCCAGTGCCAACCTGCCGGTGATCGTGTTTTCGATTTTCTGGAAACGCTTCAATACCGCGGGCGCCGTCACCGGCCTCCTCACCGGCCTCGTCGCCAGCATCGCCTTGATCCTCGTCAGCCCGGACTTCATGGCCCATCCCCTGTTCCCGCTCAAAAATCCCGCGCTCCTCAGCATTCCGATCGGGTTCCTCGGCGCCGTGCTCGGAACCCTGCTTTCACGCGAACCCCAATCCGAAGCGCGCTTCAATGAATTGACCGTCCGCGCCAACACCGGCCTCGGCGCGGAAAAGGCCTCGCCGCATTGAACAAAAAAAATTGGGAGAAGCTGGTTGGAGCTTCTCCCAATTTGAAGTTGTGAATCCCGCGTTCGCGGGGTTCGGGTTATTTCTTTTTCTTGGCCGGGGCCTTCTTGGCAACGGCTTTCTTCGCCGGAGCTTTCTTCACGGCCGCTTTCTTGGCGGGAGCTTTTTTAGCGGGTGCCTTCTTGGCCGGAGCTTTCTTGGCTGCGGGTTTCTTTTTTGCGACTGGCATTAATATCCCCCCTTTCCATCCGCATCTGCGGGAAAGTTGTGAAAAGATTGTGAATAACTCACTGCGGTTGTGAATAAGTTGCGCAGTGATTTGCGTCAACAAATTTTCACGATTCCGCTTGATTTTTTTTACGGCACGCCAGCAAGCGTGAACGTTCAATCAACCGCCTGTCTGGAGAATGCGTGCGACTTCGTCCAGAATTCCATCAACGTTCCAAAGACGGCCAACGCCCTCATAACCGCAGGCCAGAAGGCCTTCCTCGGGTCCGACAAAAATCGCTCCACGTTCTTTCAAGCGCATGGTGTTTTCGGTTGTCGCGGGATGCTCCCACATTTTTCCATTCATCGCGGGAGCGATGAGAAGCGGAGCGCGTGTGGCGAGCGCGATGGAGGTGAGGGCATCATCGGCGATGCCGTTGGCGAGTTTCGCGATGACATTGGCGGTGGCGGGCGCGACGAGCAAAAGGTCGGCCCGGTCGGCGAGGGCGATGTGGCCCGGATGCCACGATTCCTTCTCGTCGAAGATGCCGGTGGTGACCGGTTGGCGGGAGAGCGTTTGGAGGGTGAGCGGCGTGATGAACTCGAGAGCGTGTCGCGTCATCACGACGAAGACATCGTGCCCGGCCTTGACGAGTCGGCTGGTGATCTCGGCGGCCTTGTAGGCCGCGATGGACCCGGTGACTCCGAGAACGATGGTCTTGTTCATGGTGTGGCGATGTCGAGGCGGCGGCTGAGGTAGCGTTCGGCGCGCATGACGGCGCGGAACTTTTCGATGTCCTCCTCCATCGAGCCGCTGATGATGGTGTAGCGATAGTCGCGCCAATGCTGCATTTCGGCGGCGGCATTGTGGATCCGGGTTGCGATTTGCTCCTCGCTCTCGGTGCCGCGGCGGCGGAGGCGGCGGGCGAGTTCGTCGAGGCCGGGCGGCATGATGAAGACATCGGCGAGCGCCGCCATGATGACCGGGTCTTCGCATTGGCGGATGCTGGCTGCCCCGGCGGTGTCGATGTCGATCAGGACATCGATGCCCCGCGAGAGATTTTCCAGAACCGTACTTTTGAGCGTTCCATAGTGCCGGCCGTGGACTTCCGCATGCTCGAGGAAATCGCCCGCCCGGACGCGCGCCTGAAAATCCTCGGTGGAGAGAAAATGGTAATCTTCGCCGTCCACTTCGCCGGGTCGTGGCGAGCGGGTGGTGCAGGAAACGGCGTAAACGAAATCCGGCTTTTGGCGGAGCGCGGTCGTCAATGTCGTCTTGCCGGCACCGGACGGTGCCGAAAGGACGAAGAGAATGCCGCTGCGATGGAAGGTTGGGTTATTCAATGTTGGCAAGTTGCTCGCGGATCCGGTCGAGTTCGGCCTTGGCGTCGATGACGAGGCGGGTGATGCCGGTGCTGGAGGATTTCGAACCGACGGTGTTCCACTCGCGACCGAGTTCCTGCGTCAGGAATTCCAGCGTTCGGCCGACGACTCCACCGCTTTGAATTTTGTCTTCAAACTGGTCCAAATGGCTGGCGATGCGGTCGAGTTCCTCGGTGATATCGCTGCGCTCGGCAAACAGTGCGACCTCGGCGAGAAGGCGCGGGTCGTCGGCAGTGATGGTCAGTCCGGCCTGAGCGACGCGGCGGAGAAGGGAATCGCGTTGCGCTTTTTTGACGGCACCCGCCAGCGGGACAATCCGGCCGTGGATCCGCCGCATCTGGCGGACACTCCGTGTGACGGCCTTGGCGAGGGCGAGGCCTTCCTTGGCGCGCGTGGCGACCAATCCGTCCAACGCCTTGTCGAGTGCACCAAGCACGGCGCGCCGGGCGCCGGACGTTTCGGGTTCGCTGGCCAGAACGACGCCCGGCGCGGCGAGAACGTCGGACAGCGTGAGTTCGCCCGGGACGCCGAGTTCCTTCTGAAGTTTTTTTGCTTCCCGAACGAAGGCCTTGGCGCGCACGCGGTCAACGAGCCCATCGGCAGGACCATTCTCGTGAACCAATTTGGCATTCACCTGCACCCGGCCGCGGGCAATGCGTGCGAGGACCCGCTCGCGCACGACCGGTTCCAACCAGTCCGCCGCCTCGGCATGGCACGCGACTTCGGCCGACTTGCGATTCACGGAGAAGCATTCCACGATCGCCGCCCAGCCGTCCGCGCGGGCCTCTCCGCGTCCGTGTCCGGTCATGCTCGTCATCTGCCGGGAATCTATCCGCCGGGGATCTCGGCTGTCGAGCCCGGGGGATCGATCCAAAATCCCCGCTCGCCCTGCACGGCCGCGGCTGATACACGATGCAGGGATCGGGCATGCTTAAAAAGAAATCATCCGACTGGGCGATCGCGCTTTCGGTCATTTTTTGCAGTGTCGTGCTGTTCATTGCGCTGGCACTGGGGTTGAGCGGCCGGACGTTGACACCTGGAGGAACGACGGTGCGGGTCCGGTTTGCGGATGTGACGGGTGTGCGGGTCAGTTCGCAGGTGCGGTTTGCCGGGGCGCCGGCGGGCACGGTTTCGGCGATTCGCATGCTGAGTCCGGATGAACGCGCGAAAGATCCTCAGAATCAGGTCGAGGTCGAACTTCGTCTCCAGCGTGACGTCCCGCCGCTGAATCGGGCCACCGAGGTCAGCATCGCGGCCGATACGTTGCTGGCCGACAAGTTTGTGTTGATCAAAGACGGGCCGCCCGGCGAGCCATTGCTCGCAGCCGGGGATGTCCTCCAGGGAATCGCACCAACCACCTTCGACCACCTGACCCGCAATTTGGATCAAGTCATCGAAGATGTGCGGCGTCTGGTCGGCAGCGGAGACCGCGAGGAGATCGAAGGTCTGCTCGCCAAGGCCGATCGCGTGTTGGGTGATGCCGGGGAGCTCTTGAAATCCCTTCGTCCGGTGGTCGACGACGCCGGGGGCCTGATGGCGGACGCGCGCGCTGCAGCCGGCGACGCACGCTCGCTCATCAGCGAAAACCGTCCGCGCATTGAGTCGACGCTGACGCGGCTGGAGGGCGCGGCCGGTCGTGTGGACGAGCTGGGACGCCGGGCCGAGCGAATGCTTCGGGACAATGAGGGGCCGATCCGCGATCTAATTGCCGACTTCCGGATCAGTGCAGAAAACCTCCGTGTCGGCTCAACCTACGCGAAGTTTCTCCTCGATGAACTCGCCCGCCGGCCCAATCGCATCCTTTGGGGCCGCGCCAATTCGAACCGGCTCCCGACCGAGCAGGAAATTCTCAACACCAACAGACCATTCCCCCTCAATTGACCGTGGCTGCCAATCCCTCCCGGAAAAACATCGCGCTGCTGATCGACGCCGACAATTCCCCGGCGGCCAAGATCGATTTCATCATCACGGAACTGGCCACGTTGGGCGTCGTCAACATCCGGCGTGCTTACGGCAATTGGAAAAACCCGGGACTCGCCGGGTGGGAAAAAGTTCTCCACGAATTTGCGATCCAGCCGATCCAGCAGTTTGATCTGGTCAAGGGCAAGAACGCGACCGATATCGCGCTGGTGATCGACGCGATGGACATTCTCTTCAGCCGGAACGTCGATGCGTTCTGCCTGGTTTCGTCCGACGCGGATTTCACGCCGTTGGTCCAACGTCTGCGGGCCGAGGGCAAGGAGGTCATTGGCTTTGGCGGTCAAAAGGCGCCCGAGCCATTTGTGAACAGTTGTTCACGGTTCCTTTTGCTCGATGAGGACAAGCAGGCGAAGGAAAACCGACGCCGGCGCGCGGCCGATCCGGTGAAATTGAAGGGCGACACGAAACTGATGGCCACGCTTCGATCCGCCATCGAGGCGGTCGAGAACGACGAGGGGTGGGCACCGCTCGTCGCCGCGGGAAGCCATATTTCCAATCATTCGCCGATCGATCACCGCAACTACGGTTTTAAAAAGCTCACCGATCTTTTCCGGGCCATCGACCTCTTCGAAGTTCGGGAAACGAGCAATGGCGCGCAGCACACGGTCTGGGTCCGCAACAAAAAACGCGGACGGAAGCCGGGCGACGCCACGCCGGCCGCCGAGACAGCAGGCTCCTGATTGTCTCAGAGAATCCGCGCGAGCAGATAGCCGGCGAGATCCGTGATGGCGATGCGTTCCTGCTGCATCGAATCCCGATGGCGCAACGTGACCGTGCCTTCCTTATCCGGCCCGTTCTCTCCGACAGTGTCGAAGTCGACGGTGATGCAAAACGGCGTTCCCGCCTCATCTTGGCGGCGATAGCGCCGTCCGATTGCACCGGACTCATCGTAGAACACGTTCATCAAAGGCCGGAGCGATGAAACGATCTCCCGCGCCTTTTCAACGAGCGCCGGTTTGTTTTTCAGGAGCGGGAACACCCCGCACTTGATCGGCGCCATGCGCGGATGGAACCGCATCACCGTGCGGGTTTCGGCCTTGCCCTTTTCGTCGGTCACAGTCTCCTCATCGAACGCCTCGCAGAGCAGGGCGAGGACCGTGCGGTCCGCGCCGGCGCTCGGCTCCACGACGTGGGGGACGAACCGCTCCTTCGACTCCTCATCGTAGTAGTCCAGCGGCTTGCCGCTGTGCTCGATATGCCGTGAGAGATCGTAGTCGGTCCGATAGGCGATGCCCTCGAGTTCGCTGACGCCGAATGGAAATTCGTATTCCAGATCGTAAGTCTTTTTGGAGTAGAACGCCCGCTCGCCATCCGGAATGTCGTGGATGTGGATCTTCGAACGCGGGATGCCGATGTCCTCGTAAAACTTGAGGCGTTCCTCGAGCCAGTAATCGGTCAGCCGCAATCCGTCCTCCGGACGGCAGAAATACTCAATTTCCATCTGCTCGAACTCGCGCGATCGGAAAATGTAATTCCGCGGGTTGATCTCGTTGCGGAACGCTTTGCCAATCTGGGCAATCCCGAACGGCAGGCGCTGGCGGGAGGTATCGAGCACGTTGCGAAACTGGACAAACATCGCCTGGGCGGTCTCCGGGCGGAGATAGACGAGGTTCTCGTCGCTTTCGATCGGCCCGGCGTAGCTCTTGAACATGAGATTGAAGGCGCGCGGTTCGGTGAGATCGCGGCTGCCACAGTTCGGACAATATTTTGTGCCGTCTTTTTCGGGCAGCTGGTCGTCCCGGTGGCGCGCCTTGCACGAGCGGCAGTCGACCATCGGATCGCTGAATGTTTCCTCGTGCCCGGATGCTTTCCATACGGCGCGATTCATGATGATCGAGCCGTCCATGCCTTCCATGTCATCGCGTTCGCGCACGTTCCGGCGCCACCAGAAATCCTTCAGGTTCTTCTTCAGTTCGGCGCCCAACGGACCGTAATCCCAGAAGCCGTTGAGACCGCCGTAAATTTCAGACGATTGGAAAATGAACCCGCGCCGTTTGCAGAGGCTCACGAGTTTTTCCATTCGTTGGGAAGATGCGTCTTTGGACATGATGCGAGCCCCGCATCAAACCCGACCACGCTGGCCCCGTCAACGTCCGGGTATTCCTCGAATGCCGGTGAGATGAGCCGGGCATTCAGCCCTGTCGATCCTCCGCGCCGCCATCCCCGGGGCGTTGCCCCGGGCTGGCATGGTGCCGCGCCGTTGGCGCTGCGGGCGGTTGGCGGTTGGTGGCAGGGGCAAAGCCCCGGGACCATACCAGCCCGGGGTGAAGCCCCGGGGATGTGACGTTTGCAGGAGTCGACAGGGCCAACGGCCCGGCTCATTCAGGATTTCAACTTGAACGCGGCGACGGCGAGGGGAGGGAGGTCAATGAGGATCGAGTGGGCTTTGCCCTGCCAGGCGTGGTTTTCGTCCGACCACTTTCCGCCATAATTCCCGACGTTGCTGCCTCCGTAAGTTTCGGAATCGGTGTTGAGGCATTCCTCCCAGAACCCGTGGTGGGGAACCCCGAGCCGGTAGCCTTGGCGGACAACCGGCGTGGCGTTGACGATGAAGACGATCGGCGCTCCGGTGTTGCTCTTGCGGATGAACGACCAGACGGCATTGTCGGCGTCGTTGAAATCCACCCACTCGAAGCCGTCATAGCCGCCGTCGAGCTCGTAAAACGACGGCTCGTTTGTGTAGAGCCAGTTGAGGTGCTGGACGAGTCGGCGCAGGCCATCGTGGAGCGGGAATTGCGTGAGGTGCCAGTCGATGCTGCGGGCGTGGCTCCACTCGTGCCACTGGCCGAATTCCATGCCCTGAAAGATAAGTTTTTTCCCCGGGTGCGCCCACATCCACGCGAGGAACATCCGGCAATTCGCGAACTTCTGCCAATCGTCGCCGGGCATCTTGCAGAGGAGCGAGCCCTTGCCGTGGACGACTTCGTCATGGCTGAGCACCAGAATGAAGTGCTCGTGGAAGGCATAGAGCATCGAGAATGTGATCTCGCCCTGATGATAGCGGCGGTAGATCGGGTCTTTGCTGATGTAGCGCAGGCTGTCGTTCATCCAGCCCATGTTCCACTTGAAGCCGAAGCCGAGTCCTCCGCAGTAGGTCGGATGCGAAACGCCGGGCCAGGCGGTGCTTTCCTCCGCGATCATGCGAATGCCGGGGAAGCGCTCGTAACAGACTTCGTTGCAGCGCTTGAGGAAGGCGATGGCGTCGAGGTTCTCGCGGCCGCCAAAGCAATTCGGCACCCATTCGCCGGGCTTGCGCGAGTAATCGAGATACAACATCGAGGCGACCGCATCCACCCGCAGGCCGTCGATGTGGTACTCGTCCATCCAAAAGAGCGCGTTGCCGATGAGGAAGTTTTTCACTTCGTTCCGGCCGTAGTTGAAGATGAGCGTGCCCCAGTCCATGTGCTCGCCGAGCCGCGGGTCGGCATGCTCGTAGAGGCACGTGCCGTCAAACTTCGCCAAGCCGTGCGCGTCCTTCGGAAAATGCCCGGGCACCCAATCCAGAATCACGCCGATCCCGGCCTGATGGCAGCGGTCCACAAAGTGGCGGAACTCGTCGGGATTTCCGAAACGGCTCGATGGAGCGTAGTAGTTCACGACTTGGTATCCCCACGAGCCGTCGAACGGATGTTCCATCACCGGCATGAGCTCAAGGTGCGTGAAGCCCATTTCTTTCGCATACGGTATGAGCCGGTCGGCGAGTTCGAGGTAGCTCATGAAGCGCTCGCCATTCTCGTTCACCCGCTGCCAGGAGCCGAGGTGGACCTCGTAGATGCTCATCGGGCTGGCATAGGGATCCACCTGCCGCCGCTTTTCCATCCACTCCGCATCGCCCCAGCCGTAGCGATTCAGATCAAAAACCATGCAGCCGGTGCTCGTGCCGTGCTGGGCGTAGAAGGCGTATGGATCGGTCTTCAGGAAGACCTCGCCATGCGGGCCCCGGATTTCAAATTTGTAATGAGCGCCCTCATGAACGCCGGGCAGGAAAATTTCCCAAACGCCGGATGGCACCATCTTGCGCATCGGATGCACGCGGCCGTCCCAGCCATTGAAATCGCCCACGACACTCACGCGCTGGGCTGCCGGCGCCCACACCGCAAAGTGCACACCGGGCACGCCGTCCATTTCATGCACGTGGGCACCGAGCTTCTTGTAAACGTCGTAGTGGGTTCCCTCGTTGAAGAGGTAAATGTCCATCTCGCCGAGCACGGGGCCAAAGGCATACGGGTCGGCGGTGCGCCAGCGCCCACCGTCGTGTCCCGTGAGTTCCAGCGTGTAGCCATCCGCGGGTTCCGAGAGGATGGACTCAAACAAGCCGCTCTCGTGGACGCGGGCCAAATCGATCCGTCGCGAGTCCGGCAGAATCAAAGTGGTCGCAGCAGCATCCGGTCGGTAGACCCGGGCGACCCGCCGGCCTTGGAATTCTCGAACGCCGAGGATCCGGAATGGATCACAGTGCCGCGCTTCGATCAGGGGGTAGAAGTCATCGTCCGACAGCAAAGACGGGTTCATTTGATGGCGAACGTAACGGGTGCGAGGGCAAAGAAAACCAGAATTTCCAGAGCCCGGTCTTCGCCTCGGTGCGTGGCCCGATGGCTCGCAAGGCTTTCGCTTCGACTTCGGGACTGCTACGGTCCCGACCGCATGGCGCTTCCATCCGATTCTCAGGTCAACAAAAAGGCGTTCCAGATCAACATGGACAAGCGGTTCTATGGGACGTTTGCCGAGATCGGGGCCGGCCAGGAAGTGGCGCGCCGGTTTTTCTCGGTCGGCGGAGCGGCGGGAACGATTGCCAAAACGATTTCGGCCTACGACATGACGTTCAGTGATGCCATCTACGGCACCGCCCAGCGCTATGTGAGCCGGGCGCGATTGAACACGATGCTCACGCATGAGTTCGAACTGCTCGTGGAACGGTTGGACAAAACCGTCGGAGCCGAACGCCAGTTTTTCGCCTTCGCCGACACCGTGGCGGCCCGGAGTTTTCGCCGCCATGACGAGTCACACGGCTGGATGGGCCTTCGCTTCCAACACGCGCCGCGTGCCCCTTTCTCCGAAATCATCCTTCACGTCCGGATGCTCGATACCGAGAACCTTCAGCAACAGGAGGCCCTCGGCATCGTCGGTGTAAATCTGATCCACTCCGCCTTTCACTCCGCGACGGAGCCGGAAAAACTGATCGGCTCGCTCCTGGACGACCTCGCGCCGGGGCGGATCACGGTCGATATGATTCGGTTCAGCGGCCCGGTGTTTGCCGGTGTCGACAACCGGATCATGAGCCTCCAATTGGTCGTCCAAGGTCTCACGAAGGCAACATTGTTCCGCGCCGACGGCGAAGTCGTGCAAGCCGCCGACGCGTTTTACAAGAAGCCCCTCCTGGTCGAACGCGGAAGTTTTCGCCCGGTGACGCTGATCACAAACGATATGCTCGATTGCGCGCGCCGGCGATTTGAACGCGAGGAGGGCGTGGCGGGTTCGGAACCGGAGATTCTCATGGAAATCACCATGAAAAATCTCCTCGCGACCGGGCACCTCGACCTCCAGGACTTTCTTGATCGTGTCGACATGCTCGGGGCGCTCGGCCGAACCGTGCTGATTTCGAACTATGGCGAATACTACCGGCTGGTGAACTATCTCGCGATCTACACCGACAAGATGATCGGCCTCCCGCTCGGCATTCCCGGAATGCATGAGTTGTTCGAAGAAAAATTCTATGCCGGACTCGAGGGCGGGATCCTCGAAGGACTCGGGCGCCTCTTTAAACATGGCGTGAAACTCTACGTCTACCCCCGGTTGATGCCGGATGGCGAGATTGTCACGGCGGACAACTTCCGCGTCGCGCCGAACCTGCGTCATCTCTACGCGCACCTCTTGGAAAATGGACACATCGAGGCACTCGATGGTTATCACGCGGAGTATTTGCCGATTCGCTCAGCCGATGTTCTTGCGCTGATCCACGCCGGTGATTCCGGTTGGGAGAAGATGGTTCCGCCGGAAGTCGCCACGATCATCCGTGACCGCCAGTTGTTTGGCTGGCGGGAAGCGTGACGAGTGGATGAGCCGGGCCTTCAGCCCTGGCGTTTCCACACCGGCAGTCCCCCGGGGCGCTGCCCCGGGCTGGTATGGCGCCGCGCCGTTGGCGCTGACCCTTGCGACGTGACGCAGTTCGGGGACGCTCGGGAGGTCAGTGGGGTCAGTGGGGTCAGTGGGGTCCCGGCCGCTGTTTTCCGCAGCTCGCTGAGCTTTGCGTGCGGGTTTCGTCCCATAGGCAGCCCAAGGGGTGAAGCCCCGGCTTCATACCAGTCCGGGGCAGCGCCCCGGGGAGTCTTCGATCAAGACGTCGAGGGCTGAAGGCCCGGCTCATCCCCACGGAAATGCGGTTTTGCCATCTGCCTTCGCGTTCGTGTAGGGATCGGGTTCAGATGAATCCTCCCCGTTCGACGGCGGCGCTTTTGCCGGCCGGAATGATTTTGCCGTTCGCTTTGGTGACATCGCTGTTCGCTCTGTGGGGCTTCGCGAACGACATCACGAACCCGATGGTCGCCGCGTTCCGGAACATCCTGCTCATCAGCCATTTTGAGAGCTCGCTCGTGCAGTTCGCTTTTTACGGCGGCTATTGTGTCATGGCGATTCCGGCGGCGCTCTTTATCAAGCGGTTCAGCTACAAGGCGGGGATCCTCGCGGGCCTCGCGCTCTATGCCGCCGGCTGTTTCCTGTTTGTCCCGGCCGGCCATTTGGTGGCGTTCTGGGCCTTCCTGCTCGCGTATTTCATCATGACCTGCGGGCTTTCGTTCCTTGAGACCAGCGCGAATCCTTACATCCTCGCGATGGGCGACGAGAAAACCGCGACGCGCCGCCTGAATTTCGCCCAGGCGTTCAATCCGATGGGCTCATTGACCGGCATGTTCGTGGCAAAAGACTTCATCCTTGCCCGGCTTGATCCCGCCGACGAGGCTCGGCGGCAGGCGCTCCAAAGTGCCGACCCTGCCGCCTTTGATGTCATGAGGCAGAGCGACCTTTCGGTGATCATCGGGCCCTATGTGATCCTCGGTCTTTTTGTGGCGGCGGTGCTGGTCCTTTTTGCGGTCGTCAAACTGCCGGGCGTTTCCAACGATGCGGACCGTTCGCTCCATGCCGGACCGACCTTTCGCCGGCTGATGGCCAACCGGCGGTATGTCGAGGGTGTGATCGCCCAGGCATTCTACGTCGGCGCGCAGATCATGTGCTGGACGTTCATTATCCAGTACGGCGTGAACGAAGTCGGCATCACAAAAGCCGAGGCCCAAGGCTACAACATTGTCGCGATGGTTTTGTTCGTCGCGAGCCGGTTTGTCTGCACGTTCATCCTCCGGTATCTCAGGCCCAGACGCCTTTTGGCCGCGCTCGCCCTTGGTGGAATGCTTCTCACCTTGGGCACCATTTTCCTTCCGGGTCATGCCGGGCTCTACTGTCTCGTCGGCATTTCCGGCTGCATGTCGCTGATGTTCCCGACGATCTACGGCATTGCGCTGGACGGTCTGGGCGATGACGCGAAGCTGGGCTCGGCCGGGTTGATCCTGGCGATCGGCGGCGGGTGTTTCATGCCGCCGATTCAGGGGGCCATCCTCGACCTGCCGCCGGTGCTCGGTCTTTCGAGCACACGGCTGTCGTTCGTGCTGCCGTTGGTCTGTTTTGTGGTGATCGCGATTTTCGGCTACCGGACATTCCGGATTTTCCACGCACGCTCCGGGAGCGCGCGGGCCTGAGCGATCATTCTTTGTCGAACCACTCGGTGTGGAAGAACTCGCCGGCGGGTTTGTCGACGCGTTCGTAGGTGTGCGCTCCAAAGTAATCCCGCTGCGCCTGGAGGAGATTCGCCGGGAGCCGCTCCGCACGATAGCTGTCGAAATAGCTGAGCGCAGCGCTGAACGCCGGGACCGCCACGCCCCGGCCGATGGCCACCTGCACGGCTTTCCGCCAGTTCGCCTGGGTCTTGGCCAGGATGTCGCGGAAATACGGATCGAGGATCAGGTTCTTGAGGCCCGGGTTGTTCCGGTAGGCGTCGGTGATGCGATTGAGGAAGCGGGCCCGGATGATGCAGCCGCCGCGCCAGATCGAGGCGATGTCGCCGAAATTCAGGTGCCAGTTGTAGAGTTCCGAAGCGGCCCCAAGTTGGACGAATCCCTGCGCGTAGCTCATGATTTTGCTCGCGTAGAGCGCATCGCGCACGGCGGAGATCATTTCCGAACGATCACCGTGCCAAGCGGTCGGCTCCGGAGCCGGAAGGATCGCCGCAGCGGCTACGCGCTCGGATTTCAACGAGCTGAGAATGCGGGCTTCGACGGCGCTGCCGATGACGGAGAGGGGAAAGCCCATCTCGACCGCATGACCGACTGTCCATTTGCCCGTGCCCTTCTGTCCGGCCTTGTCGAGGATGACATCCACGAGCGGCTGACCGGTCTCCGGGTCCTTGCGGCGGAAAATATTCGACGTGATTTCAATGAGGAACGAATCCAGATCCCCGCCGTTCCATTCGGTGAAGATGTCCGCGAGTTCGTCGGCGGTCGGCGAGATCGTTGCGCTCAAGATGGCATAGGCTTCGCAGATGAGCTGCATGTCGCCGTATTCGATGCCATTGTGGACCATCTTGACGTAGTGCCCGGCTCCGTCGGGTCCCATGTGCCGACAGCAGGGTTCCCCCTCGGCCACAGCGGCGATTTTTGTGTAGATCGGGGCGATCGACTTCCATCCCTCGGCCGATCCTCCGGGCATGATGGATGGCCCTTTGAGCGCGCCCTCTTCGCCGCCGGAAACTCCCACGCCGAAGAAATGAATGCCTTTTTCTCGGAGCGCCTTCTCGCGGCGCTGGGTGTCGGTCCAGAGCGAATTTCCGCCATCGATGATGATGTCGCCGGGTTCGAGCAGCGGGATCAATTGCTCGATCACCGCGTCGACCGGCGCGCCGGCTTTCACCATGATCTGCGCTTTGCGCGGGCGGGCGAGGGCCCCGACAAATTCCTCGAGGCTCCGGCACGGGACGATGTTTTTCCCTTTCGCGCGACCTTCGGCGAATTTGTCCGTCACCGCCGTGGTGCGGTTGTAGACGGCGACGCGGAATCCCTTGGACTCCATGTTGAGGACGAGGTTCTCGCCCATGACGGCGAGGCCGATGAGGCCGATATCGCAATTGCTCATGTGGTTTCTTTCTTTCCCGTAAGCGGGCGACGCATGCTAGGTTGACCGGCCGCTTGCTGGCAACACTTTGCCGCCGCAGTTCATGAACCTGCCCAACCAACTCACCGTTTCCCGCCTGTTCCTCACGGCGTTGTTCGTGGTCTGTTTCTCGGTGGAATTTCCGTTCCGCTTCAGCCTCGCCTTTGCCTTGTTTGTGGTGGCCGCCGTCACGGATTACCTCGACGGCGAGATCGCCCGCCGTTGGAACCTTTCCACGGATTTTGGAAAACTGATGGATCCGCTCACGGACAAAATTCTCACTGCCTCGGCGTTCATCTGCCTGGCGGGATTTGGAGCGCTGCCGGTGTGGGCGGTCATCGTGATCATCTCGCGGGAATTTCTGATCACCGGCCTCCGCACGCTGGCGAGCTCGAAGGGCATTTTGCTCCCGGCCGAGAAGCTCGGAAAACACAAGACCGCGTGGCAGATGATTACGATCATCTACTTCCTGCTGCTCCTTGCGATTCCGGAGTGGGGGAGGATTCCGGGTCTGCGGGAGGCGTGGTTGTTTGGGAGCTATGGGCTGGTGACGATCACCGTCGTGCTCACGGTGTATTCCGGCCTGGCCTACCTCGCGAAGAATCGCGCGTTGATCCGCGAAAACTGATCAGGCCACCCGCTCGACGAGCACGTCGTTCGCGAGCTCCCGCGCCAGCGCAACGCGCGATCCCAGCACCTGACAGAGACAAACCCCGTGGTCTGCAATTTTGCAGACCTCGACGGAATCGCAAAATCCCAGTTCGCGCAGCCGGCCGGCGAACGCGCAATTCTCACGCAGGCCCCGAACGCGCAACCGTTCCCCGCACCGCGCGGTGGACAGACAACCCTCGACCCGGACATTCATCGCGTCGGGATTCTGGCGCGTCGTGTTCATCTTGTTGAGAGGAAATCTCAGTTTTCTTGACCGAACGCAAAGGCAAATCAGCCCCCGATCGCGAGTCGCAGCCCGCCGGCGAGGCTGAACGCAATGAGCAGCCACTCGAAAAGCCCTTGGGGGATCTTCCCCAAAAGAAACTTCCCGAGCACCACGCCGGCGATGATCCCGGGAACCAGGCAAAGGTTCAGCAGGAGCGACGAGGGCGTGATCAAACCCAGCGAAGCGCTGAACGGAACTTTCACGACGTTGATGATGAAGAAAAACCACGCCGCCGTGCCCACGAACTCCCACTTCGGCAGACGACAGGCCAGCAGGTAAATCGTCATCACCGCGCCCGCCGCATTCGCCAGCATCGTCGTCACGCCGGCAAGCCACCCCGCCGGCCACGCAACGGCCGGGTGTTCCGCCAAAAACCCCGGAAGACCCGCTGAAAGCTTCTGCACGGCCGTCAGAAGAACCAGCACCACGACCATCCAGCCGATGACCTCTCCGAAAATCGCCGCATCAATCCGCGGCATCAGCCACCACCCGGTGAGGATGCCCGCCACCGCCGGCGGAAGAACCCGGACCAGATGCTTCCAAACCGTGAATTTTCGAAACGCATGGACCGCAAAGACGTCGGCCACGATCAACATCGGCAGGATCGCGCCGGTCGATTCCCGCGCGGGCAGGATGTTCGCCATGATCAAGATCGCCACCATCCCCACGCCGCCGAAGCCGGTTTTGCTCAGGCCGATGCAAATCGCCGCCAGCGCGGCCAGCGACCATTGGATGGCGTCGAGTGCCGGCATCCCGCTCAGCGGGACGCAGTCAGCGCGCCATCGCTCGCCACGCACGGATACGCCCGGGCGGTGTGGCCGGTGCGCTCCGCGTAGGCCTTCACGATCGCCTCGCCGATTTGATCAACCTGCGTGCGCTCCACGAGGGCGACGATCGCGCCGCCGAATCCGCCGCCGGTGAGTCGCGCCCCGTGGCAGCCCGTCTGCGCGACGGCGATCTCCACGAGCGCGTCCAGCTCGGGCGTGCTGTTCTCGAAATTGGTCCGCGAGCTCGCGTGCGAAGCCGTCATCAGCCGGCCGAATTCGGTTCCCCTTCCGGCACGCAGGTGGCCGAGTGCTTCCATGACGCGCTCGTTTTCGCCCACGACATGCGCTGCGCGGCGGCGAACGAGGTCCGGCAGGTTGGCGGACTCCAGTTGGGCCGACGTGACATCCCGCAGCGCCGGTACGCCCATGCGACGAGCGGCTTCAAAGCATTGATCGCGACGCTCGTTGTACTCCCCGCCGGTCAGCGCGTGCTTCACGCCCGAGTGGACGATCAAGAGCCCCAGATTCTCCGGGAATGGAATCGTCTCGACCGACTCGGCGCGGCAATCGAGGAAGACCACCCGATCGCGTTCGCCAAAAATGGACGACACTTGATCGAGCAGGCCGCAGCTCACTCCGACAAATTCATTTTCCGCGCGCCGGCAGAGCTTTGCGAGTTCCATCGGCGTCAGCTCGAAGGGGTAGAGTTTGTTCAGCAAAACCGCCGTTGCGACCTCCAGCGCCGCCGAGCTCGAAAGCCCCGCTCCCGCCGGGAGGGTCGCCGAGAATTGCGCCTCAAATCCCCCCGGCTGCGCGCCCGCCTGCGCCAGCATTTCCGCCACGCCCAGCGGGTAGTCTTCCCAGCTGTCCCGTGGTTTCAACCCCGACGCGCGATCCACCGCGACCACACCATCGATCCCCTCGCTCGTCAGCACGATGCGTCCATCGTCCCGGCGACGGCCGGCCGCGCTCACGCCCAGTTGGATCGCGGCCGAGAGGACCACGCCGGCATTATAGTCCGTGTGGTTGCCCAGCAATTCCACACGGCCGGGCGCAAACGCAGAAACTTCGAAAGGGACACGCAGTTCAGACATGAGGCGCGAATGATCCCGGGAGGATTGAAGCTTGCCAAGCGGCAATTCTCTGCTCAGCCTGAATTCGCAAAACCAACGAGGAGGAAGCCAATGTCCGGAGAACCAAAAGTCGCAGATCAAAAACTCGGAAGCAGCACCGAACACGCCAAAAAAGCGCTCGACGCCGCCACCGAAGCCACCAAGACCGTCGGCGAAACCGTGAAGAAACAGGCGCAGGTCGCCATTGACGCCGGCCGCGAACACCTCACGGCCGCCGCCAAAGACCTCGGCGAAGCCGCTGCTGCCACTTATTCCGATCTCCGCGAACAGGCGCTCGCCAGAACGCAGCAATACCGCGAGAAGGCCCAGGCCGCCATCGGCGAATACGGCCAGCGCGCCCAGACCTATCGCTCGGATGCCGAAACCTACATCCGCGAGAATCCGCTCCAATCCGTCGGCATTGCCGTCGGCATTGGTTTTCTGCTCGGACTGATCCTCCGGCGCTGATTTCCCGTGGAAACGACTGCCAGCGGAACGCCGGCCGGTTCTCCGAAACCTCCGGCGGGAGGCCGCGGGCTTGTGGGCGAAGCGATGAGCCTCATCGGCTCTTTCGGTCGCCACGCTCAGGCCCTGACGGCGCTAGCCAAGGAGGAAGCCGGCGAGGCCCTCGCGCTCTACCTCCGGCTGACGATCATGCTGGCCGGCGGGCTCATCCTGGCCACGTTCGGTTACATTTTCCTGGTCCTCTTCATCGCCTTCCTGATCGCGATGCTCTTCAACGTTTCGTGGGTTTGGATTCTGCTGGGTCTGATGCTCCTGCATTTTCTCGGGGCGTTCATTTGCGCCAACCACGTTCGCAGCCACTGGAGAACCCCGGTTTTCACCGTGACGGCGGCCGAGTTGAAGAAAGATTTTGAGTCGCTGAAACGCCAGCCATGAATACGAAAGACGCCTTGCTGGCCGAGATCGCCAAAAGCCGCGAAGCCATTCGCCGGGATTACTCCGGTGTGCGCGAGGAAATGAGGCTCCAGAACCATGTCCGCAGCTGGGTTCGCGGGAATCCTTGGGCGTGGGTCGGCGGAGCTTCTCTGCTTGGCTTTGTGCTCTCCGGCCCGAAGACCAAGACCAAAGTCGTGACCAAACGCGCGAAATCCCGAAAAGGAAAAAGCGAGGCCGCCGAGGCGACGAAGCCGCTGGGTTTCGCCGCGATCGTGCTGGGCCTGCTGCGTTTTGCCTTCCCGCTCGTCCGACCGCTCCTCATGAGCTACGCCGCGCGGCGGTTTGGTGTCCTCGCTGACCAGGTGGGCCGATGACGGACCGGGCGACATTCGACGCCTCGCTCTCCGGCGAGCGTCCGCCGCAGGAATTCCCGCCCCTGATCGCCGCATTGTGGAATGCGCGGAACGGCCATTGGGAGGCCGCCCACCTGCTCGTGCAAGACATGGAAACGCCGGAAGCTGCCTGGCTTCATGCCTGGCTGCATCGCAAGGAAGGGGATCCGGGGAATGCCGGTTATTGGTACACCCGCGCCCGCCGGCCCCATTCCCACGAGACGCTCGAAGTCGAACTCGAGACGATCACCAAAACATTCGTCGGCTAGACTCCGCCGACCGTTCCGTCTCTCTCGACCACAACCAATCCCTTGGACGCAAATCGCACGTGGCCGTCCTGCCACGTGATGGCGTCACTGCCACCAAACCGGGATTCCTCGGTCGAGAGAATGACGCGTCCGTCTCCGAATTCCCCAGTCCGCCCGCCCGCGAGATCGAAGACAAGCTGGATCGCGCCCAGGTCGATCAACCCGGCTCCGCCCGCCTGCTTCTGGACCGACCAGCCCCTGCGGTCCGTGGGACGAAATGCCGCGCGCGAGCCGCGCAGCGCGAGGCACTCGCGATAGAGCGCAAGGGTCTCGTTCTCCGTCTCGGCCCAATTGAGTTTCGACTGCCGGAACGTTTCCTCCGCCTGTGGGTCGGGGATCGTGGTGAGCGCCGCCGGATCATCAAACCCCGGGAAATCCGCGAATTCCTGCCGGCGGCCGATGGTAACCTTCTCGCCGAGATCGGGTTCGTGATCGGTGAAATAGAGGAACGGCGTGCTCGCGCGCCACTCCTGCCCCATGAAAAGCAACGGCGTGTAAGGCGTCAGGCAGATGAGGGCCGAAAGCGCTCGATAGGCATCTGGTGCCACAAGCTGCCCGATCCGCTCGCCAAATGCCCGATTGCCGACCTGGTCGTGATTCGAGATGCAGTGGATGAACCGTTCGGGCGGGAGCGCCGACGCATCGCTGCCTCGCGCTTGTCCACGGCGGGTTGAAACCTGTCCGCGAAAGATCCAGCCGTGTCCCAGCGCGTCCAGCGTTTCTTCGACCGTCCCGGAAAACTCGCCCAGATACCCGAACTTCTCGCCGGTCTGCCCGACCCGCGCGCTGTGGTGGAAGTCGTCCGCCCACACGGCATGAAATCCGAACCCGCCTTCCTCGTCCGTGCGGATCATCGCGGAGGAATTCCGGTCGTCCTCCGCGGTCACGTATCCGCCACGGTCGCGAACCGCGGCCGTGATTTCCTTCAGGAGATGCGGTTCGCTGGAATCAAAAATCTCATGCGCCGCGTCGAGGCGAAATCCGTCGATGTGAAACTCGTCCATCCAATACAGAGGGTTCTGAAGAAAGAACGAGCGCACCGGCGTGCAGTGGGCCGGATCCAGGTTGAACGCGCTCCCCCAAGGTGTCTGACGGTCGTTCCGACAGTAATCCGGACTGAATGAAAGGACGTGATTCCCCGAGGGGCCGAAATGGTTGTAAACCACGTCGAGGATGACCGCGAGGCCCCGCTCGTGCGCTGCATTGACGAGAGCACGAAAATCATCCGGCGCGCCATAAGCCCGTGCCGGAGCGTAGATCAAAACGCCGTCGTATCCCCAGTTCCGCGTGCCCGGAAAATCCGCCACGGGCAGGATTTCGATCGCGGTCGCGCCCAGCCGGCGCACGTGATCGAGGCGCTCGATCGCTCCACGGAACGTGCCGGCTTCCGTGAACGTTCCAACGTGCAATTCATAAATCACCAGGTCCCGGAATGCCGGCCGCCTCCAGTCACCATCGGACCAGCCAAACAATTGGGGGTCCACGACCAATGATCGGCCCTCCACCGAGTCCCGCTGGGCGCGCGAGACCGGATCGGCGAAGCGACCGATGCCTTCCAAATTGTAGAGGTAGGCGTCACCCGCCTGCCCGCCTTCGTCGAGGCCGTAATGGTATCCGGTCTCATGCCGTTCGAGTAGAAGCCGGCGACCCGAACCGTTGGGGCTTTCAACGTCGACGGCCACGGCTGCCGCCGCCGGGGCCCACGTGCAATAAGTCACCCCGTCGGCGCGCACCGTCGCCCCGGCGGCCGGCAGGCTGTTTGGTGAGGACGTCATGGGAGGGAATTCGCTCGAGGCACCTCCGACGGTTGTGGGCGTTTCCAAGAACAAAGGACCGCGGGGCATCAGGGTCCGATCCGGAACCCCGGGGGAATTCTCCGATGACTCGTTGGTGTCGGGCACCGATTTTCAGGATTCCGGGGGACGGTTAGCGTGGCATCGAAACACAACCACACGACCTATGAATACCACGCTCGACATCGACACGACTGCGGAAGATCGGATGCTCATGGAGGAGCTCGTCCAGCAAAAGCCGGAAGCGCTCTCGCGCTTGCACCAGCGCTACAAGGCCGTCCTCAAATCGATCGTGATGCAGGTGCTTCATGACGATGCCGACGCCGAGGACGTTCTCCAGGATGTGTTCATTCAGGTCTGGGAACGTGCCGGCAGCTACTCTCCGGAAAAAGGAAAACTCCTGAGCTGGCTCGCCACCCTGGCCCGCCGCCGGGCGATCGACCGTGTCCGCCAGCACTCCGCCTACCGGCGAGCCACCGACCGCTACGAAATTGCCTGCAACCACCCCGACAAAGAAGTCGGCGAAAGCCACACCGTCGAACGCGCCGCCCAGCGCGACGACCTCAAGGAAATTATGGAACGTCACCTCCGCCTCCTCCCGCCACCACAACGCGAAGCCATCCACATGACCTTCTTCGAAGGCAAGAGCCAGCGCGAAATCTCCAGCCTCACCGGCACTCCGCTCGGGACCGTCAAGACCCGGATCGAACTCGGCATCAAGAAGCTGAGCCAGTCGATCAGCGGGCTGCGCGATCAGATTCTTTGAAAAAAACGGACGCTGACCCCGACCCGCACATCCGGGTCGGGGGTCTCCAGCGATCCGTGGACATGAAGCGATTCCTGTCCCTCACTGCCATTGTTGCCCTCTCCGCACTCGCCGCGTGCGACCGGGAGGAACCCGAAGCGACCTCTCCCACCGCACTCCAGACCGCCGAGACCAGCGGCGTCGCCGAGGCCGTGGACGCCTACGTCCAGTCGCCCAGCGAAGCCAACGCCGCCGCCGCGGACCGCGCGTTTGCGGGCTTGGATCGCGAAATTGCCGAACTCGAACAACGCGCCGCCGAAACGTCCGGCAAAGCTCAAACTGAAGCCCGCGCCAAAGTGTCCGACCTGCACTCGTTCCGGGCCCAGCAGTCCGCACGTATGGCCGAGGCCCGGGCGGGCGCCGGAGCCCGTTCGGTCGGTGATGCCGTCCGCGATGCGGGGCAGGCCGTCGGCGAGGCGGTGGGAGAAGCGGCGGATGCGGTGCGCGATTCTGTTCGGTAGAAAATCCGACATCCCCTTCAGGGGGCGCCACGACCTGCGGCATACAACCCGTTTGTCCCAGCCCCGCGAATCCTCCACGCTATGAAACTCAACTCTCTCCACGACGCGCTCGTCCACGAACTCCAGGACCTCTACAGCGCGGAAAAGCAACTCGTGCAGGCGCTGCCAAAGATGGCGAAAGCCGCCACCAACGAGGAACTCTCCGCCGCCTTCGAGGAGCATTTGGAGGAAACCAAGGGACAAATTGAACGCCTCGACCAGGTTTTCGAAGACCTCGAGGCCACATCCCGCGGCCACAAGTGCCGGGCCATGGAAGGCCTCATCGAAGAGGGCAGCGAGATTCTCAAGGAAGAAGCCGCGCCCGAGATCCTCGACGCCCTCTTGATCGGTATCGCCCAGAAGATTGAGCACTACGAGATCGCCGGCTACGGAACCGCCCGCACGTTTGCCCAAGTGCTCGGACTCCGCGAAGTCGCCGACACGCTCCAGGAAACGCTTGACGAAGAGGCCGCCACCGACGAACGCCTCACCGAAATCGCCGAAAATTCCGTCAACGAAGAAGCCGACGAGACCGAGGAAGAAGAGTAGTTGCTCTCACCCGGCCGGTGGACCCCGCCTCTCCCGCGGTGTCCACCGGCCTTTTTGCTTGGGCCGATGAGCCGGGCCGTTGGCCCCCGGCGCTGGTGGGGTGAACATCCCCCGGGGCCCGGGCTGGTATGGAGCGGGGCTTCGCCCCTCCCGAGGCCACGCGAAGTCCGACACAGGCCGCCGCCCGCCGCCCATTGCGCCGAAATGGCAGAGTCGAACACAGACAGGCCAATCACCCCTCCCGACCGGCACCAAGCCTCCGCCGAGGATGTCGTGATTTCCCGACAAGCGCCAAAGGCGCGACCTCATACCAGCCTGCGGCAGCGCCGCAGGTTCTTTGGGTGGGAACGGGTGAGGGCTGAAGGCCCGGCCCACCCGAAAGCCGCATTTCCTTTGAAATCTCCCTGATACACGCGATTCCCCGGGGCACGTTCGAAACTCAATGAAAATCCAAGAGATCGCATTTTCGAGTTATCCGGTGACGGACATGGAACGGGCACGGACGTTTTATGAGGGGGTTCTGGGTCTGGTTGCGACGGCGGATCACCAGATGGAGGGCGCGCATTGGGTCGAGTACGACATCGGGACGGGAACGCTGGCGATTGGCTCGGCTCCCGGGATGGTGCCGAGCCCGGATGGATGCAGCGTGGCGCTGGAGGTCGATGACTTCGACCAGGCGCTGGCCGAGCTCAAGGCGGCCGGGGTGGAAATCCACTTCGGGCCGTTGGAGACACCGGTTTGCCACATGGTTTTTGTTCGCGATCCGGATGGAAACTCGGTCGGCATTCACAAGCGCAAGCCGAGCGCGTAGGCCCCCGCCGTCGGGTCGCTCGCGCTGGGCGGTAAGGGTTTACCCTTGCCCAGAGATCAGGGTTGCCGTAACTCGCGGGAATGGAGGAGTCAGCGGCGGAGGTGTTGATCATTGGTGCGGGGCCGACCGGGTTGATGACGGCGTGTGAATTGGTCCGGCACGGCGTGCGGCCGCGGATCATCGATCAATGTGCCGAGCCGCACACGCAGACGCGGGCCACGGGTGTCCAACCGGGAGCGTTGGAGGTGATGGCGCGGGCGGGTCTGGCCGAGGCGTTCGTCGAACGGAGTGTGCCGGTGATGGGTCTGCGCGTGCTGGATTCGGCGTGGCGCGAAGCGTTTGTCGTCCGTCCGGTCCTGCCCGAGACACCGTATCCGTTCACCTGTTCGTTGGCGCAATGGCAGACCGAGGAAATCCTGAACGCACGGCTGGCGGCGGAGGGAATTCCCGTCGAGCGCGGAGTGACGGCGAGCGAGATCGTCTCGAACGATGATGGGGCGCGCGTGGTTTGTGAGCGCGCGGATGGCTCGTCGTTTGTGGTCGAGGCGGAGTACCTGATCGGGGCCGGGGGCGCGCACAGTCCGGTGCGCGAGGCGCTCCATGAAAATCTGGAAGGGATCACTTACCCCAAGCGGTATTTCGTGGCCGATATCCGGACGACCGGCGTGCACCAGGGTGACCACCTTTTGAACGTGGCGGTGACCCCGGCGGGAATGTTGATGATGGCCGAATTGCCGCTGGGCCGGACGCTTCTGGTTTGTGATTTGCCGGAGGGCATTGAGCCGGATGGCGAAATCGGCCTTGATGACGTTCTCTGCACGCTGGCCGGCCATTTGGTGACGCCGATTGCCGCCGACGATGTCCGCTGGGCATCAGTCTATCGCACGCATCGGCGCATGGCTCCCAAATTCCGGATCGGGCGGAGCTTTCTGGCCGGCGACGCCGCCCACTTGTGCAGTCCGCTCGGCGGCGAGGGGATGAATTCGGGCTTCCTGGATGCGGCGAGCCTTGCGTGGATGTTGGGTGCGGTCCTGCGGCGGCAGGGGCGTCCGGAACTGCTCGATGCCTACGATCCGGAGCGGCAGGACATCGCCCGGCAGGTTCTGGCGAGTTCGGAGGGGATGTATGATTTTTACTATTCACTGGCGGCGTTGGCGGGCCGGGGCGAGCCGATCCGGGCCCTGCCGGAGGATCCGACGCGACACGTGACGTCACCCGCGATGCTCGACCTTGCGCTGCGGGAGAGTCCGATCCTCGGATTTCATGGAACCCGGATCGGGTTTGGGATGCCCGGGCCGGGGAATCGGTTTGTGGCCCGCACGCGGCTCAAGGGTCCGCTTCACCACTTGCTCGTGTTCGCCGATTTGTCGGACGGGGAGCGCCGTGAGCTCTCCTCCCGCTGGGCGCACGCGCTGGAAGTGGTCGATGGTCGCGCGTTTTGCGAGCCGTCAGCCTGCGGGGTTTCGCCCGGGGGCGCAGCGCTCGTCCGCCCGGATGGCTACCTGGGTTTTCTGCTGGATCCGTGGGATGCCACGGCGTTCGACGGGTATTTCAGCCGGTTGTTCCGGCCGGCCGACAACGGCGTTCAGTGCTTGTAGACGTTTTCGGAGTCGAACGATTTCTCTTCGCGGACCGGGAGCGGTTGGGCTTTGCGGTCGAGTTCCTGAAAGAAGCAGCTTTGGTAGCCGGTGTGGCAGGCGCCGGTGCTTTGCTCGACTTCGAAGAGCAGGACGTCTTGGTCGCAATCGACAAACCAGCGGACCACGCGCTGGGTGTGGCCGCTCGTCTCGCCTTTGAGCCAGAGTTTCTTCCGCGACCGGCTCCAGTACGTCATCAAACCGGATTCCAGCGTGCGGGCGAGCGACTCGCGATTCATCCAGGCGAACATGAGGACACGGCCGGTGGGCCGCTCGGTGCCGGAGGCTTCCTGGACAATGACGGGGATCAGGCCGTCGTCGGTAAATTTGAAATCGAATTCCACAAGGTTGCGTCGGAGAGTGTTCTTGGATAATCGGAAACAGTCGATGAAACAACAGAAAGACACGCCGGAAGTCTCGCAGTGGAGATACTGGACGACCGCTCCGGAAACGGTGGATGTGCCGGCCGCTTTGTTGGAGCCGTTGGTTCCCCCGGCGAACCGGCGTGCGCCGTTTCCTCCGGAACTGACCGTGCGCCTTCCGGCCGCCGAGCTTCTGAAGTCGAACGTGCCACGGCTCAAGCTGTCCACCCTGCAGGAACTCCTGCCGGAACATGTTCACTCAACCGGGGGCCAGACGATCGGGATCCCCGCCCAGCAACTCGCGCGCTACTATTCGCTCATCGAGCATGCCGAGGAAATCCTTCCGCCGCAGCCGGAACCGGAGGCATGGGTCGAGCCGGTCGCCGATGAGGCCGTGGAGCAGACGACGACTGCTCCCGAGGTGCCGTTCGAGGCTGCTGTACCAGAGCCGTCGACTGCTCCGCAGGAACAAGCCCCTGCCGGGGAACCATGGGTGGATCCGGCGCAGAAGTCTGCGCCCAAGCCGGCGCGTGGCCCCGGACTTTTTGGTGGGTTGCCCATTTTCCGGCGTCGCTCTGACGAGTCGCCCGCGGCTCCCGTTCAACCGGCTGCTCCGGAGGTTCCCTCCGAACCCGAGGCCGCCGAGTTGCCACCCCCGCCCGGGGCGCCGTTACTTCCGCCAAAGCCGCGGGCGATCCTTCCGCCGATGCGGGCCATTCCTGCCATCCGCCCGCCCCGCCCCGTTGCCGGTGTGGCCGAGATTCCCCCGCCACCTTCAGCCGCCGGGACGGAGCCGTCGCCCGCGGTGACAGAGGCTGTTCCCGAGCCGGCGATCACGTTGCCTCCGCCGCCTGAGCCGGTGGCGCCTGCCGCACCTCCGTCCGCGGCGCAACCGGAACCGGTTCGCTTGGAACGCGAGGAAACCACGATTCCGACACCCATCCGTCCGGTGCGGGTTTTGGAAACCGAGGCGGTCAGCGAGCGATCCTTGCGCCGCGACATTCCGGATGAGGAGGGTTTGCAGGCGCTGTTCCTGACGGAGGAACGGCTCACCGTTCCTCGCGTTGTGGAGCTTTGCGGAGGCCTGCCCGGGATCAACTCCTGTGTGCTCACGCACGGATCGATGGTCATCACGGCCCACAACGCGCCGGCGAACGTCGACCTGATCTCGTTGAGCGCGCATGCGGCGGACATGTTGCGGGCCATGCGCGAGTCGACGGCGCGCATGGGTGTGGGCATGGTTCCGGCGGTCACACTGCACACCGAGAAGGGAGTGATCAGCTTTTTCAGCCGCGAGGACTTGACGATGCTTGTTTTTCACAAGGATCGCGGGTTTGTTCCGGGGGTTCGTGAAAAGATTGCGGCGGCGCTCGGCGAGTTGACCAAGGCCAATCTCACGCTCCCGGCCGGGGAAGCAGAGTCCGGCAAATAAATCGACGTTCCCCGAAGCCCCGAGATACGATTTTCAGACGATGTTGGAACTGATGCAAAAAGGGGGGCCGTTGATGTGGCTCATCCTCCTGTGTAGTGTCACCGCGCTGGGTGTGTTTCTGGAGCGAATGCTGGCCTTGCACCGGGCTTCGATTCACACCGGCGAGTTCCTCCGCGGCCTCGCCAATCTGATCCGGCGCGGAAACATCTCCGAGGCCCTTCAGGAATGCGCCGGAACGCCGGGGCCGGTCGCCCGCGTGCTGCATGCGATTCTGCTCCGGCCGAAGGAATCCCGCGCGGAGATGCGCGAAATCGCCCAAGAGGCCGGTCAACTCGAAGTGCCCCGGCTGGAGCGCAATCTGGCGCTTCTGGGGGCGGTGGCGTATGGAACGCCACTGCTCGGGCTTTTGGGAACAGTTTTGGGTTTGCTCGGTGCCTTTCAGCAGATCTCGGCACACGGAGGGTATGCGACGGCGGCGGAGATTGCCGGCGGTGTTTACGAGAGTCTTTTGACGACCGCGGCGGCTTTGTGCGTGGCAGTGCCGGCGTTTGTCGCGCACAGTTTCCTTTCTTCCCGCGTGAACGCGATCCTCCACGACATCGAGCGGGCGGCGATCGAGATGATCGACCTCCTGCACGACCCGGGGGAACCCGCCGCATGAAACTGGTCCGCAGCCCCCGGCTTCATCCGGCGCTGATGTTCGTCGTCCCCGGCCTCGACGTGGTGTTGACGCTGGCCTTCTTCCTGGTGCTGAGCACATCCTTTCTGCTCCAACCGGGTGTGGCGGTGACGGTTCCGCAATCTCCCTTCCTTCTCGCACCCCAGCGGGATCCGCGCGTGGTCGGAATCACCGCGCCGCCCGCCGCCGGCATCTTCTTTGAAGATCGGAAGGTCACTCCCGAGGAACTTCGTGAGATTCTGTCGGAGGCGACTGGCTCCAAACACACACTCATTATCAAGGCCGACCGGCTCGCGGCCTATGAGAACGTTGCCGAAGTTCTGACAATCGCCCTGGAACTCGGCTATCCGGCCGTGCTGGCCACGTCCGAAAAACCGTGATGGAAAAGCGGGTTGGGCTCTTGTTTGAATGGCCGGGCCGTCATCACGTTCAGGTTTTGCTCCCGCTGGGAATTGTCGTGGCGGCTGCGGCGCATGCGGCGGTATTCCTGTTGTTTTCGATTGTTTATCCTCCGGCCCAGGCGAACGGACCAGATGCGGTGCAGGCCAACTTCGTCCTGCCGGGCACGGCTGAGGCGGGGCGGGTTCGGGCCATTTTGTCGATTCAGGATCCGACCTTGTTTGCGCCCGGCAGGGGCCTTCCGGAGAGTTCGCTGGCCAAGGCCGAATACCGCCCGGGATTTGCGTCGGAGGCCCCGCCGCTGGAATCGCCGGGCCCGCGCTCGCCGGCGACTCCGGCATCTCCGCGGACGCTTGGCATTGTCGCGGTTGAGGCCCCGGCGGCCGCTTCAGCCCTCGAAACCCGGCGACCGGAAACCGGATTGCTGGCGTTTGGGGCGTTGCGCGACCGGCTCCCGGAAAGTTTCCGCGGGGAGTTTGCTGCTGCGGCGGGTTTTGTTCCGGCTCCGACGCGGTTTCTCCTGGGAGTGCGACCGGACGGGTCGGTCGCCCATGTGTTTTTGCAGGAAAGTTCCGGGAATGCATCGCTGGATGCGGCGGCATCGCGGGAATTGGGCCAATCGACATTTGCAGCCGGAGGCGACCGCATCGTTTGGGACGTGGTCAAGGTGAACTGGGGCGGCGACATCCGGGCCGTGGACGAACCGTGATCACGATCGAGTTGCCCTGGTTGGTGTTTGTATGTCTCTCGGTTTTCCTCGCGGGCGTCCTGCTTGCGTGGCTTTTCTCCGAGGCGGTCCGGCGTCAGCGGGCCCGCTCGGAAATGCGTTTCCGGATCCAGTGTCCGCTGTGCGGATTGCAGTATGAGGACCGTTCGGGGGAACCCCTGGCCCGCTGCCGGCGTTGCGGGAGCTTGAACGAACGCAACATCCCGCGCATCTTCTAGGACGCGCCCGGCCCGAGAATTTTATTGCCAACCCCCGGCGCTTTCCGCCTAGTAAACCCCCTCGCAAAAGTTTCAACAGCGTAAATTTGTCATGAGCGAACGAAGAGTAGTGGTCACGGGAATGGGCGTCGTCAGCCCGATCGGCAATGACATTGCCACGTTTTGGGAATCGCTGACCGCGGGCAAGAGCGGTATTCGCCGCTTTGAGGCGTTCGATTCAACGAACTTTGATTGCAAGATCGCCGGCGAAGTCACGAACTTCGAGCCCGCAAAATATTTCAAGAATCCCAAGTCGGCGAAGCGCACCGATCGATTCACGCAGTTTGCCATGGGGGCGGCCAAAATGGCGCTCGATGATTCGGGGTTGAACCTCGAGGCCGTGGACCGCAACCGTTTCGGCGTGATGATCGGCAGTGGAATCGGCGGCCTGCGCAGCATGGAGGACGAATGCAACCGCCTTCTGACCCGCGGTCCTTCGCGCGTGTCCCCGTTCACGATCGCGATGATGATCTCGAACATGGCCAGCGGGATTGTCTCGATGGAGTATGATTTGCGCGGTCCGAACATGTGCATTGTCACCGCCTGCGCGACGGCGAACAACTCGCTGGGCGAGGCGTGGCGGATCATCAAGTTCGGTGACGCCGACCTCTTCCTGGCGGGAGGTTGCGAGGCGACGATCACGCCCCTCGGAATCTCCGGCTTTGCCGCGATGAAGGCTCTGAGCCTTCGCAACGACGAACCGGAGCGCGCCTGCCGGCCATTCGACAAGGACCGCGACGGCTTCATCATGAGCGAAGGTGCCGGCATCATGGTCCTCGAGGAATATGAACACGCCAAACGCCGCGGCGCGCAGATCTATTGCGAGATCGCCGGCTATGGCTGCACGGCGGACGCTTATCACATGACGGCTCCCATGCCGGAGGGCGAAGGTGCAGCCCGCGCGATGAAGATCGCGATGGACCATGCCCGGGTGAACCCGGACGACATCGAATACATCAACGCGCACGCCACATCGACCGGCCTCGGCGACATCTGCGAAACCAAGGCGATCAAACTCGCGCTGGGCGAGCATTCGAAAAAGGTGATGGTCAGCGCGACCAAGTCAATGACCGGCCACCTGCTGGGTGCGGCGGGCGGAGTCGAACTCGCGGCCAGTGCCCTGGCGATCAAACACGGAGTTATCCCGCCGACAATCAACCACGAAAATCCGGATCCCGAATGTGATCTGGATTGCGTGCCGAATACCGCGCGTGAGGCGAAAGTGCGAACCGTGCTTTCGAATTCCTTCGGCTTCGGCGGTCACAACGCGACGTTGCTCGCGAAAGCCGTCTAGGTTGTCCGCACCAGCGGTTCAACCCGCGCGACCCGGGGCTGGCGCCCCCCACGTGGCGATTATTTCCCCGACGATTGGGTCGTTGTGGTGGTCGTGGTGACCGTGGTCGTCCCGCCGACCGGCTCGGGATCGGGGATGCCGTCCTTGAGCATGCGCGTGTAGGGTCCGTAGACCTTTTGCGGATTGTAGAGGTCCCTCCGGTTTTCAAGCGTGGTGCACGACGTGAGGCTGACGGCCCCGAGCGCGAGGAGCAGGAGGGAGAATTTCACAGCGACGAGATAAAGCGGGAACGCCGGGCCGTGTCAATTCCGCGCGGATGCAAACGGCGTGATTCGTGTTGTCATTGTTCCAACCAATCGGGAAGCTCCCGCGTGGTGCTTGCGTATTATGTCCATGACCTGAATCCGTTTCTCCTGGAATTCGGAAATGGCATGGGCGTGCGCTGGTATGGGCTCGCCTATGTCGCGGCGTTCGTCGTCGGCTACTTCGCCTACGTGCACCTTGCCCGCCGGGGGTATTCGGACATCGGTCCCGAAAAAGTCGGCGACTTCATCGCCGGTACCGCCTTGTTCGGAGTGATCCTCGGGGGACGGCTCGGATATATGTTCTTCTATGACTGGGCGGCGTTTTCGGCGAATCCGCTCGTGTTTTTCAAATTCTGGGATGGCGGCATGTCCAGCCATGGCGGGATGCTGGGCGTGATCGGTTTCACCTGGTTCTATGCGCGCCGGGCGGGTGTTTCGTGGACCAACATCGGGGACAACCTCGTGGTCGTTGCGCCCATCGGGCTGTTTTTCGGCCGCTGTGCCAATTTCATCAACGGCGAGCTCTTCGGGCGCGTCACGAGCGTGGCGTGGGCGGTCCAGTTCCCGAAGGAGCTCTATGATGCGCCGCCGGAAACGGTTCAACTCGCCGTTCAGGAGGCTGTTCAGATCAACCCGTCCTGGAACACGGTGACGGCGATCGTGGACAATGCCGGCACCTCGTCGGCCCTTCGCGAGCAGTTGGCGGGAACGCTGTCACCGCGCCACCCCTCCCAGATTTACGAGGCCCTTCTCGAAGGGGCCCTGCTATTCGCCATCCTTTGGCTGCTTCGCACACGGGTGCGGCTTCCGAACGGAGTTTTGACCGGCGTGTTCTTTATCGCCTATGCCATCCTGCGAATCATCGGTGAGGCGTTTCGCCAACCCGATGCCGGGCTGGTCGGTATGTTGACGCGCGGGCAGTTTCTGTCGCTGTTCCTGATCCTGATCGGTGCGGCGTTTGTCTTGTTTGCGTGGCGGAGGCCGACATGGGCTCCCAAGTATGGTTCTCCATGAGAAATCGAATCCTGTTTGTCCTCGCGCTGCTTGTGGCGGCCGCGGTGTGGTTCTGGTGGGTTCCGGGATTCCGGTTGCCGCCGCTTCCGGTGCCGACGACCGACCCGTCCGGGGCGGCGAAATTGTTTGAAGCAATCCAGGCGGCTGAAGCCCGGCTTCCGCTGAGCCCGGAAGGCGAATCCAGGATGTTCAGTCATGGACGGCGCACCCCGCGGGTCTTCGTTTTGCTCCATGGGCTCACGAATTGTCCCGAGCAATTCGTGCCGTTGGGCCGCATCCTCTTTGAATCGGGTGCCAACGTCGTGATCCCGCGCGCACGCTATGCCGGACTGGCGAATCGCCTGAATAACGAACAGGGCCGCCAGAGCGCCCAGGACCTCATCGACCAGGCGGAAGAAGGGCTCGCGCTCGCCACGGGCCTCGGCGACTCGATCACCTTGGTCGGCCTTTCTGGCAGTGCCGTTGCAGTCGGCTGGATGGCTCAAAACCGTCCGGGGATCGACCGGGCCGTCCTGATCTCCCCGTTTTTCGCACCCAATGGAATGCCCGCTCTTGCAGTGGATGCCATTGCTCCCGTGCTCGCCCGGTTGCCGCCGGTATTTATCTGGTGGAATCCCGAACTCCGCGAAGCCAATCCTGGCCCGCCGTATGCGTATCCCCGGGTCAGCACGTTCACGCTCGCTGACACGCTCCAGCTTTCGCGCAATGTCCAAGCCGGCGTGCGAACCGGCCCGCTGGAAGCCGGTCGCGTGCTCTTCATTACATCCGATGCCGACGTCGCCGTGGATGGGCCGCTCAACCGCGCCTTGGCTGCGGAATGGGAGAAGCGGTTTCCCGGCCGCGTCACATTTTTTGAATTTCCCGCCGACCAAAAGGTGCCGCACGACATGATCGATCCCAACCAACCGGATCAGCGAACAGCCATTGCGTATCCGAAGATCCTGCAGTTGTTGGGCGTGCCGGTGCCGGCTGGGATCATTCGATGATCCGGCGGACCGGATCGCTGAAAACCGACTTGTAGCGAGGAAGGAGGGACGGGCCGAGGACCAGTGCCGGCGAACGGCCGCCCTTGGACGCGGATTTCTCCCGCGCGATGGCCGCAAGCAACTTCGAGAGACGTGACGAGGACTTGGCGGATTTCATGGCAGGGGTTCTACCAATTTCCTGTCACCCCCGCCATCGGGCACGATCCTGAACATCCTCCGGGGGCAAATTCCGCGCAGCTTTCACCGGCCCGGGACGCGCGCGGAGGCGTGGGATTCCGAAAACCAACGGAGTGTAATGAAGGACGATTCTCTTTGGTTCAAGGACGCCGTGGTTTACGAGCTGCACGTGCGGTCATTTGCAGATGCTTCGGGCGACGGGATTGGTGACTTTCAGGGACTTCGGGAAAAGCTGCCGTATCTGGAGGCATTGGGTGTCACCGCGCTCTGGCTGCTCCCGTTTTATCCCTCGCCTCTCCGGGATGATGGCTACGACATCGCGGATTACTATACGGTCAATAGTGACTACGGAACGCTGGCCGATTTTCAGGAGTTTCTGGATGAGGCGCACCGTCGGGGTTTGCGGGTGATCACCGAGCTGGTGATCAACCACACGTCCGAACAACACCCTTGGTTCCAATTGGCACGACGGGCCGCGCCGGGTTCGCCGGAGCGGGATTTCTATGTCTGGAGTGACACGCCGCGGCGCTACGAGGAAGCGCGGATCATTTTCAAGGATTTCGAGTCGTCGAACTGGGCGTGGGATCCCGTCGCCCAGGCATACTATTGGCACCGGTTTTATTCGCACCAACCGGACCTGAATTTTGACAACCCTGCGGTTCGGGCTGCCGTGTTCGAGGTTCTGGATTTCTGGCTGGGTCTGGGGGTCGATGGATTGCGCCTCGACGCAGTTCCCTACCTGTTCGAGCGCGATGGCACGTCGTGCGAAAACCTTCCGGAGACACATGCGTTTCTCCGTGAGATGAGGCGGCACGTGGATGAGAAGTTTCCCGGCCGTATGTTGCTGGCCGAGGCGAATCAATGGCCGGAGGATGCAGTGGCGTATTTCGGACAGGGCGACGAATGCCACATGGAGTTCCATTTTCCGCTCATGCCCCGACTGTTCATGTCGCTGCAGATGGAGGACCGGTTCCCGCTCATCGACATCCTCGATCAGACGCCGACGATCCCGGAGAACTGCCAGTGGGCGATTTTCCTCCGGAACCACGACGAACTCACGCTGGAGATGGTCACCGATGAGGAGCGGGATTACATGGTGCGGATCTATGCGGAGGATGCACGGGCCAGGATCAACCTCGGCATCCGTCGCCGCCTCGCGCCGTTGCTCGGCAACAACCGGCGGAAAATCGAGTTGATCAACGCCCTTCTGCTCTCGCTGCCCGGTACGCCGATCCTCTACTACGGCGACGAAGTCGGCATGGGGGACAATTTTTACCTCGGCGACCGCCACGGCGTCCGCACGCCAATGCAATGGAGCGCCGACCGGAACGCCGGATTCTCGCGCGCCAACCCGCAGCAGCTTTTTCTGCCGGTCATCATCGACCCGGAATTCCATTACGAAGCGGTCAACGTCGACGTGCAGGAGAAAAACCTCTCGTCGTTGCTTTGGTGGACGCGCCGGATTTTGGCGATCCGTCAGCAACATCCGGCCTTCGCGCGCGGTTCGATGGAATTTCTGCCTTCCGACAATGCCAAGGTGCTTACATTTCTCCGCCAGTTCGAGGACGAGACGATCCTGGTCGTCGCCAATCTCTCGCGATTTTCGCAGGGCGTGCTCCTCGATCTCTCGCGATTTGCAGGCTGGCAGTTGGAGGAATCCTTTGGAAACACCCTGCTCCCGGCGATCGGCTCAACCGCTTCTCTTTTTACAATTGGACCAAATGGTTTTTACTGGATGTCCCTCCGCGCGCCGACTGGTTCGCCGACGTCCGCGATTTCCGAAACCCCCGTACTTCCCATGAAACCCGAATGGACGCCGGACCTGCTCCGGCACCTGGAACGAAAAATCCTCCCGGCTTACCTCCGGCAGTGCCGGTGGTTCGGCGGCAAGCAACAGGCGTTCCGCGATGTGCGGGTTATCGAAGCATTCAACCCGGGTCAGGAATTTCCCTCACGAATCCTCCTGATCGAAGTGACGTTTGCCGAGGGTCCGAATGCCGCGCACATCCTCCCGCTCGCAATTGGGCCGGCGGACGCGGGTGAACCGGGTGCCAATGCCGCGGTGGCGCATTTTCCGGACGGAAGTGTTCTTTGGGACGCCTTGTATCTTCCGTCGGAACGCGCAAGGGTTCTCGAACTCATCGAGGGCGGGGGAACGTGGACTTCGGGAACCGCCCGTCTCGTCGGAGTCCGACGCGACTCGGCTCTCGGATCGTCGTCTTCGCGGCTGCTGGGCGGCGAGCAATCGAACTCGTCGATCGTTTACGACGACAAGGGGATCCTGAAATTTCTTCGCCGGTATGAGGATGGACCGCATCCGGACGCCGACATCCTTCGCGCGCTGGCGGGTGCCGGATTCTCGAACGTTCCGACGTACCTCGGCGAGATCCGCTGCGTGCGTGGGCGGCGCGAGGGTGTCGCGGCCTTGCTCACTTCATTTGTCCCCAACCAAGGCGACGGTTGGACGTTTGCGCTGGATTCGCTGGGGCGTTACTTCGAGCGTGTGCTTGCTGTTCCCGCCGATGCGGATCCAGCCACGGTCGCGCCGGAGGTTCTCGGAGGAAACTTCCCCGAACGCATGCGGCAGTTGGGGGAGCGCACGGGAGAATTGCATCGAGCGCTCGAGTCGCTGCAGCAACCGGATTTCGCACCGGAGCCGTTCACCGGCCTTTATCGCCGCTCGCTCTACCAATCCCTGCGTGGCCTGGCGAAGCGAACCGAAATCGAACTCCGCCGTCGCCTGGCGTCGCTTGACGAATCGGTCCGGGTTGAGGCGGAGGATTACCTGAGCCAGGCCGCGCGCGTGGAAGAGTTTTACCGGCAGCTCCCCGCCCGTCGCATTCCTGCCTCGAAGATCCGGATCCACGGGGACTACCATCTCGGCCAGGTTCTTAACACGGGTAGGGATTTCATCATCCTCGATTTTGAAGGAGAGCCGCGAAGGAGTTTGGGAGAACGTCTTTTGAAGCGCCCGGCGTTGGTGGACGTTGCCGGGATGATCCGCTCGTTCGACTACGCTGTCCAGGCGGCCGCGGAGTCGCAGCGCAGGGAGGACCGGCCGCGCCTGGAACCGTGGCTGGCCGTGTGGCGCGATCACGTCACGCGGGCGTTTCTGGATGGATACCTCACGGCGGCCGGCTCGGGTGGTTTCGTGCCGGCGGATCCGGCGGACTTTGACTTCCTGCTGCGCCTGTTTCTCCTCGACAAAGCGATCTACGAGGTCGGCTATGAAATGAGTTACCGGCCCGCATTTTTACCCATCCCCTTGCGGGCTGTCCGCCGATTAATGGACGAAGCCTCGCCTGCGGCTCCCCAGCCGGAGGCGGGTTCCTCGTCCTAAATGAATCCACTTCCAACTGCCGGTGTATGGACCGGCCGCCCATACCCGCTCGGTGCCACGGTCGGTTCCGAGGGGACGAACTTCGCGCTCTTCTCGGAGAACGCGACGCGTGTCGATCTCTGCCTCTTTCAGAGCGACGATGATATCGCCGAAAGTGTGCGCGTGCCGATGTCGGAATACACCGACGGGGTGTGGCATTGCTTCGTGCCCGGAATCGGTGCCGGTCAGCTCTACGGTTACCGGGTCACCGGTCCGTTTGAACCCGAGAATGGCCACCGATTCAATGACAGCAAGGTTTTGCTGGATCCTTATGCGCGTGCGATCGCCGGTTTGGTCGATTGGGGGCCGGAGATGTTCGGTTATCCATTCGGGACCGACGACCTTCAGCGGGATGCGCGCGACAGTGCGCCGGGATTTCCGAAGTGCGTGGTGGTGGCCAGCGACTTTGACTGGAGCGGCGACCGGGCACCCGACACGCCACTGGCGGCCTCCGTGATTTATGAGGTGCACGTCAAAGGCTTTTCGAAGCTTTGTCCGGAAGTTCCAGAAGCTCTCCGCGGGACGTACGCGGCGCTCGGGAGCGAGTTTGCGGTGAATTACCTGCGTCGTCTCGGCGTGACCGCCGTCGAACTCCTGCCCGTCCATCACTTCGTGAACGACGATTTTCTCGAGCAGAAGGGACTCTCGAACTACTGGGGATACAACTCGATCGGCTTCTTCGCTCCGCATTCTGCGTATTCGAGTTCCGGCGTGTTGGGTCAGCAGGTCAATGAGTTCAAGCAGATGGTGAAGAATCTGCACGCCGCGGGCATCGAGGTCATCCTGGATGTCGTCTACAACCACACTGGCGAAGGCAACCACATGGGGCCGACGCTCTGCTTCCGCGGGATCGACAATCTTTCCTACTACCGCACGGTGCCGGACAACCGGCGGTATTACATGGACTATACGGGCTGCGGGAACTCGCTCAACATGATGCACCCGCGGACGCTCCAGTTGATCATGGACAGCCTGCGCTACTGGGTCACGGAGATGCGGGTGGATGGTTTCCGATTCGATCTCGCGTCAACGCTCGCCCGCGAACTTCACGAGGTGAACCGGCTCTCGGCCTTCTTTGACATCATTCACCAGGATCCGGTGCTATCGCGCGTCAAGCTGATCGCAGAACCGTGGGACCTTGGAGACGGCGGTTACCAGGTCGGGAACTTTCCGGTGCTCTGGGCGGAATGGAACGGCCGCTACCGCGATTGTCTTCGCAGCTACTGGAAAGGCGACGCGGGCCAGGTTCCGGAATTTGCCTCCCGGCTCACCGGCAGCTCCGATCTTTACCAGCACGATGGAAAGCGGCCTTACGCGAGCATCAACTTCATCACGGCACACGACGGATTCACCCTCCACGACCTCGTCAGCTACAACGAGAAACACAACGAGGCGAACGGCGAGGGAAACAACGACGGCGACAACAACAACGCCTCATGGAATTGCGGGGCGGAAGGACCAACGGACGATCCCGAGGTCCTCGCTTTGCGCCGCCGTCAGATGCGGAATCTCTTCACCACGCTCCTCCTTTCGCAGGGCGTTCCGATGATCAGCGGGGGCGACGAGTTTGCCCGAACCCAGCGAGGGAACAACAATGCCTATTGCCAGGACAATGACATCAGCTGGTTCCCGTGGCAGCGCACCGATGAGCAAAACGCGCTGACCGATTACGTGGCCGGTCTGATCCGCTTCCGGCACGAACACCCGGTCTTCCGCCGTCCGAAGTTCTTCCAAGGCCGTCCGATCCGCGGACTGGGAATCAAGGACGTGATGTGGCTCAACCCGACGGGCGCCGAGATGAACGATGAGGAATGGGAAACGGGCTACTCGCGCAGCATCGCGGTGATCTTCAGCGGGCAGACGATGGATGTCCGGGACCAGCGGGGGCAGCCGGTGACCGACGACACGTTTGTGCTCCTCTTCAATGCGCATCACGAGCCGATCACGTTCAATCTGCCGCGTGTGCGGAACAGCAAATCCGGCTGGACACCCGTGATCCACACCGAGGACGAACGCGGGTTTCTTGGAGAGCAGGAACCCATCCCGCACGGCGGGGAATTCACCGTGGGTGCACGGGCGATGGCCGTTCTTCGCCATCCGCGGCCCCGGCGCAAGGCGAAGACGGCATGAATGTGCGCGTTCCCACTTCGACGTACCGGCTCCAGTTTCACGCCGGCTTCGGGTTTCGGAATGCCTGCGACATCCTCGACTATTTGCACGCGCTCGGCGTCGGCGATGTTTACGCCTCGCCGTATTTCCAGGCTGGGCTCGAAAGCACGCATGGCTATGACGTGGCCAATCATAATACGTTCAATCCGGCAATCGGCGGGGAATCGGAATACCGGAACTTTGTTTCCGAGTTGCGCCGGCGGGACATGGGCCAGTTGCTCGACTTCGTGCCCAATCACATGGGCATCAGCGAGTCGCTGAACGTTTGGTGGATGGACGTTCTGGAGAACGGCCTGGAATCGGATTACGCCCGCTTCTTCGATATCGACTGGCATCCCGGAAAGGCCGCACTGGAGGAGAAGATCGTGCTCCCGATCCTTGGTGGACGGTATGGCAAGGTGCTCGAGGCGGGCGAGCTGAAGCCGGTCTATGAAAACGGGGCATTCTCCGTCCGCTACTTCGATGCGCGCCTGCCGGTGCGCCCCAAATCCTATCCGCTGATCCTGCGACGCCTCGCGGAGCGTTTGGAGACCTCCGAGCGCGAGGAGGTGGAACATTTTGCCGAACGGTTTCTTCAAGAGCCATCGCCGGCGCCCAAGGCCGACCTTGCAGAATGGCTGGCGGCTCATCCCCGCGCCGAGAGCGCATTGCAGAGCTTTCTCGGAGATCTCTCCGGTGTGCCGGGCGATGCATCGACATTCGATTCGCTCCATGAGCTTCTCGAAGAACAATGGTATCGTCTGGCGTATTGGCGGGTGGCGGCGGAGGAGATCAACTACCGCCGATTCTTCGACATCAACACGCTCGCCGCGATCCGCGTGGAAATCCCCGAGGTCTTCGAAGCCTCGCACCAGCTCGTTCTCGAACTCCTCGCCCGCGGAGATGTCACCGGACTGCGCATTGACCATGTCGACGGGTTGTGGAATCCGCGCGAGTATCTCGAACGCCTTCAAAGCCGCCACGCAGAAGCCACCGGTCGCCCGGGGGATGATCAGTCGCTTTATGTGGTCGTGGAAAAAATCGTGGATTCGACCCGCGAGATGTTGCCGGAGAACTGGGCGACGGCGGGCACGACCGGCTACGAATTTGCGAACCAGGCCGTGAACGTCCT
The DNA here is from genome assembly GCA_033763515.1 of Terrimicrobiaceae bacterium. Lineage (GTDB taxonomy): Bacteria > Verrucomicrobiota > Verrucomicrobiia > Chthoniobacterales > Terrimicrobiaceae > JANRKJ01. Next base: position 46,898 of record JANRKJ010000017.1, on the reverse strand, counting down.
CGTGGACGCGTCGGCCGTTTCCCACCTCACGGAAACCTACCGTCGCTTCACCGGCGTGACCGATACATTCGCCGACCTCGCCTACGAGAAAAAGCGACTCGTCATGGAAACATCCTTCCAGAGCGAAGTCTCCGACCTCGGACGGAAACTCGACCGCCTTTCCGAACTCCACCGCGATTACCGGGATCTGACCCGCAATTTGCTCACGAGCGCGGTCCGGGAGGTGATCGGGTGCTTCCCGGTCTATCGAACGTATGCCACGCCCGGCGTCCAGGCTTCCGAGGCCGACGAGCGCGCGATCCTCCGGGCGATGTCGCAGGCCCGGCGTCGGAACCCTGCCATTGAAAAGCCGGTGTTCGACTTTCTGCGGAATCTTCTGTTGATGCGGTTTCCGGCGGGGCTTGAGCCCGACCAGATCGAAGCGCACATGCGCTTTGTCATGAAGTTTCAACAGTGCACGAGTCCGGTCACAGCGAAAGGCGTGGAGGACACGGCCCTCTATGTTTACCACCGACTGGTCGCATTGAACGAAGTCGGCGGGAACCCGGGCGACTTCGGGATCGCGGTTTCGGATTTCCACCAGTTCAATGCGGCCCGACGCGAGCGGACTCCCGGCACGCTGCTCGCGACCTCCACGCACGACACGAAACGCAGTGAAGACGTCCGCATGCGCATCGCGGTCCTTTCGGAGATCCCGGACCGCTGGCGAAAGGCCGTCGTCCGCTGGAGCCGTCGAAACCGCCGGTTTCGAACCACGCTGGGCGACGAGTCCGCGCCGTCATCCAACGAGGAATACCTTCTCTACCAAACGCTCCTCGGGGTGTGGCCGCTTGACGAGCCGTTCGATCGCGGAGATTTCACCGCCCGCATTCAGGCCTACATGATCAAGGCGCTCAAAGAGGCCAAGGTCAACAGCAGTTGGACCGAACCCAATGAGGACTGGGAGAGCGCCGTGGCGACCTTCATCGCCCGCGTCATCGATGAACGCACAGGTACGGCTTTTCAACGTGACTTCCTCCCGCTGGCGAATGATGTGGCTCGATGGGGCGCATGGAATTCGCTCTCCCAAACCGTTCTCAAGTGCACGGTTCCGGGTGTGCCCGACATCTATCAGGGCACCGAACTCTGGGACCTCAGCCTGGTGGATCCGGACAACCGCCGGCCGGTTGATTTTGAGCGCCGCGCCCGTTTGCTCGCCGGGCTCGACGGGGTGACTCCGGAGGATCTGGTGGCCGGGTGGCGGGACGGCCGCATCAAGATGTTTGTCCTCCGTGCGCTGCTCCGGCTTCGGCGGTCCAACCCGGAGTTCTTTCAGCGGGCCGATTACATCCCGCTGGAGGTGAGCGGGCCGGCGGCCGACCGCGTCATCGCGTTTCGCCGCGAACTCGGCGGAAGTTGTCTGTGGGTGGTCGTTCCGCGGCTGACGGCCCGGTTGGGCGAGGCACCGATCGGCGGGGTCTGGCAGTCGACCGCCGTGATCGCGGATGGCATTGCCGGAGCACTCCATGTTTTCACGGGGAACACCGCGACCGACGCGCGACTGGAAGGCCTCCTCGGCCGGTTCCCGGTGGCTGTTCTCACACAAAACCTCAGAATTTCTCCCGAATCGTAAATCCGGCCGGTGTTCGCGCGGCGAATTCCTCCTCATGGAAAACGAGATGTCGCCACCCCGGAAACCACGTGCCCTCGTCGTCGACGATTTGCCCGACTCCGCCGAATCGCTGAAAATGCTCCTCGAGCACGCGGGTTGGTCGGTCGATGTCGCGGCGGACGGCATCGAGGCCCTGCGCTTGGCGAACGTGAGCCATCCCCGGCTCATCCTGCTCGACATTTCGATGCCGAAACTCGACGGCTTCGACACATGCGGTGTCCTCCGCGCGCAGCCGTGGGCGGCCGGAACCCACATGATCGCCGTGACCGGCCACTCGATGGACGAGGTCGAGGAACGCGCGCGAAAAGTCGGGTTCGATGCGTTCCTACTCAAGCCGGTCGATCCCGAGGAACTCCTCGAAACCGCCCGCCGTCTCGCCGGGCCTGAATCGCTCCAGGCCTAGCTCATCGGGTTCTCTTAACGCGTCGGACGGGCCGCTTCCGGGGCTTGGTCGATGTTCATGAATGGCACAATTTCGCCGGTGGAAATCCGCGGCAAAACGCCGTCCCATTTTTCAACCGCACGCAGGCGAATGAGTTCCGGGCTCTGTTGGAGCGCCTCGGATTCGCGCCGGATGGCGTCCGCCCGCGCTTTGGATTGAACTTCGGTCGAGTAGGCCTCGGCGTCGGCGGCGAGTTTGCGCTCGGCGGCTGCGGCTTCGGCCTGGGTGGTGCGGCGGATTTTTTCGTTCTTCGCCTGGAGGGCCTCCTGCTCGGCTTTGACCTTCGCTTCAATGGCGCGGTTGAAATCATCCGAGAAGTCGAAGTCCGTGATGGCGACGTTCGCGATCACGATGGCGCCCTCCACTCCCTTCTCGCTCAGCGTGTGATTCAGGAACTGCTCGAGGGCCTGCTGGATCTGGGTCTTGACGACCTCCCGCTTGGTCACGAGTTCTTCCGCCGTGAACTTGGCGGTCACGGCCTTGACGCATTCCTGGATACCCGGTTCGACCAACGACGCGGAAACCTTCCCGAGGTTTCCGATGCGTTGGTACGTCAGCGGTGCAAGGTCGCCATTGAGCGAATATTGTGTCGTCACCTCGGTGCTTACGGTCTGAAGATCGCGCGACGCGGCGGTGGCCTTCGCGTGGCTGGCCGTGAGCCGGATGTCCATCGTTTCGACCTGATCAACAAACGGCTTTTTGAAGTGCAGCCCTTCCGGAAGCGGATTCGGCTGGACCGCACCAAACGTGCGGACGACTCCGACGTGGCCGCTTTCAATGACGACCGCGAGGCTGCTCAGGACGGCAAACGCGACGACGAGCAGGACGACGACCGGGACGATCGTGCGGGCGAGGGGATTCATACGTGTTCAATCAACTCGGATTTCTCGAAGCGAACTTTCGGCAGCGCGGCGTATTTGTCGCCGTCGGCGCGATAGCCGGCGGCGCAGGCCACGACGGTCTGGAAACCTTTTTCGGGCAGGCCGAGGATCTCGTCGTATTTCGTGGGATCGATCCCTTCCATCGGGCACGTGTCGACACCGATCACGGCGGCCGAGGTCATGAAGTTGCCGAGGGCGATGTAGGCCTGACGCGTCGCCCATTCGGCAACGATTTTCGACCGGGGGCCTTCGATCACGTCGGAGAAAATCATCTTCCTGTAGAAATCGAGCGATTCGGCGGTCACGCCGCGTACCGCCGCGATGCGGGCGATAAATTTGTCCGCGAAGGCGGCGTCCACCACGCGGCGGATGGCAAAGACCACATGATGCGAACAATCGGTCACCTGCGATTGATTCCACGAATGCTCGCGGAGGGCGGCTCGCACGGCCGAATCGGTAACCACGAAGAATTTCCATGGCTGGAGACCATACGAGGACGGGGACAGAACCAACGCTTCTTCAAGGGCCGCCCAGGTGTCCGCAGGGATTTTGCGGGCCGGATCGAATTGCTTGGTGGCATAGCGCCAGTTCAGAGCGCCGAGGAGCTGGTCGGTGTCGATGGTCTTCATTGGCGCCGAATGGAAGCCGAACCCGCAACCGGTGCAAGGGAAAGTTTCAGCCGTGCAGGATGTGGACCGTGATCTCCGGAGGACAGGAAAGCCGGGCGGCGAGACCGGATCCGCCCGCTCCCCGCGAGGTGTAGCCCGTAAGATTTCCCCGCTTCCACGCGCCAGCGAGCAGGTCCGCGGGAACCGGTGCATTGCGAAAAACCGCCCGTCCGCCAGGGAGGCAAACCTGCCCGCCGTGCGTGTGACCACTCAACATCAGCGAAAAACCAAGTTGGTCGGCTTCCGCCCAAACCTCCGGACTGTGCGCCAGCAAAATGGCTGGGCCTGGAACTCCGGCCCGAGCCTTTCGCAGATCGTGTGTTCGGAAAAACCGCGGATCGTCGACCCCGCAGATCGCCAGCGGTCCGCGTGGAAGGACAATCGACTCGTTGAGCAAAAACCGGAAACCCATTTGCTCCAACGCGGGCACGGCCGCGAGCAGGTCGTGATTCCCCGGCACGCTGTAACACGGTCCATTGAGATATGCGGCGATGCGTTTCATCTGCGCCAGAGCGGATGCGGCGCCGGAGCGGATCCGGTCCACGTGATCGCCGGTGAAAACCGCCGCGTCGTGATCCAGGCCGGCGAGGCATTCGCAGATGCGGTCGGTGAGCGCCGGGGCGAGATCGCCGTGAATGTCGCTCAAGTGGAGCAGGCGAAATCCTTCCAACGCAGCCGGCAGTCCGGGAATCCGCACCGGATTTTGGACGACCTGCAGTTCAAAAAATTCCGCGTGAGCGCGCCGCCAGAGCCCGGTGGCAATCAGGAAAAGCCGGAAGACGGCCACTTTTCCGCCGACCAGACGGAGGGGATCGCCGCGGCCCTGGGACTTTCTTCGCCACAATTCCTCCTCGCGACGTCGGCGGAGTTCGAAGACCGGGGGGCCCATGCGGGCGGCGAGTGCCGCCGATTCGTCTGGACTTGGGGCCGGACAGCCGTTCATTACGCTGGCTTATCCGATGCGCCGCGATCACCCGAGCAAATTGCACGCGTTTTTGCGGGATGCGTTCTTCGACCGCCCCGGCGGACCCCGATCTCCGCATGCGGTGACTGTTGCCCTCCTGCTGCTCGGTTATTCGCTCGCGTGCTGGTACGGATTTTCGCGGGTCGCGGGGGATTGGGGGCTTGTCTGGAATTACCGCGTCGCCTTTGTGCAGGGCTGGTTCCTGACGATTCTGATCTCGATTGCCGCATTGTTTCTGAGCACAGCCATTGGGGTGGCGGCCGCCTTGGCGCGCCGGTCGGCGTTTCTGCCGCTGCGCTACACCGCTGCCGTTTACGTCGAAAGTGTGCGCGGTCTTCCGCTTGTTGTGCTCATTTTGTTCGGCTTCTACGTCGTCGCCAACGCGCTGCAATGGCACGACCGCTTCAGTGCGGGCATTGTCATTCTATCGCTCTTCAGCGGAGCCTACATTGCCGAGATCATCCGCGCGGGCGTCGAGAGTGTCGGGCGTTCGCAATGGGACTCGGCCCGGGCGATCGGACTCACGACCGCGCAGACTTACCGGCTGGTCGTTTTCCCGCAAGTCCTTCGTCAATCGCTGCCGCCGCTGGCCGGGCAGTTCTCTTCGATCATCAAAGATTCCTCGTTGCTCTTCATCATCGGCATCACCGAAGTGACATTCGCCGCGCAGCAGGTCGCCTCGGCCACCTACAGCAACCTGGCTGCCTATTTGCCGCTTGGACTTCTCTACCTCGCACTCACGCTCCCCGTGTCGCTCCTGACGAAATGGCTGGAGCGCCGGTTCCGCTACGAAACCTGACCGATGCGCATCGACCTCCACGGACTCACGAAATCCTTCGGCGACCACCGCGTGCTCGATGGCGTGACGACGACCTTCGAGTTTCCGCACACATTGGCGCTCATTGGTCCGTCCGGCGGTGGCAAATCCACTCTCCTCCGCCTCATCGCCGGACTCGATGCGGCAACGGCCGGGGTGATCGAAGTCGATGGCCGTCCATTGCCCAACGACGAGCGGTCGCTGCGCGATTACCGGCGGGGGATTGGCGTGGTTTTCCAGGCCTACAATCTCTTTCCGCACTTGAACGCCCTCGAGAACGTGATGCTCCCGCTCGTCCATGTGCATCGCATTCCGCCGGCCGAGGCGCGTGAGCGAGCATTGACGGTCCTGCGGCGCTTTCAACTCGAAGCCCATGCCGGCAAGCAACCGGCCATGTTGAGCGGCGGTCAGCGGCAGCGGGTCGCGATCGCACGGGCCCTCGCGCCCTCCCCGTCCCTGCTCCTGCTCGACGAACCGACCTCCGCACTCGACCCGGAGATGACCGCCGAGGTCCTGGAAGTCATCGCGGAACTCCGCGAGTCGGACACGCCGATTGTCCTGGTGACGCATGAGATGGGCTTCGCGCGGCACACCGCCGACATTGTCGCGTTTGTCGCGGATGGCGGCATTCCATTCTCGGCTCCGGCGGTTGAGTTTTTTGGGAACCCGGGAACCGAATCGGTCAGGCGATTCCTAGCGAAGATCCTCCGCTACTGAAAGGAACCGGCGGCCTGCCGCTGGGCACTCCTTGCGTTCCTCCTTGTCGCCCCGGGCAGGCTAAACTAGACATGCGGCTCGTAGCAGGCCGTCAGACTCCAACGACCGCCCCAACTTCTAAAGGCTGGACCACAAGTGGAGGACCTGACGATGCGGCAACAGGCTCACCATATTTTCCCAATGCTCACCGGCATGATCCGCAGTCAAATTAACGCCATCTTCGCCACCCTCCAACACCGCGCCTTCCAAGGCAAACCTTAGGACCTGGATGCCTCGCCTCGCATTACCTTCGCGGGTGACCGGGATTCACCTTGTTTCGCTGTTTGCCCATGCACAGGAGTCCGACGATCGCTCACCGATCGAGATCGACTTTTCTCATCTCGAGCATGTGACACCGGTCTTTCTGGCGGCGGTTCCGGCGACGATCGAGCGGTGGAAAGCGGGCGGACGACCTGTGGTTTTGAGTGGTTTGGAGGCGTGCAAGATCACCAGCTATCTACAACGTATGGATTTTCTCGATCGATGTGGGGTCCATCGGGCGGAAGACTTTCAGCGACGCAGCGCGAGCGGCCGGTTTGTTCCCGTGCGTCCCGTGGAGCAACCCGTGGAAGAACTCGCCAAGGAGGTCGCCGCGTGCTTCGCGCCTGGTGGAGAGGACTTCGAGCATGCAAACGCCGGCTTTTTCGATTTTCTCGTCTATGCCGTAACGGAGATGGGAAACAACATTCTTCAGCACAGCTGCGGCCGAGGATTTGCGGCGGTGCAGTCTTCCCGAGCGGACGGGATGGTGCGATTGGCACTGGCGGATAACGGGTGCGGCATTTTGAAGAGTTTCCAGCGGGTCGAACTGCCTTGGAGCATGGGCATGTCGCATGAAGCCGCGATCCTCAAGGCAATGGAGCCGCGGGTTTCGTGCAAATCCGGAGAGCCCAACGAGGGGGTGGGCCTGACGATTCTCGCCCACGTGGTCAGCCAAATGAAGGGATGGCTGATGGTTGCCAGTGGGTCGGGCATGGTCCAAGTGACTCCACGGTGCGAGAAGGAGGCGATGGCCCTGCCGGAGGGGGGCTCCTATGAGGGGACGTTGGTCGCTCTCACCGTCCGGAGGTCATCAGCGGCGCAATTTGGCGAGTATCTGCACAACGCAAAGATTGACAAGGGGCTCTTGCCTGTGGCACAGCGCCATGCAACATTCTGGACATGACCGGCATACACACCATCGGGATCGCCGACGATTTCGGTAGTGTGGCCGCAGACGGCGCGGCGGCCTTGGCGTTTCGCCACAGGAACATCGATCCCTATCTTGCGCTCTGTGAACGCGTGGTGATCGACTTTACGGGAGTGCGTTCGGCGAACAGCTCATTTGTGAACGCGCTGGTGGCCGGTTTGCTCGAGGAGAACGGAGAAGCGGTGCTCTCGAAAATCGCTTTCAAGGGCTGCAATCGGACTCTGCAGGTGCTCATCGAGTCTGCGATTCATCTTGGGCTCTGCAAGCGGCAAGAGCGCCAGTGCGCGTAGCCGGGCGGCCACGTCCACAGTAGTCCGCAAGGGATCAAAGCCCCTTCGCCGACTCGGTCGGTCTTGAGGAGAGCAAGCACGGTCGATTTCGGTGGTCTTCATTCACACATTCTCAGCGCGAACATGATACCCAACAACTCGGCACGCTGGGAGTTCCATCCCAGCAGCGAAAATGAGTGGGTAGGCGTTGAGATCTACCTTGCGGGAAAGGTGGCCGAGACCGGAGCAAGAATGCGCCGAGTATGAATCTCGTGCTCGCCGGCACGGGTGAAACGGTCGTGGTGGATGTTCAAAATTCATTCTCCCTGAGCGAGGAACCGGCTTGGATGTCATGGATAAACGGCAAGTCGACTTGATGCTCAGATTTTGATTCACGAGCCGACACTCAAGGCGGCTGCGGGGGATGCGATTTTCACCAAGGCGCGGGTCATTCAGAGGCAGGGGAACGACGCCGTGCACAGCAATCGGCCGGTGTGTCAATACGATGCCCTGCAGGTGCTCAAAGAGTTGTTCCGCTTCAGCTACTGGCTGGCTCACACGTATGCGCGAGGAGCGAAGTCCGCTGCGAGCTGATTTTCGATCCGGACATTTTGCCGAAGAGCGCTCCGCTGACGAAGCAGAGGGTCGAGCAACTCCAGCAATTGGAGGCGGAAAACCCGGGTGTTCCCGCCGTGAAGCGGTTTCTGGAGAAAATCCTGCGGTATTGATCAGATCGAAAGTGCCGCGAGGGCCTCGGCGTCGGCCGCATGCATCCGCTGGTGGTTCTCGCGCTGGCGCTCGATCAGAATCGCGAGGCTGGTCCGCACCATCTGGCCCATCGTCGTACAGCGTTCAAATCGCGGATCGCCGTAGTGTGCCGCGAGCTGCACACCGAGGTGGGCGATTTTTTCCGGTGTCGAAAGCGGTTCGAGCACCATGGCATCGAGCAAGCTCCGCAGGCGGTCTTCGATGATCCGGATCCGGCGCAGAATGAGCGAGTTTTCCTCCCGCTGATACTGGCGGGCGGTCTTTTGGTTCAACTGCCGGAGACAGTAAAGAACAAGCTCCCGGTTGTCCTTGAAGAATTGCGGGAGGTAGAAATTTTTCCGTTCGTTGTAGCTCTGCTGGTCAAAATCCATCGCCCGGATGCGGATCTGCACTTCCTCGACGTCGGGTGTCATGTCCATGACGAAATTGCACGCCCGCATGTCGCCGAGCAGGCGCACGAAACAGCGCTCGTTGAATTTGACCAGTTCCTTCGCGAGGCGGATGATTTTGACCTGCGGGTTGTGCAGCCAGTCGCGGATGAAGATGTCGCCGGGGATGCCGGCCACGTGTTCCTCGATGAGTGTTTCGCCGCATGTCAGATAGTGCATGCGGTACGGCGAGAGCAGGTGCTCGAGTTCCAGCCCGTAGATCCGCGAGGCGTCGGCCCGCTTCACGTAAAAATAATCCTGGTTCTCGTTGTAGGAATTCACGATGCGCACGCGGAAGGGCTGCGTGTTTCCAAACGAGCAATAGTCGACCCGGTCGACGTAGAGGTGGTCGAGCGAGGAACGGTCGCCACCACTCTTGAGCAAAGCGTAGATTTCCTTCAAGCCCTCGTGGATCTTCGGCGTCTCGAACGACCGATAGGCCACGGTCTGCCAGAGTGTGTCGTTCCCGTTTTTGTCCAGAAGCGGGCCGCTGACGTGGAAATAGAAGAGGTCCTTGTAGGTCACCGGCAGCGGCATCTCGCGGCTGTAGCGGGAAAGGTAACCGCGCAGGCCGGGTTGGACCGGGAAGATCGGCTTCTTGAGAATCGTCGGCATGCGCGCTTCGCACTATGCGCCAAATACCCTTTCGGGGGAATTTTTTCCGGGTTGGCCGGTGACGCGGGTCAATGCTTTTGCGGTTGGAAGGGAACAGTCTCTTTGCGTGAAATCCCTCTCCCTTCGGGTTCTGAATCTCGCCCTCTGGCTGGTTTTTTGTCTGCTCTGCAGCACCGGTGCGCTTCTGGCATTCCGCCTGCCGCCGGGGTCACGCGGCGGTGCCGGGCTGCGCACGCTCGGGTGGGGGCGGCACGATTGGGGCGAACTCCACACGTGGACGGCCTGGGTTTTCCTGGCCCTGATCGTTGTCCACTTGGGCATCCACTGGCGGTGGTTCTGGCAGGCGGCGGCGAAGCGGCGCGCGTGGCCGTTGGTCGCGGGTCTGCTCGCGGGAATCCTGATTGTGGCCGCGGCGTGGGCTCTTCCGATCGCGTCCCGCGGCGACGGGGAACACCACGCCGCTCGCGAACACGGCGAGCACTGATCAGGGGGCGGGCGGAGCGGGAACAACGAAGTCGAAGCGCGTATCGACGAGGATCTGCTGCGCCGGCGAGTCCCACATCGGCTCATTCCAGCGCGTGCGGTGATTCATTTTCCGGAGCGCCCGGTCGATGCGTGGTCCGAATTCGGAGCCGGCCGGCTCGGCCCGCATGCGGGCGAACGTCACTTCCCGACGCCGGTCGAAGGCGAGGGCGTATTCAGCCCGGTATTCACCCGGAGGCAGATTGGCATTGCGAACGGCCGCCGCGACGCGCCCGCTGACCTCCAGCCCGGCTTCACGCAGCCAGGCGTCCACCGCGTGGGCCGGAATCCGAGTGGCGGGATCCGGATGGAACCGCGCCGTAAAGGTCCAGCCGTCGGACATTTTAACGACGACCGGAACGAAGCTGCGGGTCGAAACGCGTTGATCCGTCCGGGATTCGACGGTGAGGTTCACCGGTCGCGGCGACTGGCATCCGGCCAGCAGGGCGACCGACAGCAGCGAGAGCAGGAATGATTTCATGGGTGAAGCGCATTCCCCGGGACGGCGGGAACACGCCCCGATGAAAGCCGAGGAGGGCGAATCCGGCAATCGCGGAGTCGGCGTGCGATTCCCGGATTGCGCTGCGGACGGGGGCGGGCCAATCTGGACGGCTCATGAAAAAGATCGTTGTGGCGTATTCGGGCGGGCTCGACACCTCCGTGATTTTGAACTGGCTCAAGGAGACCTACGGCGCGGAGATCGTCGCGTTCTGCGCCGATATCGGCCAGGAAGAGGAACTCGACGGCCTGGAAGAAAAGGCCCTGCGAACCGGGGCGGAGAAATGTTACGTCGACGACCTGCAGGCGGAATTCGCCAGGGATTTCATTTTCCCGATGATGCAGGCCGGCGCGATCTACGAGGGGCAATATTTTCTCGGCACGAGCATCGCGCGTCCGCTGATCGCGAAACGCATGGTCGACATCGCGCGGGCGGAGGGCGCCTCGGCCGTCGCGCACGGGGCCACCGGGAAGGGCAACGATCAGGTCCGTTTCGAACTCACGGCCGCCGCACTCGCACCCGACATCGAAGTCATCGCACCCTGGCGTGATGCGCGTTTCCGCGAGAAATTTCCCGGCCGGGCGGAGATGATCGCCTACGCTGAAGCCCACGGAGTGCCGGTTGCCGCGAGTGCGAAGAAGCCGTATTCGATGGACCGCAACCTCCTGCACATCAGCTACGAGGCCGGGATCCTCGAGGATCCCTGGTACGATGCGGGCGACCTGAAGAACCGCGACTATTTCACGACGCTTTCGGTCCTGCCCGAAGACGCCCCGGACAAACCGCAGCTGGTCGAACTCGAATTCGAAAAGGGACTTTGCATCGCGGTGGACGGAGAGAAATTGGACCCGCTGGGCGTGATGCGCCGGCTCAACAAACTCGGCGGCGAACACGGCGTCGGCCGCGTCGACATGGTTGAAAATCGTTTCGTCGGCATGAAGAGCCGCGGTGTCTATGAAACGCCCGGTGGCGCGATCCTCCACTTCGCGCATCGCCAGATGGAATCGTTGACGATGGACCGCGAGGTCATGCATTTGCGCGACGGCCTCATCCCGAAATACAGTGCGCTCGTTTACAATGGCTTCTGGTTCGCTCCCGAACGCGAGGCTATCCAGGCGCTCGTCACGGAGTCCCAGAAAAATGTCACCGGCACCGTGCGGGTGAAACTTTACAAGGGAGGGATCCACGCGGCCGGACGGAAGAGCCCGGTGAGCCTCTATAACCCGCAGATCGCCACGATGGAGGCCGATCCGACCCAGGCCTACAATCAAGATGATGCCACGGGGTTCATCCGGCTCAACGGACTCCGGCTCAAGGTGGCTGCCGGCGTTCACGGCCACGCCTGATCGCATGCGCGTTCACGTCCCTGACGGCACGCCTTTCCCCGGGGCGTTGGAACGCTGTACGCATCTGGGGATCTGCGCGCATCAGGACGACCTCGAGTTTCTGGCGTTCCACGGAATCGTCGCCTGTCATGGCCGGACCGACCGGTGGTTCGGCGGCGTTGTTTGCACCGACGGTGCCGGCAGCGCGCGGCAGGGTCGGTATGCGGGGTGTTCCGATGAGGACATGAAAGAAATTCGGGCCGCCGAGCAGGAACGCGCCGCCGATCTGGGTGAGTACGGCATCGTGATCCAGCTCGGGCTCTCAAGCCGCGCTGCGAAGGACGCCGCTGACACGGGCCTTCGGTCGTCATTGTCGGAAATCCTGAGCCACATCCGTCCGGAGGTCGTCTACACGCACAATCCGGCGGACAAGCACGATTCGCACCTGGCGGTCTTTGCCGCGGCCATCGAAACCCTTCGCAGCCTGGATCCGGCCCGGCGGCCGAAGGCGGTCTATGGATGCGAGGGCTGGCGGAATCTGGATTGGTTGGATGACCGGGAGAAAGTGGTTCTCGATGTGAGCGGGCATGATGCGCTCGCCCGCGAGTTGAATGCGGTTTTTGATTCCCAGATTGCCGGTGGCAAGCGCTACGATCTGGCGGTCGAAGGGCGGCGGCGGGCGCACGCGACATTTTTCGATTCGCATGCGTGTGATGCAGCCGATTCTGTCATCTACGCCATGGATCTGACTCCGTTGGTCGAGCAACCGGGCCTGGACATCGGCGACTGGGTCACCAGCCACGTCGACCGATTCCGGAGTGCGGTCGCTGACGGTTTGCGGCGTCACCTTCGAGGCTGACGTGAAACTGGCCGGTCGAATCGCGGTCTGGCCGCACGCGACCGGCCTCGATGTGGCAGCGATTGCTTTTCTCTGGCAGCGGATTGCGGCCGATGTGGGCGGCGTGCACGTGCCGCTTGCGGCCTCAGCCCTGCTGGCGGCGACGGTTTGGGGGATTTACCTGCTGGACCGGGTTTGGGATGTCCGACGCGCGAAAACTCCCCTGCCGGCACTTCGGCATCGGCTGGCAGCCAAACATCCGAAACTCTGGACGATAACCGGCGTCGCCGCCCTCGGTGCGAGTGCAGCCTTCGCGCCGTCCGTGCTTTCGTCGGGTGGCTTGGTGGCCTCCATGGCGGTGGCTGTTCTTTGTGCCGAATACTATGCGGGCCGAATCCGTTGGGGTGAGCGCTGGCCGGAGCCGATGCGTGCGGCGGTGCTGGCCGGGATCTTCACTGCCGGCTGCCTCGCGGTGCCGCTGGCCGTGGCGCCAACTTCCGCAGCCCTGCTCGGGGTCGGACTGTCGCTTCTGCTTGTCCTTTCGGCAAACGCGCTGGAGTGCATGCGGGCGGAAGCGGGACCGCGTGGACGGCGGACCGGGAACGCATTTCTCGGGCCGGCGGTCGGTTCAGGCATCTTGATCGCGATCGTTCTTCGGATGCCCGATGTCCTGATGGCCGCCGGGGCGCTTGTTTTGGTCCACCAATTCGGTCCGCGACGGACGCCGGACACCCACGCCGCCATGGCGGATGCGGCTCTGCTGATGCCTTTGCTGTTCCGTCTATGAAGCGTTTCGGCGCTCGCGCCGTCGAAGGTGTGCGGCGACGTAGCTGCAGACCGGAACAATGCGAAGTTTCCGCTCGTCGGCGTAAGCAACGGCGGCATCGACCAGGCGGCCAGCCAACCCTCCGCCTCGCGCTTCCGGCGGGACGAATGTGTGCGTGAGGACCAACTCGCCTCCCGCTTCGATGTAATCGCAGACTGCGAGCGATCGTCCGGTCGGAATCTCAAACCGCCGGGCGTCCGGATTGTGGCGCACTTCGGTATCCATATGTTTTTGAACGGTTCGTCGGCGACGATCCGGTCGGACGGGCGTGTTGTCGACAGAGTTTTCCGCATTGGAAATCGGCCCCGGCTTCCATTAGGTTGCCGGGATGAATCGGGGGGCGCGTTCGTTGGATGACATCATCGGCTCTTCGGGCCGGGGGATGGCCCGGTGGGTGCTGCCTGCGTTGGTGCTTTCGCTGGGCCTGCATTTTTTGTTCTGGCTGTGGGCAAGCCGCCATCCGGTGGATCGCATGAGCGAGGCGTTTTATGACCGGATTGTTCCGCGGACGTTCCAGGTCGAGCGGGTGGAAATCGATCCCAAGTTGCTGGAACCGGTCGCCGATCCGGAGACCCGACCAGCCGCCGCTCCGACGGCCGTCAAATTGCCGGAAGAAACCGTGTCGTTTGATCAGATGATGGGCGAGGTCCGCGCGACACCGACCGCTCCCAAACTCGATGCGGCGGCCTTTGCGGAGAAACCCACAATCGAGGCGCCTTCGTTCGAGAGCACGATCCAGACGGCCGAGGCCGCCGGTGTTCGTTCCCTGCTCCCGGACGAAAAGTCCCTCGTCGAGGAATTGCTCAAGGAACAGCCGATGGTCACCGGTTCGACGACGCTCGACCTTCCGAATCCCCAGAACGTCGGCGGCTCGCCGGAAACACTCGCTGCGTCGCCTTCCGGCCGTGCACCCGCGGGGTTCAGCGATTTGGACAGTCTGCTCGCCCAGACCGGTCCGCTGTCGTCCGAAACGGCCCCGATCCTGATGCCGACCGATTTGTTGTTCGACTACAACTCGGCCGTGCTCCAACCGGGAGCGGTGGCAAGCCTCGAGAAGTTGGGCGAGTTGATTCGGCGAAATCCAAATTCCCGTTTCATCATCGAAGGCCACACCGATTCGTTCGGCAGTGATGACTACAACAACGCGCTGAGCCTCCAACGCGCCCAGTCGGTGAAGGATTTTCTCACCCGGACGATGAACATTCCCCCCGGGTCGATCGACGCCCGCGGGCTCGGGCGCAGCCGGCTCATCGCTCCCGCCACCGGAACCATCGAAGAACAACAAATCAACCGCCGCGTCGAAATTGTGATCCGCGCACCAGCCACGTCCGAACGTCCATGATTTCCCCGACCGAGCGGACGCTCGAAAAGTCTGCACGCGAACTCTCCGAAAAACGACGCCACCGCCGCGACGATCCGATCACGATTTTCAAGGGATTCCGCAAGATCGAGGACCAGCGGTTGCGCATGTGGCACAATGCCGGCGGCAGCGGACGCGAGGTCTGCCGGCAACGGTCGGATTTGGTGGATATCCTCTTCCGCGAGTTGTTCACGAGCACCGTCGAGGCTTCCGGACGCAAGGGGATCGAGGGCCGGGTGGCGGTCATGGCATTCGGCGGCTACGGTCGGCGGGAACTGACGCCCTTCAGCGACGTCGACATCCTTTTTCTCCAGTCGAAATCCGGGACCGACAAGGAAACCGAGGAGATCATCCGCCAGGTTCTCATGTCCTTGTGGGACATCGGGTTCAAAGTCGGACACGCGACCCGCACGATCCCGCAGGCGATCCGGCAGGCGAACGAGGACATGGTCACCAAGACCTCGATGCTCGAATCGCGTTTCCTCACGGGTGACCGCGAGATTTTCCAGCAGTTCCGCGAGCGCTTTTCGAAGGACTGCGTGCAAGGCCGGGATGCCGAATACATCGCATGGCGGCTCGCCAACCAGGCCGAACTCCGCCTCAAATACGGCAACAGCGTCTTCCTGCAGGAGCCCAATGTGAAAAACGGCCTCGGCGGATTGCGCGATTACCAGAGTCTTCTCTGGATCTCGCAATTCAAGCTCGGGCTCTCCTCCACGGCGAAACTGGTCGAGGCGAAAATGCTGCGCGAGTCCGAGCGACGCGACCTCGAGCGCGGCTACGACTTCCTGCTGCGCACGCGGACCGAGATGCAATACCTGAACGGCCGCGGCGCGGATGTCCTCACGCTCCAATTGCAGGGCCGCGTCGCCACGTCGTTCAACTATCCGCCGAAGAACATCCTCCGCAAAGTCGAGGCGTTCATGCGGGAATTTTACAGTCACACGCGGAACATCCACCTGGTCACCGAGGCGGCTTTGGGCCGCATGGGTGCGGTTTCCGAAAAGAAGTCCAGCGGACTCCTTTCAATGTTCACCGGGCGGTCGAAGGCGGAAAGATTCGACGGCTTCGTCGTGCGCGACGGGCGACTGGAGCCGGAATCCCGCGAGATTTTCCACGACGACCCGTACCGGCTCATCCGCGCGTTCCATCATGCGCAGGTGCGCCAGTTGCAATTTCATCCCGAGCTCAGCGACCTGATCAAACGCCGGCTGCCTTTGGTGAACCGGACGTTCCAATATGCACGGGCGGCGCGGGAGACGTTTTTCGCGATTCTTTCGCGCAAGGGCGAGGTCGGCCCGGTGCTTCGGTTGATGCACGATCTGGGTTTTCTCGGGCGTTACATCCCGGAATTCGGGGCGCTCGATTGTCTCGTCCAGCATGAGTTTTACCACCGCTACACCGCGGACGAACACACGCTCGTCTGCATCGAAAAACTCGATGCGACCCTCTTTTCCCAAGAGGAGCGCCTGAAGGGATACCGGCAAATTTTTCAAAAACTGGAAGACCCGGCCGTCCTGTATCTCGCCCTCCTCCTGCACGATACGGGGAAAGCCGCGAACACGCGCCACCACGAAGAAGCCAGCGCCATGCTCGCGCACAAAGTCGCCCGACGCCTGCAACTCTCGCCCGAGCGGCGACGTATGCTTCTCACGCTCGTGGACTCGCATTACGTGCTCTCGAAAATGGCGCAGACGCGCAACCTCGACGACCCGGCGACGACCGAGGAGTTCTCCCGCATCGTCGGCGACCGCGCCAATCTCGATGCGCTCATGCTTCTCACCCTGGCGGATGGCATGGGCACGAGCGATCAGAATTGGTCGGACTGGAAAGAGGGCCTCGTCTGGTCGCTCTACCGGCATTCCTCGCAGTTTTTTGAAGGCGGGGCCGCGGCGCTCGCCGAAACGCGTCGCAATCGCGACGAACAATTGCACGGCGTGCTCAAGAAACTCGGACGCGATTTCGTCGACGAAACCGAGGCGCACTTCCAGCACATGCCGGCCCGGTATTTCCAGATGTTCGGACCGGATGAAATCTCGGCGCACCTCAAGTTGTTCCGTGCCTTTTTCGAGAACCGTCTTCGCGACGACGCTTCCGCCATCGTTCCCGTCTTCAAATGGATTCCGCGACCCGAGCAGGGTCACACGGAAGTGTGGGTTTGCGGATGGGACCGTCCGCGCCTGCTCGAGCGGATCGCCGGCGCGTTTTTGTCCGCGCAGATCAACATTCTCAGTGCCGACATCTTCACGCGCGGCGACAACCTCGCGCTGGACATTTTCCGCGTGGGCAACACGCGGTTCGAACCGGTCACCGAAGCGCGTGATATCACGCGCGTCGAAACGCGATTGAGCGACTCGCTGGCGTTCGAGGACTTTGATTTCACGCCGTTCCTGAGCCGCGACGCCCGCTTGCGCACGTACCGTCTTTCACAGGAATTCGACCTTCCGACGCGCATCGTCATCGAGAACTCCGCACACCCGATTTACACGCTCGTCGACATCCAGACGCCCGACCGGCTCGGACTTCTCTACGATCTCCTGCGCGCCATGGGCGAGGCGGGTGTCACGATCGAACTTTCCCGCATCACCACCGAAATGGACGTCGCGATGGATTCGTTTTACATCACCGGGAGGGACGGCCGGAAGATCACGGACGATGCGGTCGTCAAGCGCCTGCAGCGGTTGTTGCAACGGGCGGCGGTCAAACGCGAGGGATGACCCCGCGGTTCGCCGCGTTGTTCTTCCGGCAGTCGCTGCGTCCGGCGGTGCGCCGCCCGCTTCTGCCGATCCTGAACGTTCTTTCGATCGCGATCGGCGTGACGGTGTTTCTCGCGATCCAGCTCGCGAACCGTTCCGCGCTGTCGGGTTTTCAAAATGCGGTCGCGCTGGTCGCCGGCCGGGCGCACCTGGAGGTTCGTGGCGACCTCCCCGAGACACTTTTTCCGAAGATCGCGGCGGCGGATGGCGTGAAGTCGGCGACGCCGCTCGTCGAGGGGCTTGTCACTTTGCCGGACGAACCGGGCGAGTATTTGCGGATTCTCGGGGTCGATCCGTTCAGCGGCGAAGGACTTCGGGTTTTCGAGCTGGAAGCGCCGGATGGCGGCCGGCTCGACCTCGAGGCGTGGCTGCGCGAGCCGGACTCGGTCGCACTGGCCGGGTCGCGCGAGATACGCGGTCCGATTCGCGTGCAAGCCGGCGGTCGAACGGTCACGTTGGTGCCGCGATTTCTTTGGAGGACATCGGACGCCGCGGTCGAGAGCGACCCGCGGCTCGCACCGATGGACATTGCATGGGCGCAGGAATTGCTCGACCGGGTGGGCCGGCTCACGTCGATCCAGGTCGAGTTGGAAAAGCCGCTCGAAGCCGATGCCGTGGCGGCGAGTTTGCGCGAACTGGTGCCCGCCGATGCGACCGTGTTTCCGCCGGCGCGTCGTGGCGCGGAGACGGAGCAAATGCTCGCGGCTTTTCAATTGAATCTCACGGCATTGAGCCTCGTGTCGATCGTTGTCGGCGTTTTCCTGATCTACAACAGCCTTTCGGCCGCGGTCGTCAGGCGGCGGGTCGAAATTGGCATTCTGCGGGCAAATGGTGCGACCCGGACAGAAGTCGCCGGGCTTTTTCTCGGCGAAGGATTGTTTGCCGGCCTCGCCGGAACGCTCATCGGAATCGCCCTCGCTCAGCCGCTCGCTTCGATCCTCGCCGCACCGGTGGCGCAGACCGTGACGTCGCTTTACACCGTGGTCAGTCCGGCCAGTCCGGAATTGTCGGCCGGTCAAATCCTGCTCGCGTTGACGGTCGGGCTGGGCGCGTCATTGCTCGCTGCCTGGCGTCCCGCGGCCGAGGCGGCGAATTGCGATCCGGCCGCCATCCTGCACCCGGGCTCGGTCGTCGAAACGTTCCGCGCGCGGCCGGTTCCGTGGCTGATCGGCGGACTGGTGGCGATTGGTTTGTCGACGGTTCTTTCCTGGCTCGCGCTGACCTTCGGCTTGTCGCTGCTGGGATTTGCGGCGGTTGGGTTTCTGATTGCCGGGTTCTCGCTGACCGTCCCGTGGGCCGTGACGACCTTTGCAGCGTTTCTTCGTCCGTCGCGCTCGTGGCTGGTCCGGCTGGCCGCGCAGCATCTGGCGCGGTCGATGCACCGGAATGTGGTGACGATTGCGGCTCTGGCTGTGGCAGCGGGAATGACTGTGAGCGTTTCGGTGATGATTCACTCGTTCCGGGCGAGTGTGGTCTCGTGGACGAATCGGACGCTCGTCGCCGATCTTTTCATTGCGCCGGCGGCCAACGAGATCATCGGCCTCCAGGCGTTCATGCCTCCGGACACGCTCACTTGGGCGCGTGAACAACCCGGGATCGTCGAGACGGCCACGTTCCGTGAACTCCCGGTTCGCTGGAATGGCCGGACGGTCTCGCTGGGGATTGCCGACGGCC
The DNA here is from genome assembly GCA_033763515.1 of Terrimicrobiaceae bacterium. GTDB lineage: Bacteria > Verrucomicrobiota > Verrucomicrobiia > Chthoniobacterales > Terrimicrobiaceae > JANRKJ01. Next base: position 27,650 of record JANRKJ010000017.1, on the reverse strand, counting down.
GGGCACGCGGCGAATTGGAGTTTCTCCGGTCGCTTCCTGATGCGAAAACGCTCTTTCATTCACCCGGCTATGTGGTGGTCTCGGAAAGTTTCTCCACGCGACATGGGACGCGTCCGGGTGATCGGCTCACGCTGGCGGCGCCGGGCGGTCCGGCGGAGTTCCGCGTAGCCGGTGTGATCCGGGATTTCACGCGCGACAGCGGTCTGATCCTCATGGACCGTTCGAACTTTGCCAGGCACTGGGACGATGAACGCGTGCATTCGTTTGCCATCCGGCTTCGCGATTCAGAACAAGCCGCCGAAGTCGCGGAGCGGTTCCGTGAGCAATTCGGCCGCGAAGGCGCGTTCTCGATTTACACGAATGCCGCGCTGCGTGGGCGGGTGATGGAGATTTTTGACCAGACGTTTGCGGTCACGTCGGTCCTGCGCGTGATTTCGGTTGTGGTGGCGATCGCGGGCGTTTTTCTGGCGTTAACGACGCTGGTGGCGGAGCGCGAGCGGGAGATCGGTGTCTTGCGTTCGTTGGGGGCGTCGCGCCCGCAGGTTCGCGGCTTAGTACTTGGTGAAGCTGCGATGATCGGTGTGGTCGCCTCGATCGTGGGTGTGGCCTGCGGGGCGGGAATGGCGATGATCCTGACCTGGGTCATCAACAAGGCGTTCTTTGGATGGACGATTGATCTGCGCTATCCGCTCGATGTGCTGGCGACGACGCCGCTCTGGCTGGTTCCGGCCGCCGTGGCCGCGGCATGGTGGCCGGCCGCACGGGCCTCGCGCACCGCACCGGCTCAGGCGGTCCGCTTCGAGTAGGTCGGCTCAGACGAAAATGAAGAGATAAACCGCGATCGCCACCATCAGTGCGATGACGATCATGAACCCCGGCAGAAACGAACTGATCGAGTTTTTGAATTGCTCCGGTTTGCTCGTTCGCCGGCGGCGGACCTGGCGAACCGGTGTCGCTTCGGCGCGGCGCTTCGCCCAGTTCAGAATGGCCGCGCGGCGGTGGAGCTGGGCCTGGCCGTGGGTGACGCGATGGAGTTCCTGGAGGGCGGTTCGGAACAGATTCGGATCGTCGAGGATCCGGCGCCATAATCCCGATTCGGAACCGGGCCGTTTTTTCTCGGATTCCAGCGCGATCAATTCCGTGAAAGCGAGGCTGAGCTCGCCGGCCGTGAGTTTGAACTCGCGACAAATCCGCTGGTTGGCCGGGATGGCGAGCTTGGCCGTGACGACGTCGCGGATCCGGCTGGACCCGGCTGTGGAGCGCACATCGCGGCCAAGTCGAAGGTGGCGCTCGAGCTCGTTTTCAGCGTCTTTGAACGGAAGTTCCAGCATTCGGGGGAAAAATTGGGCCGACTTTCGGAATTTTCCAAATCATCGGGCGGAACGCAATTCCGATTACGATTTCCGCGACAGGGAAGGGGATTCCGGATAGAAGAAACAGGGTGAAGACCTGCATTTCCACATTCCCGGACGCCCCCCCCGCGCTGGGACCGTATTCGTTGGGCGTTGTTGGCGAAGGCCGATTTGTTTTTGTTTCCGGCATGACGCCGTGGTCACCGGCGACCGGGAGGATCGAGCGCGGCACGATTGCCGAGCAGACCGAATTGGTCCTGCGAAATGTCGGCGGCGTTCTGGCCGCTGCCGGCGCGGGCTTTGCGGATGTCGTGAGTTGCCGGGTGTATCTTTCGGAACTCACGCCGGAGAACTTCCAGGCGATGAACGGTGTCTACGCGAAGTATTTTGGCGAGTCGAAGCCGGCCCGGGCGACAGTGGGAACGCAATTGCTCGGTTTCGATGTCGAGATCGAGTGCGTCGCCGTCGTTCCGAACACTTGATCCGACCGCCAGGCTGGCGCATCCTGCATCCATGGCCGCAGCCGCAACGGATTTGGTTGAGGAAATCCTCGAACTCAAGCGCGAGAGGAACGCCGTCATCCTCGCGCACAACTACCAAAGCGCGGAGATCCAGGAGATCGCCGACTTTGTCGGTGACTCACTCGGTCTGAGTTACCAAGCGGCCGAAACCGGCGCTGATGTGATCGCGTTTTGCGGGGTTCATTTCATGGGCGAGACAGCAAAGATCCTCAGCCCGAACCGGACGGTGGTCATCCCCGACCGCAATGCGGGGTGTTCGCTGTCGGATTCCTGCCCGGCCGAACAGCTCGAAGCCTTTTTGCAGGAACACCGCGAGAAGAACTACTTTGTCATCGCCTACATCAATTGCAGCGCGGGGGTGAAAGCGCTCGCAGATGTCATCTGCACCAGCGGGAATGCGGTGCGCATCGTGCAGGCGGCGCCGCCGGACCGGAACATCCTTTTTGTGCCCGACCAAAATCTCGGCGCTTGGGTGATGGAACAAACCGGGCGGCCGATGGACCTGTGGAGGGGAAATTGCTACGTCCACGTCGAGTTCACACGCGACAGTATCGGCCGCATCCGGGCCGAGTATCCGGGCGCCAAAGTGGTCGCGCATCCCGAATGCACGCATGCCGTGCGCATGCTGGCCGACATGGTTTGTTCGACCGAGAAGATGGTTGGCTATTGCCGCGAGACCGATGCGGAAACGTTCATCATTGTGACGGAAAGCGGGATGCTGCACCGGCTGCGGCGCGAGGTGCCGGGGAAGACGTTTGTGCCGGGCCCGACCGACCTTTGCGCCTGTGGAGACTGCCGCTACATGAAGATGAACACGATGGAGAAGCTTCGCGACTGCCTGGCGGACTTGCAGCCTGAGATCCTGATTCCGGAGGACATTCGGGCACGGGCGGAACGCTCGGTGCGCCGCATGCTGGAGCTTTCACGCTGATCTGGAATGTCTCACCGCTTCCACCTCCGCGCGACGCCGCCCCAATTTTCCAGTGAGTGCGGGCGTCGGACATTTGCGAACGCGACCAATTTTCCGCTCCTCAAGAATCTCTCGATTTACCATCTGGCTGTGAACCCGGGCTGCTTCCGGGAGCCGCACTGGCACGCCAATGCCGACGAACTCGCCTATTGCCTCGCCGGTGACGCCGTGGTGACACTTTTCGCGAGCGGAAACGTTCACTCGCAATTCACGATTTCCGAAGGTGAGATGTTTTTCATCCCGAGCGGTGCGCTCCACGCGATCGAAAACACCGGAAACGTCCCGGCGGAATTCGTCATCACGTTCTCCCATGAATTGCCCGAAGACTTCGGACTGTCCGGATTCGCGGGTTGTCTGGCTCCCTCGGTTCTGGCGAACACATGGGGTTTGCCGGTCGCGGCCGTGTCCGGCGTCACCCGCTCGCCCGCGGACATTCGTTTCGGAAAGTCGGCCGGGCCGGCGGAGATTCCGGAGTCGGCGTCATATGGAACGCCCTTCAAGTTTTCAATCGAGAAGCGACTTCCGCTGGTGGCGAGCGAACACGGTTCCGCGATTGTCGCGCGTCGGGATACGTGGCCGATCCTCCGTGCGCAGGCGATGTATTCGCTGCGTTTGTTCGGGTCCGGGATGCGCGAGCCGCATTGGCACCCGGAGACTGCGGAACTGGGCTACGTTCACACCGGTCGCGCGCGAATGACCGTTCAGAGCCCCGGCGGAGCGGCCGAGACCTACGAACTCGCGGCCGGCGACATCTATTTCATCCCGCGGGCCTATCCGCATCACATTGAGAACCTGACGGATGGCGAAATGCGGTTCCTGATTTTCTTCGACACACCGGACGTTCAGGACATCGGATTCACGGGAGCCATTCCGGCCTTTGCCGACCGACTGACCGGACCGACGCTGGGCCTGACCGCCGCACAGATCGCCCGCATCCCGCATCTTCCGGCCGACCTTTTGCTCGTGGCGAAGACGAACCCGGTCGATTAGAGCAACGATTTGATCCAGCGGATCATTCCGCCGAGCACCGGGACGTGCTCGAAGAAGCCGGCGGTCGAATCCCAGAAATCCTGGTGAAGCACGATCCGTCCTTCCTCATCAAACCGCAGGTGCGTCATGCCGATGGTGCGAATCGTTTTGTCCGAGCCCTTGAACCGAACATCCATGACCCATCGGACATAGTAGTTTTCGCCGGATCGAGCGGAGTCGATCACGCGCGTGCTGACGAGGTCGGTGGATGAGGCGACCTTTCGGAAATAGGCCTGGATCGCGTCCCGTCCACGGATCGTTTTCAATGTGTCGTTGAAAAAGGCATCGGGTGCATAGAGCGCCGGAATCTGCGTCTCGACGGCTTCCGCGTTGACGTTGGAGAAAAACCGGGAGAAGCGGCCCATTGCAGCCTCGGCGTCGGCAGGGCTGAGGACCGTTCCCCGGATGGATTCCTCCGCGGTGAGATACTCGGCCACCGGATCCGGCTTGGGCGTCGACGAGCAGCCGACGAGGAACAGGCAGAGTGCGAGGGCCAGGCGTTTCATCAGATCGGTTGCTTGAGGCTTTCGGAAATGCTGCGGGCGAGCGAGTCGACCGAGGCGGACTTGAGAAAGTGGTCGCGGGTCCACACGAGCGGAGCCGATTCGGCGGACATCCACACGGCCAGTTTGCGCGAGTCATCCTGCGCGGCTTCGACGCGTTCACGGCGGCGCTTTTGATACATCTCCAAGGCATACGGCAGAAAGCCGCTGTCGGTTCGCGTCAATTCATCCGCCAGCACCGCCGCCGACTCGAGCGCCATCGAGGCGCCGACACCCGCCGTGGGAAGAAATGCGCACGCGGCATCGCCGAGCAGCGCGACGCGGCGGTGGACCCATTGGTGGCTGCGATAGTCGCTGAGATTCCAGAAAAACAGGCCATCCGTGGACTCCGGAAAGTCGGCCACGATCTGTTTGGCTTCGCCGCCGAGGTCGGCAAACAACTCGCGAACGCGCAGCCCGTTTTCGCCGACCTGCTCCGGTGCGAGCAGCGACTTTGGACCTGCCAGGACGGCGCCCGTCCGATGCGGCGTCGGATAGATTCCGACGAAGCGGCCACGCCCCCAGAATTCCTGAATGACGTTCGCCGGAACGGGAACCTTCGTCCACCAAACCCAGAGCCCCCACCCGGTTTCATGATCCGCTTCGTCACCGAAAATGATGCGCCGGACTTTGGAATGAATCCCATCCGCTCCGACAACGGCATCAAACGTGCCGGTCGAGCCGTCCGAGAATCGAACATCCACGTGACTTCTGTGTTGCTCCAGGTGCTCGAGGCCGAGTCCGTATTGGAGCGAAACATCCGGCGCCGCCGCGCGGAGGATCTCCAGAAGATCGCTTCGGAGGATCGTGCCCATGTAACCGAACTGCCGGCTGAGCGGACGCATGTCGAATTCGTGAAGCACGTCGCCGTGGCCATTGAGAACCCGGTAGTCGTCGAAGGGTGCACTCCGTTCGCGAAACTCTTCAAAGCTCCCCAACCCGTGCAGCACGCGACTGCCCATCGGGTAGAGCGAGATCATGTAACCGGCGGCCCGAAGGTCCGGGGCGCGTTCAACGATCGCGCACCCGATGCCGCGTTGCTTGAGAAGGGCGGCCAGGGCCAGCCCGCCGATGCCTGCTCCGACGATCAAGACTTTCATAACGACTTTGCAAAGAGGATTTCACAGGCCGACCCGGCTGGCGATCCTCGAATTTCCATCGACTCGCCGCCGCGCGCGACGCATGATTTTTTCGCCATGAAATCCGTCCGCATCGTCGAGCAACTCGCCATTTTCATCGCCAACAAACCCGGCACGCTCGCCGAAGTGTGCGACGCTCTCGCCGCGGACAAAATCAATATCTATGGACTCACCGTGTCCGACACCGTCGACCATGCCGTTGTGCGGATGGTCGTGAGCGACACGCGGCGGGCCATCGCTTTGCTCGAGGCGCATGGCACGCTGGTCGTCGAGAATGATGTGCTCATGATCGAGAATGACAACCGTCCGGGCAGTCTTTCGCGCATTGCCAAGGCGTTGTCGGCCGCCCGGATCAACATCGAATACGCGTACCTCGCCTCGATGCCCCAAGCGAAGACCGGGCTGTTGATCCTGCGCGTCAATGAGGCAAAAAAGGCCCTCCGGGTGCTCACTTCAGCCGGAAATCTCTGAAGTCTCCGGAGATTTCTTGATCCGGGACAGAATCGCCGCCCGCGCCGGATTGACTCCGTCGGCGTCTCGACGAAAGTAGCAACATGATCATCCATCGGGCGGAATCGGCGGAACTCGAGGGCGCATTTTCGCCGGAAGCGACAGCAGCCGCCGCCCGGCGAATTCGCGAGGGAATGGGACGCCCCTCGCGAGTAGCGTTTGTTTTTGTGGATACCGGTTACCGCGAACACCTCGCGGAGTTTTGCGAGATTCTCCGTGTGGATGGACACATCCGCGACGTGGTCGGCTGCACGGCCGGCGGGCAGATCATCGGCCCGCACGAGAAGGAATCCGCCAAAGGCTGTTCGATCCTTGCGCTCTCAGCCGAAGCCGGCGAACCGATTGTCGCCGGTGACGAACACCCGGTTCCGGACAAACCGGCCGGCCTCAATGCCTGGGTGACGCTTCTCAACCCGTTTGCCGTTGCGGCCGACGACTGGCTCTCGGAGTGGAATGCTGCCTTTCCGGGTGTGCCCACCCTCGGCGGGCTCGCCAGCGGCGGAGACGAGGAGGATGTGGCTGTCTTCCTCAACGGAGAGATCGTCGATGGAGTCGCCGTACCATTCACGGGTTCCACCACCGTCATCCCGGTCATCAGCCAGGGATGCCGGCCCATTGGTGAACCGCTGACAGTCACCAAGGCGGAGCACAATGTGGTTTATGCCCTCGGCGGCCAGCCGGCCTATACCGCCCTCGAATCGGCATTTCAGTCCCTGACCGATGACGAGAAATCCAACGCGCGGGGGAACCTCTTCGCCGGCATCGCGGGGACCGAGTACGTCGAGGAATTCAAACCCGGTGACTTTCTGATCCGGAACATCATCGGAGCCGATCCGAACAGCGGGGCGGTTGTCATCGGAGGGATCCCGCGAATCGGGCAGACGCTCCAGTACCAACTCCGCGATCGAAAGGCGGCGGAAAGCGATCTGCATCGCGGACTGGAGGCCATTACCCTTTCGGGGCGCATACCGGTCGGCTCGCTCTTGTTTTCCTGTCTGGCCCGCGGCGAGAAGTTTTTCGGAACGGCGGATTATGACGCCGCCCGGGTCTTCCAGGCCACCCTTGGCCGCCCGGTCGCCGGATTCTTCTGCAATGGCGAGATCGGTCCGGTTGCCGGCCGGAATGCGCTCCACAGCTACACAGCGGCGGCCGCGATATGGGTTGAAAAGCCGAATTGATCTGCAACTGTAAGGCCTCATGAAACGCTTGGGAATCATCCTCGTGATCGTTCTCGCCGCGGCCGGCGTCGGCCTGTGGCAGGGCTGGATTCCCCTGCCCAAAGGTGCCGATCCCGCCACCGAGTCGCCGTCCACCAAGGCGGTGCGGGATGATGTCGAATCGAAGCTCCTTTTGTCGGGTGAGATCACCCCGGCATTCCAGGTGGACGTGAAAGCCGAAGTCGGCGGGCGGGTGAAAGTGATCCACGTGGAGCCGGGTCAGCGCGTCCAGAAGGGCGAACTGCTCGTGACGATCGACGACACCGATCTTCTGAACGAGAAAGCCTCGGTGGAGACCGAGATTGAAGGCGCAAGGATCAGCCTGGAAAAGAATCGCGGCAACTACGAGCGCGCCCGGGCGCTGTTTGAACAGAAGCTGATCAGCAAGGAGGTCTTTGCCAACCTCGAGGCCGATTTCAAGATCGCCGAGAACAATCTCGAAAAATCGGAACGCCGCCTGCAGTCCGTGAAAGATCGCCTCGCCAAGACCCGCATCATGTCGCCCGGGGATGGCATCATCCTCGATGTCGCGGTCAACGAAGGTCAGGTCGTCGTTGCGGCAGCGAGCGTGAATTCCGGAACGACGCTCATGCAATTTGCTGACGTGTCGCGGCTCCTGATCGACACGCACGTGAACCAGATGGACGTCGGAAGCCTGGAAGTCGGCAAAATTCTGCTCGTCCACCTTTCCGGGAACGAAGAGGAAAAACTCGAAGCCCGGATCGAATTCATTGCGCCGGTCGCAACGGTGAAAAACAACATCAAGGGCTTCCAGGTCCAGGCGACGGTCGACCAGAGTGATCCCCGCCTCAAACCGGGAATGTCGGTAAGCATGGAAGTACCTGTCGGGCGCGCCCAGGACGTCGTGACCGTTCCGGTGACCGCGGTTTTCCGTGAGCAGGATGGCAAGGTTGTTTATGTGCGCAAGGGCGGCCAGATCGAGAAACGGAGGGTGGCCGTTGGCGTCACGAACCTCTCGCGGGCCGAAATCAAATCCGGCGTTGATGAAGGCGAGGAGATCCTGCTCTTTGTCCCGCCAGCCGAAATGCTTTCGGTGAAGTCCTGATCCGTGTCGCTCGTCCACCTCGAAGGCGTCCAGAAGATCTACAAGCTCGGGGACCAGGAAATCCGGGCGCTCGACCACATCGACCTTCGCATCGACGCCGGGGAATTCGTTTCCATCATTGGACCCAGCGGCAGCGGAAAGTCGACGCTGATGCACCTTCTCGGCTGCCTCGACACGCCGACCGCCGGGAGTATGACGATCTGCGGCCACGATCTGAGCCGGGCCTCGCAGGACAAGCTCGCCGCCGTGCGAAACCGGGAAATCGGATTTGTTTTTCAGGCCTTCAACCTCCTGCCCCGCCTCGATGTCGTCGCAAACATCGAACTCCCGCTGATCTACTCCGGGATCCCCGCCGCCGAACGTCGCGAACGGGCGATCGCCACCGCCCGATCCGTCGGCCTCGGCGAACGACTGAAGAACCGTCCGATTCAACTCAGCGGCGGCCAGTGCCAACGCGTCGCCGTCGCCCGGGCGTTGGTCAACAATCCCCGCATCGTCTTCGGCGACGAACCGACCGGCAACCTCGACAGCGCGACCGGCGAAATGGTTCTCGGTATGTTCCGTGAACTCAACCGGAGCGGACGGACGATTGTCCTGGTCACCCACGATCCCGATATTGCGGCGGTTTCCAAACGCGTCATCGAGATCCGGGACGGCCGGATCCGCCGCGAGTATGCACCATGAACCTCCTGGTGGCCCTCCAGATCGGTCTCGCCGAAATTGGCGCGCACAAGTTCCGCAGCTTCCTCTCGATGCTCGGCATCGTGCTCGGGGTCAGCAGCCTCATTGCCACCCAGGCGCTCACCACCGGCATCGAAGTCGGCACCCGGAAGTTCATGGAGCAGGTTGGCGGTCTCGAATTCGTGGCCGTTCAGAACAAGGAAATTTCCGGGCGGATGTTCGACTTCTGGAACCTTTCGCCCGGGCGAACCCTCCGCGACGCGGCCGCAATCCGGTCCGCTGCACCGCTCATCTCGCATGTCTCCCCGGAGATATCCAACGGGGCCGTGATCCAGTCCGCCGGAGGGCCCACCGATCGGAAGGGTGTCATGGGAGTGTATCCGGACCATTTTGTGGTGGCCCGGCATGAACTCGCGGCCGGCCGTTTTTTGACAGCTCTCGACATTGATCGGGCGGCCCGGGCTGCGGTGATTGGCGATGCGATTGCGCATCTGCTCTGGCCGGAACTCGGACCGGAGAAGGTCGTCGGGCAGAAAATCTTCATTGACGGACGCCCGTTCGAGGTTGTCGGCGTGCTGAACCGCTACGAACGCGAGGAGGATCGAAAATTTCGGGAGCGCAACGGCGGCCAGCGTTATGCCGGCAGTGCCCGCCGAAGGTGGGATCCATTCCGGGGCAAGAACGAGTCGATCCTGATCCCGTTCTCGACCGCGTTTTATGAGTTGAACTCCGGGCGCTTTCCGGATGATTCGATGGATACCGTCCGCCTGAACAATTTGAACCTGCGGGTCGGCGATCTCTCGATGTTCCGGGCGGCGCTCGACCAAGTCCGCGGTGCATTGGACATCACCCATCGTGGTGTCGACGACTATGACTTGGAGACGCGGGAGGAATGGTTCGACCGCACCGAGACGAGCATTCGGGCGACACGGCTGAGCGGAGGCATCCTGGCACTGATCAGCCTGGTGGTGGGCGGCATCGGGATCATGAACATCATGCTCGCGAGCATCTCCGAACGGGTCCGCGAGATTGGCATCCGCCTCGCGGTCGGAGCCCGCGGACGCGACATCTTCATCCAGATCCTGGTGGAAAGCGTGAGCATTTCGGCGATCGGGGCCGCGCTGGGTGTTGGCGCCGCTTTTGGCCTGGTCGAACTCATCCGCGTCATTGCTCCCTCGGACAATACGCCGATCATCACGCTGGGAGGGGTTGTTTTTGCCGCCTCCTTTGCACTCATGGCCGGATTCGTCTCGGGACTTTATCCCGCGATCCGGGCGTCGCGCCTCGATCCGATCGGTGCGTTGCGCTACGAATAGCGAGCTTTGCCGTTGCCCGGACGCCCGGCCTCGCGTTAACTCCCCGGATCATGGCTGCCTTCCAGACCTCCCAAGAATCCGGTGTCAATGTCCTCCGGATCACCGGCAAACTCGACCCGTTCGGCTGGCGGGACCTCAAGGACATCATCACGTCACTCACGTCCGAATCCGCGGATCTGCTGGTCGACCTGAGTGGTTTGGATTTCATGGCGAGTTCCGGTTTTCGCGAGTTGTTCCTCGCCGGACGCAGTCTCGCGCGGAACGGACGACGGTTGGCCGTTTGCGGATTGCAGGGCGAGGTCAAGCGTGTCTTCGAACTGGCAAAGTTTGAGACGGCCTATCCGATTTTCGACTCGACGGAGGCTGCGTTGGCGTGGTTCCAGTCCGGCGAGTCCAGATGAAAACGTCCGTGGCGTTTGCCAGGGTGACGCTCGCCATCATCGTCGCCGGTGGATTTTCCTCGTGCACGGTTTTTGACGGAATCAAAGCCCGCCAGGCTCAGCGGGCGGAGGAGAAACGGTTTTCGGAGCTCCGTGCGGAGGCGCTGTCCGCGCATTCGACATGGAGGGAATCCACGCGCTCGTGGAAATCCAAGACTTACCGCAACGACGCTCTCCTCTCCCAAGCCACTCCGGAGAACGTGTCCATCGAAATCGCGCTCAGCGAGCAACGCGGACTGCTGCTGGTTCATGGCGCGGTCGCCATGGACTTCCCGGTCGCCACGGGCAAACGCTCCCATCCGACACCCGCCGGTTCGTACACCATCCTTGAAAAGAAAAAGGACTACGCCTCGAACCTCTACGGCAAGATCATCGGAGCGGACGGCACCGTGCTCGACTCCGACGCCGACACTCGCACCGACGTCGTTCCGGATGGCGCGACATTCTCGGCCGCCAAGATGCCGTATTGGATGCGCCTCACGAATACCGGCGTCGGGCTCCACGTCGGCTACGTTCCCGGCCGCCCCGCCTCCCACGGCTGCATCCGCCTCCGCCGCGAAACCGCCATCAAGCTCTTCGAACTCACCCGTCTTGGCACCCCGGTTGTCATTGCCAGCAAGGCGCCGAGTCTGGCCGCAGGAGAGACGAAGCCGGGAACCTGAAAACGGCGCCAACGGCGACCGACACACCCAAGGTCCAACGAGGGGATTTGCGGCTGGCCGCTGAGGGCGGCAGGTGCCAAGTTGCCCGACGATGAAGATTCTTGGAGCACTGGCACTGGCGGGGCTGGCGATTCAAGGGGTGGCGGGCGCTGCGCCCCCGGATATCGACGGGATCGTGGATACTTACGCAGGCAATGTTTTCCGGCGCGGGCAGGCGACCGCGTTGGTGGTCGGAATCACCTTGAACGGGCAGACTTTTTACCGGGCCTACGGGTCCCGCGTTTTTGGAAGCCAATCGCCCGCCGATGCCGTGGATGAACATTCGATTTTCGAGATTGGTTCGGTGACCAAGGTCTGGACAACCGCTCTGGCGGGACAGGCGGTGGCGACGGGAGGATTCACCAGCCAGCCGATCACGCTCTACACGCCGCTGAGAGCAATCGGCGCACTCCCGGACCTGCAGCCTGCCATGCAGGTGGCGACGATTGGCGACCTCGCATCGTTCACCGCGGGATTGCCCGACGTGGGCAGCACGGGCGGCAAGGGCGAACGCCCGCCCATTGCGGAATGGGGCGTTCAGGACTTCGTCACGGCGATCTCGGCCTTGGTGCCCATGAACTACAACCAGCGCCGTCCTTCAGCGACTTCCTTGCCGGCTCCCTACTTTTATTCCGACTGGAGCACCGGAATTCTGGGCTTGCTCGTCACAAATGACTTGTCGTCTCCGCTGCCCGCCGACGCGGTCGACCGTTGGTGGCAGTCCGTCGATCAGAATATCGTCAGCCCGCTCGGCATGCAGGATACGTATTTGTCCGATCCCGATTCCGCCAAGGCAGCTCGTACGGTTTCCGGCTATGAACAGCCGACGGCGGAGGCCGTGGTGAATGCCGGCAGGCTCGTGGCGGTGGATTTGAAGACCCCCGGCGGACGTTATGCGGACGGCGAGGTTCCGAGCGTCACGATCACGCAGTCGGGTGCGACCGGCGCCGCGGCAGAGGCAATCATGCAGGGGAACGCTCCCAACAGACAGGTGCGCGCCATTCGCGTTACGAACAAGGGAACCGGCTTTCGGGCGCCACCAACCGTTGTTTTCGGTGGTCCGGGGGGCGGTGCCAGCGGCCAGGCGATCGTCGTGGGAGGCGAGGTGGTGGGCGTGCAGATGACTTCCGCCGGCCGGGGTTTCCGCTCGGCGCCAAACGTGTTTTTCCGCGGAGGCAGTGGAACAGGGGCCTCCGGAACCGGCATCGTCTCCAATGGCGGCGTGGTCGGGGTGGTCATGAACAGCGGTGGAGCCGGCTACGCTCCGGCACCGACCGTGGTGATTTCTCCGGGCGCCAGCGCCGTGAACACCGTTCCCGTGTGGGCGGCGGCGGGTGCGTTGAAATCCTCGGCCAGTGACCTTGTGAAACTCTGCCAGGTATATCTCGGCGAAGCGGTCGTCGCGGGGAATCCCGTGCCAGCCGGTCTCTCAGCCGGTGCCCGCGCAGCCATTCAGCCGCTCATCCAAAATGACCCGGACAACCCGTGGGTCTTTTCTGGAATGACATGGCAGGTGAGCACCCGCTCCATTCAAGGCGGCCTCAACCTGACCGTTTCGAAGGATGGTTCCCTGCCTGGCTTTGCCACCTATGTGACATTGGTCCCCGCGATCAATCTGGGTGTCGTGATTCTCCGCTCGAACAACCAGACCAACACAGGCGAATATGCCGACCCGATCGGCGGCGTAGCCGAAGCCATCGCTACCGCCATCCAAGTCGAACTGATGCCCGAGTAGGCTCTTCAACACGGAGAAGGATTCTCGCAAAGTCAGAAGGGGCTTTTGGACAGGATTCACAGGATTTGGAAAATCCATGGCGTGATGGGAGTTCTCTGAAGAGCAAGAGCGGCGGGTTCCGGATCGTCGCGATCACCGATCCGAGCGGCGATATCTGTCGAAACCTGGTCCGCTCAATCCTGGAAATCCTGTCCAAAACTCCCCTGCGGATAATCGGCAATGACTGTGCGAGGAAGCCCCTCTTTGCCCCAATCCTGTCCATGAATCCCCGATTCGTTTCCCCGGACGGCGTGGGAATAAATTCCGCCGAAGCTGCTCCTATTCGTGTGTTAAGATTGTTGATTTTGGTGGGATGGCTTGCCAGTTCGTTGGCTCAGGCGGGCGATCTGGGTGAGGTTCTGGCGCGGCGGGTGGATTCGTCCGGCGTGGATTATGCCGGGTGGAAGGCGTCGGCAGAGGACAGGAAGACGCTCGTGGATTTCACCGAATCGGCGGCCATTCAGGATCTTGGATCGTATTCTCGAGAGGAGAAAATGGCCTTCCTGATCAATGCCTACAATGCGTGGATGCTCCGGCTGGTCCTGGAAAAGTATCCGGTCGCGAGCGTGAAGGACATCGCCCCGAATTTTGGCGTGTTCAGCCGTCCGTTGATCCGTGTCGCCGGCCGCGAGATGAGCCTGAACGACCTGGAAAAAGGATGGCTCCTGAAGGAGTTCAAGGAACCCCGGGTACATTTTGCGGTGAACTGCGCAAGCCGGTCGTGTCCGCCGCTTCTGCCGAAACTCTGGAAAGCGGAAACCCTGGAAGCCGACCTCGAGGCGGCTGCGCGCGATTATCTGACCCGGAACCCGCTGGGCGTCGATCCCGCGTCCGGCCGGATCTCGCAAATCTTCGAATGGTATGCAGCGGACTTTAGCGGTCGGGAGGGCGTCCGTTCGTTCTTGAAAAAGTACCGCCCGGTTCCCGAGAAGCTGGCTTTTTTGGAATACGATTGGACACTCAACTCGAAGCAATGAACACAACCGAATCCGTCCGCTCCCGCTATGCCGGAGCCGCCAAAGCCCCCGAAGCCGCCCTCTGTTGTCCGGTGGAATACGACCGGCGATACCTCGAGATCATCCCGCAGGAGGTCATCGAGAAGGACTATGGCTGCGGCGATCCGAGCCGGTATCTGCGCGAGGGCGAGACCGTCCTCGACCTCGGCAGCGGAACGGGAAAAATCTGCTTCATCGCCGCACAGGTGGTCGGCGCTTCCGGCCGCGTCATTGGCGTGGACATGACCGACGACATGCTCGAAGTGGCCCGCCGGAATGCACCGGTCGTCGCCGAGCGCCTCGGCTACGCCAATGTGGAATTTCGCAAAGGCCGGATTCAGGATCTCGCCCTGGATCTGGAGAAACTGGATGCCGCCTTGCGCGACCGGCCGATCGCCAGTGCCGATGCGTTCCTTGCCGCCGATTTGCTGGCCGACGAACTCCGCGCGACGAGCCCGTTGGTCGCCGATGAGTCGGTGGATGTGGTCGTATCGAATTGTGTCCTGAACCTCGTCGAGCCCCGCGCGAAGCGTCAGCTGTTCGCAGAGATCTTCCGCGTGCTCCGCAAAGGCGGGCGTGCGGTGATCAGCGACATCGTTTGCGACGAACCCGTGCCGGAACACTTGCAGGCGGATCCGGAACTTTGGAGCGGGTGCATTTCCGGTGCGTTTCTCGAGGACGGCTTTTTGCAGGCCTTCGAAGAGGCGGGTTTCTTTGGCATCGAAATCCTCAAGTTCGACAAAGAACCCTGGCGAACTGTCGAAGGCATTGAGTTTCGCTCGATGACCGTCCAGGCGTTCAAGGGCAAGCAGGGCCCGTGCTTCGAGCGCAACCAGGCCGTCATTTACAAAGGTCCATTCAAGGAAGTCGTCGACGACGACGGCCACCGCATGGAACGCGGCCGCCGCTACGCCGTCTGCGACAAGACATGGAATCTCTACAGCCGGGCTCCCTATGCCGGCTCGTTCGAGTTCATCGAACCGGTTCACGATGTGCCTTTGGCCGATGCGCCACCGTTTGAGCGCGTCCGGGGCACGATCCGAAGCCCGCGGGAAACCAAAGGCCTCGACTATCGAAAAACCACCGAAGCATCCCAATGCTGCGACGGTGGCGGTTGTTGCTGATGTCGCGGTTCGCGCAATCGCTGGCTGCGTCCGGGCTCCGGCTGACCCGGACGCGCACCGAGATCCTCCAGATCAACGTCGGCAAACTTTGCAATCTCACATGCACGCATTGCCATGTGAATGCCGGACCCGCGCGCAAGGAAATCATCGAGCGCTCCACCATCGAGCGGATCCTCGCCTGGCTCGAACCGACATCGATCCCGACCGTTGACCTGACCGGCGGAGCGCCGGAAATGATTCCGGACTTCCGATTCTTTGTCACCGAACTCCGCCGGCAGAACCGCCGCGTGATCGACCGCTGCAATTTGACGATCCTGCTCGATCCGGCGCACGACGGACTCGCGGAATTCCTGGCTGAAAACGAAGTCGAGATCGTCGCTTCGATGCCCTGTTACTCGCCCGAAAACGTCAACGCCCAGCGGGGTGACGGCGTGTTCGACGCCAGCATCGCTGCACTGCAAAAGCTGAATGGACTCGGCTATGGCACCCGCCTGCGGATGAACCTGGTTTACAATCCCGTCGGCGCCTCGCTGCCAGGTCCGCAGGAGGAACTCGAAGCCGACTACAAACGCGAACTCGCCGCGAACTTTGGCATTGTCTTCGACCGTCTCTATACGATCACGAACCTGCCGATCGCCCGCTTCGCCTCATGGCTTCGGCACAACAACCAGCTCGAGTCTTACATGGACCTGCTCGCCAACGCGTTCAACCCGGCCACCGTCGCCGGCCTGATGTGCCGGAACACGATCAACGTTGGCTGGCGTGGCGAAGTCTTTGATTGCGACTTCAATCAAATGCTCGGCCTCCAATGGCGGAACGGGCGGCCGCTTTTTCTTTGGGACATCGACGTGGAATCCCTCGAAGACCGCGCAATTGCAACCGGCGACCATTGTTTCGGCTGCACGGCGGGGGCGGGCTCAAGTTGCGGCGGAGCATTGGTGGGCGCTTGAAAAGACTTTTCTCCCCGACCGCGAAGATTCGCGCTTAGCTTGCTGCGGGATGGACGAACGTCCGGAGTTTGAATCGATTGTCGATGCGCATTACGCCGCGTTGTTCCGCTACGCGCTGAGCCTGGCGCGTCGCGAAGCCGATGCCTGCGACCTCGTGCAGGAAACATTTTCGATCTACGCACGCAAGGGCCACCAGCTCCGCGATCCCCAACGCGTGAAAATGTGGCTGCTCACGACCCTCCGGCGCGAGTTTCTCGCCACGCAGCGCCGCGCGGCCCATTTCGCCGACGAACCGCCATCCGAGGAAACGCTCGAGGAAATCGCGCCCGACCGGCTTCACGCGATCGACGCCGAAGCGGTGATGAATGCACTTTTCGAACTTCCGCTGGAATATCGTGAGCCGCTCGCTCTCTTCTATTTGGAAGACTTTTCCTACCAAGCCATCGCGGAGCATTTGAACGTCCCCATCGGCACGGTGATGTCCCGCTTGTCGCGAGCGAAGGACCGCCTGCGCCGAATCCTCAATCCATGAACCGAACTGAACACGACCCGATTGATGCGGTGCTCGCCGAGCGCCTCCGCGAGTTCATGCCGCCGCCGGGGCTGCGTGGGCGGCTCATGGCCCTCCGGCCGCAGACGGAACGCCACCCCGTCTGGCGTTGGGCGGGTTGGGTTCTGGCCGGATTGGCCGCTGTCGCCGTCGTCGTCGTCGCGATCGTTCCACGGGAATCGCCCGCTGACGCGATGCGGAGCGAGATCCGGCGTTTTCTTGATACGGACTTTGAACACGACCTCAGTGGCCGCCCGCTGGCCGAGTTGCAGGAATGGCTCGCTCAAAAGGGCGCTCCGGTCATCCGCGAAATCCCACCCGCGCTCGCAGCGATTCCGCCCGAAGGGTGCCGCGTTTTGGAATGGCGCGGACACCGGGCTGCGCTGATCTGCTTTTACACGGACACCGGCTCGGTCCACCTCGTCGCCTTCCCGCCCGGAACGTTCGACGGCCTGAAGAGCATGCCGCAAATCGTCCCATCCGGGGATTGGTTGGTCGCCGGGTGGACCGGACGCGACGCCGACGTTTTTCTGTTTGGTTACGAGGGGGAGGAAAACCTGAGAAAATTTCTCTGAGATCGAGTCGCAGCGGGAATAATCTCGTGCGGGCCTCCTCCAGTCTCCAGCTATGCTTCACGCGATCGCCCGTTACACGCACTGGCTTCACACGAAATGGCCGGCCGGGACGGTCGAGCGACTGCCCATCGTCCGCGAAGACGGCACCACGAATGTCCCCGGTCTCCGCATCGTCGGTGACCTCACCGGAATCCCGCTGCTGAAGTTTGCGGCGGATTCGGGAGCCAAGGCGGCGCGCGCGGTCGCTGCGGAATTGAAGGGAAAACCCGAAGCCGACATGCCGGATGTGGCGATCATTGGGGCCGGGGTTTCCGGCGTCGCGGCAGCGATCGAGGCACGGAAACTCGGTCTCCGCTTCGTCGTCTTCGAGGCGACGCGGACGTTTTCCACGGTCGCCAATTTCCCCAAGGGCAAACCGATTTATACCTACCCCGAGGACTTCACGCCGGAAGGCGATTTCCAAGTGCAGGCCAAAGTGCGCGAAGGATTGCTCGACGAAATGGAGGCCCAGCGGGAGGCCGCGCACATCGAAATCGAACCCGCCCGGATCGAACGCGCCGTGCGCAAGGGCGACCACTTCGTTCTCGAACACGCCGACAAATCCACGACCACCGCGCGCCGGGTCATCGTCGCCATCGGCCGCAGCGGAAACTTCCGGCGCTTGGGCTGTGCGGGCGAGGACCTCCCGAAGGTTTCGAACCGGCTCTACGATCCCAAAGACTACGCCGGGAAAAACGTCCTCGTGGTCGGCGGCGGCGACTCGGCCCTCGAGGCCGCCATCGCGCTGGCCGCCTGTGGCGCGCACGTCACGCTCAGCTACCGCAAAAAGGAATTTGCCCGACCCAAGCCTGCGAATCTGGAGATGCTCCAGAAGCTCGAAAAGGACGCCGCCGCACCGGTTGCCGTCGAGAAGCCAACCTCCGAACGCGTGACCACCGCCGCCTCATCGGACATGCGCGGCGACAGGCCGCCCGGTTCGATCACACTCGCCCTCGGCACCACGGTGAACGAAATCACGCCGGATTCGGCGGTGCTTTCGGATCGCACGATCCCGAACGACGCGGTCTTCACGATGATCGGCCGCGAGGCCCCGCTGGAATTTTTCCGGCGCTCGGGCGTCCAGATCTCCGGGGAATGGCGTCCGTCCACATGGGCGGCATTCGGAGCGTTCTTTGTTTTCTGCTCGTTCATCTACCTGTGGAAAGCCAGCAGCTCGGTCAACGCCGCCTTCAAGGCCAACCACTGGTTTCCGTTCAACCTGCCGGACTTCGCGAGTTGGACGGATCCGTTCCTCCGAACGATCGCGGTCAACCTCCACGAACCGGGCTTCTATTATTCGGTCGCCTACTGCGTTCTCATTTTCGTGTTTGGAATCCGACGCATCCAGCGGCGGAAAACGCCTTACATCACCGCGCAGACGGCTACCCTTTTCCTGGTCCAATTCATCCCGCTCTTCCTGCTGCCGTATGTGATTTTGCCGCCGATGGGCTATGCGGGCTGGTTTGATCAGGGCCTCGGAAAAACGATCGCCGACAATCTGTTTCCGATCGCCGGTTACGGCCACGGACGCGAATACTGGCGGGCGTTCGGATTCATCCTCGCGTGGCCGCTTTTCATCTGGAACGTGTTCACGTCCCAACCGCTCATCTGGTGGCTGGTCATCTCACTCGTCCAGACGTTCGTCATCATTCCGCTCATCGTCCTGCGCTGGGGCAAGGGGGCGTATTGCGGATGGATCTGCTCGTGCGGCGCGCTGGCCGAGACGATGGGCGACACGCACCGTCACAAAATGCCGCACGGCCCGCTCTGGAACCGCATGAACATGGTGGGCCAGGCGATCCTTGCGATTGCGGCCGTGCTGTTTTTCGTGCGCGTGCTTTCGTGGTCGGGCCTCGGATTCCTTGAGCCGATCTACAATGGCCTGCTGAGCGGCTGGCAGTTTCTGGGCATCCAGCTGAACTACTACCAGGTCGTCGATGTCTTCCTCGCCGGGACGATCGGTGTCGCGTGCTATTTTTGGTTCAGCGGCCGCGTGTGGTGCCGGTTTGCGTGTCCGCTTGCCGCGCTCATGCACGTCTACGCGCGATTTTCCCGCTTTCGGATCTTCCCGGAAAAATCCGAATGCATATCCTGCAATGTCTGCACGTCGGTTTGCCACCAAGGCATCGACATCATGAACTTTGCAAACAAAGGATTGCCCATGGAAGACCCGCAATGCGTGCGCTGCTCGGCGTGCGTCCAAAGCTGCCCGACCGGCGTACTGGCTTTCGGGCGCTTGGATGGAAACGGTGTTCCCCTCCTCGACAAATTGCCGGCGTCCCGTGTGCGGATGAATGCAGCCGGCAAGTAGCAGCGGGGAAGTTCTTCGGCGCACGATTGCGGTCATCCCGGCCCGCAATGAAGACGGGCATGTCGGCCACGTCGTTCGTGAACTCCTCGCCGCCGGGGTTTCTCGGGTCCGGGTCGTCAACAACGGCAGCACGGATGCCACCGCTGCCGCCGCCCGCGCCGCCGGGGCCGAGGTGATCGACGAATCGCGGCCCGGCTATGGCCAGGCCTGCTGGACCGGCACCCGAGACCTGCCGGCGGATGTCGAATGGATTCTCTTCTGCGATGCCGACGGCAGCGATGACCTTGCGGCTCTGCCCGAGTTCGTTGCGGCGGCTGAAACAAACGACCTGGTCCTCGGCGATCGCATGGCCACGGCGGACGGCCGGGCGGTGATGTCGCCCGCCCAGCGGTTCGGCAATTGGCTCGCACCGGCCCTGCTCCGTTTGACATATGGCCGCCGGTTTCGCGACCTCGGACCGATGCGCCTCGTCCGCCGCGATGCCTTCGATCGGATGGAAATGCGCGATCGCGGCTTCGGCTGGACCGTGGAAATGCAGGCCCGCGCCTGCGAGCTCGGACTCCGGACGCGGGAGATTCCGGTGCGCTATTTCAAGCGTCGGGCGGGTGTTTCGAAAATTTCCGGCAACCTCCGCGGAACGTTTCTGGCCGGAACAATCATCCTGTCCACACTCGGTCGGTTTTTTCTCGCGCGACACGGCGCCTGGATCACGACCCTCGTATTGTTCGCCGGTGCGTTGGTCATGGCACCGCATGGGCACTTTCGCACGCCCGGGAATGTCCCGTGGTTCCTCGCCGGCTTTGCCATCCTTTGCATCGGCTATGTGATCTCCGCTGGCGCGAAGTGGAGTTGGCCCGGACTCTTCCTCGCCGCCTGCGTGTGCCGGTTGGTTCTTCTGCCGATGGAACCCGGCACCGATGTCTGGCGCTACATTTGGGAGGGACTCATCCAATGGCACGGCCACAATCCCTATCTCGTCCCTCCCCTTGCGCCCGAGCTCGCGGGGCTCGCGACGGACTGGCACGCGAAGATCAACCATCCCACGCTCACCGCCGGCTATCCGCCGCCGGTTCTCCTTTTCTTCGCGTTGCTGGCCGGTCTCTCTCCAACGCTGCTTTGGTTCAAGGCGGTGATCGTCGCGGCCGATCTGGCCGTCGTCACGTTGCTTGCGCGGCGTTTCGGACCCGAACGGGCGGCGTGGTACGGACTTTGTCCGCTCGTCGTCTATGTGTTTGCAGGCGGCGCGCACTTTGATTCGCTGATGCTCCTTCCGATGGTTCTCGGATGGTTCGCGTGGGAGGACAAACGACCGCTCGCCGCGTGTGCGTGGCTCGGAGTGGCCGTTGCGGCCAAGTACGTCGCGCTCCCATTGCTTGCCTTTGCCCTCTGGCGGCTGATCGCCACCCGCCGGTTCGGTTCCGCGCTGCTCGGGCTTGCCGTTGGAGTCGCACCGGTCGTGCTCGGCCTCGCGTGGTTCTGGCTACGGGATGGCGTGCACGCGCTGGCCCCGACAGAAATGACGAACTACGCACGCAGCGCGGAGTTTCTCCCGCGGATTGTCGAAGCCCTCTTCCCCGCCACGGCTCGTGAGAACACGGCTTTTCTCATTCCGTTTGTGATTGGTTTGGCCGTCCTGACCCTCTGGCGGCGGTCGTTCCCGAAATTCGGCGAGGATTTTTTCCTGCTCCTGTTCGCGGTCACTCCGGCCGTCCACGCATGGTATTTCACGTGGGCGCTCCCCTTTGCGAGCGCAACCGGCAACCTCGCCTTCCGCGTCGCGGGGATGACCGCCGGTTTGTATTTCCTCCTCGAGCACCGCCAAGCCCTCGGACCCTCGCTTTGGCAGCAAACCTGGTGGGAATGGGCCGCACTCTGGTTGCCGATCGTCGCGGCCTTTGCGTTCAGCCGATGGCGGCGCGCGAACTCAACGGAGTGCTGCGGGCCGGCGTTCCCATGACGGAAGGTCGTCGATGTCTTCGAGTGGCGGTTGGCAAAGGTGAACGCGGGCGCCGGTCGGAATTTGCACCAGGGTTTCTTCGAGCACCGATTCGGTTCCCCATGTGATTTTTTCGAAAACCTCGGGCAGGTCCTTTGCCAATCCAATGAGGCAATAGCCACCATCCACCGCGGGCCAGATCACAACGTCCGCCGACTCCAACGCCGTCGCCGCTGCGAGCAAGCGATCCGTGTCCAAAGCCGGACAATCCCCACCCAAAAAAATCACCGGCTTTGGCAATTGCGCAAGGGCGGCGATGAGCCGGTCGCCGAGGGTTCCCGGACTCTGTGGAAAATACTGGATCTCCGGCCCGAGCCAGGCCGGCATTTCGGCGGCGGCATCATCCGGCGCATAGGCCACATGCGTGGTCCAGTCGGATGGGATCTGTTGCAATTGGTGCTCGACGAGTCGCCGGTAGATTTTCACCGCTTCCACCTGACCGACGTCTTTGGCGAGGCGGGTCTTCACGAATCCCTCGCGCGGCGCTTTGAGCATGATGCAGACGTTCACGGGTTCAGGGATTGAGCGGACGCTCAAAGAGTTCCCAACTCCGGTCCCGTTCGCCGCCCACAAGTTCGCAGTTTTTGAGGATCTCCGTGTTGTTTTCCTCGATCCACCCCAGCGTGGCATTCGCGTAGCGCTCGCGCGCGCGCATGAACTGCTCGTGGATCAACCATGCGTGAAGTCCCCGGTCGCGGCACGATGGCACGACTCCGAGCACGCTCTGCCGACACGACGTGATCCGCTGGGTTTTCATCAGCCAGAGAATCCACGGTAGCCGGAGCCAATGCGGAACGGATTTCGTCCGGATCAGGATCTCATTGAAATTCGGCAAGGTCAGCGCGACGCCGGCCGATTGACCGTCCAACTCCGCAATCAGCAGCAGCTTGGGATCCGCGATCGCCCGAATGTCAGCCGCCGCGGCCGAGAGGTCCTGCTGGGAGATGGGGACGAATCCCCAGTTTCGCTCCAGCGTGGCATTGTAAACTTCGCGCACGACGGCCAGTTCCTCATCGAGTCGGGAAAAATCCATCACACGCATGGTGAGCGGTGACCGCCGGGTCATGTGACGGACGATCTTCGCGAGCCGTTCCGGTTCCGGCAGTCGGTGCATCGGGAGGTTCAGGCTGTGGAGAACACGCACGACCGCGAACCCGGCTTGTTCGACGAGTTCCTTGTAGTAGGGCGGATTCCAGGTCAGACCGATGAACGGCGGTTCGTCGAACGCACTGGCGAGCAGCCCGCATTCGTCGTTGATCGATGGATTGTACGGCCCGCGCACCGAATCCCGGCCCTCACTCCGCAGGACCTCGAACGCACGTTCAAAAAGAGCCCGCGATGTGTCCGGATCGTTCTCGCACTCGAAAAATCCAAAGAATCCGGTCCGGTCGCCGTAGCGCTCGTTGTGCGAACGGTTGATGATTGCCGCGATGCGGCCGACGGGCCGTCCGTCGCGCAACGCGAGGAATGCATGAATCCGGCCGTGCCGCTGGTGGAATGGGGATTTTTCGGAAAGGTATTTGGCGACGCTTCCTGGAAATGGCGGAACGAATGCCGGGTTGCTCCCGTGGAGGACCTCGGCGGTGCGTTCGAATTGGCGGGCGTCCGACGAGGATTGGCACGCCAGGATTTCCACAGGGCCCTTCATCACCCGGAACCTAGAGACGGAATCCCGAACGGCAAGACATTCCCCGTCAACCGCCGGCGACCGGCTGGCCCGATCTCAACGCGTCGCGGGTTCCGAGTCCTGGACCAGCGCGAATCGGTTGAAGCGGACCAGGCACAGGGCCACGATCGCGATGAGAAATTGCGTCCCGATTCCGACCACCGAGTCGTGCTCGTGCATGGCCATCTTGCCGAATGCCAGCGAGAAGTAGGTGAGCGCGGTCAGTCCGAGCGCCACGCGGGTCTTGATGCCGAGGAGGACGGCGGCTCCGAGCAGGATTTGCACAGGCCCCAGCGCGACACAGTAGGGATAGACCAGGAATCCCGGAATCCAGGTTTTCTCAGCAAACTCGGCGACGGTTCCGGCGACAAAACCATTCAAGTAACCGCCGACCCCCTCCGCGAATTTTCCGAATCCGGTCAGCAGAAACCGGAATCCCAAAAACAGCCGGAGCGAAAGAATGGCCCAGGTTTCCGCAGGCCAGTGAAGAGGTGAATTCGTCGAACGCATGCAGGAACGTGCACGGCGAACGCCCCGATTCAAGCATGAGGCCACTCCCTCTTTCGGAAGAGGAACTCTCTCGGTGCGTGGAACCCGCATGCCACGCGCCGCCACCGTCGTTGAGAATCCGACCGTGACGAACGTCGCCAAGCCGGATAGTGACAACCGATGGAAAAGCCTTCATTTGCCAGCCTCGGCCTGCCGCCTGAAATCCTGAAAGCCGTCGAGGCGCTGGGATTTGAGGAAGCCTCGCCGATCCAGGCGGCCGCGATCCCGATTCTTCTGGAGGGACACGATGTCGTCGGCCAATCCCAGACCGGGTCGGGAAAAACCGCCGCCTTTGCGATTCCGGCGATCCAGATTTGCAACCCGGCTTCGCGCGACGTGCAGGTTCTCATTCTCTGTCCGACCCGCGAGCTCGCCACGCAGGTTGCCGACGAGGTCCACAAACTCTCCGCCTACAAGAAGGGCCTGCACGCCGTTCCGATCTACGGCGGCGCGTCGTACGAACGGCAGTTCTTTGAATTGAAAAAGGGCGTCCAGATCGTGATTGGCACGCCCGGGCGAGTCATCGACCACCTCGACCGCGGCACGCTGCGGCTGGATGCGGTTCGCATGGTCGTACTCGACGAGACCGACCGCATGCTCGATATGGGCTTTCGCGACGACATCGAACGCATCCTTTCCTCGACCCCGTCGGAACGTCAGACCGTCTTCTTCTCGGCGACCGTCTCGAAACAAATCCGCGAGATCATCAGCCGTCACTCGAACTACCCGAAGAGCATCCGCATCGAGCAGAAGGAACTGACCGTGCCGACGGTCGAGCAGTGGTATTACGAAGTCCAGCCCCGCGCGAAGTTCGAAGCCCTGCTGCGCCTCATCGACTTCCACGCCTACAAACTCGGCATCATCTTCTGCAATACCCAGCGGCTCGTCGATGAACTCACGGATAATCTCATTGCCCAGGGATTCTCCGCCGACCGGCTCCACGGCGGCATCGCGCAGGCCCAGCGCACGCGCGTGATGAACAAATTCAAGAAGGCCGAATTTGAATTCCTCGTCGCCACCGACGTCGCCGCCCGCGGCATCGACGTCGACGACCTCGAGCTCGTCGTCAATTACGACCTCCCATACGACGCCGAGGATTACGTCCACCGCATCGGCCGGACCGGACGCGCTGGACGCCGCGGGATGGCCGTGACGTTCGCCTCCGGACGCGACCTGTACAAACTCAGTTTCATCGAGCGCTTCACCCGCACGAAAATCCGCCGGGGCAAAATCCCGACGCTCGTGGAAGTTGAGGAGAAACGGAACGACGCCCTCCTCGCCCGCCTTCGCGAGGTGATCGGTCGCGCGAATTTCCCCCAAGCCCGCTCTGTCGTCGAGCGCCTGCTCGAAGAAGGCTTTGAATCCACCGAGATCGCCGCCGCCGCCATCCACACGCTCACCGGTGCGCCGGATGATGCCCCCGCTCCGTCACCGGAACCGAAACCCGAGAAGCCCGCTCCCCGCCGAGAGCGCCCGGCCGTCGACGACCGTCCGGTCAACCTGCGCCCGCCCTCCCGCGGCATGCAATGGGTCCGCCTCGACGTGGGACGCGAAAGCCGGATCGGCCCCCGCGAGATCGTCGCGATCCTCGAAGACGCACTCGGCCTCCCGCCGCGCACCGTCGGCATCATCGACATCACCCCCGGCCAATCCTTCGCCCAAGTCCCGCAGCAATTCCTCGACATCCTCCGCGACGGCCCCCGCGAAATCGACACCGACGGCGGACCCGTGAGCGTCTCGTTCGTGAAGCCGACGAAGAAGAAAGACAAAAGGTAGACACAAAACCCAAGCCGCCCCGCGGCAGCATCTTTTTTGACAGGATTAACAGGATTAACAGGATTTCGTGAGACAGAACACAAGCCGTGGGGACGGCCAACTTCCGGAGAACCTTTTAAGACAGAATGAACAAAATTAACAGAATGGGCGGAACAGAAGGCGCTGAACGCTGGACCTTTCTTTGACAAAGGCACCATGGCCCTGAGCGCCAGCGGTCGATCCGGTGGTAGGGACGTTTCGATGAAGCGTCCGACTCCCGCCGCTCCGCGGCGGCATCATCCGAATTCTTTAGACAGAACCCAAGCCGTGGGGATGGCTTGGGTAGACCAAAGGCCGCAAAAGCGGCCTTGGCCCGAAAGGGCGAGCCGAGCGGGAGCGAGCGAGTCGTAGCGCACCGGCTTGCTGAAAACTAAACACTGAAACCTGAAAACTTTCTCAGCCTGCGAATTCCGCATTCGGCCGCAAGGACGTTGGGCATGGGGTGGTCAGGAAACGGGGCATTGCAGGAAGTTCACGAGGCTGGTGGCGGTGACGGTTTCGGAAAGCGGGAACGTCTCGCCGCCGGGCAGGATGTAGGTTGCTCGGTTGGCCTCGAGGGTTTCCAGGCTCTCGCGAAAGCCGGGGGTGCGTTTGGGGGAAAGGGTTCGCTTGATCTCGATGGCGTGCACGCCGTCGGCGTCTTCCAGCACGAGGTCCACCTCGGCCCCGGCGTGCGTGCGGTAGTGGCTGGCCTGTACTCCATGCGGGAGGCGGGCGAGAATCTGGGAAATGCAGTAGCCTTCCCAGGAATGACCGCAGACGGGGTGGCCGAGCAGTTGCTCAACATTCCCGAGACCAATGAGCGAGTGGAGCAGGCCGGGGTCGCGCCAGAAGATCTTGGGAGATTTGACGAGGCGTTTCCCGGCATTTCTGCTCCAGGCGGGCAGTCGGCGAATCAGATAGAGGCCCTCCAGAAGGTCCATGTAGTGACGCACCGTCTTTCCATCGATCCCGAGGGCATTCCCCGTGGCGCTGAGATTCACGGTCGTGCCATTCTGGTGCGCCAGCATCGTGCAGAAACGACGCAGTTGCAGTGGCGCGGCCGTCACGCCGAGTTGGGGCAGGTCGCGCTCGACGTAGCTCGTGATGAAGTCCTCCGCCCATTGCATGGACTGGCGATCACTGCCTGCCAGAAAGGCGTCGGGATAGCCGCCTCGGAACCAATGCCGCTCAAGCATTTCCACCGGCATCTGGAGTTCCGTGAGCAGGAGCGGCGGCAATTCGACGTAGCTGATCCGCCCAGCCAGTGTCTCCGAACTCTGTTGCAGGAGGTCCGGCGACGCAGAACCCAAAACCAAAAAGTGCGCCGAGCGTTCGCCGCCCCGGCGCCTTTCGTCCACCAGACTGCGAAGGATCGGAAAAAGTTCCGGAAACCGCTGGATTTCGTCGAGAATCACCAAATGCGACCCAAACCGGCTTAGGTAAAGCTCGGGATCGGCCAACTTTGCCACGTCGGACGGTCGCTCGAGGTCCAGGTAATGACAGGGTTTCCCGGGATCCAGCGAGCGGGCGAGCGTCGTTTTGCCGACCTGACGCGATCCGACGAGCGCAACCACGGGATTGGTCGCGAGACGCTCGGAGAGGAGGTCGTGGTACCACCGACGGTCGATCATTGGCTAGAAAATACGGAATCAATTCCTAAAAATCAATCCGTGTCTCGGTGGAGTGCGGATTCAAGTCCCGTCGAGCGGCGAGGTCGGCGGGCTTGCCGCCAAAGAGGAAGAGGCTTCCAAACTCTTCCAGACAGGATGAACAGGATTTCGGATGACGGGGCAGCGCGCCGCTTGCTGAAAACTGAACACTGAAACCTGAAAACTTTCTC
>JANRKJ010000016.1:0-122157 GCA_033763515.1 Terrimicrobiaceae bacterium | reverse complement strand
GCCATCCAAGCCCGCGAAGCCGCGGAGGCCAAGGTCGCTGCGCAAGTGACCTCTTCGCCATCCGCCATTACCCATTCGCCATTGTTCTTCACCGGCAAACCCCTCGTGGAGGAAACCGGCCAATACGCCTTCCTCTTCCGCCACTACGATCCGGAATTGAACCGCTGGACGACATCCGACCCGAGTGGGTTTCCGGATGGGGCGAACAACATCGCCTATATGGCGGTTCCGACAAGTGAGTTTGATTGGCAGGGGCTTGATACAATCACCTACTATGGAGGTGATTTCACCAACAGCAACGGTGCATTAGGAATGACATGGCGCGCCAAAGACCAAGAAAGATCGGTTCCGCCAACCAGGTTGAAATGTCGGTTGATTGGACAGTTACTGGATCACAGTCCGGCTGGATTGTTCAATATGTTACAATCGAACGACGTGCATATCGCGATTCCGATAACAGTGAATTCACCGTTTCGAGTCTTGACTATTTTGAAGCCTGGCAAGTTTCAAATGGCACGGCGGATGGGGGAGACTTATTCCGCTCTCCTTCATTTCCGGATTCAACATACGGAGACTGGACCATGACAGGTATAGCTAACTTTTTCACTGACTCCCAGATCAATGAAAATAGTCCGGCCACCTGGGGGGCGAATGTTGCCCAAGCAAACGGCTTGCCATCGTACCTCGGTGGTTCTGGGCCCTCTTGGTGGTCAAGCGCAGGAGCGGCGAGCCACTGGCTTTCCATGACCTGGGAATAGCAGCCTCATCACCTCCATGAGAAAATACTCTCTTTTTCTCTCGATTGTTTCGATAGTCTATTACTTGGTTAAACCAGTTTATGCAGATCCGATCCCGGACATAAATGACTGTGGAAAGATGTGCAACTATAAAGTCGTTCCTTATGTCAAAATGGCTTCATACTTGCAGTCTTTGGGCAGAGATCACGCGTTATCGATGCTGAAGAAATGGGCTCAGTCGGGCGAACATGAAGAGCAAGTCATAGTTCTATGCAGGATGCTCTTTGAAGCTAGAAGGGGTCACGCCTTCCGTCGTCCGGCTCTTGGTGCCCCGATATTCTATGGCGCGAATTCGCCAACATCCTCTAACTCCCCAAACGACTTTTCGAAATGGCCGCTTGAGCCTATCGCTTTTGTCGATGAAGTTCCGTTTCTAGTTGTCAAAAGCTATGAGGTTGGCGGGTTGCCCCAAGAGAAAGCGTCGGCATATCTTTCTTACTGCATTCGGCAGACCAATTGGAGCGGGCGCCAGTTCAGTAACATCGATCTGCAAAGGATGAAGGCGGCTCTTGAAAAGCTATTTCTTCTCTTCTCTCCTCCACTCAGTAATCCGGATAGGGATGATCTGCGCAGGCAAATCCAATAGTTCAAATGTTCTAAAAATGGGGCTCTTCCGCAAAAAGTGTGCTTACAGGTGTGAAACAGGGTAGATGCCGATGGATGGAAAGCACATTTTTGAAGCGGTTTTTTGGAGTCGGAGACGGTTGGGAATACCGAAGCCCCAAATATGTCAATCCAGCAAACGACCATCAGTAACTGAACGCAACCACACACACAACCATGAGAACCATCCAGGCCGCCCTGGCAGCCATCCTCGTCAGCGCCGTCCAACCCGCCGTCGCCGAGGTCCTTCACATCAAAGGCGTGCCTGTCCCGCCGATCCAGACCGTCGAACAGGCCCGCGCCGAAACCGATAAGCGCCTGGCTGCCATCCAAGCCCGCGAAGCCGCGGAGGCCAAGGTCGCAGCCCAGGTGACCTCTTCGGCATCCGCCATTACCCATTCGCCATTGTTCTTCACCGGAAAGCCCCTCGTCGAGGAAACCGACCAATACGCCTTTCTCTTCCGCCATTACGACCCGGAATTGAACCGCTGGACGACATCCGATCCGAGCGGGTTTCCGGATTGGCCGAACAACTACCTTTACTCCAATACGCCTTTGAATGGCGTTGATCCTGATGGCCTTGCATGGAACGAACTCGATTATGTGTGGCACTTTGTGGCAGGGGGAGGATCGGCGGTATCACTAAGCGAAATTGGACATTTGGATGGGATTAGAAACCTCGCTAGGAGCGCAGGAGGGGTCATCGAAGATTTTGCTGCACGAATTGAGAGTTACGCTTCTGACATGATTAAGCCTTACACCGGATCGTTTCAGCTCTCCCTCCAGCAGCGCTTCGACAACTACTCCAGTGTCAGCTATCCGATTGGCAGGGCAGGTATCTCGGGGTATTTTCACGGCACGATGACCTCAACTCCGTTTTCGACCGGCCCTGGGGGAACCTACTCGTAATCGGGAGCAGCAACCATTTCGTTCACGGATACGTTTTCAGATCCTTACAACATTTTGGAAAGACTGTATGGTGATTCCAACACCGAAAATGCCCCCGATTGGTTAAAGGCGGCTGCCAACGGGGTTTATCTGCCGGGTGCTCCATGGTATGTTCAGGGCACACCCTTCCTGATCAATGGCAACTGGACTGAGTCCTTTTCAGGTGGCGGTACCTATGAATAGAGCGGTCGTGTCGCGGCGATTTCAGGCGGCTTTGGTCCTTCTGTTGAGCTTCATCGCCCTGACGTTTCTCGCGGCGTGGGCTTTTGTTACTCTATTTCCCGCTGTCTACTGGAGGACATCGCCGAAGGTGGCGCTGCCAAATGACTATTCTTTTGTGCGGATTGATCCTGCCCAGTATGCCATAATCGATCGGGAGGGGCGGACGGTTGTTCCACCTCCGTTGGACACCATTCAGATTTCCAAATCATTGGTCTATGGTCGCATTCCGAATCAAAAAGAGAAGCACTTCGCTTTCAACACCGAAGTCGGCGAATTGATATCATTCAGCAGCTATGAGGAGTTTTCCAGATTTCTCCGCGAAAGAGGCCTTCCTCCGGTTTATTCAGGCGAGTCCTATACCTATTGGGACTTCATAGAGAAAAACCCGCGCCTAAACCGGTGACAACCCGAATAAACACAACAGCGCTGCTAGAGGGCGTTGACCGTGACGCCCGGTGTACTACCATGAAGCGATGCTGCGCCATATTGTCTTTGGTCCTCCTCCGTGGACAAAATGCGTTCTCGCGGCCAATCATTGATTGGAGCGAGGTTCCAGCCGAATGCAGGGCTAAAGTCATGCAAGCGGTTATCTTGGAAGAAGTCGTGTTCCAGGATCAGACACTCGAAGAGTGCATGAAAGAGCTTTCGCGTCTGTGTCGCCTAACCACCGGTAACGGGATCGGTTTCACAATACGCGGCCGGCCCTCGACCCCAGTCGCTCCAATCAGCATGCGCCTTCGGTCCGTCCTACTGGCTGAGGTTTTGGCATCGCTTTCGCGGGCAACGGGTGCAAAGATTGAACTCAAGCAACACGGCTGTGTCGTTGAGTTCCCGAGCGACGTCGGGTCCGACGAAAACGAGCAAAACCAGTGAAGTCCTTCTCGCATATAACGGGTCGTCGCTTCACACAACGTCCTGCCATGAGAACCATCCGGGCCGCCCTCGCGGCCATCCTCCTCAGCGCCGTCCAACCCGCCGTCGCCGAGGTCCTTCACATCAAAGGCGTGCCTGTCCCGCCGATCCAAACGGCCGAACAAGCCCGCGTCGAAACCGAAAAGCGACTGTCGGCCATCAAAGCCCGCGAAGCAAAAGAGGCCAGCGCCGCAACGCAAGCGGCTGGTTCGCCATCCGCCATTACCCCTTCGCCATTGTTCTTCACCGGCAAACCCCTCGTCGAGGAAACGGGACAATACGCATTCCTCTTCCGGCACTACGACCCGGAATTGAACCGCTGGACAACCTCCGACCCGAGCGGATTTCCGGATGGGGCGAACAATTTAGCATATCGGGCTGTGCCAACCAATCAGTTCGATTTTCAAGGCCTGTTTACGCTGAGCACTACGTCGCCATCTCCATCAACAGCATACGATCCAACCGGAAAATACTTCGTCGAGGCTTTCACACTTTCTCATATTAGCGCAGGGTCGGGAATGGCTACTATCCTCGCTGGATTGATTCAACAATACTACCCAACCTTCACTGCATCCGTCTCGTCATCAGATTACACCGGGGCCGTTACCGTTCAGATGTACGGTGCACGCAACACGACGCGCTCGGGACAGTCAGCAGGTGCACTTGATTTACAGGTAATACTCTCTGGAGCCAGCAATGATTTCACATGGATTCAGTTGGTCCGACACCGCACCTCTTCGTCGCTGGGTTGGACTCACTGGATCGTTGACACCACCGGTTTTGGAGGGCCAAGTTACAACCGGAGCACGGACCCAGTTCTCTATGACCTGCCGACAATTGGAGGGTGGGAATATCAAGGCTCTGTAAGCGGTGCCTCAAAGGAATTTTATACTTTTGCGGCGACACGCAACGGTAATGATATCACCATTCATGACGCCTTTTATTGGGGCGGCGTGATCAAGGAGTAGATAATGAGTTACCGAACTGCGCTTGTTCTAGTCATCGTTGCGATATTGGGCATGGCTTGTGAGACGCTCGATTCTGCCTGGTCAGACAGTCCCAACTACCGTTATCCACTGGAGATTCCAACCGTTCCATCGGATGCGATGTTGGTAATTTATGGTCCGATCCCTCCGGGTCTAGGAGGTAAGGAAGGGGAAACCTCAAAAGACTGGGTGGATATTTTCCGCGCCATGGGCGTTTCGTTCCCGCAAGGAGGGTTTGCCATTTTCTATCCTCCCGCGCGTATTCTTGCGGTTGCAACGGACCGGGAGAACCAAGAACGGGTGGCTGCAATCTGTGAATGAGCAGACTTCATGTTCCTTCGAGGAGCGCAGGTAGACGCCGCAATGGTCCCCAATCAGATTCTACTTCATGCTGCGCTGTGCTGCTTCGTCTATGGTGGATTTGTCAACCTGGGCGCTGTCCGGGGCTATGCAGCCCCAGCGGCTTCGTGGCACAGCGCAGTTCCCTCAGCCGGAGAGTCGGCGGGCGTGCTTCTTTTGGTGCCCGGCTACAACGGTAGCGGTGAGACAATGTTGGATGAGCGATGGCGGGCTTTTGGCGAGGAGCACGGGCTCGTGGTTATTGCCCCGACGTTTCGGACGACGCCGGAGGAGTTGAGGCGTGGGCGCGGATATTATTATCCGGAGCAGGGCAGTGGGGCGGAGGTCGAGCGGATGTTGGGACAGGTGGGGAGGGAAACGGGGGTTGCGACGGAAAAGATTCTGATTTTTGGCTTCTCCGCAGGAGCGCATTTCTCGCATCGGTTTGCGCTTTGGAAACCGGAGCGAGTGAAGGCGTTTGTGGCTTGTTCGGCGGGGTGGTGGAGCGAACCGACGGCGGCGATGCGGGGTGTGCCGGCGTTGATTGTGTGCGGGGAGGCGGATCGGGAGCGGTTCGAGCCGACGAAGGAATTCTTCGAGCGGGGGCTGGCGATGGGATTGCCATGGGTTTGGAGGTCCTACGCGGGGGTGGATCACACGTTGACGCCTCGCATGCGGGATCTGGCCGAGGCGTTCCTCGCGGCCCAGTTGGCTGATCACCGGAGAGAGAGGCTCTATGGTGATACGCAAACCTACCGGGTGGTCGGCGGGGATGAGATGGACAGCATTTTGCCCGAGGTGCGTGTGGCACTGCCCTCGCGTGAGTTTGCGGAGATATGGGAGAAAGAAGAATGATGACTCACAGTGTCTTAGATCTGCGTCGTTGCTGGTTTTATTGGATGGCCTGCCATCTCTGCGCTGCAACTGCCGCATTTTCCCAGGAACCATCACCAACGCCGCGGCGGCTTCCGGAAAACGTCGAGATGTTCACGATCCGGACGCGTTCGGAGCAGAACCGGCAGGTGCCGTTCTATCTCCGGGTGCCGAGCTCTTATGAACCGGCCGACAAGGCCCGAGTACACCGGCTTCTCTTTATTTGTCCCGTCTTCAATGGAGACGCGGATTTCGTGATTCGCGGAGAAAGGGGAAACAGCGAGCTCATCCAACTTGCGGAGGAGCGGGGGTGGTTTGTGCTGTCGGCGACGTTCAATCAGCGGGGGGAGGAGGTAAGGGATCGCAAGACCTCCTATTATTATCCGGATGGGTTCTCCGGCAAAGCCGTGGTTGAGGCCTTGGAGCAGGTGGCGAAGAGGTATCGAGTCGATCCGAATCGGATCCTAATGCAAGGGCTCTCGGGAGGCGCGCAGTTTGTGCATCGCTTTGCGCTATGGGCGCCGGACCGGGTGACGGCGGTGGCGATCAATTCGTCCAGCTGGTTCGACGAACCCAATGCAAAGAGCAACCAGGTCGCGTGGCTGGTCACGATTGGTGAGTCGGACTTGAGTTTCGCGAATTCCCTCGCATTCGTGGACCGCCTCCGGGAGGCCGGAGCGGCACCGCTTTTCCGTTCTTATCTCGGCATGGTTCATGAAGGTTCGTGGGATGTCACCCGCCTCACACTTGCGTTCCTCCGGTTTCACGATGACCGGACGCAGGGTGAACTGGGAAAGCGGCGGAGCAGCTTTACCAAGCCGGAGGAGTTGCTTTCCATGGGAGCCGACGAGATGCCCTACGTTGGCGATGTTCAGACATGGAGATACCTGGCGAATACCCCGGAGAATCGGGAGGAGATTGCCGAGGATGCCAGAATTTATCTTCCTGCTCCGGAGATCGCGCAGCTCTGGGGGCAATCTGAGGAGCCAAGCGAATGACTCCTGAGTTTTTCTACGGCGACGTGATGCGGTGGAACTTCGGGTTTGAAAACCCGAACAAGGCGGCGGTGGTTTTTGCGTGTGTGGTTCCGCTTTTTTGGGCGGGATGGCTGGCGGCATTGCGATTGCATCCGCTCCGTCGGAGAATTCTGGTGGCATCCGTCTCGGCGGTGGGTTTTCTCGCGTGCTGGACCTGCCTTCTCCTGACGTTTTCGCGCGGTGGCGCTGTCGGTGCTGTGGCCGGAATGGTCCTCGCGAGTTTTTGGCAGCGGCGGCCCGCGTGGAGCGGATTCGAGGTTTGGTGGTCGGCGATCCTGATCGGGCTTGTTCTCGCGACGGCCTTGACGCTGGGAGCGGTCGAGCGCGGCACGGACGCCCTCGGAGAGGATGCGTCCGTGGGAAACCGAATCGAACTCTGGAGCGCCGCCTTGCAGATGGCCGTTGAGAATCCCGCAGGGTTTGGACCCGGAAATTCCGGTCGAGAATTCATGCAGTGGTATCAGCCGATCGATCGCACGGAGGGATACCGGACCATGGTCAACAGCTACCTGACATTCCTGGTGGAACGGGGATGGGTGGCCTTCGCCTTCGCCGTTGCCATCCTCTTCGCATTCTGGTGTTGGACCTGGCCTCGGCGAGCTCAGGAGCCGAGGACCGGACTCCGGGTGGCGCTTTGGGGGAGCCTGGCGGCGTTCCTTGTCAGTGGAGTTTTCAGCACGACCATGGAGGAGCCCTGGCTGTGGATTCTCCCCGGCGCAGCCATGCTCCTTTTGTTGATCGTTCGCGTCCGAATGGAGCGCCAGCCCGTTGGGGATAGCTGGATGACCAAGCTGGCGGCGGGCCTGTTTCTTCTGGTTATGGCATCGCTCTTTGTCGGCGGATTATCGCAAAGTCGGAGTGATTCGCTGAAAAGATCGTTCGGCAAGTCCCTGCAGGGCGGCTACACGGTCAAGGCGGTCGAGCCGAAGGACGGCGGCGGGGGAGAGGTTGGCTTGATGGTTGATGAGGCCGTGTTGGGCCCCGACTGGGGCAAGCTGGTGCGTTCTCTAGCAGTCGGAGCCCGGCAGAGGGTTACGCTGATGGAAAGCGTTGATCGTCCGCCAAAAACCGTTGTCTTAACCGGCGAGAGCGCGACCCACTTTCCCGCGCTCATCCATTTCTCGCAACTGATCCTCGTGGCTCCAGCGGTGGTCGACGAGCCATTTCGTGGGACGGTTCTCCTTCCAGAGATTGATGAGGATGGACGCGTCCGCTTCTGGATGGATCGGCAGAATGATGAGACCCGCGTTGTCCTGCTGGCGGGCGTGGGCAACCGCATCGAATGGGAGTGGGATCGGGTTGTCTCCGAAGTTGCCGGACGGTGAGCTTTCGCGAACGCCGTCAGCTGGAAGCAGCGAAGAATTCGAGCGCGCGGTCGCGGGCGGCGGCGTGGTCGAGCATGGGGGGTGGATAGCCTTTGGCGAGGCTGAGTCCGGGCGACGGGGGGTCTTGGAAGCGGACGGGATCGACGT
Organism: Terrimicrobiaceae bacterium; assembly: GCA_033763515.1. GTDB lineage: Bacteria > Verrucomicrobiota > Verrucomicrobiia > Chthoniobacterales > Terrimicrobiaceae > JANRKJ01. The sequence goes on along the minus strand of JANRKJ010000016.1, from coordinate 113,968 downwards.
CGCGTAGCTCGGGGATCCACATTTTGATGTACGTGCCGTCCGGGTCGTAGCGCTTGGTTTGGGTCCAGGGGTTCTGAATGCGGAAGTAGGGGGCGGCGTCGGCGCCGGTGCCGGCACTCCATTGCCATCCGCCATTGTTGCTCGCGATCTCGCCATCCACGAGATGCTGCATGAAAAACTGTTCGCCCATGCGCCAGTCGAGGAGGAGATCCTTCGTCAGGAACATGGCCGTGATCATGCGGGCGCGATTGTGCATAAAGCCAGTTTCGCGAAGTTCGCGCATCGCGGCATCGACAATCGGAAATCCCGTTTCACCCGTGCACCAGCGCTCGAAAGCCATTTCGTCCCATCCCCACCCCAGCCCGCGGAATTTGGGATTGAACTCTTGTTCGAGCACGTCGGGAAAATGCCAGAGGATCTGCATGTAGAACTCCCGCCAGATCAACTCAGCGATGTATTTCCCCGCACTTCGGCGTCCATCCGGGGGCAATTCCTCTTGGCGCGCGAGGCAGCGATTGTAGAGTTCTCTGGGGGAAATCAGTCCAAACCGCAGATCCTGCGAAATACGCGAAGTGAATGTTCTTCCCGGGAGATCCCGTCCGGATCCATAGAAGGCGAGTCCGCGGGTAAGGAATGTTTTCATGCGATCGCGGGCGGCCTTTTCACCGGGCGGGAGGATGCCGGGAGCGGGATGGCCGAGGCCCCAGGTTGCGGGTGTCGGTACAGGGTCCGACGCGATGCCATTGGGAACCGTGATCCGGCGAACGGTCTGGCTGGTCGGGGGTTTCGGGGCTTTCAGCCAAGCTTTTGAGTACGGAGTAAAGACGCGGAACGGCAGACCGGACCCGTTGAGCACCTCGTCGCGCTCGTGGATGCAGACATCCTGAAATCCGCGGACGTCAAATCGTGCCGTTGCGGCCAGTCGTTTTTCGGTCTGGTGTCCATAGGGATCGGGATCGCGATTGAAATAGACGGCCGAGGCCCCGGTTTCGGCGGCGAGTTTTTCGAGTTGCTCGACAGCGTCGCCCTGACGGATGATCAGGCGTCCGCCGACGGCTTCGAGATTTCGCGCCAGCGATTCAAGGCAACCGCAGAGGAAGGCCTGGCGATTCGGGCCGGTCCAGCGGTGGTGACCCTTCCATTTGCTGACGATGTAGACCGGCACGACGGGGGATCCGGTGGCCACGGCGGCAGCGAGAGCGGTATTGTCGGTGAGGCGGAGGTCCCGGCGGAACCAGTGAATGACGGGCGGCATGGCTGAAGATTCTACGTCCCGGGCCGAATCCGGCGGGCTTTTTTTCTGGCCCTCGGGCAACCGCGCGCCTCATCTTCCCCGCCTATGTCCGTTCTGATTGTTGGATCCATCGGCCTCGATGACATCAAGACTCCCTTGGAGGAGCACAAAAACCTGCTGGGCGGTTCCGCGTCCTACTGCTCGGTCTCCGCGGCAAATTTCAGCCCGGTTCGTCTGGTGGGCATCGTCGGTGAAGATTTTCCGGAGGAGCACATCGAGCTGTTCCGCAGCCGGAAGATCGATTTGGAAGGATTGCAGGTGGTGCCGGGGAAGACATTCCGTTGGTCGGGCGAATACATGTGGGACATGAACACGCGGGAAACGCGCTCGATTGCCTTGAATGTCTTCGAGCATTTCACCCCCACCCTGCCGGAATCCTACCGGTCGACGCCGATCGTCCTGCTCGCGAACATCGCGCCGGACCTCCAGCACCACGTCCTCGACCAGGTTTCCCAACCCCGTTTCGTCATCGCGGACACGATGGACCTTTGGATCAACATCGCGAAAGACTCGCTGATCCGCCTGCTCGGACGCGTCAACATGCTCATCCTGAACGACAGCGAGGCCCGGCAACTCACCGGCGAAACCAGCCTCATCAAAGCCGGTGCCGCGATTCGGGCGCTTGGCCCGCAGTTTGTCGCGATCAAAAAGGGTGAACACGGATGCCTGCTCTTCGGCGACAACGCGCAATTTTTCAGCTGTCCGGCCTTCCCTCTCGAGGACATCCATGACCCCACCGGGGCGGGCGACACGTTTGCGGGCGGACTCGCGGGTTACCTCGCGGGAGCCGCATCGGCGCGCGAGATCACGTTCGACGTCCTCCGGGGCGCGGTCGTCCACGGCAGCGTGCTGGCGAGTTTCAATGTCGAAGCCTTCAGCCTCGAACGCCTGAAATTTGTCGACGCTGCCCAGATCGCCGAACGCCTCGCCCTTTTCCGCAAAATCAGCTCGTTCGAAACGGTCTGAAAACCCCTTGCCCGACCAAAGCCCATCCCCATAGAAATTCGCCATGATCATCGCTCCCCGCATCCGTGGATTCATCTGCACGACGGCCCACCCGGACGGCTGTGCGGCACACGTCCGCCAGCAAATCGACTATGTCCGCTCGCACGGCCCGCTCGCCAACGCACCCAAACGCGTTTTGGTGATCGGTTCATCGACCGGCTACGGGCTCGCATCACGGATTGTCCCGGCATTCGGCGGCGGCGCGGCGACAATCGGCGTGTTTTTCGAAAAAGAGGGAACCGCGGACAAAACCGGGTCGGCCGGATGGTACAACTCGGCGGCGTTTGAAGAGGAGGCCGCGAAGTCCGGGATTTACGCCAAGAGTTTGAATGGCGATGCGTTCTCCGACGAGATGAAGGCGAAAGTGATCGCTGCCATCCAGGCGGACCTCGGGACCGTGGACATGATCGTTTACAGCCTCGCCTCGCCCCGGCGTACGGATCCAAAGACCGGCGAAGTTTACAAGTCCGTCCTCAAGCCGACCGGCGGCACTTACACGAACAAAAACCTCAACACGGACAAGAAACTCGTCGAACCGGTCACCATCGAGCCGGCCAGCCAGGAAGAAATCCTGCACACGACCAAAGTGATGGGCGGGGAGGACTGGCAACTTTGGATCGACGCGCTGGCGGCTGCCGGCGTGCTCGCCGACGGATTCCGCACGGTCGCGTACTCCTACATTGGGCCGAAATTGACCTGGCCGATTTACACGGACGGCACGATCGGCCGCGCGAAACAGCACTTGGAAGAAACGGCGGCGGCGATGAATGCGCGCTTTGGCGACGGCACGGCAGTCGTCTCGGTGAACAAGGCGCTCGTCACGCAGGCGAGCTCGGCCATTCCCGTTGTGCCGCTCTACATTTCGATCCTCTACAAAGCGATGAAAGCCCGTGGCACGCACGAAGGGTGCATCGAACAAATCCACCGTCTGTTCGCGACCCAATACGGCGCACCGAACGGCCCGACGCTCGACGAGCACGGCCGCATCCGCATCGATGACTGGGAGATGCGCGATGACGTGCAGGCCGAAGTCGCCAAGGTCTGGGACGAGATCACAACCGAGTCGATCGACGAATTGTCGGACTTCGCCGGCTACCAAAAGGAATTCCTCCGTCTCTTCGGCTTTGGCCTGGAAGGCATCAACTACCAAGCCGAAGCGAATCCCCTCCGCCCGATCCCCAGCATCCCGGCGGCCTGAAACCGCCGGCGGCAGCTAGAACTGCCGAAGGAACCGCACGTCGTTCTCGACGAGCATCCGGATATCCGGGATCCGGGCGAGGTTCATCGCGAGTCGGTCGAGGCCAAATCCAAATGCAAACCCACTCACGCGTTCCGGATCGTAAACCCGGTCGCCACGGCGCTCACACACGGCCTCAAAGACGGCCGGGTCGACCATCCCGCATCCGGCCAGTTCCATCCACTGTCCGCCGAGTGCCTCGGTGCGGATGTCGATTTCGTAGCTGGGTTCGGTGAATGGGAAAAAGTGCGGACGGAATTGGAGATCGGTCTCCGGACCAAACAGCTCACGAAAGAAAAATTCCAACGTTCCCTTCAGGTCGGCGAGGCTGACTTCCTCGGCGACGTAGAGACCTTCCATCTGCGTGAATTGTGCCAGGTGGGTCGCGTCGACTTCGTCGCGTCGATAGGCCGCGCCGGGTGCAATGATTCGAACAGGCGGCGGGGTCGTTTCCATGACCCGGATTTGGACGGTCGACGTGTGCGAACGCAAAAGCCGTCCGTCGGGCAAATAGAATGTATCCTGCTCATTGCGCGCCGGGTGGTCAGCCGGCGTATTCAGCGCATCAAAACAATGCCACTCGGTCTCGATATCCGGACTGTCGGCAATGGCGAATCCCATCCGGCGAAACGACCGCACCGCCCGATCCAAAAGCTGGGTGAGCGGGTGCAGGGAACCGGATGGCCGCGCCGTGCCGGGCAGCGTGAGATCGAGCGAGCGGACGCCCTTCGCGTCTTCCTCGGCGAGGAGCGCGCTTTCGCGATTCTCCAGCGCCGACGTCACCGTCTGACGGAGATCGTTGAGGAGCTTGCCGATGGCAGGCCGTTCCTCCTTGGGCACGTTTCGCATGCCCTCGCTCAGCGCCGTGACGGCACCGCTTTTTCCAAGGAAGCGAACACGCGCCGCTTCCAAGGAAGCGCGGTCGGCGCTGGCGGATATGGTCGCCAGCGCCTCGGCTTTCAGGGCTTCGATCTGCCCGGTCATTGGAACCGGGTTACTTCGCGGCCGCGGTCTTGCCGCCGAGCGCTTCGCGCGCCTTGGCAACGATCTGGTCGAAGGTGGCCGGATCCTGAATCGCGATGTCGGAAAGCACCTTCCGATCGATCGAAATCTCCGCCGCCTTCAGCCCTTCGATGAAGCGGCTGTAAGTCAGGCCCTGCGCACGGACCGCCGCGCTCAGGCGCGTGATCCAGAGAGCCCGGAAGTTGCGTTTGCGGGTCTTCCGGTCGCGGTAAGCCCAGTATTTGCCCTTCATCTGCGCGTCTTTCGCGTAGCGGAAGAGTTTGGAACGGCGTCCGCGGTATCCCTTGGACGCATCGATCACGCGCTTGCGGCGCGCGCGGCTGGCGGGAGCATTGGTTGCTCTTGGCATGTCTGTCTATCCGGCTTGGGACCGGATCTCCTTGGAGCGGCTGTTCGTTTCGTCAAATCCCGGGACTCGCCGGCTCCGGATCCCCCGCAAACGCAGGGGCAGTCCCTGGGATCGAAAATTCTTCGCGCGTTAGTGGCTGAAGGGCAGGTTCCGCTTGATGCGGTCCACGTCGGTCTCGTGAACAAGCGTGGCCTTGGCAAGCTTGCGCTTGCGCTTGGCATTTTTGCTCGCCAGGAGGTGCCGCCGGCTGCTGCGGGTACGCACGACCTTACCGGTCGCGGTGACCTTGAAGCGCTTGGCCACGGACTTGCGCGTTTTGCTGCGGGCGATGGGTTTTGGCATGGGAAAAGTCCGCGAGAATAGCAGCGTCCGCACGCCGCGCAATCAGAAACTCGGAAATTTTGGCCGGAAGAACCGGGTAAGGTGGCCAACTCAGGCCGGGTCGCTGAGAGCCGGCTCGGTTCCGATTGAGTCCATGATGTTCTCGACATGGCGGGCGACCGCCTCGGTCGGGCAGCGGACGGCGAGCAGGAAGTGTCCGGCGTGCACGGCTTTTTCCAAGCGCGGGATTTCGGTGTCCCGGATGCCGAAGCGTCGGAGCGCAACCTCGACCGTCTGATCATCGGGTTCGAGCGGTTTTGCGCCGGCGCCGATGGCCGAGCCGATAGCCGCACCGACCGCGGTGGCAATCGGGAGCGTGAGAACAAAGATGAAGGCGCCAATGAACGGGATGCCAATTGTCGCCACCGAGGCGAGTCCCCCGACAGCACCGCCCCGGATGGCTCCGGAACCGACGCCCCCGGGGCCGGGATGGTCGACCATTTGGATTCCGTCGATCGCGGAGACGCCCCGCCGGGCTCCGTCTTCGGAAAACACGGTTATGGATTCCAGGTTCTGGAAGCGGAGGGCGCGGACCGCGCGGCGAACCGCTTCGAATTGCGTGCTGAGGCCAACGACAAGGTGCGACATGGTTCCAATTTCGCAGCCGCTGATCGCTCCCACAATCGTCCCGCGGCACGAGCGCGCTATCCGGAACTTCCCGGAGGCTTGGCCTGACCGATCAGCCCGCGACGGTCGTGCCGTGGGCTTCCCAACCCATCAGGCGGACGAGTTGGTTTTTTCCCTTGAGTTGGTGCTCACCCAGATCGCGGAATTCGCTGCGATCGGCCTCGCCGAGGCAACCGACAAAGTCGGCCGAGGCGGTGAGACGCTGGTTGAATTGCTTCATGACGCCTTCCATCCGGAAAACCGTGTTCACGGCGTCACCGATGATCGTGGCATCGCGCTGGGCGACGAGGCCGATGTTCCCGCAAGTGACGACGCCATGGTGCAGTGCGACGGCGATGCGGAACGGCTTGTCGGAATGCCCGGGCCACCCGTGCGAGCCGGCCTTGGTCAAAAGAGCGCGTCCCGTTTCGAACGCTCGCCTCGCCTCCGCCCCGGGCTCGCTGCCGGCAATCCAATAGGCCAGGATCGCGTCGCCAATGAACTTGTCGATCGTCCCGGCGGCCTGTTGGACCAGATTTCCGGCTTCGCGGAACCACTCGCCAAGCGTCCGCGCAAGGACGTCCTCGGGCAAGATCTCCGACATGGTCGAAAAGCCGCGGATGTCGCACACCATGATCGCCACCGTGCACGACTCATCATGCGTCGGGTCGGTGCCTGCGGCGAGCGTCACTTCGATTGTGCCCTCACCCGGCGCCGATTCGTGTTGCTCGAAGACGAGTTCGTTGTTGGTGATGCGGATGACGGCCCCGTGTTCGAGGATCACGGGCGTGATGACCCGCCGGCCATTGACGAACGTCCCGTTCCGGCTTCCGAGATCCATGATTTGATATTGCCAGGCGTTGTGGCACCGGATGATCGCGTGCTGGCGAGACACATGCGGGCTCATGTGGAGGCTCACGGTGTTGTCGCGGCCGCGGCCAATGGTGGCCGTATTGGCGATCTCGACTTCAAAGGGCTCGCCTTCGCCGGGTCGGACTTTCAGTTTCGCCTGCATTCGGAGAGGCCGTTCAGGCAGCCGGAAGCTTCGGCGGACGCGGCCGGAGATTTGGCTTCTTCTTCAGATCCTCGTGCGAAACGTCGTCCGGCACGCCGGCGGCGTTGACAAGATCCGCCTCTTCGGCCGGCAGAAACGCTTTGAAACGCTGCTTGTCGATCGCCTTCATGTAGGCCTCGTGCGGAGAAACGGCGCCTCCGACAAGTTGCTCCCAGATGGCATCATCCATGAACTGCATCCCCTCGCCTTTTCCACCGACGATCACGTCCTGAAGCTTCTGAGTCGCACCTTCACGGATGATGGCCGAGACCGCGTTGTTGACGACGAGGATTTCGTTCACGGCAACCCGGCCGGAGCCGTCGTGCTTCTTCATGAGCAACTGGGCCACGACGCCGCGGAGGGACGCCGAGAGCATCGTGCGCACCTGCGCCTGCTGGTCGGCCGGGAACACGTCGATCATACGATCAACCGTCTTTCGTGAGTTGTTCGTGTGGAGCGTGCCGAAGACGAGTAGACCGGTCTCCGCGGCGGTGAGCGCCAGGGAAATCGTTTCCAAATCGCGCATTTCACCGACGAGCACGATGTCGGCATCTTCGCGCAGGGCGGCCTTCAGGCCGACCGGAAAACTCGGTGTGTGTTCCGGTACCTCACGCTGGGTGATGATGCTCAACTTGTTCCGATGAACGAATTCAATCGGTTCCTCGATCGTCACGATGTGACGCGAGAAGTTCGAGTTGATGTAATCGATCAACGCCGCCAGCGTCGTGCTTTTGCCCGAGCCGGTCGGACCGGTCACGAGAACGATCCCGCCGCGCATGTGGCCGAAGGTTTTGATGACCGCCGGAACACCCAGCTCTTCCAATGTCTTGATCTTGGTCGGGATGATCCGGAAGACCGCACCGAAGCCGTTCGTCTGCTTCAGGTAGTTGCAACGGAACCGGTTCTCCTCGTCCATTTCGTAGGCGAAATCGAGATCGCCGGTTTCGACGAATTTCGCCCAACGTCGCTCACCGCAGATTTCCGGGAGCATGAAAGCCATTTCCTCGTGTGTGAGGATTTCTTCACGGATCGGGATGATCTCGCCATGACGGCGGATTTTGGGCGGCTGGCCTTCGCCGAGGTGGAGGTCGGAAGCGCCCGCCTCGATGAGGACTTTGAAAAATTGATCGATATACGGCATGGCTTAGCGAAGTCCGGTGAGCTGGAGCATTTGGTTCTTCTGCTCGGCACGATACACGGCCTCCTCCGCAGAAATAATCCCCGCCTGAAACAACTCCGCAAGCGAGTCGTCCATGAGTTGCATGCCGAGCTTGCGCCCGGTCTGGATGATGCCCGGCAACATGAACGTCTTGGCCTCGCGGATGACGTTGCCGACCGCCGGAGTATTCATCAGGATTTCGATCGCCAGGGCCCGGCCGCGTCCGTCGGCCCTCGGCACGAGTTGCTGGGAAACGATCCCGCGCAGGGATTCGCTGACCATGATGCGGATCTGGTCGCGTTGGTCGGTGGGAAAAACGTCAAGCACGCGGTCCAGGGTGCGCGCGGCATTGCCGGTGTGAAGCGTGCCCAGAACCAGGTGGCCGGTCTCGGACGCCGTGATCGCCAGCGAGATCGTCTCCAGGTCGCGCATTTCACCGACCATGATCACATCCGGGTCTTCGCGCAGCGCGCCCCGGAGCGCGTTGGCAAACGACCGCGTGTGCGTGTGCACCTCGCGCTGGGTCACATGGCAGCCTTTGGAAGGAATGATGTATTCGATCGGATCCTCGAGCGTGATGATGTGGTCGTGGCGGGCGTTGTTGATTTCATCGACCAGAGCCGCGAGCGTCGTGCTCTTGCCACTGCCGACCGGGCCGGTGACGAGCACGAGGCCGTTGTGATACTGCGTAAGGATTTTCAACTGCGGTGGCAGTTCCAGTTCCTCCATCGAGCGGACCCGGCTGTTGATGATCCGGAAAACCAGCTCATAACCCAGTCGCTGACGAACGACGCTGGTGCGGAAACGCCCGAGTTGGTTCGCATAGGCAAAATCGACATCGCCCCGCTCGAGGAGTTGCTCCTTTTGTTTGTCGTCCAGAAAGCCCATCGCCAGACGCTCGGTGTCCACCGGCGTGAGGACCGGGGCCTTCCGCCAAATCGGCTCCAAAATTCCAAACCGCCGCCAGATTGGCACGGAGTTGACGCTGAGGTGGATGTCGGAGGCGTCCGACTCTTTGCCGATCATCAGATATTGGTCGACGTGGTCGAGGGTGTGGACCTCGTGTTCCTGACCAACTTCAATCGTGGGGGATTCTTGACTCACTCGCGGCATCGTTTAGCAGCCGGGACGCGGTGAGGAAAGCCTTTTGCAGTCACGAAAATCACAAGACAAACCCCGCGACTCTCGCTCAATATCACGCCCGATGCCGAATTCGGGTGTGCCCTTGTTTCTGACCGACCGCGAAGCCCTGCCAGCGGCCGTGGCAAGGCGACTCGGCACACAGGCTTCGGCGATCTGGGACGACCTTCTTCTCGTGGTGCCGACAATGGAAACGGGTCGCCGGATTGTCGACCGGCTCGTCGCCGGTCAGGATGGAGGCGTCGTCTTTCCGCCGCGCCTTGCGACGCCATTTTCGCTGATTCCGTTCGCTCAGGGAGAAGGCGTCGCCGCGCCGGTGCAGGCGGAACTGGCCTGGCGGGAAGTTCTCCTCTCCGCCAAGGATTGCCCGGAGACCTTTGGCCCGGAATCGGGACCAGCCGACCGAGCCGGGCTGGCTCCAGCGTTTGTCGAACTGACACGAACGCTTGCAGCGGCGGATCACAGCATCGGCACCGCCGCGGAGGCGCTCGTTGGGCGGGACGGACGCTGGACCGAATGGACGAGGCTGTGGGAGCGCTACCTCGGGGCGCTCAAATCCGCCGGCTGGCGGTGCCCGGCCGATGCCCAGCGCGCATCGGCAGCATCCTATGAAACGCCACCCGGAATCCGGCGCATCATTGTCGCCGGTGTTCCCGATCTACCGCCTCTCGCCGCCCGGGCTCTCATGCAGGTCGGAGCCGAAATCTGGGTCCATGCGCCCGGACTCGACCAACCCACCGATGCGTTCGATGCGCTTGGCCGCGCGCACGCCGGGTTCTGGAGCCAGAGGGAATTCGATTTTCCAGAAGATTCGCTGCGGGTTCGCGAATCACTGGAGGAACTCGCCGGCGAAGTCGCCGAACGCTCCATTTCGTCACCCGAGCGTCCCGCGGTCATTTGTGGCGATTCCGGCCTCGCCAATGAGATCGAATCCGCATTGGAGGCGGCCGGCGGAACCGGATTCCAACCGGAAGGCCAACCGCTCGGGCGCCACCCGGTCATTCAACTCGCGGCCCGCCTCGCGGGGTGGGGACCGGAGAGCGAATGGGATGAAATGGAGGCTTTGCTCCGTCACCCGGATTTCCTCGCCTGGCTTGCCAACGAGCGTGTCAACGTGGATTTCCGGCGATGGACGGATTTTGGTTCGCTGGCGCTCCGCCCCCAAGTGCGGGATCTTCGCCGTCGGTTCGAGGCACTCGGTGAGAAAGACCGGAACCGGCTTTCGGTTGTCCTGCCACTGATCGAGGTTTTCGAAAAACTGGCGACATCCGAGCTCGAGCCCCCGGCCCGCCTGCGCGGGATTCTGGCTGCGATTTACCACGACCGCAACATGGCGGTCCGCCCAGGCGACAAGGAAGCGGCCAAGGCGCTCGTTCAGACGCTCGATGAAATTCTGGATGCCGGTTCGTGGAGCCCGTTGAGCGGCGCGGAGCTGGCCGGAACGCTCGAGGCCATCGGAGGAACATGGACGTCCGATCGCGCGCCCGGCGCCGTGGAGATTGAAGGTTGGCTGGAACTGGCCGGCGAAGACGCATCGTTGATCCTGCTGGCTGGTTTCAACGAAGGCCTTCTCCCGAGCCGTCGGCGGATCGATCCACTTCTGCCCGACTCGGCGCGCGCGGCGCTCGGCCTCGACCACGCCGCGAGCCGCGAAGCCCGCGATGCCGCCATTTTGCATTCCGCATGCGCGGTGGAGGGAAGGACCGTGGTCATCCTCACGGCCCGTCGGGGTTCGGATGGCAGTCCGTTGAAACCGTCGCGCTTCCTGCTCCGGCGTCCCGATTCGGATTTGGCGGAGCGTGTCCTTTTTCTCTGCCGCGAGATTCCGGTGACGACTGCGCCCGACATCTGCGATTTTCGAGAGGCTCCGCTGAAAATCCCGGCAGCGACTGTGTCGGCAACCGACATCAGCGTGACGGACTTTTCGATGTATCTCACGTGTCCGCTCCGGTTTCACCTGTCCCACCGCCTCGGATTTTCGTCACCCAAAGATGTCCTGTACCGGCTGGATCACGCGGCGTTCGGCAATTGGATTCATGCCATCCTCCAGGCGTTCGGGAATGATCCTTCGATCCGGGACTCCTCCGACGAAGGTGCAATCTTCGCCTGGCTCAGCGAGCGTTGGGATCAACGGTTTGCCGTCTACGGCAATGATGTCGACCTTCTCCTCCAGAGGGAGGCCGGACGCATGCGGCTCGAGTCGTTTGCAAAAACCCAGGCGGCCACGCGCCGCGACGGCTGGCAGATTCGTCACACGGAGTGGCGGATTGCAGACGGCGATCAAGGCCTCGAGATCCCCGGGTGGCCACTCCGGCTCCGCGGCCGGATTGATCGGATCGACGTCCGAAAGGACGAACTTCGCGTCATCGACTACAAGACCGGCACGCTCCGAAGCAAGTCCGAGCCGGTCCGCGGCCAGCATCTGAAGAAGAAACGCGCGGACGGCGAGTTCGGGGTGGTTCCGGATTTCGCGCTCTTCGAGGACGAGCATTGGACCAACCTGCAGCTCCCCCTTTATGCCGCCGCTCTGAGGATTGCGCGGCCGGACGATGTTCCGGAAACGACGCCGTCCCTCGCCTATTTCATCCTCGCCGAAGATCCGGAAAAGTGCGGCCTCTTCGAGTGGACGCCCACCGCCGAAGAAGCCGCCTCGGCCGACAGGTGCGCGAAGGCGATCGCAAAGGAAGTTCACGAAAACGCCGTTGAGCGTTGGATCGCCGAGGGTGACTACCGGAGGTTTGCGGTCGACCCGGATTACGACGACTTCGAACCGATCGCCCTTTCCTCATTCATCGAAGCCGGCGCGCTGACCGTATGAAATCCCTCCACCGCCGCATTCGCGCCTCCGCCGGAACGGGCAAAACTTTCCGCCTCACCGACCGGATCCTGGAACTGCTTTTGCTCGGCGCGCCGCCGGACCGGATCATCGCACTCACGTTCACGCGCAAGGCGGCCGCGGAGTTTCTCGTGAAAACGCTGGCCAAGCTGGCCGAATGCGCATCCGATCCAGCCAAGGCCGCGGCATTCTGCAACCGGCGGAATGTGGGGCCGTTCTCGACCGAGGATTTCCGACGCGTTCTTCGGTGCGTCGTCGCTTCGCTCGATCGCATTGAGTTCGGCACGCTTGACAGTTTCTTTTTCCGCGTGGTCTCGGCTTTTGCGCCGGAACTCGGCCTTGGAACATCCCTGCGGCTGTTGCCCGAGACCGGCGACAGCGAAGACGTCCGCCTGCGACGCGAACTCGCGCGGGAATTGGATGCCGACACCTTGATCGATGAACTCCTGCGACTGCCCGGGAAGGCCAAGCTGGATCCGCTGGGCACCGAGTTCGACCTGCTGCAGACGATCGAAGCGCTCTACGCGCTCTACCCCGATCGTCCCGCATGGGGCGACCCGGACCAAATCTGGTCAGGTGGCTGTCCATGGACAGCATTCGAAAAGCGTCCGCCGGATCCCGGAGACGACGTGCGCCCGACCATCCGAGACTCGATCGAAGAATTCTGCGATTACGCGACGGCCGGAAAACTGAACACCTTTGCGAAGCGTCTTTTGGAACAGTCGGCGGCCCTTCTGGCCGACGACGAAGTGACCATCCTCTTCAATCGCAAGGAATGGACGCTCAGCCCGGCCGAACGCGCTGCGGTGCGCGCGGCGCTCGGCCACTGTGTCTGGGGAGCGCTCCGTCTCCGTCTGGCTCAGGCGCGCCGGTGGCATGGCATCGGCGAATGCCTGCGACGCGTGCGCGACCGCCGTTTACGAAACGGCCTTCGGTTCGCCGATCTTCCCACTTTGGTTCAGCGGCTTTCAACGAACTCCGATCTTCAATACCGCCTGGACGGCTGGTTCGACCACTGGCTCCTCGATGAATTTCAGGACACCAGCCGCGTGCAATGGCGGGCGCTCCAGCCGCTGGTCGACGAGATACTCCAGGACGCCTCCGGATCGCGGTCGTTCTTTTACGTCGGCGATGTGAAGCAATCGATCTACCGCTTCCGGGACGGCGATCCGACGCTGTTTGACGAGATCTTTGAACACTACTCGCAACACGATCCCGACCGGATTATCGATGAAGAATTGCGGGAGTCCCGGCGTTCGGCCCCGCAAATTCTGGACACGGTCAATCAGACGTTCTCTCCGGACCGGCTGGCGTCCCTCCTCCCTGCGGAGGTGGTTCGCCGGTGGTCGTCCGCATGGACAGCTCATGAGGCGCATGCAACAAATCCGGATGGCCGGACACTCCGGGTTTCTACGCCGCCCGATGAGTATTGGGACCGGATTGCGGAAATCGTCTGCGACTCGGGGATTCTCGACCGCCCGCCGCTGACGTGCGCCGTCTTGGTACGGAAGAACGATGAGGCTCGCACGGCGCTCCGGGAACTCGGCCAGCGCGGGATCCCGGCGACCACGGAATCCAATCCGGTGGTGGCCCGTCTCGACCCGTTTGCCGTGGCCATCTCGATGGCGGCGGCCTGGACGGCTGATCCAGCCGATGATCTCGCGCGGCGCACGGTGGAAGCGGGGCCGTTGGGTCCTCCGGCCCCGGGATTTCTGCATGAGGCGCTTGAGCAATTCCATCTGCGCGGCGCCACTGGACTGGTCGGTCTGTGGTTGTCGATGATGACTGCGGTTCCCGCTTCCACAGCCGCGGCGATTCGTCGCGCGGCGAGGGAGTTCGACCGCAACGGACCCGCCTCACCGCGCGAGTTCTCGGATTTCTTCGGAACTTTCGCGAGTCCTGAAGCCGCGAGGCCGGGCACCGTGCAAATCATGACGATTCACAAGTCGAAAGGACTCGAGTTCGATCTCGTTTTTGTCCCGATCTTCTCGGACGTGCGGATCGACAAGCTGGACAACGGCACTGCGTTCTGCGGCGACAGCCGGAATCTTGGTCTCGGAACCGATCCCTGGATCCTGCCCCTTCCGTCCGAGTCACTCGCACAAGTCGATCCGGTTTTGCGGCGTGCAACGGCGGCCGTCCGTGAACGCACCGCATTCGACCAACTCTGCACATTCTATGTCGCTGAGACGCGAGCCCGTCGCGCCCTTGTCGTGCTCTTCCCGGAGAAAAAATGAGCGAACAAAAACCACCCACACCCGCCGAGTTGCTCGCACCGGGACTGCCGGAGTCCGGCTCCCCGCCGGCGGAATGGTTTGCAGCCATTGGACGCTCCCCGGCTTCGGCAGCGGCCCCGAAGAAAAACAACCCACAAATCCAAACGCGTGCGATCGAACTCGCTCGGTCCCGTCCGTCGGACAGCGGGCATGCGTTCCTTCCGGGCGCGGCGATTTTCTCGGATTCCGGCGGACTCGACTTCGGGTCGCTGGTCCATGATGCGCTGGCGGCCATTGAGTGGCTTCCTGCCGTGGATGCTCCGAAGAGCGTGGAGTCCTTCTTGGCTCATGACGATGTGTTGCCGCTTTTCACCAAGCCGCCGGGTTTTGTTGAACTGTGGCGGGAACGAGCCGTCACCGCCAAAGTCGACGGCCGGATCGTGTCGGCGCAAATGGACCGCGTGATCGTCACCGAACGCGAGATTGTTCTCATCGACTTCAAGACCGATCAGGGAGAGCCCTCCGAAATCGCCGGGCGCTATCACGGCCAGATGTACGCCTATCTGGCCATTCTGGAGGCATGGTCGCGCGGACGCCACTCGATCCGCGCCGTCATCGCAACCGTCCGAACGCCGGCAGTCGTTCCGATCCCACCGCCATGAAACAGGCGCCCTATTATGCGTGCCAACGGTGCACCAACTGCTGCCGCTGGCCGGGCTTCGTGAAGATTTCTGAAGACGACGTCCGGAACATCTCGGCCTTTCTCGGACTTTCCGAGAACGATTTCGTCCAGCAGTTCACGCGGTTGCGACCGTCGCGCAATGGACTCGCTTTGGTTGACCAGGAAGATGGAGCCTGCGTGTTCCTCGAGGGGAGGAATTGTCGGATTCAGCCGGTCAAGCCCCAGCAATGCCGCGACTTCCCCAATGGATGGAATTTCCCCGGATGGCGCGAGGTCTGCGAGGCGGTGGAGGTTCCCCGAGCAGAATCTCAGGGCTGAACCCGACGCCGATTGGCGTTATTTCGAACGTCTTTTGCCGGACCGGACGTTGACCGACGTGCGGTCGTAGCCAATAAACTTCCGGCGATGCTGCTGGACCACATCCATTTCGCCGGGAGCAAAGAGCGCCCGGCACGAGCCGTCCGCCGGTCGCCGGACCTGAGTCGATGCGCCCCCTCCGACGATTTGGAAGAACCCTTTCTCTCCGAGTTGCTCCGGATGGCAGGGCTGGACGGAGAGGCCTATCGAACCAAAGCCCTCCAGAGGCGGATTCCCGCGTGCTTGCGGTGGCTCAGGGTGCCGAACCCGTCGGCAGCCTTGGAACGGATCCGGATGAATCCCTCACTCGTCCCCGAATTGGTGAGTGTTGTGCTATTGGGCGTCACGGAATTCCACCGGGACCGCCCGGTTTTCGACCGACTGGCGCTGTCGGTGATTCCGGATCTGGCGCGAAGGCCGGGTCGGCTCCGGATCTGGAGCGCGGCCTGCTCGGACGGTCCGGAGCTGTATTCCGCGGCTTTTCTCCTTGATCGCGCGGGGGTGCTGGAACGGTGTGAGATTCTTGGGACGGACTGCCGGGGCGATGCACTGCAGCGGGCACGGTTGGGGATTTATTCGCCGACAATCATTCAGCGCGCAGAGTTGGAGTGGCAGACGATGTTTACGCCAACGCCCAGTGGCTTCGCCGTTCCGGCGCGCCTGCGACGGGCGATCCACTGGAAACAGGCCAATCTTCTGGCGGCTGTGGAATCCGGCCCCTGGAATCTTCTGCTCTGGAGGAATATGGCGATCTATCTCCGGCCCGATGCGGCGGCAGCTGTGTGGGAACGCCTCGCCGCGCAACTGGCACCCGGCGGATATTTGGTCACGGGAAAAGCCGACCATCCGCCCCGTCTAAGAGGTCTCCACAAATGCGGCCCCTCGATCTGGAAACGCTGCGAACCATGAGGTTGAGACGTCCTCCAGTGGCTCTTTCGACGGCCGTCCTCGCCGCTCTCACAGCGGCGTGGATCTACATGCGTCTGATCTGGTTTGGCGAAACCGTCCTGCCCCTCACATTCGTTCTCCCGCTGCTTGCCTGCATCTGGAGTGGCCGCCGATGGCACGTCTGGACCATGGCATTGGCGTTCGCGACGGCAGCCATCTGGAAGATGGGCGGCAGCTTTTCTGCGCCTCCGGACGAACGGCTCCTGCGGCTCGGCAGCATTCTTTTCAACATTCTCCTGGGAGCGATTGTCGTCCACGTGCTGATCGTGCTCCGCATGCGGGTCGAGAGCCACCTCGCCACGATCACCGCACAAAATGCGGAACTGGAAGCCCAAGCCGAGGAACTCTCGCAGCAAAACGAAGAGATCCGCGCCCAAGCGGAAGAACTGACCGAGCAAAACGAAGAACTCGAGGCACAGTCGGAGGAATCCGCCCGGCAAAATGAAGACCTGCTCGACCTCAGCCAGCGCTTGGCGGGACGCGAGGAAATCTTGCAGGGCCTGCTGAAGTCGGCCCGCGAACGAGCGCCAATGAATCAAGGCCTTGAGCAGCTTTGTCGCCACACGCTGGCGGTTCTGGGATCGCCCGCCCAAGCGGTCGCCGTGCTGGAACAAGACGCCGCGGGCCTCCGGTTGGAAGCACAGGCCCGCTCCACCGGCATCCCACCCCTTCCCGCCACGTGGCCAGTCGCAGGCTCCATCGCGGAGGTCGTGCTTCGCGAAAATCGGACAGCCTATGTTTCCGACACGCTTCTCCGTCCGGACTTGAAGCTGCCGGCTGGTATCTCCAACTCGATCCGCTCGCTGCTTGCCACTCCACTCCCCCACTCCGACGGCCGGGCCGGCCTGCTGGTCGCATGCAGTCGCGAGCCGGCCCACTGGACGGACGAACAATTTCGGATGCTCGAGTGGATTTCCGCACAAACCGCCCTCGTCGTTGAAACGCTCAGCGCACAGAAGGCGATCGCGGACCACTCGGCCGCCCTCGAGGCGGCCAACCGCTCCAAGGATGAGTTTCTCGCCATGCTCTCGCACGAACTGCGGACGCCACTCACTCCGGTCCTTGCGGCGGCCGGGGCACTGGCGACCGATCGACGCATCCCGGATGACGCGCGCGCCGAACTTGCCATGATCCGCCGGAATGCCGCCATTCAAAAGCGTCTCATCGACGACCTTCTGGATCTCACCCGGATCAGCCGCGGGAAAATCGATCTCGACCGTCGAGCCCTTCCGGCCGGGGCGCTGCTGCGCGATTCGGCGACGATTGTTTCCGGGGATATGGATGCGAAATCCCAGCGGATCGATTGGGATCTGGACGGGATCGACGACTGCACGGTGGAAGGCGACGGGGCCCGCCTGCAGCAGGTTTTTTGGAACATCCTCCGGAACGCGATCAAGTTCAGCCCGCCCGCTTCCTGCATTCACATCCGGGCCCGGTGCGAATCCTCGCTTCTCCGGGTTTCGATTCGCGATGAAGGGGTCGGAATCGCACCGGCCGACCAAGGGCGGATCTTTCTTCCCTTTGAGCAGACGCTGGATGGTCCGCGGCGGGCTGTCGATGGTGGCTTGGGTTTGGGTTTGGCGATCGCAAAGGCCATCGTTGAAGCGCATGGCGGCCGCATCCGCGCCCACTCGGAGGGAGCCGGCCTCGGCGCGACGTTCGAAGTGGAACTCCCGGTGACAAAAGACGAGCAAACCACGCCTTCAATCCAGCCGGCGGCAGCCGCTGCGCCCAGCGCGCCTCCTCCCGCAGCGGTCAAAATTCTTCTCGTCGAGGACCATGGTGACACCGGTCAGGTTCTCAAGCGCATCCTTCAACTCGCCGGCTACACGGTCACCCACGCAGAAACGGGCGCAGCGGCTTGGAAAGCGTTTCGTCAGGACGCCTTCGACCTGGTTGTCTCGGACATCGGATTGCCCGACGAAAGCGGCCTTGCATTGTTTCGTCGGATGCGGGAACTGCGTCCGGACCAACGCGGAGTGTGTCTCAGTGGCTACGGCATGGAAGACGATGTCGCGGCCTGCAAACAGGCGGGGTTCCGGGAACACCTCGCCAAGCCGGTGGACGTCGACCGCCTGCTCGCCTGCGTGGCCCGGGTCGCCGCCGAACGCTGACAGGCGGCTTGCGCGGCGCGAACGGTCTTGGTACACCGCTGGCATGTTCCTGCCGGTCTCCCATGTGATCGTGCAGCCGGACGACGGCACCGGTCCGGTGCTCGAACTCATCCGGCTTGCCAAACGTTCCCTCCTCCTCAAGCAATTCACGTTCAGCGAACCCGAGATCATGAATGCCGTCGTCGAGCGGCATAAGGCCGGCGTCGCCGTCCGCATCATGCTCAATCCCAAACGCTCGGGAGGCGATCGCGCAAACGATGAAACGTTTGAGTTTTTTCAGAAAAACGGGGTCGCAATCCAGTGGTCGAATCCGAAATTTTACGTCACGCACGAAAAGTCGATTGTCGTCGACGGCCAGGCGGCGCTCATCGCGACGTTCAACCTGTGCACCAAGTATTTCACGCAAACGCGGGATTACGGCGTGATCGTTCAGGATCCGGTGAAGGTCGGGCAGGTGGTCGAGGGATTTGAGGCGGATTGGGAACACCGCGAGTGGCATCCCTCGCCGCATGCGGGGCTTCTCTGGAGCAACAACAATTCCCGGGCGCTCATGTCGAAATTCATCGACGCGGCCAAAGAGACGCTCGACGTCCAGCATCCGAAATTCGTGGATGCCACGATCCTCGACCGCATCCTCTCGGCCGCTGAGCGTGGGGTGGACGTCCGCGTCCTCTGCGGCGGAAAGCATGGAATCAGCGACTGGGACATCCTGGATACGTTCTCATCGCTCCGCGTCATGCACCGCGGCGGCATCAAGGTTCACAAACAAAAAAACCTGCGCCTGCACGCCAAGCTGCTGGTGTCCGACAATGCGCACGCGCTCGTGGGTTCGATGAACATTGATCGCTCGGCCTTCGATCTTCGACGCGAGCTGGGAACCACGATCACCGATCCCGGCGTCGTGACGCGGCTCGCGGATGTCTTCAATGAGGACTGGCGAGCCTCGCACCGCTACGAGGCCCCGGACCCGCTCGATCCCTCGCTCCACCACGAAGAAGATTTTCCCCATGACCCCGACCTCGCCCACGAGTGAGGTCAGGCCGTCGCTCTTCGAGCTGGCGCGGACATTCAACCACATCGCGCTCGCCTCGTTCGGCGGCGGACTCTCCGCCTGGTCGCGCGAGGTCGTCGTGGTGGAGAAGAAGTGGATGAGCGAGGAGGAATTTTTGAGCGCTCTGACGATGTGCCGAATTCTTCCCGGCGCGAACCAGGTCAACCTCGCCGTCTTTGTCGGCAACAAAATGGGCGGCGTCCCGGGGGCATTCGCGGCAATCTTTGGACTTACCCTGCTGCCGGTCGTTCTGATTTTGACCCTGGGGTATTTCTACTTCGCCTTCCATGAGGTTCCGGCTCTTCAGAACGTCCTCCGCGGAGCGGCCGCCGCTGCGGTTGCACTGACGCTTTCGATGGCAATCAAGACCGGGCAGAAATGCCTCCGCGCCGCGGTTCCGTGGCTGCTGTTTGGCGGCATCTTTTTTCTGAACGGAATTCTCCGCTGGCATTTGTTCCCGTGCCTCGCCCTCCTGGCGCCGATCAGTCTGGTTTGGGCGTGGCCGAAATTGAAGAAGGCATGAACCTCCGGACGTTCCTCCACATCTTCACGCTTTTCACCTCGCTCTCGCTGCTTTCGATCGGCGGCGGGAACACGGTGATCCCGGAAATGCACCGGCAGGCTGTGCGCAATTACGATTGGATGACCGACAACCAATTTGCCGACATCTTTGCCATCTCGCAGGCGGCGCCGGGGCCGAGCATTCTCATTGTGACGTTGATCGGCTACAAGGCCGGCTTGGGCGCCGGATGGGGACAGGTCTCCGGCATCCTCGGCGCGATCCTCGCCACCCTGGCGATGATGATTCCGGCCGGGTGCCTCGTTTATCTGGTGGCCCGCGTTTGGGAAAACGCGAAGGATTCCGCACTCCGGCACGCGGTCGAAAAGGGGTTTGCACCACTCACCGTCGGGCTCGTCCTTGCCAGCGGATGGGTCATGAGTGAAGCGGCGGACCACGGATGGCAGGCCTGGATTCTGACGGGCATCTGCACGATCATTTTCACGACCACCAAAGTGAATCCTCTCATCGTCGTGGCCGTCGCCGGATTCATTGGCTGGCTGGGCTGGATTTGACCCCCAACAGAGCCGCGTGCTGGATGGCGAGGTAGCGATCGGTCATCCCCGAAATGTAATCCCCCACGCTCCGCTCCAACCCATCCCGCCGGATCCGGCCGGCGGCCTTTCGGCCCAGGCAGGACGGATGCTTCACGAGAAACTCGAAGAGCCCGGAGATCTGATCGGCGGCCCGGCGGTTGGCTCCGGCCACTTCCGGATGGTGGTAGAGATTTCGGAACAGAAACCGACGGAGCGACGCCAGTTCCCGACGGACCGCCGGCGAAAAGGCTGCCAGCCGCCGCGGATGGTTCC
This sequence comes from Terrimicrobiaceae bacterium, assembly GCA_033763515.1. Lineage (GTDB taxonomy): Bacteria > Verrucomicrobiota > Verrucomicrobiia > Chthoniobacterales > Terrimicrobiaceae > JANRKJ01. Next base: position 93,148 of record JANRKJ010000016.1, on the reverse strand, counting down.
GGATGTCATCCAACGTCGCCACGCGTGCGCGCAAAAGGTTTGCCGCGGTCTGGTAAACCAGATCATCAACGAGAAAATTCACCAGGCACCGGATGACAAATCCCCGGTGACGGCCCGGGTCGAAACGCGGCGACTCGGACCGCGCCAGTTCAACCGCCCGTGCCCACAACGGAACGTCCTCCAGCGATTGCAGCGTCAGCAGGCCGGCGTCCAGACCATCATCAAGATCGTGACTGGAGTACGTGATTTCGTCAGCGAGGTCCGTAAGCTGTCCTTCGAGCGCTGCTGATGGATGCTTTTTCCCGGATTTCGGGTCGGTGTACCCGTCGGCGTGTTTCTGGATTCCCTCCCGCACATCCCAGGTCAGGTTCAATCCCGGATGGTCCGGGTATTTTTCCTCGAGCGTCTCGACAATGCGAAGGCTCTGCACGTTGTGGTCGAAGCCGCCGTGCTCGCGCAGGAGGCTGTTCAGTTCCTCCTCGCCGGTGTGTCCACAAGGCGGATGTCCGAGATCGTGGGCCAGCGCGACAGCTTCGGCGAGATCTTCGTTCAATCGCAGCGCGCGGGCGAGCGTGCGGCTCACCGAAGCGACTTCCATCGTGTGTGTCAACCGGGTTCGGTAATGGTCGCCGGTGCCATTCAGGAAGACCTGAGTTTTTCCATCCAAGCGTCGGAACGCTGCGCAGTGGATGATCCGCGCGCGGTCGCGTTGGATCGCCGGACGGTAGTCATGCCCGGCCTCGGCATGGCGCCGTCCACCGGTTCCCTCCGGCGGGACGGCCCACGGCGCGAGGCCCGGGCCGCTGGCGGAAAGCAATTCGGCAAGTGCGTTGTCGTTCAAAGCGGGCGGTAATCAACACCGGTCCGGGACGAGCGGTCAATGAAAAGACCCGGTTGCCGCGACCCTCGGGATGTGCTTGTCTCGCGACATGGTCCACACCGACATCGTCTACCTCGGCGGGCTTCGCTGTGAAGCTGTCCATGGTCCGTCCGGCATGAAAATCCTCACCGATGCGCCGGTGGATAATCACGGCCAGGGCGCAGCTTTTTCTCCGACCGACCTCGCAGCCACCTCCCTCGGCCTGTGCATGCTCACGGTCATGGGCATCGCCGCGGAGCGACACGACGTCGACTTGAAGGGCACGCAGGTTGGCGTCGACAAAATCATGTCAAGCGACGCCCCGCGACGGATCGCAAAGATCAACATCGCTTTCCGCCTTCCCCTTTCGCCCGATCATCCCAAACGCAAACTCCTGGAAGCCGCCGCGCTGGCGTGCCCGGTGCACCAGAGCCTGCACCCGGATGTTGAGAAAAATGTGACGTTCGATTGGTCCGGTCTCCCCACGTAGTCTCGAAAAACCTTCCGATGGTTGGAGGGGATGGCATGGCGTTTGCTTACCAACCGGTGGATGACCAAAGGTTTATTGGAAGTGGCCCACTCGGTGGAGATCCGACTGGACCCGAATCGTGAAATTCTCTCCGCCTCCGACGAGGTTTTCCGTCCGGAACACCAGGAGGAAGCGCGGACACTCATCTCCGAGAGCGAGATCCTGTCGGATTACCTCGATGCGGTCGGTTACCACCTCAAGGCAGGCGATCTTCGATTCGCCACAGTCACCGAAGCCGAACGCGAAACCGCTTTCCAGTACGACGCCGACGGCAAACGCACGATCCGACTCACCCGAGCCCATCAGGGCCTCGGCCAGTTCTCGAAGCCATGACCGGCGCGGCCTCCCCAACCCCGGGCGGTCAAGCCGCTGACTGGCTCCGTGACTTGCACAATCAGCCGGGCGTCGATGGAACGTGTCTGCAAGCCGGCGGACGCGTCGTCGCACACGACCTGCCATTTTCCGACGAACGCGCCGGCGACCTCGCCGCGTGCATCGAGCGGCTCTGCGAAAGCTACATCGCCGTCGGCCGCCGGGTTTGGCAGGTCTTCTTCGGTTTCGAGCGTATCAGCGTTCTCGTGGTCACTCGCGACAGCCTGCGGCTGACGATCCTTCTGCGGCCGGATACCGATCCGGCAAAGTTGACCAGTCGGGCCACGCGCCTTCTGCTCGACCTCAACATTGCTCCGCCGACGCGGACCGAGCCGACCGCGGAAGCTCCTGTCACGGCGCCGGGTGGCATGAGCCGTGCCGATTTCGAAAAGCTGCTCACGGGATTGGTCGGCCGGGTGATCGGTTACGCCCAAGCGGCAAAAATCGTGCAACCTCCGCTCCAGCGGGCCGGAACCAACGGGTCGATGACCAAAGCCGATGCCCGCCGGATCGGTCTGGAGATCCTGGAAGCCATCCCAAACCGCAGCAAGCGCGCTGCCCTCGTCTCCGAGTTCCTGCACTCCCTCGACGCATAGTTTCATGAAAAAAGCCACGCTCCTTCTGCTTGCGATGCTGATTCCAGCCATCGCCCAAGAACCCGGTGCACCGACCAACCAGGAGGTACTGGAGTCGCTCCGTCAGGGACGGGACGCCGACCGCCAGTTGCTGCAGGACAGCCGGCAGATCCTCCAAAAGCTCGACCGCATGGAGCGCACGCTCGCGGGAAGCAATCCGGCACCGGCGGCAATTCCCGCCGAACTGGAGGAACGTCTCAGGCTTCTCGAAGAAAAGCTTGCCGCCGCATCCGGCAGTGTTCCGGCCGCGGCGGAAGAAGGCGGCTCAAATGCCGCAGCGGAAATCCAGAGCAAAATGAATGGTCTTTGGATCATCATCGCCGCGGCCCTGGTTTTCGTCATGCAAGCGGGATTCTGCCTGCTGGAATTGGGTCTGACCCGGGCGAAAAACGCGATCAACATCTGCATGAAGAACTTCCTGGACTTCGCCGTCGGCGCGCTGGCCTTCTTCTTCGTCGGCTTCGCCCTGATGTTTGGGGCTTCGGATTCCGGGTGGTTCGGGGCGGGCCCATTCTGGCTCTCCTCGATCCCGGGCGACAGTGCCTTCTGGGCGTTCTGGATTTTCCAAGTTGTCTTCTCCGCGACGGCGGCAACGATCATCTCGGGTGCGATGGCCGAGCGGACCAAATTCATCGGTTACCTTGTTTTTACGGCCTTGATGACCGGCCTGATCTATCCCATCGCCGGGCACTGGGCGTGGGGAAGCTTCGCAGGCGGCTTCGGCTACGGCGGCGACAAAGGATGGTTGGAATCGCTCGGCTATGTGGATTTTGCCGGCTCCAGCGTTGTTCATAGCATTGGCGGAGCCGCCGCCCTGGCCGGCATTCTCGTTGTCGGCCCTCGCATCGGCCGATTCCGTGCCGACGGGACCGCGACACTGATCTCCGGACACAATCTCCCCATGGCAGCACTGGGAACGTTTCTCCTTTGGTTTGGCTGGTTCGGTTTCAACGTCGGATCCCTGCTCGCGGTCGATCACTCTCTCGGCCGGATTGCTGTCAACACGACCCTCTCGGCATCGGCGGGCGCGGTCATTGGCATGTTCGCAATGTGGCTCCATCAAGGTCGTCCGGATCTGCTTATGACGCTCAATGGTGCACTTGGTGGATTGGTGGGCATCACCGCGAATTGCCACTGCGTATCGCCCGCCTCCGCTGTGCTGATCGGTGTGGTTGCAGGCATCATCGCCACGGCCGGCTCGATCCTTTTGGAACGCCTGCGGATTGACGACGCGGTCGGAGCGGTGCCCGTGCACCTTTTCTGTGGGTGGTGGGGCGTTCTCGCCGTCGCGATTTTCAATGAGGCGGGATTCTCACCTGCCAAGCTGGGCATCCAGGCACTCGGTGCGGCGAGCATAACAGCCTTCGCGTTCATCACCGCCTACATCGGATTCGTTCTGATCAACAAGACGATCGGAATCCGGGCGACCGATAATGAGCAGGATCTCGGACTCGACTTCACCGAACACTCGGGAACGGCATATCCGGACTTCATCACGGGTGAGATGAAATCCTGACCGGATTCAACCGGAGATCTCGGGCTGGTGGACGGAGACAAGTTTCCAGTCCCAAGGTTTCCAGGATTCCCGGCGCCAGACGAATGTCATCTCCTGCTGGAGTTCATTCGCGCGGGTCATGACATATTGGGCGATGGCGGTCCCATTGCCCGCCAATCGCGGGCGGGTGCGAACCTCGCCGCGTGATCCATTGACGGTGATCTTCACGGGATTCGTCGTGATCTCGAGAAAGAAAAAGTGGCCAAGCAACTCGGACGCCGTCGCGATCCCCGTCTCGCGGTCATGCCCCCAGTCGTCCCGATAATCCGATGCCAGAAAGCTCGCGGCCGTTTCCCAGTCCCGTCGCTCGCCGGCCGTCACAAATTTTTCGAAGGTGCGGTGGAGCTGGCGGGAGGGTTGGAATTCAAAAACAGCCCATGCCAACAGCCCGGCCGCCACGGCGCTGATCGCCACCCAAAGAGCACGTCGGGAAAAAACGAGGATTGCCATGAGCCACCATAGCACAGCCGCCTTCCGGATTGCACCCGGTGGGTCCGGCTGCCATTCTCAGGGCGTTCCCCTATGAAAATCCGTTGTCTTCTTTTGCTGGCTTTGTTCCCCGGTTTGAGTCTCGCCCGGGATGGTGGAGTGACATTCGACAACGAACCCGGACATTCCCGGTTCTGGAGCTATTACACGCCGAATCCCTCGAACTACATCGGCTCCCGGCAATGGTGGGAGGGCGATTCGTTGACAGGGGATTGGTGGGGCATCCGAAATTATCTCGACGACAGCGGCGTGGAACTGTCGGCGAACTACACCAACAACATCGCCGGGAATCCCGTCGGCGGAAAGAGCGCCGGGTTCACCTATACGGACAACATCAGCTTCGGCCTCCAACTTGATTTCGAGCAACTCGTCGGATGGGAGGGGTTGACGTTTTTGGTCAGCGGCCTGAATCGCGCCGGGTCGAGCCTGTCCGAGAGGAATGTCGGGAACCAGTTCACGGTTCAGCAGGTCTTCGGCGGCCAGACGGCGATGTTCTACGCGCTGATCCTGGAGCAGAAGCTTCTTGAAGAGAAACTCAGCCTGAAAGTCGGCCGGTTTGCCACGGGCGATGATTTTGCGTCGTCGCCAATCTACTGGCTCTACATGAACAACGGCATCGACGGGAACCCGCAGGCCCTGCCCGTGAACACGCAATTCTCGGCGTATCCCTGGGCGGTCTGGGGTGCGCGTGTGCGAATCGATCCCACTCCGGAGTTCAACGCACTCTTTGGCGCCTATCAGGTTTCCACGCGTGTGTTTGACCGCTCGTATCAGGGGCTGGACTGGAGCATTCGTCCGGATGACGGTGTTCTCCTCATCGGCCAAATCGGGTGGACTCCGGAGTTCTTCAAAAAGGACGTGCCGACTCCCGAAACGTACGGCAAATCGATGGTCTCGGGAAAGGCGCTTTCCGAAGGCAAATCAGTTCCGGTCACACAGCGCAAGGGCCTTCCCGGTCATTATTGGTTCGGGGCCTACTACTCACCGTGGCAATTCAGCCAGTTCGGAACCGACGAGATGGCCCGGAATTCCTACGGCTTCTACTGGCATGCCGACCAGATGGTCTGGCAGGAACGCCCGGGCAGCGATCAAGGCCTGACGCTCTGGTCCGCATTCGTGCTCTCGCCGCAACAGAACATCGCGAAACTTCCGTTTCAGGCAAATGCCGGCGCCGTTTACAAGGGCCTGATCCCAAGCCGCGACGAAGATTTCACCGTCCTCGGATTTGTTTATGGAAAATTCAGCCGGAACTATGCCCGGACGGTCGATGCCGCGGGTGAAGGCTATCCCGAATACGAGATTGTCCTCGAAGCCGGGTATCGTGTGAACCTCAGCAAATTCGCCTACATCCAGCCGGATCTTCAATGGGTGATCAACCCCGGGGGCACAGGAAACATTCCCAACGCTCTCGTGCTGGGAGCCCAAATGGGCGTGACGTTCTGATGAACGCCCGCCTTGCGGCGCTCGCAACCCTGCTGCTCGCGCTGCCGGCCGTTCGTGCCTCCGATACGTCGACGCTGATCCGCTGGCTGCTGGACAAGGATCGCGCCCTCGAGGGCATTCCCTTCACCGAAGTGGTCGAAGCCGCGACCGGGAAGAAGATCGTTCCCATCGACGCGGAGTCCGATGCTCTTTGGATGGCGAATTTGGGGCTGATTCTGGACCGGACGCTGGACGCGTTGAATGAACCCGGCCACCCAATCCGCTCGTCCGGCCGGATCAATGAAGCCAGTCGTTTCGTCGAGGACCGGCTCATCGAGGAGATCAACCGCACTCCGGGTTGGTCCGCATCGATTCCGGTGACCTCGGCCGGCTCACCTCAGCGCAGCGGTTACCCGGATTTGCGGGTCAAACTTCCGGACGGCTCAGTGGTTTATCTGGACCCCAAACTTTACTCGACGGATTCGCGCCGGAGTTCCCTGCGCACGTTCTATTACGAGCCGAAGACACTCACGAACAAAATCCAGGACGACGCGCATCACCTACTTATCGGTGTTGCGCACAATGGACGGTCCGGGACAGAGTTCCAACTGACCGGCTGGGAACTCGTCGACGTCTCCCGGATCCGCGTTCAATTGAAGGCGGAGTTCCAGGCATCAAACGCCGACATCTACCGCGACGACACGATCGTCGGAAAGTCGTCCCGACTCACCGGCGAGTAACTCACTTGGCGTTGAGCCACGGCGTGTCGCCTTCCTTCGCCTTCAGCGAATTCATCACGACGTAAAGGAGTCCCTCCAACATCTCCGGGCTGGTTCGATAAATGTCGGTCGTTCCGGCGGGAGGTTCCCAAGTGGCGGCCGGAAGAGCGGGCACATACCGAAGGTTTCGAATATCAACGACGGCCGTGAAATCCTGGCGTTTGACTTCCACACGCCGCGGGACGAAGCCGGGAGCCACCCAAACGCGTCCGACAAAATCCTCCGCCTTGGTCGCCTTCGCGAGTTCCGGCATCAGTCGGGCCGTCAAGACCCGTGTGTCCTCACCGTTCAACGCCTCGATTTCCGCAACGTCCGCGCGCACGACCGAAAACAACGCCGGGAGGAAAATGGCCTGCTGCGCCGTCACGGGGATAAAGATGGGCGTGTTCAGCTTCTGGTTCTTCTTTGGCTTCACCTTGAATTGGCTCATGAGGAATTCGACTTTCTGGCCCGGGGTGGCCCAGACCTCGTTGCCATTGCGGCAGACCACGAATTGCTCACCGAGAACCGGCGCTTCGAGCCGGACTTTGTCGGGAAATTGCACCGCGGCCTTGAGAGTCGCTCCCGCCATTTCCGCCGGCAGGCGGCCCTCGACCTCGGTCATCTCAATCGTCAACTCCGCAGCCCGGTTTGTTCCTTTGGTATCCGCCAGAAGAACGCTCCACAGCGGTTGGAAAATCTTTCCAATGACATCATAGGGATTGTCCCGCGGAGGACCCTCCTGTGCCTGCGCCGGCAAAATGGCGGCGGCGAGCAACAGGGCAAATAGGCGAATCGTCATCCAACTGGCTTAAACGCGATCCTCGTCCGAGGCAAAAGATTATCGCACGCGGAAATCGGATTGCCTTTTGCGCAGGCGGATTGTCCTTTAGTCTCCAACGACATGGATCGTATTGGCATCGACCGGGAACGCGCATGATCGCAGCCGGCATCATCTACGCATTTGTCGAGAGCACGATCGAAGGAAAGATTATCCTGATCACGCTCTTCCTGGGGTCGATCTTCAGTTGGTCCGTGATGGTCACGAAGTTCCGCCAACTGCAGTTTGCGAGGCGGCAAAGCGAGCGCTTCTCCTCGCTGTTTCACAGGGATCGGGCGCCCTTGCGCATCTACGAGCAGGGCGTTCAATTCGAGGGATCGCCGCTCTACGCGATCTATCGAGCCGGAACCGCCGAACTTTGTTTTCAGATGCTCGGATCGACCGAGGTGGATGAAACATTTCGCGCACGCCTCGAGGCCGCCGACAAAATCAGTCCGGCCCAAATGCGCTCCGTCCAAGCCGCCATGGAACGCGCAGTCGGCGAATCGGCCCTCGAGTTGGAAAGCCACATGATCATCCTCGCCACGGCCGTCAGCGGCGGTCCGTTCCTCGGTCTGCTCGGCACCGTTTGGGGCGTGATGGATGCCTTTGCCGGAATCGCGATGGCCGGAACCGCCAACCTCGCGGCGATGGCCCCCGGCGTTTCCGGATCGCTGATCACGACGGTTGTTGGCCTGTTGGTGGCGATCCCGGCCATGTTTGGTTACAATTTCCTGGTGACGAGCGTGCGGTCCGTCCTGGTCCAATCGGACAATTTCGCGGCCGAGCTTTCGTCCGAGATTGAACACCGCTTTGTGGAACACGGGCATCGCGAAACCCGCCGTGGGATCTGAACATGCGCCGCTACTCGTCCCGCAACAATCTCCAGACGCTCACCGAGCTGAACGTCACCCCGCTGCTCGACCTCGCCTTCGTGCTTCTGATCATTTTCATGATCACCACGCCGCTGATCGAAAACAGCATCGACCTCGTCGTCCCCAGCAGCACAACCGCTCGCAACAACGTCGATCCCGCCGAGGTCATCACGGTTTCCATCGACCGGAATGACGTCGTAAAGATCAACGAGGAAACGGTCGATGCGGCCTCCCTCGAAACCCGCCTGGCCGAACTCCACGCCGCCAATCCGGCGACGGCCGTCGTTGTCCGCCCCCATCGTGACCTCCCGGTTCAGCGGTTTATTTCGGTCATGGACATTCTCCAAAAGCTGGGGATCACACGCGTCGGCGTGATGACCCACCGCGAAGAGGGAACCTGACAATGCGCGACCGGCGCTTCCGGCGGAACATCGCCCTTGTCGCGGCCGTGCACATTGCGTTGCTCGGTGCTCTGTTCTATTTCACCCGTCCCCTGATCGAAAAGCCGCTCGGCGAGGTCGTCTGGATGGATCCGGGGGCTTTTGCTCCCATGGAACAAGCTGAAGACGAACCCACTCCGGAACCAACTCCCGAGCCCACTCCGGATGTAACTCCCGAGCCAACCCCGGAGCCGACTCCGCCGCCGCCCACTCCCGAGCCGAACCCCGAGTCGACGCCGGAACCAACTCCCCCACCCGCCGAGTCCGAGATCCCACTCAACACGCCGACACCGACACCCACGCCGACTCCAACTCCCACCCCGCGTCCGACACCCACGCCGACGCCACGTCCCTCCCCGACTCCGACCCCCAAACCAACTCCCAAGCCGACGCCCAAACCGTCACCCAAGCCCTCCCCAAAACCAAGTCCCAAGCCCTCGCCGAAACCCTCTCCCAAGCCGTCTCCAAAACCCTCGGCTTCGCCAAAAGCTTCGCCAAAAGCCTCACCGAAACCTTCCCCCAAGGCCTCTCCGGGTGCGTCGCCGAAAGCCTCACCCGGCGCGTCACCAAAGGCCAGTTCGGCGAATGCCGCGTCATCGGCCACCGCAGCCACGGGCAGCAACTCGGCGCCACAGGGCAGCGGCACCGCGTCCCGCTCCGGCGCCGCGGGCGATCCCTCCCAGTTTGCGTGGTATCACGAACTCATCCACGACCGGTTCTTCAGCCAATGGGACCAGCCGACCTCCATTTTCTCACAGGACCAAAAGTTCGTCGCCACCGTCCGCATTCGCATTGAAAAGGACGGAACCATTTCCTCCGCCGAGATCACGCGGTCCTCAAACAACCACGTCATGGACGAGTCGGTTCGCGCCGCGCTTCGGCGCGTCACCCGCATCGATCCCCTGCCAGGCGGCCTGGGTTCCGGCGGAGCCTACACCGTGAGCATCAACTTTGCGCTGGAGTGATCGGGGCGGGGCCTGATCCACCGGAGCACCGACGATCGGTCTTGAGCACGGAGCACGGGTGGGACAGATTCCGGCGATGAAAAAACGCGTCCTGATCCTGTCGGCGTCGGTCGGCTCGGGTCACGTCAAGGCGGCCGATGCACTCGCCCGTGCCATTCGCGCCCGCCCCGATGTGGAGGAGGTCCTTTCGGACGACTCGCTCGACCACACAAACGTTCTGCACAAGCAACTCTACTCGACGCTCTACGCGAAACTCTCCGCGCTCCTCCCCGAGTTCCTCGGATGGTGGTACGAATCCAGTGATGACCCGTGGGTCTCGGACAAAAGCCGGCTGGCGCTCGATTTGCCGCAGGCTTTGCCCCTGATGAATCTCGTGCGCGAATTCCGTCCGGATGTCATCCTGTGCACCCACTTCATGCCCGCCGGGGTGTTGTCATGGTTGATCGGCAATGGACGGCTCGAAGCGCGTCTCGGGATCGTGGTCACGGATTTCCACTTCCACGCTTTTTGGATCACGCGTGCCTTCGACTGGTACTTCGTCGCGCAGGAGGAAGACAAAATTCACATGGAGGGACTCGGACTTCCCGGTGACCGGATCGAAGTCACCGGAATCCCGGTCGATGAGGCGTTCAGCCGGCCGGTCGATCGGACCGCTGTGCTCGAGCGGCACGGCCTCGATCCATCCCGTCCAACCTTGCTCGTCGCCGGCGGCACACTGGGATTGAGTCCGGCCACAGCCGTGGTCCGTCGTCTGCTCCAACTGGACCGCGACTTCCAGGCGATCGTCGTTTGCGGGAAAAATGAGGAACTGCGGGGCGAGGTGGAATTGTTGGTCCGTGAACGGGAAAAGGATTTCCGGGTGCTCGGCTACACGGCGGAAATGCCCGATCTCATGGGTGCCGCGACCCTTTTGCTCAGCAAGCCAGGCGGCCTGACGACCGCCGAAGCTCTCGCACGCGGCTTGCCGATGGTCATTCTTGATCCGATCGGGGGCCAGGAAGAACGGAACTCCGATGTTCTCCTCGAAGCCGGTGCGGCGGTGAAATGTACGGAGGTGACAGTGGTCGCACACAAACTGCGGCGACTCCTTGATGATCCGGACCGCATCCGCGCGATGTCCGCAAACGCGCGCGCACTCGGGCGTCCGCACGCTGCCGGCGACATCGCACGGCTCGCACTGGAATCTCCGGAACGGCCGCCGGCCGTCATCTCCAAACTCCGCGAAAAAGCGATCCGTCGCCGCATCGCCAATGAAACCGGTGGCTGAATGATGCAATCCCGGGAGTTTCTTGCCGGCGTGGCCACGTCCGGCTACCAAAGCGAAGGCGGCTACAACGGACCACACCAGCCGCAGAACAACTGGACGTGGCAGGAAGGCTCACTCCGCATTGCCCGAACCGGCGGCGCCGTGGATTTCTGGAACCGGTATCGCGAGGACTTCGCCCTCGCGAGCGGGATCGGCCTCAATGCCTTTCGCCTGAGCATCGAGTGGAGTCGGGTCCAGCCGACAACCGTCGCCGAAAAAGGTCCGGCACCCGATTTTGATGGGGCGGCGCTGGACGGCTATGCGGACCGCATAGCGGCTTGCCGGGCCAGCGGACTCGAACCCATTGTCACTCTTCACCACTTCACCCACCCGGCGTGGCTCGGACTCGACGCATGGCTCGACGATGAAACGCCCCAGCTTTTTGAAGCTTTCGTCCGTCGCACGGTCGTACACGTCAACCGGCGCCTTGCCGAGTTCCACCAAATGGCCCCAGTCCGATGGTATGTGACGCTCAACGAGCCGAACATGCTCGTCCTCAACACGTATCTCAATCGTCACTTCCCGGGCGGCTTGCACGCCGGCATCGGCGTCGGCGTGCGGGCTTACAACCGTCTTTTGAGCGCTCACGTCCGCGCTTACAATGCGATCCACGACATCTACGCCGATGAAGGCTGGACCGCGCCGCAAGTGACAATGAACACGTTTTGCAGCGATGTTTACTGGTCGGAGAACATGCTCCTCGATCTGCTGTGCCTGCGTGAAAATGAAGTCCGCTGGGATGAACTTCCGGAGTTCTTCCGGGCGCGTGCAGCGGCCCTGAGAGCCGGCATCTCCAATGCCCGGCTCGCCCTCCGGGGCGACTTCTTTGCAGCGATCGGACGGGGCGTCCATTGGCTCGCCGATGTTTTTGCCTCGCGCGCCGCCACCCGCGAAGGCTTCGCGTTCTTCCTCGCCGAATTGGAGCGATCACCCCGCGCCACGGTCTTGGATTTTCTCGGCGTGGATTATTACGACCCGTTCATCGGCCACATTTTCCGTCCGCCGTCCTTCGCCGACCTGGAGTTCCCCAGCGGGAGTCTGCACGGCCATTTGATGGACGGCGTCTCCAGCAAGTGGTGGGACTGGCATTTTCTTCCGGAGGGTCTCCATGCTTTCTGCACCTACTACGCGAAGGCGTTCCCGGGTCGCTCGATCCTCATCGCCGAAAATGGCATGGCCCAACGCCGGAAGTCGGACAACTCCGCTGGATCCGCCCGCCGTGACAAAGTCACGCGGAGCGAGTTCCTGCGAGCCCACCTTGGCCAGGTGCGGCGCCTGCTCGATGAAGGCGTGCCGTTGCTTGGTTACCTTCACTGGTCGCTCACCGACAATTTCGAATGGGGCTCATTCACGCCCCGATTCGGCCTGTTCCGGATTGATTACATGAACGGCCTCAAACGCCATGCCGAAGACGAACTCGGCGACAACCCGTCCGCAACCTACACGAGGTTGTTGGGTGAGTTGCAACTGATCGAAACAGAAAAAAAGGTGGGGACGGCTCCGCCTGACGTATCGTAAATTCCGGGGTGGACAGCATCGTATTGCGTGGCGCCCGGCAGAACAATCTGCAGGGCATCGATTTGGAGTTGCCCCTCGGGCAGTTGATCGTGGTGACCGGCCCCAGTGGGAGCGGGAAATCGAGCCTTGCGTTTGACACCATCTACGCGGAAGGCCAGCGGCGCTACGTCGAGACATTCAGCCCGTACACGCGGCAGTTCCTCGACCGCATGGACAAACCACAAGCCGACGCGATCGACGGCATCCCGCCGGCCATTGCGATCGAGCAGGCCAACAACGTCCGCACCACGCGCTCAACGGTCGGCACCATCACCGAGATCAACGATTACCTGAAGCTCCTCTTTCCTCGGGTCGCACGCGGCTTCTGTCCGTCATGCTCACGTGAGGTCCGACCGGAGTCGCCCGCGTCCATCGCCGCGGACGTGCTGGACCGGTTCAGCGGAAAATCCGTTCTCGTGAGCTTCGGAGTCGCCGTGCCGGTGGGCACAGCAGCAGCGGACTTCTTCGCTTTCCTCCAACAGCAGGCATGCCTTCGTGTCTGGCTCGACGGCCGCGTTGTCCGGACGGACGAACCCGCAGCGATCAAGCGGCTTCCCGCAATGGTTCCGGTCGTTCAGGACCGGATCGAAATCCGTGGAGACCAGAAAACCCGGATCACCGAGGCCATTGAAAACAGCCTCCGGCTCGGCAATGACCGGCTCACCATCATCGATGCCACTGACGGCTCGACGCATCCGTATTCGTCCGGTTGGCACTGCGCGCACTGCGACATCAACATCCGCCCGCCGTCACCGGGGCTTTTCAGTTTCAACAACCCGCTCGGTGCCTGCCCGGAGTGCCGCGGATTTGGACGCATTATCGGCATCGACTGGAACCGGGTGATGCCCGACCACTCGCTCTCGATTCGAGACGGCGTCGTCAAAGCGTTCCAAACCGGCCAGTCGCGCGAATGTCAGGAGGATCTCATCCGCCACGCGCTCCGCCGGGAGGTCGATATCCGCTGCCCGTTTGAGGAACTGCCAAAGGCTGATCAGGACTGGGTGATCAACGGCGAAGGCGACACACAGGACGCATGGGAGAATGGGAACTGGTACGGCGTGAAGGGTTACTTCGACTGGCTCGAGTCGAAAACCTACAAGATGCACATCCGCGTGCTATTGAGCCGCTACCGGAGCTACCAACCGTGCCCTTCCTGCGGCGGCGGACGGTTTCAGCCGGAAACGTTGAACTACCGAATTGGTCCGGGTCTCACGATTTCGGACGTCGCGGCCAAGCCGGTGGCGGAACTCGCACGGATCATCGAATCCATCGCCATCCCCACCACCGACACGAGCGCGGCACTCGTGCGCGATCAAGTCCTTTCGCGTCTCGGTTACCTTGAACAGGTCGGCCTCGGTTATTTGACTCTGGACCGTCCGACCCGATCGCTGTCCGGCGGCGAAATCCAAAGGGTCAACCTCACGACCTGCCTCGGTGCTTCGCTGGTCAACACCCTGTTCGTTCTCGACGAACCCAGCGTGGGACTTCATCCGCGTGACACCGAACGCCTGCTCGATGTCCTTCGCGGACTGCGCGACAAGGGAAATACGCTGCTCGTCGTCGAGCACGAGGAAGCCGTCATCCGCTCGGCCGATCATCTGGTCGACATCGGGCCCGGACGGGGACATTCCGGAGGACGCCTGCTCTTCTCCGGTCCGGCAGGTGATTTCGCCGGCGTCGACTCGCTCACGGCCGACTATCTGGAGGGCCGGAAATCGATTCCCGTTCCCGTGAAACGCCGGAAGCCGGGGAAGTTTCTCGATCTCCGCGGAGTCCGACACCACAACCTGCGCAATCTCGACGTCAAAGTGCCCCTTGGCGTTCTCTGCGCCGTCACCGGTGTCTCGGGATCCGGGAAAACGTCCTTGGTTCGCGACGTCATCCACCGGCATCTGGCCGGCGAAGAACCCGGCGAGGACGAAGCGGCCGGATTCGTCAAAAGCCTCCGCGGCGATGACGAGATCGAGGAAGTGATCTTGGTCGATCAGTCTCCCCTCGCCCGCAGCCCGCGTTCGACGCCGGCCGTTTATCTGGGTGCCTACGATGGGATTCGGGAGTTGTTCGGAACGACTCCCGAGGCCCTGGCAGCGGGTTTTTCGCCGGGTTCGTTTTCATTCAACTCCGGTAACGGCCGCTGTGAACGATGCGGCGGTCTCGGCTTCGAAAAGGTCGAAATGCAGTTCCTGAGCGACCTGTTCCTCCGCTGTCCGGAGTGTGATGGAAAGCGATTCCGCTCGTCGGTGCTCAACATCCGGATCCATGGCCAGTCGATCCATGACGTGCTGGAGATGACCGCCGGTGAGGCCATCACGTTTTTTGAACCGCTCGACCCGAAGGGGAACATCACCCGCCCGCTCCGGTTGCTGGCGGATGTCGGGTTGGACTATCTTCGGTTGGGTCAACCGGTGAATGCCCTGAGCGGCGGCGAGTCCCAGCGGCTCAAGCTCGTTCATCACCTCGCCCAGAAACGGGAAGCCGGCACGCTTCTGATCTTTGACGAACCAACGACCGGCCTCCACTTCGACGACGTCGCGCTGCTGTTGAAAGTGCTCCATCGGTTGGTGGACGAAGGCAACAGCGTCATCGTGATCGAGCACAACCTCGAGGTGATCAAATCGGCCGACTGGGTTCTCGATCTCGGCCCCGAAGCCGGCGATGCAGGCGGACGTGTGGTCGCCAGCGGAACGCCGGAAGTCGTCGCGCGCACAGAGGGCTCGCACACAGGACGCTTCCTGGAGCGGGTGCTGTCCGGCGCAGATCCGCGAGTGGCTGAGGCGCCCGCCCGCCCGAGACGGAAACCGCGCTTGCCGGGCGCAATCACCGTGCGAGGCGCTCGCGAACACAATCTCAAGAACCTTTCCATCGACATCCCGCGGGATGGCATGGTCGTCGTCACCGGCCTGAGCGGCTCGGGCAAATCGACGCTCGCGTTCGACATCCTCTTTGCCGAGGGGCAACGGCGTTTCCTCGACAGCATGTCGCCATACGCCCGCCAGTTCGTTGAACAAATGGAGAAACCCGATGTCGATGCCATCGAAGGTCTTCCACCGAGTGTCGCGATTGAGCAAAGGGTCACCCGCGGAGGCGGCAAATCGACCGTCGCGACCGTTACAGAAATCTATCACTTTCTGCGTTTGCTTTTCTCGAAGCTCGGGACGCAGTTTTGCCCGGAATGCCACGTACCCGTGGAACCGCGGACATCCGCTGCGATTTCCGAGGAGGTCCGTCGCATGGCGGCCAAGGGTCGCGTGCAGGTGTTTGCCAACCTGGTCAAGGCCCGCAAAGGTTTTCACACCGATGTCGCGCGGGCGGCCGCCCGGCAGGGTATCGATACCCTGCTCGTCGACGGCCGAATGGTTCCGGTCGCCGGATTCGAAAAGCTGGAGCGCTTCAAAGAACACACGATTGACGCTTTGATCGGAACGCTCGACAAGTCGTCCATCCGATCCGTCGAGGAGATCGTCCGCCGCGCGCTCTCCCTCGGCCGCGGCACGGCAAAGGTGCTCGACCATCGCGGCAACGCGACCGTCCTGAGCACGGAAATGAACTGTCCGTCATGCAGCCGGGCGTTCGAACCGCTGGACCCACGGCTGTTTTCGTTCAACTCGCCGCATGGATGGTGTCCGCATTGCCGTGGTTTCGGGGAGGTTTGGAGTGCCAACGGCGGCGGCCGCGATTTTGATTCGCAACTTGAGGCCGAACTCGACGAAGAACGACGGCATGAGTCGCTCGAGGACGACGAGCCACGACCCTGCCCGGTTTGTCGCGGTGCTCGCCTGAACGAAACCGCTTCCCACGTTTATCTCCAGGGATTCGCAATCACCGACTTCACCAAGGCCCCGGCGGCGGAAGCACTGGGACTCGCTTCCAAACTTCGCTTCAACGGCACGCAAGCCGAGATTGCGAAGGACATCGTGTCGGAGATCCGTCAGCGACTCGAGTTTCTGGCAACCGTAGGACTCGACTACCTCTCCCTCGACCGGAGCGCCAAGACGCTAAGCGGGGGTGAAGCCCAACGCATCCGTCTGGCCGCGCAGCTCGGTTCGAATCTTCGCGGCGTCCTCTACGTTCTCGATGAGCCGACGATCGGTTTGCACCCGCGGGATAATGCCAGACTGCTCGACGCCCTGGGCACGCTGGCGAAAAAGGGGAACTCGCTCGTCGTGGTCGAGCACGATGAGGAGACGATGCGGCGCGCCGACCACATCCTCGATCTCGGCCCCGGCGCGGGCCGACGCGGTGGCGAAATCGTCGCCTCCGGCACCCTCGCCGAAATCCTTCGATCCAAGACATCGCTCACCGGTCAGGCTCTGCGCGAACCCATGCAGCATCCATCCCGTGGAAAACGTCGTGGCAAGCCGGATCACTCGATCACCATCCGGGGAGCCCGCCTCCACAACCTGCGATCCATCGACGTCTCGATTCCGGCCAACCGCCTGTCTGTCATCACCGGAGTCTCCGGTTCCGGAAAAAGCACGCTTCTCCGTGGCGTCGTGGTGCCCGCGGTCCGCGATGCACTTTCGCGCACAAAAGCCGGTCCGACGAACTGTAATGGTGTCGATGGTGCCGACCACCTCGGAGCCGTCCTGGAAGTCGACCAATCTCCCATCGGTAAAACGTCGCGCTCGACTCCGGCCACGTATGTCAAAGTCTTCGACGAAGTCCGCTCGCTCTTCGCCAGCCTCCCCGCCGCCAAGATGCGTGGCTATTCGGCCAGCCGGTTCTCGTTCAACAACGAAGGCGGGCGCTGCGAGGCGTGCCTCGGTCAGGGCGTCATCAAACTGGAGATGAATTTTCTTCCGCCAAGCTACATGCCGTGCCAGGACTGCGGCGGTCGGCGATACAATCCGGCCACGCTGGAGGTCGAATACAACGGACGTTCGATCGGGGAGGTGATGGAGATGACGATCGAACAGGCGGCGGAGTTTTTCTCGGCACTGCCGAAAATTCGGCGCCCATTGGAGCTATTGGTCGAGACGGGTCTCGGCTATCTCCAGCTCGGACAGCCGAGTCCAACACTGAGCGGGGGCGAAGCCCAACGGATCAAGCTTGTGACCCAACTGGCACGTCGTCCAACCGCCAAAGCCGAGGAAATCCGCACGACGCGCCGCGGGAAATCCACCCTCTACGTCCTTGAGGAGCCGACGATCGGGCTTCACGCCCACGATGTCGCCCAACTCATCTCGGTGCTGCACCGGTTGGTCGACGAAGGCGGCACCGTTGTTGTGATTGAACACCATCTCGACGTGATTGCCGAAGCGGATCATATCATCGACATCGGACCGGAAGCCGGTGCCGGCGGTGGTCGGATCGTCGCGCAAGGTACCCCCGAGCAGGTGGCAAAATCCAAAACAAGCCGGACGGCACCGTTCCTCCGCGAGCTCCTCCGCTAAGCGGTCGTCTCAGCGAGAGAGCGGGCTGGCGTGCCGGATGTCCTCGGCAATGACCGCAAAGACCGTGTCTTCCGCGATATTCGTGGACTGATCACCAATGCGCTCAAGAAAACGCGCAATAAAGATGAGCTCCAGATAACCATGGATGAGGTCCGGATTTTTCGGCATCAATTCCGTAATCCGGTTCGCGTAATCGCGGTTCATCTCGTCGAGTTCGCGGTCCCGCGGCTTGAGCGTGCGTGCGAGTTCCGGGTCGTTTTCTGCGTAGGCGCGGATTGCATCCTGAAACATCGCGGACGCATGTTTGAAAAGCGGCTCCAGTCCGGCGACCTCCGGCAGTGGATCGCGCCCGTTGAGCTTCCTCGCCCGCCGGGCAATTCCCACCGCCTGGTCCGCGACGCGCTCCAAGTTCACGCTCATCTTCATGGCGGCGATGACGCTCCGCAGATCCGATGCGTACGGGTGAAAGCGCAGCATGATCTCGATGCCATCGCGGTCGACCTGGATTTCCAAGGCGTCGATCTCTTCGTCGTCGGCGATCGCCGTATTGCACCAGTCTTCGTCACGCTCAAAAAGACCGCGCCGGGCGTTGTCGAGATTCCGGGTGGTGAGACTCGCCATCATGAGCACGCTCGTTCGAAGCGATTCCAGCGCAGAGTCAAAGTCGGTGAGGATATGTCGGGTGGATTCAGCCATGGTGCGTCAAATCAGCCGAAGCGCCCGGTGATATAATCCTCGGTTTGCTTCTGAGAGGGGTTTGAGAAGATCCGCGCCGTGTCATCGTACTCGATCAGACGGCCCAGGTAGAAAAACGCCGTGCGGTCCGAGCAGCGGGTGGCCTGCTGCATGTTGTGAGTGACGATCACAATGGTGAATTCGTTTTTGAGGTCGTGGATGAGTTCCTCAACTTTCGCGGTCGCAATGGGGTCCAAGGCGGAGCAGGGCTCGTCCATCAGCAGGACTTTCGGCCGGTTTGCGATCGCGCGTGCGATGCACAGGCGCTGCATTTGGCCCCCGGAGAGTCCGAGCGCACTTTCGTGCAGGCGGTCTTTGACCTCTTCCCAAAGGGCCGCGCCGCGGAGGCTTCGTTCCACCGTCTCGTCGAGCTCCGCCCGGCTGGATCGGCCGCTGATTCGCAGACCGTAGACAACATTTTCGTAAATGCTCTTTGGGAACGGATTCGACTTTTGGAAAACCATCCCGATCGCCCGCCGGAGTGCAATCACTTCAACCTCCGCCGAAAAAATGCTGTGCCCCTGGAGCAGGATGTCACCCTCCGTGCGGACACCGTCGATAAGTTCGTTCATCCGGTTGAAATTCCGGAGCAACGTCGACTTGCCGCAGCCGGACGGCCCGATGAACGCCGTCACACGCTTCTCCGGGATATCCATCGAAATGTCGTAGAGTGCCTGCTTTTTTCCGTAGAAAAACTGGAAATTCCGCACGGAGAGCAAATCCTGCCGGGCGTCCGGCGGGGCCGCCGCAGAAGATCCGTAGGGCGTGTGGGCTATTTTCATCGGCGGGTTCATGGGACTTCGGGCAGGATTAATATTTCTTCGAGAACACCCACTGCGCAAGCACGTTGGCCACGGTGACAAACGCAACGAGCACGAGCGACGCTGTCCACGCCATCGCGATCTGGTGCGGGAAGGGAACCGTCGAGAAATTGAAGATCAATACGGAAAGAGAAGCGGTGGGCTCGTTGAGCGATTGAGCCCAGAACTGGCTGAAGAGCGCGGTAAAGATCAGCGGCGCGGTCTCGCCAGCCGCGCGCGCCACGGCCAGCATCACGCCCGTCATGATGGCCGGCAGGGCGTCCGGCAGGACGATCCGTGTGATTGTTTGGAATTTGGTGGCCCCCAGTCCGTAGGACGCCTCCCGAAACGAGCTTTGGACACTGAGAAGTGCCTGCTCTGCGGTGAGAAGGATCGTTGGAAGCATCAAAACGGAAAGCGCCACGGCGCCGGCATAGGCGGAGAATGTTCCGGTCGTCGAAACGATCACCGCGAATGCGAACACACCGCAGATGATTGACGGGATGCCGGTGAGCAACTTGGCAACAAGGCGGACAGCATGGGAAAGACGCGCGTTCGGCGCGTATTCGTTGATGTAGATGGCAGCGAGAATTCCCACCGGCGCGGAAATCGCCAAGCCGAGGCCGACCATCACCAGCGTCCCGACAACCGCGTTCGCAAATCCCCCGCCGACCATCCCGGCCGCCGGTGGCAGTTCCACAAACGTCTGCCAGCTCAGGAGGGGCCATCCGTTTTTGACGACCAGAAAGATGATCGAGAACAGCGGAACGAGCGTGAGGAGCGAGAGCCCCACGCAGAGAACCGTGAGGATGCGATTGATGAGGGATCGGAAGCCGGTTCCCTTGGAGTGGATGCCTCCGAGGAAATCCCCGATTGCCGGTTCGGCCGTGCCGGAGTTCATCGGATACCCTCCGTGCGTCGTCGTGTCACACGCAGCACCCATTCTCCCACGAGATTCACCCCAAGCGTGATAACCACGAGGATGAGTGCCGCATACATGAGCGAGTTGACCTGCAATCCGCTGGCTTCACCAAACTGGTTGGCGAGGAGACCCGCAAGGGTTCCGGATGGCGCAAAAATCGACCAGGAAGGCCGCGAACTGTTTCCGATGAGCATCGCGACGGCCATGGTCTCGCCCATGGCGCGTCCGAGGGCGAGAATTGTCGCCGCCACGACGCCGGGCGCCGCGGTCGGCAGAATGACGCCGAGGATCGCCTCCCACCGCGTGGCGCCCAACGCATACGCTCCTTCGCGCAGTGCCGGCGGCACCGCCGCGAGAGCGTTCCGCGAAATTGCCGTAAGTGTCGGCAGAATCATCAACGCCAGCACCAAGCTGGCGGTAAGCAGCGAGTTTCCGTAAGTGGGCCCCTCAAAAATCGGGACGGTTCCGAACCGCTCCGTCGTCCAGTCACCGATTGTCTTCACAATCGGGATCACGACGAAAATTCCCCACAACCCATAAACGACACTGGGAATAGCGGCCAGCATCTCGACGACAAACCGCACGGTCTGGCGTACCGGCAGAGGCAGAAAGTCCTCGCTCAAAAAAATCGCGATCGCCAAGCCCAGCGGAAACGCAAACAGCATCGCAATCGCCGAACTCGAGATCGTACCGATGATGAACGGAAAAACCCCGAAACGCTCGCGGTTCGGAACCCAGGCCGAATTCGAGAGGAACTCGAGGCCGAACTTCGAGATCGCCGGCCACGCGGACTGTGCAATTTCGACGATGATCCACCCCAACACGAGAACGACCCCGGCTCCCGCAATCCAACAGAGGATGCGGAAAAGGTCGGGCAGGCGACGCCCGACTTGCAGGGTGGACTCGTTGGGTGATGCCACGTGATCCCGGATTTACTGGATCGTGGCCAGCGCCGCCTGCGCTTTTTCGACGACCTTGGCGGGGAGCGGGATGTAGCCGAGTTCCGGCGCAAACTTCTGGCCGTCGGTCAACGCCCAATTCACGAACCCCTTCAGGGCATCGCGTTTGGCGGCATCGTCATATTTTTTGTAGAGGAGGAGCCAGGTGAAGCTGGCGATCGGGTAATCGGTCGCGCCCTCCGGGTCCACGGGCCACACGCGGAGGTTCTCGGGGAACTGCACGTTCGCGAGCGTGGCCGCGCCATTTTCCAAGTCCGGGCTGACAAAGTTCCCGGCCTTATTCTGGAGGCTCGCCATTTCAAGCCCGTTGTTCACGGCATAGCCGTATTCCACGTAACCGACGGTGCCGGGAGATTGCTTGACGAGCGCTGTCACGCCTTCGTTGCCCTTGCCGCCGACGCCGACCGGGAACGTCACCGACTTGTCGAAGCCGATCTCGTCGTCAAATTGCTTGCTGATGGCCGCCAGGTGCTGGGTGAAAACAAAGGTCGTGCCACTGCCGTCGGAACGGTAGGCGACTTTCACCGGCATGTCGGGGAGTTTGATGTCCGGGTTGTGCTTGGCAATGGCCGGGTCGTTCCACTTTTTCACCGTTCCGAGATAAATCCCGGCCATCGCCTCGCGAGACAACTTGAGGCCCTTCACGCCGGGAAGATTATAGGCAAACACGATTTCACCCGCCGTCGCCGGGATCAGAACGACTCCGCGTGCGACCTTGCCAATTTCCTCATCCGTCATCGCGGCATCGCTGGCCCCGAAATCAACCACTCCCGTCATGAAATTTTTGACGCCCGCGCCGGAACCGACCGACTGGTAATTCACCTGCACCGCCGGGTTGACCTTGTTATACTCCACACCCCAACGCTGATAAAGCGGAGCCGGGAACGTCGCACCGGCACCCGAAATCTGCTGCGCGAGAAGCGACTCAACGGGCGAGAACATCGCGACGGCGGCGATGGCCAACATGGAGGATGAAAACTTCGTCATTCGCGGAGCATGGCCGGTCTTCCGCAAAAACCAAAGCCTTCGTTGTGTGACATTTTTGTCACAAATCCCCTTCATCCGACCGCACAGCCCTCCGTAGAGCGCCTCCGATCGGGTGGCCGGCATCGACCAACTCCGCGTGGTCCGCGATCAGCCCCCGAAAAACATGGAATCCCCACCACACGACAAGTCCCAGCACAATGACGGGAATCACGCCGCGGAGAAACCCACCCGCCGCCTGCCACGGGAACAACCGTCCTCCCGTCAGCGCCTCGCCGGCGAGCAGAACCACAACAATCCCCAGTGCCGCAAAGAGGAACATCGCGAACGCATTCCATTCAAAGGCGCCGGCAATGTCCCCGTGCATCACCGCCGCCGCCGCCCGCGATCCACCGCAAAACAGACACGGCAGGCCGGTCAAACTGCGGAACCCGCACGGCAGACGCGGCGGCCAGTTCGTCGGTCCGAGCCACGCAGACAGGCCGCCGACCAGCAAAACTGCTCCCACGATTCCCGCCCGGATCCAACGTTCGTAGCCGAGCAACGGAGGACGCTTACTCGTCATCGTCCGTTGGGCGCGTCCGTACAACTGCCGCGATGACGAGCGTGATCTCCCCCTTCGGTGGATGCGCTTGAAAGTACGCCAGCAACTCGGCTGGTCTGCCTCGCCGGTAATCTTCAAACCTCTTCGTCAATTCACGCGCCACACAAACGATCCGATCCGGACAGGCGTCCGCCAGCGCCTCCAGCGTCCGGATGATCCGATGCGGAGATTCAAAGTAAACACTCGTTTCCGGGCGTTCCGCAGCCCGCCCGATCTCCGCCGCCCGTCTCCCGCTTTTCACCGGCAGAAATCCACCGTAGTAAAACCGATCGGCTGGAAATCCCGATCCGACCAACGCCGTCGGAACCGCCGAAGGCCCGGGCAGGACCGTGAGCGGCAATCCCGCTTCAATGCAGCCGCGAATGAGGCGATGCCCCGGATCGGAAATCCCGGGCATGCCGGCATCCGTGATCAGCGCGACATGCGCCCCCCCGGCCATCCGCTCGACCAACTCGGCCGTCCGGGCCGCCTCATTGTGTTCATGGAGGCTGATGAACGGCTTTTTGATGCCCAGATGCTGGAGGAGGAGGCCGCTGTGGCGCGTGTCTTCGGCCGCTACGACATCGGCGGCTTTCAGGGTTTCGACCGCGCGGAGCGTGATGTCCTGCCGGTTGCCGATCGGCGTGGGGATGACGCTCAGCACGGCCCGGAAAACCCGCGTTTACCAGCCTTCGGTGACCGCCACCGAGATCTGGTTCGCCAGGTCAGCCGCCGCGTTCGAGATCGCCTGGCGTTCGATGGTCTGAAGGTCGTTTCCGCTGAAGAAGGTGGTCCGGCCCTGCTCTCGGCCCTCGAGCAGAATGGCCCCGGTCACACGGTCCTGGACTTGGTAGGTGGCCTCAATGGTAAGCCCGAACTCAGCAGTCGCCAGCACGTTGTCCTGGACCGAGCGAAGCGAGCGCCGCTCCACCTTCGTCAGCGTGCAATAAAGGATGGCGTCGGCGCGGTCGTCTTCGATGATCTGGTAGGTGCCGTCGAGCTGGAGCGTCTTGACGAGCGTGTCCGCCAGCAGCACTTCCACACGGGGTTCATACGTCTTGTTCTTGAATGTCGGGACCGCCAGCGTGCGCACCGAACGCATCGGCGTGGGCCGGATCTCGCCAAGCTTGTAACCGCAACCGGAAAGGAAAAGGGCGGCGGCGGAAATCAGGGCGAGCGTTCTCATTCGGTGGGCAAAGCAGGTTCAACAGCAGGCAGCGGGCGCACATCACGCACGTCGGTGCGGAGGCGCGGACGGTTCACGACCGGAAGTTCATCCGGAACGACATCCCGGCGGGGCGGGCCGTTGTAATCGGCAAGTGCCGTCGTTTCGACCTGCGCCTGCAAGCGGCGGCGCAAGGCGGCTTTCTCGCCGGTCTCGGCGCGTTCGGGGCCGGTCCGGAGCGCATCGTCGCCGACGTCACTGCGCAGTTCCTCAATCCGGGTCCGCGCCAACTCCGCGTCGGCACTTCCCGGCTGACGGCGGATCACGTCATTGTAGTAAATGGCGGCGGCCCGGTAGTCGCGGGTGCGGTCGTAAAACCGCGCGATGCGCATGAGGTCGCCGGCTTCCTTGCCGCCGAGCGACTTCAGATTGTCGCGGGCCTGCGCGGCTTTCTCGCTGTTGGGGAACTGGAGCAGAAAATCCTCAAACGTGTTCCTGGCGGTGATCAGCGCCGAAAGGTCCTGCGAACGTCCGCTTTGTCCGACGATCATGTAGATGTATCCGATCTGGTAGAGGGCATCATCCGCCACCGGGCTGTTCGGATAACGGTCCAGAACGGTTTGGTACGCCGCCGCCGATTCCTTGAGCTTGCCCTGTTTCTCATAGGTGAGGCCGAGATTGAACTGGGCAATCGGCGCGTTCCGGCTGAATGGGGCGTTTTTCAGGATGTCGGTAAACATTTTCTCCGCGCGATCCGTCCCCGGCACCAGCGCGAGGCCCATGAACGCGACGCGTTTTCCGTTGAGATACTCGTTGGCAATCAGGACCTGCTTGGAAACCGCCCGCTCGAACTCCGGCGTATCCGGATAGCGTGTGATCAACGTCTGGTAGGCATCGAACGCCCGGCTCAAATCCCCGCGGGCTT
This sequence comes from Terrimicrobiaceae bacterium, assembly GCA_033763515.1. Lineage (GTDB taxonomy): Bacteria > Verrucomicrobiota > Verrucomicrobiia > Chthoniobacterales > Terrimicrobiaceae > JANRKJ01. The sequence continues at coordinate 68,100 of JANRKJ010000016.1, read as the reverse complement.
CGAGCAATTCGGCCACGCGAAACTGCGCCTTGGCAGCCAGCGACGACGCCGGATACGCCCGCAGGAATCGCCGATAAGCCGCAATCGCCTGCTGGTTCGCGCCCGATTCGTCATACTGGCGCGCCAGATCAAAATCCGCCGCCTCGTCGCCACTCACCCCGCTGCGTTCCGCGCTTCCGGAAAGCGACTCCCGACCCTGCTGACTGGGATTCTGGGCATAACCTACACCGGCGAAAAACAGCAACACGGCAACGCCGGACAATGAGAGACGCAAGGACATCGGAAATCGGGAACCTAAGGGACAGCGCTCCGCCCCGTCAAGTGCCTCACGACGGATTCCGCTTGGTTCGCCTCCGGCCAGCCGGCAACTTCCCCGCATGCGCCTCCTGCTCGTTGACGGACACTATTATCTCTACCGGTCATTCTTCGCGATCCGCGGCCTTTCGAATTCACGCGGCGAGCCCACCAACGCGATTTACGGGTTCGCCAAAGCCCTCCGCAAAATGCTGGTCGACCTTCGCCCCGACCGGGCCGCCGTGATTTGGGATTGCGGACTTCCCGCCCGCCGGGTCGCCCTCCAACCAGCCTACAAACAGAACCGTTCCGAAATGCCCGACGACCTCCGCCCCCAGGAAACCTGGCTGCAGGATAAAGTCTCCCTCTTTGGCCCGGCCAGCCTTTGCTCGCCCGATACCGAGGCCGACGATCTTATTGCCTCCTACGCCTGCACGGCCGCCCGCGAAGGTGCCGACATTGTGATCGCCACGAATGACAAGGACATCCTCCAGCTCGCCGCCGAGAACATCCGCATCTACTCGACCGCCAAAGCCGACGCCGGCGACCAGGGGTTCGCTTTGCTGGGAACCACCGAAGTCCGGACGAAGTGGGGCGTCGACCCCGCCCGCATCGCCGACGTCCTTGCTCTCACCGGTGACACCTCCGACAACATCCCCGGTGTCCCGGGCTTCGGCACCAAGACCGCCGCCAGCCTCATCAATCGACACGGCTCATTGGACACCATCCTCGCCGCGACCTCCTCCATCGAAAATCCCCGCCTGCGCGAGAAAATCGAGTCGTCCCTCGCTCTCATCCGCGACAATCGCGAAATGGTCCGCCTCGACACCGACCTCCCACTCCCCGTCCCGTGGACCGAACTTCGCATCACCCCCCGTTACCCCGATCTCCTCGCCGCCCTCCGCGCCTGCGAGTTCCGATCCCTCGTTTCCGAAATCGAAAAAGAAGCCGCCGCCGCGAACGCCGGCGCCCAAGGCGACCTTTTTGCCTGATCGCCACCCGGCGCCTCGCCCCGCAAATCCCATCGGGACCGCGCCTGATTTTTGTTTTTGACACCCCGGGGCGAAACGGTAGTTTTCCTTTCCCGCTTGAATCAGGGGGAAGGACACTGCCCGTTTTCGCAGGAGCGACAACGGCAAGTGTCTTTCACCCTTTTCCCGGCGGGAAACCAAAGCGACCATTGATGTTCAAACCACGCGGCTCCAGCCGCCAGATGCCCATGTAGCTCAGTTGGTAGAGCACGTCCTTGGTAAGGACGAGGTCACCGGTTCAATCCCGGTCATGGGCTCCACGAACATCGGGAGCGAAAACCACAACCCGCAATAACTCAAGATGGCTAAAGAACAGTTCCAGAGAAACAAACCCCACGTCAACATCGGCACAATCGGCCACGTCGACCACGGCAAGACCACCCTCACCGCCGCGATCACGACCGTCCTCGCCAAATCCGGCAAGGCCCAGGCCAAGAAGTATGACGAAATCGACGCCGCTCCCGAAGAAAAGGAACGCGGCATCACGATCAATACCGCCCACGTCGAATACGAGACCGACAAGCGCCACTACGCGCACGTCGACTGCCCCGGGCACGCCGACTACGTGAAAAACATGATCACCGGCGCCGCTCAGATGGACGGTGCGATCCTCGTCGTCAGCTCGGCCGACGGCCCGATGCCGCAGACCCGTGAGCACATCCTGCTCGCCCGTCAGGTCGGCGTGCCGTCGATCGTTGTGTTCATGAACAAGGCCGACATGGTGGACGACAAAGACCTCCTCGACCTCGTCGAAATGGAAGTCCGCGAACTCCTCAGCAAATACGAGTTCCCCGGCGACGCCATTCCGATCGTCAAGGGTTCGGCCCTCAAGGCCCTCGAAGGCGACGCCGAATACGAGAAGGCCATCACCGACCTCATGGCCGCCGTCGACGAATACATCCCGCAGCCCGAGCGTCCGAAGGATCAGCCGTTCCTGATGCCGGTCGAAGACGTGTTCAACATTGAAGGTCGCGGCACCGTCGCCACCGGCCGTGTCGAACGCGGTATCCTCAAGAAGATGGAGGAAGTCGAGATCGTCGGCATCCGCCCGACCGCCAAGACGACCGTCACCGACATCGAAATGTTCCGCAAGCTCCTCGACAGCGCCGAAGCCGGCGACAACGTCGGTGTGCTCCTCCGCGGTATCAAGAAGGAAGACATCGAGCGCGGCCAGGTCATCGCCAAGCCGGGTTCGATCACCCCGCACAAGAAGTTCAAGGCCGAAGTCTACGTCCTCTCCAAGGACGAAGGCGGCCGCCACACGCCGTTCTTCACGAACTACCGTCCGCAGTTCTACTTCCGCACGACCGACGTGACCGGAACCGTGGCCCTGCCGGAAGGTGTCGAAATGGTGATGCCCGGTGACAACGTCTCGATCCAGGTCGAGCTCATCACCCCGATCGCCATGGAAAAGACGATCCGCTTCGCCATCCGCGAAGGTGGCCGCACCGTGGGTGCCGGCCGCGTGTCCGACATTCTGGACTGATCCGTCCTGGCAAATGTCCAAAGGTCAGTAGCTCAATTGGTAGAGCATCGGTCTCCAAAACCGACGGTTGGGGGTTCGAGTCCCTCCTGACCTGTGGACGCTGCCGGAAAGAATGCTTCGATGATCAAGAAGGTCCGCAAATTCATGGCCGAGGTCCGTGTGGAACTCGGCAAAGCGCAATGGCCGTGGGATCCCAATGAAAAGGGATTCCGCCGCTTCAAGGAACTATCCGACTCGACCGTCGTGGTCCTCGTGGCCATGCTGATCCTTGGCGGCTACATCGCCTTCTTTGATTTCATCCTCATCAATATTGTGGGTTTCCTGACCCACCCCTGAGTTTCCCTCCAACGTTGTTTTTATCATGGCACTAGCTCCGAAAGATCAGTGGTTTGTTGTTCATGTTCTCTCCGGACAGGAGCAGAAGGTGCACGACAACATTGTCCGCCGCATTCAGACCGAGGAAATGTCCGATTTCGTCTTCGAAGTTCTCATTCCCACGGAGCGTGTCCAGGAGATCAAGCGCGGCAAAAAGACCGAGACGACCCGCAAGTTTTTCCCGGGCTATCTCATCGTCAACATGCACCTGCTCGACGAGAACAACCAGCTCGTCGACAAAACGTGGTACTTCATCAAGGACACCACCGGCGTCCTCGGATTTGCCGGAACGAAAGACCGTCCGATCCCGATGCGGAAAAAGGAGGTCGACGGCCTCCTCGCCCAGGTCCGCGAACGCGAAGACACCGTCAAACCCAAGATTTCCTTCGAAGTCGGTGACAAGGTCAAGGTGGCCGACGGCCCGTTCCAAAACCAGAACGGCATCGTCGAAGAAATTGACCCAGAACGCGGCAAGCTCCGCGTGTCCGTGAGCATCTTCGGCCGCGACACACCGGTCGACCTCGAATACTGGCAGGTCGAAAAGGCCTGATCCCCGCCGCTCTGGAGGGTAAACCTCCGTCGTTGCCCGAAACCTCTGCCGGCCGAAAAACTCTCGGCCGTTCAGTCACAATTTTCAGTGGGGCAATGCGACGAGGCGCGATTTGATCGAACGGGCAAGTTTTTCGGTCCGCACCCCCATATGGCCTAAGGGTCAGGCCTATGGGTCAATGTGCATTTTCTTTCACTTTGCTCACCCTGCTCGCCCGCAGTTTGGCCGACAGCCGGTGCAAACTCAGACTCACGTTGGCGGCGTTCCTCATTTTCAGATGATCGGCAATCCAGCTCTGGCTGACCGTCGTTCTGGCCCAAATCTCCCTTGCGATCTCCACCTTTCGCTGATCGGTTGCACGCAACTTCGAAAGATCGCTCTCCCTCAGCCTCGCCCGAAACAGACCCTCCCTCAGGATTTTTACTGCCATGCGTTCTCCATGCTCAAGCATCTCCGGAGTGCGCTGAAATGCCCTTGATCGTCTTGACCGACGCATCGCCTCCGCCACCTCGAGCAGCTTTCCCGCAAACGCCTGCCGCCCCCAATACCATCCCCTCTTCAACTAGCTGAGCCGTCCATCCACCCCGGCCGCCTTTGGAAGAATCCCGCTCGCCCGGCCTTCCTCCCTCCCCCGGGCATCCAAATCTTCGACCATCCTTCGCCGACCGGCCGCCGTATCCGGATAGCCCAATCTTCCAAAGACCTCCTCCCATGCCAGTCCACTTCGGCCGTTTCCCTAGTGGTTGGGCGAAACCGCCAACCAAACTGCTCCACGGATAATCCAGAAGGCTTTCCCCTTTTGCATAATCAACCAAACCCGCCCGGCACGGATTCAAATGCAGGTAATCCCGGAGCGTCGTATAGAAGGCGTCCGTCCTCGCATCCACCAACACCGATTTATAGCGATCCCCAAAGAGCCGGCCCCACTCACGGTGGCGCGTATTGAACCGCCGCGTCACGGTGTTCTGGAACCATTTCATCCCTTCAACCAAGTTGGGCTCCGGGGTTTCCAAAACAAATGGTAATGATTCCCCATCAGCACCCATCCCTGCACTTGCCAGCCCGTTTTCTCACAGACTTCGGACAAACACTGCAAAAAGAACCGCCGGTCGTCGTCCACGAATATCGCCTGCCGCCGGTTCCCACGCGCCATCACATGATAACTCGCCCCTGCAAATTCAATTCGGATGCTGCGCGCCATCTGTTCGAACTACCCACGACCGGGAACGGAGTCGAATAGAATATGAAAGGATATGAACACTGACCCCGAGTTCCGCGAAGGGCGAAGCAGGCCGCCATTTGTGCTGCTCCCTCCGAGTACGCGCGAGGGTCGAGTTATTCGTGACTTGTTGCTGAGCCTGACGAGGGACGATTTGCACGGTGGACTTTTGCGGCACGGCGAGTGCGGAAGTTTAACGTTCGCGAGTGCTGGCGTGGCTCGTGCTCCGTATTCTGCACGAGAGATGACAGCAAGGCGAAGCGGAGTTTACGGCTCATTGACCATCTCGTGACTCTTTAGGCCCGTGAGCAGGTTCTTTCGCGGATCGTATTCGAGAACGTGAGAGTTGGGTGTGGGATTGAGATAAAAAACCGCCTTGTAGGCCTCCGGATAAATCTTGCCGTAGTTGGCTGTTACAACGTTTCCCGCATCATCAAGAACCGTCCGAACACGAAAGACAAAGCTCAACGGACGGGCATCCCCAGACTGCCCCTTTGGCCTGCCCTCGGCGTCCACGGTGATTTCTGGCAGGTAGCCTTCCTGGGGTGCTTGGGTTGGCGAGCGCAGTTCGCTTCGTGCCCCTCCGTCGTAAGGATAAACAATGATCCCATCACCCTTGTTCGGGAAGCTCCACGTCAAGCCCAGGTCGCTGTTTTCAATGGTGCCTGTTGCCGAAAAGAACATGTCTGCTCGCTTCCCGGTGCCGTGCGGAGCAAGCCAGTCTCCCGCCTCCAAGTCGAAACCGACCGGTGTTCCATCCGAAACAGGGGGAGCTAGATAGACCCGCTTCGCATACATCGCAATCGCCTGCCCCTTCTTTTTCAAAGTAACCCGCACGGTTGGATTCCACGGGGTCCACTTCTTTTCTCTCCATTGTGAGGTGTCCTTGCCGATGCTACCGTGATCGAACTGAAACTCACCACCTGCAGAGTAGTATCCATCCATTCGAGCACCAAAATAAAGTGATCCCCATGTTCGGAGTGTTCCTGTATGCATTCCTCCTTCGTCGGAAATACCTCCGCCAGAGGGGGGCTTACCGAAAACATCGTCTTCAATTCCTACTTTTGCTCCCGCGATAGGTTGCCCTGCTTCATCAACCACACTAACGGTTAATGCTGATTCTGGCATAATCACTTGGCCGCAAGCGCTTATTACCATGCCTAGCAATCCGATAACGACTAAAAGTTGATTTTTCATTTTAATTGTCCCAGTTCCACCCACTCATCGAAAAGTGGAAAAACGTAGGTGTAACCGACGTCTTTCATATCGCCGTGCAACCAGCGCGGGCGCGGGTCACCTCCAAGTCGTGATGCGGGCCAACCAAGCCGCATTGTACTCTGCATATCAATGTTTCGAGAACCGAAGGCGGGCACGGGATTTCCTCCAACTGCGAGTGTGCGGGCCGGAAACATCTCCGAAAGAAGAAAACTTCGATGCTGCTCAGCGATAGCGCTTCCAGTTGTCAATTTGGTCAAGTCCGCGATCCAGGAAGGTGCTCCGCTGCGGACCTGTTCGGTCGCTGGCTGATGCGGATATGGAGGGCTAGTGTTGTATGTGAAACCCGGATCGAAGACGGGTGTAAGCCTGAGCGCATCAGTGCTCAGTTGAGCTGCCTCTTCCGGCGTAGGCGTCCCGAAGGTAATGGAAGGTGGTTTCTGATAGTTTGCAGTAAACCTCCATCCACCATAGGAACTGCCCATTGAGGGATATAGAAAACGACCTTTTAATCGCTCTTGCAGGCAAAATGCCTGACGCCCATCTTCTGCTGCGCCAATAAAAGGATTATTCTGCGAAGTGGCACCCCAAGCCGCGTTTGCTTGAATGATCAAGTCCTCCCAGCCAGAGCCTGTCGAATCTGGAGGCGATTCCATGACATGATCACCCAAGCCATTAGAAACGTCGGAATAAAAGTTGTAACGGCTGCCCGAATGCGCGGCTACCCGCCCTCGCCATGTGAGCAATCGACGACTATCCTCTTGAGCGAAAAGTTGGTGCCACTCTGACGGCCATTCTCGTTCCTGATAATCCCGCCAGTCTCCCTGCGTAAGCCTTGAACTCCTTGCGGCATTTGCCTGATATTGCTCTAAGCTTTGTGCCGCATTCACCATGTAAAAGTTGGTGACCGACATTCCAAAATCAGACTGTGCGACTGAAGTCATCAGATTCCCAAGACTGTGAGCAGCTATGGTCGTCTCACCTTGAATACTGCCCACGAACTGCGATAGAGCTGAGGCGGAGGCGAAGGCATCTGCAACCGATCTGTGGAAGCTGGGTGTCCGCAGTCCAAGAACGGGATAAGGATACTGCCCACGATCACCCGACCAACTGACGCCGTAAAACTTGGCACGGTTTCCCGACCAAAACAGTCGTTTGAAGACCTCGGCGTGCCAACCCCGCGCCTGATCACCGTTGACGTTGTATCCGTGGACGAAAATGAAGTTCTTGTTGATACAGACATCGTCGGGATAGTTCTCAGGTTCGCCGAGGCGATCCGCTTCACCGGGCACCCGACCAGCCCATGCCGGGACTGCTTGCCTGATGTTTTTGTGTCGGAACATCTTCTCCACATCGTCAATCTTAAGATGAAACGGAAACTCGCACATCTGCTCGCCGGAACTTTTCCTTTTAACCACGAGCTTTAGTGGCTTGTCTGTTGCCTTCCAGGCTTCAATGAGAAGGACTCCGCCGGTTTCGTCGATAATGCTTTGCAGGAACTCATCACTCAGCTTCGCCTGACCCTGCGCAATGGTCTTCACCGCCACCCTTGCGAGTCCTTTGGGGTTGTTTCGTTTGCTTACCTCTCCCAACTCAGCCTTGAGATAGGCATCCGAATCTTCTTTTGTAAGAGTGGTCTCCGCATACTGAAGCGAGTTGTTCTCTGACTCGAGAACATAGTCGAATTGATCCCTCGACAGGACTTCGAGCATCTGTTTGATGTCAAGCCATAGCGGAAAGAAATCCACCAAATCTCGAATGCCATTGACCACCAGATCCGCGCCGTTATCCACACCAGCTCCGGGCACATCTGAGTTATTGTCATTAGCGCCTCCTACGTCGCCTTCGTCGTCATCATCGTTGCACCAAAACCGCCAAGGTTTCTCCTCGGTGACTTTGCCCCGGTCTTTGTTGTCAATCACGCCGTCACGGTTCCAATCCGGCACGATGTCACAGGGAACGAGCATTTTTACCGTGGGCCGGGCAAAAAAAATCGACGGCCTCATGCCAGTGTTCCCGCCGGGCGGCCATCGTGCTCATGACAGAGAGGAGGACGGCTAGGAGGAAGCAGTCTGGCGCTTGGCGGCGCGCTCGCGGGCCTGACGCATGCGGTCGAGGGTCTTCTCGCGGTCGAAGTAGGCGAGCAACTGCTCGCGGGTCATGCCCGCGGTTTCACGGGCGACCGCTTCTTTCCATTTCCGCGATTCGATCACGGCGTCAAAGGGTTTGGTTTTCGTCGCCATAAACAAGTTCCTGTGGACTGATGATCCTCACAGCAGGATACCCATATTCGAGGTTTACGCGATTAAAACCTGCTTCCCGCTGGTAGTTGACCAGGTGGCGGAAGTTCCAGCTGACGATCACTCCGAGGCCGTGGGTGGTGGCGGCGGCGACGTGCTGGGCGTCGTCGATGTATTTGGGCGAGACGACCTGGTGATCGACGTAGCTCTGGGCAAGGGCAAGGCCGCGGGCGCTGAGGCCAAGAATGGATTCCGGGTCGGTAAACGTGTTGAGGAAGAGGTTGTAAACGCGCTCCGGGGCGCGGGAGGCCTCGCGTTCGGTCACGACGGAGGCCACGAAGTGGTAATGCCCGGCCTCGGCCAGCATCCAGAGCTTGCGGGTGGCCTCCTCGAACTCGGTGTCGAAGTAGCCTCCGAGCACGGAGTTATCGAGGTAGAGGGTGACCGGGGTCATGGGGTCGATCATGGAGGGGCTTTTCGTGTTTGGCGATTCCGCGATTCAGCGCAGGGAGCGGTTTTTACGGTCCCGCCAGCCGTGGAGTTGGAACGCGGGCACCTCGATGACGCGGCGGCGTTCGCTGGGGGCGGTGATCTTGTGGATGCGCTGGAGATCGGCGGGAACGACGCGGGTGTAAACCTGGGTGGTCAACAGCGAGGCATGGCCGAGCATTTCCTGGACGTGGCGCACGTTGGCTCCGCCCTTCAACATTTCGGTGGCGCAAGCATGGCGGAGCGAGTGAACGGTGACGCTGCGGGGTAGCCGGGCGGCGTCGCGGTGGCGCATGAGGTATTTGCGCACGAGGCCGGTGTGCAGGGCGGTGCCGCGGTCGGAGAGGAACAGGCGGTCGGTGTTCCGGTAGCGGTTGCGGGCCAGGAGGATGGGCCGCACGGTGGCGAGGTATTCGGCCACGAACGCGAGGGCGACTTTGCCGATGGGCACGAGGCGGTCTTTTTTGCCCTTGCCCATGACGACGCGCACGGTGTGGTCCTTCACGTCGATTTCGTAGGCCGTGAGTTTGCAGAGTTCGGCCCCGCGCAACCCGGTGGAGTAAAAGACTTCCATCATGGCGCGATTGCGGAACCCCTCCGGGGTGGACAGGTCGGGCTGGGCCATCCAGCGCAACACCTGGTCATTGGTGATGACGCCCTTGGGGAGCCGGTGGGGTTTGCGCAGTTTGGGGAACGCCTCGAACGGATCGAGCACGATGCGGCGGCGCTTTTTCAGGAACGCGTAAAAGTTCTGCACGGCGTGGACCTGGGCGTGCCGGTAGGCCGGGCTGACGGGGTGGCCGTCGGGCTTTTTCCGGCGCAAAAGATCGTCGTGGTAATCCTGCAACTGCCGCATGGTCACGTCCCGGATGTCGGGCCACGACAGCCAGGCCAGGAACCGCTCGATGTGCTCGATGCGGTGTTTGACGGTGAGCGGCGTCAGGTGCCGGTCGTGAAGGTGCTGCCGGTAAAGCTCGATCAACTTATGATCGGCACTCACGAACGCGAGCCCTGGTAATGCGGCTGTTTCGTCTCGGCCGCTTCGCGCGGATGGGTGCGGCCGTGGACCTTTTTCAACTCGGCTTTGACGATGTGGAGATACCGCTGGGTGGTGGTGAGGTTGTCGTGTCCGAGCATTTCCTGGATGTGGCGCAGGTCCGCCCCGCGCTTGAGCATTTCACTGGCGAGGGTGTGCCGGAACGTGTGGGTGCCGATGGGTTTCTTGATGCGGGCGCGTTTGCGATACGCCTTCAACTTGTAAAAGACGCTGCTCTTGTGCAGGCGCAGGCCAAAACGGCTAAGGAACAGATGGGATTCGCGCGGGTGCTTGCAAAGGAGCGGGCGCACGTCGTCAAGGTAGGCGCGCAGCCAAGCCAAGGCACCCTCGCCCACCGGGATGGCGCACTCCTCGGCCTCCTCTTACCCCTCGCCACCACCCGCCAGCGCCGAGGGCAAAGACAGAATCGCGGATGTCGCGGAAAGCTGTGGCCATGACCTGTGTTCCGCCGGAATAGCACACGTCTGCAAGCCCCCTCGCTCCGCCCTCCAGAACGGGATTTTCCCTTGCGAAACGTCCGCCCTCCTGCGCATGGTTCGCGTCCGTTTTCATGCCCCGACACGACTCCCGCTCGCCTCATCAAGTCCGCCCGATTTCGTTCCAAAAGGACATCGCACCGAACGCACAAGGTTCTGTGCTGGTGGCATTTGGAAATACCCGCGTGATCTGCGCCGCGACGATCGAGGACTCTGTGCCCCGCTGGATGAAGGAACAGAATGTCAGCGGCGGATGGCTCACTGCGGAGTATTCAATGCTCCCCTACTCCACCGGGTCGCGCAAAGCCCGTGATATCACTCGGGGGAAGATGGATGGTCGCTCGACCGAAATCCAACGCCTGATCGGCCGGTCGCTGCGCGCCGTCGTCGACTTGGAGAAACTCGGCCCGCGAACGTTGTGGGTCGATTGTGATGTGCTGCAGGCAGACGGCGGAACCCGCACAGCCGCCATCACCGGGGCCGCGGTCGCCATCGAACTTGCCGCCCGTTCGCTCGTCGAAGCGGGCAAGCTCGCCGAACTCCCCATCCGAAATCGCGTGGCCGCCGTCAGCGTCGGCGTGGTGGATGGCGAGGTCGTGGCCGACCTCGACTACGTGGAAGACCGCGATGCTGCCGTCGACATGAATGTCGTCATGACGCATGCGGGAGACTTCGTCGAGGTGCAGGGTTCCGGCGAGGAATCCGTTTTCTCACCCGCTCAGCTCAACGAAATGCTCGCGGCCGCCCACGCCGGCCTCACCCAAATTTTCGAACACCAAAACGTCGCATTGAACTCATGAAAAAAGCGCTCATCACGGGAATTACCGGTCAGGATGGTTCCTACCTCGCCGACCTCCTTCTCTCAAAAGACTACGAAGTCCACGGAATCATCCGCCGCGCGAGCACGTTCAACACGTCGCGCATCGACCACCTCTATCAGGACCCACACGTCAATGGCGTTCGCCTGTTCCTGCACTACGGCGACTTGGCGGACTCGGTGAATTTGGTGAAGTTGATTTACGAGCTCAAGCCCGACGAGATTTATCACCTTGGTGCGCAGAGCCATGTGCGCGTGAGCTTTGACATCCCCGAATACACCGCCGATGTCACCGGCGTGGGAACCATTCGAATCCTCGAAGCCATGCGCGAGGCCGGCGTCAAATCCCGATTCTATCAAGCCTCCAGCAGCGAGATGTTCGGCAAGGTGCAGGAGGTTCCGCAAACCGAGACCACGCCCTTCTGGCCGCGGAGCCCGTACGGTGCCGCCAAGGTCTTTGCCTACTGGGCGACCGTGAACTACCGCGAGAGCTACGGCATGCACGCGACCAACGGCATTCTCTTCAACCACGAAAGCCCACGCCGCGGCGAAACATTCGTGACCCGCAAAATCACGCGCGCCGTCGCCGCCATCAAACTCGGCCGCCAGAAGGACCTCTATCTGGGAAACCTGGATGCCAAGCGCGACTGGGGCTACGCCCCCGAATACGTTGAGGGCATGTGGCGCATGGTTCAAGCCGATACGCCGGACGACTATGTCCTCGCAACGAACGAAACACACACCGTGCGTGAATTTGTCGAAGAGGCCTTCGGCCATGTCGACCTCGACTGGCAGGAACACGTGAAATACGACGCCCGCTACGAACGTCCCGCCGAAGTCGACCTCCTCATCGGCAACCCAGCAAAAGCCAAATGCCAACTCGGCTGGGAACCCAAAACCACATTCAAGGAACTCGTCCGCATCATGGTCGACGCCGACATCGCCGACCTGACGCGCAAATCCTGATGTGCAGCCGCTTCCGTTCCGTCGTCGGCAAGGAATGGAAGCCCGGCGATGCCCTCCCGCTCGAACTCGCCGGCGGACAGGAGGTCGAGGGGATCTGGATGGGCTTTGCCACGCGCGAAAAGCTCGCGTGGTGGCTCCGCCAGCCCGGTAACGAACTCGCACAAGGTGAACCGGTCGCCGAAATCGCCGAACGTGCGGACGATACGAAAGAACTGATCTGGGGACCCGCCCCGCCGGAGGCCGGACTGATCTTCGTCCTGGAGCCGGCGCCACCGGGAAAAGACTACCGTCCGGCCAAAATGGTCACGACCGCCGCGAACGAAGAGCAAACTGCCTACTACCGGCACGGACGCTTTCCGCTCCTTGGACGCCTCGAAACCGATGGCTCCCTTCGCGAGATCCCACCGGCAAAACCTCCGCCACCCACCGATCCGCCGAAACAATTCGAGCTCTTCTAGAGCGACAGATCGACCTTAGCAGTGCACCGGGCGCTCTTTTGGGTTTGTGCAAAATCGCCCGGTCTCCGATGATCAGTGACTGTGTCTTTTGCCTTCGTCCGTGAATTCCTCCGAGATCCCGGCGGAGTGGGTGCCCTGTGGCCTTCGTCGCCTGCCCTCGCCAGGAAAATGGTTGAGGCCGCCCGCGTGCAGGACGCCGACCGTGTTGTCGAAATCGGCCCCGGCAGCGGCGCCTTCACCGGCCAGATCCTCGCCGCCCTGAAACCCGGCGCCCAATTGCTGGCGGTCGAAAAATCCGGGCCGCTCGCCCGCGGTGTCGCCAGCCGGTTTCCCGGCGCAAAGGTTCGCGAAGATTGCGCCACCCGCCTCGCCGATGTCCTCCGCGAAGAATCGTTCGAGCCACCGCAGGCGATTCTGTCCGGACTCCCATGGGCCGCCTTTCCCCAATCCCTCCAGCAAACGATCCTCACCGAGATCCACCGCGTGCTCGACACCGGCGGAACGTTCACCACGTTCGCGTATTTCGGACCACACCGGCTTCCGGCGGGACGTCGCTTTCGGGACCTCCTCAACGCGTTCTTCAGCGATGTTCAGCGAACATCGCTGGTCCTTGCGAACGTTCCCCCGGCCTTCGTCTACGTTTGCCGACGCTGACCGCTCAGGCGTTGCGCCCAATGCAGTTCAGATCTTCGAACGATCCGAGAAGACGCTTGGTGAACGCCGCCTCGCCCGCCCCGAGCCAAACGCGCGGATCATAATACTTTTTGTTCGGCGAGTCGGGACCATTCGGATTGCCGATCTGGCCTTGGAGGAAATCGTGGTTCTTCGCCTCGTATTCGCGCACACCATCCCAGAACGCCCACTGGAGGTCCGTATCAAGGTTCATCTTGATCGCGCCGTAGCCGATCGCCTCGCGGATTTCCTCGCGGCTCGATCCGCTGCCGCCGTGGAAAACGAAGTTCACCGGCTTCGGCGACGTACCGAATTTCTCCTGAATGTAATCCTGAGAGTTTTTCAGGATTACGGGTTTGAGCTTCACGTTGCCCGGCTTGTAAACGCCGTGCACATTTCCGAACGCTGCGGCCACCGTGAAGTTTGGGCTGATCTTCGACAAAACCTCATAAGCATGCGCAACGTGCTCCGGCTGAGTATAGAGGTGCGATTCGTCGACGTCCGAGTTGTCCACGCCGTCCTCCTCCCCGCCCGTCACGCCGAGCTCGATCTCCAGCGTCATGCCCATGCGCGCCATGCGCTCAAGATACTTGGCGCAAATCTCGATGTTTTCCTCCAGCGGTTCCTCGGAAAGGTCCAGCATGTGCGAGCTGTAGAGCGGCCGGCCGGTTTTTGTAAATTGTTCCTCGCTCGCCGCCAGCAGTCCGTCCACCCACGGCAAAAGCTTTTTGGCACAGTGATCGGTATTCAGGATGACGGGCACGCCGTATGCCTTCGCCGCCGCATCCACATAATGGGCACCGGCGATGCCACCGAGCACCGGACCAAGTTGGTTGTCGCCCTTCACGCCCTTGCCGATGAAGAACTGCGCGCCGCCGTTCGAAAACTGGATCATCGTCGGCGAATTCACCTCGCGCGCGGCTGCCAGCGTGGCATTGATCGTGCTGGTGCTGATGCAATTGACCGCCGGAAGCGCGAACTCGTTCGCCTTCGCGTAATCAAGAAGTTCTTTGACCTCACTGCCGAAGAGCACTCCGGCCCGGAAACGTTTGGTTTGGCTCATAAAAATTCCACGCCGGTTTCAGCGCGACGGATGAAGTAAGCATCCCCGCGGCTTCCCGAAAAGCACGAATCCCTGCGAGCTACCCCCAGCCATGACCCGGGTCATTTTCCCGAGGCCTCGCGCCGGCGCAACCGCTCGCCGATCGTTGTAAAAATCAAAACCCAGAAAGCCTGGATCAAAACCGCCACCGGAATCTGCAACAACGAGGGCATCGCATAGACCAACATCACGCCAGGTATCCAAATCATCCAGCCCGCCACTTGCGTCGGAAACGCGTGCTCAAAAACAAACCGCCGCGAGAACAATGCCGCCCAGGCTTCCCTCCGGAACCCCCGGTCCCGAACGTAGAAATATCCCACAATCACCGGTGTCGCGAAAAATGGACTGTAAACGAACTGGTCGACCAGCACCTTCCAAAAGATTGTCTGCAGCGCCGCATCCGCTCCGAACCAGAACGCCTGCAACCGATAAAAGCCATCGACCACAACGCCCATGGCGCCCCAGAGCGGTGCCGCCGTCAGAAAGCTCAAAAGGTTCCCTCTCCGAAACCGGCCACCTTGAAAGAACGCCACCCGAAGGACTTCCGGCAATAGGGCCGAAGCAAAAACATACGAGACCAAGGCGAACGCAAAGCCCGCCTCTTCCTTCCAACCCGCAACCTGTTCGAGAAAAGCACGCGTGCCTTCGTGCGCTACGTAGGCCGAAAAGAAAACCACCATCAGGCACTGCAACAACAACCCCGGAAAGAGGTTTGACCGCACCGACGCAACCGCCGTTTGGATCGCAGCCCGAAGCTTCACCCGCCGCGGCCACCGGCCAGACGCCGGAGCTCCAAAGCCCGTGGATTTCCCTTTCTGGCCGGATAACGGACCGCGTGCCGGACGACCCAAAGGCGGTCGTCCGAAGCCCCCTTCAGCCACTTTCCGCAGATTTCCAAAGCCACGTCCAGATGATCCTTGGCAATGTCGCCGATCGAGTTCGCCACACTTCGCCGCACATACAACTCGGGATCGTCTTTGAGGGCCTCCAGGACGGGCAGGATCGGACGCGGATCACGCACCAACGCCTGCACCCGCTGCGCCCACGGCAAACGCGGCCGACTGCCCTCCGAACACAAACGCCGAACATGCGGATCCGGGTCGTTCGTCCATTCCATGAGACGCTTGATTGTTCGCTTGAGATCGTGGTCCAGGAACGGTCGCATCGAAAACTCCGCCGTGAACCGCTTTGTGAGTTCATACTGCGCCGCCATCGCCGTTTCGAACGGATCGGCTCCGCCGTTTCCCGCCGGGTCGATGCCATAGTTCGCAACAAAGCGAACGTGAGGTAGGTAAAAGAAAACCTCCAGTCCGCCACCGGATGTCGCCGCTCGCGCCTCGCCCAACGAATCGATCAGGATTCGACACGCATCGCCGAACCGCTCGGGCAAATGCGCCCGCATCGCCGTCGCGATATGATCCGCCCGCGCCATGAGCGTCAGCGGCTCCAGGCCATCAAGCGCTCGGGCGATGAACTTCTTACTCTGGAACCCCTTCCAAGCCAGGCCGAGATTGTGGGCCATGCATTCAATCGCCGCGCGATCGAGCACGATCGCCAGATTGCCCCCCTTCTCCATCGAGGCGTTGGTGACCGGTGGCGGCTTCACTGTTTCTCCTTCTCCAAAAAAATCACACCTGCCCGCCGCCGCGCATGCCAGGCGCCCGGCAGGTTGACCTTCGCCGGACCACCCTCGACATCGAGCAATTCCACGACCCGTCGTGTCTCGGAAAATCCCGGCTCGTCCACCCCGCCCCGCCGGAGCCATCCCAAAACCGCACGATCCCGAATCGCCACCGGCAAGTCCCGAAGCTTTCTGCATGGGATCTCCGGACCAAAAACCGGGACCTGGTTTTCCAAAAACTCATCCTCCGCCCGAAAAATCTCCGCCGCCCTCAAGACCGCCACACGGGCCGCCGGGCCAAAGACGCCGTCAATGACCGGAAGAACCTCATGCCGGACCCGGTTCCGTGTGTGCGCCGGGTCCACATTCGAACGATCTTCGCGCCAGCCAATTCCCCGCTCACGCAGAAACGCATCCACGTCCGAACGTCGCACGCCGAGCATCGGCCGGATCACCTCCAGGCGGCCGATGCGCGACACCCGCCGCATGCCGGCCAAGCCGGCCCCACCGCTGCCTCGCAGGAACTGGAACAAGCACGTCTCAACCTGATCGTCGGCGTGATGCGCGAGGATCAGTCGCCGGCAGCGGCGACGCTTTGCGCATTCTTCGAAAAACGAATATCGGAGTTCGCGCGCCGCCTGCTCGATCGAAAATCCCGCCGCCTTGGCAAAAGCCCGCGTGTCCCCTCTCGCCGACTCAAAGTCCAAACCCAAGGCCCGAGCCGCCTTGGCCACGAAGCGAGCATCCGCCGCCGCCGTCCGACCGCGGAGTCCGTGGTCCAAATGGCAGACGACCAATCGCCGGAACCCCGCCTCGACCAAGGCGCTCAAAAGAGCCACGGAATCCCTCCCTCCAGAAACACCAACCAAAAAACGTGCCGTGGCGGAATAGCCCCGCAGCGCCGCCGCAACCGCCGGAACCAACTCAGCGCTTTTCGATTTTGCCGGCACCGAAATAGGAGTGGAGAACCTCGGGCAGAACAACCGAGCCATCCGGCTGCAACCCCGATTCGAGCAGTGCCACGTAAAGCCGCGCCAGCGCGGTTCCGGACCCATTGAGCGTGTGGCAAAAACGGTTCTTCCCGTCCTCCCCCTTGAAGCGAAGGTTCATCCGGCGAGCCTGGAAATCCTCAAAATTCGTGCAGCTTGAAACCTCCAGATACGCATTCTGCCCGGGGGCCCAGACCTCGATGTCATACGTGCGGGCCGAACCGAATCCCATGTCCCCCGTGCAAAGTTCAATGACGCGATAATGCAGGCCGAGCAACTGCAACACGCGCTCCGCATCGGCCGTCAATGACTCCAACTCGGCGCGGGAGTTCTCCGGCGTGCAAATCTTCACCAACTCGACTTTGTCAAACTGGTGCATCCGGATCAGCCCGCGCGTCTCGCGACCGGCCGAGCCGGCTTCCCGGCGGAAGCAGGGTGTGTACGCCGCGTATTTGATCGGCAGCTGCGCCGGTGTCAAAATTTCCTCCCGGTGCAAATTGGTGACCGGAACCTCCGCCGTCGGGGCCAGGAAAAGCCCGCCCCCGTCGACGG
Source organism: Terrimicrobiaceae bacterium (assembly GCA_033763515.1). Classification (GTDB taxonomy): domain Bacteria; phylum Verrucomicrobiota; class Verrucomicrobiia; order Chthoniobacterales; family Terrimicrobiaceae; genus JANRKJ01. The sequence continues at coordinate 50,491 of JANRKJ010000016.1, read as the reverse complement.
CATACATGTCCTCTTCAAACTTCGGCAACTGTCCGGTCCCGACCATGCACTCACGCCGGATCAGGAAAGGCGGGCTCACTTCCGTATAGCCGTGTTCGCGGGTGTGGAGGTCGAGAAGGAAACTCAAGAGCGCTCGCTCGAGCCGTGCCCCCGCTCCGACATAACACGCAAATCCACTCCCGCTGATCTTCGTCGCCCGATCCGAGTCGATCAGGCCGAGACCCTCCGCGATCGCCACATGGTCGCGCGGCTCAGCGATCACCGGCTTCTCACCCCACGTGCGCAGTTCCGGGTTCTGCGACGCATCCGCCCCGATGGCAACGTCCTCCTGCGGGAGGTTCGGAATCGTCAGAAGCAAATCCGTTTGCTCCCTGCCAAGTTGCTCCGACTTCTCCGTCAGTTCCTGCATCTCGGCCGACTTGGCTTTGACGTCGGCCTCCAGAGCCGAACTGTCCTGCTTCTGCGCGCGGAGCTTGCCGATTTCCTTGCTGAGCCGGTTGCGCTCGGCCTGCAAATTCTGGAGACCCGTCTCAGCCGCACGACGCGCCGAGTCGATCTCCAAAACCGCATCCACCGCAGCCACCAGCCCGGCATCACGTCGCGCCAGGCGGGCCTTCACGAGTTCGGGTTGTTCGCGCAGAAGTCGGATGTCCAGCATGGGTTGGACAGAATGAACAAATTCGGCACAATGAAAACAGGCAATTTCTATGTCCGCCCAATTCCGCGATTACTACGAAACCCTCGGCGTCTCCAAAACCGCCGGACCCGACGAAATCAAGAGCGCGTTCCGCAAACTCGCCCGCAAATTCCACCCCGATACCGCCAAGGACAAGAAGGCCGCCGAGGAGAAATTCAAGGAAATCAACGAGGCTTACGAGGTCCTCGGTGATCCGGAAAAGCGGCGCAAATACGACGAGCTCGGGCCCAACTGGCAACAACAGGGCCCGCCCCCCGGATGGCAACAACCCGGCGGAAACGCGGGCGGATTCTCCGGCGTGCGAGGCGGTCCGGGCGGCACGGAATTCCACTTTGGCGGCACCGGCTTCAGTGACTTCTTCGAACAAATGTTTGGCGGCGGCATGCGCGGCGGCCGTGGTTTCAGCGGCTACGAGGAACGCCCCGAACGCGGAGATGACGTCGAAGCCGACATCCTCGTAACGCTCGAAGAAGCGTTCCACGGATCCACCCGCTCCATCTCGTTCCGACGCGGAGAAACCGGCAAGGTCGAAACTTACACGGTCAAAATTCCCAAGGGCATCCGCGAAGGCCAGCGCATCCGCCTCGCCGGCCAGGGCGGGTCCGGTGCCGCCGGCGGTTCATCCGGCGACCTTTACCTGCGTGTGAAATACCAAAAGCACCCGGACTTCGAGATCGACGGCAACAACCTCGTCTGTGAACTCGAGATTCCCGCGTGGGACGCCGCCCTCGGCAGCGAAGCGCATGTCCGTACCCTCGAAGGGCGCGCCAAACTTCGTATCCCTCCCGGCACGTCCTCCGGCAAAAAATTCCGACTGCCCGGCCTCGGACTCCCCGAAAAAGGCGGCCAGCGCGGCGACCTCCTCGCGGTCGTATCGGTCACCGTTCCGCCAGCCGCCGACGACGCCGAGCGCAATCTCTGGCACCAGATCGCCGCCCGCCACACGTGACGGCGCTGATCTGATCCCCGGCCTTAAGCACTCTTGCGCCGGAGGCGTTCGACCACGGGCGGCGGAACAAAGGGCACGACGTCACCACCGAGGCGAGCCACTTCTTTGACAATCCGTGAACTCAGATACGTGTAGTCTTCCTTCGGCGTCAAAAAGACCGTCTCGAGACGGGGCTCGAGCTTGCGATTCATGAGCGCCATCTGGAACTCGAACTCGAAATCCGAGACCGCCCGCAATCCCCGGATCACTGCGAAAACATCGCGTCTCCGGGCAAAATCCACGAGCAAGCCGTCCAATCGAACCACCTCAACAGCAGCTCCGGGCCCGATGCTTTCGCGAAGCATCTCGATCCGCTCATCGATCGTGAAGAGCGGATGCTTCCCCTCGCCCGTTGCCACAGCCACGATGACCGTGTCAAACAACTGGGTGGCCCGCCCGATGACGTCCATGTGGCCAAAGGTCACCGGATCGAAACTTCCCGGATAAATCGCACATCCGCGTTTCACGCGGGCAGCCCTAACAGCCCGAACCGCCAACCGCAAGCCGGGAGGCAGATCGCCGGTCGATTGGCGCAAGCAAGTCCGAGCAATTGACGGACCACGCGGCACCCGCTAATGAACCGAACATGGCATTCTTGCCCGATTGCGCTTGATGGCCCGACCCGAAAAGCCGCGTCTGCTCGCTGTGTTCCATTCATTTGGACAAAGCTACATGCACGTCCCGGCATTACTGCAGCGCACCGGCTGCCCGGTCGATGCGGTGTTTTCGCAAGGCCATCCGCTTCGCCGCGCCAAGGGATTTGAACAGTCCTTTGTCGTCCCGATCGATGGATGGGTCCCGGCCATTGAAGATCTGCTCGCTTCCGGCCGCTACACGCTGTTGATGAATGTCGACGAAACAGGAGTCTACTCGCTTTACGACCACGAATGGACCGCACCGGTCGAAGATTGTCTGCCTTTCTCACCATCCAGCCCACTGGCCCGAACCGTGGGGAACAAGGCGGCCTTTCACGAGTGGTGTCTGGCCCATTCGCTGCCGGTTCCGGAAACCCATGCCGTTGAAGACTTCGAATCCGCCCTTGCATTTTCCCGCACCCGCTCCGGTCCGTGGCTGCTGAAGGGTAATCGCGGATTCGGGGGGCAGCGCGTTCTCGCTCCCCCGTTCGATCCACCCGCTCCAGAGGCACAGGCGGGTGTCTGGCTTGTCCAACGCGACCATGGCCGGCGGGTTGGCTCCGGCCTCTTCGCATCGCTCCAGGGCCGCCTGGCAGCCTGGATGGGAATCCAGAAAAACGTTTGTCTGCGAAATGGCTTCGGCCCCACTGTCACCGGCGAATCCTACTCCCCGCCGGCAGTCGGTGAACTCTGCGCAGCCGTCGCCGCAGCGGGCGGAATCTCGGGGATCACCGGTTTCGATTTCGTGCTCACGGACGATGAACGTCCGCTGATCATCGACTCGCATTTGGGAAGAATGTCTCCGCTCCAGCACTTCGATCGCGCTTGTGGGGTGGACCTCGGGGCGGCACTCGGCGCCGCCCTCCGAAATGAGCAGCAACCCGTACCCAAGCCGTCGACCGGTCGCGAATTCATCAAGTTTCCGGAATGCCTCCAACTGGCATTCGAAGGGAGGATCGCCCGGACCACCCCCGGTCGATCGGTTTACATGCCGCTCTTTCCCGAGAACGATCTGCCTCTGGGAGTCACCTCCACCGTCCACCTCGTCATGTCCGAAGTCCGGGTCTGGCTCGGCGCAGTACGACGACGAATCTTTCGCCCACCCACCCCGCGACCGCTGTAGACTGCGGACCGTCCGCTCATCCCGCCGACTCAACCCCGAACCGCCCCCTGCCTGCGAAAGGCGGCCGGCGAAATGCCGCGTGATGCCACAAACGCGCGCGTGAAGTGGTGGCGGTCGCAAAATCCGCACAACTCTGCGATCCGTTCAATCGTGTGCGTCGAATGGTGAAGGAAAATGCAGGAGGCCGCCAGGCGACGTTCACGCACGTAAGCCGCCGGCGTCCGGCCCGTCTCGTCGCGGAACGCCCGGATGAAACCATTCACGTCCATCCCCGCCCGTGCAGCCAGATCGGGAACCGTCGTACCCAGCGGCAGAACGGTCTCCAGATGTTCCATCGCCCGTCGCACGTTTTCCCGTCGCACTCCCGCACGACTCCATCCCGCCGAATCCAACTTCGCCAGGCACCCGGAAACCAGCGCTGCCACGTCCCAAAGACGGTCGGGCCGCCGGAACAATTCCCTGAGTACACGGCGCCGGGCGGAATCTGTTTCCAAGACCAGAACGGCAGGCGTCCGCCAGGCCGGCTGGGTGAGAAAATGCACATAGAAGTGCCGGGCTGCACACGCCTGTTCCGTCCCGAACGACGTCTCCGGTGGAATGAGCAAAATGTTTCCCGGAGCCAATGGGTAACCCCGCCCGCCCGATCGCACCAGCGCTCCAACATCGGGATTCCAGTAAAGCCTCCAATACGGTGCCCGCAATTCCGCAAAATTCCAGTTGGGCGGCACCGTGGCCTGGACGGTCAGGAGGTGGAGTGAAGGGAACGGCTCCGTCGACACAGTTGATTTTTTACACAAACAAAGTGAACGCGTCCACAGCGCCCGACAGACGATTTCGTTAGGTTGGCATCGCCATGTCCCACACGCTCCGCTTCCGTCAGATTCACCTCGATTTCCACACCTCCCCGCACATTCCCGAAATCGGCCGGAAGTTCAACAAGGCCGAATGGCAGCGGACACTGCAGGACGCGGCCGTGGATTCGATCACGATCTTCTCAAAGTGCCATCACGGCTGGAGCTACCACCCGACAAACGTCGGCAAGGTCCACCCACATCTGGACTTTGATCTTCTCCGCGCAAAATTCGACGCCACCAAGGAAGCTGGAATCAACGCTCCGATCTATCTTTCGGCCGGCGTCGACAACCTCGCTTCCGCCGAACACCCCGAGTGGCGCGAAGTCGGCGCAGACGGCCGCTACACCGGCTGGGCGAAGGGGATCACCCAACCCGGATTTCACATGATGGACTTCCACAGCCCGTATCTCGACTATCTGTGCGAGCAAATTGCCGAGGTCGTCCGACTGTTTCCGAACTGCGACGGCATTTTCCTCGACATCATTTCGCAATACGAATCCTGCGGAAAATGGAGCCTCGAATTCATGCAGGCACACGGGCTTGATCCGGAGAACGAAGCCGATCGCAAGGAATCCTCCCGCCTCGCACTCGAAAAGTACTACCGCCGCACCACCGAGGCCGCGCAGTCGATCCGCCCGGACATGCCGGTCTTCCACAACGCCGGACACATCGCACGGGGGAACCGCTCGATTTTGAAATGGTTCAGCCACCTGGAACTCGAATCGCTGCCAACCGGCGGATGGGGATACGACCATTTCCCAATGTCCGCAAAATACGCAACCCAACTGCCCCTCGACTTCCTCGGGATGACCGGAAAGTTCCACACGACGTGGGGAGAATTCGGCGGATACAAGCACCCGAACGCCCTACGCTACGAATGCGCTGCGATGTTGGCATTCGGCTCGAAGTGCAGCGTCGGCGATCAACTCCATCCTTCCGGACGCCTGGATCCGTCCACTTATGGAATCATCGGCTCGGCCTACCGGGAGGTCCGGGACAAAGAACCATGGTGCGCCGGGGCCCGGCAGGTCTTCGACATCGCTGTGCTCTCGAGCGAAGCCGAATCCGGCAACCATCGCAACGCGCCTTCGGATGAGGGAGCCTGCCGCGCATTGCTGGAGAGCCATTTCCTCTTCGGCCTCGTTGATCGCGAAATGGATTTCACCGGCTACAAAGTCCTCATCCTTCCGGATGACATCCGGATCGATTCCGAAGTGAAAACCAAGATCGATGCGTTTCTCGCAGGCGGCGGCAAGCTCGTGCTTTCCGGTGAAAGCGGACTTTGGAAGGACCGGGAGGACTTCGCATTTGACATCGGAGGCGTTCACGAAGGCCTCAGTCCGTTCGCACCACCGAATCATGTTGCCCAGCGCGGACACGACTATGTTCTGCCCGCGCCCGGCTTGGGGCCTGATTTTTCGAGCCAGCCGATCATCATGTACGAACGTTCCCGCCGGATTCGCCCGACCACCGGAACGAGCCTCGGCGACGTTTTCGATCCATTTTTCAACCGGACATGGGAGCACTTCAGCAGCCACCAGCATGCGCCAAATGTCGAATCACCATCCGGCTTCGCGTCGGCGATCCGGAATGGAAACATCCTCTACTTTGCCCATCCGGTCTTCCGACACTATCGGTCATATGGCGCCGTCGCCTATCGTGAGATCATCTCGAGGGCAATCCGCCTGCTGCTTGGAAACGACGAGATCCTTGCCACAAACCTGCCATCCACCGGACGCCTCACGCTGACCCACCTCCAAGGGAAATACGTCCTGCATTTGCTTTACGCGCCGACGATCAGCCGCGGTGGGGTCATCGAACTCTCGGGCGGGACGACCGCCGCATCGCAGCCGGTCGAAATCATTGAGGATCTCCCGGCCCTGCACGACATCCGCGTCCGGGTCCGCCTGCCGGTCACCTCCGCCCGTCTGGTGCCGCAGGGAACCGATCTCCCGGTCGTCCAAACGGATGGCGTCACCGAATTCCGCGTGGACCAGTTTGCCTGTCATCAGATGATCGAACTGAGTTGAACGGAATCGTGATCGCCTGAGCGCGCGACCTTTGTCATTTTCCGGGCATGATCCGGATTCTCGTTGCGCTTGTCGTTCTCCTGTCCGTCGAGGCGCACGGGAATGAGACGTTTCGCATTGTGGCGGCCAATCTGACGGCCGGCCGACACCAAACGTACTCGCCCGACAATGCAAACCACTCGAACCCGGAGGGCGCAGGCGCACGGATCCTGCGCGCTTTGAAGCCGGACATTGTTCTGATTCAGGAGTTCCAAACGACGATTCCCCGCCGCCAGTGGATCAACCAGACATTCGGCACGGAATTCTCCTTCATGGTGGAAGAGGGCGAAGGGATTCCGAATGGGGTGATCAGCCGGTTTCCGATCATCGAAAGCGGTGAATGGGACTGCGCACGGCTGGAGAACCGTGACTTTGCGTGGGCCCGCATCGCCCTCCCGGGCGGTCAAAAGCTGCTTGCCGTGAGCGTGCACTTCTACGCTCAAAAGGCGCGCGACCGCACGGCTCAGGCCCGTCAACTCGTCGACTATATCCGGAACCACCTTCGCCCCGGCGAATGGCTGGTTGTTGGCGGAGATCTGAACGTACGCAGCGAACAGGAGGAAGCGGTGGTCATCCTTGGCGGTGTGATCGACATCCCAAAAAACCTGCCTGCGGATCAAGCGGGGAACTCCGGAACAAACGGTCCCCGGAGTGCACCTTATGATTGGGTGCTCGTCTCGGCCCCGCTCGCCGGTCGCGAAACTCCGGTCCGACTCGGCGGACACGAGTTCCCCGGTGGCCTCGTTTTTGACAGCCGGGCTTTCGATCCGCTCGCCGCGGTTGCTCCGGTCCAAGCCGACGACAGCGCGGTCTTTGGGATGCAGCACATGGCGGTCATGCGCGATTTCAGAATGCCCGCAGCCGGAGAGTGAACCCCGGGCTTAGCGCATTTGATTTTCGAGCAGCGAATCCGGCCGCGCACCGAGCTCGAGCGCACGCTGATAATGCCAGGCGGCCTTTTGGCGCTCCTCCGGCGTCCCCTCGGCCCCGAGGACGGCGAGATTGAAGTGGGCTTCCGCGTAGTCGGGCGAAAGCTTCACGGCTTTCTCAATCTCATCCATCGCCCGCCGGCGTTGTCCCAGTTGCCCAAAGGCGACCCCCAGATAATTGAACGACGCCGGGTCGGTCGAATCCAAAGCGATCGCATCCAGCAACGTCCGGACGGCCGCATTCACCTGGCCCGTCCGGATTTCAATGATTCCCAGCGTCGTGCGCGCAAAGGCGTCATTGGGATTGATCCGGATCGCCTCACGGATGTTCTTTTCCGCTGTCGCGAGTTTGCCGAGTTCGAGTTGGACGGCGGCCAGATTGGACAGTGCAAGGCTGTTCGTCGGGGCTGCGTCGGCCACGCGCTGGAAGAGGATTTCGGCAAGGGCGTAGTTCTTGTCCTTGTACGCTTGCTCGGCCTGCGACTGCGTGGTTTGCATGGGTTCGGCCGCCGTTGAAGGCGACGGTTCCGGGGGCGCGATGGGAGCGGAGGGGGAACCCATGATTGGCAGGAATGAACTCAGCGGCGGAACTTCCAGCGAGAGGGCGGGCGGCAGGTTCATCTGGAACGCCTCCGCGCCGGCCTCGTTCAGCAGCATCTCCAATTCCATGATCTTCAAATCGCGGTTCGACAATTCCGTGAAAAGCCGCGCGAGTTTGGCGTTGGCCAGGTCGAGGTCGGATTGCAGTTGCGTGATCCGCGCAAGATTGACCGGGCTCTCCCGCTCGAGCTCTCCAGCGCGTTGCTCGGCTGCCGCAAGGCGTTCCGACAACCCGCGGTGACGGTCGAGCGAGAGCTCGGTTTCCTTCGCTTCTTGAAGCCGCTCGAGCGTGCTGTTGAGCTCGGCTGCGAGTGCCGCATTCTGCTGCTTGATCTTGTCGAGGACCTCGGCGTTCTTCCGCGCCTCATCTTCAAACGGATAGAACCGCAGTCCGACGGCGGCAGCAACACCCGCCAAAACAACAACGGCCGCAGCGGCGATAAGCCTGCGGCGCATCGGACGCGCTTGGGCGCGGAGCAGTCGCGTGGCTTCCTCGAGTTGATCGGACAGCCGCTGGTTCTGGGCCTTGGCATCGGCGAGCGCAGCGTGATGAACATCCAATTCGACCTCCAACGCACCAGCCGTCCCGGCCGGCGTCGAGGCGATCCGCTGGCGGAGCTCGGTTTCGGTCCGCCGCATTTCTTCGAGAGCGCTTTCCCGTTCGGCCAGACGGGCCCGGAGCGATTCAGCGGCGGCCGCTTCGCGCCGGGCAGCTTCCAGGTCCGAACGAAGAGTCTCCTCGACCCGGCGCAGTTCCTCAAGAGCCGCACTTTGGGCAGCCAGTTCCAAACTCAGCTCCCGTGCCGTCCGGGCCTCTTCGCGGGCAGCCTGCAGATCGGCTTCCAGTACTTTTTCCCGTGCGGCCTTTTGTGCCAGCTCGTCCTTCCGGCTGTCCGCTTCGGCGCGAAGGGCCTTGGTCAATTCATACTGGTCAGCGGCTTTCTCCAGTTGATTCTGGAGGTCCCGTTCGCGCCTCCGGAGCTCGATGACGAGTTCGCGGTGCCGTCCCAATTCCTGCTCAAGCGCCGCAGCGCGTTCGGCTTCCTGGCGCGCGAGAGCCAGTGCCTCGCGAAGATCATTCTCCCGCCGGGCTGCAGCAGCCAGTTCCGTGCGTGCGGCCTCCAGCTCGACCGACAGCTGACGGTTGGTGATCTCTTGCGCATGGTCCGTCGAAGCGGCCTCAAAGCGCTGACGAAGTTCCTGCTCGCGTTGGCGGAGCGTTTGAAAAACGGTGGATTGTTCAACCAACTGGCCGCGAAGGCGGTCCGCAGTAGCTGCCGCGGCCTGGGCGGATTCCAGTTCCGAGCGCAGTTGCGTCTCGCGGCGCCGGAGGTCCTCGATCGTGGCGGACTGTCGGTTTGTCTCGCTTTCGAGGGTTTCGGTGCGTGCGGCGCGGGCCTGCGCATCCTCCAAGTCGCGCCGGAGCGCAGCCTCGGCCTGGCGCAGGGATTCAATTTCATTCCGCTCGCGGGCGAGTTCGGTCTCCAGCTCCGAGAAGCGCCCCGAAGCGGTTTGGGCCTCGGCCAGTTGCGCCTCCAACTCGGCCAGGCGAACCGACATTTCCTCCCGCTTCGATCCGGCCGCGGCGAGTTCCGCACGGAGACGATCTCGTTCGATCGCTTCTTCCCGGGCTCGGCTCAGTTCGGTTTCCCGCTCGGACAGTCTCGCCGCCAACGCTTCCGCAGCGGCGCGGCTGGCATTCCACTCCGCTTCAAGCCGTGCGGCTTCCGAGCCGGCCCGCCGTTCGGTTTGCTCCAGTTGCGCGGTGAGTTCATCAGCACGTTGGCGGAGTCCGCTGAGTTCCAGATGGCTGGAGGCAATCTCGGCCTCGAGCGACGGAATGCGCCCGCTCGAGCGTTCCGCTGCGGCGAGGCGTTCTTCCAAGCCTTCCACCAACTCGCGCAAATCATCGGCAGCCGCGGCCTTTGCACTCCATTCCTCATGCAACGAATGCGCCAGCGAGACTTGGTAACGCGCGGCTTCGAGTTGCTCGGTCAGTTCCTGTTCCCGACGTGCGAGCACCTGCAGGGAAGACTCCTTTCGCTCCAGTTCGGCCTGCAACTGCATGGCCCAAATCCGCGAAGCCCACGCCCAACGGAGCGCCGCCCGTTGTTTGGTTCGCGGACCCGGCCGAACGGCCGAAAGTTCAATCGCCGCCGCTTCCTCGCGTCGTCGCAAAACCTCGTAAGCTTCGCGCTGGCGGTCCAACTCGTCCTGCAAGGCCGCAGCCTCGGGAACGTTCGACACGCCGGGATTGGCGCCGGCTGCGAGCCGTTCCTCCATTTCGCGCTGCGCCGCGATCGCTTCGTCGACTTCCTTCCGGGCCAACGCCAGACGCTCCTGCAAGGCCTTCTCGCGATCGCGAAGTTCCAGAACCTCGGCCTGATACGATTGCGCAATCGCGTTCTCGACCTGTGCCTCTTCCAGAAGCGAGGCAAGTTTCTCCGAATTTTTGCGGGTTTCCTCCAGATCCGAACGGTGCCGGTTCAATTCGGCTTCGAGGGACGAAGCCTGCTCCGCCTTGGCACGAATCTCATCAAGCTGCCTCTGGAGCGCCTGCTCGCGTTGGTTCAGTTCCTCCAGAGCCGCGCGCTGTTGCTCGGCAATTTCCACCTGAAACGCCATCGCCTGCCCGGCCTTGATCCGCGTCTCTTCCAACTGCATGCGAAGCAAGTCCTCCCGACTTTTCGCCTGATCGAGTGCAACCATTTGCTCCTGCACCCTCGCTTGCAAGGCGGAGAGCTCCGACTCCGGAGCCTGCGAGCCCGCTCCAGATAAACCGGAGGCGTCGTCAGTCCCATGCGGGGACCTGTTGCCGGATGCGGGCGTCATAGGTTGCTGATTCCTTGAAACGTTCTCATACTCTGCGAACATACAGAACACAAGATGGATTTTGGTGAAAAACCTGTGAACAAAGGCTTGAGGAAACAGGCGAACCGGGGCGTAATCCCGGCGGTGCAACCGATTGGATCATGTTTCGACATCGCGAGTTGGGGCTGATCCAATCGTATCAGATTGGGGTGACGGTTTTGATGACCGTCCTTTTCTGGGGGTATTACTTGATCCTGGAGTATGCGATTCCTGGGATGACGTTGCTGGGATTCCGGGATTATTTCTGGTATTATCTGGCGATCACGCTGGGGTTCCAGCTTTCGTTTTCAACGTCGAAGCAGCACGACATTTTTTCGCTGTCTTCGGGCATTGTGGAGAGCCATGCGTTCGTTTGGGGGCACATGGTTTTTGCGACGGCGATTACGTGCATGTTTCTGGTTCTGACGCGGGACGAGGCGATTTCCCGGTTGTTTTTGTTCACGTATCTTCCGCTCACGTATGTGGTTTTGGTTTTGGTGAACCGCTACTTTGCGCTGGACCTGCTGCGGAAGTTCCTTCGATACGACCGGCAGAAAATGCTCCTGATCGGCGAGCCGGGAAGTCTGCGGAAAATTGAGTCCCTCCTGGCAAAGGCGAAGTTGTTCGGGCTGGAAGCCACCGGCATTTTGACGGACGCGGCCGAGTCGGATTTGCCGGACGGGCTCAGAAAACTGGGCGGACCGGGTGATCTGGAGAGCGTCATGGGCGCGAATGGCTACGCGTGCATTTTCATCATCGGGAGCCCGCGGGATCGGAGGGTCCTGGGGAATTGGATGCGCCTGGCGGAGGCACATGGATGTCGGGTGTCCATGGTTAATGACCTCGATGAATTCCTGCAGCGGCGCCTGAGTTTCTTCCGGTGTGATGATGTGGACTTGATCGAGATCCGGGACGAACCGCTGCAAAATTTCGTGAACCGGATCCTGAAGCGCACGTTCGATGTGGTGGTCAGCCTGCCGGTCGTCCTTTTCGTACTGCCGCCGTTGATGCTGGCGGTGTGGGTGCTGCAACGCGTTCAGGCGCCCGGTCCGCTCTTCTTCCGACAATTGCGATCCGGCGTGGACAACCGGCCGTTTGTCATCTTCAAATTCCGAACACTCTATGCCGACCAATGCGGCTCCGCCGAGCAGGTGACGGCGGGCGATTCGCGGGTTTTTCCTGCCGGACGATGGCTGAGAAAGCTGAGCCTCGACGAGTTTCCCCAGTTCTTCAATGTCCTGCTCGGACAGATGAGCGTCGTCGGGCCACGCCCGCATATGACCGAACACGACGAACTCTTTGCCGAGGTGATGTCGGCTTATCCCATCCGCGGCTTCGTCAAACCCGGGCTCACCGGGCTTGCACAGATCAATGGGCTGCGCGGCCAGACCTCAACCGCCGAAGACATCATCAAACGCGTTGAACGCGATCTCGAATACGTCGAAAACTGGTCGGTCGCGCTGGACGTGCGGATCGTTTACCTCACGATCCTGCAAATGATCCGTCCTCCCCGGACGGCTCACTGAACGCCAAGGTAACCGCGTGTTTTTTCCAGGAAGACTTCGCGGGAAAAGCCCAGTGCGTGTCGGCGAATCGCCTCGGGTTCCCATCGAACCGACTCACTGCGGGCAATCGCCTCTTCCAGCCCGTTCTCCGAATCTTCGGAGAAAAAGACACCGGTGATGCCGTCCTGCACGGACTCCAGTGCGCCACCCCGACCGAACGCCACCACCGGCTTTCCGCACGCCATCGCCTCGACCGGTGTGATTCCAAAATCCTCCTCCCCCGGCAGGATGAGCGCACGGCAGCGTCCGTAAAGCAGTCGGAGCGCATCGTCCGCAGAGCGTCCGATGAAACGCACGTTCGGACCGGCGAGCGATTTCAGTCGCGCCAGATCCGGCCCCTCGCCGACCACAACCAGTGGACGCCCGGTTCGCGAGAACAGCCGCACGGGCAATTCAATGTTCTTGTAACCCAGCAATCGGGAAACGATCAGGTAATATCCTTCGTTTTCGGTGGAGAGATGAAAGCGGGAGGTTTCCACCGGAGGGTGGACAACGTCTGCGTCCAAGCCATAGAAACGCTTCACACGTTGCTGGACGTTCTTTGAATTGACCAGGAGAACCGTGAATCCGCGCGTCGCCCGCTTTTCGATTTCGCGCAACATCGGCAAAATCGTGCGGACCACTCCGTTGAGCACCGGATTCCCGACTTCGTGCCGCAGGTATTCGTCCGTCTGCCACAGGAACCGGGTCGTATTGTGCAGATAGCAAACCGTGCGACCGCCGGGCGCGAACCGGAGAAACTTCGCAAACGAACTGCAACTGATCCATGCGACATCGCACTCGACCGGCGGAAAAGAGCGGAAGGCGAATGGGTAGAGCGGGAAGTATTTCTTGAAGTGCGTGTGGTGCGTCATTCCCGGCAGATTTTGCATCCAAGAGGTGCGAATGTCCGCGTCTGCAAACGTCTCCCACAACCGCGCCGGAGCGATCGCGCTGGTGAAAATCGGCGCCTCCGGATACGCCTCGTGCATGGTGGCGACCACGCGCTCCGCCCCGCCCATCTGGACCAGATAATCGTGAGCGAGGACGAGCTTCATTGGGACAATCCGGCCAGCAGCCGCCGCGTTTTGTCGATGACGGCGGGCAGACTGTAAAGCGATTCTGCGCGGACTCGCCCACGCCGCCCCATCACCCGCGCACGGTCGGGGTCGCCAAGCACGCGGTCCAAAGCGTCCCGCAATTCCTGCGGATCACCCGCCCGGACCAGCAGCCCGGTTTCGCCGTCGACCACGATTTCCGCAGGACCGCCCGCACCTGACGCAATCACCGGTCGGCTTGCCAGCATGGCCTCGACCACCACCCGGCCGAACGGCTCGGCCGCGCGCGACGCATGGACGATCACATCCGCGGCCTGCATCAGGGCGGGAACATCGGCCTGGAATCCCAGAAACTTCACACGCCCCGTCCCGGCCGCGGAGTGCAACTCGCGTTCAAAGATCCGATCGTCCTCGGTGAAGAGAGCCGATCCAACAACCCAAAGAACGGCGTCCGGCAGGCCGCGCATCGCTTCAAGAACGACATCCTGTCCCTTCCACCGTGTGATCCGGCCGAACATCGCAACCACCCGCCGACCCTCCGGGTTCCATTGCATCCGAAGCGAGCGGATCATCGCCTCCGTCACCGCATCAAAGGGCGCAGGGTCAAATCCGTTCGGAACGACTTCGACCGGTACGGTCCCGCCAGCCGCTTGAAAGACGTCCGCAGTGGCACGGGAGTTTGCAATCACCAAGTCACACCGGTTCGCCGCCAGAACGAGCAGACGAATATTCGCTGCGCTGAAATGCTCCGGAAGAAGCAGGTCGTGCAAGTGAAACACCCGCGCACAGGGAAGCCCGATTGAAGCAGCGACGCCAACGATCAGCGCTTTCGCGGTGTTGAAATACAAAATGTGACGACCCGAGAACTCCCGTCGCAACCGACCGAGCAGGCCCAAAGCGGCCGGAAGAACACCTACCCATCCAAGTGGCCCGGCGGCCTTGCCAATCCCCCGAACCTCCGGCGCATCAACCACGGTGACACCGACTCCGCGGTCCTGAAGCAGAGACGCGAAAGGGCCCGATTCGAGCAGAACGACCTGCCCCCCCAACCCGGCCGCAATGTCTGCGAGACAGAGTTCCGCACCGCCGCATTGACCGCTCTGGTCGACAAAAACTGTCATGCCACCGCCCTTTCGTAAACGGCCCGGACGCCATTCACCATCCGATCACGCGAGAAGTTCCGACTCGCATAGTGCTCGCAATCTTCACCACGCGGCAGCACGAACTCGCCCGCAAGCCAGCGCTCAAGGCCGGCCGCGATGGCGCCCGGGGCGGAACCGGGCAGTACAAGCCCTCGATCGAGCGGCTCGACGACTTCGGGCAATCCGCCAACCGGTGTCACGAAAACCGGCGTGCCGCAGGCGAGCGATTCAATGCAGACCAACCCGAAGCCCTCCAACGCCTGCGATGGAACCACCGAGACATCGGCGGCACGATAGAACGCCGGCAGATCGGCGTCCGGAACATGCCCGTGGAAAAAGACGGGCAGGCGCCGTAACGCGGCCCACTCGCGATGTTCGCGCTCCAAAGGACCACGTCCCGCAAGGTGAAGTTGCACGCCGGGGTGCCGGCCCACCAAACCCTCGAAGGCTTCCAGAAGTTCGGAAACGCCAACCCGGCGAACCATTCGCCTCACGCAAACGATCACCCTCGCGCCCGGGTCCATCCCAAACCGCTCACGCGACCGATCGGTCTCCCTCCGGAAGCGGGTATCATCGAAACAGCCCGGAACCACCTCGACACGAGCCGGTGAAACGCCGAAGCGATCGACCAGCAAATCGCGAAAGGCCCGCGAGAGGGTTATGCAGCGGGCAGCCCGACGATAAACACCACGCTCGATGAGACGTTTCGCCAAAACGGCCCAGGCACCGGCTCCCTCAACCGCCGCCTCGTCCGACCACGGTCCATGAAAGTGAACGACATGTCGACCATGGCGAACAAACGGTCCGATAAACCTCCCATAGAGCGCAAAGTGCGAAACCGCCAGCGCGTTCGGATCGCGCGCCATTTCTGAACCAAACGCCCGGATCGCCGCCCGTCGTTTCCAAAGCGGCGCCGTTGCCGGCCCCAACGAGCGCGCGGTCGGGAAGCACCCCGACGCGTCACCGAAAGCAGCCGCCGCCGCCACGTCGTCGCCGAGCCCGCGGACCAAATCGTCAAAATACCGGTCCGCGCCGCCACCGGAGCGATCCCAATGCATCCCAAGCTGCCAGATGCGACTCTTCATGGGCTGACCGCTCCGAAAACGTCGGCCATCCGGCGCGCGACAATGCGTTGGTCGAGATTCGCCTCAACCCACGCACGGCCGTTCTCCGCAGACGAATGCCGGAGCCCCGCGTCCGCGATCATCTCCCGGATTCGTGCAGCCAGCGCACCCGCGTCGCGTTCGGGAAAAACGAGCCCGCCACGCGACTCGGCAATCAAATGCGGAATCTCACCCGAATCCGATCCGATCACCGCCGTCCCGCAGGCCCATGCTTCAACAATGACCCGTCCGAATTGTTCCTTCCAAGTCGGCTGTGTCTCCGAAGGCACCACCAAAACGTCCATCGCCGACAACCACTTCGGAGCCTCTTCGTGTGGAATGTACCCGGCAAATGCCGTCTTGGACAAAACATTCGCCGTCTCCAACTCGCGACGAAATTCTCGTTCAAACTCCCCCCGACCCACGACAACCAATTTCCAGGGTTGGTCGCGAAGAAGCCCCAGAGCGCCAGCCAGGGTTCGCAGCCCCTTCGCCTCAACCAATCTCCCCACGTAACCAATCACGATCTCACCGCCGGACCGCGGAACGACCGCTTTTTGGACGTCCTCCGGAAACGGCCGGTACAAAGCCGGGTCCACCGGCAGCGGACAAACGTGGACATTCGGACGACTCGTTTTGGCCCCGAGCACATCCGCCACCGTGCGACTGACGGGGAAGGCAAACGAACTCGTCCGATGGACAAACGCCTCCATCCACGAAAACGGCGGCGGATACGATTTGGCGATGTTCTGTGCCGAATAGAACCCAAACGCGGACGGACGTTTCATCCTCGCGTTGGCGCAAGCGACCTGGAACGTAGAGACGGCATATGGCTCGTTGTGCACGTAGATGACATCAAACGGATGCTGACGGAGAAATTTCCCCCACGAGGCCAAATAGCCATGCAAAATGATGTTGCCGTTTGCGAAGACTGGGAACCGCCAAAAACGCGACGCAAGTGCCGGATGCGGCGGTTCGCGGAGCGCGTTGCCGAATTCATCTTTCCAGCCGTTCGGAACCACGAGCGTCACTTCCCATTCGCCGCACTCTTGCACCGCAGCAAAAAGTCGCTGGCTGACCGTGGTCGCACACGGATGGCTCACAACAAGCAAACGCTTCATTCGAGTGCCTCCCGATAGGCCACCTCAGTCAGATCGGCCACGCGATCCCACGTGTAGTTCGCGACAACCCGTTCCCGCCCGGCGGATCCCATTTCCCGGACCCGCTGACGATCGCACGCCAGGGCCAGAACAGCGTCCGCGATTTCCTGCGGATCATGCCCGACAAACTCGCCGGTGTGGCCGGGCTGGATGAAGTCTTCGGTTCCGTTGATCTTTGCCGCGACAATCGGAAGCCCGCACGCAGCGGCCTCGATCGTGGCGAGGCTGAACGCCTCGTATCGGCTCGGGAAAAGAAAAATGTCCCCCGCCCCAAGGACCTTCGGAATGTCGTGACGAAAGCCGCCAAACACCACACGCGAACTCCATTCTGCTGCCATCCTCGAGAACCGTCCTCGATCCGGGTCATCCCCGGCCACGTAAAGTTTCACCGACGGATCCCGGATCAAACCGATTGCCCGGATCGCCAGATCGAGACCTTTTCGCGCCCACTCGCCTCCCGAGAAAACGCAGACAAAATCGCTGTCCGAAAACCCGGCTTCGCGCCTCCACTCCGTCCTTGCAATGTCATCCAGCGGTTGGAAAATCTTCGTATCGGCTGCGTTCGGAACGATGCGCACCTTCGCCGACCCGATGCGATACGTGCGACGCAATTCGCCGGCGACACCATTTGAAACCGGCAGAAAAACCGGCGACCGGCGACCGGCCACCGCCGTGTAAAGCCGGCGCTCCGCCTCCGAGGTCACGCGAAGGTAGAGCCAACGGGTCAACCGACGCGCGGGCGACACGCGTTCGTCCGGAGCCAACTCCTTCAAGATCCTCGCCTTGACCGGTTGGATGTTTTGGATGGTGACAACATTCGCCCGGAGCGTGTTGCAGCCGATCGAATGGACGATGTCAAAGCCCCCGGCGAGTCGACGGTTGACGATCTGGTGATACGACCAGAAGTCCGCCACCTCCGGCCATCCGGGTCCGGGGACTCGGTGCCATCGAACGGCGTCGAGATCCAGATCGGTCACGGTCCGTGCAAAGAGGTGGACGTCATGCCCGCGCCGCGCGAGACGTTCCGCGACTTCATTCACCGCCCGCGCGCTGCCGTCGCGGCGGTTGCAATTGATCATGGCGAAGGCGACGCGCATGGCGAAAGGCCCCCGCCTCCGGTTGGACGGCGGGATGCGGCTTGTTTGTTCCGGATGGCATTCAACGCCACCTGCGGATTGATGGCGAATCCGGCAAAGATAAAGAAGACCACGGCGCCCGGACTCGAAATCCAATCGCCGGCGAAAAGGGTGATCGCACCAGTGACCATGAACGCTTTAAAGGCCATCAGCGACTCGCTGCGTACGCCGGCACGTTCCAGAGCCTGCATGCGCTTCCACATGAGGTAAAAGGCGTAGAAAAAACAGAATCCGCCGGCCCACCCGAATGCAAAGAGAAGCGAGAAGTAGCCGTTGTCACCGATCGCAGCACCGCTTTCCATGGAACCGGTGTTCACGCGGCCCGCGAGCCCGCTCGATCCGAGTCCGAGCCCGATCGGATTTGAGAGAAAGACACCGAGACCATAGCCGGCAATGCCCACCCGGCCTTGGAAGCTTCCGTCCTCGGTCACCGACTGCAGGGTCTGAAGGCGGTCGGCGATCCGTTCGCCCGTGGGAATCTGACGCAGCCCGAAGTTTGCCGCGATGCCAACCACAGCCATGACCAATATGATCTGAAGCACGTTCTTTCCGCGGTTCAGCACCGGGAACATCACGGCGGCAATGCCGATCGAAATCACGGCCGTGCGCACGAAAGTCAGCAGCACAACCGAGAGGATCAACACGATCGAAAACCAACCGGTGACATTCCGCCAACGTGGCGAGAGGATCATCGGGATCACGGCGAATGCCAGAAAGCCGCCAAGCACGCCGCGTTCGGCCATCGTCGAAAAGACCGTCATTTGCGTGCTTTTCAGCTGTCCGAGATAACCCTCGAAGCCGACCTCTCGAACCCAGAATGCGTCCCATGGCGGAATGGTGAAGTATTGATACCAGCCATAGGCACTCACAAAAACCGCGGCCCAGCCGATGCTGCGGATCCACCGGTCAAGGATTGCCTCCTTGCCACCCGCCAGCGCCGCACAGCCCATGATCGCAAGAGGCCCGAGGTATTCGGCGAGTGCATAAACGGCCGCAAACTGGTTGCGGACCAGGCCCACGAGAAACCCGATGACCAGAGCGCTTCCGAGGAAAAGGAAGATCCGTTTCACCGGAGGCGGAAGCCGCTTCATCGCCGGGAAAAACAGTAGAAAGACCAATCCGGAAACAATCAGCGGCGTCAGGCTGATTGGTGAAAACGGATTGAACGCGCCAGCCAGCCAATCGACATAACGGCGGATCCCGCGGTTGAGAACCGTGACCCAAACGAGATAATCGATAATCCAGGTCGATTTGTTCAGGAACAAATAGACCGCCGGGGCGACGATCAGGAATGCGACAATCCAATCCATCAGCGAACGATCTCGACGCTGACGATCAGGATGGAAATCCGGCTGGGCACGGGATTTGACTTAGCTTTTCCCGGGCGACGGTGCAATAACTCCGCCGTGCGGCGAGGACGAGCGATTCTTTTTACGAGCCTGCCCCGCGTGGGCGGGCATTCGACGATCACGCTCGGACTGGCGCCGATTCTCCGGCAGTCATTCGGCGAGGTCGAGATCTGGTGCAAGCCGATGCCCGATCACGGTCATTCGGAATCCAGCCAGGCCGCCCTCGAGGCGCTGGGGTGCCGGGTGGTTTTGCTGGCTGATCCGGACGGACGCCTGAACCCGGCGGCGCTGGCCCGCGCTGTTGCGGGAACGATCGCGAACCCGCCGGACCTTTTCATTGCGTTGGCCATGCGAAACCTGGCGCCGGTTCTCGCGCAGGCGACGCGGGCGCGGAGATCAATCTATTACCACATTACCCACGATCTTCACGACGCCACCGTCGCCTTCCTCCGGCGATGTCTGCGAGCTTTCCACAAGCTCGCTTTCATCTGCCCGGCCACCTACGAGGACTTCCCGCGCGAGGGGATCGATCCCGCCCGGCTCACGTGGGTTCCCCAACTCTCGGAAATCCCTGTCGAAAATCCGGAAGAACTCATCGCATCAAGAGCATCCGACCGAGGGCCGCTCCGAATCGGACTGATCGGACGACTGACCGAACAAAAAGGCGCGCGGGTGATGCTCGACTTTGCGCGAACATTCTCCGACCGGGGCGAGTTGCACCTCGCAGGAAGCGGCCCGTTCGAAGACGACTTCCGCCAACTCGCGCTCACTGACCGGCCGCTCGCCGTGACTTTTCACGGCCGCTACGACCCCGCCGATCGGGCCCGCTTTCTCCGGAATTTCTTTGCCGGGCTCGACTGGCTTGTCGTGCCGTCCCAAGACGAATGGGAGACACTTTCCATGGCCGTCCTTGAGGCGCTCCAACACGGCGTGCCCGCGCTCGTCTGCCAGACCGGGGGACTCCGCTCGTTCCGTCACACGGATCTCGGACCGCCCGCAGACGACATCATCCGGCTCATCCCGGCTGACGCTGTGGCAAGTTCACTCGAGATGATCTTCAGCAAAAACGAAATGTGTACGTCGGAGAAAGCCCGCCGTTGCCGCGAACACTACGAAAGGTTCTTCTCAAACGACCGGGTCGCCGGCCGCTGGTCAGCGCTCTTCAACGGCTGACGACGGTTCGAATTTCATCCAGAAATCGCCCGGCCACGCGCGGAGGGTCGAAAATCGCTTCGGCATGGCGCCGGTTCTCTTGGAGCCATCGGGAGTTCCATTCAGCAGCCATCTTTTTCAGCGCCGCGGCCAGGGTTGACGGACTCGCGTTCGGTAGAACCACATCATTCGGACCGGCATAGTCGCGGTTGCCGTTGGTCGGTCCGACAATGACCGGCAGGCCGCTCATCTGCGCCTCGGCCACCGAAGAACCGAAATCCTCCTCTTCGCTTGGCTGAACCAAAACATGGCCGCGCGCAAAGAGTCGCGGCACCTCGGATCTTGGCATCGAACGGGTCCACTCCAACCGGTCTGGAAAAGGAAACTGCTCAATCCATTGGGCCTGCTGTGGAATGTAGCCTGGCGAGCCGACCAACATCAGCCGGAGGTCACAACCTTCCGAAATCGCCTGCGCCGCCCCATCCAGAAAGACATCCAGCCTTTTTCGGGGAACCATCCGGCCGAGCCAGATGGCCGTGAATTCCCCCCTCGGTCCATCCGCGACAGGAAAGCGTTCCGGTTCGATCGGATAGGGCAAACAGCCGACGCGGGCGGCAGCCACGCCGAATTGTTCAACCAGCGTGTTCCGCGACTGCGAACTGCCGACCAGAATGCGATCGGTCCGTTCGAACTCCGGCAGGCCGAGGGAAAGGCGCAGCCGGGCCAGGACCAGAAGCGGGATCGCCCGCCGCAGGCCGGCAATCGTGCGAATGAGTTCGAAATGCCGGATCATCGCTCTCGCATCGGTGCCGGGCGGACCTTGGGCAAAGCTCACCGTCGGCAATCCGGCAATCCGTCCGCGGGAATAGTCGCCCAACCAAAGACAAACGTCGTACGGGCGTTGGCGGTGTTCCCGCGCAATCGCAGCGCATAGCGCACGATGGTATGTCGTCGTATCGATTCGACTCGCAAGGAGACCAACCAGGGGAACACGTTCCGCCGACCGCCTCAATTGATCCGCCCAGGCATTGCGAACATCGAAGAATCGAAATCCTTTCGCCGCCCCCAACGCTCCCCGCGGATCGACAAAAGTGGCCTTGGAAAAAAAATCGACCTCGCATCCCGCAGCCAGCCACTCGCGCAGGAGAATCGTGTTGGCGCTGGCGATACTTCCGGCTCCCTCCTCAACAAACCCCGTGGCGGCGATGCGAAGTCGCTGCGTCATACGTTCAAAATGGTTCGGGCGGCGACCGGCCAGTCGAAGACCTCACGGTAGAAAATCTCGAGCGATTCCCTCGGTGCCCGTGGGCAACTCAGGCATCGCTCGGCGAACACCGTGGCTCCCGCTTCCACCGGCACCAACTCGATTCCCTCGCGTCCACGCAGAATCCCATCGGTCCAATCCCGCGAAGTCGAAACCACCGGAACTCCGTGCTGAA
Organism: Terrimicrobiaceae bacterium; assembly: GCA_033763515.1. Lineage (GTDB taxonomy): Bacteria > Verrucomicrobiota > Verrucomicrobiia > Chthoniobacterales > Terrimicrobiaceae > JANRKJ01. Next base: position 28,663 of record JANRKJ010000016.1, on the reverse strand, counting down.
ACGCAGCGACCACCGAACCCCTCCGCGTGGAAAGACCGTCAACAAATGGCGCAAGCATCACGTCCCACGCGATGAGGCGGTCACCGACCTCCGATTCGGCGAGAACTCCGCAGTCCACGACACCATCGCCGCAAACTTGCCGGAGCCTCGCTCCATCGACACCGACATAGACAAGCGCCGCATCCGGGCTCGCCGCCCGAATTCTGGCAAACCCGGCTGCAATCCATTCCAGCAGCCGACTAGGATGCGCCGAACCAAACACACCAACCACAACCTGATCCTGACGAAAGCCCATCCGCTGCCGCGCCTCGGCCCGGGTGAGCAAGGTCCGGTCGATGTTTGAACCCACCGGCAGAAGGGTCACATTTGCATCGCGCCGAACGCGGCGGACTTCGTCCGCCCAGCGTCCCGTCGATACGAAAATCCTCTTCGCGCGACCGACCAGAGCCCGGAATTGCGCTTTTTGGTAAATCCGCATCAGCCGGAACTTCCAGCCCTCCGGCGGGACCATGGTCTCGTGGAACATCACCGAAACCTCACTCCCGCTGAGAGCTCCTGCCAACCAGGGATTGAAGCCGCGGGGCCCGAATCCAAAGGGATTGTACTGAACCAAAACTTTTCCCCGTCCGATTTGGCGAATCGAAGACGGACGCAATGGGTCAAAGACTTCGCGAACCGGAAATCCATCGTCCGGAGCGCGTCCCGGAAGCCGGGCGGTCCAGACTTCGACCGGAACCGACTTTGCCATTTCCCGCGCGAGACGTCGGGTATGATCACCGATGCCATCGCGCATCGGCGGATATCCACCGCTCAGCAAAACCCATGGATCCATCAGAAAAAGTGACGCTCGTACGAACAGCGATAATCCAGATTCTCCGGACGACGCCCAATTGGACGCGCTGGATTTCCGGCGACGATCGTGAACGGCTCCACGTCTTTCGTCACGATGCTGCCCGCCGCAACCGCGCACCCGCGTCCCAACGTAACTCCGGGGAGAATGATCGCGCGGCTCCCGACGAACACATGATCGCCGATCCGAACCGGCCGCTCCCGACCGGCAAACGATGGAGAACGCATATCGTGATCCGCTGTCAGGATGTGGACCTCGGGAGAGATGCTCACACTGTCGCCGATCTCGATGCCTCCGCGGTTGTCCAGCCGACAATTTTGGTTCACCACCGAGTGCCGCCCGATCCGGCAGTGCCGGCGGCAATCCAGCCAGAGTCCGGACAGGATCCGCGTCCCCTCGCCAATTTCCAAGCCCATCACGTGACGGTAAAAAGACAGCCTGATACGCGACGACGGAAAAACCGCAACGACCACATTGCAGAAGTAAATCAGTGCATCAAATCCGGCGGATTTTCGGAGCATGGAATCACCGGCGGGCCGGTCCCTCCCAATCAAGCCGCCGGGCCGCCCGTTGGCGAGCGGGATTTCTCCCCCAAGGCACGGCCCGCGACTTCGCGCCACGCCGGAGCAACCTGCTCGCAGGCGAACGAAGTGGCGGCAGCAGCGGCTGAGACAGAGAGGCGTTGCAGTTCGGGTCCCGGCCCCGCTTCGGCAATTCGGGTGAGTGTTTGCTCCAACTCAGCATGCGCCGCAACGCGAACACCGATGGGCCCGCGGGACGTATGGCAGGCGTCGATGAAATCGTTGGCGCGGAAAACCAATGGACGACCGGCGCTGATGGCATCAAGGAATGTCGCACTGGCGCGCAGACGGTATCCCTTTGGCTCGGCCCACCAGACCGCATAGTGGCAGGACAAAAGCCGGCGGCGGTATTCTGCGGCATCGAGCGGCGGGGCATCCGGAGCGTCGCGGCCGATCCGCACCCAACTCGCGCCGGTCCGGGCACAAACACGTTCCAACACCTGCTCGAGGTTCTGGTCGCTTCGCTCAAAACCGGCGAGCAATCCCAACCGAAGCGGGCCGGAGGGCAGAGGCGCGGGTTGAACATCAAGGATCGGATGGTCGATCGACGCCCAACCTTCGCGGCAGAGGCCCATCCGGTGAAGGTTCTGAAGAATGGATGCACCCAACACGACATGGCACGCATGCCATGCCACCGGCAACCGGGCGACCGTGTGCATGCAAAGAGGATTGCGGAGAATCTGGGTGAGGAACGGAAACTCCAGCTCCGCGACGCAGGCATGGAAAACGGAAATCACAGGCAGGCGCCCCGAACCCAGCCATCCCAAAGCCGCCGTCAAAGGCGGGGTCGTCGAGGCAAGGACGAGAAGATCAGAACCTCCCGCCCATGCAGCCGTCTGGCGGGCCAGCCGCATTCCGGCAACCAACTCGGACGCCACCGGCTGGAACGGACTGCAGAACTCGACACCTTCAGCCCGCTCGCCCAAGAGCTCGCGAACGGCAGTTCCATGGGCCGGTTCGGCGGCAAACGTCAGCCTTGCTCCCGGAAATGCCAGCCGCGTGGTGTACAGGAGAGCGGCGTTAAATGGCGCGTGCTGAAGTCCGCGACATTGCGGTTCGACGACGGCGATGCGATTCATTCCCGGGGCGGTCGAATGCGGATCCAGATCGCACGCAAGAAGGTGGCCGTGGCCTCCAGTAAAGGGAACCTCGGATGTGACGAGTCCAGCCGGCCTGCGCGGAGTTCGCGTTCCCAGTGTTTGGCCCAGATTTGAAACGAATAGCTCGCGAAAAACCCGGACATGATCAGTCCGAAGGCCCCTTCACGGTAGGCGCCTTTGTAGATGTAAATATTGCAGAACGTCCGGAAGCATTCGAACAACGGGTGTGCCGGCAGGCGGTCTCCCCTGCGCTCGAGCTCCTCGGCCTCGAGCGACGTGTAGCGATTCTGCGTCGCGAGGTAATCGGCGATTGTGTCTTTCGAGAAATGAAGCAGATCGCCATCAAGGCGCTCGATCGTGCCCTCTGCTTCAACGCCTTCGTGGACGAGCTTTTCATTCCAACGGGCGCGATCTTTGCGCATCAGTCGAACGAGCCATCCAGCGCCATGGGTGAACGGGGAATGGATGCCAAAGAAAAACTCGCTCCGCCGAACCTCGTACGCGACGGCCCCATCCCCCGCCGCCGCCGTCGCCTTCTGGATCGACGCGGCGAGTTCGGGCGAGCACCGCTCATCGGCATCGATGAAAAACACCCAAGGGGCACTCACCTTGGACAATCCAAAGTTTCGCTGACCCGCGTAGCCTCCGGGATTCTTGGGGCCAAGCAAGTCGCTTTGGAAAACCAGATCGGTAAACTCCCGGGCGATCTCGACGGTCTTGTCCGTGCTGAAGCCGTCGACCACGACGATTTCATCCGCCCATCGGACACTTTCCAGGCATGGACGCAGGCGGCGCTCTTCATTGAATGTCAGGACCACCACCGCGACGGGCATGGATGCTTTATTTCGCAAACTCCCGGCCGGCTCAATGCCGGAGTTCGCTGCCGACCAGGGCGACGATCTCACGTACCACGCGGTCGGGTGTGATCCGGTCGATGCAACGGAGGCACTCGGCCCCCGTCCAATAACAGAATCCCCGCTCGCACGGTTCACTCACAACGCGGACGAACCGGCCGCGCGGCGCGCATTTCGCGGGGTCCGTTGCCGCCATGATTACGACCGTTGGGACGTCCAAGGCCGCCGCAAGATGGCAAAGTCCGGAGTCGTTCCCGACAAAAACGGTCGTGGCACCGACGGCACGATTGAAGTCCTCGCCGTTTTGACAAACGACGATCTGCGCCCGATCGCCGGCAGCTGCCCGCAGGACCGGTTCCTCGGCCGCCGTCCCGACAATCACGAATCGAAAGCCAGCCAGTGCCGGATGCGCCTGCAACTCCCGGAAATGCGACCACTGCTTCGAACGGGCCGCAGGATGGCAGGTCACATGCAGACCGATGGTGGGCGTGGACGACATCACCCGGAAACGACGGAGAACCGATTCGGCAAAGACGCAATGAAGCGCCTCGCCAGCGGCTCCACCTGCCCCGGCCAAATTGACTTCCGCCTCGTGTGCCGCTCCAAAAACATAGGACGGCTCATAAATGGTATCCCCGGGACGCATCGCCGCATGGCGGGGCCCCCGTCGGACACTTGCCCCGGAGAGCGCGGCGACGAGTTCGTTGCGCACATCGAAGATTCCCACGGAACTGACAAAGAGTTCATCGCAGCGCGCGGTGCGGATCCGTCGGAACAAATCCGACTTCCCGACCAGAACGATTTCATCCGCCTCCGCCTCGAAACCGACCGGGAGGATGCCGACGGATTGAATGGTCAAGCGCGCCTTGGGATGGCGGCGGCGGAGATGACGGACGGCCGGGAGGGCAAGAATTTTGTCACCCACCCCGCCTTCGAGGACACAAACGACGCGCCGCGGTTCACCAATCGGTCCCGCCGACCGCCGACCGCATCGCGCAAGCACCGCACGCAGCCGCCAGGCCATGAATTGGTCGAGTTTCATGAGGAAATCAGGGCGATGAGCGACCGCGCCACTGTTGCGTGACTCACGCGCGGTCTCCAGAAATCCGCGATGGCCTCGGGATCGCGCAGACCATTTTCCCAAGCCTGAAACTCCGTCAGCACCGCCGCAGAAAGTGCGCGAGAAGAATGAGATTCCGAGATCGATCCAAACCGACCGTCCTTCGCGATATCCTGAAATCCGGGAAGCGGCGGCGCAACGACCGTCCGGCCGCGGCAGACCGCCTCCAGACCGCTGATCGGATGCCCCTCATAGCGCGAAGACGAAAGAATACAGCGCGAGCCGTCGAAAATGCCGGGCATTTCATCATTTGGAATACAGCCGAGAATTCGGACGCCACGCAGTCCGGAGAAGACCCCAGCGCTCGACCCGGATATCCGGACCGAAACGTCCGGCCTTGCATTCATGACGCGCTTTAAGGTGCGCGCCATCAAAGGGGTGTTTTTCTGGTCATCCTCCCATCGCCCAACACATAGGATCACCGGTCCGGGATCCGGAGAGGGCTCGCCAACCTCAAACGTCGGCGCCACCGGATGGGGCACGACGTGCAGCTTGGAGATCCATTCCGGATGGCGATGAAACTGAAGAAAGCGCGAAAGATTCTGCCGGGCTCTGGTGGTTTCGACCACGACGACATCGGCTTCGCCGATTCCTTCGAGCACGGGTTCATCGAGTTGCCGGTGGAGGAACATCCAGCAATTCAACAGATGGCGAAACCGCTTCAGGAAATCGATCGGACCGCGCGCAGGATCGACCATGCGAAGCCATGCGGCATACGGATAAACACGAACGCCCATTTGACCGTCTGTGTCCCCGCGCGAGACGACAAAGATGCCGACTGACCGCATGGCGCGTACGGCGGCGGCGGCCCCCATGTTTGCAAATGCGATGACAGCGTGGAGGTCCAAAGCCCGCCAGAAAGCGGGTGTGGCCTCGTCCGCCTCCGCGGCCACTTGCAGGGAAATGCGGCAGTTTTCTTCATCGGCCCCCCGGCAGATGAGGATCGGCTCGTGTCCGAGTTGTCGCAGGCTTTCGCCGAGTTCCTCCATGTTCAGGGAAAACCGACGCCAACGGCGTGGGAGGAAGATTCCGATGCGCATGGTCAACCGGCCGACTCTTTGATTCGGAAGGACGCGAGTGTCTGAGCGCGGTTCTTTGCGCTATCGAGCGAATACCCTTGTTTGGCGACGTCGCCGTCGATTTCAAAACGGCACGCATCCGGCCAATGGTCGACAATCCCGCCGATGTGGAGGAAGGCCTCGATGCGGTAGCGTCCGGGAAAGAGCCACGGCGAATCGACCTCGATGCGCAGTTTGCGATCCCCCGGCTGGAGGAGTCCGGATTCGAGATAGGCGGTGTCGACGGAAAACACCTCGGTATCCCACTCGTCGCGGACGTGCATGGCGAAGTGAAACGGTCCTTCGTCTCGATGCTGTTTGATCTCAAGGGAGAAAGAAATGGGGGCGCGGGCCGGCAGGCGTTCGGTTTCGGTCGCCAGTCGCACGATCCGATGAGCTCCGGTACCCCGGCGATGGCTTGCGTCCGGGGTGGCATCGTCCTCCACAAGAAAGTCATCGCGATAGTGTGAGAGGACCGGCCCGATTTCGCCGGAGGCCATCACTTGTCCGCCGCGGAGATAAATTCCGCGATCACAAAGCAGGGAAACCGCCGGCAGATTGTGACTGACAAAAAGAACCGTGCGACCGGACTTGGACACTTCCTTCATCTTCCCGAGGCACTTCTTCTGGAACTCGGCATCGCCGACGGCCAGCACTTCGTCGATGACGAGGATCTCAGGTTCGAGGTGGGCTGCGACAGCGAATGCCAGACGAACATACATGCCGCTGGAGTAACGCTTCACCGGCGTTTCGAGGAACTTCTCGATGCCCGCAAACGCAATGATCTCGTCAAGCTTTGAGCGGACTTCCGTCTGCGTCATGCCAAGGATGGCTCCGTTGAGAAAGATGTTTTCGCGCCCGGTGAGTTCCGGATGGAATCCCGTTCCGACTTCAAGAAGGCTGGCGATGCGGCCTTTGACGCCGATGCGGCCGGTCGTTGGTTCGGTGATCCGGCTCAGGATTTTGAGGAGCGTGCTTTTGCCGGCACCATTCCGCCCGATGATGCCGACCACATCCCCTTGCGCGATTTCAAAGCCGACGCCGCGGAGCGCCCAAAACTCGGTTGTCCGTTCCTCCTTGCGACCCCCGAACAAACGCATCGGCGCGGTCACCAGATTCTCCAGGGCATGTCGGAGCCCGCCCTGTCCCGGCGAGCTGCGACCGAGCAGATAACGCTTCGAAAGATCCTCAACGTAGACAGCCGGAGTCATCAGATCACGTCGGCGAACGACCGTTCGGTGCGCCGGAAATAAGAAATGCCAAAAATGAGGATCAGGATTCCCATCCCGAACGAGATCGCATTGTGGACGGTGAAGAGGTTGACGTCGGAACCCAGAATGGCCCAGCGAAATCCATCAATCACGACGACCAGCGGATTCAGCGAATAAAAGTAAGCAAAGACGCGTCCAAGCTTTTCGCGGATGACTTCGCTGCTGTAGGCGACAGGACTGACAAACAATCCAAGCTGGATGACAAAGGGCGTGATGAATCGGAAATCGCGATACCGAACCGTGAGCGCCGTAACAAGAAGTCCCGGCCCCAGCGCGGCGGCCATTGCCAATACGGCAAAAAACGGAACGGTCAAAAGACGCCACGTCGGCCAGAATTGGTACCACACCATCAGCGCCGCGAGGATGGCGAAAGAGACCAGAAAATCGACGAGCGAGACGATCACCGAAGCCCCGGGAATCATCACGCGGGGAAAATAGACCTTCGAGATCATGTTCGAATTGGCCACGATGCTCTGCCCGGAGTTTGTCAGGGCATTGGCAAAAAACTGCCACGGCAGCATCGCCGCAAAGACCATGATCGCATAGGGAGCATTGCCGATCGATTGCAGACCCGCCACCCGGCCGAAGACAATCGTCATGATCACCATGGTCACGAAAGGCTGGAGGATTGCCCACGAAAACCCCGCGACGGTTTGTTTGTAACGCACCGCGATGTCGCGCCACGCGAGCATGACGAGGAGTTCCCGAAACCGCCACAGGTCGGCCCAGTAATGCTTCTCCGTGTGACCGGCCTCGATCCAGAGGTCAAAGTCCTCGGGTCGAACGGTTTTTGGCGAGGTGGAATCCATTGGCAGCGTGGCCCTTGCGGCTGGTTGTCACTAGCAGGACCGCCCCGTCGCGGCAAGGCCGGTCACCCTAGCGCCGTGCGCGCGCGTTCGAGTTCGGCCAGGCGGTTGATCCAGTCCTGCTGACGTTGTCTGTGTTCGGCGACGACGTCCGCGGGTGCATTTTGGACGAAAGATTCGCTGGCGAGTTTGCGGGCGACCTTTTCGATTTCCGCCTCGACCTTCTTCATCTCGGCGGCGAGGCGCCGAATTTCGGCTGCTGGATCGACCACGCCGGCGAGCGGAAGATAAATCGTACCGATCGCCGTCGGGCAGGCTGCGGATCCGGGCGGCGCCGAGGCAACCGTTTCCAGGCTCTCGGCATGCAGGAGAACCGAGAGAACCGGAAGCTCGGACTGCAGCCAACCGGCGGCCGGCTCGATTCGCCAGGCGAGCCGTTTGTTCGAAGGAACATTATAAGTCGCGCGGAGATTTCGGGCGTGGGAAACCGCCTCAAAGAACTGGGGAGCGCGCGGGTCGTCACTCCAACCCGCCGTCTGTGGCCACGGCGTCTGCATGATGCTGGTGGGCCCGAATCCAAGGCCCTGCCAGAGTTCCTCCGTCACAAAAGGTGCATAAGGATGCAGAAGCTGAAGCACGCGTCGGATGACGCAGTCGATCGTCGCGAGCGTTCCTTCGCGGCGCGCTCCCTCACTCTGGAAGTCGGCCTTCGCTGCCTCGATGAATTGGTCGCAGAAATCCGACCATACGAATTCATAGAGCGCCTGCGCGATTTCGCTGAAACGGTAGGCGGCATAGCCTTCATCGACGCGACGGATGGTGGCGTCAAGGCGGGCCAGGAGGTTTTGGGCGAAGGGCGAGAGCTCATGACGCGCGGGGTCGGCCTGCGGATCGACCGGTCCGTGGAGCAGACGGAACCGGCAGGCATTCCAGAACTTGTTACAAAAGTTCCGGCCCTCCACGATTTGCTGTTCGTCGAACTTGATGTCCTGCCCCTGCGGCGCGATGCGCAGGAGTCCGAACCGAAGTCCGTCGGCCCCATACTTCGCGATCAGATCGAGCGGGTCGGGCGAATTGCCGAGGCTCTTCGACATTTTCCGGCCCTGTTTGTCCCTGATGATTCCGGTGAAGTAGACTTCGCGGAACGGCACCTCGCCGGTATATTCGAGTCCCGCCATGATCATTCGCGCGACCCAGAAAAAAATGATGTCCGGTCCGGTGACGAGCGCACTGGTCGGATAGAATTTTGCCCGCGTGGCCTCATCCATCGTGTCGTGGGCCCAGAGCCACGACGAGAACCACGTGTCCAGCACATCAGGGTCCTGCTCCCAATCGTCACCCGGTGAATCGACCTGAACCCGCGTGTCGGCGGTCGCTGTCCCGTTGCTGGAACCCGCTTCGACCTTCGTCCAAACCGGGATCCGATGTCCCCACCAGAGTTGCCGCGAGATGCACCAATCCTGGATGTTTTCCAGCCAATGGTCATAGACCTTCTCCCACCTGTCCGGGAAAAAGCGGATGAGGTGGTTTCGAACCGCATCACGGGCCTCGGCGGTTTTCGGATACTTCAGGAACCATTGCTCCGAAAGCCGGGGTTCGATCGGCACATCCGCGCGCTCGCTGAAGCCGACATTGTTCTCGTGGGGTTCTTCCTTCACGAGAACGCCGAGTTCCTTGAGTTTGTCGACGGCTTCGATCCGGGCTTCGAAACGATCCAGTCCTTGAAAATCCTCACCGGCGAGTTCGTTGAGCGTGCCGTCCGGGTTCAGGATGTCGATGACAGGCAGGTTGTGCCGCAGGCCGATTTCGTAGTCGACGCGATCGTGAGCGGGCGTGACCTTCAGAACGCCTGTTCCAAATTCAAAGTCCACCGCCTCGTCGCCGACGATCGGGATCTCCGCCTGGTTCTCCAGCGGAAGCGGGCGGCGGACATGGAGCCCGATCAACCCGGTATACCGCGGGTCCTTTGGATTCACCGCGACGGCGGTGTCGCCCATGATCGTTTCCGGCCGCGTTGTGGCGATTTCGAGAAATGTCCCGGGCTTTTCGATGACTTCGACTTTGAAATGGTAGAGGTAGCCTTTTTGCGGTTTGGGGATGACCTCTTCGTCGCTCAGCGCGGTAAGTGAAACCGGACACCAATTCACCATGCGTTTGCCGCGATAGATCAGGCCCTTCGCGTGCAGGTCGACGAAAACCTCCTGCACTTTGCGGGCGTAGGCCTCGTCCATCGTGAACCGTTCCCGTCCCCAATCGCATGAACAGCCCAGCTTTTTGAGTTGGTTGATGATGATCCCGCCATGCTTTTCCTTCCACTCCCACACGCGTTGGAGAAATTCCTCGCGTCCGAGATCGTGGCGGGTCTTTTTTTCCTCCTTTCGGAGCCTCCGCTCGACGACGGTCTGGGTGGCGATGCCGGCGTGGTCGGTGCCAGGCAGCCAAAGGACCTCGTGTCCGGTCTGCCGGGCATGTCGGCAAAGAATGTCCTGGATCGTGTTGTTGAGGACGTGGCCAAGCGTCAGCACCCCGGTGACATTCGGCGGGGGAATCACAATCGAGTAAGCCGGCTTCTGCGAGGACGGATCAGCCCGGAAAAGGCCGAGGTCCTGCCACCAGGCGTACCATTTGTCTTCGACGAGGTGCGGTTCGTAGGCTTTCGCAAGTTCGGACATGGGTCGGGCATTCTGGCGCAAATCCCGCCAGATTCAACGGAGGAGTCAGCAAAATCCCCGTCGCGACGTCGCCAGAAATCCCTTGCGCAGTGGCAATTCGGTCAGCACTTTCGCTCCCCGTGAGGTTTTGGCTTCCGTTCGTTTTCCTGCTCGGCTGGCTTCCTGCGCTTCCTGCGCAGTGGAATGTCATGATGCACGAGGGGCGGCGGCACGTTCCGATCGAGGACGTCGCGACCTTCTACCGGCTGAACACCCCGGCGGTGGAGGGAAACGGCTTCACGCTCAGCGGTCAGGGCCGCACGATCAAGGGCCGGGCCGGTGGACGCGAGGTGTTCATCAACAACGTGAAATACGTCCTGTGCTTCCCGATCATTTCGAAGGGCGGACGGCTCCTGATTTCGGCAATGGACGTTACCAAGATCATCGAACCGGTGATGCGTCCGGGCAAAATCAAGAACGCCACGGCGGTGCGGACGGTGATTCTGGATGCCGGGCACGGCGGACACGACTCGGGCGCACGCGGTCCTTGGGGCGTCGAGAAAGAGGCTGCGCTGGACGTGGTGATGCGGGCCCGCAAACTGCTTCAGGAAAACGGATACAATGTGCGGCTCACACGCATGACGGATGTCTTTGTCCCGCTTGAGAAGCGAGCCGCCTACGCGAACCGGTATCCGAATGCGATCTTTGTGAGCGTCCATTTCAACAAGAGCAAAAACGCGGGTGGCACCGGCATCGAGACGTACGCGCTCGCGCCCCGCGGGGTGCCGTCGATGGATGAGGAAAATCTCAGCTACAGCGACTTCAAGCAGTATCCGGGTCATGCGCGGGATCCGGAAAACATCGCGCTTGCGACAGCGATGCACTCGTCGATGCTGCGGCACCTGCAATTGTACGACCGCGGGATCAAGCGGGCACGGTTTGTGGTGATACGGGACGTCCAGATTCCGGGTGTGTTGCTCGAAGGCGGATTCATGAATCACCCGGTTGACGCCCGCCGGATCTCGCAATCCCAGTTTCGTGATTCGTTTGCCAAGGCGATTCTGGAAGGCGTAAACCGTTACCGGAGTGCGGTCGCGGGTCGCATGCATTATTTTGAACCGACCGCCGTGGTCGCCGCGACCGACCCGACCGATGCGCCGCGACTCCGTCCCCTCGCCTCGCCGAGCCCGACGCCGACGCCAGCCGTGGGCTCGCGGACGTCGATCGATCCCTCGGTGGCCCGCGCCGCCGATGCCATCACCCCCAACTCGAATTGAATACACCTCCGCGCACCAACGCCGCTGACCCGATCGGCGTCTTTGATTCCGGAATCGGAGGGTTGACGGTCGCCGCCGCGATCCGCGACCTCCTGCCGGCGGAATCGATTTTCTACATCGGCGACACCGCCCGGGTTCCTTACGGCGGGAAGAGCCGGCGCACAGTGGAGCGCTACAGCATTGAAATCGGCGGGCTGCTCCTCGCCGAGCAGGCGAAGATCATCGTGGTCGCCTGCAACACAGCGTCGGCTCTCGCCGTTCCGCGCATGCAGGAAATTTTCAAAGTCCCCGTGCAGGGCGTGGTCGGGCCGGGCGCCGAGGCCGCCGTACGGGCGACAAAAAACCGCCGGGTCGGAGTCATCGGAACCCGTGCGACGATCTCCAGCGGGGCTTACGAACACGCGATCACGGCGATCGATCCGGGCATCGAAGTCTTCAGCGCGGCCTGTCCGCTTTTGGTGCCGCTGATCGAAGAGGGCATGTTTGACGACGCGATCACCGACCAGGTTTTGACGCGCTATTTGGCGCCGTTGCTCGAACATGGCATCGACACCCTGGTCCTCGGCTGCACCCATTACCCGCTGCTGCGGAATGCGATCGGTCGAACCGCCGGAGCCGGCGTCACGCTCGTCGACTCCGCTCACAACTGTGCGCTGGCTGTTCGAGATCTTTTGGTCGCCCAAGACCTGTCCGCTCCGGTGGCGCGCCTGGGTCGGCTCGATGTGGCTTTGACGGATTCGACGGAGGGGTTTCTGCGCACGGCGGAGCGGGCGTTGGACCTGAACATCGGCGACGTTGAACTACGAACCGTTCAGAACGGCGATTAACGCGGGCTTGCCCTGTTCGGGTTTTCGGCTATCTCCCGGGAAGCATGGGCAAGGACCGCATCCGTCTTGACGATCTCGACCAAACGCGCGCGCTCGAGCAGGAAGACTACAAGAAGCAACTCAAACAGTACCAGCTCCGCCTATTGAACATGCAGTTGCGGCTGCGCGAACGGAAAAATTCGGTTGTTCTGGTGGTAGAAGGTCCGGACGCCGCGGGCAAAGGCGGGGCGATCAAACGCGTGGTCGAACGGCTTGATCCACGATTCGTTCGGGTTTACTCGGTCGTGAAGCCGACGCCGGAGGAATACCAGCACCATTATCTCTGGCGGTTCTGGAACAGGCTGCCGGCATATGGCAACATCGCGATCTTCGACCGTTCGTGGTACGGTCGCGTGCTGGTCGAACGCGTCGAGGGATTCTGCACCGAGGCCGAATGGAAGCGGGCCTACCGCGAGATCAACGAGTTTGAACGCCAACTCACCGACGACGGCACCATCCTCGTGAAGGTTTTCATCCAGATCACCAAGGAGGAGCAATTGAACCGCTTCCGGGCGCGGGAAGCGGATCCCTACAAGCATTGGAAGATTTCGGACGAGGATTGGCGGAATCGCCGCCACTGGGATGAACACGTGGAGGCTGCCGAGGACATGTTTGACAAGACCGGGACGGAAAGCGCTCCATGGACGGTAATTCCCGGCAACTACAAATGGTTCGCGCGTGTCAAAACCGTGAGGACGGTGTGCGAACGGATCGCCGAAGTGATCGGCGAAGATTGAACGATCAGACTTTCACGCGCTCGATTTCGGCGCCGAGTCCGTTGAGCTTTTCGTCGATCAATTCGTAGCCACGATCGATGTGGTAAACACGGTTGACCTCGGTCGTGCCCTCCGCATGAAGTCCCGCGAGGACCAATGCCGCGGACGCCCGCAGGTCGCTCGCCATCACCGGAGCCGCGCTGAGTTTGTCGACGCCGTGGATCACGGCCGTGGCACCCTGGAGTTCAATGTTCGCGCCCATGCGCTTGAGCTCCGACACGTGCATGAAGCGCTGCGGAAAGACATTCTCCGTGACGACGCTGATCCCGTCCGTCGTCGCCAGCAGTGCACACATCTGCGCCTGCATGTCGGTCGGAAATCCCGGATACGGCAACGTGTCGATTTTCAGAGGACGGCGCGACGAGCCCGGTCGGATCGTAACCGAATGGTCGTGTGACTGGATGTCGAATCCGGCCTGACTGAGCGGTCCACAGACGGCATCCAAATGGGTGGGTTCGACTCGCTTCAGCGTGACCTCGTCGCCGCAGATCGCGCCGGCGGCCAGGAACGTCCCGGCCTCGATGCGATCGGGGATCACTTCATGTTCGGCTCCATGCAATTCCTTGACGCCTTCGATGATGATCCGCCGGGTGCCCGCCCCTTCAATTTTCGCGCCCATGGCATTGAGGAAATTGGCGAGATCGACGACCTCGGGTTCCTCGGCGGCTCCGTCGATGACGGTTGTCCCCTCCGCGAGCACGGCCGCCATCATCACGTTGTCGGTTCCGAGAACGGTGGAACCAAATTTGCCGCGCATCGGGATCGTCGTTCCCCGCAGTTCCGGCGCGAGGACCTTGACGTTGCCATTCTGGACGCGCACCGCCGCGCCGAGCGCCTCAAATCCGCGGAGATGGAGATCGATCGGACGGTCCCCGATGATGCAGCCGCCGGGCAGCGAAACGGTCGCCTCCTTTTCGCGTCCGAGCAACGGTCCCAAAATGCAAACCGAGGCGCGCATTTTCCGCACGATGTCGTACGGGGCCTCGGTGAGCACGTTCTCCGCTTTGATTTTGACGACTCCACTGGCGCGTTCGACCTCGCATCCGAGCTCGCTCAGAATCGTGAGCATGTAGTGGATGTCGCTCAAATCCGGAACGCGCGAAATGACGCATGGTTCCTTCGTGAGCAAAGTGGCGGCCAGAATCGGCAGCGCGGAATTCTTTGAGCCGCTGATCTTGACCGAGCCGCGCAGCCGACGGCCACCGTGAACGAGAATTTTATCCATGTACCGCGAAAACGAATCTTTCGACGCCTTGATAATCGGCACTCACCGCGATGTCCCGATAATTGTTGGCCTCAAAAAGCGCCCGCACCCTCGCCGCCTGATCATGGCCGATTTCGAGTGCGACGAGGCCGCCGGGCGCAAGGGAATTCTTCGCATCGACGACCAAACGGCGAACCAAGTCCAGACCATCCTCGCCGCCGTCCAGCGCGAGGCGTGGATCGTGACGAACCTCGCGGGACAATTCCTCCATGTCCGCCGCCGCGACATACGGAAGGTTGGCGACCATCGCGTTCCAAGGTCCGGGGACGGCGGCGAGCAAATCGGATTCCAAAAAACCCACGCGGGCACCCAAACGCGTCGCATTTTCGCGGGCCAGGGCGAGGGCGTCGGTGGAGACGTCGACGGCGGTGACAGCGGCAGTCGGTTTTTGCAGGGCGATTGTGATCGCGATGACGCCACTCCCCGTCCCAACATCAAGAACCGCCGCGTTTTCCTCAATCCGGCCCAGCACCATTTCGACCAACTGCTCGGTTTCCGGCCGCGGAATCAACGCCCGTCCATCGCACACGAATTCCCGCCCGCAGAATTCCACGGTCCCTAGCAAGTGCTGGAGCGGACGGCCATTGGCACGCTCGCGCACCAGTTCGCGCAGGGGAGCCCGTTCCTTTTCGCCCAGCGGGCGCTCGAAATCCAGATAAAGCTCGATCCGCTTCTTTTTCCCCAGAACGTGCGCCAGGAGATATTCGGCGTTGAGGCGCGGACTTTCCACGCCCTGACGCCCGAGGTAATCAGTGGCTCCGTTGAGGACTTCGAGGACGGTCATGTTACGAAATCGTGACAATTCCGCGTTGGACGCCACGCGGTGGCGTGTTTCGATGGATTTCCTCAGGCTGTCAACGTGAATCCGTCCAACTTCGATCCTCCGGTGGAAGATGCGAGCACCCGCTCTTTCCCGCCAAAGAGAAAATCCGCCGATCGCTTCACCTCGGTTCGTTGGGTCAAGGAAGCAAAAAATGAAATCACGCCGGTGGAATCGGCGGAGGCTCCCCTGAGCTCGACGGACACCCAGCGCATTTCAGCCGGTGAGGCAGCGTCCTCTTCGAAACCCTCCACACTTTTCCGCAAGTCTCCCACCGTCCGGCGCGGTGAACCTGACGAAACCGCGTCCGCCAGCACCCCGACCCGGGAGGAGTCGTCCGCGCGAGTGGTCTGGATTGCCGCGAGTGCCGCCTTGGCCTTCGGTGTTCTGGCATTCGTTCTCGGCCTGGTCGCCGGTGTTCGCCTGGCCGCTCCCAACCCGGCATCTGCTGAGAAAACGGCAGCCCCTTCCGGTCCGGCCATGCTCCCGGCGGAACTTCAGGAAACCTTCACCCGCGGCCTGCGCGAACGGCAGGCTGGCGAAGCGGGAAAGGCCCTTCAGACGTTCCGCGAGATTCTCAAGCAAGCTCCCACCGCTCCATCCGTTCGATTTGCCGCGGCGCTGGCCGCCATCGATGCCGGCGAGACCACCGCCGCCCAGCAATGGCTGGAATACTCGGCGACCGAAGGCGATCGCGCCGCCGACGCCTTCGCCATCCTCGCCGCCATCACCTCTCAAAAAACGGGCAGTGCCGCGGGAGAGCAGGAACGCCTCCTGAGAAATGCCATTGCCGCTGATCCCATGAACCCAAGTCCATTGGTCGAGATGGCGTCCCTGATGCGCAAACGGAGGGACCCGGTGGCGGCCGAAGGCTATCTCGAGGCGGCCCGACTGCGGCTGAATCCAGTCGACAGTCATGCCGTCATTCGCACGACCATGGAACTGGTTCGCATGGAACAAACGGTCACCTCGCGCCTTCCGGACCCGCAACCGCCGACCGGTGTCGCAGAAAAGGATCTGCTGTCCGCCTACGTGGAAATGCGACGCGGCAACACCCCGGCCGCTGCCGCGTTGCTCACGAGCGCCCGGCAGTCCATGGATCCCGATCTTTATTCCTACCTGATCAGCGACCCGGCGATGCGGAAGTTCGCGCTCGAGCCCGAACTCGTCCCGTTTTTCGAATAAACATCCGCTCAAAGGCCGCTGCGTCTGCCGGGGTGTCAATGCCCGGCCCCGCTTCGCGCACGGTTACCACATGGATGCTCGCGCCGTGCTCCAGGGCGCGAAGCTGTTCCAGTTTTTCACACCGCTCCAGTGGCGTCGGTTTCCATTGGACGAACTTCAGCAGAAATGCCCGGCGATACGCATATATCCCCAAATGCCGCCACCGGGCCGGCCCCACATCCCCATCCCGGTCGACCGGAATCCCCGCCCGTGAAAAATACAACGCCCGTCCGCCCAAATCGGTCACGACCTTGACCACATTGGGATTGTCCAAATCCCCCCGATCCAACGGCGCCGCCGCCGTCGACATCGCCAGACGCCGGTCGCCCGCCAAAGATTCGATCAACTGGTCAATCACCTCCGGCTCGATCAACGGCTCGTCGCCTTGGACGTTCACCACCACCGACACCCCCCGCAACTTTCGAGCCACCTCGGCCACCCGGTCCGTCCCGGTCGGGTGACGGGCGGACGTCAGGGCAACATCTGCTCCAAAATCAAACGCCGCCTCGGCAATCCGCATGTCGTCGGTCGCCACAATGACCTCGGCGGCCAACGTCGATTGCAGACACCGTTCCCAAACATGCTGCAACAAGGGCTTCCCACCCAGCGGATACAATGGCTTGCCAGGAAAACGCGTCGATCCCCAACGCGCCGGAATCACAATCACGGATTTCATTCGCCCGCATTCAATATCCATTCCCCAGCCGCCACAACATCCGAAATGACAACATTCGCACCATTCGCAGATTCAACTGACCCGCAGCCCGTGCGAACCAGAATTGTCCGACACCCCGCAGCCCGGCCCGCCTCGATGTCCACGGCCTTGTCTCCGACCATCCAACTCGCCCCCAGATCAATCCCGAGATCCCGCGCGGCTTCCTCCAGCATCCCGGGACCGGGTTTTCGACGTCGCGTCGGAGCGTCCGGGGAATCTGCGCAAAAATAGGCCGCATCCATCTGATGATCAATCTGTTCCAAAAATTCCGCATGCACCGATTGATACTGCTCCATCGTGATTCGCCCGCGTGCAATCCCACTCTGATTGGTCACCAATACCACGAGCCATCCGGATATTCGCAGGCTTCGCAGAACAGATGAAACTCCAGCGAAAACCCGAACCGCGTTCGGATCATTGCAGTAATGCACATCTTCCATCAGCGTGCCATCCCGGTCGAAAAACACGGCTTTTCGCAACTTACCCATTGTTCGCAAAACTTGCGATAAGTTCGTCGGGGGTCAGGGTCGCCGTGCCGAGTTTGGCCACGACGACGCCGCTGGCATGATTGGAGATTTCCGCCGCTTCCTGGAGGCTCGCCCCGGCGCAAACGGCAAGGGTCAGAAGGGCAATCGCCGTGTCACCTGCGCCGGAAACGTCGAAGACCTCCCGCGCACGGGTGGGGGTATGATAAGGCGGTTGGCCGGATTGGAAGAGCATCATGCCGTGTTCGCCCAGGGTAATCAGGAGGGATGGCAGGTTCCATTTCGCCAGCAGGTGAACCCCAACGTCCGCCAGAGCACCGTCCTGGAGCGGATCATCCATGGCTCCGGGATCCCGCCGACCGGCCATGGCAAATGCCTCCGAGCGATTCGGCTTCAACAGGTCGACGCCGGTCCAATCCAACGAATTGCCTGGATTCGGGTCCGCCGTCACAAACTTCCCCCTCGCCCGCGCCGCCGCACAAACCGCCTCCTTCAGTTCCTGCCCCAAAAAACCCTTCCCATAATCCTCCAAGATCACGCCATCCACACCGTCCATCAAAGGTTCCAACAGCGCCATCGCCCGTGCTGTCCGATCACCATCGCCAAAATCGCGTCGTTCGCGATCGACGCGAACAACTTGCTGATTGCGGGCCACAATCCGGGTTTTGACGATGGTGGGAAACCCGCCCTCGGCGACGAGAGCCGATGTGGAAATGCCGTCATCGCGGAGGAGAGCAGCCAGCCGGTCGGCATGGAGGTCCTGGCCCACGAGTCCACAAATCTCCACATTGGCGCAGAATGGCCGGAGGTTGCGGGCGACATTGGCGGCCCCGCCCGGATAGCAGGATTCGGATTGGACCTCGACGATGGGGACGGGGGCTTCCGGGGAGATGCGGCTGACTCTGCCCCAGACAAATTCGTCGAGCATCACGTCGCCGACGACGAGCAACCGGCAGCCGGCTGCGTTTCGAAGAAGATGTTGTAATCTGGCGGGATTCATCGCATGTTGGTCGGGCTTTTTAGCCGGACACCCGTCTGCTCACAAAGCCGATTTTTAGCAATGTTGAAGCCAAACCCACTGTGGGCCGCCGCCCTCGCGATCTCGCTCCCCGTGTCCGCCTGGGCGGAGCGTCCCGCTGAGAGCGTCGACCTTTCCAAATTCCCGGCCGCGTCGGTTGATGACGTTGTCGTGCCGGTTCCCAGCGAAATTTTCCTCGTCCTCGACAAGCTCGGAAGCCCGAACTGGCGCGGCGAACTCCGCTCGTCCCTCGGACGGAACACCGGCAACCGCGCCCAAGTCGCCCTGCTGCTCGGAACCGTGATCGCGGAAGGTTTCATCGCCGTCGAGGCGGAGGACTCGGAAAAGGTCAAACAGATCGGCCGGGAGGTCCTCGAACTCGCCGAGGCGATCAACGTCCGAAAAGCCGTTATCGCCCGCAGCAAGAGCATCACGGAAAAAGCGGAGGCCCGTGATTGGAAAGCCGTCCGCGTGGAATTCGACGGGGCGCTCACCGATGTCCGTGGCGCCATGGAGGAACTTGGTGACGACGACCTCGCCCAGCTCGTCAGCATGGGCGGCTGGATCCGCGGGACCGAGGTGCTCACCTCGATCGTCCAGAAGAATTACACCGAAGACGGCGCCGAACTCCTCCATCAGCCCGCGCTTCTCAACTATTTCTCGAACCGCCTCGAAGGGATCAAAAATAGGCGGCTCGGACGCGATGAACTCGTCGTCCGGATTCGCCGCATGCTCTCCTCGATCCGTCCGCTCATCGGCAAGGGCGAGGGCGCGACGATCCCGGCCGAAAACGTCAAAAAAATCCACCAACTCACCAGCGAGACGGTGGTCGCGATCACTGATTCGAAGGGAGCCTGAACCGATCGTGAACAAACGCCTTGCCATTTTCCTGACCGCGATCGCGGCCGGGTTGCTTCCCGTCTTCGCTTATGTGAATGACGCCCTGTCGTTCGCCCACGAGGCCGCCGTTCCGTACGTGAAACGCGGCTATACCGTCCGCGAGGATGCCTGGGGTGGCGATCTCGGAGTCGAGGAACAACAGGCCGTCACCGCCCAGCTCTTCAAGGGCAACGAATATTGGTTCCTCCTCGGCACCGAAGTCCGGAATGCCGTCGTGACCCTCCACCTTTACGATTCCCAGGGCAAGCTCGCCGAAGCCGAGTCCTGGCAGCGCGGTCGCTTTGCCGGCGCCCGCATCGTGCCGCCCCGCACCGGCACCTATTACGCGATCATCACCGTCGAAAAAAGCCCGCAGGAACGCACCGGCTGGGCGGTGGTCTACGCCTACAAGTGACGCCGGTTCCCACTCGAATGGAAACTGTCACTCTCGAATTTGAGAACGCCCGCGCGCTGCAGGCGCTCTATGGAGGCGACGAAAAGTTGCTCCGCGAACTCGAATCCCGGCTCTCCGTCCGCGTGACCAGCCGGGACGGATGGCTGCGCATCGAGGGCGATGAGGCCGACGTGGATCGAGCGAAGAAAGTTTTCGATCAACTCCAGGATGCCGTGAAGCGCGGCGTCGCCGTCCGGCGCCACGAGTTCCACTACGCGTTGAAATCGGTCGAGTCGAACGGTCAGGGCGCCGACAGCCTTGGTGGTTTGCTCGAAACGCGAATCCATTGCTCTTCGCGGAAGCCCCCGATCGTCCCCAAGACCGCCGGGCAGAAAGCCTATCTGCAAGCTGTGCAATCGCACGACATCACGTTTGGCGTCGGCCCTGCCGGAACCGGCAAAACCTACCTCGCCGTCGCCGTCGCCGTTGCCGCCCTCAAACAGGAAAAAGTCAGCCGAATCGTCCTCACCCGCCCGGCGGTTGAAGCCGGCGAAGCCCTCGGCTTCCTCCCGGGTGACCTCCAGGAAAAAATCCTCCCGTATCTCCGTCCGCTCTACGACGCACTTTACGACATGCTCGAAGTCGAGGAGATCCAGAAATACATGGACCGGGGCGTCATCGAAATCGCTCCCCTCGCCTACATGCGAGGCCGCACGCTGAGCAACTCGTTCGTCATCCTCGACGAAGCCCAGAACACGACCGCCGAGCAGATGTTCATGTTCCTCACCCGCATCGGCGCCGGATCAAAATGTGTTGTCACCGGCGACCGGACCCAGATCGACCTCCCCCGGAACAAACTCAGCGGTCTCATCGAGGCCGTTGAAGCCCTCCGGGAAGTCCCCGGGATCGGGATGCACTTCTTCAATGAACAGGATGTCGTCCGCCATCCCCTCGTCCAGGCCATCATTCTCGCCTACAAGGACCACCGGGGATCGCGCGAAAGCCGGATCTGACGCCCATGTGGAATTTTTTCCGTCGCCGCCGTTTGGTGGAAAAAGGCATGTCGTGTGGCAAAAAGCGCCGCACGATCCAGGAAAATGAATTCGCCGAGGCCCTGCAATCCGGCTGGCTCGCCCGGTCCGTCGTTCTCATCGCCTTTGTCTGCGGCCTCGCCGCGCTCATCTTCACCGGCCACCAGGATGAACCGGCGAAGAAATTCCTGCTCTGCCTGTTGATCTTCGTCACGGCGGTCACGCAGCTCTGGATCAACCACCCCCAGACCCTCGCGGTCAACTCGCGGCTCTGCCTCCTCCTCGGCACGATCCTCGCCCAGCTCGCCGCCATCAAGGTCACCCTCGTCCAGGCCGCCGCGGGCAATATCGACCTCCAGCTCGCCCCGGTCCTCGTACCCTACGCATTTTCGCCGCTCGTCCTCTCCGTCATGCTCGGGCGCAATCACGGCCTCTACGCCGCTGTGTTTGCCAGCCTCTGGGGCTCCCTCCTCGTCGGCCGGATCGACCCCGTTTTCCTCGTGATCTCGCTCATCACCGGATTCATCGCGGTTTACGTCACCCTGCAAGTGCGCCGCCGGAGCCGGTTGATCCGTGCGGGCGTCTACGTCGGCATTGCCACCTGGATCCTCGCCGCCACGTTCGGACAAATCGGTCCGATCATTTGGGAAATGCCCGGCCAGACGGACTGGCGGATGGTTGGACTCCAGAGCCTCGCCGCGATCGGCACCGGTATCGCGACCGCGATCGTGGTCAGCGGCCTCCTGCCCGTCCTTGAGAATATTTTCAAAATCACCACCGACATTTCCTGGCTGGAAATGAGTGATCTGAACCACCCGCTCCTCAAGCGCATGAGCCTCGAGGCGCCGGGCACCTACCACCACAGCCTCGCCGTTGCCAACCTGTCCGAGGCCGCCGCCGAAGTCGTCGGCGCGAATCCAACCATTTGCCGGGTCGGCTCGTATTTCCACGACATCGGCAAACTCGTGAAGCCCGACTACTTCACCGAGAACATGCCGCCGGGTCACAACCCGCACGATGAACTCACCCCGACGATGAGCGCTCTCATCATCATCGCCCACGTGAAGGAAGGCGTTGACCTCGCCCTCAAGAACAAGCTCAACAGCGAAATCATCGACATCATCCGCCAACACCACGGCACCTCCCTCGTCACTTACTTCTACAAACGCGCCCTCCAGCAACAGGACGACGCCCGCCTCGGCGGAAAGATCATGAACATGCGGCCGGACGACGTGCCCGACGTCCGCGAAGAAAGTTTCCGCTACCCCGGACCCCGGCCCCGGACGAAAGAAGCCGCCATTGTCAGCCTGGCCGACGCCATCGAAAGCGCTTCGCGAAGCCTCGAACGCCCGACCCCGCAACGGATCGACGACCTCGTCAACGGGATCATCGAAGACCGGATCGCCGAGCACCAACTCGACGAAGCCCCGCTCACCCTCGCGGAAATCCAGCAGGCCGCCGAAAGCTTCCGCTTCACGCTCGTCAACATGCTCCACGCCCGCATCGCCTACCCGAAGCGTGAAGACAAAGAACACCCACCGGAAAAACGCGACCACATCTCCGCTGCCTGAGATCGCCTGGTCCCACCGGTCGCGCGCCGTCGACTACGACCAGCACCGGGTCGAATCCGTCGTCGCGGTCGCCCTCCCGCTCTGCCTGCGCGAAGCGGTCCGCCTCCCCGGTCCGCTGACCTCGTTGACCCAGATCGAGATTTCCGTCGTCGGCCGCCGCCGCATGGCTGCCATTCACCGCGAGTTTCTCGGAATCTTTGGAGCAACCGATGTCATCACATTTCCCTACGGCGAAATCCTGATCTGTGCCGATGTCGCGGCCGAGCGCTCGGAGGAATTTGAACTCTCAACAACCGATGAACTCGCCCTCTACGCCATTCACGGCCTCCTCCACCTTGCCGGCCTCGACGACCTGACACCCCGCGACGCCCGCCGCATGAACCAAACCCAGTCGCGCATTCTCAAGGCCGCCACCGCACCCACTCGTTAAGTCAGCGGCGCAAAGGCGCTCCATTGTTCCTTTCGATAGGCCGCCGGCGTCATTCCCACCCGCGCCCGGAACACATGGCAAAAGGCCGCCGCGGAACGGAATCCGCAGTCCGCAGCGACCTGCTTCACCGGGTCGCGCGATGCCGCCAACCGCTCGCGAGCCGCGCGAATGCGGCGCTGGACCAGCAATTGGTGCGGCGACTCGCCGAGCCACTCCCGGGCGACATCGTGCAGGTGCGGAGACGACCAACCCGCGATCTCGGCGAGGCTGCGGATCGAATGCGGTCTCGCATAGTCGTGCTCGATGGTCCGGCACACTCGGGCCAATCCGGCCGGCAATTCGCCCGCCGCCGTGCGCCGGCCATACAACTCCGCCTGGAACCTCAGCCGCGCATAAACATAGTCGCCCAGCAGCCCGCGGCCGAACTCCTCGTCCAGAAAGGCCTGCAGCACCTCCCGGGCAAAGCGCGTGACTTCATCCACCTCCGTCCACCAAGTGACCCGCGGCACCGGTCGACGCCTTCGCCCCGGCGCCGTAAACAAGACCGCCAGACACCGGTAGGGATCGTCAAAGTCGCTTCGTCCGATGGTCATCTCTCCCCGAACATGCCAGAGCAACGCTCCGGGAGTGACCTCCCGCCATTGCCTGTCCACCTCGACCCAACCGCGTCCGCCGGTTACGAGTTCGATCAGTTCCTCGCCCGGCCCGATCGTTCGTGGTGAAGGATGGCGGCCGGGAGCCTGGTGATAGTGCGCAATCGTCTGCAGCCGTCGGGCAATCCCCTGTTTCACGCAGCCGATTTTCCGGCAACGAATCCTCGTTTTCAACAATCATGTGCTGTTGCAGGAGCGTGCTGATGCCGACTAACACAGCGTTCGTCCCATTTTTCTGAAATCCCCATGAATTCTCCCTTCCGCTTCGGCTTTGTCGGCGCCGGTCAGATTGCCCACCACAGCGTGGATGTTGTCCGCGCACACGGCGATGCCGACGTGCTTGCCGTGACCGACGCCAATCACGATCGCGCCCGCGAGCTGGCCGAATCCAAGTCGATCGCCACCGTCTGCGCGACCGCCACCGAACTGTTCCAGCGCGACGATATCGACGGCGTTTACATTGCCGTCCCCAACAAGTTCCACGCACCGCTGGCCATCGAGGCGCTGAAGGCCGGAAAGCACGTGTTGCTCGAAAAGCCGTTTGCAACCAACTACGCGGAAGCGCTCGAAGTCGTGCAAACCGCCGAATCCACCGGACGCGTGTTCAGCCTCGGGATGAACTACCGCCTCCATGCCGAACAGCAGAAGTCGAAAGCGGTCGTGCACTCCGGGATTCTCGGCGAGGTCTACCACGCCAAGGCCTGGTGGTACCGCCGGAAGGGGATTCCGAAACTCGGCACATGGTTCGGCAACAAATCCCTCGCGGGCGGTGGCTGCCTTTATGACATCGGCGTGCATTACCTCGATCTGGTCCTGAACCTGCTCGGTGACTTCGAACCCGTTTCCGTTTCCGGCCAGACCTATACGAAGTTCGGGAACCGTGGAGCCGGAGAAGGCGGATGGGGGATGTCCGACCGCGGCGACATTCCGTTCGACGTCGACGATTTCGCCAGTGCCTTCATCCGGATGAAAAGCGGAGCCACGGTGACGCTCGACGTGGCCTGGGCAAGCAACATCGAGGAATCCAACCTGAAGAACGTGCGCCTGCTCGGAACCGAGGCCGGAATGCTCGCCGACCCGTGCCAGGTTTTTCAGGCAAACCCGGAAACTGGCGAGTTCGAGACCCGCTCCGATTTCGATCTCCCCGTCGAATTCCCGCACTGCGACCGTTTCCACAATCTGGTCAATCACGTGCGCGGCCTGGAGCCGCTTGCCACGACCACCCGGGAGGCGCTGGCCGTCCAGCGCATTCTCGACGCAATCGCCGAATCTTCCACCACCCACCGCGAAATCCTTATCCCACCACTATGAACCCACTCGACTTCGGCGTGCAGAGCTATTGCTTCCGCCACTTCAAAGACAACGGCGACGTCGCCCGCATGGTGCGCGACATCGGCCTCGACAAAATCGAAGTCTGCGGCGTACACGCCGACTTCAATAACCCCGAGGCGTTCCAATCCGTCGTCGACACCTACCGCAACGAGGGCGTCCAGATCATCTCGATCGGCGTCCAAACCTGCCACGGTCACGACCAGGAAGAACGTTGGTTCGAATGCGCCGCCCTCGCCGGTGCACGCCACATGTCGATCCACCTCGGTATTTCCACCCACCTCGCCGCCATCCCCAAACTCCGGGCCTGGTCGCGCAAGCACGGAGTCAAACTCGGACTCCACACCCACGGCGGCTACATGTTCGGCGGATCGCCGGATGTCGTCGAATACATCCTCGGGCTCGGTGGTCCGGAAATCGGACTCTGTATCGACACGGCCTGGACTCTCCAGATCGGCCCCCGGCAGGGCAACCCGGTCGAATGGGCTAAAAAATTCGCCGGCCACATCCACGGCGTGCACTACAAGGATTTCGTCTTCGAACGGAACGGCGCCTGGCAAGACGTGGTCGTCGGCGATGGCAACCTGCCCCTGGCCGACTTCGTCCACGCCCTCCAGGATGGCCACTTCGACGGCATGGCCGTCATCGAATACGAAGCCGATATCGAAAATCCCGCCCCCGCCCTGAAACGCTGCGTCGAACGCATGCGGGAACTCACTGGCAGATAGTCCATCCGGGTCCCCGTCTCCTTCCCGATTCGAGCGCACAAAACGCTTGTGAGGACGCATTCGGTTCGCTATCCAACCAAACAACCGAGCTTTGGCCTATGAACCCCCTTCTCGAGCTCTTGGAAGATCGCATCGCCCCGGCAGGAGTCGCTCAATTCACCGATGTCGACGGCGATGTCTTTCGAGTCAACACCACCGGTGGAACCAACGCCGCCCTCCAGGCTGCCATTGAGCAGAATTCCAATCAGGTCACGCGGATCGACCTGTCCGCCGCCACGCACGGACAACTTTTTGCCGGTTCCAGCCTGACATTCAAGCTCCTCCAACGCGGGGCCACGGGCGACGGGGCAGTGAACATCGGCTTTATCGATGCCACCGGCGTCGACTTGGGTGCCGTCACAGTCCCGGGTGACCTGGGCCGGATCATCGCCGGGGACGTCATCTACACGACCGCCGGCCTCAAGAGCCTTCAAACCTTCTCCGTCGGCATCTACGGCACCTTCACACAGAACGGCACCGGAGACACCATCTCCACTATCCAAGGCCCGGTCGGCAGTATCGAGGTCTTCGGAAACGTCAAGGAGGCCAACTTCGTTCTGGAAAGCAGCGGCGCGCAAAAAGCGCATCTCGGCATTCTCAAGGTCGGCGGCAGCATCGTCGGAAGCAACACGGACGCCAACCTCGGCGGATTCCTCGTCGAGGGCACGATCCGATCCGGCCTCATCGGTGGTGATCTCGTCGGGCGCTCCGGAGTCAGCACCGGGTTCATCACAGCAGAAAGCGCTACCGTCCTCACCATTCAGGGCCATGTCATCGGCGGCGATGGAAACAACAGCGGATCGATCAACATGAGCGCCCTCTCGGGCCGGATCACGGTCGGAGGAAATCTCACCGGTGGCGATGGCACGAGTTCAGGCCGGGTGAACCTGACCTCGGGAGCTCTTTCCGTGACCGTCGGTGGCAATGTCGAGGGCGGTGGAGGCTTGCTGAGTGGCCGGATCAACACCGTGGGCATCATCACCGTTCAAGGTAATCTCATCGGATCCGACGGAGACAGCAGCGGCCAGCTCATCGGTGGGAGAAGCGTGACCGTGGACGGCTCCATCATCGGAGGCGAAGGCGCCTATTCAGGGTTCATCGACCTGGTCAACGCAGGCACGCTGGTCGTCGGCGGATCGATCATCGGCGGCAAAGGCGAAAACTCTGCCACCGTCTTCGCCAACGGCAGCATCACCAGCCTCCGTATCGATGGGAGTCTCATCGGCGGCGAAGGCCTGCGGAGCGGTCAGATCGATTCCAATTTCGGGTCCTCCGTTCCGGGCGTCGTGACGATCGGAGGCGACATCCGCGGAGGCGATGGAAACGAAAGCGGCAGTCTCACAATTGCCCAGACTGTGGCGATGAACGTTCGGGGAAGTGTCGTCGGAGGAGACGGCTCGTCGAGCGGATATGTCGTGGTCGGAGGCCTCACCTCTCTCCGCATCGGCGGGGGCATCCTTGGCGGGACCGCGTCAGCGGCCGGGGCCGTGATCGCCACCGGCTTCTCCACCGGAACCGCATGGATCGGCGGCAGCATCGTCGGGGGATCTTCAAATCAGTCCGGGATCCTTGATCTGACGGGCGCCTTTTCAGCACTCACCGTCCGAGGCAGCATCGTCGGCGGCGATGCCGATCAAACCGGATATGTCACGATCTCCGGCAACATCGCCCGCGTCGAAGTCGGTGGCTCCATCGTCGGCGGCCGAAATGCCTCCGAATCCGGACTTCTGCAAGCCGGCAACATCGACTCGCTCCTCGTGAGGGGATCCATCAAAGGTGGAACCAACACGATGAACAACGCCGAGACCGAGAGCGGCGCCGTCATTGCGAGCGCCATCAAGGCCGCGACAATCCGCGGATCCATCATCGGTGGAAACGAAACGTTTGCGAAGACATCCACCTCGTTCGGAGCTCTGCGGGCTTGGACGACAATCGGAGCGCTGACGGTCGGCGGAAACATGGAGGGTGGGAACATCAATGCCCTCCTCACCGCCGGCGGAAACCTGACCGCCAAGGGCAACCTGGCGATCGCGTCCCTGAGCGTCGGTGGGAACGTCACGAACTCCACCATCCTTGCGGGTTACGGTACGACTGGCACCGGTTTGAACGGAAATGGCGCGGCGACCAACGCCGGTACCGCTCAGATCGGCTCGGTCAACGTCGGAGGCAATTGGGTCCAATCCAGTATCGCCGCCGGTTCCACCACCGGGGCGGATCTCGACTGGGGTGACAATTCGAACGCCCTTCTATCCAAGGGCACCTCGACCCTCATCGCGTCGATCGCCAGCATCAACATCCGGGGCAATGCCTGGACCGGCAGCGATACCGGAATCGTCGCCGAACGCCTCCTCAAGATCACCATTGCCGGCCTCGACGTTACCCCGCTCCCGACTCAGAACAACGTGGGCTTCGGCCCGACTGGTACCGACTTCCGCTTCCGTCAACTCGGAGTCTGACGCCGATCGGGCGGACGTGCTCCGCCATGGCTCCACCCGCTAGCCGGCTCAGAACAACAGCCAGAGGATCAGGATCAGGCTTAGGGGTACTCCCAACCACCAGAGGATGACGGGGACGACGATGGCTTTCTTGCCGGAATTCTTCGATAAGATTTTCATGATTTCACCTGGTTTGGTTTTTTCTTGAGAGCGCACCGCCCTCTCGATGGGTTCGTCCCCCACCCTGCCCGCACGTCCACCGCCGAACTCCCCTTTCCCATCCATCGGTAAACGACCGTAAGCGTCACGCGGAGTGCCCCCTGTGAGGAGGGAATGTGAGGGGATAGCGTTGGGGGATGCAATCCAAAGAAGAGGGCGGAGCGGAGTTGACGATCTTGAAGCAGGACCGGGTTGGGCGGGTGAGAACGCCAGCGGGAA
>JANRKJ010000015.1:0-1581 GCA_033763515.1 Terrimicrobiaceae bacterium | reverse complement strand
CTCAGCGCTTGTCGACCTCGTCGTCGGCGCCGCTGGCGGCCGAGAAGAAGACGAGGCCCATGAGGGCGGCCGCCAGCATCAGCGAGCCGATGACGGCAACCAGGATCGCGCCGATGAAGGGCAGCGGCGTGGGGGTGCCGGTGAGCCGGAAGTAAAGGAAGGCGGCCGCCGTGACGGCGAGGCTTGCAGCGAACATCAGCTTCATGAGCCGGGCGAATCGGCGGCGCGCGTCGGCCATGCGCTGGGATCTGCTGGAGTCGGGCATCGTGACTTTCCAATCCGGGTCATTTGCGCGACATTCAAGCGGCAGGTTGGGAGTCGGGAGGCATTCGATGGGAATCGCGACCATTCTCAAGGACAAGGGTGGCGAGGTGTACAGCGTTCCCCGGTCGGCATTGGTGGCCGATGTGGTGGCGGCGCTGGTGGAGCGGCGAATCGGCGCCGTGCTGGTGCGCGACGGCGCCGAGCTGGTGGGAATCGTGTCGGAACGCGACATCATCCGCTGCCTGTTCGAGCACCGGGGCGACGTGCTGGGGCTGACCGCGGGCGAGGTGATGACGGCGCCGTTGATCACGATTTCCGCCGGGGATTCGGTGGTGGAGGCGATGGAGCTGATGACGGACCGGCGGATCCGGCATCTTCCGGTGATGGAATCGGGGCAGCTGGCGGGGCTGGTTTCGATCGGGGACCTGGTGAAGCGGCGGATCGCGGAAGCCGAGCAGGAGGCGCTTGCGCTGAAGGATTACATCACGACTGGTTGAAG
This sequence comes from Terrimicrobiaceae bacterium, assembly GCA_033763515.1. Classification (GTDB taxonomy): domain Bacteria; phylum Verrucomicrobiota; class Verrucomicrobiia; order Chthoniobacterales; family Terrimicrobiaceae; genus JANRKJ01. Next base: position 818 of record JANRKJ010000015.1, on the reverse strand, counting down.
CTTCGCCAAAATTGCGTATAAGTGGGGCTTCGGCTTGCTTCTGCGTCGTCGGTTCGAAAATCCGAATGTTGCAGAAAAAAGCTGTTGACGGGTGGGAGCGGCATCGCCATATGCCGCCTCCGCAGTCGACGCCGACGCCGCCGCCGCCCTTTCGGGTGGCACGGGGTTGGAGCCGGCCTCCCAACAGACCGACAGGGCCGCGAGGTTCAAAAGGTTGACCGGTGGTGAAAAGCCGGTGGGGGTAAGCGTCGCTCTTTCTCATGGTTGGTTTTATGAAGGGACATGTGGACGGCGGTTCCACGCCCCCGGGCTTCAAGGCCGGGAGTGCGTGAAACAGGCTTGTCTATATGTCTCAACGCATACGCTTGTGGAGGCCGGTCGAAAGACTGGTTTCAAACAAAGTCAGTAGACGTTGTGCAGAGACGAGCTCCTTGAAACGGGGCTGTTCCTGGGTTTTCCCCCGGGGATGGTTTCGGAAATGAACTTGAGAGTTTGATCCTGGCTCAGAACGAACGCTGGCGGCATGCCTAACACATGCAAGTCGAACGAGACCTTCGGGTCTAGTGGCGCACGGGTGCGTAACGCGTGGGAATCTGCCCAAGGGTTCGGAATAACTCAGGGAAACTTGAGCTCATACCGGATAATGTCGAAAGACCAAAGATTTATCGCCTTTGGAGGAGCCCGCGTAGGATTAGCTAGTTGGTGAGGTAAAGGCTCACCAAGGCGACGATCCTTAGCTGGTCTGAGAGGATGATCAGCCACACTGGGACTGAGACACGGCCCAGACTCCTACGGGAGGCAGCAGTGGGGAATATTGG
>JANRKJ010000014.1:0-2379 GCA_033763515.1 Terrimicrobiaceae bacterium | reverse complement strand
CTACCGGGCTTGGCAGCTCCATTGCTCGGCCGACCTTAACTGTCGCCGAATGCCCACCATCGCGATCCTAACTGCTGTGCCCGTTCCTTGCCTGCTTTGACCCGTGCAACGGGTCCCCGCGCTGGCTATTGTCGGAAGAATCACTACGATCCCTCCGTTAATCCGCCCCCACACTCCTGGCCGTGAGCCCTTTCAGTTTCCGTCTGCAATACGCAACGCCGTCGTGGTCATCCCCGGCTTCCCGAATTCCCAGCGCCCGTTCGTAAAGTGCAATCGCCTGCGGCCGCTGATTCAGGTTCACATAGAGGTTCGCCGCATCGAGCATCGCCTCGGCCGCCGCGGCCGGCTGCGATGCCGATTCATAAGCCGCGATCGCCTCTTCCAGCAACGCTGCCGCCTCGCTCTCGTGACCAGCCTCGATCTCGAAGCGGGCTTGCGTCCGGAAATGCAAAGCCTGTTGAAGGTGCTTCAGGTTGGCCGCGACGGACGAAGAAAGTAAGGTTATCCGGATCAGTTTCCGGCGTTCCCCGCCGGGAAGACCAAGCAGAATGTCGTAAGCGCCCGGATCCAGTTCCTCCGCTGGCGACCACGATCCGGAATATCGAAAGGGTTCCGTCTCATTCGTTCGAACCAGGGCCCCCTCAGCCACGATCTCCAACTGTGAAGATCGCACAAGCATGGCGATTTGAGACGGCAATTCTGCCGTCCCGAATACCTCGGCGCGAATGATGGCGGTCTCTCCAGGCAGGACGGAGGCGGGCTCACACGTCGCCTGGCAGATCATCGCTGTCTGTGGCCCGAGGATCGCCTTCTGGGGGCTTGACATGCTCCTCCCTCCCTCTCTCCGTCTCTCCCTCTCAAGTCTAATCGGAAAACCCGACCCACAACCCGCTAAGGTCCAATGCCGAGTTCCTCGAAGATCTTGTACCGATACACGATGTCACCCAGCAAACTGTCGTGATGAATTTGCCTTTTTAGTGTAAACTGCCGGTTCTGAGGCGTTCCAAACACGGAACTCGCAACGCCAACGGTTTCATCACCGGGCTCCTGGCTCCGAACCCGAGGTGATCCGAAGTATCCGTCGACATCGTAGGCCGCATCCGTATCCAACCCGCTTTCCGATATCGTTCGCATACGGTCGAACGCGAATTGCTCCAACTGGAAATGCAAATCTATTCCAGCATCGACCAAATTCCGGTATTCCTTTAGCCAGACCCTCGGGTCAAGGGCGCTCAGGGCGCCTGCCGTCTTGGTCCATAGAATCTGCGCATCGGGCGGAGTCAGCAGTTGGTAAAGCGAAACCATGCCTCGCAGGCTATCCATTAATTCCACTTTGTGATCCGGATTCAGCCTTTGCGACAAATCCTGGATGAGCTTGCCAGGCAGGGGAATCGGCAAACGTCCGGTCTTCAGCGTCTCAAATGCCCGCGCCGAACCCCGGCAGGGCGTGCCTGCCTGAACGTAGCACCGGACCCGCTTGGCAACCTCCGGGCGCCGCAGCAGGGCAAGCCGGACCACCAGGCCACCCATGCTGTGCGCCACGATGTTGATTTCCGGCGCCGCCACTTCCCGCATCGCGAGGGCAAAGTCCTCCGCGGTTTCCCGAAGGTCGCGCCGCCAGTCGTACGCGAAAGTTTCGAAGTTCGCGCCCGGGACAAATCCGCGTTTCGCCAGCGAGTCCAGAAATTGCCCGTAGACGTCCGTGTTTATTGGACTGATCGTTCGAATGACGCGGCCAGGTTTCAGATCAGTGCGCAGAAGCGAAAGCGGGTTCCATGCCAACGCGTCCAGAAGAACGACAACGTCACCAGTCCAGACGGGCCGGCCTGAATCGGCACAAATCAGTTCACTGCCCTTGATGCCCGGGACAAAGATCAGGACGGAGTCGTCGATAAGGGCCAAAACAAGAGTATAAACGACAACGGCGATGCCTTAGAGTCGTGATCTGGCGGGTTGCAGCCGCTTCGTGAGAACTTACCCAAAGAGCGAGGCGCTCAAGCTCCACCCCGATTCCATCGCCGTGGAAGCGTCGGAGTCACGCTCGTTCCCACTTTTTTTGACCCCAGTCCGCTCAAAGCGAATCAACAACTTACGGGCCGCGACACCAAAATCCCCCGCCGGTGACCTTCCCCCACCGGCTAATTTTTCTCCAGCGTTGCCTGCTACGCAACGATACACCACCCCGCTAACCCGGGGACGCAGAAAAGGAACACCATGCGAGTTACTCAACGCAAACTGGAGGCGAACCGCCGCAACGGCGCCAGGTCCAAAGGCCCCGTCTCCGACGCCGGAAAAATGGGCTCCGCCGCCAACTCCATCACCCACGGCCTCTCCGTCCTCGACATGGAGATTGACATCCTCCAGCCCGAAATTGAACAC
>JANRKJ010000013.1:0-1555 GCA_033763515.1 Terrimicrobiaceae bacterium | reverse complement strand
CGAATCAAGGAATCAAGCATCTGGCCTCTCCCTAGTGAACGTGACCATGCGCAGGTACCTGGTTGGACATCGCCGCAAGCCGGATCAGATGCGCTCCTCGGGTGACGACACGCTCGCCGGGGAAAACCCCTTCGAGCACTTGAACGTACCCACCCTCGCGGATGCCGAGTTTTACGGGCCTGCGAAGAAATGCTTCGCCGGATTCCTGAATGAAGATCACCGGTCTGCCTCCGTCGTCCACAAGGGCCGATTCAGGAACGGCCGGAGCGGCACTCGACGCTTTGGTGAGCAATCGGACGTGCAGCGCCTGATGAATCGCGATGCTTCGGTCCCGGTTATCCACCTGATAGATGACGGGAAACGTCCGCGACTGCGGATCCACCACTCGCCCGACGGATACGAGGCGACTCAGCGGCCTCGGCTGCGCGGAACCGGGAACCTCCAATTCCGCACCACTGAGATTCCGCATCTGCGGGAGCTCCGCCTCGGGCACAATGGCGGAAACGTAAACCGAATCGGCGTCGACGATCTTGAAGATCGTTTCGCCGGCCTTCACGTTGGCGCTGGGAGCCGCGGTGGTCTCAACCACGATGCCCGAAATCGGAGCGCGCAAGGCGAACAGTCTGGCGCCCTTCGGATTCGCTTCGGCTGTGCTGGACGCCTCGTACTGGGCAATGCGCGTCTCCGCTGCCTTGAGGCGTGCCTCCACGGTTGCCTCCACGGTCCTCGCTTCATCAAGCCGCTTGGCGGGAGCTGCTCCTGATTGCACAAGCCGCTCGGCGCGTTCGCGATCTCTGCGGGCCAATTGCAGCGCCAGCGATGCTTCGTTCTTTGCCAGTTCCAGGGAGGAAAGGTCACTCGGCGCGCTTGTCGGCGGGAGGAGGCTAGCGAGCACTTGTCCCTGCGATACACGCGCGCCGATGACGGGGAGGTTCTCGGCCACGAGCCGGCCGTCGAACGGGACAGTTACTTCCGCCTCACCGCCGGACCGTGGGAGTACTTCCGCCGGGACCCGTATGCTCGAACGTAACAGGCGGTCTTCGATGATTGCCGTGCCGAAGTCCAAGGTCCACTGCTGTTCTTTCAGAAAGGCGATCTTCTCCTCGGTTTCTGCCCCATGCTCGTGGACCGCCGCAGCCTTCGTTGCCGACGCTTCAATCGCACCGAGTTCGTGTGCATCGGACAAACCGTCGGTTGTGAGGTGCACGGAGAGCCGGAACCCTCCGGCCGCCGCGGGCTTCACGTCCACGCCAAAGATGCCGGGCCGGGACGGGCCGTCCGTGCTGAACGACTCGACCTTGCCGTCCGCCGAGGTGAGACGAATCTCAACCTTCCCGTTGGCGACCGGCTTGAACGTGTCGAGTCGAGTGAAGTGTACGGCGAAGCGGCTTGTCCGGCCGACCACCAGCGGCGCGTACTCCGCGAACAGCTCGGTCTTCGTCGTCCAGTTCGTGTAGCTTTCCGGATGCGGCTCGGGTTCAGTTGCCTTCTCAGCGACCGGTGCCTGCTTCTGGCACCCCACGGTGAAGATCACCAGCAAAAGAATGAACGACCT
>JANRKJ010000012.1:0-1605 GCA_033763515.1 Terrimicrobiaceae bacterium | reverse complement strand
ACCGCTGGCCGGTTTCGCGCCCCGCGTCGCGTCGGGGAGCACCGACCACAGCGTTTTGATGAACGCCCGAGTGCGGGTGGGGTCCATGTGGACCAGTTTTTCGTCGAGGCCGTCGAACAGGATCACCGCCCCCTGTTCGCGGACCAGCCGGATCAGGTCGGCCCCGCGGAGTTCCCGGTTGGTCAGTTTCCAGCCGCGCTGGATGACGGTGTCGAGGAGTTCTTCGAGCGTGGGAACGTAGTCGCCGCCGCGGGGTTCGTTGCTGACGTAGTCGCGGAGGTCGATGTAGATCGGCAGCGGGGTCCTAGGATCGGTCTTCCGATCGGTGAGGAGCTTGCGGGTGAGTTGCTGCAGCGTGGTGGTCTTGCCGAGGCCGTATTCCCCGAGGACGGCGTAGAACGGCGGCGCGGCGCGATCGCGGGCCCAGGTTTCCAGTTCCTCGACGACGACCTTGGCGTGTTCGGCTTGAAACGCCGAGACTTCCAGCTCCTGACGTTCGGCGAGGTTGAACGAATGCCCGCGGGTGGGGACGTGGTTTTTGACTTCCAGAGGGCAGTGAACGATGTCGCCGGGGTCGACTTCCGGCTGATCGACGGTCACCTCATCGGATGACGGTGTGACCATCGCTGGAGTCCGCCGTTTGCCCGGCAAGTGTTGATCGACGAAGGCTTCCAACCACGCGAAAAGGCGTTGGGCATAAGTGTCGCGCTCGTCTTCATCCACGATGGCCGAGTAAAAGACGTTCTTGGATGTGTTCCGCAATCGCTCGGACGATTGCCCGAGGAAAAAGTTGAATCGCTCGAGTCCATGCAGAGTGCGCGGTCGAAAATCGATTGGCTGCAAGCCTACCGGTATCGGCGGTTTTGTGGCTTCTTCGCCGGTAAAGTGCGGTAGCTCGTGCTCCAATATGAACTCGCTGCGCAGAAAATATTCGCTCACCAACAGCAACCCGATGTCGCACGCAAGAATCTGTTCCTTGATCGCAGGGACAATTTCGGCTCCGGGACTGACGGCGCGGTCGGCGAGAAACTTGAAGCGGAAATGGTTCGGCTGGGACGACAGTTTTTCGAGGCGCATGATCAGGTTGTTGGCATATTCGGCTGCGCGGCCTTCGTGCGCATAGGAGACGAACACCCGCACTTCGTCGCGTTGCGCGTCCTTCAGATCCGACTGCAGAATCCCCAGCGAGCGGACCAGCGGCCGGCCTTCCAGGTCGGCGGTCTGGTCGGCGGCCATTTGTTCCGCCTGGGCGATGAGGCGGTTCGGGCCGGCGAACCAGCAGCGGCGGCCGGCGGCGGTCCCCCCCTCCCGCTTGTCCGCCTCGAAACGGATGGGGAGGCCGAGTTTCTCGGCGTTGCGGTTGAAGGCCGAGCGGAGATTCGAGAACTGGCGGACGGCGTGCTGAGTCGGGAGCGTCGGGTAGATCCGGGGGAGGCAGTCGAGAAACGACACGAATTCCGTCGGCTGTGCCAGGTCGACAACGGCCTGAATGCGTTCGACCTGCGCCGGTTCCATCCCGGCGAGGGCCGGCCCGACCTGGAATTTCAGCTCTTTTCCGCACAAACGGGTGAGTTGGTCCGCCATGTTTCCGCTCCAAACGATGCA
>JANRKJ010000011.1:0-98576 GCA_033763515.1 Terrimicrobiaceae bacterium | reverse complement strand
GTGATGGAGGCGGGTTCTCCGGGTTGGCTATTGCCGGCTGGGTTGCCGGCGATGATGCGGATTTCGATGGATTGGCCGGATGGGAGTCCGGTGAGGGTGGCGTCGCTGTCTTCGGGGTCGGCGGCGTCGGTCCAATCGGCTCCGGGGAGTTTGGATTGGACTTTGTAGCGGGTGGCGCGGCGGGCGTCGTCCCAGTCGGCGAGGACGGACCCGGGCGTGGCGCCGGGAACTGGGGGTCAGTGTGCATTTTCATTCACTCCTGAAGGCTGGTGAGTATGGCTCCCGCCCTAGCGGTTCCGTCCCGGCCGTTGGGGTGTGCGTAGGTTTCACGAAGCGTCAGCGTGGCCTTCAGGCAGCTTAGGGGCAAGGTTTGTTTGGACACGATGGAGAAGGTCACGCAGACGCTGCTGGCCTAGGCCCCAGTCGGTGCCGGCTGGGCCTCCTCGTTATTCCGATCCGGATCTTCGAGGAGCGATTGATTGAAGAACTCCGATGCCTTTTCGGGGCGGGCTTTGTATTCGCGGGCGAGGGTGAGGACGTTGTCGGTGAGTTGGAGTTCGAGGGCGGTCCGGGTTTCCCGGACGCGTCCGCGGGCCTGGCTGACAGCGCCTTTGTCGTCCACCTGTTCATCGCGGGCGGCGGCGAATTGGGTCCGCAACCCCTCGAACTCGGCGACCAGATCCGCGCCAAGCTGGGCTTGGTATTTGGTGAATTTCTCCACCGCGTAGTCGAGCCGCTGGGCCATCGTTTCCATGGTGGCCCGCGTGTAGTAGGTCAGGCCCTGAGGGAAGATTTCCCGGTATTCGGCACTCGTGTCCCCGAACGCATCCACCACGCGGCCGCGCCGCTGACGGATCTTCGTGCGAACCAACTGGACGACATCGTTCTTCGTCACGGTATTGCCGCCGAGCGAGCCGATCTGCTCCGCCCGTTCTCCCAGCGCCTCGTCGAACGGCGCAAACACCGCCTCGGTCGCGGTCTTCATCGCCGCGTAGGGCGCGCCGGCGGTCGTCAGCTTTCCGATGTGATCCTCCGCAAAGCTTCGCAGCTCCTCAGAACTGACATCCCGATCATCAAACAAGTTACCAAAGAAACGCTCGATACGAATCATGTGACCTCCGTTGTTGAGTTTTGTTGAAGCGATCTCCGGCGCAACACCTCCCCCGGCGACCTGCACGCCCTATAGCTTCTTCTACTTACCTCCCGCAAGAGATTTTCCATCGAAAATGCGTACCACAGCGCGCAGACCTGCAAGCCGCCCTCCGAAATCCCGGAGCGCTCCGTGCAGCCCTGCAAACCCTCCCCCAAAAACCCGGAGCGCCCCGCCTAGCCCTGCAAACCCCTCTCCAAAAACCCGGAGCACCCCGCGCAACCCTGCAAACTTCCATCCGAAAACCCGGAGCGCCCCGCGCAACCCTGCAAGCCCACCTCCAAAAATCCGGAACACCATGTGCAGCTCTGCAAACGCCTGTCGATCAACTCCATCCAGAACTACGTGGACACGAATGGCATGATCGAATGCCATCGGGTTCAGTGTTGAAACGCGGTGAGCGCCAACGACTGGTAGGGACGTTTCTCCGCAAACGTCCGATTGGATCGAGCGGCTGGGCCGCTCAGCGGGGTCTGGGGGACGCTGATTTGACGGACGGCTCGGAGAGCCGTCCCTACCAAAGGGGGGGCGAGGCGGGGTTGGTCGGGAGGTGTCGTCTCAGAAGGCGAAGGCCGACTGAGATTCTCTCTCGGCGGCGAGGAGGGTGCGTTTGCGCTCCAACCCCCAGCGGTAGCCGCCGAGGTCGCCGGATGTGGCGATGACGCGGTGACAGGGGATCAGGATGGCAATGGGATTCTCCCCGACGGCGCCGCCCACCGCGCGCGAGGCGGATGGCGCGCCGACTTGCGCGGCGATGGCCTTGTAGGTCGTGAGTTTTCCGGTCGGGATCTCCATCAGCGCCTCCCACACGCGCACTTGAAAATCCGTTCCCCGGACAAACAGGTTCGATCGCTCAAGAATCCCATCCTCCGCCGCCGCCAGCTCCCGGCTATCCGTTTCGATCGCGGCTTTCGGCCAGAGATTTTCGAGCCTCCGTTGTTCGGCGGCGACATCATCGGGACCGTCCAGGAAAACCAACCGAGAGATCCCATGCGGACATTCCGCAACCCAGACATCGCCGAACCGGGTGGCGACGACCGCCGTCCGGATCGTCCAACCGGCCCCGCCGGACCGGATGTCTTCCGAACTCGCCCGCAGGAGATTCATCGTGCCAATCATGCGATCTCCAGCGTTAGTGCCCGCGGCCGCGCTTGGCAATGCCCGCGCGTCAGGAGAAAAACAAAACGATCGACCAGAGGAAGAGGACGATGAAGGCGACCGAGCCCGCGATGCCCAGGAGGTCGATCGAGTAATCGGAAAGCTTCGCCCGGCCGGACCGGATCAATTGCGGCCACGTGAAGAGGTCGGCGAGAAGAAGCCGGCGGGATTGGATACTCTTCGCCGCCGCAGCGTCCACGCTGTGTTGGTCGAGGTCCTCGAGCGTGTCCGCCTGGAATCCGGCGTCGCGCAATTTGTGTTCGTCTCCGAGCGGCGTATCGAGCCGGGCATAGAATTCGGCGACCGAGCGCTCGTCGTGCTGGCGCGTGACGAGCGAGACCAACGTGATCGTCACGATCCCGACGAGGATGTAGATCGGCGTCGTGATCGGCACCAATTGTTCCGGCCTCAGATTCGCGGCGCCGATTTCCGGAACTCCCGGAATGTTCAAAAAGCCGTAGACCGAGCCAACGCCCTCCGCGATGGCACGATACCAATCCGGCCAATTCACGGGATTCTGGTTTCCCAAAATGAAAAGCGGAGCCATCACCAGCGTCGCGGCAATGGCACCGGTTCCGGTCACGCGGCGCCACATCACCGCCGCCAGCACGCTCACGCCGAGGATGCCATTGACCTGCTCGACGATGACCACCGCGTGCACCAGCCCGAGATCGGACGCCGCGACGATCCAGCCGAGAAAAACCGAGGCCCCGGTGAACACGCGAGCCATCAGGAGGTAATGCGCCGGCGACGCGTTTCGGACGAGATAGTCCTTGTAGAGGTTGTTCACCATGTTGCCGCCGAAGGTCAGCATCATCCCGGCGATTGTGCTCATCACCGCCGCCAGCATCGAGGCCACCATCACACCCCGCAATCCGCCGGGCAGCGAGTTTAGACAGGCCAGCGCAAAAACATCGTCGGGTCGCACACCGGAAACCGCAGGCCCACCAAAGAGCGCAATAGCAAACAGCCCGGTCAGGCCCCAGCCCACCGTGCAGAAGCGTTTGCCCAGATTCCCGATCACCGCGAGACGCGCGGCCATCTCGGTCCGCGCCGCACCCGACCCGCCGCCGTAGACCATCGGCGCCGACAAAAAGAGGCTCAGCGCAAACCAGACCAGCCAGATCGCCGGGACGCCGGTCGTGCCGCCGAAGAGGTTCCATGCATCCGGATTGACCGCATCAATGCCGGCCCGAACCTCCGCCATTCCACCCGCTTGGAAAATCATGAAGGGCAGGACGAGGAACGAGAGGATCAGAATCAAGACGCTCTGGAACATGTCGACCGCGTAGGCCGCCACGACGCCGCCGAGCAGCGTGTAGATCAATGTCGGCAGGACAATCATCGCGATGGCCGTATGCGTTCCGATCACCGGCTGGCCCGCCGCATCCGTCCCCGCCACCGCCACGACCAGGATCGCCGCCGCCTTGATGCCGACCCCAAACGCAAACGGCGCGATCACGATCCCGTTGAGCAGGTTCAACCACTCCATCACCCGGCCGAATCGCATCCGGAAAAAGTCGACCATCGTCACCAACCGCAAACGCCGAAGGACCGGCGGCCACATCCAAAAAATCGGCGTCGCCAAAATGTAGGCCAGCGACAGCCACATGCCCGAAAGGCCGTTCACATACGTATTGGCCGCGACCGACACCGGATGGTTCGCATTGATCCCGCCGGCAAACGTTGAGGCGATCATCATGCCCGTCCCCAAACGGCGGTTCCCGAGAAGAAACCCACCCGCATCCCGGATGCGCTTTAACGAGCGGTATCCGATCGCCAGCACGATCAAAACGTAAACCGCGACAACGATCCAATCGACAAGATGCAGGTTCATGGGGTTACCGGGCCAACGATGCCAGACCCGCGTCCCCTCCGCACCCCGCTTTCCCGCACGGCAATTTCAGGTTTTTCCGCCCAACCGGCGCCCGAATGGATGGTCCACGAGGCGCCGAATACGCGTTCTATGGCACCGAGGTGCGGCTAGCGGCAGACCTCTTTTTCAATGCGTCGCAGGCGCGCTGTGATTTCCTTGCGCCGGGCCTTGGATACGTCATGTGCCTCCGCGAGGGCCGGCCACTGTTTCAGGGCGTCCCGCACGGCGTCAACGGCCCCGTGAAAAACATCTTTCTTGAGGCCCGCACCGAGGCACAGTGCCTCCATCGTGGCGAGCTTTGGCCAGACCTCTCCCGCCACCTGGGTTCCCCGCTGGAGATAGCCCTCGCCGTATGTCAGGTCAAAGGCGGGCGTGCAGGTCCATTGCCCGCTGCTTTCATCCAGCATGAAGGCGTGATTTTTCCCGTGATCGTCGTGGTTTGAGGCCAGGACGTTGAAAATCATGCGCCGGGCCAGTTCCTCCAATTCGCCGGCCGGGACATGCAGATGGATCGCGAGCCGAAACAGATCGCGGTAATCCAGCGCATCGGGCGCTTTGTGAAGAAGGCCGCTGGCTGAATGAAAGTGGACTCGCTGCGTGGCCAAGCCTTTCGGTGGAACGTCAAAGCGCGCGACAAGCAAATGACGGCGCTCCGAATCTGCGGCTTCCTCGATCAATCGGGTTTCGACCACACGGATCCCGGCGGACTTCGCCAAACTCGCATAGACGAACTCGCAACGCGCCGAATCTCCACGCTCCGAGAGGTCGAATTTCAGGAGACTCGGTTGGCCCTCCCCGTCCGGCGCACCGACTTTCAACGTGCCGTCCGGGTAGGCCAGCACAAGAGCTTTGGGCCAGACACCACCCGCCGTGCCACCGCGGGCCAGTTGAGGAAGAATGTCGGACGGTTCTCCCCGCTCGATTTCAGCCGCTCCACGCGCCAAAGTTGCCGCGCTGATGGCTTCGAGTCTCGCCTCGGCCTCCTCCATCGGCGGAAGGAAATGCACCGCCCCAAGCCCTCGGCGTCCCCTCCATGCCAATAAAGTCAAGGTCGTGGGCTCACCCCATTTGTTCCGGGCGAATTCCGTGCGGGCAACCTTGCGACCCCAAGCATCCGGCAGACAGTCGGCAATCAGCCCCGGAAGGCCGTCAATCCCACGCACGCCGTTGAACGCCACATCCGTGAAGGGAAGGCTGATCGGTGAAAGATTCAGTCCCCGCCGGAGCCAGGCCTCGTCGTAAACGAAAAAAATCGGCCCCTTCTGGACCAGATGTCCAATCGTGGAGTCGTCCCACCAACACACACGCAGCCTGTTGGTCATCACTTCTTGCGGGGCGAGGCGTGTTTCCGGTCCGGGGCCAAAAGGTCTTTCAGGCGGACTTCGGGTTGGATTTCAGGGATGAGTTCGCCCAAAGCGTCCGCGTATCCCAATACACCCAGCGCCTTGGCCACATGCCGGAATTCCACCGACCCGTTCCCGGACTCGATTTTGCGATACGTTGGCACGGTCACGCCCAGCATTTGCGCCAGGTAGTCCTGGGTGAGGTTCCGCCGAAGCCGCTCTTGCCGCACTCTTGCCCCAAGCTTTTGCATGGCTTCAATCTCTCCAAGAACAGAAAGCATACTTTCCTTAAATACCGGATATAAGATTCAATGGCAACTATAGTTTCTCTCCGCCCATTGGCTTTTTTGTGAATGTCCCCCGGAAGTTCTCTCGTCTCCGCCCGGCCTGATGCTCGATCGAGCGCGAAGCGCTGCGGGCGCGGTGCGACGTCAGGACAGCCTAGCCTTCAGATACCGGCGGCCGTAGCCGGTCTTGAGTTGCTTCTCTCTCTGTCGGGCTCCAGCGATCGACCGGCAGGCTTCATAATACACAAGCTCAACCGGAAGCCATGGGGCGGTCGCCGGAACCGAGCCATTCTGGTGCTCCGTCAAGCGACGTCTCAGGTCGATCGTTGATCCAACATACAACCTGCCATCCGCACATCGGAGCACATAGGTGTAGGCAAACGGTTCCACGGGACTGATGCGCAATGCAGGGTCCGAACCCCCGCCCGCATCGCTGCGCGAAGCGCTGCGGGCGCGGTGCGACTTCTTTGCGTGTCGCAAGAAATGGTGCGCGATGCAGGGTTCGAACCTGCGACTTCTTGCGTGTGAAGCAAGCGCTCTACCACTGAGCTAATCGCGCTAAATCCTTGAAGACAAGGGACTTCCGAGGTCAGCGAGCAAGGCCATTTTCCCACTTGTCACCCGAATTTGTAACCCGGTAGCATTTTGGCATGAGCGCGCCAGAAACGAACCGGGAACAATCGAAATGGAAGAAGGTTGGACCATGTCTCTACCGTTACAACGGAACCACGTATTATGCGTTGGTGAAGTTGAATGGCAAACAGATTCGCCGGTCCTTGGAGACAGATGACCTGGCGCTGGCCCGGCGAAATCTCGCGCAGCTACGGAGGGATTTGGAGCAGGTCGACCCCGGACTGGCCGGAATGACGCTTGAGACGCACGCCCCCCGATTTCTTGCCACCGTGATCGGCGCTGCGACGTCGGTTTACGGGACCAAGCTGACAATCGGAAAACTCCTCAAAGAGTGGCCGACCGGATCACCTCGGACACTGGTGAAGATCCGGCGCAGCGACTGCGAATTGTGGCTTGCGCAGTTTGCGAAGCAGTCCGCGTCGACGGTCAACCACATGATCACAGACGCGAAGCGGTTTTTCGAAATGGCCGTTCAGGATGGGGTGATTCCGCGGAACCCGATGGACGGGATCAAATATCGGAAGATTCCGAAGCTGACCCGCCTCACTCCAACCGCGGCCGAATTTGAGGCCATTGTTACCGATCTGCGGAGCCAGAAGGCCAACGGTCACGGGAGCGAAAACACGGCGGATTTCGTCGAACTCGCTGGGCGGCTCGGATTGGGACAGGCGGAACTCGCCGGGATCGAGCGCCAGCACATCGATCTGGGAAAGGGAATCATCCGCGTCTTTCGGCGGAAAACGCGTCAAACGTTCACAATTCCGATCTACCCAGGTGCGCGCCCGATCATCGAACGACGGATGAAGGAAATGGGCCGTGAGCCATCGGCGCGCCTACTTCCGCAGGACAACTGCAAAAAGGGATTGGCCGCCAGTTGTAAACGGCTCGGCCTTCCAAATTACGAACCGCGTGCGTTGCGGAGATTCTTCATAACAACCGCACTCCGCGCCGGTGTGGATGCTCCGACCGTAGCGGCATGGCAGGGACACCGGGACGGCGGTGCACTGGTCTTGCGAACCTACGGTGACGAGGTTCGAATGGACCACAGCTTGAAGATGGCCGAAAGGCTCGGAGCATGACCGGAAAACGGCAAAAGCTGACTTGGTGCGAACGCATCGCGAACCTTCTTGAAGTGGAGGAACCAGAAACCGATGTGAGTTGGGGCATTTTTCACGTCGGGGGCGATCACAAGCCGTTTGTCCTGAATGCCATGAAAGAAATGCTGTCTGCTGCGTTTGCCGCAGCGAAGTTCAAGAAGGGTTTTGTTTTCACACCTCATCGGATCGGAGCCATTGTCGGGACACGCTGGGCGCTACAACGCTCGCTCGGGCGCGATCTCATCTTGTCGCAGAAACTGGCGTCGAAGTCGCCAGAGTTCACCGCCTTGGTGGATCTGCTCAAACTCGCGGAAGAGGAATTTCCGCGGGATTTAGTTCGCGCTCGTCAAACCGTCTTGAAGGCGTTCCGAATCGCTCTCGATCAAAGCGCCCAAGAGGTCGGACAGTTTCTCGACGGCTTCAAGCAGGGCCTGACACTCGGCGTATTCACGCCGGAAGGTGGACTCGCGGGAAGCGGAAGCAGGACGCAACTTTGCTTTCTCGTCCTGGTCTTTGGAAACGAGTTGGATGTAAAATTCAAAACTGTCAGCGAGTTCCACGATTTCGCGACGAGAACGCTCGGGCGCAATACAGCCGGCGACCTGGAGCGCTTCCAAAAGTTCTGCCAATCGATCCAGCTGACGTTTGCGAAACGGGGTCGTCCGAAAAAATCGGAAACGCAGAAAAAACCGAGTTCCTAATTGTTGAGTGCAGAGGGCGCTAGCGTCGCCTTCATGCAAACACAAGACACCTCTGGACGGCTCGCACTCTCGCGGGAGGAGGCCGCAAGAACCCTCGGGATCAGCCCGGCCAGTGTCGACCGGCTCACCAAGCGCGGACTTCTCCGGCCGAGTCGGGCGACACGCCGACCACTCTATCCCGTCACGGAACTGGTGGAGTTCCTGAACCGCACGCGCCCCCTTTTCAAATCTTCCGGCGGAAGCGCCGAAAGCACCGGCACAAGCCATGGAAAGGAGGTGAATGAAAATGGAGAAAATCTCTGAAATGCTCCGTTCCGGCAAAATCCTGCTGGTCGGGGAATACCGCGGCCATCGTGTGGAAACGATCCGCTACGTCGACAAGAAAACCGGCCAGAAGTCGGAATTCGTGTCACTCGTCTACCTGGTTGAACGGGGGAACGGGAGCGACGTGGTTCTGGTCAGCCAAGATCCGCGGACGAAAAACCCGGAGGAGGTGAAGGTCAGCGCCCAAAAGGGCAAGGTCTACGCGTTCGAACTCACGAACCTGGACCGGGAACGTGGAATGATCCGCGCCCGAATGCAGCCAGGGGTGGAGCCGGTCCCAGCATAAACCAAAGGGACAAGGTCGGGATGGCCCGCGCGAGCGGGCCGCCCGGCCTTAACCTTGTTCTATATGAAACAACTCCACAGATGAACAAGAGCCAGGCGGCTTTTCAGTTTTCCGCGGAGCGATTGGCCGAAAACGGCCTGTATCTGTGGACGTTTACTTTCCGGGAGGTTTTGGATATCAAGGACACCCGGAAGCGTTGGAACCATCTTCTGACGCTGATGAAACGGGAATGGCCTGAACTGTGCGGCTTGCGGGTATTCGAGATGCACAAGACGCACGGCTTGCATGTTCATCTCCTGACAAATCGCTACATTCGGGTTGAGCGAGCAAGGGAGCTAGCGATAAAAGCCGGATGGGGCCGAGTTCACGTATGCAATGCCAAGCCGGGAGCTGCGGCGTATCTTGCCAAGTACTTGAGCAAGGAAAGAGAACCTTGTCTCAAACGCTGGCGTCTATGGTCCGCCTTTGGAGCGTGGTCGAACGCGAAAGTAAAAGACGTTGAATTGCAATCTCCAAAAAGCGCGCTTTGGAGGGCGTGCTCAGAAAAACTCGGTTGGAAAGGCAGGAAGGGCTTTCATAAGAAAGCCCAGATAGTTGCCGACCTCTACCTTTTCACGTTCCAAATCAACGCCGTTTCCTGCGATCTAGTCCACGAAAAGGCTAACGATCCGTGCCGGTCTGCTCCTCGCAGCGATAAAAGCTAGTCTGAATGAGCTTCGTTCCGTTGGGACGTGAGAAGTCTTTCCCCGTGTAGCTCCGTCCATGTGTGGGACCAGTAAAAACTTCCTCTTTGTCAGGGGCTTGGTTGCCCCAAACTGTCCATCCCTTTCGCTTTTCGCGAGCGAAGAGTTCAAATCGTGGCCCCGGCGAACATGCCTCGATGATTGGAAAAATCTCTTCGGGCTTTCGACTATGTTCCCGTTTCTGCGTGGCAAGAAAATTCACCTGGCTACGACCTGGGGCAAGGGTGCGCGCATTCTTTCCGCGAGTTCCGAAAAGAACCAGTTCAGTGACATTGCGGAAATAGAAACCGACTCCGCGGCCATCCGGCCCGCCATCCTTTCTGATCTTGTGCCAAACGATGTTTGCCTTGTACTGGAAACCCCACGCTGCCATGACATCCAACCCTTCCGGAAGAAGCGCGTTTGGAACCCAAAGATAAAGATGGGCGGTGTCGGCCGCAAACATGGCAACCGGCAACTCTTTTATTTCGTCGAGGCTCATGGTACCGTAACGGGAAAGCCGCTTGTGTTCCGGGGCGACCTTGCCGGTCGAGTTCTGAAATCGCCATGGCGGATCTGCGAGAATCGTCCCAAATTTGCCATGGATCGTTGAAATCAGATTCTCACTCGCAGTCATTCTTCGTCCTCCATATTCTCCTCACGGAGAACGCCTAGCATGGAGGAAAGATCACGACCATTCAAAACCAGCATTTCTTTGGGTATTACTCGGTCTTTCGGTTTTTTGCCTTTGTTTGCCGCTTTGATCGCCTTCACGTGCTTGAAAACAGCAGCCGCTTCCACCATCGGGATGTCCTCCTCCCACTGACGCTCGCCGATTCCTATGACGATTATCGGACAACCGCCGCCGCCGCCGCCGTGCAGTTTCGGCAGGAGTTTATCCATGTGCGTCGTACTCGCCCCATACTTCTTTCGAACATCGTAGGGCAACGGTTTGAAAGTCCTTTCGTGTAGATGGGTGCATCTGGTGATGATGACGCCTACCGAAATCGCTCTGAGTTCGAACAAAAGCCGGAAATTGTTCAAATCCCGGTCAAAGAAAGGGTCTTTGTTGTTCCATTCAATCTCCAAAGCAACCTTACCTTTGAAGCAATCGATTTCGTGCGTGGGCGAATCAAGGGGCGCACCATCTAGGACAACTTTCGTGTCAAAGTTCTTCGTCCTCCAACCTAATTGCCCCAACCGACCGTCGAGAGCCTTCGCGATTGGTCCTTTATTCCCGCCACCGACGATGATGTAGCTGCTCTTGAGACGAAAATCCCGCAGCACCGAGATCAGGTCGTTGAACTCTTCAGGGAAATCAGTGGCAAGGATCGCCCAAGCATGCCTCCACTCATGGATTTCGTACGTGGATGCGATGTCTTCGGGTATTGTTTCGATCGCCATGAAATCGGATCTATTCACTGGGAAAACAAGGATCCATCCAAATCGTCCATGGAGCTGTTCCCCCTAGAGGAGGGGTTCGGGGAACCGTGGTTCCCCGATTCGAACGATGATCCAAGACGATTCCCCCCCCCCGGAGTTCGGGGCCGCAGGCGCCGGGGCAAAAGGTCTGGTCACGCGCCAGAATCGCAAACAGCGACACGTTCGGAGTCTCCCGGAGAGTGCAGCAGGGTGTTGGGGCTCACTTCCTGGGAGTCTCCGCGGCGGGGAGCGATTAACCGGCTTGAATCGATCCCGATCCGGTTCGCTCCTTCGGATGGCCGTTCGCACATCGCTTTAGGGTGCTCCCCGCGGAGCGGCCCTAGATCGCTTGCGTAGTAGGCAAAATTCTTGTCACCTGATTTTGTAACCCGCCCCCCTGTTTTT
Source organism: Terrimicrobiaceae bacterium (assembly GCA_033763515.1). Taxonomy (GTDB): domain Bacteria; phylum Verrucomicrobiota; class Verrucomicrobiia; order Chthoniobacterales; family Terrimicrobiaceae; genus JANRKJ01. Next base: position 87,172 of record JANRKJ010000011.1, on the reverse strand, counting down.
CGGCAGATTCGGGATGATTCGGGATGACGAGCGAAGTCCGTGAAGTCTGATCACAAGGGCTTTTGAGGATTCCTGATGGTTCCGGAAAAGAGCGGCTAAAAGGCCGTATCCGGGTGTGAAGCAAGCGCTCTACCACTGAGCTAATCGCGCGGAAAGGAGGGAGAGGTTATGCTGGAGCGGCGGGGATGGCAAACGTCTTTTGCCGGTGCGGGTCACTCGACTTGGTCGAGGGGGATTCCTTTGACCACTTTGCGCGCGGCAGCCACGTAGAGGTTGCAGGCTTCGGCGCAGAGCAACGGAATTTCGTAGGGCGCGGGCTCGGCGGCCGGCGGCGGGTCGCCGGCTGGCTCGACACTCCAGAGGATGCGGCGGAGGCAACCGGGTTTGCAGAGTGTTTCGCGAAGCGAGACCGCTTGGTCTTCGCTGATCTTCCCGGTGATCCGATACATGCCGGTCTGGCGGTTGACGGTCTCGCGCAAGGGGACGGCCGAGAGCCGGCCGGTGAGGGTCGCGCGCCAGTTTCCCAAGGCGGCGGGATAAAGTGCGTCGAGCGCAAGCCGGAGTTCGGGGATCGAGGTCACGCGGAGCTCCCATCCGTGCCGCAAATTCGGCGCGGTTTTCAGCGGCCGATAGGCACCGCGATCGTCCTGGAGGGCAATCGCCGTCGCAGCCTCCGGATCGGTGACTATTTTCAAACCCTCGCGTCCGACGTCGTCGAAATGGCAAAGCCGAAATCCGTCCGGGATTGGCTCAATGGCCACCTGGCCAATGCGACGAAAGCCCGCCCGGATGGCGTCCGAGAGGAGTTCGTTGAGGGAGTCGGTCCGGATGCCGTCCATGATCAAGAAACGCCTGGCGGGCGCACGGGGAGGCCGGAAAGTCCGTCCGGGAACGGACGCGATCAGTAGGTCCGGCGGCGCTTCACCCGAATTTGGGCGAGCGACTTCTGGAGGGCGGCGTTGACGGTGGCGTATTCCTCGTCGTTGAGTTTGTTGTTCTTCATGGCGTCCTCGGCGCGGCGGACGGCCTCTTCGGCAGCGTCGGCGTCGATGGCGCTTTCTTCGAGGGCCATGTCGGTCAGCACAGCGACCTTGTCACCGGTCACTTCAACAAACCCCTCGCCGACGGCGAGCCGGAGTTCCTGTCCGCCCTTGGAGACCCGAAGCTCGCCGGGGAGCAACTGGGTCATCAGGGGCACGTGGTTGGGCAGAATGCCCAATTCGCCTTCGATCCCGGGGATGACGACGGAGTCGACATCATCGGAATACGCTTTCGATTCAGGAGTGACGATTTCGAGGCGAAGCATGGGAAAGTTTTCCGTTTTCAGATCTCAGTTTTCAGGACTCAAAACACTGAATCACTGAACACTGAATCACTCCTTAATCATGTCGATTCCGCCCTTCATGTAGAAGTTTCCTTCCGGCACATCGTCGTGTTTGCCGTCGAGGATTTCTTTGAAGCCGCGGATGGTTTCGCTGATCGGCACGTATTGGCCCTTTGTTCCGGTGAACACTTCGGCCACGTGGAACGGCTGGGACAGGAAACGCTGGATTTTGCGGGCGCGATAGACGGTGAGTTTGTCTTCGGGCGAGAGTTCATCCATTCCGAGAATGGCGATGATGTCCTGGAGATCCTTGTAGCGCTGGAGAACGTTCTGCACGCCGCGGGCGACTGCGTAGTGTTCCTCGCCGACGATGTCGGGAGCGAGCGCCTTCGAGGTCGAGGCAAGCGGGTCGACGGCCGGGTAGATGCCCAATTCCGCGATGGAACGCTCCAGCACGATCGTCGAATCGAGGTGAGCAAACGTGTTCGCCGGCGCCGGGTCGGTGAGATCGTCCGCCGGAACGTAGACCGCTTGGAACGACGTGATCGACCCCTTCGTGGTCGAGGTGATCCGTTCCTGGAGGTCGCCCATTTCGGCCGCGAGGGTCGGCTGGTATCCGACCGCGCTCGGCGTGCGGCCGAGTAGCGCCGAGACTTCCGAACCGGCCTGCGAGAAGCGGAAAATGTTGTCAATGAACAAGAGCACGTCCTGGTTCTTCTCGTCGCGGAAATACTCCGCCATCGAGAGCGCCGTCAGGGCGACGCGGAGACGGGCGCCGGGGGGCTCGTTCATCTGCCCGTAAACCAGGGCGACTTTGGAATTCTCGATGTTCTTCTGGTCGATGACGCCGGACTCGCTCATTTCGGCGTAGAGGTCGTTGCCCTCACGGGTGCGCTCACCCACCCCGGCGAAAACCGAGTAACCGCCGTGGCCCTTGGCGATGTTGTTGATGAGCTCCATGATGACGACAGTCTTGCCGACGCCGGCTCCGCCGAACGCCCCGACCTTGCCGCCTTTGGTGAACGGACAGATCAAGTCGATGACCTTGATGCCCGTTTCGAGAATCTTCGCCTTCGTGTCCTGCTCGGTGAGCGGCGGGGCTTTGCGGTGAATCGGATACTTCTTCTCAAACTTCACCGGCCCACGCTCGTCGGTCGGCTGACCCGTGACGTTGAAAATGCGGCCCAGCACGCCTTCGCCCACCGGAACCGAAATCGGGGCCGCCGTATTCATAACTTCCATCCCGCGCTTCAAGCCCTCGGTCGAGCTCATCGCAATCGAACGCACCCAGTTCTCGCCCAAGTGTTGCTGGACCTCGAGCGTCAGCCGGTTGGTTTCCCCAGCCGCTTCAAACGTGATCTCCAGCGCATCGTAGATTTTTGGCAGGGCGCCATCCGCCGGATTGAACTCCACGTCCACCACGGGACCGATAACTTGAACGATTTTTCCTTTGTTGCTCATGAACGAAAATGGGACACACCCCCGGGAAAAGGGGAGCAGCGACAAATAGACGCCCGCCGCAGGCGACACAACTGGAAATTTCTCCAAATCCCCGGACCGCCGCCAAAAAACAATTTGACTCTCAGTCATTTTTCAAGGATGGATCAATTCATGACGACGCTTCGGAAGCAACGGGAGCTGCAGGCCCGGGAGGATTTGATCCTGGACCATGCGGGGGAGCTGCTGGAAGCGAAGGGGTATTTGGGGCTGAATCTGGACGAGTTGGCGGCGCGGATCGAGTATGCGAAGGGGACGATTTACCTGCATTTTGCTTCGAAGGAGGATTTGCTTTTGGGAGTGGTGATCCGGGCGGTGAAGAGCCGGGCGCGATTGTTTCGTCATGCGGCGCGGTTTCCCGGGCGCTCGCGCGAGCGTTGCTGCGCGCTGGGAATCGCCGATTTGCTCCTCGCGGAGGACCAACCGCACGCCTTTGAACTGATGCAGTTGGTAACGACCGCTTCCGTGTGGGACAAGACCTCGGAGCACCGTCGGGAACTCCTCCAGCGTTCGTCGATGGAAATCTTCGAGCCCGCCATGAAAATTGCGCGCGACGGATTGCTCGCCGGCGATATCCCCGCCGGCGTCCCTCCCGAAGAGATCGTCATGGGCCTGTTCACGATGTCCAAAGGCGCCATGCTCGTCCAATCCAGTCCAAACGCCTTTGCCGCCCGCCTGGCCGAGCTCGTCCGCAATTCGCTCCAAATCAACCGTCACCGCTTCCTCGACGGCGTCGGCTGGCGGCCCCTCTCAACCGAATACGATTACTCCCCGGTCGAAGAACGGCTCCGCCGTGACTACTTCGCCCAACCCTGGGACCGGCTCTAATCATTTTCCCCACGAATGACCCAACGTCAAAACATGAACAATCGCCAAAAATGAACTACATCGCGTTGAAGATGCTGGTGGAAGACCGGGCGAAGTACCTGGGGCTGATCTTTTCGATCGCGTTTGCGGCGTTTTTGATTTCGCACCAGGCGTCGATTTTCGCCGGATTGATGAGTCGGACGACGAGTCAGATCAAGGATGTTGAGGACGCATCCGTGTGGGTGATGGACGGTTCGGTGCAGTATGTGGACGAGGTGAAGGCGCTGCCGACCACGGAGTTGCAGCGCGTGCGGGCGGTGGATGGCGTTCGATGGGCGGTTCCGCTGTTCAAGGGGCTTCCGACAGCCCGGGCGGAGGACGGGCGGTTCCGGACGGCGATCCTGATGGGCGTGGATGATGCGAGTCTAATCGGTGCACCGCGGAAGATGGTCCTGGGCGACCCGGAGGATCTCCGCGAGCCGGATGCGGTGATCATCGACCTGGCGGGCTATCGGTTCTTTTTCCCGGATGGTCCGCTGGAGCTCGGCCGGGAACTCGAATTGAACGACCGCCGGGCGCGCATTGTGGGAATCTGCAATGCATCGGCGCCCTTTCAGACGTTCCCGGTGATGTTCAGCCGGTATTCGACGGCGCTCACGTATGTGGGTCCGCAAAGGAACATGATGTCGTTCATCCTCGCGGAGCCTGGGGATGGACTGGATGCAGCCGCGCTCGCCCGGCGGATTGCCGCGGAGACCGGGCTGCGGGCGTTGACCGGACGCGAATTCGGAGCGGCAACAATCGGCTACTACATCGGGAATACCGGCATTCCAGTGAACTTCGGGATCACTGTGATGGTGGCGATTGTTGTCGGCACGGTGGTCGCCGGTCAGACGTTCTACATTTTCGCCATCGAGAATCTGAAACACTTCGGCGCGCTCAAGGCCATCGGCGTGACGGACAACCGCCTGACCGGAATGATTCTCCTTCAGGCAAGTCTGGTCGGTTTCATCGGCTATGCGTTGGGGATCTTTTTCACGAGCGCATTCTTCGTGGCGACGAAGGACGTGCTGCACCTGCGCGGCTTCATCGTGTACGGTGAAATCGCCGCCGGGACGTTCGTGATCATTCTTTTCATCATCGCTGCGGCGAGTTTGCTGAGCATTCGCCGTGTCCGAACCCTCGAGCCCGCCAGCGTTTTCCGCGGATGAAACCGGCCGTCACATGCAAGGCGCTGGTGAAGGACTTCGGCACCGGGGACACTGCGGTGCGGGTCCTGCACGGCCTCGATCTGGAGATTCCCTTCGGCGGCATCACGATGCTCGCCGGCCAGAGCGGCTGCGGGAAAACCACGCTCCTCTCGCTCATGGCCGGTTTCCTGCGGCCGACCGCGGGAGCCGTTCGCGTGCTGGACACGGTACCCGACGGTCCCGGCTCGACGGAATTCCGGCGCCGAAACGTCGGATTCATCTTCCAGCAATACAATCTCCTCCCGACCTTGTCCGCCGCAGAGAACGCGGCCGTGCCGCTTCTGGCCGACGGCATGCGTTTGGAGGAGGCGGTCGACAAGGCGTGCGACGTCCTCGCCCGACTGGGTCTCGGCGACCGCACGAAATCGCGACCGAGCCAGCTTTCCGGTGGACAGCAACAACGCGTGGCCATCGCCCGCGCACTCATCCATTCTCCCCGCCTCATCCTGTGTGACGAGCCAACGGCCGCGCTCGATGGACGCACGGGCCATGCCGTCATGGAGATGCTCGCCGAAGTGGCCGTCCAGCGGGACCGCGCCGTCGTGGTCGTCACACACGATCATCGGATTTTTGATTTCGCCCGCCAAATTGCCCACATGGAGGACGGGCGAATTCTCCACATCGACTCATGAAACACCTCATCCGACAACGTCTGCTGATTGGAGCTGCGGCCGCTCTGGTCTTTGCCATGGCAGCGATCGCCGCCATGCGCCCGGTCGAACAACGCACCGAACCACTCGAAATGCCGCCGCAACGACCGTTTGCCCACGCCGTCGCAGGAACGGGTCTCATCGAACCGGCCAGCGAGAACATCAAGATCGGCACGCCATTTCCCGGCCTCGTCCAAAAAGTGGCGGTCCAGGTCGGTCAACCCGTCCGCGCGGGCGACCTCCTCTTCGAACTCGACACCCGCCAACTGGCATCCGATCTCGCCGTTCAGGAAGCGGCCGAACGCACCGCCGGCGCGCGTCTCGCCACCCAACGGGAACTCATCGCCGACATCGATGACCAACTCACGCGCATCCGCCGGCTCGACGCCCGCGCCGTCGTCAGCACCGACGAACGCCAGCGGCTGGAATTTGCCCGCCGGACAGCCGCCGCCCGCCTCGCGGAGGCCGAGGCCGAACTCGCCGCCGCCGCCGCGCGATCCGCGGCCGTGCGCACCGAAATTGAACGAAGCCGGATCCGCGCGCCCATGGATGGCACCGTGCTCCGCGTCGATGTGCGCAATGGAGAGTTTGCTTCCAACGACAGCGAACCGCTTGTCGTTCTCGGCGATATCGAGTCGCTCCACGTCCGCGTCGACATCGACGAGGTGGACGCGATCCGCGTTGACCCGGCCGCCCGGGCCGTGGCGCTTCCACGAGGCTCCGCCGGTTCCGAGATCCCGCTCGACTTCGTTCGCTTCGAGCCGCTCGTCCTTCCCAAACGCTCGCTGACCGGCAGCGCCACCGAACGGGTCGACACACGCGTGCTCCAGTGCATCTACCGCATCCAGCCCAGCCAGACTCCCCTCTTCGTCGGCCAACAAATGGACGTCTATATCGAACGCCCGGCCGTCGCCACTCGCTGAAGCCGCCGCGATATGCGCGATTCCGCTCAATTCGGGACTTGGCGGAATCCGGCCCGCGCGTTCATGCTCGGGTCTTTCCCCTGATGAAATACGTGGCATGTGATTTGGGTGCGGAGAGCGGCCGGGTGATGCTGGGCACGCTGAACGGCGGGCAGCTCTCTTTGGAAGAAGTGCATCGCTTCTCGAATTTGACGGTCCTGCTGGACGGTTCCTGGCGCTGGGACATCCTGCGAACCTTTGCAGAGCTCAAAGCCGGTCTCGCGAAAGTGGCGGCCACGGGAACCCGGCCGGCGAGTCTCAGCGTCGATTCATGGGGAGTGGACTACGTTTGGAGCGGCTTGGGGCAGGCCATGCTCGCGCCGGCTTATTGCTACCGCGACGCCCGGACGGATTCGACGTTCGAAAACGCGCTCGCGCAGGTTGGTCGGGAAAAAATTTACGCAGAGACCGGGATCCAGTTCATGGCGTTGAACACGCTTTATCAACTGCTTGCGGACCAAAAGTGCCACCCCGGACTGATCGACCATGCCGACGGTTTTCTCTGCATCGCCGACTACCTGCATTTTCTTTTCAGCGGCGTGAGAAAAGCCGAGGAGAGCCTCGCCAGCACAACGCAGATCTACAATCCGGTGGCGCGCACCTGGTCCGGCGCGCTGCAATCCGCCTTCGCCTTTCCGCCGCGGATTTTTCCGGAGATCGTTCCATCGGGCACACGCCTGGGAACGTTGAGACCGGAAATTGCAGCGGAACTCGGCATGGACCTTTCGGTCGTGGCCACGTGTTCGCACGACACCGGAGCCGCGGTAGCCGCCGTGCCGGCGCGCGGAGCCGACGATTGGGCGTATCTGAGTTCGGGGACATGGTCCCTGCTCGGTGTCGAACTCGACAAACCGCTCATCAGCGAGGAAGTCCGCCAGGCAAATTACACCAACGAAGGCGGATACGGCGGGACCACCCGGTTTCTCAAAAACCTCTCCGGTCTCTGGATTTTGCAGGAATGCCGGCGGGCTTGGGAACGCCAGGGGATCCACCTCTCGTACGCCGAGCTGAACCGTCTGGCCGAAGCCGAGCCGCCGCTGCGGACGCTCCTCGACCCGACCGACGACCGCTTTGCAAAACCGGGGGGCATGCCCGAGCGGGTTGCGGAGTTTGCCCGCGAGACCGGACAACCCGTACCGGAGTCGCCGGGCGCGTTCACCCGCGCGATCCTCGAGAGCCTCGCCTTGGTCTATCGCGAAAGCCTCGACGATTTGGAAAAACTCACCGGCCGCACCATTCGCGTCCTGCACATCGTCGGCGGCGGCAGCCAGAGCAGTCTTCTCAACCAGTTTGCCGCCGACGCCACCGGCCGCACTGTCGAAGCCGGACCGGTCGAAGCCACCGCCATCGGCAACATCCTCATCCAGGCCATCGTCGACGGTCAGGTCCCCGACCTCGCCGCGCTCCGCGCGATCGTCCGGTCATCGTTTCCGATCCAAACCTTCCAGCCATCCGGAAATCCCGCGTGGATCGAAGCCTCGTCACGGCTTGCCGCCCTGCGCGCCCGCTGAGCCTCAGCGCTCGATCGCGACGGAGGCCGTCTGGCCGATCCGCAGCGGAATCGGCGGAGTGCCGGTGACATGGACACGGACCGGGAACCGGTTCGGGAGGCGTACCCAGTCAATCGTCTGGCTCACATCCGGCAGCAACTGAACGGTCGAGCCATCCGACAGAAAAATTCCCCAAGCCGTGCTGTCGACCACTCCGGCGAACGGTTCCGACTCATGTCCCATGAGCCGGATTCTGACCGCTCCGCCATCTTCGACGTGCCGGAGTTGGGTTTCCTTGAAATAGGCCGCCACCCAAAACGAACTTGCATCGACCAACGCAAGGATCTGCTGGCCGGCGTAGACATACGTGCCGGGGGACGTGTTCACGTTCGTCAGGTAGCCGTCGACCGGGGCCACGACCCGCGTGTAGCCGAGGTTCAGTTTGGCCAACTCCAGATTCGCCTTCGCCGCGGCGGCATCGGCCTGGGCGGCGGCAAACGAATCCTGCGCGTTCTGGAGATCGCGGAGATCGTTGACCTGCGTCTTGAACAATTCGGTCTGACGCTGCAATTCCTGCTGTGTCTGGACGACCGAGGCCTCCGCCTGCGCGAGCTTCGCCGTCCAATTGTCCACCTCCGCCTGAAACGTCGACGGATCGACCTCGAAGAGCAGGTCGCCCTTTTTCACCGTCTGATTGTCCCGCACGGGAATGTTCACGATCGGCCCCTCCACCCGGCTGGCAATCCCGACCACGTTGGCCCGCACCTGCGCATCCCGCGTCCAGGGGCGCGACACATAGCGCGCATACATGGCGAGCGCCGCCACCATCGCCGCCACAACGACAACGGCCGTGATCAAATAGCGCGAAGGAACTTTCACGGCGCAAAAACCAATCCGAACACACAGCCCAAAAACACCGCGAGCCCGACGAAGAAAAGCGGCAAATGCCAGATCCCCCGCGTCCAACCTCGTGCCTCCAAAAACAAGACAACAAACCACGCCGCCAGAAATCCCAGCGAACCAATCACCATTCCCCAAGGCACCAAAAAATCCCCGAACTGGAACTCCGGCACGCGCAGCGCGTCAAACATGGCTCGCATGTTGCCCGCACACCCCCCGTCTGACAAGCCCCGGACTGAATGACTAGGTTTGACGAAGGGCTCAACGGAGCGGTGGTTGTGTTCCCGCCGGCTTCGGCCAACCCATTCGCCATTATTCCTCCGCCATCTGCCATGACCGCCGCGACAGGCGGCGGTGATTTCAGTTTCGGGCGGCCGATTTTGGGCTTACAGCGGGCGATGCTGATTTGGCTTTTGTTGGGAGCATTGGTGGGTGGTGATGTGCGGGCGGCGGTCGATGTATCGCGGGCGTATTTTGAGAGTGGCGGGAAGCGAATCGCGGTGGATGTCTTTGCGCCGCGGGACGGCCAAGCGAAGGGAGCGGTGCTGGTGCTGCCGGGGGCGGGCGGCATGCTTTTTGACGGTCCGCAGATGAAGCGGGTGGCTCGCGGTCTCGCGGAGACGGGCCATGTGGCGTGTGTGGTGAATTATTTCAACCGAACCGATTCACGGGTCGCGTGGAACGACGCGGTGATGGTGCAGAATTTCGCGACGTGGATGGCGACGGTGAGCGATGCGGTGGATTGGGTGTCGGCCGAACACGCGAACGGCGGCCGGGTCGGGGTGTTCGGGTACTCGCTGGGCGGCTTTCTGGCGGTGGCGGTCGGGTCGAAGAATGACCGTGTCGGCGTGGTGGTCGAGCAGGCGGGTGGCATCTGGGATCGATTCTATGACCCCGTCGATCCGTTGCCGCCGGTGTTGGTCATTCATGGGCGGAAAGACGAGCGTGTCGACTTCGAGATCAACCTGAGCCGGATCCAACGGCTCGCCGAACGCCACGGAACGCGGGTCGAAGTGCTGCCGTTCGATTCGGAAGGGCATCGGTTCAGCAACGGGGCGATGCGGAAAGTCGTGGATGCGGCGGCAGGATTTCTCGCCGAGACGCTGGATCGTCCGGGACGCTGACCGAAACCGCGCCATCCGCCATTGCCGCGCGCGGCGCGGCGTTCTATACCCGCTGGGTGGACTGGAAGAAGCTCGCGAGTGACCCGGCGATTCGGTATGGGCTGAAGTTCGGGCTGGCCGGCGTGCTGGCGGTTTACATCGCGTTGGTCCTGCGATTGCAGGAACCGGTCTGGGCGTTGTTCACCGTGTTCGTGTTGATGATCGCGCAGTATGTGGGAGCGATTGGTGAGAAGTCGGTTTTTCGGCTGATCGGCACGGTGGCCGGCGGCGTGATCGGGTATCTGCTCACCGGATCGCTCCAGCAAAATCCTGTGATTTTTCTCTTGTTGGTCGGCTTGGTGGTGGGGGTATCGACGGCGATGTTCGGGCAGAGCCGGTATCCGTATGCGTTTTTGCTGTGCGGTCTGACGGTCGTGGTCGTGGCGGGCAATGGATTGTCCGATCCGGAGACGTCGTGGAAGTACATGTTGTGGCGGGTCGAGGAGGTGACGTTGGGAATTCTCGTCACGATGGTCGTCCAGAGCGTGCTTTGGCCACGCTACGCCCGGGTCGAATTTTTGCAGAACCTGCGCGAAGGATTCCTCGACCTGCGCGAGTGCCTGGAGGGGGCCGCCGCGGGGCTGCTGGATGGCTCGCCGGCCGAGGCAGCGGAGCGCGCGGCTGGGTTTCCGGCGCGGATCACGGCTTTGCGCGGGCTTTTGGATTTCGGGGCGCGGGAGAGCCAGCATTTTCGCGACCGGCTCTCGACGTTTTTTGAGCTGACGACCTGTGAAGCGCGCATGGCGTTTGCCATTTCCACGCTCCACGAGCCGCTGCCGGCGAATTCGGAGTATCGCACGGCACTGCGCGAGCAGATTGGGGCCTGGCATCGCGCGCTGGCCGCTGCGCTGGCGGACCTCGGGAACCCGGCCGGAACACCCGCCACGCGCGCGGCCTGCCGCGCGGCGGCGACACAGACGGAGGAAGCGGTGAACGCGCGGTTGCTCGAGTTACGTCACCTGCTTCCGCACTTGCCTGGGACCGATGAAGCGCTGGTCCTGAGCGTGCATTTGCTGGCGTTCCAGGAAGTGCAGGCCCAGGTCGTCCGGGCTCAGGATCTGTTGAATTCGCTGCCCGTCGATCCGCTGGTGCCTTCGACCGACCATGCCCCGATCCTGTCTCCCTGGCCGCCGCCGTTTTGGATTCGCACGGGAATCAAGGCCGGTCTGGCGACCACCGCGGCGCTCTTCCTGCTCGACTGGCTCAATCCGCCGGGCGGCTCGATGCTGGTGCTTGGCGCGTGGGTTTTCACGGCGATGAATGCGACGAGCCCGGGCGGGCAGGGCGACCGGCGGGCGTTTCATTTTGTGCCCCTCTCGGTGGCCGCACTGCTCGTCCTCAGTGTCATCCTGCTGGCTGCCCGGCCGATGCTTTCGAGTTACGCCGTGATGAATACGGTGATCTTCGTCTGGCTCTTCGTTTGGGGCTACCTGTCGTTCACCGTGCGCGGCATGACGATTCCCATGCAGATGGCGATGCTATCCATCGTCGGTATTCTCGGACTGAACGGACAGGAACCGATCTCGTTCCAGGCGATCGTCGGCTTTTTCTTCGGCATCACGCTGGCTCTGCTCCTGGCCTCGTTGATCCAGCGCCTGCTCTGGCCCTCACTTCCACAGTGGGAAATCCGCGACCGGCTCAAGGAACTCGCCGACCTCTCGCAAAAATTTCTCCGACAGGGAGCTTCGAGCGTCCCGCTTTGGCAACGCACACGTTTGGCGCTGGTGCCGGGCGAAGTCGCCGTCCGCCTCCCCCATCTCGATGACCCCACGCACCATCCGGGCGAATCAGCAACCATCGCGCAAATCCTGCAGCATCTGGCGCGCGCGTGCGGACATTTGCTCGTCACCGCCGGCAACCTCGACCACCTCGGCAACCCGCAGCCCGTCCGCGACCTGCACGCCGCCCTCGAGGGCGGACTGGAATCGATCCGCCACGGGCTTGACGGCCGGACGACCGACCCGACACCGATCGAGCGCCTGAAGTCCACGATCGGCGAACTTGGAACATGGGCGGATGCGGTGCGCCACCGCATGCTCGATGAACGGCGTTCCCCGTCGGAAATCCTCTCCCTGCTCGGCATGGTCGAGCGCTACCGCCTCGCCACGACGGATACGATTTCCGCCGCCAACCTGATCCGCAGCCTGGACCCCCAGGCCCTGAACGCCGACGCGTCCCTTTGAGCCGCGCTCAAAAATCACCGAAGCGATTCACGCGGAACGAACGCGGGGTGGGCGACGGTGTGGCGTTTCCTTTTTTGTTCGTTTTGGCGGAGAGATCGACGTCTTCGAGCGGCTGACTGAGCCGCTGCGGCAGCGAATAGGTATTCAGCGGGATCAGCGCGCTGCGCCCGCCCCCGGGAAGTTTGCGCCGCGGGGTGATAAATGCGCTGGGCCGGTAGTAGTTGACGAAATCCCGGGGGAATGCCGAGCGGTTGATCCCGATCGCGAGGTTTTTGCGGACTTCGAAATGGAGGTGGGCGGTATACATGCCGCGGTTTGTTCCGATCGTGCCGACCTGTTGGCCACGGGCGACTTGCTGTCCCTCGCGCACCATGATGCGGTCGAGGTGCGCGTACATCGAGTCCACGGTTGCAAGCTTGCCGTTGTCCATGAAGATGTGGCGGACCAGCACGACGTTCCCCCACCCCATCCGGGCATCCCGTGCAAACGTCACATAGCCGCTCCCAATGCTGTAGACCGGCGCCCCGATGTCGGTATTGCCACCGCCCAGCCCGTTCCAATCCTCGCCGGGATGGTAACGCAGGAACCCCCGCGACATGTAGTAACCCTCCGCATCGGGCTTGCCGACAGGGAAATCAAAGCCGTCCGCCACGCGGGTTCGGGTCTGCGTTGGCGTCGGCGCGGCCACGAGCGCGACCAGAAAGCCGAACAGTACCGTCCAAAAAATCCACCGACGCATGGGAAAATGAGCCTAGCCGCCGGAAGCCGCTCACGCAACCTCCCGGGCGCTCAATCGAGTTCGGGCAGGCCGTCGAGCACGATCTGAGACCAAGTTTCGAACTCGTCCCGCCGGGCGACCAACTCGGCCCGGGTGGCAAATCCCAGAGCAGCAATCGCTTTTTCTCCGGCTTGAACGTCCGTGGATTCCAAATCCACCACATGGACGACTCCGAGGTGGACGCGGCCGACTTCGGTCGAATCGTCGTTGATCAACGCAACCGCGCGTTCGGTGAACCCGCCCCCCAGCCGGAGTTCTTCGGAGATTTCCCGACGCACCGCCGCATGGTAGGTCGATTGGTCGAAGGAGAAAAGGGACTCGTCCGTGTCGTTGATGTGTCCACCGATCCCAATCGAGGATTTTGCAACCAGACGCTTTTCGCCCGAAGACGACCCGCGCGTGTAATGCAGGATCCGATCACCGTGCCGAAAGACCGCATAGGGGATGATTTGCTTGAGGCTCGGATCCTCCTCCGCGGCGGCCCGGGGCGCGAAGAAGTTATTTTCTTTTTTGAGAAATTCCGGGAGGTATTGGTCAACCGCGGGCGACAGTCCCTGAAAGCTCCCCAAGCGGTCGAACAACTCGCGACGGATTACCAAAACCTGTTCATCGTTCGGCATGGGCGGGCATTTTGCGCAGCAATGCCCTGATGACAAGGCGTTTTCGCGCCCGATGAGTCCATCAGGGCCGGTCCTTACGCAACGAGTGCAACAAACCACTTGCGGGTATCCGTTTCGTCCGGTAGGTCCTACGCAACAATGAAGTTGCAACGCGTTTCGCTCGATCACATCGCCAAAATTGCCGGCGTCCATAAGGCGACCGTCTCGCGGGCTCTGCGCAACCATCCCACGATCCCTCTCGCAACCCGGGAACGCATCCAGGAAATCGCCAAAAAGGAGGGCTACCGCCCGAATCCCCTCGTCGCCATGTATCAGGCGCAAGCCCGCGCCAATCGCCCGATGTCCATGCAGTCCGCCCTCGGGTGGATCAACGACTACCCAAATGCCAATTGCTGGCAGGATTTCCCTTGGCTACGCGGATACCTCCGGGGTGCCCGCGAACGCTGCGAGGCCCGCGGTTTCCGTCTCGAAGAAATCCAGATTGGCGGGACTCAGAATGCCAGCGGGGCCGAGGTCGTGCGGATTTCCGAAACCCTCAAGTCCAAAGGCATTTTTGGCGTCATCCTTCCGCTCATGCTCCATCAGCAGTTTCTGCTGGAGGATTGGTCGGACTGCGTGATCGCCTTGATCGGCAGCGGCATCCAACAGGCGGGGCCCACTCCGGTGATGGCGTCGCGGTTTTATCCGCAAGGTTACCCGATTGCCGATCGCGACTTCTATTACAACCTTCGGATCGCCTTTCAGCACGTCCGCCAGCGCGGCTACTCGCGGATCGGGTTTATCTATAGCCGGTACCTGGACAGCGAGTCGGAAGGCCGTGCGCAGGCGGCGTTTCTGGTTGAGCAGGCGCAGATGCCGGAAGTCGACCGGGTGCCGATTCTGTTCCTCGAGCGGTTCAAGGAAGGGCGGCCGGCGGCATTCGACGAATGGATGAAGAACTACCGCCCGGACGCCATCCTTTCGATCAACCCGGTCGTTCGGGATTGGGTGGAGGAAAGCGGGCGCCGGGTGCCGGACGATGTTGGTCTGGTCAATTTGAACGTTGTTGACGACGTCGAGAATTGGAGTGGGATCCGAGAGAACCACGATTTGATCGGCGCGGCGGCCGTGGATTTGCTAATCGGTCAACTCAGCCGCAACGAGATCGGTGTTCCCCGACAGCCGAGGAAGGTTCTGATCCCCGGCGAATGGCATGAAGGCGGAACGCTCCGGCCACTGCCTTCGGTGGCGTCGGAACGACGCTGATCAGGCGCTCTTGGCGCGCTCGAGGACAGCGAGCGTTTCGGTGACGTTTCGCTGGATACTGAACCCGGCCGCCAACTCGCGACAGGCCGGCCCGGCACCGGCGGCCCGTTTTTTCCAGAAGTCGAGTTGCTCGGCAATGGCCAGCGCGTCTCCCGGATCGACCACGCTCCCGTGGACACCCGGCGTGAGGATTTCGGCACAACCATTGGCCTGCGTCGTAACAACCGGCAGGCCTGCCGCCAAAGCCTCGAGGCACGCGTTCGAAAATGGATCATACCAAGTCGGCAGAACGAAAACGTCCGCTGCGGCGAAAATCCGCGGGAGGTCCGAAACCGGGCCAAGAAATTTCGCCTTCTCGCTGCGGTATAGGTCGGCCGGGCCGCGCCCCGCGACGAGCAGGCAGGCGTCCTCGGTCATCTCAATGGCTGCCATGGCGGTCGCCAGGCCCTTCCGTTCCCATCCACTGCCCACAAAAAGCACGCAGAATTCGTCGCCGAGGCCGAGTGCCCGGCGCGATTCCGCGCGATCCGGCCATTTCTCAAACGGCTGAAATCCATTGTAGACCACCTGAATCCGGTCGGCGGGAAAGGGAGAGAATCGGGCGATCTCGTCGCTAACCATGCGGGAGTTCGCAATGATCCAGCCGGTTTGGGCCGGGTTAAAGACCTCCCGCTCCAAACGCAGGATTTGCCCATGCTTGGGATTCCATCGGCGGACTGCACGCCGCCACCAGGATTCAAACTCGCCACGGCGCTCCAGCCAGGCGGCATGCACGCCATCGCCTGCGCGGAACACGTCACACCCGGGCACCCGCTCCAGGCTCATGACGACGTCACACCCGGCGGACGTCTTTGCAAAGGCCGATGCAAACTCGGCCGGCGTCCGCCCGGGGATCTGGATCAAGCCCGGATGCGGCCAGCGGCCACGCGGCCAATCGGACGTTGTGATGAGAACCGGCTCATGCCCGATGCGAGCGGCCTCCGCCGCGAACCGCAGCAGATACGCTTCGGCTCCGCCCGTCGCCGAATGCCCGCGCCGGACGAGCCCGATCTTCACAGTCCGTCGGCTTCCGGCTTGGGCGGCCGGCCCAGCAATTCCCACATCGCCTCGTGCGGTGGCTTGCCCTCATACAGCACGGCGTGGATCTGCTCGGTGATCGGCGCCTCGATCCCGAGCCGACGGGCTCCCTGCCAGGCGCTCAGCGCGGTTGGAACTCCCTCGGCCACCATCTTCATCGAATCCGCGATTTCCTTCGGGGACTCGCCGCGTCCGAGTCGCTCGCCGACTTTGCGATTCCGGCTGTGCCGGCTGAAGCATGTGACCATCAGGTCGCCGACGCCGCTCAGGCCGAAGAACGTTTCCCGCCGTCCGCCCAAGGCGGTGCCGAGTCGCATCATTTCGGCCAGCGCCCGCGTGACCAGCCCGGCTTTGGCGTTGTCGCCCATGTTGAAACCGTCCGAAACTCCGGCAGCAATCGCGAAGACATTCTTCAGAGCGCCTCCCAGCTGGATTCCGGTGACGTCGTCGCTCGAATAAGCCCGGAAACTGGGCAGCGAAAAAACCTTTTGGACGTTTTCGATGACGTCCGGATGCACCGACCCGACGACCCCGGTTGCCGGAATGCGTTGGGCGACTTCCTCCGCATGGTTGGGCCCGGAAAGAACCGCGGTCCGGCAGTCCGGAATGCATTCCTCGAGGACCTGGCTCATCAGTTTGCCCGAATCGTGCTCAATCCCCTTCGTGCAGGCCACGACGATCCGCGAACCGCTCCCGGCCGCCCGGCCGAATTCGCCGGCGACCTGCCGAATCGCCTTCGACGGCGTCACAAACACCACCAGATCCGCGTCGGCCGTCTCGGTCAGATCACCGGTGGCATACACATTGGGCGGAAGCCGGACCCCCGGAAGATACGCGTTGTTCGTGCGCTGCGAGACGAGTTCATCGACCGTCTCCGCACGATGTGCCCAGAGAAGCACCTCCCGGCGGTGCTCGGCGAGGAGAACCGCAAGCGCCGTGCCCCATCCACCGGCTCCGATAATGCTGATTTTCTTGAACATGGTTCAGGTGGCCGCGCGGGATCCGAACCGCTTTTCCGTCCCGGCGAGCAGTCGCTGGATATTCGACTTGTGCCGCCAGATCGCAAGCACACACATCACAATTCCAATCCCGGCGCGGAACCAGTCCAATCCACCCGTGAACGCCAGGATAACCGGGATCACGGCAAATCCGAGCGCCGCACCGATCGAAGCGATCGAGACATAACGCGTCGTGAAAAAGAGAAGAACCCAGACGATCAGACAGCCGAAAAAGACCCACAGCGGGAACAGCGCGATCGCAGCGCCTCCCGAGGTGGCAATTCCCTTCCCGCCCTTGAAGCCGAGCCACACCGGAAAATTGTGGCCAACGACAACGAAAACAGCCCCAAGGATGCGTCCGGCAATACTGCCGGCTTCCCCGTGTCCGGCAAATCCCGCGAGGTAGGCACCCAATGCGACCGCCCCGAGGCCTTTGAGGATGTCGACGGCGAATACAAAGTACCCAAGCTTCTTCCCCAGCACGCGAACGGCATTCGTGGCCCCGATATTGCCGCTGCCTTCCTTGCGCAAATCAACTCCGCGGAAACGACCGACCAAATAGCCGGTCGGAATCGACCCGAGCAAATAAGCAACTAGCACAACGAGCAGGTAGACCAGCATGCGGGACAAATGTCCGCGAGACCGGTTTGTCTCAAGCAAAAATCGCAGGGGTCAGCCGCGGCTCAACTCGCAGGCATGGGCGGCAAATCCCGCGCCAAATGCCGTGAGCCACAAGTGCGAATCGCCGTTCGCGTTCTGGAGTGCGTCCTCCAACGCCAGCAGCACGCACGGGCTGCTCACATTACCGTTCTTGCGGAGCACACTGCGGGTCTCGACAAAACTGCCCCGGCCGAGCCGCTCTTCAATCGCCTCGATCACATCGCGTCCGCCGGTGTGCGACAAAATGCGGTCCGGCTCTCCCGCGCGTCGGTCAAACAGCCCGGCCACAGCCTCGGCCGCCAGACCGGGAACCGCGCGGTGAAGTTGGTTCTTCAATTTCCCGCCCGCATTGACAAAGCGGATTTTCTCCCGGTGTTCCGGATGGTGAACCGTACGGAACCCTCCCATTTTCCAGTGGCCCGGCTCTCCCTCGCCGCTCCAAAGCGCGCACGCCGCACCGTCGCCGAAAAGGCAGAGACTGACCAGCACACCGGGATCGTCGTCCAGATAAAAAGCGGCCGAGCAGACTTCGACGGCAACGGTTGCAATCAGCGCGCCCGGCGAAGCCGCGGCGACACCACGGGCCGCCTCCAGCATCGGAATCGCCGCGCCGCATCCCAGTCCCAGAAGATCCTGCAGGAAAATTCCCTGTCGAAGTCCGAGACGCTCAGAAACATAACTTGTCAGGCCCGGACAGAGATAGCCGGTGCACGTGCAAATCAGGAGCGCGTCGATCTCCCGAACATCCCGTCCGGCCAGCACGCAGGCCTTTTCGACCGCCTCCCCCGCCAGCGCCGGCGCGGCTTTTTCGAACTCCCGGTGCAAACCCTCGGCGTCCAGCCCGATCAGCTGCAGCGGATCCGGCGCGACGAAACGCCGTGTCGCGATGCCGGAGTCGCCGAGCAGGATTTTTTCCAAGAGGTCGATCGAACGTGTTCGCAATCCCCTCATCGCTCCGGACGCCCGCAGCAATTCCCAGCAATCTTCCTGGCGAAGCACGGTGGGAGGTTCGGCGTGGGCAACAGATTGAAGAAACATCAGCGGACGAGCGATAAGAGCGTTTGATACGGCACAAGGCCGGCGCGCGCCACCGACGTGGCGACCCGGATTCCCCACCGCGTGGTCAGGAAGGCATGCAGCCCCAGCGCCGCGGCCATCCGCCGGCTGAACCGACGCCGCTGGCGCTCCGCCGCGGCGGTGCAGGCCGATGCCCAGTCGATTTCCCCGCGGCTCCATTGCACCAGCGGGTCGACGGCACACTCGGCGGATTCGAAGGCCATGGACATGCCGTTTCCTGTGAAAGGCGGAATGCGATGCGCTGCGTCCCCGATGGAGAACCCGCCGGACGATCCACTCCCCGGCTCGAAGCCCGCAATGCCGCAAAACGACTCGTGGTCCCATTCCGCCGCCTCAAACCGAGTCGCGAGCGCCGAAAGCCCGCCGGCTCGCAACGTCGAACAAAGCAGGTCCACGCCGCGTCCGCTTCCCCGCTTTTCCCGGAGGAATAATCCGCAAACATTCACGCGGCCGTCCTCCACACGGGCAAGTCCGATGTAGCCATTGGTACCCAAATGCATTTCCAAATCCGAGCGCAACGTGAGCTGGATTGCATGCGCTTTCAGTCCGATCCAGCGCCCTCCTTGCCGCGGACGCCCCGCCGCCCACACGACGCCGTCCCGCTGTTGGATCCGGGAATGAAGCTCCAGCCTTCCACCGCGTTCCACCAATCGGCGCTGGAGCCGGTCATCGAGCCGCCAGCGGGAAATCCCGCAGGCTTTTGCTGTCATCCGGGCCAGTCGCCCATCGGAGTCGTGCCATTCGGCGGATTCCAGTTTTTCGGAATCCGACAACATGTCCGCAATTCCCAAATGCTCGAGCGTTTGCGGTGTGACCCCGCTGATAAATTCGCCGCAGACCCGATGGCGGGGGTAAACACCGGCTTCATGGAGCGTCACGTCGACGCCTCGATTCCGGAGGGCAATGCCCAGTGCAAGCCCGGCAAGGCCGCCGCCGGCGATGGTCACAGCATGGTTCAATTCCGCCAAGCTAGCAGGCGAACCGCCCCGCGCCACCGGCAAGTTTCATGAACCTTCCATCGGCCGTCCAACCCCATGAGGCCCGGCAATTCGCCTTTGCGAAATCCCGCCCGAATGCTCACCGGCATGTCGTGTCGGGTGACCCGCCCAACAAATGGCCACGCCAGATACGAGCAGTGTAACGGGAAGCGATCCCGCCAGGGTTCACTCACCACAACGACGCGCGAACGCCGGATGCATTCCCCCCAACTTCGCAGCCTTTCGTCCGAAAAATGGTGGAGTACCAGGCTCGCGACGACCGCGTCGGCATCGATCGTTGGCAGAACCTCCGCCAAGTCCCCTTGCAGCCATCCAATCCCCGCCGGGAGATCCGGCGGCCGCGGGAGGAGGTCGATTCCGCTCACGTGCCGCGCAACGCTCTCCTTCGTCAATCTCCGGACCAACCATCCCTCGCCCGCGCCCAGTTCGACGATATGCCGCAGTGAAAAACCAGCGAGACTGCGAACAATCCAACGCGAATTGCCCATCACAACATCCAGCGCCCGCAGGTCCCGGCGACTGCGACGGGCCTCCGGATCGGCGGGATCCAATCGATCGAGAATTTCCGGGACCAGGATGCGTTCGGACACAGGGATTGCAATGAAACCGGCGAAAAGTTAGCCTGACGGGCTCGACATGACCATCTATCTCGACAACAACGCCACGACGAAAATCGCGCCGGAAGTGTTCGACGCGATGGAACCGTGGCTGCGGGAGGGATATGGCAACCCGTCGAGTGCCTACAGCCTCGGGCGCTTCGCGCACGCCGCGCTCGAAGCCGCGCGTGCCCAAGTGGCCGCCCTCGGCGCCTGCCGGGAAGGCGAAATCCTTTTCACGAGTTGCGGGACCGAGTCGATCAATACAGCCATCCAAAGCGCGCTCGCACTCGACCCGGACAAACGCCACATCGTCACGACGAAAGTTGAGCACAGCGCCACGATCAAACTCTGTGAAGCCCTCGCCCAACGCGGCTATGAGATCACCTGGCTCGGCGTTGATTCGCTCGGCCGGCTCGACCTCGACGAACTCACCGCCGCGATCCGCCCGGATACGGCCCTTGTCACGCTGCTCTGGGCCAATAACGAAACCGGCGTCCTGTTTCCGATCCACGAAATCTCAGAGATCGTCCGGAAAAAGAAGTGCCTGCTCCACGTGGACGCCGTGCAGGCGATCGGGAAATTGCCGATCCACCTCGACGATTCCGGAATCCACTTCGTCTCGATGTCCGGCCACAAGATCCACGCTCCGAAAGGGGTCGGCGCTCTCTTTGTGAGCCGCCGCGTGAAGTTTACACCGTTGCTCCGCGGCAGCCAGCAGGATGGGCGACGCGGCGGAACCGAAAACCTCGCATCGATCGTCGGCTTCGGCAAAGCCGCCGAACTCGCCGCCGCCTCCCTCTCGGACGATCACACGGCAAAACTCCGCGACCGCTTCGAATCCGGACTCCTCGAATTCGTGCCCGGCACGCACATCAACGGCGACCGCGAACACCGGCTTCCGAACACGACCAACGTTTCATTCGATCATGTCGAAAGCGAAGGCGCCCTCATCCTTCTCGACGAAAAGGGTCTTTGCTGCTCAGCCGGCTCGGCCTGCACCAGCGGATCCGTCCACGCCTCCCATGTCCTTCGCGCCATGGGCCTCTCGAACCAGGCGGCGCGCGGCAGCCTTCGCTTTTCCTTCGGCCGTTTCAATACCGACCAGGACGTCGACACCGCGCTCCGCGTCATCCCCGAAGTCATCCAAAAGCTGAGAAACCTCTCGCCCGCCGGCAGCCCGGTGGCCATGGCGGGGTAAATTCGTTTCGTCGCACGAGGGAACCTCGCCGGAGAACGTCCGGCCTCAAAAAGAAAGATGCCTGTGCCCACCAACGAGCACAGGCATCGAACTTCAGGACAAACCCAAGGAGCGCTGATTCAGCAGCGAACCGAACGGCGGCGGCGGAAAACAACGACAGCGGTCAAGCCCAGCGCAAGCAGCGCAAACGTGGAGGGCTCAGGAATGACGGTGAGATTGCCGTTCGTCTGGTCGTAGCTGAATGTCCGGCCCGCCGTTCCGTCGACACCGGTCCACAACGACCCGCTCCGCACCAACGTGGCGGAGTAAGCGCCCGTGATAACAACCGTTCCAAAATTCCCGCTCTGCGTGCTGCCGAGTGAGAAGAGGTTGAAGATGGTCGCGCTGGGGGGCGTGAAAGCCGAGCCAAAGCTCAGAACAAGGTCGCCACCATTCGTGAGTGCTCCGCTCACGTTGATCGCATCATAGTTTGCGCCGCGGTTCG
The DNA here is from genome assembly GCA_033763515.1 of Terrimicrobiaceae bacterium. Classification (GTDB taxonomy): domain Bacteria; phylum Verrucomicrobiota; class Verrucomicrobiia; order Chthoniobacterales; family Terrimicrobiaceae; genus JANRKJ01. Next base: position 65,212 of record JANRKJ010000011.1, on the reverse strand, counting down.
TGCCGTTGATCTGAAACGTCACGTTCTGCGCCGTTGAGAGGTTGAGCGTGTTGCCAAAGCTCAGCAACCCGACTTCACTTCCTCCGTTTCCGGCTGAAAGGTTACCCGCCATTGTCGTCGCACCGCCAATGGTTCCGGTGCCGCCCAGGTTGGCATTCGCCGCCACCGAGACGTTGCTCCCGGAAGCCGTGCTGCCCGTGACCAAGAGCGTGCCGGAGTTCACCGTTGTGGCGCCGACGTAAGTGTTGTTGCCCGACAGAGTCACCGAGGCCGTGTTCGAGGCATTCACGCCGATCGTGACGCCGCCGGAACCCGCGCTGTTATAGATTGTTCCGGAGACGATGGTGTTTCCACCGGTGGAGTTGCCGTTTGCAAAGGTCAGCGTGTTCCCTTTGATATCGATGCCCGTGGTGGTTGTCACTCCGACTCGCGTGTTGGAAAGGATCAGCGTGCCGCCGGAGTTCACCGAGGAAACTGTCAAATTCCGATCCAGTCCGATGTGGCCGGAGAACGTGTTGTTGCCGGACGTGTTGGTGGACGAGAGGACGAGCGTGCCGCTGCCGGATGTGGTGACCGGATTGATTACGCTGGAAACCGTGACGCCACCGGTCGCCGTTCCCAAGTTGATCGTGGCATCCACAGCCGTTCCGGAAGTTGAACCCAGCCGGATCGTCGAGTTGGCAGCATTGCCCGAACCCGTGAACTGCAGGGTCCCGTTGCGGACAAACGTGTCACCTGAGTAAGTATTCGCAGCGGAGAGATTCACCGTGCCGCCGGAGCCGACAATGCCATTGGTTCCGACGACAAGCTGGCCGGCACCGGTCGAGTTCTGGATGACGCTGGAAACGTTAACCGTTCCTCCCGCGCCCGTGATGGAAAGAGTTTGACCCTTCACATCGACGCCACCCGTGAGGGCGAGCGTTCCGCCGGAGCTCTGCTGAATGGAAAGCGCGTCATCCAGGAAAATCCCCCCGGCATACGTGTTGGTGCCGCTCGTATTGACGCTGGTGAGGTTCTTGACTCCGCTTGACCCCGGACGAACAACGAGCGTCGAAGTGACGTTGCCGCCACCCGTGGTGCTTCCAAGCCGGACCGTTGCGCCGTTCGCGCCCGACGTTTGGCCAAGCCGGATGATCGAACTCGCCGCGTTGCCGTTCTGGCCGAAATTCAACGTGCCGGCCACAACGAATGTGTCTCCGGAATACGTGTTAGCCGCGTTGAAGTTAACGAATGTCGACGACCGATCCGTCGTCGTGTCATCGAGGCCAATGATGACAGATTTGCCGGAGCCACTGAGAACACCATTGATGTTCACCTGCCCGGTGCTTCCACTCGCACCCGAAATCCGGAGCGTCCCAACTTGCGAACCAGTGATTCCAACGTTGTTAAACGTCAGATTCCCCGAACTACGCGCCGAGATCTGTCCAAATGTCGGGCCGGCGGTCGCAGCAAAGTTGATTGTCAGATTGATTGTCTGGTTGGCTGTGGAGTCGCTCAAAACCCACGAGAACCAGTTCGCCGGCGAACCGAAATCGAACAAACTGATGGCATTACCATTCAGCGTGTAAGCGGTGGCCCCGCTGAAATAGAGGCGCGACTGGGCGCTCGCCGTGTTGTTGTTCAACGTCGCCCCGGCACTGCCGGTTGTTCCGGTGAATTGGGCCTGACCGTAGTTGCCAAAGTTACCACCACTCCAGTTGCCAGTATCACCAAAATTGGCCGTTCCAGCCCCTCCCGTCCACGTCGGGAAGCTCTGGGCCGGGGCAAAATGGAGGGAAAGCAGGATTCCTGCCGATGCCGCGATGATCGATTTTCTCATGGGTTGAATGAGGGTTGATTGCTGAGGGTTCAGGATTTTGATTCGAAGAAAGGCGATTGCCGATCACGTCGGACCCGGCGGCGGAACCCGACGGCGGTCAGGACCAGACCAAGCGAAAGGAGCGTCACTGTCGTCGGCTCCGGAACAACAGTCAGGTTGTTGAAATAAAGGCTGTTCTGGGGAACCGGCGCAGCATCTGTTCCGTTGATATAAAATTTAAAATTATCGATCGGAGCAGTCAGGTTGTACGAAGCGATTTCGTAAAACCGATCCTGGGACGGCGTCCCAACGGACGTGCGGGTAACCGCGGCACGCATCGTTGTCGCGGACGTGATCTCGAATTCGAACGAATAGACCCCGTCACTCACGTAGCCCCACCCTTGGTTTCCAAGGTCAACTCCGCCAAAGAAATAATTGTCCCCGCCTACGTTGAAATTGAAAACGGTGTCGCCACCATTGCGCAGATCGAAGCCTTTGTTGCCGTTCCGGAAGTTTACCGAAAGATCGAAAGTGAAAACCGCCAGCGTTCCCAAACTGACGCCACCTGCAAACGATCGAGCAGCTTCAGCGGAGTTCGAACCACCACCAGCCATGCGGAAAGAAACGCCGCCGGTATTGATGTTCCCGGCTCCCGCGGTCGAGTCAGCGAGATCCAGCGTTCCCGTGGTCACCAAAAACCCCCATGGGTTGAATCCGGAACCACCGTTTGAACCGGATGTCCAGGATACATAGTTTGAAGCCACATCGGTCCCCACCTGTGCATGCGCCAAGGTGGCGAGACATCCGGCGACGAAGAGAGAAGGCAACAATCTCATGGCGGGGGAATTCAACGGGATGCGGTGAATGTTCCAAACTCTTTGCAATTTCGACCTTGACCTGTCAATCGCCTTCCTCCGCTGGCCCGGCATCTCCCCGGAGAAAAACCTCCGCTTTTCGGCTCCATTACGGTTTTTGAACTATTCAATAACTGTCGTACGGCCGGCGGGTTCCGGCCGGTTGACACTGCGGAGGTTGGGCGGAATAGTGGCGGGCATTCGGCGGACCGAGACCGGCCGAATCGACCCCCGACTTATGAAACGTGCTGCATTATCGATTCTTCTGACCGCAATGATTCAACCGGTTTTTGGCCTGGAGGTGCATGTACCGGACTGGGCAAAGGAAGCCGTCTGGTATCAGGTTTTTCCGGAACGTTTCCGCAACGGGGATTCGACAAACGATCCCACACGGGCGTCCCTCGAGTGGCCGGTCCGTCCGTCCGAAAAATGGCGGATCACGACTTGGACGGCGGATTGGTATGCGCGGGATGAGTGGGAGACCGAGCAGGACAAGAAGCAAAGCCCGGATGCCTCGCCGGCGTTCTACCGCAATGGTGTTTTCGATCGCCGATACGGCGGCGATCTTCAGGGGGTGATCGACAAACTCGATTACATCAAGTCGCTGGGTGTGAACGCGATCTATTTCAATCCCGTTTTCTATGCCCGGTCCTTGCATAAGTATGATGGCAACAGCTTCCACCATGTGGATCCATATTTGGGTCCGGATCCGAAGGGCGACTTTGAGATCATGGACCGCGAGACCGCCGATCCGTCGACTTGGCAATGGACGGCGGCGGACAAGCTCTTCCTGGAGTTGATCAAACAGGCGCACGCCCGCGGAATCCGCGTCGTCATCGACGGCGTCTTCAACCACACAGGACGCGACTTCTTTGCCTTTGCCGACGTGCGAAAGAACGGCAACAACTCGCCGTATTCAGGATGGTACCAGGTCGATTCGTTCGATGATCCGGCCACCACCCGCAGCGAGTTTTCTTACCGTGGATGGTGGGGTCATAAGACGCTCCCCATCTTCGCCGCGACACCCGACGGCAAAGACATGGCACAAGGCCCGAAGGACTATGTCTTCAACATCACCCGCCGCTGGATGGATCCGAACGGCGACGGTGATCCGTCGGACGGCGTGGATGGCTGGCGTCTCGATGTGGCGGATGAACGACCGGCAAAGTTCTGGGCGGATTGGAACGCGTTGGTTCGCAAGATCAATCCGAATGCTTATACAACGGCCGAGGTTTGGAGCAATCCACTCGAACTCATCGAACATGGCAGCTTTTCGGCGAGCATGAACTACTATGGATTCGCGCTGCCGGTGACGGGCTTTTTCATCGACGAAAACCTGCCGGCTTCAAGGTTCTCCGCGATGCTCGATGAGCGCCGCAATGCGCTGCCGAAGCCGATTGCCTATGCCATGCAAAACATGGTCGATTCGCACGACACGGACCGCATGGCCTCGATGATCGTCAACGGCCACAACCACGGCAATCCCGACCACATCGACTACAACAATCAGAACAACGCGCGGCTTTCGACCACTTACCAACTGCGCGAACCGAATGACCGCGAGCGGGCCATCCAGCGCCTGATCGGTCTCTTCCAGATGACTTACGTGGGGGCGCCCATGATCTTTTACGGAACCGAGGCCGGCATGTGGGGCGGGCACGATCCCGACTGCCGGATGCCCATGGTTTGGGAGGACCTGAAATACGATCCGCAGGCAATCGATCCACGCGGCGGAGACCGGAAGCCGGATGCCATCCGTTTCAATCCCGACCTCTTCGCATTCTATCGCGCGGCGATCGAACTTCGCCGGAACAATCCGGCGTTGAGCATCGGCGAATACCAGGCGCTCGGTGCCTTTGATCAGCAGAAAACGCTGGTCTATCTGCGAAAGCTTGGCGACCGCGCATTCGTCGTGGCGCTGAATCGCAGTGAATCTCCGCAAACGGTGACCGTGGACCTGCCGACGGCTGACGCCGCGTTGCTGGAGGGGGCCGCGCCGGTCTTTGTCACAAGCAAGGGGGCACCGGCGGGAATTTCGGTGAATGGCGGGCGGGCGGTGATCACACTTGGCCCGCTCACCGGAGCTGTCTATGCTAAGTGAACCCTCCCCTATGAACAAAAAACCTCGTCTGAATTTCTGGGCGATCTGGAACATGAGCTTTGGATTCTTCGGAATCCAATTCGGCTGGGGCCTTCAGATGGCCAACATGTCTTCGATCTATCAAATGCTCGGTGCGGAAGAATCCCAGCTTCCACTCCTCTGGCTGGCCGCACCGGTCACCGGACTCATCATCCAGCCGATCATCGGCTACATGAGCGATCGGACGTGGTGCGGACTGGGCCGCCGGCGTCCGTATTTCCTCGTCGGTGCGATTCTCGCCTCGATCGCCCTTGTGCTCATGCCCAACTCCTCCACGCTCTGGATGGCGGCCGGGTTGCTTTGGCTTCTCGACGGCTCGGTGAACATCAGCATGGAACCATTCCGCGCGTTTGTGGCGGACATGCTCCCGGAAGAACAGCGGAAGCAGGGATTTGCCGTTCAGAGTCTGTTCATCGGACTCGGAGCCGTTCTCGCTTCCGCGCTTCCGTTCATTCTGACCCAAGGTTTCGGAGTCGCCGGCACAGCCCCGGAGGGCCAGATCCCGCCCGCCGTGCACTATGCTTTTTATGCCGGTGCGGGCGCCTTTCTTCTGGCGGTTCTTTGGACCGTCTTTACGACGAAGGAATACCCACCGGATGACATGGAGGCGTTCCGACGGATGAAAGCGGAACGGGCGGGCGTTCGTGGATTTTTCGTCGAGTTCTTCCATGGTCTGAAGACCATGCCGAAGACGATGCGACAGTTGGCGCTCGTTCAGTTTTTCACATGGATTGGCCTCTTCTGCATGTGGATCTACTTTTCGCCTGCGATTGCCCGCCATGTTTTTGATGCCGTACGGGGCACGCCCGAATACGCCGGCTTGGTCGCGGAGGCAGGCCAGTGGACCGGTGTTTGCTTCTCGGTTTACAACGCCGTTTGCTTCGCGTTTTCGTTCGGCCTCATCGCCCTCTCGCAACGGTTCTCGGCGAAAGCAATCCACATTTTCTGCCTGTTGCTCGGCGGCGTCGGGCTGATTTCCGTCGCCGCGGTATCGCAGAAGGAATGGCTGCTGCTGTCGATGGTCGGCGTGGGCATTGCCTGGGCCTCGATCCTCTCGATGCCGTACGCCATGCTCGCGAACTGCCTCCCGGCGGAAAAAATGGGCTTCTACATGGGCGTGTTCAACTTCTTCATCGTCCTCCCGCAAATCACCGTGGCACTCGGACTCGGTGAAATCCTGGTCCACTTCCCCGAACTGGATTCACTCTATGTTGTCCTCGGCGGCGGTGCATCGATGGTGCTCGCAGCCTTGCTCACCGGACGCGTGAACTCCGCCGAACAAGCCGCCTGACCCGCGCGGAAAGCGCCCAAGGGCGCGGAGTCCGCACCAGCCTCCGGCACCGGCGCCGGTTCTCGTTTTACGAGAAAGGCCGGCTCACAACGGGCGGAACGAAACCGGATAAACGCGCTGGCTCTGGGTTTCCTGACGGTGGCCAAAGGGTTTGCCCCGACGGCAGACACGCTTCATCGCACGAAATCCTTTCGTCATGAAAATCGCCACTACCGTTCTGTTGGTCGCATTCGCGCTGTCCCTTGGAGCCTGCAAGCAAAAGGAAACTCGCGACATGCAGTATCAACGCACCACGACAGGCTACAGCAAGTAAGCCAGGCCTGCGACCCGCGGGAGACGGGGTCCATGACTCCGTCCCCGCGCGTGTTTTTTGTGATGGCATCGCGACGGCGGCCGGTATAGACGGCGAGCATGATCCGCTTGTTCTCCGCTGTTCTCGCCGCCATTGTCCTCGGGGCCTGCGCCACGTCGCCGTCCTCGAAAACTCCGCCGCTGCTCCAGAAATTGGAGGAAAACGGGATCGATTCCCGCACTTATCACAAGATCGCGAGTGGACGCGTTCTGACGTACGACGACATCGTCGGGCTCGTGAAGGACAACGTTCCGGATCCCGTCATCGTTTCCTACCTGCAGAGCACCAAAGCCCCCTACCAACTCACCAACGCCCAACTCGAGAATCTCACGAACCTCGGCGCCGGATCAGACCTCGTTAACTACCTCGGAAAATCCACCGGCTTCTTCGATGCGACCCAGCGCGCTCAGACCGGCGGAGCGAAGTGGGACAAGCACAGCTACTTCACCGACCCGTACTTCTACGGTGCCGCGCCGTTCCCATACGCGTTCCCGGATGAATGGTACGATCCGGGCGTCTACAACGCCTGGTTCTGACCCTCTTGCACTTCAACCTGCCGGGTGCATTGTAAGCGGATGGACGGAGTTCGCATCGGCAATGAGAAGTTGATCCGCGTTCGCGACGCCGCGAGCGCCCGGCTCCGGCACCTGCTCGAAAAACAGGGGCGGCCCACGGGCGCGCTGCGGGTCGCGGTCATCGGCGGCGGCTGCTCGGGACTTCAATACAAGATGGACCTCGTCGACGGGCCCGTTCCCCGTGACATCATGGTCGAGTCGAATCAAGTCCGCGTCGTCATTGATCCCAAAAGCGCCCTTTTCGTGAGCGGGTCGGAACTCGACTTCAGCGACGACCTCCAGAAGGGCGGTTTTAAAGTCACCAACCCGAACGCTGTCGCGCATTGTTCCTGCGGCGAAAGCTTCTCGGCGTGACCGATCCGTTCGCCCTCCTTGGTCTCCCGCGCCGCCCGTGGGTGGAGCCGGAAACCGTTCAGGACCGCTATCGGGCCCGTGCTGCGGACGCGCATCCCGACCGACCCGGTGGCTCAGCCGCGACGCTCGCGGCCTTGAATGAAGCCCGGTTCCTTCTCGCAAGCCACTCCCGACGACTCAAATCATTGGCGGCCAGCGAAACTGCCGAAACACCTCATCCCTTCGAACCGGATTGGACGCTTTTTGCGCGGATCGGCTCCATCGACCGTTCCGCGAAGGAATGGAATCAGACTTTCAATGCCACCTCGAATCCGCTCCAGAAGGCCGTCCTCATCGCCCGGCAAAAATCCCTCCGGGCCGAACTTCTCGAAATCCGAAATCTTCTGAACCAACAAATCGAGTACCTGACCGCCGCCACAAAGGAGGCCGATCGACGGTGGCCGGAAACCACGGCCGGGACGATCCTCACACTGGCCGAGGCTTGGACCTACGCCGAACGTTGGAACGCCACCCTCGACGAAGCGCGAGCGCTGCTGGACGGAGCCTGACTCAATCCCCAACCCGCAGGTCGCTCAGGTCCGGAGTTGTCCGCAACGCCTTCAACAACCGGAGACGCGCCACCTGTGCCGACAAACCCGTGTCGACCAAACGGTCCAAAAGTTCCCCAAACAACTGCCGCCGCCGATTGCCCGCCTCTGACAAATCCCGACGATCATGGCAAAACGCCAGGATGGTCGTCCCACACAGGCAGTTCCGAAACAATCCCACCTGCTGCCCCTCGTCCCCCAAATCATATCCCATCAGCCCGCTGCACTGCGGCAGCGGCTGCGTATCGATCAAATACTCTTCGAACGTTTCAAAGATCCGCGCGCACTTCGGACACGTCTTCGGAAATTCCGTCTCCCAGATTGCCTTCAGCCCGCGATAAAGCGACTCGGTGGGGATCGGGAGGTCGGTTACAACATCCATTTGTCCCACCCCTACCACCGATTCTCCACCGTGCAAACAAAAATTCTGCAACCGGATGTCAAACTCGGGCGCCCACCGGAAACGTCATCCGTTCCAAACGTTCCGTCCGGCGATCCCATCGGATCCACCTGACGGTCGATGGAGCGGAACCCACATTCAGGCAGGGAATTCCAAAAAACCGAACCGGTCCCGCTGGCTCGTGGGTATGGCCGCTCACCGCCAAGACGATGTCGTTCCGTCGCTCCGCCCATCCCTGGCTGATCAGGGAATTGCCAGAAAATGCATCGAAAAAACGCAACAGGTTGTTGGATGGATGGGAGGGCAGCAGGTCCCGGATGGGAATCGTGTGTGTCACGAGAAGCACCGGTCGTCCGAGGGGAATCGCGCGGAGCCGCGCTGCCATCTCGCCAGCCTCACGAATCGCCTCGGCGAGAAAATCCGTTCCCGGCGGGAAGTGATCCGCATCCCGCCATTGCAGTCCGGCAAAGCGCCCGCTTCGGTAATCGGCATCGGTCGGCGCGTTTCCTTGGTCATCCGTGACCGGCGATCGGAATCCGAAATCGTAATGTCCGTAGCCGCCGCAGATTGTGACACCGGCCACCTCGACGTTCTCAAAGTCCAGGCACCGAACCCGGTGGCGTTCGCACGCCGGCCGCCAGACGCGTTCCCGCCGTTCGACCAAGGAGGCATCCGGGTGGGCTGTCCAAAAGTCGTGATTCCCCAGGCAGATCACAATCGGCAGGTCGGGTCCGGCTGCGTCCCGGAGGAGCCCCAACGCGGAGTCCGCCGTGTCGGCGGAGGCCACGTCGCCGGCGACAACCAAGGCGGACGGCCGAGCCTGTCGCACTGCCCTTCGAATCTCCTCCCGAATAACGGATGGCGCCTCATCGAGATGCAGGTCCGCAGTGATGAGGATCGGTCCCTTTCGCCGGAACCAGTCGGCGATAGAGATCAGCCCGAAGGCGAGCAGGCTGCCCGACAGGTTGATCACGACGTCCCACCACGAAGCCCCGCGGTGCGGCGACGTGATCTGAATCCCCTCGCTCGCGAGTGCGAAAACCAACGAAACCCAGAAAATCCACCAAAACACCTTCCGGCGGGCGACCGGCAACGCGGGGCGCATCCGCACGGCCCGCCACAACAACAGTGCGAGGACAAGGAACTGCACGACATGGGCCGCTTTCCGAATCCCCACATTGATCATTTCCTGTCCCTCGAGCGTCAGGTCCGGAAAAATCCAAACCAGAAACGGACTCATCGCTCCGCCGGTGCGACGGGCGGACCCCGCACTCGTCGAGGCGTAAAACACCAAAACCACCCAGATCACCACCGGTCCCCAACGCCTCACAAACAGAGAAAAATCTTTCAAATGCCCTCGTCTTCGGGATAATTCACCAGCGTGTCAATCCACAGGATCGCGGTTCCCGCATTCCCGGTTTTCCGAATGTTTCGCCGCTGCCACTCATCCCGAACTTCCGTTTCTGCACCCCGCGGACACAACCGTTTGCATGGCGCCCTGATCGCTGTCGGTCTGGTGGCGATCCTTTTGACCGGCTGTGCGGCTCCGTCGGGCAACGTGACGGCGTCGGATCTGGCGGCGGAAGTGCCGGGAGCCTATCGGTTGCGTCCGGGCGACGTTGTGGTTCTCGAGGTTTTTCAGGAGCCCTACATGACGACCCGGCAGCGGATTCTGGACGACGGGACGATTTCGGTGGGGTTGATCGGGCGGGTTCGGATCGCGGGGGAAACGGTGGCCCGGGCGGCGGAGATCGTCGCGGCCAAGCTTGACGCGACACAGTTGGTCAACCCGCAGGTCAACATTTCGGTCGAAAGCTACTCGCCACGCCGGTTCGTGGTTTGGGGGCAGGTGCGGGCTCCGGGATCATATGTCATCCCCGCCGAGGAACACCTCACGCTCCCGCAGGCCATCGCCATGGCCGGCGGAAACAGCGACATCGGCGACCCGCGCCGGGTGACGATCACCCGCCGCGATGCCTCAGGCCAGTCGCGTCGGATTTCGATCAACGCCCTCAGCCCGGAGGCCGACCAGTTTTACGTCCGCGAAGGCGATGTGATCCGGGTGGCGGAAACGATTTTCTAATGGCTGCCGGACTGCAGGATCCGGACGATGTGTTTGCCTCATCCGGAGGCGGCTCATCGTTCGACGTGGTTTCGTATCTCCTCGCTGCGAGGAAATACTGGTGGCTTATCGTCCTGTGCCTCGGCGGCGGTCTGGCGGCCGGGCTGGTGGCGATCCAGATGACGCCGCCGGAGTATGTTTCGAGCGCCGAGATTCGCGTGGAGCGGCGGGCGGCTTCGTCGGCGATTTCGCTGAGCGGCGGGCCGATGACGTTCGAGGGCGCGACCTCGACCGAGGACCTCAAGACGATCGAGAAAAGCTTCGCGAGCCCGATGCTGATGAAGCGCGTCGCCGACCAGATCCGGCGCGAAGATCTGAAAGATCTCGAACTTGGAGGCAAGCCCGCGCTGTCGCTCGACGACGCCGGAATCGCCGGCTGGCTCCTCGCCGGTTGCACGGTCAGCTTGATTCCCGACACCCGACTCATCCGCATTTCGTTCCGGAACTCCGATCCGGCCATGGCGCAGAAAATCACCGGATTGATTGTCAGCGAGGGCATTCAGAACGATCTCGACCAACGCATCGCGGCGAGCAGCACGAACATCCGCTACCTCCGCGACGAGGTGAAAAAGTTCGAGGAGAGCCTCCGCAGCTCGGAGGAAAAACTCAACGCCTACACCCGCACACTCGGCAACGTGTCGATCGACGGCGACATCAACATCGTCGCCAATCAGCTCAAGGAACTGAATTCGCGCCTGACTTCCGCAAAAGCCGAACGGCTCCGGATCGAAACGGACTACGCCCAGGCACAGGCCGCGGCCGGCGATGCGGCCCGCTTGATGAAAATCGAGAGCATCCAGAAGCTTCCATCCATCGTCGCGCTCTCGAACCAAATCGGCGAGGTCCGGAGCCGCATTGCCAAGCTCTCGCTGCGCTATCGCGAGTCGAACCCGTTCATGCGGCAAGCCGCCTCCGAGTTGGCCGAACTCGAGCAGGCGCTCCAAAACGAAATCCTTCTCGCGCCGAAGTCGATCGAGGCCGCGCTGGCCGCCGCCCGACGCAACGAGGAAAGCATCCTGCGCGAGCAGGAGAAGCAGGAGGAAAAGGTCATCCAGGTCCGCGACCTCGCCGTGCCCTCCCGCGTGCTCCAGCGGCAGATCGACGCCGATCGCATGGCCTATGAAGCCGCATTGAGACGGTTGAGCGAGGAACTCTCCCAAGCCCGGAACCAACCGGTCCTCCTGCAGGTGGTGAACCCGGCCAGCTATGGGTTCCCGAGCGGTTCACGCGGGATCAAATTGTTGGGCATCGCGCTGTTCCTCGGTGCGGCGGCTGGATTCGGCGGCATCTTCCTGATCACCCAGCTGGATACGAGCATGAAGTCGCCCGAGGAAGTCGAGCGCCTTCTCGGCGTCAGCGTTCTCAGCGCGGTTCCCGAATTCCAGACGCCGAAAGATGACGCTGCCCAACGAACGGCCAATACCGCCTGTCCGGTTGTCACCGCGCCCTTTTCGCCGACGGCGGAAGCGGTTCGCTCTCTGCGAGCCGCCTTGCGGGCACTCGAAGATGAGGAACCCGGGAACGGCATTCTAGTGGTCGCCCCGGGAAACGGAGATGGGGCGACATTCTCTGCGCTCAACCTGGCGACCGTGCTCGCCCAAGCGGGACAGCGAACGGTTTTGGTGGATTCCAACCTCCGCGAACCCGCCTTGGAGAAACTCACTTTTGATACGGTCGGGCGGGCGGGCCTTGCGGATTATTTGCACCGGGAAGCAGGACTCGCCGAGGTGCTCCATCCTTCCTCCATCCCGCAACTGGACATCGTCCCGGCGGGCCGGCCGTGTCCGTTTCCCGCCGAAAGCCTCTCGCGGGAACGCGTCGCCGCCCTGCTCGAAGAACTGCGCCCGCTGTACGACAAGATCGTGTTCGATGCGGCCCCGGCCGGCGCATTCAGCGACGTGCTCGGCTACGCGCGGCTTTTTCCGTTCCTCTGCCTCGTTGTCCGCGCCAGCCGGACCCCGAAAGCCGCCGCACGACGCTCGGTCGAAATTCTCCGGCGTGCCGGAGCACGCATCAGCGGCATTGTTCTCAACGGAACTCCCGCGCCATTCCACAACCGTTTCCTCGAAACGGTGGCGCAAGCCCGTGGGGCTGAAATCGAGGAAGTGGATTCGCAGGCAATCCGCTGTCCATCCTGCGGAACACTCTATCGTTCGCTTTCGGATTTTGTCGCGCGGACGACGGCCCCGACGAACCACGCGCCCCATTCGACATCGAACGGTACCGTTTCCGTTTTCCGCAAATGTTCGTGCGGTCACGAATTCGGTCCGAGTGCGGTCGACCTCCGGGATCGGAGTCCGGCGGGATTGCGCCGCCGGCAGCGATTTGGCGAGCTTTTGCTCTCGCTCGAGTCGGCGGGCCTCACGCGCGACGAAGCCCGCCGACACCTTCTGCTGACACTCAAACTTTGGCGGAACGAACGGTTTGAAACCTCAAAGCTTGATGGCACCCGCAGCGGCGGCGAACGCAGCCGGCTCGCCGAGGAAGTCGTCGATCGTCTGGTGCAGGCCGGCGAAACGCCCGAAGGCGCCCGGCGCAAGCTCGCGGATGCGATCGAAAGCTGGAGCAACGGAGCCTGAGCCATGCGACGAATCGGCTTCTCCGCTGGGTGGACTCGAGCCGCCGGCGCCGCAGCGGTCGCCTGGTGTCTCACGGCGGAAGCCCAGATCCCGGATCCTGTTCCCGCGGCAAGTCCCGCGACGAACAGCGCACCCGCGGCAACGGCTCCAACCCCCGCTCCGGCCGTCCAGCCGAACGTGCTTGATGGTTTGGAAACCCTCAGTCTCTCGCCGGAACCACTCGGCCCCGACATGCTCGCGGGGCCGCTCAGCCCGTCGCGGTCGGTCGCACCATCCGCGCCAGCCGATCTCGGTTTTGCCGGCCTGCCCGCTCCGACCTTGGGCGGTGAGGCGGTGATCGGTTCGATCGACGGGGTGATCCGGCAATCGGCGCCCGCGCCGGTTCTGCAAGCTCCGGAAGTATCCGGCGACCTCTTTGCACCGCCGATTGGCAGCTCCGCTTCGATGGATGCCTTCCCGGTCCAGTCATCCGAAAAGCGGCCGATGGCGCCGCTCGGCCCGCCCGGTTTCTTCAACGCGAAGCGTTCGATTCCGATCGGAACCGGTCGGGTCCGCTACGGCGCGGATGTTTCCGCCTCGCTCGCCTACAACAACAACGTCATGGGGACCGCGAACAATCCGCAGGGGGATGTCATTTTCGCTCTCCAGCCAACGATCTATCTGGAAACGGGACGCAAAGCGAACGTGCGCTTTCTCTGGGCTCCGAGTTTCCTGCGCTACGCGCGGTTCAAACAATACGACGCGGTCAATCAGACGTTCCTCTTCAGTTCGCGTTACCGCTTCTCGAAACTGCGGCTCGGCATGGACGCCAGCTATATTACGCAGAGCGGATTGTTCTTCAACAGCCAGGGCCAGGCGCGGCAGGCGTCGCTTTTTGCCCGGCTCTTCGCCGAGTATCCACTCACGCGCAAGCTGAACTGGACATTCAGTGCGGAAGGCAATGCGACCGATTCCGATCCCGGCGGCACGCAGTTCCAAGCCATGCTGAAATCCGGCATCGACTACCGGTATTCGTCCAAAACCCAGTTCGGAGCCGCGCTGGAGATCGGCCAGCAATCGGGTCCGGGAAATCTCACGACGTTCCAGGCGTTCCTCCTGCGGGTGATCTACAATCCGACCGCACGGCTGACGATCAGTGGCGAAGGCGGCATCCAATTCCGGCAGTCGCGATCGACATCCGCGGGTTCGTCGTCGACCTCGTCCACCGTGCTGAATGCGTTGTTGTCCTACCGGGCAACCGACAAGACGGCATTCGCCATGCGGTTTTCCCGGAGCGTGAACGTCGACGCCTTCGCTCCGGACAACATCCAGACGGTCACCACGGTCGAGGCCTCGCTGCTCTGGGAGATTTCGCGCCGGGCGCAGTTCCGGGCCTCGCTGCTCGGCGGATACGTCGAGCAGGAATCGCTCGGCGGTTTGGCGGAGGGGTCCTACTACTTCGCGCAGGGAAGCGTCTCACTCAACTACCTTCTGAGCAACGGTGTGAGCGTGCAGGTTTTCAACACCTTTCAACAACGCCTCCGCGACACGCAGGGTGGGAACTACTTGAGCAACACCAGCGGCATGTCGATGGGCATGCGGTTCTGATGGAGCCGGCCTCTGCAAGCCCGCTGCGCGCGTGGCACATCATTTTATTGGTCACGTTGGTCCTCTCCGGACTCGCCATCCGCATTGACTGGGTGAACCGCACGGCCCTTTGGTGCGATGAGGCCGAATCGGCGATCAATGGACTGACCATCATCGAGACCGGCGTGCCCGGCTGGAAATACCTGGGTCTGCCCGTTTACGAAAACACGCTCACCGAACTCTGGCCGGAGCATCCCGAATACGAGTTCCGCGACAGCAGCTACTCGCCGCAGGGGTTGGCGGTTTATCACGGCTGGATTCCGCTTTATTCGATCGCCGGTTCGCAGTGGCTCTTCGGTATGCGGCCGGACAAGCCGCAGGATCCACCCCGCGTGCTCCACGGCCCCGAGGACGTGTGGTATCGTACGGTCGTCCCACGCGTTCCCTCGGTTCTCTTTTCGGTCCTGTGCCTGGTTGCGATCTTCTTTGTGGCGCGGGCCATTGCGGGAACGACAGCGGGCTTCGCCGCGGTAACGCTCATGGCTTTCAATGCCAAGACCGTGGATTTCGGAATCCAGGCGCGCTATTACTCCGCAACCTTGCTGGCGTCGACCCTCGCGATCGGCGCCCTGCTTTGGGTTCTGCGGAGCGGACGGTGGCGTGCCTTTTTGTGTTTGGGTCTGGCGGAGGCGGTTTTGTTTCACACCCACCAGTTCTCCGCCGTCGTCTTCGCGGCCGCCGCCGCCGCCTGCACGCCGGCGATCATGCGAAAACCGCAATGGTTCATGAAGTCGCTCGCCGGGGGCGCGCTGGCAGCTGCGCTGATCCTGCCATGGGTCTGGTTTTCCGGATTCCTCTTCACCGCCAAAAACGTACCGAAAGCGTACAAGCTCTTCGACTCCGCTTCGGATTGGGCGTCCTATTCGCTGTCAAGGCCCGACCATATGATCACATTGGGCCTCGTCATCGCGACGGTTTTGCTGGCCCGTTGGAAGCCCTCCCTTTTCCCGCGCGACGTCGGCCGGGCGATTCGATCGAACTTCTGGACCTATGGCTTGTTGCTCTTCTGGATGGTCATTGGATACTCGGCGTTCCACGTCATTGTTCCCGCTGCAAGTTTCTTCTTCGAGCGTCTCTCGCTGGTCCTCTGGACGCCGTATGTTTTGCTGATCAGTTGCTTTACGGCCTGTCTCCTCGACGGCTTGCGGCTGAAACGGGCCCCGCTTTGGGCGGTTGCCTTCATCGCAGTGTTCCTGGTTGGGCGGGGACGTGACTTCTGGACGGCCGGCACGCTGATCCCGATGAAGCCGCAGGCGATCGCCGGCGTGGTCGAGGCCCTGGCCAGTCGCGGTTTTCCCGCGGGCACGCGCTTCTATGCCACGCCCAACGACCACCTGACTTACACTTACTACACCGGATTGCCGATCCAGAGCGTCGCGCCGGTCCGGCGTTCATTCTTCGAGACCTACCCACACCCGGTCGTTTTCATTGAAAAGCAGATGGAGCTTCGGTTCCCGGCCGATGCCGCGATCCGGGAGGTACTCGGCCCGGTGGATACGGTCGCGGCGCACGAGGCGATCTGGAATCATCTCGCGGCCAAAGACCTGCGCGCCCAAGGGTTTGACCTTTCTGTTGGCGCACCGCTCCCGCCGGAGCTTCAGGGCATTGCCGACCAGACTGCGAAGGCGGAGGCCGGCTTTCGCGCCCGCTATATCGCCGAGATGCGCGATCATATCATTTTCCGCACAGTTCCCTTCGAACGCACTCGCGAGGGCTGGCTCGCCTTTTTCTACCGCTTCGTCCAACCCGAACTTCGCATCGGCCCCAACATCAACATCCGCGCTCGCATGGCCAATGCTGAAGTCCTCCCGGTCGCCTTCTCCGACTGCCTGATCTTCATTTCCGATAACCCTCCCCAATAGCTAAACCGACCGGATGCTGATTGCTACGGTCCGGGAAATCCGCTTAAAATGATCCGGGGATATGGACCGCATTGAATTGTCGATCGTCATGCCATGCCTGAATGAGGCGAGGACGCTGCCCGTGTGCGTTGAAAAGGCGCAGCGGTATCTGCGCGAGAGCGGGGTTTCCGGCGAGATCATCGTGGCCGACAATGGGAGCACGGATGGATCGATCGAAATTGCGGAGCGCCTCGGCGCCCGTGTCGTGCCGGTCCCGATCAAAGGATACGGGGCCGCGTTGTCGGAGGGCATCTTCGAAGCCCGTGGCGAGTTTGTGATCATGGGCGACAGCGACGACAGCTACGATTTCCTGCGCCTCCAGCCGTTCGTTGACAAACTTCGCGAGGGGTTTGACCTGGTCATGGGCAACCGCTTTCAAGGTGGCATCTCACCGGGGGCGATGCCGTTCATGCACCGCTTCGTTGGAAATCCGATGCTCAGTGCGCTCGGCCGCAGGATTTATGATCACGATGTCTGCGGCGATTTCTATTGCGGACTCCGCGGCTTCCGCCGCGATGCGATCCAGCACCTTCGCATCCAAAGCACCGGCATGGAATTCGCCCTCGAGATGATCATCAAGGCCGAACTGAACGCCCTCAAGATCACCGAGGTTCCAACAACACTCTCGCCCGACGGACGCGACCGAAAGCCCCACCTGAAAACCTACCGCGACGGATGGCGCAGCCTGCGGCTTTACCTGCTCATGAGTCCGCGGTGGACATTCGGTGTACCCGGGCTGCTGCTTGTGATTTCAGGCTCGTTGGGCTTCATCGCCGGCTGGCCGGGAATTTTTGGCGCGACAACATCGCTCGTCATCCTGCCGTTGGCCGCCGCATGCGTGGTCTGCGGTTTTCAGGCCCTGCTCCTGGCGGTCTTTGCGAAATTCGTTGCGATCGAATCCGGCCTCCACCCACCGGCCACCCGGTTTTTCAAGCTTCAGGAACGGGGAACGTTGGAGAATTTTCTCATTGCCGGTGGAGCCATTGTCCTCACGAGTCTCGTGTTCGGCATTTCCGCCGTGATCGAATCCTTCCGCCTCACGGATCAGAACTGGCCGAACGCGGTTTTCTTCGGTTTCGCCGCTGCGACCGCGCTCTGCGTTGGTTCACAAACGATCCTGGCGGGCCTTTACTTCGGCCTCCTGCATCTGCTCACTGAACGTCGCCGCTTCCGCCGGAAACGGCGGGAGGACCTCGATCTTCCGGTCCCGGAAAAAAGGTCGACGCCGCTCGCGCATTGAACTCCGCCGAGGGTTATTCCTTGGCCATTTCGCATAGCTCCACCGAGCCGCCGTGGACGACGATCGGATGTCTCTGGAGCAACTCCAAAAGCGCCTGCCTGTCATCCGCGTCAAACCGCATGTAGCCCACGATGTTTGCGGAAGGCCCGGCCCCGGCGTCACCGACGATCACGCGCTCGTCCTCGAGGCCACTCCCTCCGACGAACATCCCGCTCGCCTGCCCCGCCCGGAAAAATGCATCCCACTCTTCGGCGGAGGAACGGGTCTGCGCGTTGTTGTGAATGAGGAGAATGTATTGGGCCATCGCCAGATCAGCGGTTCGTGTGCTCAATCCGCAAACGGATCAATCTGAGAATCACCGAGAGGAAGCACGAAAAACCCGCCACAGCGGCGCCGATAAAGAGCCCCCAGATCATGCCGACCGTGAAGGCGAAAGCCCCAAGGCCCGCTGAACTTTTCTCCTGCCCAAAAAGGCCCGAAACAAACTCGGGTGAAATCGTTGCAACCAGCCATCCGAAAACCCCGCCCAACAGCGAAGAGAGGAGCGAACCCAGGAGGATCACCAGGAACAGGCCGACCGCCGTACGGATCATCGAATCTTTTTCGCCGGGAATCATTGCCCGGCGAGCGTAACCGATTTTCGAAAACGCAGAAGGGGTTTATCGCAAAGGGCTCGAAGATCCCGGTCCCCGCTGGTCCTCATGACGGCAGAACTTTGATAATGCCCGACTGAAACGCTGGTCCACCCGCACGTTCAAGGCGGCCAGCTCATGCAGCGTTCCCCTTTCGCGGCCTTGCCAACTTCGCGAGCAACCTCATCCGCCTGAACCGGGAGCGGTGGGGTTTATTCCCACTCGATGGTGGCGGGCGGTTTGCTGGAGACGTCGTAGCAGAGGCGGTTGACGCCTTTGACTTCGTTGATGATGCGGGCGGAGATTTTGCCGAGGAGGTCATGCGGAAGGCGGACCCAGTCGGCGGTCATTCCGTCGTGGCTTTCGACGACGCGGAGGGCAATCGTGTAGTCGTAAGTGCGTTCGTCACCCATGACGCCGACCGAGCGGACGGGGAGAAGAACAGCAAAGGATTGCCAGACTTTGTAATACCAGTCGGACGCTTTCATTTCCTCAATGACGATGCGGTCGGCCTCGCGGACGATGCGCAGGCGTTCGGGAGTGATCTCGCCAAGGATGCGGACGGCGAGGCCGGGTCCGGGGAACGGCTGGCGGTGCACGATTTCCTTCGAGAGGCCGAGTTCGGTGCCGACGCGGCGGACTTCGTCCTTGAAGAGCTGGCGGAGGGGCTCGACAAGGTCGAACTTCATGCGTTCGGGCAACCCGCCGACATTATGGTGGCTCTTGATCAGGGCGGCGGGGTTTCCCGAGATCGAGACGCTCTCAATGACGTCGGGGTAAAGGGTGCCTTGGGCGAGATAGCGGTAACGGCCCGGCGAGGTTTTCTTGAGGTCGCGGGCGGCGGCTTCGAAGACCTTGATGAATTCGTTTCCGATGATTTTGCGTTTCTGCTCGGGATCGGTCACGCCTTTGAGTTTGGTGAGGAAGCGTTTTGAAGCATCGACGCGCTGCATACGAATGCGGAATTCGCCGGCAAAGAGCTTCTCCACGGCATCGGCCTCGCCCGCGCGGAGGAGCCCGTTGTCGACGAAGATGCACGTGAGCTGGTCGCCGATCGCTTTGTGGATCAAGGCGGCTGCGACGGATGAATCGACGCCCCCGCTAAGTCCGAGGATGACGCGGCCGTCGCCCACCTGCTCGCGGATCTCACGGGCGGTGCGGTCGATGAACGATTCCATCGTCCACGCGGATTTGCAGCCGCAGACGCGGTGAACAAAGTTCGCGATGATCTCCTTGCCGCGCGGCGTGTGAACGACTTCGGGATGGAATTGCAGGCCGAAGATGTTGCGTTTCGGGTCTCCGATGACCGCGTGGGGCGAGTTCTCCGTGCGGCCGAGCGCGCGGAAGCCCTTCGGGAGCCTGGTGATTTTGTCCCCGTGGCTGTTCCAGACGTCGAGCTCGGCCGGAAGTTTGTGGAAGAGCGCGGACGTGCGATCGACGCGGAGACGACCGGGACCGTACTCGCGCCGCTCCGAGCGTTCAACTTTTCCGCCGAGGCCATGGGCGATCAATTGCATGCCATAGCAAATGCCGAGCACCGGAACGCCGAGTTCGTAAATGGCCGCGTCGACCTGCGGCGCCTTGGGTGCATAGACGCTGGCGGGTCCGCCGGAAAGGATGATGCCCGCCGGATTCAACTTAGCAATCGCCGCAGCCTTCGTCCGGAACGGCACGATCTCCGAATAGACCTGGCATTCCCGCACACGCCGCGCGATGACTTGCGTGTATTGCGATCCAAAGTCGAGGATCAGGATTTTCTCGGGTGTCGGGGAGTTGTTCATGGAAAAATCAGTCTGCCGACGCGCCGGACGCGCCGTTCGTTTGGAGTGGAAAACCGGCGGAAGGCGTCAGCGATATTCGTCGCCGAACGAATCCGACGTGGGATCATTCGGGACGATGCGTCCCCGTCCCTGCAGTCCATCCTGGAACTGCTGGCCGATTTCGCCTGCGTCCTGTTCGGCGACGGCACATCCGGCCAGCAGGCTCAATGCGATCAGCAGGGAAAAAAAGTGCACGCCTTTCATCGGCGGGGAGCATAATGATTCGGTCCGAGATGGCAAACCTCATTCCATCGGTGGCCCTGCTGGATTTCTACCGAAACGGAGTTTTTCCCATGGCGGGACCCGAGGGGATCCGGCTTTACAGTCCGGACCCGCGAGGGGTGTTGCCGCTCCGGGGATTTCATGTGCCGCGCGGGGCGCGGGCGACGCTGCGGGACCCGGCGTGGTCGGTGACGGTCGACACGGCGTTTGCGGAAGTGATGCTCGGTTGTGCGGAGCGGGAGGAGACGTGGATCGACGAGACGATTTTTCTGAGCTACGTGAACCTCCACGAGCTCGGACATGCACACTCGGTCGAGGTCTGGCGCGACGGCGAGCTCGCCGGCGGTCTTTACGGCGTGCGGATCGGCGCGGCATTTTTCGGCGAGTCCATGTTCCATCATGTTCCGGGCGCGTCGAAGGTTGCGCTGTGCCGGCTGGTCGAGATTTTGCGGGCCGGCGGATTTCGGCTGCTCGATACGCAGTGGACGACGCCGCATCTGGCGATGTTCGGCGGCCGGGAAATCCCGCGCGGGCAGTATTTGAACCGGCTGGCGGATTGCGTGCGGGCGGAAGCGAGCTTCCCGTCACCCGGAGCCCTTCATCCCGCCACGCCGTCAGAGTGAGCGGCCGGTGGCGGTGAGGAACGGGCGGATTGTTTGCACCAATTCCTCGAACGCGGCGAAGTCGACTTGCTGCTGGCCGTCGCTCATGGCTTCGGCGGGGTTCGGGTGAACCTCGACGAGCAAACCGTCCGCGCCGAGAGCGACAGCGCCGCGGCAGAGAGCGAGCACAAGGTCCGAACGACCACACCCCTGGCTCGGGTCGACGATGACCGGCAGGTGGGATTCTTTCTTGGCAATGGCGACAGCGGCGAGGTCGAGCGTGTTCCGCGTGTAGGTCTCGAACGTGCGAATCCCGCGTTCGCAGAGGAGAACGTTCGGATTCCCGTGGGCGAGAATGTATTCGGAGGCGAGCAGCCATTCTTCGATCCGTTCACTCATCCCTCGCTTGAGCAGGACCGGTTTGCCGGACTTCGCGCACTCGATCAGGAGTTGGAAATTCTGCGCATTCCGGGCGCCGATTTGGAGGATGTCGGCGGATGCGGCGACGTGCTCGACGTCGCGTTCGCTAAGGACTTCGGTGATGATTTTAAGGCCGGTTTCCTTGCGGGCGAGTTCGAGCAGGCGGAGGCCGTCCTTTCCGAGGCCCTGGAATTCATACGGGGACGTCCGTGGCTTATAGGCCCCCCCGCGAAGAACCTTGGCACCGGCGGCTTTCACGGCCCGGGCGGTCGAGAGCAACTGCTCCTCGCTTTCGACCGAACACGGACCGGCCATCAGGACTACTTCGTTGCCGCCGATCTTGACGCCGTCGACATCCACGACCGTGGGCTCCGGATGAGATTGCCGGCTGGCGAGCTTGTAGCGCTTTTGGACGCGGAGGACGCTTTCCACCTGTGGGAGGGCGGTGAGCGATTCGAGCGTCTGGTGGGTGCGTTCGTCACCGATGGCGGCGACCACCGTCTGGGTCGCTCCGTGGATCGGAGCCGGTTCGTAGCCGAGTTTGCGGACTTCCTCGATGACTTCATCAATGGCCGGCTTCTGCGTGTTCGGGCGGATGACAATGATCATGGGCGGATCATTCCGCACCATGCCGGGCAGCGACAAACCAAATCCTCCGGGAGGTTGCGCCGCGGGGCGGATCCGCTATTCTCGTCCCGACGGATGAAAGACAAGGATCCGCGCGACCCGCGCATTGCCGCTCTCGTGAAAGACGTCGCCACCGGACGGCCGGCCGATCTCATCGCCGACATGATCGAAACCGCGCTCAAGCTCGGACGCGACGAGGCGGGCATCGCCGACCTGAAGCTGATCAGCCGCGCGCTCCGCGAGATGCGCTACGCGGCGAGTGTGTTTTCGGGGTACCACGGCGTCCGGAAGGTGGCCGTATTCGGGAGTGCCCGAACCCGTCCGGATGCCGAAGAATACAAGCTGGCGCGGGCGTTCGGCGAAAAGATCGTCGAGCACGGCTACATGGTCATCACGGGCGGCGGCGACGGCATCATGGGCGCTGCGCAGGAGGGGGCCGGCGCTGAAAAGAGTTTCGGCCTGAACATCCGACTGCCTTTCGAGCAGCGGGCGAATGAGGTCATCCACGGCGACCCAAAGCTCATCAACTTCAACTATTTTTTC
Source organism: Terrimicrobiaceae bacterium (assembly GCA_033763515.1). Lineage (GTDB taxonomy): Bacteria > Verrucomicrobiota > Verrucomicrobiia > Chthoniobacterales > Terrimicrobiaceae > JANRKJ01. The sequence continues at coordinate 42,527 of JANRKJ010000011.1, read as the reverse complement.
ACCCGCAAGCTCAACTTCGCGAAAGAGACGCATGCGTTTGTCCTGTTGCCCGGGGGATTCGGCACGCACGACGAGGGCTTTGAGGTCCTGACGCTCATGCAGACCGGCAAGATGCCGATCGTGCCGATCGTCATGCTCGACAAGCCGAACGGCCACTACTGGGAAACCTGGAGGCGCTTCATCGTCAACGACCTGCTCGATGACGGACTGGTCTCCGCGTCCGATTTTCACCTCTTTCACATCACGCATGATCCGGACGAGGCCGTCCGTGTGATTCTTCAGTTCTACCGGAATTTCCACTCCTACCGCTGGGTACGCGAGAAGATGGTCATCCGCGTGCAGAAGCGGCTCACCGAGTCTGCCCTCGACGATTTGAACAAGCGGTTCGACTCGTTGCTCGCAGCGGACCGCATTGTGCAGACGGGTCCCCTCCCCGAGGAAAAGGACGACACGACGCTCGCCACGCTGCCGCGGATTGTGCTCACGCCGCACAAGCGCGATTTTGGTTCGATCCGGCTCCTGCTGGACGCGATCAACGCGGCGTCGACGGGACCATGAACCGCCGCCGGTTTCTCGCACTCCTGGCGACCGCCGCCCCATCCGGATTGATTGCGGGCTCGAAGAGCCAGGTCGATGCGGCGCGGGTGTTTGGAAAAATCCAGTTCGTCAGCAGTTTTCCGGATTTCAAAGTCCAGGTCGTCGACAGCTTCCCGGACCTGCGCGTGCAGATCGTTTCGGCGTTCCCCGACCGTCCCGGAAAATGGCAGATCGTCGACTCGTTTCCGGATTACAAAATCCAGATTGTGGAGAGCTTCGCGGACTTCAAAGTTCAGTTTGTGGACAGCTTCCCCGGGCCGAAGCGTTAGCGTCCGTCAGGGCGCCTCAACCGGCTGGGACGCCTTCCATGTCCGCACGTTTGCCGTCCATGTCCCCTCGCCCTCGCGAGGTCCAATGAGGACTTCGAGAGTTTCAGCGCTTTCCTTGGCAAAGGGACTGCGCGGATCGTCCGCGAGGGTCGCCAACAAAGGCAGGAGAAGATCGTGGGAACGGTTGTAAAGATCCGCAACGAGCACACGGGCGGCCGGTTCGGGCAGCGAACGGTCGACGATCTTCGGGATCCAAAGGCCGGTCGTTTCGTCGTCGGAGAGGTTGGCGACATGCTGCGCTGCATTCGCTTGGTCATCTTCGGAAAACGTCGGGATCAACTCCAAAAGGCGGCCAACAATCTGTCCGTGCGTGAGACTCGGGTCGACGAGAAGGTTGGAAATTGCGGCATCCGCATCCACCGCCTCGGGAGCGGCCGTCGTCCTCGCGGGCTCCAACGTTTCCGGGCTCCCGCTCTGCACCGCGGCCGGACGGACGATTTCGTCCGTCTTGCGCTTCTGGACGGGCTCGATCGACCGCGGTCCGAAGACAAACACTCCCACAAGGAGCAGGGCCATCAGCCCGAAAAGACCGCCGATCAGCGGTCCGGTTCGCGATGTCGACATCCGGACAAATTGCCACAGCGGGCAGGGCGCATTCAATCTCCACCGCGGGACCAAAATAATCCTTGGAGGCCCCGGCGGCGGGTATTAGTTTTCCTAATGCCTATGAAATCACCCATCAGAGTCGCCGTGACCGGGGCTGCCGGTCAGATCGGATACGCCCTTTTGCCCCGCATAGCCGCCGGCGGGATGTTCGGACCGGACCAGCCGGTTATTCTCCAACTCATCGAAGTTCCGGTGGAGAAAGCGATGAAGGCCCTGGAGGGGGTGGCCATGGAGCTCGACGACTGCGCGTTTCCGCTGCTCGCCGGGATGGTTCTCACGGACGACGCGAAAGTGGGCTTCAAAGATGCAAACTGGTGTCTGCTTGTTGGAGCCAAGCCGCGCGGACCGGGCATGGAGCGTGCGGATCTCCTCAAGGACAACGGGAAGATTTTCACGGCACAGGGAACGATCATCGACGAGGTCGCAGCGGATGACGCCCGCGTCGCGGTGGTCGGCAATCCGGCAAATACGAATTGCATGATCGCGGCGAGCAAAGCCCGGCGCCTCACGTCGGATCGGTTTACGGCGATGGTCCGTCTGGACCAGAATCGCGCGCAATCGCAGCTCGCCAAAAAGGCCGGTGTCGCGACGACCGACGTCAGCGACATTTTCATCTATGGAAACCACAGCCCGACGATGTTCCCGGCGTTTGCGCAGGCGAAAATCAAAGGCCAGCCGGCCGAACAGGTCATCGGCGACCGCGCCTGGCTGGAGGGCCCATTCTGCGAGACCGTCGGCAAACGCGGTGCGGCGATCATTGCGGCCCGTGGTGCATCTTCGGCTGCGTCGGCTGCCAGTTCGCTCGTCGACCATGTCCGCGACCTCTTCACGCCCGGAAAAATCCATTCGGTGGCGGTCAAGTCGGAGGGACATTACGGCTTCGACCCGAACGTCTGGGCCGGCCTTCCGGTGAAGACGACGGCGCCCGGCTGCTACGAGGTGCTCACTGGATTCGAGATGGACGATTTCGCGAAGTCCAAGATCGCGGCGACCAACAAGGAATTGACCGACGAGCGGGCGATGGTCGCCGACATGCTCGGCTGAGCCAAACAGGATTCACAAGCCGCCGCGGTCTCTACAGATCCGGCGGCTTTTTGTTTCAGCCGGCCGGATGAACTTCGACGGTGACGTGAACCAGTTCCTCGTGCTCACGCAATCGTTCCCTGATGCGCCCGGCAGCACCGGCGTCGTCTGTATCGATGGCGATGATCGCCGCGAACTTGCCCGGTGCGACCTGCCACACGTGCAGGTCGCAGACGGCGGCCTTTTCCTCGTCGGCTGTCTTCCGGATTTCTCCCGGCAAGTCGCTCCAGGAGGGCGTGCGGTCGAGAAGAATGCCACTGGTCTGGCGCATGAGTCCCACCGCCCATGAGGCAACAACGAAACTGCCGAGAATGCCGACCACTGGGTCCATGAGGGTCCAACCGAAGAATTTCCCGCACACCAGAGCCAGCAGGGCCATTACCGAGGTCAGAGCGTCCGCCAGCACGTGGACGTAAGCGGCGCGGCGGTTGAGATCGCCGTGCACCGGCCCATGGTGGTGATCATGGGCATGCATCGTGTCGTGCGAATCATGCAGGAGCCCGGCGCAGACGAGGTTGACCAAGAGGCCGAGCACGGCCACCCCGATGGCCTCGTCGAATCGGATCTCCAACGGCTCAACAATGCGGTGGACGGACTCGGCAGCAATCAGGAAGGCTACAACTCCGAGGACGACGGCGCTTGTGAAGCCACCGAGAACGCCGATTTTTCCCGTTCCAAAGGTGTAAGAGGGATCGGACGCCCGGCGGCGGCTCATCGCATAAGCAATCGCCGTGATCAAAAATGCAGCGACATGCGTGCTCATGTGCCAGCCGTCTGCAAGGAGCGCCATCGATTGGAAGACGGTTCCTGCAATGATCTCCACGATCATCATCGTCACCGTTATGATGATGACGAGCCTCGTCCGCCGCTCGGCGGCCGTCGTGTCGTCCGCAAAATTGTGACCGTGAGTATGTCGCCCCGGCTTGCTCATGGGATCAACGGCAAAGGATCGAACGGGTCAGGATAGCGATCACTCTCATCCGGGGAAAATCCCGGTTCACGGGGCTCCCGGCAGGAAAAGGAGCTTATTTTCCAAAGGAGCGTTGCTCGACAGCGGGCGGCGGGAGGTTCTCCGGCAGGCCAAGTGGCTCGACAATTTCCTCCTGTTCGTCATCGCGTCGAACGGGACGCCCTTCGGCGTCCATTAACCGCGCCGTGACAAAGATAATTAGATTGCGTTTGATTTTCTGGTCAACGTTCGAGCGGAAGAGTCGGCCGGCGAGCGGGATATCTCCAAGAATCGGGACTTTGTCCTCAACTTTCTGCACGTCCTCGCGGATGAGTCCGCCCAATGCAACGGTCTGACCGTCCCAGATGCTGACGCTGGTCGTTACCTTGCGCGTGGAGAAGATCGGCTGGTTGATGACGTTCGGCGTCAGGACGCTTGTCTGGATCGGATTGACGGCCAGCGGCACAAATGTTGGTCCGAGAATCGGGCTGCCGTAGTTGATGAACCCGTCAAATTCCACCACTTCCGGCGAGAGGTTGAGGTCAATCGTGTAGTTATCGGGGCCAACCTGGGGTTCCACTTCCAAGGTGACACCAATATCACGTGTCTCGAACGCCGTGGGTGTGGTCGGGGTCACGATGCCATCGCTGATGAAGCCAAGCGACCTGATCGTCAGAGACGTTCCATTTTGGACGTTCGGGGGTTGAGGAGGCTCAAACTCGGTCGGGTACGGGAAGTTCCGCACAACTTTGATAACGGCCTTTTTGCCACTTTGTGTTGTGACTTTCGGTGCGGACATCAGATCAACACCCTTTTGTTGATTGAGTGCCCGGATGACGACTTGGAATTGAGCGTTGGAAAAAATACCGGAAAGCCCAAAGATGCCGGGAGCCGTGGCAATGGCGCCGGGTGTGACCCCCGCCAGGAGCGCGTCGATGGAGTTTGCTGTGACGGCTGCGTCGGGCGAGGTCCCCCGACCGCTCCTCAAGCCCCCGGTAACCGGATTTCGGCCGACGGCTGTTCCGCCTGCACCGAAGGGATAGGTCGAAGAATTCAACGGTTGGCCAGCACCCTCGGTTCCCCCCGCCGCATAGACGCCGTCTCCGATAGCCAGCGGACCGAGAAGCCAGTTGAACCCGAGTTCCTTGAGGTTGTTTTGCGTGATTTCGAGGAACTTCGACTCAATTTCGACTTGGGTGGGCTGGGTGCCACTGGCCGCGTCCACAATGAAATCGATTGTATCGATGGCACTCTGGGTGTTGCGTACGATCAGTCGGCTGCCAGCTGGAACGTACTGGGCGAATGACCCTGTCGGGAACGGAACGCCCTGGCTTTTGAGGAACTCCAACGCATCGGTCCGACCTCCCAGACGGGCATCTGCAACCGTGGCAGCTCCACCGCCGGCGACCGGCAGCGAACCAGAGGCGGCATCCGCGGCGGAACGCGATGGGATAAAGCCGGGAGGAACGCGGTACTCTTTCGTGACCAGATCATCGGTGTTTTCGGTCACAGGGACGATGGAAACAGCAAAGGGCTCGATCTTATACTTCAGGCCTGCCAGCTCGGTCAGGTAGCGGAGGGCCTCAATGAGCGGCACGTTGTTCAGCGAAAGGGTCACTCGCGACGATTCGGTCACCACCGGGCCGGCCGGCGCGGCGGCGGGGTCAGCCGGGATGGTTCCGTCGACGGCCGGTGCCGGCGCCGCATCTGCGGGAAGTTTCAGAACGATATTGACTCCGCGGCGTTGGTTCGGGTCTTCGGTGGTATTGTCGAGGTCGCGACTGCGTTGCTTGAGGAACTCCACAGCCTCACGAACCGTGGCGTCGCGAAGGTCGATTTTGGGGATAATGATGCGATTCAGCTTGGCCGTAATGGCTTCGGTGGTGGATGTCCCATTGGCCCGCACGTCAACACCGGCACCGTCACGTCCTTCGAATCGGCGGACCGGGCGTTCCCAAGACCGGTCGACCATCCAAAGCATCCGGCTGCGGGTTTCATTATAAGCGGTGCCGTAATACTGACTCTTCGCGTTGTTAACGCGCTCCATGCCCATCCGGGCCGCGGAGTTGTAGCGGTCGATGTTCAGGACCTGCTCATAGCGCTTGATCGCGAGATCGTATCGCCCGGTGGCGTAGAAGCCATCCGCCTCGGCAAGAAGCTTGGAGACCTCGTTTCGATCGGCCGCGAACTGTGGCGTAACGGTTTTGTTGAAGTAATCGGGTTGTTCCAAGCGGGAGAGAAACTCGACCGCCGGCTTGTAATTGGGGTTGAATTGCGGGAGGAGGATCGTCTTGGCGACACGCTCGGCTTCGCCATACCGGCCGTTTTCCACGAGGAAATTGGCATAGGCGAGCCCGGCATCGCTGAACTTCCGAAGGAGTGGCCCCCGTTGGGACGCCGTCGCCGATCCGGCAGGCACCCGCTCGATGGCGTCGAGATAATTCACGTAGGCGCTCTCGTAATCTTTGGCCGCCATGGCTTTGGCTCCCCGCTCGGCGAATTGGTCGGCCAGAGCAAGATCTTCCTGGCGGCGGACAATTTCGCGATCCGCGATGGCCTCAAGGTTTTGCGCGCCGGCAAAGTCGGTCAGCGAGATCAGAACCAGAAGGCAGGACGGGATGAGGCGCATGGCGATGAGGAAGCGGTGAGAACGGGTGGGCCGGATCATTGCGGAAGGGGAACTGAGAGGGCATCGCCCGGAATCGTTTCGTTTTCGATGGCTTCGACATTGGGCACCGGAATCACCACGTCTTCCTCATCGACCTTGATCAGCGGCTGTCCGGCCGGATCCAGGAGGCTCGCGGTGACAAACATGATCAGGTTGCGCTTGATGTGCTGGCTGGAGGAGGTGCGGAAAAGGCGACCGGCGAGCGGGATGTCCCCGAGGATCGGGACCTTGTCTTCGACTTTCTGAACGTCTTCCCGCATCAGGCCTCCGAGGACCACGGTCTGGCCGTCGTAGACGGACACCTGGGTGGTCACTTCCCGCGACGAGAAAACGGGCTGGTTGATGACGTTCTCGGTGACGAGAATGCTGCTGGTGACAGGAGGAAGAAGAGAGCCCAAGGCGTCCACCTGATTATAGGTCACATTGGCGTTGATGGGGCTGCCGTAGTTGATGAATCCGTCAAACTCGACGATTCGGGGCGCAAGGACGAGGTCGATCGTGTAGCCATCCGGCCCGACGGTCGGCTCAACTTCCAAGGTGATACCGACCGGGCGCATTTCGAACGCCGTGGGCGTGGTCGGCGTGGCCGGCTGGAAATTGGAACCGGCGGAGCTGGAGATCTGGGGCAGGTCGTATTCCGAAGGGTAACGAAACTCGCGGGTGATCTCGATCGTGGCCCGTTGGCCGCTCTTGGTGGTGATCTTCGGCGCGCTCACCAGGTCGACGCCTTTCTTCTGGTCGAGTGCGCGGAGGACAACCTGGAACTGCGGGTTTGTAAAGACGCCGGCGAGGGCGAGCACGGCCGGAGCAGGACCGGCCGGGGTGCCAAAGAGCAGGGCGTCAACAGCATTCACGCTGATGGCCGAGGTTCCCGAGCGGTTTCCGGCGGTGACGGGGCCACTGCTCAGACTGGAAGCGCCGACCGGGATGGGGCTGTTTGGATTGACGAACGGGTAGGACAGGTTGCCGTTCTGAACGATGCCGCTGTTGACCGTGGTTCCGGAGATGTTTGCTCCGCCCGGGGTCGTTCCACCACCGCCGTAGACTCCCGTTCCGAACGGAAGGGCGAACTGGCCAACCAGCCAGTCGAATCCGAGTTCCTTCAGGTTGTTTTGCGTGATCTCGAGGAATTTCGACTCGATTTCCACCTGGCTTGGTGGCGCCGTGAGCGAGGTCTCAACCAACGTGTCGACGATGTCGAGATTGGCCTGCGTATTCTTGACGATGAGGCGGCTGGTGCCGGCGATGTAGTTTGCGCTCGCTCCCTCCGGGAACGTGACGCCCTGGCTTTCGAGGAATTCACGGGCTCCCGAGCGGGCGGCAATCGACGGCTGTGAGCCGGCAGCGACCCCGGGGACGGGTGCCGATTCGGCTGCACTGGCGGGGAGTGACGTGATGAAGCTGGGCGGGACCTTGTATTCCTTGGTGATCAGGACATCCGTCGGTTCATTTTGGGGAACCACAACAACGGAATACGGCTCGACCTTCAACTTGAGGTTCGCTGCCCGCGCAACGTAGTCAATGGCGGCGCGAAGCGGGACGTCGGTGAGCGACAGTGTGATCCGGGAGGCGGCCTCCGGGGCATCCGGTGCCAGTTTCAAGACGATGTTGATTCCCTTGCGGGTGGGATCGGGCTCAACCGTGTCGAGGGCGGCGGCGCGCTGCTTGATGAAGTCGAGGGCCTCACGGACGGTGGCCTCGCGGAAATCGATTCTCGGGATGTTGATTTCGTCGAGTTTGCGATTGATCGCGGCGGTTCCGCGCGTGTCGATCTGCGGTTGTTCGATGATGGTCGAAACACCGACATCAAAACGGCGGACCGGGAGTTCCCATGCCTTGTTGACCTGCCGGATCATGTCTCCACGCGTTTCGCTGTAGGCGACGTCCTGATACTGCTGGCGGGCCAGATTGACCTGCTCCATCCCGCGGCGGGCGGCAATGTTGTATTTGTCGATGTTCAGAACCTGCTCGTAGCGCTTGAAGGCCAGGTCGTAGCGGCCGGAAGCGTAGAATCCCTGCCCTTCCTGCAGCAATTGCTTGACCTCCTCAACGTTCGCAACGAATCCCGGCGTCATCGTCTGCGAGAAAAAGCTCGTCTGGTCACGCAGTTGGGCGTCCAGCGCGAGAGCGGGCTTGTATTGCGGATTGTAGCGGTCGTCGAGCACGATCGCGACAGCCGAGCGCGCATCCTCAAAGCGACCTTCGGAGATGCGTTGACGCGCCAAACTCACGGCCGCCTCGGAGAAACCGTTCAGCGCAGCGGTCCGGACATCGGCGGTCGCCGATCCCCCGCCCGGGAGCATATCCACCGCGCTCTTGTAATAAGCGTAGGCACTTTCGTAATCCTTGTGGGCCATGGCTTCGGCGCCTTTCGCCATCAAGGTCTTCGCATACTCTGCGGATGCCTCGGAGCGCCGGATTTGAGCTTCAGCGGATCCTTGAACTCCCGGGAACTGAGCGATAGCCGACGCGGAAAGCGTTAAGACAGAGAGGGTTACGGCAATCGTTGAGCGGACAGCGCGGTGGCGGTTCGCAAATTCCTCCGTGGAGGCGTTACGTTCGAACTTCATGGAATGGTTCAGGCAGGGTCCGGGCGGGTGGTCATTCCGCCTTGCCGACGCGGACTTTTTCACCGGTGGCAAGATCTTGTATCTGGGCTTCAGCGGCCGAAATGTCAATAAGTTTGTATTTTCGGTCCGTTTCCGGTGTGAGGGTGAATTCGTCGTCCTTTTTGACGCGGAGGCGGGAATTGTCGTAGAGGTAGAGGAATTCGCCGTAGGAGGTGGGGTCATCGGCCTCTTTGTCGAAGACGAGGACGATTTTTTGACCGGTTTCGGTATTTTGGATGGTGAGTTCCGAAACATCGACCTGCATTTCGTTGCGGGTGGTGGATTTGGGCTCGTAGGAGAGGAGTTTGTAAGGAGCTCCCTCGATCATCTCGCCGAGCTGCAGGAACTGGGTTCGTCCGCCGAGGTCCTTGGTATTGATGGTGAAGGTCTGGCCTTCGTCCGGCGTGCCGCTGAATTTAAGCCGGAACGGTTTGGGGTCGAACTTCACGAGGCGCAGCTTGGTGTGGTAGGGCGGGACGGAGTTGGGGTTGGTTGGGTCGGTTCCCGCGAGGAATTCCTCCAGGTTGGCGAATCGGTCCTGATCGGGATCCTGGTCCTTCACGCCGGGGTCGGCGTAGTCGAGGTTGTAGCGGATGAGCCAGGCATTTTTGATCGGCGGATGGAGGTCTTGGCCTTCCTCGAGGGGGTCGACGAGGTTGCCGTCTTTGAGGACGTAAGGACGGGAGACAAAGAGAGAGCCCTCGGAGGCATCCCAACCACGCGGTGTGGTGGTGGCCGTGGCAGCCTGCTCGACGGCGGCGACGTTGGGGGGCGCGATCGTATTGTCGGGTCGTTTCGGGCTGTTGCGCTCCGCAAACATGTCCGGGAAGCTCAGGGTCTGGAGGACAATCCAGGTGGCGCATCCGAGCAGTCCCAAGGCAAGGGCGCCCAGAACGGCTTTTTCGTAATTCTCTTTGAGCCAGTCCATCAGTTCTTCGGTTCCGGAGGTTGGAGGAAATCAAGCATTTCAAGTCGCAGGGTGACGCGAACCAGCTCGCGTCCGAGGATCACCTGGAGGCTCTGGGCCGAGGTGGCCTGAGCGTCGGTCGCGAAGGGATTCGGTGCCGTTGCACTGGTGGAACCCTCGGTCCGGCGGCTGGGGGGTTCGGGGTTGGTGTTCTGGATGCCGAGGGAGCGGACGACGAGGAAATGTTCCTTGCCAAGGATGGAGTTGAAGGCGACGCGCACTTTGCCCTGTTCGGCAGTGAAGGCGATTTCGAACGGGAAGCGCTCGAGAATTGGGTCGGCCTTGGGAGCCTTGTCGGCGGGGCGGTTCCGGGTCTCAGACGTCGCCGCGGGCGCTGTGGCTCCGCCTTCCTGTGGAAGTGGTTGGCGTGTGAGGCCATCGATGCTGGAGACCTTGAAGTCGACCAAGCGATTGACCAGTGAACGGATCACGCGCAATTGCCGATCGAGGTAGGGTGCGGCCTGCGGGCTGGGAACTTGGGCCTGATATTCGGAGAAGCCGAAGTAAAAATCGTCCGGCAGCTTGACGTTGTTTGCGGCGGCGCGGGTGCGGAGTTCATTGACCGCGGTGCGAAGGTCATCCTGAAACTGCTGCGGCGTGATTTCCGGGTTGAGCGGCAACTCCATCTCGGAGAGCTGGCCGCGGAGTCCGGAGATTCGCTTTTCGTAGTCGGCGAGAACCTCCTTGAGTTTCCCGAGGTTTTCATCGTTCGGGAATGGGACGCGGTTTTGAAGCGAATGCAGGCGGGAGACGGCGGCGGTGTAGCCTTCCGAAGCCGCGGCGAGCGAGCTGGAGGCCTGCATGATGAGGTAGCCGAGTGCGCCGGCGCCGAGGATGGCAACCACGAGCAGACCGGAGACGAATGGATTTTCCTTGAACCAGTTCATGGCAGCGCGATCGGGGTCTTGAGCGGGAGGACCAGGGTGTAGGAGTAGGCCCAGCTTTCGCCTGTGGGGGTCGTCCGCTGCGTGATTACCTTGGTCTTGTCATCGCCGATGGCGAAGATCTCCGAAGCTTTCAGATTCTCGACGAATTCGTCGATGATGCGGGCGTCCTTGGGGTTCGGAGGATTGTCGAGATAGAGCCCCTTAACCTCGAGGGCCGTGATGGCCGGGGGGCCCGGCGGCGGCTGACCGGGGCGGGGCGGGGTCTGTGGCGCCGATGCCGGCTCGGCCTTGGCCCCCATGGGGCGGCCGTTGATGAGCGGCTGGAGATCCGTGACCCAGATGAATCGCGGCGGCAGCTTTGAGCCCAATTCGTCGAGGATACCCGCCCAAGCGGAGCGTTCCGCGGCGGCAAGGAGCAGCGGGGCGGCGATTGTGTCGAGGTTTTTTTGGTCGGCCGTTAGTTTGTCAATCTGGTTGGCAACCGTCTCCAGACGATTCACGTCTGCCTGAACCCCCGCCGTAACTTCTTCGGTCACTTTGGCGGCTTGGTTGAGGTAGAGCCAGCAGGCACCGAGCGCGACGAGCAGGCAGAGGAGGGACAGAATGAGAAACGGCTTGCGGCGGGCGAGTTCGATTTCACGAACGACGCTGGGCGGACGGAGATTGATCTCGATCGGGCAGTTGCCAAGTTCCCGCAGGGCGGTGCCCACCAACTCGCCGGCGGTGTGGGCCTTGCGGGCGAGTTCATCGGCGACGGCGGCATTGGTCACCGTCACATTCCGCAGCGGGTTGAGAAAGTCGATTGGCACCTGGAGTTTTTCGCTGAAAAACTCGGCCATGTACGGAAGGCTCACTGTACCGCCGCAGAGGAAAACACGCACCGGCTGGCTGCCGCCCTGACTGGTGCGGTAGAAACTGATGGAGCGCGCGATTTCTGCGTGAAGACGGGTCATGGTATTCCGAATGACCTTCGCCACGCGGGCTTCGGTGGGATCGTTCGGTTCGGCATAGGCCCCGCCCAATCCGACAAAGCCTTTCTCGATTTTGAGACGTTCGGCGAGCGTGATGTCCTGGCCGAATTCCTTCGCGACGGCCGCACTGATCGTGTTCCCGCCGACGGGGATGCTGCGGCTGAAAACGCGTTCGCCTTCGACGAAGATGAGATTGGTGGTTCGGGCTCCGATGTCGATGAGGAGCGAGCAGCCGGTGAGTTCGGGGTAGTTGAAGCGGAAGGCGTTGCAGACCGCCATCGGTGCGAGATCAATCGTATCCGGCTTGAGGCCGCCCTTGGCAACCGAGTTGGCAACCTCGGTCAACTGATCGGCCTTCATCGCAACCAGCACGACGTCCCATGCGCCGTCGCGTTGCTGCCCCATGATCTGATAATCCCAGACGACCTCGTCGATCGGGAACGGAACATTTTGCTGGGCCTCAAAGCCAATGATGCCGGTCACGTCATCGGCGGTGGCGCCGGGCAGCTTGACAAATCGTGCGAAGACGGACTGCGCCGGGAGACAGAAATGGACTTTTTCCTTGGACGCCTTGAGGGCGGTCGCCAATTCACTGACGGCGGCCTCGATTTGCACCGGCCGGGTGGCATCGGCCGCCGGATCGGTGATGAGTTCTGTTTCCTTGTAGGCGTGGAGGCTGAGGCCGCCGTTGGGGAGAATGTGAAACTCGGCCAGACTCACCGTCTGCATGCCGAGGTCGAGGGCAAAAATTCGGTTCGGTTTGGCCATTGAAGTGCGCTGGGACTCAGTTGCCCGATTTGGCCTTCACAGGCTCATGGTAGTCCCACTCCAACGACGCAAACGGAGTTTCGGTCTTGTTGAGGATCAATCCCGGCGTGGCGGTGTAAAGTTCGGCATTGTCCCACCAGCCCTTGTCACCCCGGATCGGAGACTTCATGCTGGCGATCGCGAGCAATCCGTCTTTGCCGCTGACGGTCACACCGACATCGACAACGGCCTGTTGGGCATTCACGGGCAACTTGCCATCGAACAGCCGAAGGAGCGTCCGGGGCGCGACAAAAACAACGGACTTGAGGTCTTTCTCGCCGGGGATGTCGACGTGGGTCACGGAACCCGTAAGCATCGTCGGCTTGCGGTCTTCGGTGACCGCCTCGTTCTTCAGCAGGATAAAGTAGTTGAATGTCAGTTCCTCCAGGAACTTTGGATCGGTGGGCCGGGCGGCCCGTTCAAAGGTCGCCTCCACTTCGAGCCACTGTCCCGCCTTGCCTCCACCTTTCTTCGAATAGCCCCCAATCTTGGGGCTGTCGACGAAGGCGGCCTCGATTTTGGACACCGCAACGGTGGTATTGAGCGCTGTTTGGGCCGCCAGCGGAGAGACCCCGGCGATCGCGGCGGCCGCGACGAGGGAAAAAAGGCACTTGGAGGAACGCATACCGTCCGCCGAAATTACCGCGACACGCTCTGCGAGTAAACAAAGAAAACGACTTACACGCGATCGCGGAAGTATTCGATTGTCTGGCGGATGCCCTTGTCGAAATCGACCTGCGGCTCCCAACCGAGAACGCGTTTGGCCAGCGAGATGTCGGGCTGGCGGACCTTCGGGTCGTCGACGGGCAGCGGGCGGTGTTCGACCTGGGCGGATGTTCCGGTGATGCGGATGATTTCGTCGGCAAATTCGCGGATCGTCATCTCGCGTGGGTTGCCGATATTTACGGGCTCGTGGTAGTCGCTCATCATCAGCCGGAAAATGCCGTCGATGAGGTCGGACACGTAGCAGAAGCTCCGTGTCTGTTTGCCGTCTCCGAAGATCGTTAGCGGCTGGTTGGTGAGCGCCTGACCGATGAACGCGGGGACGACCCGACCATCGTTGAGGCGCATGCGCGGACCGTAGGTATTGAAGATGCGGACGATGTGGTTGTTCATCCCGTGATAGCGGTGGTAGGCCATCGTCATCGCCTCGGCAAACCGCTTGGCCTCATCGTAAACGCCGCGCGGTCCGATCGGGTTGACATTGCCCCAATAGTCCTCGGTCTGCGGGTGGACGAGCGGATCGCCGTAGCATTCCGACGTCGATGCGAGCAAAAAGGCGGCGCCTTTGTCCTTGGCGAGGCCGAGCGCATTATGGGTGCCGAGAGCGCCCACTTTCAGCGTCGGGATTGGGATTTTCAGGTAATCGATCGGGCTGGCCGGGCTGGCGAAATGCCAGACGTAGTCGACCTTGCCGGGAAGGAAGATGAACTCGGTGACGTCGTGGCAGATGAACTTGTAGTTCTTGTTGCCGGCGAGGTGTTCGATATTGGCGACGTTGCCGGTAATGAGATTGTCGATGGCGACGACCCGATGCCCCTCGGAGAGCAGGCGGTCGGTCAGATGAGATCCAAGGAAACCGGCTCCGCCGGTGACGACGCTCGTGGGTTGTGAGGAAGCTTCGGGCATAAGAGGGCCGTATCCTGCACAACGGCCTTGTTTTTGCCAGCAGAATGCTAGTGCGGCGGGCGGGTCGCCCGGAACCTCACCGCGACGTGATCGGTGGCCGGCAGGATGAACTTCCGAATTTCGACGGTGACACTCGCGGCCGGAAACTCCGCCAGGGTTGCCTCCGCGATATCGACTGCAAGGGTTTCAATGAGCTTTCTCGGCCGCTCACCGGCAACAGCCGCCACGCGTCGAGACAATCGATCATAATCAACGGTCCGACCAATCTCTTCGCCCAGATCCTCAAATCCGGTGACCGGTTCGATGACGAGGTCGACCTGCAATTCCTGCGCTTCGGCGCGCTCTTCATCCGGCACGCCGACGTGGGCGCTCAATCGAAGGCCACGGATGACAATCTCGTTCATTCAACCAGGCGCCGAAGTGCAAAGAGGTCGACCGCCAGGATGCTCGGACGCGACGGAATCAACTTTTCCACCGGATCGAAACCGGTGGCGACGGCCACGTCCAAAACGCCGCCATGCCGTGCCGTCTCGATATCGTGGATCATGTCGCCCACAAACATCGTCTCCGCCGGATCGAGCCCGTGCACCTGGAGGATCTCGCGGATCTTCTCACGTTTGTCCATGACCTCGACGTAGGCGTGCTCGAAAAAGCCACGCACGCCAAGATTGACAGCCTGGTGTTCAAAATGCGCGGCCTTGATCGAGCTGAGGAGGAACATCCGGCGGTTCGTCGCCTGCAGAAACTCGAGAAACTCCCGCGCTCCCGGCAGCAACGGAATGTCCAGCTGCAAACCGGCAAAGAACCTCTCATAAAGAGACTCAAGGCCCTCCGTCGTCGCCTCCGGCAGGAACTCCGCGTAGAACCCCGAAAACGGCAACCGGAAGTGCCGCCGGAATTCCTCCCGCGTCATCTCTCCACGGCCATACTCGCGGAAGATCAGGTTGGTCGCACGAAGAACGGCTGAAAGATCGTCCGCCAGCGTGCCGGACCAGTCGAGAAGAACATTTCGAATCATCCGCAACCGGTCACGCCCAGGTGACCTTCCCCTTCGGCTCACGGATCACGATCTGGCGGAGGAAGTCCACCCCCTTCTTCAGCCCTTCCGCCGGCGTCATCAAGCTGTCCTCATGCTCCATCGACAGCGTGCCATCATAGCCGCACAGCCGGAGCGTGCTGACAAAGTCGCCCCAAAAATCCGCTCCGTGCCCGTAGCCGACGGTGCGGAAAATCCATGCGCGATTCTTCTCATCGCCGTAGTGCTTCGTGTCGAGGTAGCCGTTGACATCGGCATTGATCGGATAGAGCCCGGTGTCCTTGGCGTGGACGTGGTGGATCGCGCCTTCCAAAGCGCGCACCGCCTTGATCGGATCGATCCCCTGCCAAAAGAAATGGCTTGGGTCGAAATTGGCGCCGATCACGTTGCCCGCTTCCGCGCGGATGCGCAGAAGGGTTTCCGGATTGTAGACGAGGAACCCGGGATGGGCCTCGAAGGCGATTTTGACGCCCGCTGTCTTCGCCACGGCCGCCTGTTTTTTCCAGTAGGGAACAGCCACCTTGCTCCACTGCCAGTCGAGGATCTCGAGGAAATCCGGCGGCCAGGGACATGTCACCCAGTTCGGAAACTTTGCGCCCGCGTGATCGCCCGGGCAACCGGAGAATGTCGTCACAACCGGCACGCCGATGAGTGAGGCCAACTTCACCGTATCGGCGAAAACCTTGTGGTGGGCAGACGCGACCTTTTTGTCGGGGTGGAGGGGATTTCCGTGGCAGGAGAGTGAACTGATTTCCAGTCCGGAGGCTTTGACGGCGGCGATGAAGGCTTCGCGCTTGGGTTTGCTGGCCAGCAATTCGGCCGGCTTGCAGTGGGCATCGCCGGGATACGCTCCCGTTCCAATTTCCACGGTTTCACAACCCAGCCCGGCAATATGCGCCAGGGCCTTTTCCAAGGGAACATCGCTCAAAATCGCAGAGAAAACGCCGACTTTCATAGAGCTCCCCACGTCATCCGCACCGCGTTCCGAAGTCGAGGAAAAATCTGCACCTGAAACAAACTGTCCTTCCGGTCAAATGCGGCGCATTATCCAGCGCATGCTGATTTCCTCCGTCGCACAAGTTCTCCTCCGCCTCGCCGCGTTGGGTTGGTTTCTCTCGGGTGTCGCGCAATTAGTCGCCTCCATGGTCATCGGTCCGGCGGAGCCGATGTTTCTCCCGAATTACGCCATCCCGGCCGTGCTGATCCTGTTCAGTGTGGTCACATGGTGGATTGCTCCCGGCCTCGCACGCCGACTCGCTTGGGGAACCGACGCCGAACTCGCAATCGACCGCCTCACGCTTCGAAAGCTGTATGCCACGGCGTTCGTCGGCTTGGGCCTGTGGTTTGCATTGGCAAGCTTCGGAAGCCTGTTCAATGCAATCCACTTCCAATTGGCTTTTGCAGAAAATCCGGGTGACTTCACCGGGCTCTACAAAATCACAGAACCGGCGCTCACACTCGCGGCTGGGGCGACTCTCATCGCCACGGCCCACATTTGGTCAAAGAAACTCGCGCGACTCGCCGGCGACGAGCCAACCGAGTAACCGGCGGCCCACCTACGCCATCCGTCCGCAGCAGGACTTGAACTTCTTCCCGCTTCCGCAGGGACACGGATCGTTCCGCCCGACCTTCGGAAGCTCGCGCTTGATTGGCAGTTCGAGTTTGGGTGTCGGCGCGGCTTCGGCGCTCTCGGACTGGGCAGCCGCCGGGGCCGGGCTCGTGCGCACCTGACCGGCCGGGTCGGCACGAAGCAGGCTTTGCGGCAGGCTGGCGAGGAGTTGTTCGAACGCCTGGAGGTTGGTCGTGCTCCGGAAAAGATTGTTCAGGACCTCGAGTTTGATGTTGTCCATCAACTCGACGAACATCGAATAGGCATCGTTCTTGTATTCGACGAGCGGATCCTTCTGTCCAAAAGCGCGCAGATAAACGGCTTCGCGGAGTCCGTCCATTGCATAGAGGTGTTCCTGCCAGAGGCGATCGACCGCGTTGAGGATGATGAACCGCTCCAACCCGCGGAGCGCATCGGGATTCTCCAATGCGGCCTTCCGATCGTATGCGTCGAGGACGGTTTTTGTCAGGAACTCCGCATTTTCCTCGACCGAACGGGTGTCGAACGCCGCCTTCTCGCGTGTGAGGCCGAGCGGGAACGTCGTGTTGACCCATTGGAGCAGGCCGTCGACGTCCGCTTGTTGTTCCTCCTCGGTCGCCTCGAGATACGAAGCCACCTTCTTGGGGATCGTCTCGTTGATGACTTCCTCGATGAGCGTGCGCGGAGTTTCCGCATCCATGACCTCGTTGCGATAGCCATAGATGACCTCGCGCTGCTGGTTCATGACGTCGTCAAATTCGAGCGTCCGGCGGCGCATCATGTAGTTGCGCTGTTCGACGCGCTTTTGGGCGGTTTCGACGCTCTTGTTGAGCCAAGGATGTTCGAGTTCCTCGCCTTCCTTCAACCCGAACGTCTCCATGATCTTCGTCATGCGATCGCTCGCGCCGAAATTGCGCATGAGGTCGTCTTCGAAGCTGACGTAGAACCGTGACATGCCGGGATCGCCCTGACGGGCACAACGTCCGCGGAGCTGGCGGTCGATGCGCCGCGACTCGTGACGTTCGGTGCCGATGACATAAAGGCCGCCGAGGTCCGAGACCCCCTCGCCCAATTTGATGTCGGTTCCGCGGCCGGCCATGTTCGTCGAAATCGTGACAGCGCCCTTGAGGCCGGCGCGGGCAACGATCTCGGCTTCCTGCATGTGGTATTTCGCGTTGAGGACGGTGTGGGGAATTTTCTGGAGCTTGAGCATGCGGCTCACGAGTTCCGAAGCTTCCACGCTCGCCGTTCCAACGAGAACCGGCTGGCCTTTTCCGTGGGCCTGACGGATCGCCTCAATGAGGGCGTTGTATTTCTCGCGGCGCGTCTTGAAAATCCGGTCGTTCTCGTCGACGCGCTTCACCGCCCGGTTCGTCGGGATGACATTGACGTCCAGGTTGTAGATGTCGTGGAACTCGTTCGCCTCGGTCTCGGCCGTTCCGGTCATGCCGCCGAGTTTATGGTAGAGGCGGAAATAGTTCTGGATCGTGATCGTGGCGAGCGTCTGTGTCTCACGGTCGATCTGGACGCCTTCCTTGGCCTCAACGGCCTGGTGGAGCCCGTCGCTCCAGCGACGGCCCGGCATTTTGCGGCCGGTGAATGTATCCACGATGATGACCTTGTTCTCCTCGACGACGTATTCGACGTCCTTTTCGTAGAGACAGTAGGCCTTCAGGAGCTGCGAGATGTTGTGGATCCGCTCGGCCTGCGCGTCGCAATACTGCTGACGCGCGGCTTTCTTGGAAACCTTCGCGGCGGCGTCCAACGACGGGTCATTTTCGATGTCGGCGAACTCGGTGAGCAGGTCGGGGAGAACGAACGCATTCGGATCATCCGGGTTGAGGAACTGCCGGCCCATTTCGGTGAGGTCGGCGTCGTGCTGGCGTTCCTCGATCGTGAAATAGAGTTCTTCCTTGAGGTCGACGAGGGCGGCCTTGCCTTCGGTGTCCTTGTAAAATTCGAGTTCCGCCTTGTCGATGATCTTGCGGATTTCCGGATCCTCCATGAGCCGGAGGAGCGCTTTATTGCGCGGCTGCCCGAGTTTCAACTTGAACAACGTGCGACCGGCCTCGTCCTTGCGTCCGGCTTCGAACGCCTCCTTGGCCTCGGTCGCCAGCTTGTTGCAAAGCATGGTCTGACGGCGGACCAATTGCTCCACGAGGGGCTTGAAGCGGTCGTATTGATGCGTGGAAACGGTCGCCGGGCCGCTGATGATCAACGGCGTGCGGGCCTCGTCGATGAGGATCGAGTCAACTTCATCGACAATGGCGTAGTAGTGGCCGCGCTGGACCTGCTGGTCGCGGCTCGTCGCCATGCCATTGTCGCGCAGGTAGTCGAACCCAAACTCGCTGTTCGTGCCATACGTGATGTCGCACTGGTATTGCTCCCGCCGATACGCGGGCGGCTGGTCGTTCTGGATCACGCCGACCGTCAGTCCGAGGGACTTGTAAAGCTGTCCCATCCACTCCGCGTCGCGTTTGGCAAGGTAATCGTTCACCGTGACCACATGCACCCCGCGGCCGGTCAATGCATTGAGATAGACCGGCAGCGTTGCCACGAGCGTCTTGCCTTCGCCGGTCGCCATTTCCGCGATGCGCCCGCGATGCAGGATCATCCCGCCAATCAACTGAACGTCAAAATGCACCATGTTCCACGTCTGCGGCTGGTCACAAACGGTGAATTGCCCGCCGCAAAGACGCCGGGCGGCATTCTTCACGACCGCGAAGGCCTCGGGCAAAATCCGGTCGAGCTCGGCGGCCAACTGCGCGTTGTCGGTGATCTGCGAAAGCTGGGTTTTCCACTCCGCCGTTTTCGCCCGGAGCGCGTCGTCCGAAAGGGACTGATACTGCTGCTCGAGCTCGTTGATGCGGCGCACGATCGGCTGCAAACGGCGCAATTCACGCGTGTTTTTCGAACCGACGATTTTCTTGATGATCCAATTGAACATGGCGGACGGGCGAACCGTTCATCAAAGGCGGATTCCGACAAAAGTAAAATGGGAAAATCGATTCCCGGCCACCATCAGGGCGTCGTCACGCGCAAACGCAGGAACTGCCGCCCGGTCTGGTTCGCCGGTGCGGTCGCCCGTCGGAGTTCATACGGTCCTTCGTCGGACAGTAACGAGTCGGTCACGCCGCTGGTCGACCAGCTTCCCGGGGCCAGCGTTCCGGACCATTCGACGAGGCCGGTCACGCCCTGTGTGCCTTTGGCGCGGCGGTAAATCAGGTGGACTTGCGAGCTCTCCACACTCACCTGCGGAACGCCCATCACACCCGCAACAACGGCGTCCAGGCCGGAGAAATATTCCACCAGATTCGGCACCCCATCGGCGTCCGGGTCACCGCCGGCGCTGGCATTCCCGCCGGTCAACGTTCCCGGCAACCACTCTGAGAAACCCGGAGCCGTCACGGTGAGCGAGCCCGCCTGGTATCCGATGTCGTAATTGGCGGCTGCGAAGGTTCCCCCGGTCGCGGCCGATGGAACGATCTGGTAGACGCCCGGCGCATCATACAGCGCGGTCCCTCCGGCAGCGGTCAGTGTCACTGAACCCACGGTTTCTGTTCCCACCAATCCCGAAGCCGAGAAGGCGGAGGTTCCCAGGGCCAGCGTGGCACCGAATGGCTTCGAGCGGTCGTTCGCGGTGATCGTCAGCGCCTTTCGCCGCACGTCGCTGGCCGCCAACGGCAGCGTCACCGGCAACGCCCCGGAACTCGTCGCCGTTACGGACCCCGAATAGGTTCCCACGTTGGACCCTGCCGCCAGCCGCGCGTAGATCGTCGTATTCGCCAGTGTTCCCGTCGATCCGACGGTCAGGCTCGATGCATAGCCGCTGCCGGAACTCTGGGAAATTTCAAACCCGGATGGCGCGGACAACTGGACACCGGCCGCGAGATTTGATCCCGAAACCACAAACGACGTCGGCGACACCGATGGAGATCCATAGATCGCATTCACCGCAGCCGGCGTGCCGGAGAGGGTGATCGTGGGGGTCGACGAAGCGGCACCGGTGAGCCTCACGTCGTCGATTCGGAATTGCGCCGTCGAAGACGTTTGCCGGAACCGAATTCGAAGGTTCGCCGTGGCAGGAATCGAGCCTGTCGGCTGGATCAGAATCCAGTTAGCCGTACCACTGCCCGTTGCCCGCGAGTAACTAAGCTGCGTGAAGTTTGTTCCGTCCGAGCTGACCTCAATGATCAGTTCGTTGTTTGCGGCTACGGAATCCTTGTAATGCCCAACAGAAAGCTGAAGGGAACTGTATCCGGATGTGTTGATTCCAGCAATTTGGAACGAGTTTGCCAAACCTGCGTTAAAGAAAATGTTCCCAGCACCAGAGGCATTCGTGTATCCGGCCGACGCTTGGGTGCTTCTTGCGTCTGCGTTTCCGGAGAAAGTCAAGAGAGCGCTATTCTGGAACGTATGCGCGGCAATCTGAGTGGTTCCACTCGGCGTCCCCATATTCTCCGAGAAGATCGTGATGGTTCCCCCACCCCCGCCGGCCACGATGGTGATCGTCACGCCGAGGCTTCCGGTCCCGGCTGAGTTGGTTGCGAAGACGGTGGCATTGTAAGTTCCGGTGGTGGTTGGTGTTCCCGAGATGAGGCCGGAGGCGGTATTCACTGACAATCCCGGCGGAAGCCCGGTGGCTCCATAGGACGTCGGCCCATTCGATGCGGTAATCTGGTAGGAAAACGAAGATCCGACGGTTCCGCCGGCGAGTGACGGGCTGGTGATCGCGGGGGCGACAACCGAACCGGACGAATTGCGCGGACCGGGCGAGGCGGCGGTGAAATCGGCGGCATTGTCACCGGTATCGACCGTTCCGCCTCCGGCGCGGAAGATGGCCATGGTGTTCGAGCCGCTGGGGGCGGCGGCTGTTCCCTTGTAGGCATTGGCCACGCCGTAGCCGACAAAATCCTGAAGTCCGGTTTGCCCGACGGGCGTGCTTCCCGTGAAGGCCGTGGCGGAGTTTCGCAGGGCAACCTTGCCGCTTGTCGCAGAAAGATTGGAAGACCCGGTGGCATTCGGTGTCGGCAACGGACTTCCCGACGCCCCGGATCCCAGTTGAACGAGATAGTAGCCATTAGCGGGAATTGATCCGCTCAGCGAGGTCGCGCTCCAGGACGTCCCGTTGGCACTGGCGTATTGCACCGACCAACCGGCGAGGCTCACCGACGCGTTCGTGGAATTCCGCAGTTCGACATAATCGGCATTGAGAGGAGCCCCGGAATTACCCCCGCCCCCGTAGATCTGGCTGATCAGAACCGGCGGCTGATTCACGGTAAAATTCGAGACGCTCGTGGCGGTGCCGAATCCATTCACGATACTGATCGGTCCGGTCGTCGCGCCCGGCGGAACGGTCGTCGTGATTTGTGACGGAGAAACCACTGTGAACGAAAGAGCGTCGATGCCATGGAATCGCACGGCCGTCACGCCGGCAAAATTGGTTCCGTCAATTGTCACCGTCTCGCCCACGGCCGCGGCAGTCGGTGAAAATGCGCTGATCGTCGGCAGCCCGGACCCCGAGAGAACATTCACCGACGAGGCGACGCTGGTGGATATTGCGCCCTCGCTGTCCGTCGCTCGGGCCGTGATCTGGTAGATTCCGGAAACCGTGGGCGTCCAGCTCAGCGAATAAGGCGCCGCCGTATCGACCCCAAGCGAAGCAGCCCCGGCAAAAAACTCGACCTGGCTGACGAGGCCGGCGGCTCCGGTTGCCGTCAGGTCCGTCGCCGTGGCGGAAACCGTGACCGCCTGGTTTGCGAGGACCGTCAATCCATTGGTCGGAGCGGTCAATGTCACATTCGGCGGAGGATTCGACTGAACGGAAACGCCGCCGGAGACAATCAATGAATAGGCCTGTGTCGTATTGGTCACCGTGCCGGGCGATGTGACCGTGATCGTGTAGGTTCCCGCCTGCACCGGCGAGCCAACCAGCACCTGCTCCACATTGTCCGTATTGTTGGTTCCGGTTGTGGCCGGAAGTTCCATGGACGCACGGGTCCAGGTGCCAACAAACGGCATGACAAACGGACGATGAACCGTCGTGCCATTTGGTGCAGTCACCGTGAGATTCAAGTTGTTGACGAGGTTCGATGTGCGGCTGTCGGTTGCGGTCTGCGCCGTACCAGCCGGGTCGGTCCACGACAGCGTGACGCGAATCGGGCTTGTGCCGTCCCAAACAAACGTGTGGGTGCGGGTTCGCTGCGTGTTTGTGACGGAATTTTCGATGAGCTTGGGGGCATCGAGGCTGGCCTTGTGGGCGAGGATGAGATCGGCCGCGGCCTTGACGTTGATCAGGCCCCATCCAAACCGATAGTCGGGACCGGCGGTGCCAAGGTCGTCGGCCGTGTGGATCAACAGGCCCTTAAGCAGACTGGCACGCATCCGCTGGTTTGAAAACTCACGAGCCCAAAGCTGCGTCAGGAGCGCCGCGGAGCCGGCCGCAGAGGGTGATGCCATGCTGGTGCCGCTGTAGATATCATAGGCCGTATTGCCGGTGGAGATCGGCGAATAGACGCCGACCCCGTTGGCAACAACGTCCGGCTTGATCCGGCCGTCGTCGGTCGGTCCCCAGCTGGAAAATGTGGACATCGTCCCGTTTGCCGGTGACCGGGTCCCACCGCTCACTGCGTCGTTCACCGCGCCGACAGTGAGGAGATTCTTGGCGAGGCCATGGAACGTGATCGACTGGTAGCCTCCGAGACTGGTGAGGAAATCCTGATCATTGCCCGCCGCCCAAAACGGAAGGTAGTAGGGCAGCGAATAGGCGAGGGCATCCATTTGCTCGGCGGTCTCATCGTAGACGCCCATGAAGGCGGTCTGCCCCTCGTAGCCGTATGAGTGGTTGGAAATCGAAAGCTTCCCCGAGTCGCCCACGGTTGCCGCGCCGGCGGCCGTCATTTCCACGGTGTCGCTGTTCCAATCGTAGGAATCGACGCTGATCGCCGGGGCCATTCCGCGGGCATTCGACATCACGCCGGCGGCGGCGATCGTTCCAGCCACGTGGGTGGCGTGATCGTCCAACCGCGCGGAGGCATTCCGGAGCGTCACGCGCCCGGTGAATTCCTGGTGGCTCGCGCGAACCGAGCCGCCATCCCAAACGCCCACGCGCATCCCGCTTCCCGTGAGCGAATACGGAGCCGGTGCGAGCAGGTTCGCCCCGCTCGAGATCGCCGCGTTCGAGTTGCTGACCGCCCGATAAATCGGCTCGTCTCCGCGAAAGTCATGGAGGTAGCCGATGCGATTTCTGGAGAGCATTTTCTCCAGCGGGATGTCCAACCGGGCCGCCTTGGCGAGCACCGCTTCCATGCGCGCATCTTCGATCACCGACATTGCAGCGACGACCGCGGCCCGCGTTTCCGGATTCGACAGATCCGCTCCCTCCAAAACCTGGATGATCTCTTCGGCGAAATCCCGGGAGCCATCGTCGGAAGGCGCCGCGTTTCGGCTGGGAGGCGTGGCGGACCCGACCGTTGCCGACGCAGTGTTGGACGCTCCCGGCGCGGAGTTCCCTACGGTCGAACCGGACATCGAAGGCAGATTTGGAACCGCCGGCTGCGAGGAAACGGTCGCGGATGACTTTTGCCCCGCCGCCTGCGGATCGCGCACCTGAGTGGGTTCGTTCACCGGAGCGGCGTCGGCTGCGGGACCGGACTGGTCGCGTTCTCCCGGACCGGCGAGCGAGACAAAAAGAAGGACAACCGCGCCCAGCAAGGCAGCGCCGAAAAGGAATCGAAGAGTGCTCATGGTTCCGCGGAGGGAACCGATTTCCGGGAGACTTTCTTATCCCCTACTCCCCAGAATGCAGACCTCTCCGGCAAATTTGTGGCCATCAGTGCCTCAGACCTCTGCGAAATGCAAGTGGCGGCTGGGTGGTTTGCTAAGCTTTTCTGGGAAACCGTTCAACGCCGCCGGTTCGGGGTGGGAGATGGCGAGGGCGACGGCTTGGGTTTCACACGGACATTTGGCTTCCGCATCACCGGAATCTCGCGGAGTGCCTCAATGCGCACGCGCGCGATTCCCCGGTCGTACGTCCCCAGCTTCCTGGCTGCGGCAACGCTCAGGTCAATGATGCGTCCGCGGATGTACGGCCCGCGGTTATTGATGCGCACGATGACGGAATTTTTCGTCTTCAGGTCAACGACACGCACCATCGTGTGGAACGGCAGGGTCTTGTGTGCAGCCGTCATGTCGCCGGCTTTGTAGCGTTCCCCATTGGCGGTCAGACGGCCGATCCAGCGCCCACCGTACCAGGAGGCGATGCCTTCCTGCACGAAGGTCGGTTTGGAATCGTAGATCGGTCCGGCGGGTTCATCGGGAGTCACGATGATCCGGCGGGTCTGGCATCCGACCAGGAGAAGAAGACAGGCAGCGGCGAAAACCCACGTCGTCCGCATCAGACTTCAAACGGTGCCAGACGCGGGCGGATTTCCGGCGGGACGTGGGCGTGGAGGATGGCGATATCGCCGTCGTATTTCAGGTCGAGGACATGGCCGACGCGGTGGATCTCGGCCAGAAGCGCGGCCTCGGCGGCCGGGATCCGGTATTCCCCGCGCAACCGCCACGCGGCCAACCGGTGCTCGAGTTCCTGGATAAGCGTCTGCATCCCCTCGCCCGTTTTCACGGAGACCCCCACGCTGCCCGGGTAGCGGTCCAATTGGTTGGCCACAATTTCCGGATCGGGAACCAGATCGATTTTGTTGAAGACGACAATCGTCTGCTTGCCTTGTGCATCCAGTTCACCCAGCGCTTCATCGACAGCCGCCATTTGTTCGCGGTGTTGCGGATGGCTGAGGTCGACGACATGAATGAGAAGGTCGGCGAGTTGGACTTCCTCGAGCGTCGCCTTGAACGACTCGATCACCGTGTGCGGAAGCTTGCGGATGAACCCGACCGTGTCCGTGAGGAGAATTTTCTGCCGGTTCGGCAGCGTGACCTGTCGGGTCGTTGGATCAAGCGTGGCGAAAAGCTTGTCTTCGGCGAGCACGCCCGCCCCGGTCAGCCGGTTCAAGAGCGACGACTTGCCCGCATTCGTGTAGCCAACCAGCGAAGCGACCGGCCAGTTGCGCCGGAGCCGGCCTTCGCGCTGGACGCCGCGGTTTTTGCGGACTTCCTTCAAGTCGCGTTCAAGCCGGGCGATGCGTTCCTGCACCCGCCGACGGTCGACTTCGAGCTGGGTTTCACCGGGTCCCCGCGTGCCGATCCCGCCGCTCTGGCGTGAAAGGTGCGTCCACATCCGGGTCAGGCGCGGCAGGAGATACTGCAATTGCGCGAGTTCGATCTGGAGCCGGCCCTCGCGCGTGCGGGCTCGCTGGGCGAAAATGTCGAGGATCAACTGGGTGCGATCCAGGATCTTGCGGGAGGTCAGCTGCTCCAGATTCCGGCCTTGGGCCGGCGACAACTCGTCGTCGAAAATGAGCGACGTCACCTGCTTCTCGCCGCATTGGCGGGCGACTTCCTCGGCTTTCCCTTTTCCGATGTAATAGGGAGCCGTCGGCTTGTCCAAACGCTGCACGACCGTGTCGACGACCTGGGCGCCGGCTGTGGCGGCGAGTTGACGGAGCTCGTCGAGCGAGTCCTCCACGTCCCAGCGGTTGACCCCGCCATGTTCCAAGCCGACCAGAATCGTTTTTTCGCTGGCGCCGGAACCGGAATTCGTCATGCGGGCTGGCCGGCGAGGTGACGGAGGGCGGCGTCGAGGGGGTCGGTCGTCACGGTCAATTGGATGCTCTGAAACGTAAATTGGTTGCGACACCAGGTCAATTGCCTTTTGGCGTAGCCACGGGTTGCCTGGACGATCGCGTTGCGCACCTCGACGAGATCGCGACGGCCATCCAGAAAGTCCTCGATTTCCGCAAACCCGATCGCGCGGCGCGCCCCCGCCCCGGCCACCTCGCGGGCGCGGCGGACTTCCTCGATCGCCCCCCCGGCAAGCATCACGTCGACATTGGTCGCGATCCGCTCCCGAAGATCCTCACGGTCGCGAACAAGGAGAATGCCGTCAAATTCGTCCCGAGGAGCCGACCATTGCTGACGGCTGGCCGCCAGCGAACGACCCGTCGAAATCACGATTTCGAGCGCCCGGCGAACCCGGACCGGATTCCGCATGTCGATTTGCCCCGGTGCCTCCGGGTCGAGTGCGGCCAGACGAGCCTGCGCTTCCTCGAGGGAAAGAGCCGACAGCTCGGCTCGCAAAGCCGCGTCCGGCGCCGGGAGATCCGCCAGGCCATGGGTCAACGCCTTGAGATACATGCCTGTGCCGCCGACCAAAATCGGCCGTCGTCCACGCGCCACGATCGCCGCCAGGCACGCCCGTGCGGCCGAAACATAGCGCGCCGCACTGAACGATTCCGCCAAATCGAGAAATCCAATCAAATGATGGGGAACGACCGCCTGAAGATCCGCAGACGGCTGGGCGGTGAGGACCGGGAGCCCGGCGTAGATCTGAAACGCATCGGCCCCGACGATTTCGCCGTTGAGCTCGCCGGCGAGTGCCACGGCGAGGGAGGTCTTCCCGACCCCCGTGGGCCCCGTCACGATGATCGGACGGGGCCCGGGGTTGGAATTACTGTTCAGGCTGGCGGGTGCGCTCGGATCGGCGCTCCTCGACGGCCTTGGCACCGCTCACCACAAGCTTGCGGCCCATATATTCCTTGTCGTGCAGTTCGGTCACCGCACGCTTGGCTTCGTCGACCGTCTGCATGTCCACAAAGGCAAAGCCCTTCGACTTCATCGTGTGGCGGTTCATGACGACTTCCACGTTGCGCACGAGGCCCACCCCGTTGAACAACTCGAAGAGATCGCTCTCCGAGGCGTCAAACGAGAGATTGCCCACGTAGAGACGCGGCGACGTCACTTCGACGACTTCCGGCTTGCGCATGCCGGTCGGACGCTCGGTGCGGGCGGCCGGTTTCTCGCGGTTGCGGGCCGGCGTGGCCGGCGCTGTGGTGGTTCCGTTCGTCCGCGCGGGCGCGGGTTGGCTTTTTTTGGCGGGTTGGAAAAACCCGAGGATCTTCTCAATCAGGCTTTTTTTCCGCGGAGCCCGTTCTTCCGGGCGGGCGGAGGTATTGCGATCTCCCCGGCGGGAACGGCGTCCGCCCCGGCGGGACGAGCGGCGCGACCCGCTCGGTGAATAGTCAGTTGGCATTTCAGTTTTCTAGTCAATGCAGGCCAAGCTCCACCGTCAGGATCAATCCTGCTCCGGCGTGCGGCCTGCGCGTTGGACCCCCGGCGGTGGGCACCCCTCCGCGAAAGCACGCTGGGCGCGCGCCGCAAAGAACATGGGTGCCGCGGGCGAAACACGGTGGCAGACCGGCCGTAACGATCCGATCCGCCGGCCGGTTCACTGGTTTTTGGCACCGGAGGCTCCAGCAACGTCCACGATCCGGGGCCGCGATTCAAGCTTCAAAAGACCGCAAAAGCCGACGGGGCCGCCGTCCGGTGGGATCAGGGAAAAATTTTCCGCCTCCATGATTGACAGCCCGGGAGCTTTGAATAGTCTCTCCCTCCCGCCGCATACCAAAGCCATGGCACACACCGAAGTTATTCTCACCACCAATATCCCGTCACTCGGCGCGGAGGCCGACATCGTCAAGGTCCGCCGTGGCTACGCACGCAACTTCCTCGTTCCTCGCGGCCACGCCCTCGAAGTGACTCCCGGCTCACTCCGCCGGATCAACCATCTCAAAGCCCGCCGCGCCGAACGCGAAGCGCGGGAAATGACGGCCGCCGAAGAGCTCGCCGGCAAGATCAACAAGCTCAAGCTCACCTTCCTCCTCGAAACCGGCGAAACCGGAAAAGCCTTCGGTTCCATCACCGCCAAGGACATTACCGAACGCGTGCTGACGGAGCTCAAACTCGAGGAACTTCCCAAGCATGCGATCTCGCTTGAAAAGGGAATCAAGGAAACCGGCGACCACGAGATCCCGGTCAAAGTTCACCCTGACGTGACCGCCACGCTCCGCATCAAGGTCACCGCCCCCGAAGCGCCCAAGTCCGAAGACGAGGCCGCCGAAGAAGGCGCGAAGAAGCCCCGCCGCAAGACGACCAAGGAGTCGTAAGGAATGCCCGCCAGTTCTCCCGGCCGAGTCGAGGAGAAACCCACCAACCAAGGCGGGAACGGTTCCGAAAAACCCCGGTCCAAACGGGCCGATTATTCGCAAAAATCCGGGAGTTATTTGCCGGATATTCACAGGGCTCTGCCGCAGAGCCTGGACGCCGAAAAAGGTCTGCTTGGCTCGGTCCTTCTCTCCACGTCCGTCCTCGACGACTGCATCGCGCAGATCGATGCGAAACACTTCCATCTGCCTGCGCACCAGAAGGTTTTCGAGGTTCTGGTCGAGATGCGGAATCTCGGAAAGCCGATCGATCTCATCTCGCTGACCCAAACACTCGAGGATCGCAAACTCCTCGAGGAAGTCGGCGGCGCCGCGTTGGTCACCGACTTGTTGACCTTCGTTCCGACGGCCGCCAATGCGGACTACTACCGGGACATTCTCCGGGAAAAACACCTCCTGCGCCAGGTCATCGCGGTTTGCACCGAATACGCCGCCCGCTCGTACGAGGAACAGGGGGACGTCAAAACCCTCCTGGATGAAGTCGAGCAACGCGTGCTCGCCATCGGCGACCAGCGCTTCCGCGACTCGCTCCCGACGATGAAGGAGATGGTCAACGACGCCATTACCAACATCGAGCAACTCATCAAAAACAAAGGCGGAATCACGGGATTGTCGACCGGATTCGCCGTCCTCGACCGGATGACCAGCGGCTTGCACGAAGGCGAAATGTTTGTCATCGCGGCCCGGCCGTCCATGGGCAAAACCGCGCTCGCGATGAACATCGCCGAGCACGTTGCACTCGATGCCAACAAACCGGTGGCCGTGTTCTCGCTCGAAATGAGCGCCCAGCAACTCGTCCAGCGGCTCCTCTGCTCGCGCGCCCGGGTCAACTCGAAAAGCCTCCGCGATGGATTCATCGGAAAGGCCGACATGAACAACATCAGCGCCGCCGCAACGTTGCTGACCAAGGCGAAGATCTTCGTGGACGACACGCCGGGCCTCACGATTCTGGAATTGCGCGCCAAAGCACGGCGCCTGCGCGACCGCGAGGGCATCGAACTCGTTGTGATCGACTACCTCCAATTGCTCCGCTCGCCATCGAAGCGGGGGCAGGACAACCGTCAGATCGAAATCGCCGAAATCTCGTACGGCATCAAGGCGCTCTCGAAGGAACTCCGGATTCCCGTCATCGTTCTCGCCCAGCTCAACCGAAATCCCGAGCAACGCACCGGCGAAAGCAAAGGCCGGCCGCGGCTCAGCGACTTGCGCGAGTCCGGCACAATCGAGCAGGACGCTGACGTTGTCGGGCTCCTCGTCCGTGAAAAATATTACGCCGAAGACGACGAAGCCCGCAAAGAAGCCGAAGGAAAAGCCACGCTCATCATCGCCAAACAGCGCAACGGCCCCACCGGCGATGTCCCCCTGACATTCCTCGAACAGTTCACCCGCTTCGAGGATCGCGCCGAAGAGCGCACTGAAGAATAGCCTTCGACGCCGATTTGCCTTCATTCGAGGGCCGCTTTTGCACTGTTGGTGATTTGCCTGAAAAACCATCAGACACCCTTTCGGTGTTGAAAAGTCCCGAACAGCCTTCCGAACCGCGATGAGTCATCGAATCTGGAGCGGCTCAGTTACCAAGAAGTTGGTTGCGGGGGTAGGATTTGAACCTACGATCCGGCAGCCGCCGGATTATGAGCCTTCTGGACGAGGAAGACCTGTCAGAGCGTAGAAACCCGCGCCGCGTCCTTGGCGTTTGAGTTTGTTCTCGAGTCTGCGAGCTTCGGACAGAGACATTGCCTCGCTGGTCCAGACCACGTTCCATGGGCCTTTGCCGGCTGTCCATTTTGACTCTCCGCCGTTGTGCTGTCGGAGGCGGAGTCCAACGTCCTCGCTCAGGCCAATGTATTTTTTTCCGGCGGGATTCTCGAGGACGTAGACCCGATGAGTCATCGCTTTCGGACCAACCGAAAAACCAGGGAGTGGTTGCGGGGGTAGGATTTGAACCTACGACCTTCAGGTTATGAGCCATACTGTTTACCATATATATTGACACGGGCGTATAGGTCACGTATAAGTATTTACAACATGAAAGCAAAGATACGAGATCTTCCCTCGGGCGTCGGAATTGGTAAAGCGGTCAGCGGGCACGGTCGGGAATACTGGCGGGTCAGGCTCGGGAAAAGATTCACGGGCGGCCCGGTTATCCTCAAAGACTTTTCCAAGTTGAGCGACGCGAGAGAATGGATTTTTGGTGATGCCCTCCAGAAAAAGGCGAATCCGGGATCCGTTGTGGACCTCAAACAGTCTTCCGGTGCTGCGGCTTTTTCACTCACGCCCTCCCAGATTTCCGAGGCAGCAGCGTGTTTTCGCCGCTTGGAAGGATTGGGTTCTCTGAATACCGCCGTTTCCTATTTTCTCAAACACGCCAACCCGGCCGGAGGCAAACGCACCCTCGCCGAAGTTGCCACGGAATTTCTCAAATCGCGGGAGGCAATGGGAGTTCGCTCGCGCACATTGACGCAATACGAATCCTACCTGCGAACAATCGGCGAACGGTTTGGATCGCAATCCATCAATGAAGTGAGGCGAGGCGAAATTGAGGACTGGCTTTCGGAATCGGAATGGTCGAAACGAACCCGCAACAACTACGTCAGCACCCTTTCCACGCTTTTCCTTTTCGCCCGCGACCGGGACTATTGCGCGGACAACCCCGCCGAGAAGATTCCCCGCGCAATTCTGGACGACACACCGCCTGGCATCCTTACAGTCAAAGAAGCCGCCACCTTGCTCAATCTCACACGAGAAAAGGACTCCGAAATGCTGGCGTATGTCGCCATCGGTCTTTTTGCAGGATTGAGGAGGAGCGAGCTTTGCGCGTTGGAATGGCCAGAAATCGACCTGAACGCCCGGACAATTGAAGTCAAGGGAGCCAAGGCAAAAACGCGCCAAAGGCGCATTGTGAGCATTTCCGATGCTCTCTTGGCTTGGCTGGCGATTTGCCCCAAGACGCCACGCCCCACGCCAAGCCGCAATGAAGATGTCTGCGGCGAACGGCTCAGAAACCTCTATTCCGAAGAACGCGACGAAAACGGGGCCGTTCTACGGAAAGCGGTGGTGGCACCATGGCCTCACAATGCGCTGCGACATAGCTTTGGTTCTTACCACTACTCGCAACATTCGGACGAGAACCGGACGGCTGCCGAAATGGGGAATTCCCCGGCGGTCATTTTCCGCCACTATCGGGCACTAGTGAAACCCGAGGCGACGAAAGCGTTTTGGTCGCTCCATCCTGACTCCGACGAAAAACTGGTTCCTTTTGGTGTCCATGCTGCATGAGCTTGGATTTCATGATGATCTACTTGACAAAGCAATATAGTGCATTGTAGTATGGAATTCATTGAGGAACAAAATTTCACAAAGGCAATTCAACGGTTTCCAGACAGTGATTACGCGACGTTTCAGAAAGATTTGGCGGCTCACCCGGAACAGGGTGACCTTATCCGAGGAACCGGAGGCTTCCGCAAGGCACGCATGGCCTTCCCCAGTGTGGGGATTGGAAAAAGCGGTGGAGCGCGGGTGATTTACCTCTACGTGCCAGAGCAAGAAACTATTTATCTCGCGACAATTTATGGAAAGAGCCAGAAAAAAGACCTCACCAGAGAAGAAGAAAACGCGCTCAGGAAAGCTGCGGACCAAATCCGAAATTCTCGCCGCACTTGATGAAATGGAGTTCAGCGGCCCGACGCTCGTCGCTGCCGCCGAGAACCTTTCCAGTGCCCTAGGCGGTTGCGAGAAGGTCACGTTGCGCCATTTTCATGTCCCTCCCAAGACGGAGATTCAGCCCAAGGAAATCGCCGCCATTCGGCGGCAGTTAAATGTGAGCCAGGCGGTTTTTGCAGCCTACTTGGGCGTCCGTCCCGCCAGCGTAATGAGCTGGGAATACGGCACTCGCCGCCCTTCCGGAGCAGCTTTAAAGCTGCTTTCCATTGTCAGTCGAAATCCTTCTCTTTTGACGGCAGAATAGTCATAATCAAACTCAGCAGAAAGACCGGCCCTCGCGGGCATGTTAAGCAGTCAATTGTTCGGGAATAGTCCCAAGGGTGAATGCGAAAAACCTGCGATTACAGCCTTTTTTCATATTCATATGATTTTTCGCCGTTAACATTTTTCTCACATAGCGTGAGCAAGTCGCGAGCCTTACTCGTTTTCATAAGGACCCTCTCGGTGAAATATCCCGCTCAGAGGTTCGCAGGTTGGCGGGAACAGTGGTGGAATTGGAGGGTCCGGCCATTGGCTCGTTCAATTGAATTATCCAACGCCGTTCCGCCCATCGCCGACCGTCAGTAGAAAGAAGCTTGCTTGCGTGTTTTATTTTCTTGGCAATTCAGGTGCTATGGTTGGAATGTCTCATCGCGCGTTGCAAAAAGTTTGGCACTCCGCGTGCTATGGTTGCCAGCGTGAGTTCATTTTGGCAGACTGAAATTGCGCGCCGTTTCTATCCGATCCGTCATGGATTGCTCCCCGGTGGATTGGGCGATCTGAATTTGATTCGAGGCCTTGAAGAAAGTCGCCTCGAAGGTGTCTTCTGGCGCGATGTTCACGAGAGGGCGAAGGCTGTCCAATATTTCCCGAATCGTGACCGGATTTAGGTGCGGCTCAGGCAATGCTCCACGAAACTGCGCTTTGATATGCCCCGCGCAAGGATAATGAATATCTATCCAACCTCTCGCGAGTTGAGATGCAGCGGATTGCACGGACAGTGAGAGGCTAGTTTCAGTATGAAAGGCATAGGCAAGTCTGAGACCGCCTATCTCGACATTCAACTGCGTGAACTTTGGATTCGTAAAACTCATTGCGGTTTAAAGCCCCATTGTTGCAACACTGTCGCTGCATCGCTTTCCAACCCGTCTACCATGCTTCGCGGGAATGGCTTGTTCAAATAACCTGCATTTTGAATTTGCCGGAAATGGATCAGTTCTTCTGAAACAGTGCTGAGATTCGAACCTTTGAAGAGTGTGATTGAATTTTGCACGCTGTTGTATTGCCCGAGAACAGGTGTAACTCCATCGCTAGCAAATCTCGCCACGTCACGCTGCCGGATTAGTTGCCCACCGCTAGCTACAAAGTCATCATAAAGAGTCCTGTTCGCTTGAAGCACGATAGCCCGCGACGATTGCAGCCCTAGCGAGTAAGTCTGGTCTATTGCTCTTGCTGGCGAATTTAGCCCCGTGGGTGCTCGAACAACAACCGGAGCCGTTGTGCCGACTCGACTCGCCAAACCAATCCCGCCACTTCCCGCAATCGAAATGCCGCCATCAATGAGATCGGCTGTATTCCGAGACACCCCCGTCCTCTGAATGCCCATCGATGTAAACGACGATTGGTGTTGGCCTGTTGCGATTGTTCGAATCCCCGCAACCGCCTGGTCAATGCCATGCAGACCAACAGCCACGCCTCCGACCGCTCCGACGCCCGTCCAAGAAGTTCCAGCGGCGAACGCAAACCCTGCCCCGGCCTGAGCGACACCGCCGACGGTGCGCAACGATCCGCTGACGTAGGTGTTTCCGAGGACACGCGTAGTCAGGTTCCAGGCACCGACCGCCAAATAGCCATCGGGATCGTGGAAGTTCACGGGATCGCCATTCGCGAAGCAGTAGAGCGACATGCTTGCGCCGTGGCCCATCGGGTCGGCGCTCAGGAACCGACCACCGGCGGGGTCGTAAGGTCGAACACCCAGTTGAATAAACCCCGTGGGATCTAGGCGGTTGCCACGCCAAGCGATGGCTTGGGCGAGTGACGCACCGGATTCCAAGGTGAGCATCCGCGAAGTGGGAAGAGGCCCGTAGGCTCCGACTTTAGCGGTCTGCCAAGTGACGCCGTTTGCATCGACAGAGGCCACCGCATTGCCAAACGAATCGCTTATAATCCCAACCGCTTGACCGCCACTCGTGATCCACTCCAAGCCACCTGTGCCATGAAGTCCCCCGTAGGTGCCGTTGACATCCGGCCCATGCACTTTCCAGTGGGCCGTTCCGTTGACTACAACTCCAATTTCCAGATGCGTGACCAGCGGGTCGTAAATACTCGCCGTCGTGAAGGCCGAACCCCCACTCGGCGTGTATGTCGTCTGAAGCCTGCGGCCAAGTGCATCATAAACCGCCGTCCATGTGAACGCCGTTTCTCCGCCACCACTTTGGACGACTTTGATCATACGGTTTTCCGCATCCCAAGTGAGCGTCTGCGTTTTGCCGCCGCTCCATGTGCGGCTACTCACGTTCCCGACTTGATCAAAAGCCGTGGTAATCGTCTGTGGCTGTCCGGTGACAGTGAACGAATTTGAGGCGGGAGCGCTGGCCCACCCGCTCGGGTGGATGGCCCGGACCGTAAGGCGGTTTTCTCCGGCAGGCAATGGTAGGTTAATCGACCATGCACCCGTGCCATCCGCCCACCCGGGATGCGTGGCATCGCCAAAGAGAACACCGTTAATGTCTGCCTCCACGCGGGCCGCACCGAAGGCGAAACCCGTAGCCGGAACCGTGCGCAGCAGATTGTTGGCGTTTTCACCGGTGACTCTGGCCAGCGGGTTAACCGTGCTAGCGTTGACGAACCAGTTCGTATTTCCGCCGGAGCCGACTTCGGCTTTCGTGCGGACGCCCACGCCGGGCGTGCCGGAATCAAACTGATAGTTGAGCGTGCGGGATGATCCGTCCCACGGGGCGAAGGTTTCCGAGAGGAGCTGGCCGCGATTGTTGTAAGCAAACGCCTTCGATTCATTCCATGCGTGAAGGCCGCTTCGGGTCGCGGTGTAGGTCCCCATCGAGGAATCCGCCCGCCATGTCATGCCTTCGCTGAGCACGGCAGCCGCATTGGCGCTGGTCGTCTGCCCGAGCACCCGCCCGCGACTGTCGCGACTGCTCACCGATTGGTTGCGGAACGGGCTGGTGCGGGAACCCAGCAGGCCGTTCGTTCCGTAGGCGAAGGAAGCCGTTTGTGAACCCTCACTTGTCGAAGTCAACTGCCCTGCTGCATCGTGCCCGAAGGCGACATCAAAGCCTGTGCCGCTACTCAGAGCGGAGCGGCGTCCGGCTTCATCCCACGTGTGGGTGATTGCACTATGAGACTGCCCGCCGAGCAACACAGATTCCGACGCAATCTGTCCATAGCCATCCACGAGGCGGCTAATCTCCGTGCCGGGCTGGTCGCCGCCTGATCGCGTGATCGTGAGGGGGTTGCCTCGATTGTCGTAACTCGTGGTGACCGTCAGGTTGTGCCACGGCTGCGAGCCCGTCGATGCGACGGTCTGAGGGCGGCGGAATGCGTCATACGTGGTGGTGCGGGTGATGCCGCGAGGGTCGGCCACCGTGTGGAGCAGCCCCTTTTGTGGCCCGCTCGGGTGGTAGGTGTAGGTAAACTGCCGGGTGGTTTGCCCGCCGCCGGTGAGAGTTTCGCCGGTAATGCGACCGGCAGTGTCATACGTCGCCGTCCAGTTCAGCCCACCCGGCATGAGCCGACCGGTTAGGTTGCCTGCCGCGTTGTAGGTAAAGTTTGTTTCTGCGTTGTCGGGCAGCGTTTCGCGCTTCTTGCGACCAAGGCCGTCGTGCAGATAGCTCGTCTTGCGGCCAAGTTCATCGGTGCTCGAAACAACCCGTCCCGCCACGTCGAAGAGACTCGAACGGAAGGAACCATCCGCATGGCGCACGAGCACGGTCTGGCCGAACGTGTCGGTCCATGTCTGAGTGGCAATGGCTCCCGAACCGGCCCCCTCTGTCACGGTGACACGGTTGTGATCCGGCGAATAATCGTAGGAGGTCACCCGAGCGGTGCCGCCCGATCCACTGACCTCAACAGACACCGTGCGGCCCATGACATCCCGTGTAGTGACGGTCGTTTCATTGGCTGCATTCGTAGCTGTCGTCACCCGACCAGCAGCATCGTAGCTGTAGGTCGTGACTTGCTGGGCCGAACTGCCACCGGCGGCGGGGCCGGTTTCCGTCTTGGGTCGATCCAACCCGTCGAAAGTCGCCGTGAGGGTATGGCCAAGCAGCGTCAGCAATAGCAGCAAGCATAACCCGGCGAGTGCCGAGAAATGCGGCCCCTCAGGAAACGGCGAGGGCAATGCTTCTGCGTGGACGCTCATTCGATGCCTGTTTTGTATTCACTCCTGCCACGCTGGTAAAGAACGCGTTCATCGTTCAAAAAGTCGCATGCCTACCGAAGAAAACACGTTGGCATGGCCAGACCTACTGGTTGGGTCGTGGGTTATTTTTCTAAACGCCGCTTCCCGAGCTTCCTGTGACGAGACAGCTTTTGAGCCGCGCTGTCCCGGAGTTCACGAAAAGCGTGATTTGCCAGCAACGCTTCGCAGGCGAGAATGGCAGCTACTTCTTCGAGAGTCCCGGCGTCGAGTTTCTCAATGTCCGTCGCAGCCAGCAAGTCCGCCATGGCTCGAATCCGGCGTAGGGAGGAATGGGCTTGATCGAAATCAAGGGAAGAACCGACTGTAACATCCATGAAGATTTACTAGTCTTCATGGGGTAACAAGTCAACTTCGAATACCCTATGATCGCTAGTAGTGAATTCATTTCAAATACTGCAAAATAATCTCAGGGTCTTGAGGAATCGGTATGATTTGACTCAGGAGGAGTTTGCGGCCCACGCAGGTTTCAGTCAAAAATTCTATCAACAGATTGAATCCGGCCATAAGAAACACATTTGGCTGGAAACCGTTGAGCGGCTTGCGAAAGCCTATGAAGTTGAGACATGGGAGCTACTTACCACCTCGCCCCCAAGAAGAGCAAAAATTACAGGGAAGATTCGCGGATCAAAAATTCACCAGAAACCTAAAAAACTCACGTAACCGAACACAGGAGCATGGGGTTTCGCTGGTTGACGGGGACGATTGGCGGATGAGGGAGACCACCTGAGCATGGGATTGCTCGGGGAGACTGCCAAAGGCAGCCCGCAAGGGTGAGCCAAGCGGGAGCGAGCGAGTCAAACTAGCCATTGACCCGTCGAGCAGATAATCGAAAGCCGATCCGTCAACGACCGACCGTGAGTAGAAAGAACCTTGTCGCGACGCCCGTTGCAAAAAGTTTGGCACTCCGCGTGCTATGGTTGCCTGTCGAGTGCTCACTGACGATTACGCTCATCGGCTTCAAGGAACAGGTCCTGCAGGCTGCCATTTATTTGCTGAGGGTCAGAAGATGTCCTTAGAACAAAGTCTTCACGGGCGCTGTCTAGTGCGCTAACACCGTCGAGGACAGCCAGTAAGTTGGAGACCGTATCAACCGACGTTTGGCGCATGATCTCGAACAGAACACGCCGCCCAGCTTCATCCAGCGAGTCATAAAAACTCAGTGCGCGTTTCCAATACGGATCACTGGCCGCATCGGGAGCAGTGGATTCAAATAAATCTCTGTAGATCGCGATGTTTTCATCAACGACTGCTTTTCGTAACTGAGTAACAAAGTTTTCGGGAGTCATAGCGGTTATTTGTTCAAAATCGGATACAAGTCCTTGTTCATTTGAATCAGCTGTTGAAGCTGCGAGTTTGGAACGTCGGGATACACGCGACGCATTTCCCAAATGTCGCGGGCAATTACATCTCTCCCACTTGTGAAACCTTCGGTGCTCCGAGAAACGATTCCGTTCGGGCCTCTGATTGTGTGTCCAACTTTCGGAACCAAGATTGCCGGCGCCGTTGCAAAAAGTTTCGCACTCCGCGTGCTATGGTTGCGAGTTGCGTTGCCCCGTGGGTTCCTTCGTCCCACGCTCTTGATCAACTAGTCTTTGAATTTTTTCAACCAAGGCCGAATCGCCGCTTAGCGTAATTCCGATGTAAGTTTCTGATTGAATGTTGAGGATTTGCCCGTCGATGGCAACTTTAAATGTTTCGAGTTCTTGTGAACCTGAAAGACCCCAGTTATCTGCGCTCATCTGGCCGCCAAGCTTTTTTATTACAAGCTTAAGCCTGATCCATAGCTGAGCATCATACTCATTTCCAAGATTGACAGTAAGTTGGCTCATTTTAGTAACCTAGATCCTTTCCTCCAGGCGTTGAAGCGGACTCTATTATTTGCTCCCAAGTTTTACCTTTTGCACGCAGCCAATCGACGCTTGGGCCTAATGGATCATTATAAATGTCAATGTTTCGTTGCGTAATACGCGCCAGTTCTTCGGTAGGCGTCAATGTCTTGTATTGAACGCCTAGGGCGCGTCGCTCTGCATGCAATAGTCTCGCTACAGCCTCGGCATTAGATCCAGAGGCACGAGCACTCAACCCCATATCTTTAAGTCCAAGAACCTCGTCAATGTATTGCTGACGAAGAGGAGGTATATTACTCACTGTCGGTGCTCGAACAACAGCCGGAGCCGTTGTGCTGACCCGGCTGGCAAGGCCAATCCCGCCACTTCCGACAATCGAAATGCCGCCATCAATGAGATCGGCAGTGTTTTGCGACACCCCGGCCCGCTGAATCCCCATCGACGTGAATGACGACTGATGTTGACCGCTAGTGAGGGTGCGGATTCCGGCAATGGCCTGATCGACGCCATGCAGACCAACTGCCACGCCACCGACGGCTCCGACGCCCGTCCATGAGGTTCCAGCGGCGAACGCAAACCCTGCCCCGGCCTGAGCGACACCGCCGACGGTGCGCAACGATCCGCTGACATAGGTGTTTCCGAGGACACGCGTCGTCAGGTTCCAGGCACCGACCGCCAAATAGCCATCGGGATCGTGGAAGTTCACGGGATCGCCATTCGCGAAGCAGTAGAGCGACATGCTTGCGCCGTGGCCCATCGGGTCGGCACTCAGGAACCGTCCACCGGCGGGATCGTAAGCACGAACGCCGAGTTGAATAAACCCAGTTGGCTCGATCCGGTTGCCACGCCAAGCGATGGCTTGTGCAAGCGACGCACCGGATTCCAAGGTGAGCATCCGCGAAGTGGGAAGAGGCCCGTAGGCTCCCACCTTGGCGGTTTGCCAAGTGACGCCGTTTGCATCGACCGAGGCCACCGCATTGCCAAACGAATCGCTTACGATGCCAACCGATTGACCGCCACTCGTGATCCACTCCAAACCGCCAGTGCCGTGAAGTCCGCCGTAGATGCCGTTTACGTCAGGCCCATGCACTTTCCAGTGGGCCGTTCCGTTGATGACAACTCCAATTTCCAGATGTGTGACCAGCGGGTCGTAAATACTCGCCGTCGTGAAGGCCGAACCTCCACTCGGCGTGTATGTCGTCTGAAGTCTCCGCCCGAGAGCGTCGTAAACCGCCGTCCATGTGAACGCTGTTTCTCCGCCACCGCTTTGGACGACTTTGATCAGACGGTTCTCCGCATCCCAAGTGAGCGTTTGCGATTTGCCGCCGCTCCAGGTGCGGCTACTCACGTTCCCGACCTGATCAAAGGCCGTAGTGATCGTCTGCGGTTGTCCGGTGACGGTGAACGAGTTTGAGGCGGGAGCGCTGGCCCATCCGCTCGGATGGATGGCGCGGACGGTGAGACGGTTTTCTCCGGCAGGCAGCGGGAGGTTGATCGACCATGCACCCGTGGCATCCGCCCAGCCGGGATGCGTGGCATCGCCAAAGAGAACACCGTTGATGTCTGCCTCGACGCGAGCCGCCCCGAAGGCAACACCCGTCGCCGGAACTGTGCGAAGGAGGTTGTTGGCGTTTTCTCCGGTGACTCGCGCCAGCGGACTAACCGTGCTGGCATTGACGAACCAGTTTGTATTGCCGCCAGAGCCGACTTCGGCCTTAGTGCGGACGCCCACGCCAAGGAAACCGGAATCAAACTGGTAGTTAAGCGTGCGGGAGGAGCCGTTCCACGGGGCGAAGGTTTCCGAAAGGAGCTGGCCGCGAGTGTTGTAAGCAAACGCCTTCGACTCATTCCATGCGTGAAGCCCACTTCGGGTTGCGATGTAGCTCCCCATCGAGGAATCTGCCCTCCATGTCATGCCTTCGCTGAGGACGGCAATCGCATTGGCGCTGGTTGTCTGCCCGAGCACCCGTCCGCGACTGTCGCGACTAGTTACCGATTGGTTACGGAATGGACTGGCGCGGGAAATAAGCAGGCCGTTGGTTCCGTAGGTGAAAGAGGCTGTTTGTGAATTAACCGCCGTGGAGGTGAGTTGACCCGCGGCGTTGTATTGAAACGCAGGCTGGAAGCCTGTGCCACTATTCAAAGCCGAGCGGCGTCCGGCGGCATTCCATGCGTGGTTGATCGAACTATGGGGCTGCCCGCCGAGGGTCACCGATTCTGACCTAATCTGGCCGTAACCATCGACGACGCGGCTGATTTCCGTGTCGGGCTGGTCGCCGCCTGTTCGCGTGATCGTAAGCGGGTTGCCTCGATTGTCGTAACTCGTGGTGACCGTCAGGTTGTGCCACGGCTGCGAGCCGGTGGCGGCGACGGTTTGCGGGCGGCGGAAGGCGTCATACGTCGTAGTGCGGGTGATCCCGCGGGGGTCGGCCACCG
Source organism: Terrimicrobiaceae bacterium (assembly GCA_033763515.1). Lineage (GTDB taxonomy): Bacteria > Verrucomicrobiota > Verrucomicrobiia > Chthoniobacterales > Terrimicrobiaceae > JANRKJ01. The sequence continues at coordinate 1,265 of JANRKJ010000011.1, read as the reverse complement.
TATGCAGCAGCCCTTTTTGTGGCCCGCTCGGGTGGTAGGTGTAAGTGAACAGTCGGGTGGTTTGCCCGCCGCCGGTCAGGACTTCACCGGTAATCCGTCCAGCGGTGTCATACGTCGCCGTCCAGTTCAATCCACCCGGCATGAGCCGACCGGTGAGATTGCCTGCCGCGTTGTGGGTGAAGTTGGTTTCCGCGCCATCGGGCAGCGTTTCGCGCGTCTTACGACCGAGGCCGTCGTGCAGATAGCTCGTCTTGCGGCCAAGTTCATCGGTGCTCGAAACAAGCCGTCCCGCCACGTCGAAGAGACTCGAACGAAACGAACCATCGGCATGACGCGCCAGCACGGTCTGACCGAATGTGTCGGTCCATGTTTGAGTGGCAATGGCTCCCGCGCCGGAACCCTCTGTTACCGTCACACGGTTGTGATCCGGCGAATAGTCGTAGGAGGTCACCCGAGCGGTGCCGCCCGATCCACTGACCTCAACAGACACCGTGCGGCCCATGACATCCCGTGTAGTGACGGTCGTTTCATTGGCTGCATTCGTAGCTCTCGTCACCCGACCAGCAGCATCATAGCTGTAGGTCGTGACTTGCTGGGCCGAGCTGCCACCGGCAGCGGGTCCGGTTTCCGTCTTGGGTCGATCCAACCCGTCGAAAGTCGCCGTGAAGGTATGGCCGTCCGCGTCGGTTCGAGAGATGCGGTTGCCGCGACCGTCGAAAATTTCACTTTCCGTCGCGAGGGTCGAACCATCAAGGGCCTTGAGCGTCCGTGTCACCGTGCGGGCGGCATCGTTGTAGGCGATGTGCCATGCAGTGTTGTGGGTGATGGGCTCGCGAACGGGCCGTCCATCCAGTTGGTATCGCCATTCCAAGAACGTGCCATCCGGGCGGGAAAGACTCTTGGGTTGCCCGGCAGCGGTGTAGGTGTTCGTTGTCACTCCTCCCAGTGCATCGGTGTGAGTGGCGATTTGATCGCCGGGCTCATACGTCCAGGATTCTTGGGCAAGCAGAGTCGATCCATTTTCCTTGTAGCGTCGGGCGGTCATCCGGCCAATCGCATCGTGATCCATCTCAATCAGCGTTTGCTCTGGAGTGCGTGTCTCGATGCGACTGCCAAAGAGGTTGTAGCGGTGGAACGTGGTCGAATAAAGCTCGTCGCCACGCGGAGCCTCCATGCCATCGCCCGCTGCATTCGCGATGCTTCGCCACCGAATTTCTTCCGTCAGTCGGCCTGCCCCGTCGAACTTGCGCCATGTGTAATCCTCC